>NZ_AP018179.1 GCF_002368195.1 Calothrix sp. NIES-2100 | reverse complement strand
TTAACAGACGTAACAGGTTATAACCGCTCCCCGGCATCCTGTTCGCTTTCCTAGGAGACTAATATAACTGGTTATATTTGATTCCGCATCTCTGCAATACCTGTTATATCTGCATAACCAGTTAAATAGTACTTAATGCAGAACCCTTTCACAGCAAGGGTTACAAGATATAGTTATAAAGACCTTATCTAGTTACAAGTTAGTTTCCAGCATACTGTTATCTATAATATATAACCTGTTAGTTTATTTTAATCTGTTAGATTATTCATAAACTGTTATCACCAGCGCATCAAACTTGTTAGATAACTTGTTATGATACTTGTAACACTTTGTAGGCTTCTAACAGATTACAAAATCTTCCGCAATGCGATCGCAGGGCTGGAGAAACAGGCGTTGGAGCGCTGCCAAGGAGTGAGCTTAGAACCAAGAGGGGGCTGGGCTAATTGGCTTGTCCAGACCCCCTTGAAACCAGAAATTCCTGAAGGGGCTTCAATGCTTGACTTTGTTAAAACAAGGCATTTGCGGGGCAAAAGGTAAGCGGATTTGATGGATTTGGCTTGGGGCTTCCATTCATCGTGGGTGGCAGTGGCGATCGCTTCTATCAGTTATGTCTTATCAATTTTTCACGGCATAACCAAATTTGGGTCATTCTTGCGTATGCTAACGGTTATGGTGCGTAGTACTGCTAACGTGGAGGCTTAAGCCGCCAAATTTTCCCCGATGGACTTGTACCAATTCCTTGGTGCGATCGCCTATGCCCAATCCCCCGCCGCCAAATTGAATGCGCTGGTACTTCAAGGGGCGCGATCGCACGCTCGGAGTTTCACCTCTGGCTGACGGAGCGATAGTACAGTAGTAACGGCGATATCCCCAGTGGCGTGGGTGATGTCCCGGCAGTGGCACTGTGGAATTCTCATTCCCGACATCGGGAATCGCAAAACACCAGGGGAGCGACGAACACCCAATAAATTAATCTTCTCTAGCAATGTATTTCTATATATAACTAGATACATTATCTCAGTAGTTATTCAAGTACAGATGATTATTTATTTATAATAAAAACAAATCGTGTGTACTGCCAAAAGCGTTGCTATGCATAGGGTGTACCCAAAAAATTATCAAAAATTTTTCTTTCCAAGTTCTGATAGGAATTTAATCGAAGTAAAGTATTAAATCACACTTTTAATTTACGGAGGGAGATGCATTTGGGCAGTAGAGCTAGCGCGACAGTTTCCCCGCCCAGCGCTACGACAATTCCCCAACTTCACGATGGGGTAATGACAGACTAGTTTCCTCTCTAACCTGTTCATCAATATCCATAACAAGTTACTCTCTCCCAGAGAACAGCTTTCGTGGGAAACTTCAAAGCTTCAAGGGGCATGACTCAACTGCAAATTTTCTCGGAGACGCGAGAGCGATCGCGCCATCGGTTTGATTCCCAATCCCCAATCCCCGGCGAACACCCAAGACATTAATATTTCTCTATCAATGTATTTATATATATAAGTGCTTAGATTATCTCAGTAGTTATAAGAGTACACACGATAATATATTTATAATAAAAACAAATCGTGTGTACTGGCGGAAGCCCTACCATGTATATGGTCTACCAAAAATATTGTCAAAAAACTTTTTTTCAATTCCTGCTGGGGATTAAATCTAATTCAAGTAGTAAATAATACTTGTCATCTCTAGCTAGGAAATACCTGTGGACATGAGTGCGATCGCCTCCACTTCATCCCCTATGCCCAATCCGCCGCCGCCAAATTGAATGCGCTGGTACTTTAGCGCAGCGCGATCGCGCTTTTGAGTTTCACCCCAAGCTTACCGGGGGGTAGCACAGCGACAGCGATGTCCCAGCAGTGGCACTGTCCAATTCTCAATTCCCAACCTTGGGAATCCAATCCCAAAGCACCAGGGGAGCGGCCAACACCCAATAAATTAATCTTCTATAGCAATGTATTTTTATATATAAGTGCTTAGATTATATCAGTAGTTATAAGAGTACACACGATAATATATTTATAATAAAAACAAATCGTGTGTACTGTTGAAAGCCTTACCATATATATCGTCTACCAAAAATATTGTCAAAAAATTTTTTTTCAATTCCTGCTGGGGATTAAATCTAATTCAGGTATTAAATAGTACTTTTTACCCTGACCAGGAAATACCTGTGGACATGAGTGCGATCGCTTCCACATCCTGCTCTTAATTCTTCACCCCACGACCGACCACCAACCGCCGCCAAATTTTCCCCACTGGACTCATGCCCATTCCCAATGGCCTTGTACCAATTCCCCATGCCAATCGCCACCGCTAAAATTTCCCCACTGGCACTTCCGTGCGATTGCGTTCATTGGTTATGTTTTATCAGTTTTGTAGGGCATAACCAGTTTGGGCGCGATGCGATTTCTGCCCGTGTGTAGTCACGCTGACTATATATAGTAATTAATTACCGTGACTACCAAATATGACTATCACCCCCATCCCCATCCCCAATTCTCACCGTGACTACGGGGTGAGGGTTTATGGAGCGATCGCTTTTATTGGTTATGTCTCATCATCTTCTTGCGGCATCACCTTTTGCAAGGCGATTTCAATTTCCGCCAGCGCTTGGTCGATGACTTCTAGTCGCTTGCGGTTGTTCCATTCCCTGTAGGCCTCCTTCACCTCTGGCACTGAACCCAGCCCCGTGTTACTGTCCACCCTGCCTATGTGTTGATGGCAGGTAAAATTACCAGAACCACGATGCCCATACTTTTTTGGATTGCGCTGGAATATCGGCTTGTCTGCCTGCCATTTGGCATAAATATATTCTCCGATAAACCCGTCTGGATAACGCTTTCTCACCACATATTGATGTATCCACACCCCAGGTGGTGACATCGGTTTTTTGACTAACTCTTCTCGTTCTTGCTCAAGCTGTTGCAGCTGTTCAATCAGGTTTTGAATCTTGGTCATGACGGTCATGACAGTTAAATTGGTTATGTTTTATTAGCTTCTCACGGCATAACCATTTTGGCGCGGGTTCTAACGCGATGACTGCGGCAACCTGGCGGAACGCGTCCATCTCCCAATACCCAAAAATCGCCGCCGCCAAGTTTCCCCCGGTGCGATCGCCTCCAAATCTTCCGGCTGGACTTCACCCCACTTTTCCCGCGACTTGGTTATAGGGGAATGGCACGCTTGAAAAGCGGAAACGCTTATCAATTAGGCAGTTTGCAATTGTTTACATAATTCTTGCCGGAGTTTGGTCAATCTAGGATAGGCTTTGGGGCGGCGTTTGGTGACTCGTGGTTCGCAGCGTGCAGAACGGTCGGGGACAACCTTGTGAACAATAATTTTCAGCAAACTACGATAAAGTCGGATGCGTTTTTGAGAGTGAGCAGTTTCTAATTTAGAAATAAAATTCAGTAAATGATGTCGAGTACCTTGAACGCACATTGCGCGTACAAAAAGCATCCTACTACAATTATTGCTAGTAAGGACTCGGAGCAGGTTCTCCCGCACTGTTAGTCCAAATGTCGTTTGGCAGTGAGCGATCTCGGTGACACACCCGATCAAGGTCAGGATACGTGATTGTGTCTACTGCCGCTCGGGTGCCGACTATTAGGCATCGCGTTGCCTTGGCGCTACAATTCTCAAGGAAGTGACCTACCGACACTCCTGCTTGAAAAGTTGCAGCGTCACCAGGACGCAGTACAGTCTTTGTGTCTCCTTCAATCAGCGTGATCTCGCCTTCAAGGACATAGACCATTTCATCCTCAGCACTATGCCAATGCTTGATCGATGAACGAGAGCCTGGTTGCAGGACTTCGATGAAGGCACCGAACTGGGTAAGCCCTCCTGCTTCGCTGATCCAGAGCGTGCGATTTGGCTCGTGCGCGGCGTGGGAAGGGCTTTCTTCTATGACGAGACGATCAGGAGTAATAACAGTCATGCTGACACCTCTAGGAATTCTCTTGAAATATCTATTCCATTATGTGTAGGAGCCAGCAATAAGAAACGCTCCGACCAGCAATAATTGGCATTCTTGCGTATGCTAACGGTTAGCTTGCGTACTACTGCTAAACCTTCGTGCGATCGCAAGAATGCCCAATGACAAATGACCAATGGCTATTGACTGACCGCTGCAAAATTTAAGCGCTGGCGATCGCTACCACCCCACTTCTGTGCAATGGCGATCGCACAACCTATCACATCTTTAATACACCCCATTTCTCAGAAAGTTTTTAAAAACAAGGGGTAGTTTTAGCGTGTGGTTGAATGAGAAATTTCATAGGCGTTTTGTGGCAGTGTCGGGTCAAGGAAAAATCACTGACCAGCGCGGCTGAAATTTCGGATTTGGGGGTGCGATCGCATTGAGTTGGTGATGTGACGTTCTTAGAGTTTCTGCAAGGATTGGTCTCAAACCCTTGCAAATACTTGCTTACAAATTTTTGGACGAGTCTAGTGCTTTTGAGAGAGTCTGCCATAACCGCAAGCCTACATCTCGGATGTAATCTTCGTCATAACCTGAGCTTTTAGCAATCTCTGCATAGGTGTATCCTTGGCAAGACAATCTCAATACTAATTCTTGGATATTGCTTAAATGCTTTGTCTGCAATAGTGTATCTACAACGAGCTTTGCTTGCTCAAACGTCAACTCTGGCGTTTTGTTTGGGATTTGATCGTTACTTAAATACTTTTGCTGTAATACTCGTTGCAAAACTAGCATGGCTTGCTCAAAGGTCAAATTTATTGCTCCTACAGGCTATAAGAAAAATATTATCCTGATTATAATGCCGCATTATTCAAAAGTTAGAGTTTCACTATACTCCTAAACACGCTTCTTGGTGAGCCAGTTTTCCATCAAAACTTGTTTTAACAACTCTAGCAGAGAAGTTATTTCGTCTAAATTAGATTTCAATTTAATAACAGACTCGTCATAAAACTTTTTTCTGTGTAAAGCTTGACGAGCCAATGCTTCATCACCCTTCTGAAGAGAAAGTTGGGCATTCCGTTGCCATTTCTGAGCATCTTCTTGAGCTTCGTTATACTTTGACTCAATGCGTTTTTGACTAGCAATAGCCTCTGCAAGTATCTGGCGAAATTCCTCTAGGCCTACTTGAGAACTTTTAGATTTTTTTCTGAGCTTTTGTATGGTGCGTATTTCTTCTTCGATTTCCAGTTCGATTTCCAGTTTAATAATTTCGCTTTCAAACTTTATTAGCTGTCGCTTTTGGGTTTCTACCTGGACAGTTTGTTCGTCAAGATAAGCTTTCAAATCAAGGACAGCTTTGGCATAATATTCTGGCCGATTTAGTGCTTGACTAACTAACGTTATATTCCCTTCTTGCTGTGCTTTATCGACATCATCCTGCCATTCTTTCGCTTCCTTTTGAGCCTCGTGGTACTGTTTCTCAATGCATTTTTGATTGGCAATAATCTGAGTAACCAACTGTCGGAATTCGATTAATTCTTTCTGCTTATCTAGTAACAATTGCTCTTTTTCGTAAAGCATGGCTTTGATTGTTGCTTCCAGCAATAATATTTAAGTCAGTAAATATGTCAGGTATACCATAGATGCCCAGCAACCCTGATAAAATTAGGAGCCATGACACCAAAAATGGCGAAGTGGGTGATGACACGCAGTAAGAGAGCGCCCTGGTTCTAGAAGAGGAAAAATGCCAATGCCAGAAAAATCAGGACTGTTTACGCCCTTTAGACTAGGTTCGCTTGACCTGACCAACCGTATCATCATGTCTCCCATGACCCGACTGAGGGCTACTACTGACTGTGTACCTACCCCCTTAATGGTCGAATACTACACCCAGAGAGCTTCAGCCGGACTCATTATTACCGAAGGCACGCATCCCTCTCCAATGGGGCGGGGCTACACAACCTGTCCTGGGCTGCACAATGAAGAGCAGGTTGAAGGCTGGCGAAAAGTGACAGATGCAGTTCATGCTGCTGGCGGTCGGATATTTGTGCAACTGATGCACGCAGGACGGGTATCACACTCCTCCCTATTACCTAACAATGCCCTACCGATTGCACCTTCGGCTATCCCAGTGGTGTCCGAAGAAGTTCGCGTTTGGAATGGCAAAGTCCCTTTCGAGACACCCCGAGCTTTAGAGTTGGACGAAATACCCAAAATAGTAGAAGAGTACCGCACAGCAGCAGAACTCTCTATTGAAGCAGGTTTTGATGGTGTGGAACTTCATGCTGCAACTGGATACCTCCCAAACCAGTTTCAAGTCAGTGGCTCCAACCAACGCACGGATGCCTATGGTGGCACATTGGAGAATCGAACTCGCTTCACGCTCGAAGTAGTCAATGCTCTGTGTAGCGTCCGGGGAGCGGAGCGGATTGGGGTCAAGATCGCCCCCGGCTTCACAGTCAACGATACATTCGATGACAATCCTGTCGAAACTTACACCTATGTCGCAAAAGCACTCAGTCCACTGGGTTTGGCATACTTGCACGTCGGGTATGACCGAGGTTACGCCCGAGGAACTGCACCGAACTTCAACCCCATTGATCTCATACGTAGCGTTTACCAAGGAACACTGCTGGCTGTGGGTGGCTTTGATCGACAACGAGGTGATGAAGCAATTACAAGCGAGCGGGCTGATGCCATAGTTTTTGGGCGACTGTTTATCTCTAACCCTGACTTAGTGGAGCGGCTTTGGCTCAATGCCCCGCTGACCGAAGCTGATGTCAGGGGGTTCTATGGTGGTAATGAACTTGGTTACACAGACTATCAAACCCTGTCGCAACTCCATTGAGCAGACGGTCTGCTTATTGTCCTTGTGGTAGATGACATCGATCGCAAATACATGCGAATTCAATCATTATGAACCCAGATTTACCCAAGTTTACCAAAATGCCGTCAGCCAATAATTGAAGTCGGATTTGTCCAAATTATCCTGCTTTTATCACTTTCGGCGGAGAATAATCTGGAACGCTTAGAGCAACTGTGGCAGGCGTGGCGGTGAAGGGGGTAAGGGCGCGCGCCATAATGTCTACCTGAGATGTCGTAGCTAGTTAATAGGTTGCTCTGACAATCTTTGCAAAAGGTTTTGTATTTTGCTAGTTAAAACAATCTCACTCTCGGTAAATTCTTCGCAAATATTATCATCAACTTGATATGTAACTTGTAGACCATGAATAGTCTTCATCTTGGCATTAATCGCATAAATATCAAACTCTGGTGTAAAACATAAGTGACATCTGCCAAGATATCCATGTTCTCGCGATCGTGACAAGACTAATCGATGCAGTGATTGTCCCGCACGAAGACACCGATTATAGCCCTGGTCTTGCATAGAAGTCACCAATTTCACCATCAGTTCAGCTAACTGTTCTCCTAAAAATCCCCTCATTCGGCTGCCATCATAAAATTTTCTAATTGAGTCCCAACTGCTCATGAACTTCTGTTCAACTAGGTTATCAGACTCAAAAAAATTATCAGGTTTATTCATTAAAAATCCTCATCTGCTACAGGTGGGTCAATGGGTGCTATTGATGGGGTACTGGGTGGAGGAGGGGCAAGGGGCGATGAGGGTGATGCTGCTCTTGTCACTTTTCACAATCGGCTACAGGATCGCTGTCTTTGTTTTGCTTCCTTGTTTCGCAAGCTAGACCCTTTGAATTTTTAGCGGCATCATCAAACCATCGATCCGGGGGCTTTTCAGCTAAATAATCCGTAATTATCATACTAAAAACGAACAATAGAGATGGAATCAACAACAAAGCAAGCAGAATATCTTGGACAATCGTTTGTTTTGTGGAAGGTTTATCTTCCTCTGGAGGCTGTTCTGGTTTGCTCACGACTAATACACCACTCTTGACACTATCCTTAGCAATCCCAAAATCAAACCTTCACCTACCAACCTTGTAATATTTTCCCACTGCGCTTACGCGTTCATTCATTGCTGATGTTTCCTGCAAGATTCTGGCGACATCACCTTCTTGGGCGCGATTCGATTTCACTTCCAGTCCCCAGTCAAGTGTACCCACGACAGAAGTTGTGGGATACAAGCCCACAACTGAAGTTTTTTATCTTACTTGCGACAAGCGACTTCCGACTTGCTACTTGTTTTTGTGGGGCGGGATTATAGCGATACAGTTCTCAAAGAGAACATTTTGGATTCCCGCCTGCGGGAATGGCGCGGTTGATTCCCCGCTTTTTCTTGGGGTCATTGTGACACGCCCGATTATGAGGGCGGTTTTAAGAAAATGCAGTAAGAAACGGAATTTATTGACTTGCCCAAAAGCTTTGTTTATAAGGGTTATAGCTTGGAGCGACCGCCTAACTTCCTTGCTTCCTTGCTCGGTCGAGGCAGGGGGAGCTGGGGAAGCTGGGGCGGCTCTTGGAGAAAATTGCGATCGCTACCACTCAACAAGATAAAAGCGAGTTTGTTTTTGCACAGCTTTACGTAATATCAACTCCAAAGCACGCAAGTCCCACAAAAGCCACCATGCACCTTCAGGGCTTTTGTCAACTTTAGGATGGGCTAAAAGATATGAGAAGAGTTTCTCAACAGTATCAAGCTCCGACCGCGCAACGACTCTGCTCAGTCGTAGCTCGAAAATTTTCTTAGCGTACAATTTTCCTTTTCTGGCACGGTGATGCCTTGTATCACCTTCTCAAACATTGCTCTAAAAATATTTTTTATCAACATACACACTTATATCTTTATATAATACTATAAGAGTATTGAGTTGAGTTTTAGTATGGGCAAAGAAGAAGGTGTAAAGCTTTCAGCCCTTGAAGAAGACATCCTAACCCTTATGGGGACTCAGAAAATGTACGGTCTTGAAATGTTGGAGGGGCTGAACGAATATAGACCAATCCCGATTGGATTCGGCAGCTTATACCCCACCTTAAACAGACTTGAAAAAAAAGGATTAATTTCTTGGAAATGGGGTGATGAGCAAGACCAAACAGGTGGGGCAAGGCGCAAGTACTACATAGTCACAGGTATGGGGTCTAATGTACTTAAAGAAGTTCAACAATACCGTAGACTGTTAGCTTTCCGTGCCCAACAAGGTCCACTTGCACCACAAGGGGGTTAATGGATGCGAATATTTGACATCACTAATTACCGGAAGCTGATGTTTTTGCTGGGGCTGGCACTGGGGCTGAAATTCGGGGTAGAAGAGGGGCTGGGGTACGGGCATCTGCTGACACAAGGACAGAGGTTGCTGGTGCTAGTGCTGATACTAGGGCTAGGGTTGGTGCTGGTGCTGGTAATAGGGCTGGGGCTGGGGCTGGGGCTGAAAGAGAAACACTGGCCAATGCCGAGGCGGGGGCTGTGGCTGTGGCGGGGGCTGATACTGGGGGGGGTGCTGGGGATTACAATAGGGCTGGGGCTGGCGCTTGGGCTGATGCTAGGGCTGGTGCTAGGGCTGATGCTGGCGCTGGGGCTGACACTGGGGCTGGGGCTGCTGGAGCGATGGGAGATTTCAAAAGGTTATATGCCCTGGTTACGTAAAGTGCTTCCGCAAGACTGGTGGGGAGAGCTAGAAGCCTTGCGTCATAAATGGCGCAAGCAAGGGCAATCCAAGCTTTGGATTAGAGTTATGACACATATTCACTTACTGGATATGCTCAAGGGTTACGTTCAAATAAAGATAGAGAATGCCAAGTTTTTCAAGATAGTTTTTCGTAGAAAAAACTAACATATAAAACTTATCTGGTGTTTTCCAGACTCTCAGATAAGCACCTCGCTTGAAAACAAAAAGCCCCAGAGATATGTGTAAAAACCTGCAAGATGGTTTGAAAACCCTTATTCTGTATGGTTTTGATAATTTGATACAGTAGGGTCAAAAAAGCCGTGTTCACTAACGAGAAATCAAGCTTTTTGGGGTCATCTTGCAGGAAAAAACACATATCTCGGCTCAATGCCTAATTGATGTACATTGGTTAACCACCCCTTGCCAGTAATTTAGGGGTCGATAGTCAAGTCAAGCCAGGACTAAAGCCAATGGTGCGGCGATCGCAATTGGAAGCCCCGACTACGCAAGAACAGTGCGCGATAATAGCTCCTATAAGCTCTTATAAGCATTGATAAAGCTGGGTTTTGGCAATTAAAGTAAGAAATTAAGTCAATACGTTTCTTACCTCGTAGTTTTTAGTGGCATCTTGGCTCAATACCAAAATCAGCCCTCACCGTATTGGGGGGTTGGATATGAAAACTAAAATTGCACAACAGCTTCGACTTTCCCGATGTCGGGAATGGCGTGGTTGATTCCCCACCCAGATATATACTGTAAAAAATTACTGCATTTTCCAACGGCATTGCATCTGGGGTTAAAGTATATGCAGTAGTTTTTGCAGTAAAAAAAGCAGTAAATTATGACCGTTATTAGCTTTACGAACCTAAAGGGAGGCGTTGGAAAATCCAGCACCGCCGCCCATTTTATCTACTGGCTCTCTGCGGTAAAGAAGAAAAAAGTTTCAGTAGTGGACGCGGACGGACAGGGAAGTACCTCAACATGGCTGGAGTCCTTGGAGTTAAATATCCCCATACAGCGGATCACCGACCCCGACACTTTAGCTGAAGAAATTCCCCGGCTGGAGGAAGATGTAGATTATGTGGTTGTGGACAATGCTGGGAACTTGGGCGAGGCTACCAGATGCACACTACTTACTGCAAAAATCGCAGTAATTCCGGTAACTCCCTCCGGTTTAGATTTAGTGTCCGCCGCCGCCGCAGTAAAAATGGTGCGGCAGATTCAAAAAGCGAGGAACGGTTTACCCAAAGCTGGGATATTCATTAATCGCGGGATAAAAAATACTAAGTTGCTGAAGGAAGCTCAGGAATTGCTAGGACAACTTGAGGGGGTAACTGCATTCAAGCAAATCATTTATCAACGTCAGGCGATCGCCGATGCTTTTCTCCAAAGAACAACTTTGTGGGGAATGAGAGGGACACAGGATGGAGCAGCTGATTATCAAAAGTTATTCAACGAGATTTTGAGGTTAGCGAAATGACCAAAAAAACTCGAAATGCTCTGACTGAATTGGTGTCACAATTTTCCTTCGATGACCTAGCGCCAGAACCAGAAAAAACAAAATCTAAATCTAATTCCAAGCAACAATCTTCACCAAAGGCATCTAAAAAGCAAAGCCAAAAAACTGAAGATAAAGTCAATTTACTGGAGAAAATAAAACAGCAGCAGAAGACAGAAACCACCCGTATCACCTTGGACTTAGACCCTCTAACTTACGAGCAGTTGAACCAGCTAGCCGAATATACGGGTATGACAAAAGCCAAGCTGCTCAGGGCTTTGATTCAGGAGATGGCTAATTTACTGCAAAAATAACAGTAAAAAATGCAGTAATAGTTGCAGTAAAAAAGTTCCTAAATTTATTAACTTGATGGCGGGGTGGGAAGGTTATACGCCAAGATTTAGTAGGTACAATTTTTCTTTTCGGAACGGTGATGTCCCTAATGTCTGACATCAAAATTGATGCAGTGATTTGCGCTCGTAGCGGCAGCATTTTAATAGTTTTTTATTCAACCGAAAAATGTTGGCAGTTCCGAATTATCAGCCACACCGGGGGGATTTTTGGATTAGAACAAATTTATTACACCTACGATGCGGCGCTCAAAGCTGGGCGGGAATGGCTCTTGGATGAAGTAATGGGCGATCGCAACTCCCGGCGCTCTTACTCCCATAGCGATTCCCAAGTCGGGAAAGTAATCGCAAATAGAGCTGTAGTGAAAATCTGAGTTAGCTATTAATTTCATCAAACTTCTGCACCTCATCTCCCCACACATCCCACATTGGGCGCGATTGGCGTGAAAACATCTCCAGTTTCGTCATCCCTGGACATTTGAACTTAAAGGGCATCAAATTCTCACGAACATGAGTGAAGTTCCGACTCCTCAACAAAATTCGGAACTTTTTTGGAATCCAGCTAAACTATACCGTTTAGTTTCTCCTTGGACGCAGCTTCCGTAACACTACCCCAAGTTGGTGGATACCTTGGCGCAAGAAGCTGGTATTCCTAAGAAGATGTCACCGCACCGGATTCGGCATAGTGCGATTACTAAAGCTACTGAGGTGTTTGAGGGAGATTACCAAAAGGTGCAGAAGTTTAGCAGGCACGCGAATTTAATTTGGAGCAGATGTTGCCCATACACATCTATATTAGATTTGCTTTCTGAGTTTTTTTCTTACCAAATTTTTAATCTAATTGCTAAAATTACCTAAAAACCAAACAATGTTCAGTATTAATTTGACAAAACAGGTTTTTCATCTTTTCGCGCCCTTTGCACATCTGCATTCAAATTCGTTTGTTGAGTAAAAATTCTTATGATGGTTGATCAGCATGGTGAGTAAGGGTGTAGATGAAGATGAAGCTTTAAAGACTACGACAGAACAAGCCTCTGAGGGTATAGAGCTACGTAGTGGTGGCTGTGCTGGAATTGACGAGATTGGTTGGAGTCAAAAGTTAGGGAGAAATTTATCAACCGATGAAATCGAAGCAAAAGTAGAGCATTTAAGGCAGCAGCTTCTAGAAAACTCAGATGTTAAAAAAGTTAGGAATACTTTAAAAAAGTGTGATATCACCAAGAATGAGCAATTAATTGCATTGGTGAAGCGCTATAACTTTGATAGTCCTGGGATTACTTTCACTCCTGAGAACTATTACTCGTGGACGAAACTAGCAGATGGAAAATGCACTATCAATGATGTGCGATACCTTGTCCATGAAATCGCAGAAGTTGAGGAATTAAGATGTATTCAACAACAAAATGGTTTTGATTTTATGGCTACCAATTGGGATAACATGACACGCAGAAAGAAACAGGAATGGCGAACAGACTTTAAATATTATTATATGCAAGCCCATAGCAAAGCACTGGAAGCTGAGTATGACTTTCTTGCTAAAAAAGTATCAGATGCTACTAACAGTGAAATTCCATTTTCACGAATTGTAGCAGCAGCGATAGACCCAAGCAGGGATGAGGCTCGTAGATATATGTTAGTAGATGGAATATCTCTGGAAGAACATCCTAATTTTAGTGATTGGCAACTACGGGCAAAAGAAATTGTCAAACTTAATCGAAAACAGCGACTTAGATTAGGATTTACAGTAAATCCCCAACTGAATGATTTGCTAAGAGCAGTTAAACAAATAAAACTTTATTAAATTAATATTTTAAACACTATCTCTGCTACATCATACAGAGAGGAAAACTATGTTAAACGATAATGAATTTCAAGAATTAGTGGAGGATTTGTCAAGTACAGACGTATCCATACGTGTTGCTGCATTAGAAATTTTATGCCAAGAGCCTTTAGAAGATGAACGTGTATTACCGCATTTAGAGGCTTTGTTGAATGACACAACACCATGTGTTGTTATGCTGCCATATCGCTTTGGAGAAATTCGTTGGTTAGCAGCCAAAGCTTTGGTTGCAGAACGTGCAGCACTTGGACACAGTGAACCAGTACGCTTACATGGTGTTATCCAACCGTTTGATACAGAAGAATTTACGTCCTTGGCATTAGCTGCTGGTGTAAAAAGTGGAAGTGGTGTTGATGGAGTACTAAAAGCTTTCGTTATTCTTCGTGAAATGGGGCGATTGCCATTATATGATTTAGAACTTGTACCTAATATAAAAAATAAACAAGATAATAAGATTGATAATTTAATATCTTCTAATGGTACTAAATCTGAAAAAGTAGTTATTCAAACACTGGAATCATCTGCCATTTCTAAGTCTTATACAAATTCTGAATTTAATAGAGACGAAAACACTTACTGCATTGATTTTTCTTCTGATCCTAAAGTTGTTTGGGCAGTAGTTGAAGGCGAACGTTTAACTTATGGGCATCTTTTTAACCCCACCTTTGCTACAGAAACTTCAATAATTGAACCTCTGCCTCATCAGCGCATCGCAGTTTATGAGTATTTATTAAAACAACCACGCCTACGTTTTATGTTAGCTGACGATGCGGGGGCTGGTAAAACAATTATGACGGGGCTGTATATCAGAGAAATGTTGAGCCGTCGGTTAATCAACAGAGTTCTTATTGTCCCGCCAGCAGGTTTGGTAGGTAATTGGGAACGCGAAATGAAAACATTGTTCAGTTTGACATTTCGTGTCGTCAGTGGCAGCGAAGCAAAGTCTAGTAATCCTTTTACTAGTGCTGATAGCGACTTGCTCATTGTTAGTGTTGATACACTAGCTGGAAATTCAATGTTGAAGTGCTTGTCAGAACCAGAAGTTGTTCCTTACGACTTAGTAATTTTTGACGAAGCACATAAGTTGTCTGCGGATCGCGAAGCCGACTTTTATATCCGTAAAAGCAAGCGATACCTGCTTGCCGAAGCTTTGGCTGGCAGTGGTGAGACAGAAGAAGATCACTTGTCACTTCCTTGGCATTGTCATCATCTCTTGTTGCTAACTGCAACTCCCCACATGGGTAAAGAATTTCCTTATTATTGTCTGTGGCGGTTGCTGGAACCAGAAGTTCTTTCCACAATTGAGGCTTTTAATGCTTACCCTGCGGATGCACGGCGAAGACATTTCATCCGTCGCACCAAAGAAGAGATGGTGTATTACGATGAAAGACCAATTTACCCAATGCGAATTTCCGATACTTTAAGCTACGAACTAACGCAGGGAGAAATCAGCGAACAGACACTTTATGACGAAACTACTAACTATATTCAATCGTATTATAACCGTGCCAAAATTTTGAACCGTTCAGCAGCACGATTGGCGATGAGTGTGTTTCAACGGCGCTTGGCTTCTTCCACTTATGCACTAATAAAATCTTTTGAACGACGACGAGACAAACTCAATACATGGATTGCAGATATTGAATCTGGTCGTATTTCAATTGAAGATTTAGGTAGCAAGCAGCGAGAATTAGATAAAAATGCACGGGATGTTTTGGATGAAAAAACTGCTGATGAAGAAGCTATATCAAATGGGAAAGAGGAAAGTGAAGCTGCTCAAGAAGATGTATTAGAAGGGGTAGCAGCAGTATCTATTTCTGAGTTAAAAGCTGAAAAAGTTAAAGTTGAGTATCTCTTAGATTTGGCTATTCAAGTTTATGACATTGGTCAAGAATCAAAATTTGAGAAGCTACGAGAATTTTTAACTTATTCCGAGTACGAGAAACAAAAAATTAAAGGTGAAAAAATCATCATTTTTACAGAACATCGGGATACTCTAACTTTTTTAGTTGACCGACTCGAAGGTATGGGTTTTACAGGGCGGGTGGCGACACTACACGGTGGAATGCCTTATAGCGAACGGGACAAACAGATAGAATTCTTCCGTAAACCAGCCAGTGATGGTGGAGCTACTTATTTGGTAGCAACGGATGCCGCAGGTGAGGGAATTAATTTACAATTTTGCTGGTTGATGATTAATTATGATATTCCTTGGAACCCAGCGCGGCTGGAGCAGCGTATGGGTCGGATTCACCGTTTTGGGCAAAAGCATGACCCTGTAATTATCATTAACTTAGTAGCAGGAAAAACACGGGAAGGTAGAGTACTAAAAACCCTCCTTGATAAGCTGGAGAAAATCCGTAAAGAACTTGGTTCCGATAAAGTATTTGATGTGGTTGGGCGTGTTTTTGAAGGGGTCTCCATTAAACAGTATATGGAAGAAGCCATGACTGAGGAGGAAGCAGTAAAAGTTGTACAACAAATTGAGCAAAGCCTAACCCAAGAAAAAGTAAAAGTACTGCAACAGCAAGAAGAAAAATTGTTTGGCATAATTGGGGATGTTCGAGCAAAACTTCCTCAACTAAATGTCCAACGTCAGCATGAAGAACTACGTCGTCTGCTACCTGGTCATGTTCGGAGATTTGTAGAAAAAGCTGCACCACTTGTAGGAATTAGTATTGAGGGAGATTTAAATGGTTATTTCCACTTTCGAGCAAAGCAACCAGGGTCATTAGACTGGCTATTACCATTTCTTGAAGTTTATTCAGCTGAACAACAGTCTGAGGAAGTAGCTTCTTCAGAAATACGTTTAACTTTTCACAAACCAAAAAATAAAACAGCTGCTATCTTTCTCCACCCAGGCGAACCTATATTCGAGCGATTTCGACAGTATATCTGCGGTAAATTTGCTCAAGATGCATTGAAAGGAGGTATCTTTGTTGATACTAATACAAAGCAACCTTACATATTTCATATATTAATAATTTCTGTGATTAGAGAAGCTGACCTGACACAAAGACAGTTAGCAAGGAAGGAAGTACTGGAGTCTAGGCTTGTTGGATTGAAGTATCTAGCAGATGGCTGTATTGAGGAAGTTGCACCAGAATACCTGACACTGCTCAAAGAAGGTAAAGGGATACCGCCACAAGCTAGTTCTTTAGTAGCAACAGCTAAGGAATCATGCGAACTAGCTAAAGCTTATGCTTTAGATTTTATAGCACAAAAGCAAGTTTTGAACCGACGCGAAGCACTTAAGGAAACATTGCCAGAACGAATTCAATTTTTGAAGCGCGGTTACGACTATCAGGAATCAGAATTACTGCTAAGAAGGCAGAGACTGAGAGAAAAAGCTAATGCAGACGATCCTCGTGCGAAGGGAGAAATAACTAAAATAAAAAACCGCCAACGACAGTTAACTAGTTTGAAAGAACAAGCAATTACTACCCTGCACCGCGAACCCGAATTAATCGTACCAGGAGATGTGACCTGTATAGCTCACGCTTTAGTAATACCATCCGCAGACCCTGAAGATAAAAAGCGCCAGGATAAAGAAATTGAAGCCATTGCTATGCAAAAAGCTAGGGAATACGAAGAATCTCTGGGTGCTACAGTTAGAGACGTTTCCACACCAGAATTAGCGCGATATGCTGATTTAACAGATTATCCAGGTTTTGATTTACTTTCTCAATATCCCGATGGCAAGCAGCTATCCATAGAAGTTAAAGGACGGGCGGGTATTGGAAATGTGGAGTTAACCGAAAATGAGTGGGTAGCGGCTTGTAATTTAAGAGAGCGTTACTGGTTATATGTGGTATTTAATTGTGCCAGCCCCCATCCTCGATTAATACGAATTAAAGACCCGTTTGGCAAATTAATTGTAAAAACTAAAACGAGTGTGTTAATTGATGCACAAGATATTTTCCAAGCTGCGGAGAGTTAATTAGGAGTAAAAATGCCATATACTGTTTGGGGAGCGTTTGATAAATTTCGCAAAGATACAGTTGATTTAGATGCCGATATTACTAAAAAAGCTAGGACTAGTCGGGATTATCTATTTGACCAACTGAATATACTTGCCAGAAATCATAGTGGATTTCCAAGATTAGCTGGTGACTATCTTTCTTTTGGATCATTTGCTAGAAAAGCTAAAATTCAACCCCTTGATGATATAGATACTTTAATTATTTTAAAAGGACAAGGTACAAGAGAAGTTCAATCACCAAGCTCATCTTTTATCCATTGGCTTGAGGTCACTGATAGGCTTTCTCCATTATTTATATTTGCTAATGAATACGGTTATGTAAATTCAACCAAGGTATTAAATCGGATCAAGATTTATCTATCATCTGTCAGCAACTACAAACAGGCAGAAATTAAAAAAACTATGCAAGCAGTGACACTTAATCTTAAATCTTATCCTTGGGTATTTGATATTGTCCCTGCTGTTCCTGTTGTAAATGGGTCTGGTAAAATAGTTTACTATTTAATCCCTGATGGTCTTGGTAATTGGATACGGACTGACCCAAGAATTGACTCCAAGAATATAACTGACGTTAGCGTAAAACATCCTAATAAATTTCTGCCAACCATCCGGTTGTTGAAGTATTGGAATTTTAGAACCCACAAGCCGCGTTTATCTTCTTATTATTTTGAAACATTAGTTATTAAAGTTTTTCAAAATTCTGCACAAATTAACGATTTTCCCCAAGCAATCAAATACTTTTTTGATAATTGTCCGTATTATCTTAGAACATCATGCCCAGATCCTAAAGGCTTAGGCCCTAACTTAGATGCTAGTGTTGACTCAAGTACAAAAGAAAAAGTCGCAAAAGCGATGTCTGAAGCGTCAACATGGGCTGGATATGCTCTAATGTATGAAGCCCAATCAAAACATGATGAGGCTATTTATTGGTGGCAACGTGTTTTTGGCTCACAGTTTCCCTCCTATGGCTAATCAACAAAACAGTTTAAGATATGATCCTCGTACACTTAGCCAGGCTTATTTTGAGTTAGCTAAAAGGTGGTTAATAGCTGCTATTTCCGCTAAATTCTTGGTTTTTATATTCGGTATATTAACTATATTTTTACCGATTATTCCCGGATATGCTCCTTTTATAATCACTATATTTTCTATTACTTCTGATTTATTTGCATGGCGTTCAGACATGATTAAAAGCACATCTGAGGCACTACTTAGAAAACTCGATTACTGGAACTCCTTTGGATGGGCAATGTCAAAAGCAGAAATGTCTGACCTTCTAATGCGAAGCCCAAGCAATCTTTATAAACTAGCTCCTAGTGATATTGTTGGTGAGGAATATTTTGCTAGTAAAGAAGGAGTAGGTGCTAAAAGAGCTATCGAGAATATACAAGAATCAGCATGGTGGAGTAAACATTTATCAGAAAGGATGGGACAATATTGCTTTGCTGCTACTTGTATTCTTATAGCAATTTTATTTGGTGTGTTGGTTTTAAGTGTCCAAACTATTGCTGGTTCTAACACCTTGACTAACATTGGGCGTGTTGTTACGTCATCCCTCATGTTAGTTTTTTCTCTTGGGCTATTCCGTTTTGTTGTAGGTTACTACAGTTTTAGCAGGAAAGCAGGACAAATAGAAGAGAAAATTGAAAATTTAATAAAATTACAAACTATTGATGATACTGAAGCAATTAAAGTAGTGCAAGAATATCATATTGCGCGTGCATCTGCGCCACTAATTCCATCATGGGTTTGGAAACAAATGCGTAATGACCTTAATGAGATGTGGAAAAAGTACCGCCAGTAATCAACTTCCAGTTAATATTTGAAATTTCTACTAACAAAATAAAAAATTATCAATGACTGACAAACCTCGCCTAATTGAAGTAGCATTCCCACTTAAACAAACATCTATCGATTCTGTCCATGAAAAAAATGTCCGACACGGGCATATTTCAACTTTGCACATCTGGCCTGCAAGACGACCTTTAGCAGCTTGTCGTGCAGCTTTGATTGCGACTTTATTACCCGACCCAGGTAATAAAAAAGAACGGAATGAGATACTGGAAAGATTAGCCGGAATAATAGTTGATAAAACTAAGAAGAAAAAGTTATCCGGTGGTAAAATTGAAGAAACATACACTCAAGAAACCGAAGGAGGAGTTCTTCACTGGGGGAGAGAATCTAGCTCTGATTTAGACTGGTTTCGAGAAAAAATTAAAGAGGCTTACGGAGGACGTGCGCCCAAAGTTTTAGACCCCTTTGCAGGTGGTGGTGCGATTCCTTTAGAAGCAATGCGACTGGGTTGTGAAGCAACGGCTATTGATATAAACCCAGTGGCTTGGTTTATTTTGAAATGTACTTTGGAATATCCCCAAAAGTTAGCAGGGAAGAAAATTCGTCTGCCTGATTTTGTGTTGAAAGACAGAGACTTTATGGAGTCTTTCTTTAAGGCGCACGGTTTAAAAGGTGCTTCTTTGAAAAAGCAATTAGAACAACTAGGGCTTGATAAAGATGAAAATTGGATTCCCGGTTTAAATATTGAAGCCGCTACATTAGAAGCTGATTTAGCATGGCACGTTCGTGCTTGGGGTTGGTGGGTACTTCAGCAAGCACGTAGAGATTTAGCTAAATTTTATCCTACTTACGCTGATTTTGAACCCCTCAAAGAGTCAGATAAAAAGTGGAATAAACGCGAAATGAGGCGCGTACCTACATTAGAAGATGGAAATTTAGATTTAAAAACGCTTAACCAAGAATTTAGCGAAGAATATCTCAAAGATTCTTATAAACCACGTTGGATTTCTAAACCAACAGTAGCTTATTTATGGGCACGAACTGTTAAATGTAAAAGTTGCCGAGCAACAATTCCACTATTAAAAACTCGTTGGCTTTGTAAGAAAGATAAAAAGCGAGTTGTGCTGACAATGGAACCCAATGGAGCGAAAACAGGCGTAGTTTTTGGTATAGAAAAATCTGTGCCAATAGTTGGGGGGAATGCGGCACAAAAAAAGGCGTATGATAAGAAAATTGGTGCAGGTACGATGTCGAAATCTGGGGCTAGTTGTCCTTGTTGTCCTTCGATTATGACGATGGGGGATATTCGTTTAGAGGGGAAAGCTGGGCGACTCGGTGCGGTGATGACTGCCGTAATTTTCGATGGAAAAGACGGTAAGGAATATCGTTTACCAACGGTCGAAGAAATACAATTAGCTGCTGAGGCAGAAAATGAATTAGAGAAGGTTTTTGCTGAAATTCCTTTTGGGTTGCCAAACGAAGAAACACCTCTTCCTGCTGGTTCAAAGCAAAACTCCTGTTCCCTGCGAATATATGGACTTTTGCAATGGAAGGACTTATTTTCTAACCGTCAGCTATTGGCACTTGGAACATTTGCTCAACATACCCGTGCTGTCCGAAAAGTTATGAAAGACAAGGGTTATCCTACACAATGGGCAGAGGCTGTGGGAGGATACTTAGCTCTGGCAAACGATAGGCTTGCTGATTATTCTAGTTCTATATGCAGTTGGCATAATAACAAAGAGCAATTGCGAAATACATTTGGAAGATTTGCACTTCCTATCGTTTGGGATTTTACGGAAGTCGTGCCCGGATCAGAATCTTCTGGGGGCTATTTGGGTGCAATTGATTGGATTTCACGTTTTATCAATCATTGCTTAAACTTTACAATTAAAGCTGATTGTCCAAAAGTAATTCAGCGCAGTTCTACACAAGCTATTGCAACTAACGAGTTTGATATTATTCTTACTGATCCGCCCTATTATGATGCAATTTCATATTCAGACATAATAGATTTTTTTTATGTCTGGTTACGACGGACAATAAATGGTTTCTCGTCAGAATTTGATGCAACTTTTCAAGAACCTCTTGCTCCTAAATGGAATCATGAAGAAAATGATGGGGAACTAATTGATAATCCTACTCGTTTTGATGGTGACAAGAAAAAAGCCAAAGCTGCTTATGAAGACGGAATGTTTCGTGTCTTCCAAAACTGCCACAAAGCACTTAAACCAGAAGGAAGATTAGTTATTGTCTTTGCCCACAAAAACCCCGATGCATGGGAAACGCTAGTCTCCGCCATCATCCGTGCTGGTTTTATCGTAGACGCAAGCTGGCCCATTCAAACAGAAATGGGCAATCGTACCCGCGCTTTATCATCAGCCGCCCTCTCCTCCTCGCTTTGGATTGTCTGCAAAAAACGCCCCGCTACAGCCCGGCCCGGCTGGGATAACCGCGTTTTTGAAGAAATGCACCATAATATTACTGAGCAACTCCGTGAATTCTGGGATGCAGGCATTCGCGGCCCAGACTTTGTATGGGCCGCCACAGGGCCCGCAATGGAAGCTTACAGTAAATATCCCGCCGTTAAAAAAGCTAATGAACCTGGACAACTATTAAGTGTCAACGAATTTCTTAGCCAAGTACGTCGCTTAGTTTTAGATTTTGTGGTTGGGCGAGTATTGTCTAAAGTCGGTGGTGCAGAAGATGTAAGTGGGCTTGACGATATTACAACCTACTACCTCCTTCACCGTAACGACTTCAAGATGGGAGATGCCCCAATAGGTGCGTGTATACTTTATGCTGTCTCCTGTGGTCTTTCAGACAAAGCCTTAACTGACAATTTAGATATATTAATGCGAACTGGTGGTAAATCGAAAGCCGCAGATGAGGAAGAAGATGAAGAAGAGTTAGCAGAAGCCAGTGAGGATGCAGACACGGAAATAGAAGAAGGCACAGGTAGTACAGTTAAGCTTAAACCCTGGCAGCAACGCAAACGGAAAACAATGGGTTACGAAGCTGCTGGCGGTCTTCCCATTCCCTTGATTGACCAAGCACACCGCCTGATGCACCTCTGGAAAGCAGGTGATGTGATCAAAGTAGACGAATATTTAGACGCAAAAGGATTGCGCCGTAATGCCTTATTCCACCAACTTCTACAAGCTTTAATTGAACTAGCAGATGTAGGCAGTGACGAACGCGCTTTGATGGAAAGCATCAGCAATCACATTGCTGCTAAAAGTGGTACAGACCAACTTTCTCTTCTTTAAATTAATACATGAATATGATTTATTCACCGTAATTACCGTAGGCTTAATCCTGCATTTACTTTCTGTTTAGACTCTATTTATCAGTTTGAGGATAAAGTTTGGAGTGAGGCAACCGCTATTACTCTATCAATTCTTCATACTTAAAATAATGCTAAATAATAAAAAAATTACTAAGCTGGTACTGAGGGTATTGGAAATTCTTTTGTTCTAGCCTTGTTCTCTCTTTCCACTCCCTACCTCTCCTTAATTCCCGATAAGCCAATACTTAACAGCATTATGAGTACATGGAAGCCGTGGCATCAAATCGTAGAACTGCGTGATGATCTGAAGTCAGGAGAACTTTCCCTGGCGATTTTTGCGGCTGACCTGTATGACGTAATCATGGGCAAAGCCAAGCCAATTTATCAAGATCCAGCAGAATTTTTTGCCCTTACTTACCCAACTTTCGCCCTGCGGGAATTAGCTAAAGATGTGCTTTTACGTCTTGCAGGAACCAGTGAAAAAGCCATCCGTCAGTTAGAACTGACCTATGGTGGCGGTAAAACTCACACTTTAATTACCCTGTTTCATTTAGTCAACGACCCCGCCAACCTCCCTAACCTCCCCGCAGTTGAAGAATTTACGAGCCACATCGGTATTACCCCACCTCAAGCGCGAGTCGCCACCCTCACTTTCGATAAGCTAGATGTGGAAAAGGGTATGGAAGTCCGCAGTCCTGATGGAGAGTTGCGTTGGTTGAAAAATCCTTGGAGTGTCCTGGCTTTTCAACTTGCGGGTGTTAATGGTTTAAAACTACTGAATGCCGAAGGTACAGATGCGGAACGGGAAAGCGCCCCCGCTGAGAACCTGCTGACTGATTTGCTAAAAATGCCCCAGCAGCAAGGACTTTCTACATTAATTCTCATTGATGAGGTGCTAATCTACGCCCATGAAAAAGTAGGACTGGATGATAAGTGGCGATCTCGCTTAACTAACTTTTTCCAATACTTGACCCAAGCAGCTACTAAAGTCAGCCAATGTGCAATTGTTGCCTCTTTATTAGCTTCCGACCCCAGCAAAAATGATCCATTTGGCAGGGAATTAACTCAAGACATCGCCGCAATTTTTCAACGCCAACAGGAAGAACGAGTGCAACCAGTAGGCAAGGACGACGTAGCAGAAGTACTGCGACGGCGGTTATTTACACCTGATTCCATACGCGATCGCACTAAATTTTCTCCTCAAATTGTCGCTGCTCTCAAAGGTATTGCCAATCTCGACGAACAAACTAATAAAGAAAAAAATTTAGCAGAACAGCGATTTTTACAAAGTTACCCTTTTCACCCAGATTTAACTGAAATTTTTTATACTAAATGGACGCAACTCAATGGTTTCCAGCGGACTCGCGGTGTATTGAGAACCTTTACCCTTGCCTTACGGAATGCAGAAGCTTGGGATAAAGCACCTCTAGTGGGAACGAATGTTTTCATTGGTGACCCATCCCAAGCCTCACTTTCAGAAGCTGCAAGGGAACTTACTAACATTGCCACTACAGAAGAATACGAAGGCAAACGTCAAGATTGGAACAATATTATTGAGGGAGAATTAGCCAAAGCACGCACAATTCAATTAGAAACCGTTGGTATTAAACATCGTGAAATTGAACAAGCAGTATTTGCTACTTTCTTACATTCGCAGCCAATCGGTCAAAAAGCACTTACAAGAGATTTACTTTTATTATTAGGACATACGAACCCTGATAAAATTGAGTTAGAAAAAGCACTACGCCGTTGGGTAGATGTATCGTGGTTCTTGGACGAAGAGGCGCTGCAAGATACAGATCCTGCAACCGGACAAAAAGGACTCCCAAAATCTTGGCGTTTGGGGTCAAAACCGAATCTCAAACAAATGCATGATGATGCTTGCAATAATCGCATCTCTGATGATTTAGTAGAAGCCAAACTGCTAGACGAAATTCGCAAACTCAAAAGTTTAACCACAGGTGCTTCTGCTGCTGGGGCGAAAGTCCATAACCTACCAAGATTTCCCAAAGACATCGAAGATGACGGTGACTTTCACTATGGAGTACTTGACCCTCAAGCCGCTTCCACTTCTGGCAATCCTAGCGCCTATGCTAGCAAGTTTATTAACGAAACCAATCCGGGCGCTCCGCGTGCTAAAAATCGTAACGCTATTGTATTGGCTGTTCCTGATCGCAACGGCTTAGATGCAGCGCGATCGCGGATTCGAGATTACCTTGGTTGGGAAGAAGTCAAAGACCTGTTAAAAAACCAAGAAGTAGATGCTAACCGCCAGCAGAGATTGGAACTTTATCTAACTGAATCTAAAAAGAAGATTCCAGAAGCTGTTGAACAAGCGTACTGTATCGTTGTTACCGTTGGTGCTAATAACGATATTCAAGCATTTAAAATTAATGTTGGCGGTGAACCTCTATTTAACTTAATTAAAGCAGAACCCAAATCCCGCATTCAGGAAACTGCTATTACAGCGGAAGCTATTATCCCCGGTGGTGCTTATGATTTGTGGCGAGAGGATGAACCATCCCGGCGGGTGAATGATTTGGTAGGAGCATTTGCTCAACGTCCTAATCTACCAAAGATGCTCAACAGTAAATCCATTTTGGATACATTACTTAATGGTTGTGCCGAAGGAATATTTGTGCTTCGCGTCATGCGACCTGACCGCACTTTCAGAACATTTTGGCGATCGCGACCTGATGAAAACGCACTTAAAGACTCTAGTTTAGAAGCAGTCTTGCCAGAACACGCTACTTTAAGTGATCTTTCTGCTGCAATCCTATCTCCAGGAGAACTTCCCCAACTTTGGGTCAGTGATAATAGCCTCACATTGCAACAAATTTATGATTATTTCTCTGGCAACTATATTGTGCAAATTCCCCGCGATGGATACGAAGAACCGCTACCAATTCCTCGTGTAGAATCTCTTACCATTAATACTGCCATTGCCGAAGCAGTACAGCAAGGCAGTCTGTGCCTTACTACTAGCGAAGCCTGTTTCTTTGCTGAAAGTATTCCTAATGGGGTGTTAACTGAAAATGCTCAACTACAACCACCTCTTGCACCGCTTTCTATCAACGATGTATTACCGGAAAATTTACCAGATGCCTGGGAGAATTCTACAACCACAGCCTTAGCTATTACCCAAGCCCTGACTCAAAAAATAGGACAACCTCTTCCGTGGAAAATTGTGCGTGATGCTATTGAGGGCGCGTTCCGGGCGCATCGTTTCGAGTTGACACCTGATTCTCAGGCTTGGCCTTGTGAATATAGTGGAGCCGCTGCCGTCAAATTCCTGCTGTCTCAACCAACTCAACCAACTTCAGTTACACCATTACCCAGCGAACAACCAGTTACACGGCCAAGTGCTTCTGAAAATTTATCATCTACCTACCAAACTAATGCGTCGGTAGTGCAGTCAGCAAGTAATAAACGGATAGCAGCAGCATACCTCGAAACTCACGAACTACAGGATTTAGTAGATAAAATAGCCGACATCAAAAATGCTGCTGCGGGAGTTGATTTGAAATTTAAAGTGCAGATTGAATTAGGCGGAGATTCGCAACCATCAGATGATGCGATCGCCCAAATTAATCAATTACTTCAGGACATTTCTGATAGTTTAGAATTTCGATAATAGATTTAGCAAATGTAGAGATCATCGCGGTCGGTTAGCAGGACTATATCGCTATAATCCCGCCCCCTCAGTGTAACCAGACCCTGACAAATTTTGGGTCTGGTTACAGGTAGATAACAAGTTGCTCAGAATTGGTCATTGGGTCATCTTACCGCATTGCCATTCCCATCTCCCCCGAAAAAAATCGCTCTCGTTTATTTTTAGGATAAGCAAATCTAGCCCATCTAAAACCCAATCACCGAAACCGCCTTCCGCTTCTGCTCCGGCGTGACCTCAAGATAACGCTGCAAAGTCCCCAGGTCGCTGTGACCGGAGATTTCTTGAATAGTTCTCAAAGGTATCCCCGCGCTGGACATCTGTGTGAGAGCAGTTCTTCTAAACGAATGGGTGCTAACTCCCTCAACCCCAATCCGCTTACAGGCATAGCGCTACAGAAAATTTGATTGTAAACATCTGCCTGTATTTGGTCTAAAAGGCGATCGCGCTTTATGCCGGCTAGTTGCTTTCCTCCAGACCTCTCTGGGGTGATGTCGCCAAACTACCAATTCCCGACATCTCTTCAGACAGGCGACAGCGTTTACAACGAACTATCTAAAATTAGCATCAAAAATTTATTTTGATAATTTCATAGTTTTATATGTTTATATAGTACTATAAAAAGTACAAACGATGAATTGTCATATCTTGATATGAGTGAAAAAAAGCATGAAGCAGATGGAGTAAAGCTTTCAGCCTTAGAAGAGGATATTCTCACTCTGCTACGAGGATTAGAGATGTATGGGCTGGAAATATTGGATGGATTAAATGACGCTAGACCCATTCCAATTGGATTCGGAAGTTTGTACCCTACATTGAACAGACTTGAGAAGAAGGGATTAGTTAGTTGGAAATGGGGTGACGAGCAAGATGAAACAGGTGGAGCTAGGCGTAAATACTACAAAGTAACGGGTTTAGGAGCAAACGTGCTAAGGGAAGTTCAAGAATACCGCGAGAAATTAGCTAATCGTGGTGCAGCACAAGGTCAACCTGGCCTGCAAGGAACTTAAACAGATGGAACAATCAGACGAAGTTGATTTTGACAAATTCATACAGGAACTGCTGGAACCGCTGGAACTGCCGGAGATGGAGCAGCCGAAACTGCCGGAGCTAAAGCCGCAGAAACTGCTGTTGAGCCTAACGTTGAGTATGGGGCTGTTACAGATGTTGTTCCTGGTTCTAGGGCTGGGGTTGGTTCTAGGGCTGGGGTTAGGGCAGGGATTAGGACTGTTTCTGGTACTGTGGCTAGAGTTCTGTCTGGGGTTATGGGTATTCGCCCCAAGGGAGGGGATCGTGGGCCCGCGGCTTCGGGCCTTGGGGTTGTTGCTAGAGTTGGTTCTGCTTTTGGTTATAGGGCTGGGGTTGGTGCTGGGGTTGGTGGTAGCGCATGATCTGTTGCTGGGTTTGGGTTTGGGTTTGGGTTTGGGTTTGGTGCTGGTGCTGGTGCTGGTGGTAGTTCTGGCGTGGAAACGGATTAATCGACAGCGACTAGCAGAACAGCAAGAAAATCATATACTGAAAGGCTTTCTAGCTAGTCTACTTCGCGAGGAGTGGCGGGCTGACTTGAATGATTGGCGTTATCAACAACTTGTTCGGAAGAAAAAATCTAAACTATTGGTCAACATGATGACTGGCTTGAAATTGTTGGAGATGTTCAAAGCCTACCTTCAAATTCAGGTAGAAAATATGTGGCCCTACAAAAGAAACCAAGGTTAAAGAATCCAATAAGTCAGATTGATCGAAATGGGTTGGAAACCTTAAGGGTTCCATCTCCCAAAACCCCTGAAAAAGGCTGATATAACTGGGTTAGCAGGTTAAGCAACTGGCATTAATGCTCAACTACAGGAATAACGTAGATTGACAGTCTCTAAATTAGAACACTTGCTTGAGAGCTTACTAAATAACCAGGCTGGTTTCAAAAATCACAACGAAAGGATGAACAAGCTATGCAAGACAAAAACTCATTTGCTATTACACCCCATTTGCAAGATAAACCAATGAACCAACTTGTAACAACAGCAAGAACACAGAGTATTGTAGTCTCTTATGATATCTCAAAACAATGGTATGAAGAGCGCTCTCGACAAGCTAAATGGAGCTTTAACACTGCTATTACTCTAGCAATAGTAGCTGGAAGTTTTGGTGTTTTAACTGCTGTCTCATTGTCGAAAGGAAACATAACGGCATCTGTAGCAACAGCAACAATATCTCTTGTTTCCGGCGTTGCTACCAGACGCTCTTTTGATTTGTTCAAAGAGGCCAACCAAAGATTAGATGAGGCAGCAAAAACACTTTTAGAAGAGTAGTCAATTACAATAGGGAGTCTGCCAGGATACCAGATACAATTCGTTTACTCGAACGGGGCGAAAGTCCCTGTCACATGGTTGCTATCGCCAAAATCTAACTGAATAATGAAGCGTTTTCTAGATCCTTTTAATTCTGCTAAATAGAGCTATTGGGCATTGAGCCGACATCCCTGAAAGATTCTGCAATTTGGCACCCATTGAACTGAAGTTCTAACAAGTGGCAACGGCCATTCTCAATACCACAAACATTATCCAGCTGTGGGTGTCGGTTCGCGGACTAATTGAAAAATTTTTAACGAAATTATAAGGGTTCTAGCTCTTTATGTCGCAGACTAAATGAAAATTTGTCGCTGAGTATATGAAAAATTCCCGGCCTTATTCGCGGACTAATTGAAATTTTCTACCAAATTGGGGATAAAGGGCGCAAAATTCATAAGGGACAAAGCTTTGGTGTAATTCTCTTTTAGAGAGTGATCGCCATTTATTACGAAAGAATCAGGGTTACACAAACATAATTTTCAATTAGTCCGCGAATATTTTCACTTTGTCCGCGAACCGACAAAAAAAGAGCTGTACATTTAAAATAAAGTCTTAAAGTTTCATCAGGTGAAAGGCTTGAAGTACCGTACTTATGGTTGGGTGTAGGAAATAATAAAGTCGTGAAGTTTGAGAGGTGGAATCTCCAAGCGATCGCAGATGGAAATAATAAAGTCTTAAACTGTCACACAGGCGAAAACCCCTATACACCGCCCATTTGTGGGCTTTAACCTATTAGAGGGTAAGGTGTGAATGTGCCAGTTACTTTAAGACTTTATTTTACAGCCATTTTCAGGTAAATATACCACGCTCTCAGGGCACAGCACTGCTGTGCCCCTACGATAGATGTGGTGCAAATACGTGAAAACTGCTGTAAACTTTAGGACTTTATTTTAAATTTCAGGCGTTTATTTTAAATGTACAAGAGCGTTCTCTCCGATTCCCACTCAGCTGTAAAATTTCTATACCCTGTATATACATTGATAGTGACATGACAGGAACCCAACGGGAATCAATCAACTTCAAACTCCCCAAAACTTTAGCCGCCGCCCTACGTAAAGCGGCGCGTGAACGCAAGACCACCGCCACTTCTTTGGTGATCCAAGGCCTGCATCACATTTTAGGGGATGTACCGGGTACAGAAGTAAGTGTAGAAATTCGATTGGCTCAACTGGAAGAAGAATTTTTTAGTTTCCAAGAAAGTGTTGTTGGTACTTCCAACAATCACCAAGAAACCAGATTAACCAACGTCGAAGCTAAACTCGAAGATTTATCTCAGAGACTGGCGCGTTTTGAAGGGGCATTAATACAGATGCAAAGTAGTATCAATGCATCAAGGTCACGCAATAAATCAAGCTACCCCTATCAGAACTCAGCGCCACCTAAACTAGAACCCAAGAATCTTGAACAATTAGCAATGCGACTTAATACCAGCGCATCGACGCTTCAAGAAAAACATACAACTTTGAGCCAAAAAGATTTTGAACTGTGGACAAAGGAACGCGACTTAAGTGATTATTCCTGGCGGTTTAATCAGAAAGATAAGCTTTATCATCCAGTCAAGTAAGTATTGTTTTTCAAAAATAAAACTTAGACTTTAGGCAAATGCAAAGCGCTACTATCTCCAGGTCGGATGTGAATGTAACCTGATGTTGTAGCAATATCCGCGTGACCCATCGTTTGCTGAATTAAAGGAACTGGCGTACCCCGCTCCGCATTGTGAGTAGCGTGAGAATGCCGCAACCAATGACAACTAACCTTCTCCTCCAGCCCCGCCCGTTCTGCTGCATTCTTAATTATGGGGTCAACATTTTGACGAAGCAGCGGCTTCATGCCTTTGCCCTTACGACTAGGGAAGACATAAGCATCTTTGGGCGCATCCCCCCTGTAGTTCATTAGTTCGACCCACAGATATTCTGGCAGCAGAATATGACGAGACTTATTCCCCTTCCCCACAACAGTAATTTGCCCGGTGCGATCGCGTGGTGTAAAGTCTCGCCACCTTAGCCCTACCAACTCCGACACCCGTAAGCCAGCAACATATAAAAGTTTTAATATCAACAAGTCCCTAATTTGTTGAGCTTTATAACGATATTTAGCCCGTTCGGTCAGCCGAATCATCAACGCGATATCAGTAAGAGTCAGAACTTTCTCATGCAATCGCTGGTCAATTTTCTTTAACTTGATAGCAGCACCAGGATTTTCCTTGATGTAACCAGTCTTGTAAGCAAACGACAACAAACTTTTGACTGCTGCCATGTAAGTTGTAATCGTAGGCGCTGCCAATCCCCGATTATGCAAATACTCAGAGAATTCCACCATATCCTCAACAGTTGTGTGGGCTAGAGCTTTTCCCACCCCTGCCAAAAATCCGGTGAACTGCGCCGCATATCGCAGATAACATTTTTGAGTAGAAACTGGCTTATCGTGCAACCACAACTGAATTAACCGCTGTTGGGCATTAACAGGGGCTAATTTCGATAGTTGCTTGCCTCTGGGTTTTACTGCTACTACTGGTGTCATAGTTTATCGAAAACTCAAACAGACAAAACGCCAATTTTATCTGTTTCATACTCATACAGCTGCACTGCAACACCAGAACGATTTAGGCGCAATTCTTTACCAAAATCCTCACATCCTGTCACAAGTAGGGGAAATGGTCTGACTTTGAGTGTATTCACCCGGAGCTAATGTACGATGCAAGCCTTCTACTGCTAATAACAGCAACTAGGGGGCGATCGCAACTAAGGCGTGATCGCCTATAAAGTCCAAGGAAGCGATCACACCGGGGGCGGGGCGAGAGTGGGTAGGTAAGGGGAGTTGAGTGAGTGCGCTCCCTACGCAATCGCAATTTAACATCTTGGCAACGCATTACAAGTACAAAGTCACTCCCGCTTACGCCACCGATTCCCGCCTGCGGGAAAGTACAAAGTCACTCCCGCTTACGCCACCGATTCCCGCCTGCGGGAATAGTGCGAAGTGTCGCACACTTGGCAGAACCTTTATGGCACAAGGAGTTGAGCCATTACAAGGTAGAAGAAAAAATATCTAACTTTATTGCGTTTTTTTGAAAAACTCCATATCAGTTGAATTGCGAGCGCGATTTTGTTCTTTTCGTAGACAAGCAATTGCTACCTTGAATCAGCAATCAGCATTTTTTCACATCAGTTCTAGTGAAATCAAAATATAAACACTCAAAACTACCAACAATCAATTTTGAAATCCCCCTGATAAAGAGAGCGCGATTTTTCAAATATTTATGATTATATCTATTTATGGTTAACTAAAAAATCCTGAGAATATTCTGATGATAACTCTAAAAATTTGGGAGAATAATTAGTATAATATTTAGCCATAAAACTCACATTTTTCAAGGAGAATAAATGCCAACATCCGCAGAAAAACTATATAAATCTCAGATGCATAATGTACTATTTACGAAATTAATTAAGGAGCATTAAATAATGAAAATCACAGAACTTTTACAAGATATTGGCGCACCGATCGCATTCTTCCCCGACCTAGTTCCCATAGCCGGTTCGCATCACGCCGCCATATTCTTATGTCAGCTTATCTATTGGCATGGCAAACAATCAAACCCCGAAGGGTGGATTTACAAGACTCAAGAACAGTGGAGCCTGGAGACCGAATTAACCGATGAGCAACAAAAAAATGCGCGGAATGTTTTGGTAAGTCGCGGGTTGATTCAGGAGCGTCACATAGGACTTCCCCGGCGACTAGAATATCGCTTTCAAGAAAACTTTTTTAACCAACTCTGGGACTGCTGGCAGGTCGCTTGCAAAATTAAAAAGGAATTCAAAGACCATCTCGACCAGTTCGGAATTATTGTCTCTCGCGGCTTTGGCGCAGATGACATCAAGCTAAAACTCGAAAATTACCGCAAAAGTTTCCACCAATGTCAACAGATCGCTCTTGGTTTCTTTGAGAAATGTAAAAAAGCTGCTGTCTCACCTATTACAAAAGTTAATGAATTAGCCCAAGTTTTAAAAAGAGTGGCTGAAACCCTTGAAAAATCCATAATCCGGCAAACCCGGATTATTGTATCCGAGGATGCCGGAAACAAGAATCCGGGTTTGCCGGAAACAAGCATCCAAGGTTGCCGGAAACAAGCATCCGAGGATGCCGGAAACAAGAATCTGGGTTTGCCGGAAACAAGCATCCGGGTTTGCCGGAAACAAGAATCCGAGGATGGCGGAAACAAGCATCCGAGAAACCCGGATTTGCCGGGGTCTGTAATCATTGATGTGCAAGCGTTTCAGGCTCCCTCAGAGAGTACGGCAGAAACTACAGCAGAGACTACTTCAAAGACTACTTCAAAGATTACGGCAGAGAGTGTGTTGCCACACACACACACACAAGCGGGCTTCAAAGGGTTAAAAAATGGTGAAGACCAGGACGCGGGAGAACAGGGATTAGAGTTACAGCAAGATCCGCAAGGAGAACAGAAAGTCAAGTTACAGAAAGATCCGCAAGAGATCCCAAGGCCAGAAAAAGAATATCGAGCAGAGCCGACAATCCCTCATGAAGACAAATTTTCCGCCGCCGCCGCCGCGCCAAATTTTGAAGAAACGCCGCAGTGGGTGGTAGAACTTGAGGAAAAAGTCCGGCGAGGAATGCCAATAAAGCGTGAGAAATTAATTGCGCTAGCGAATTATCGTCTAGGGGATTTGATAGGGCTTTATCGCCATTCTGGAGAGATATTTAATCCGGCGATTGGGGATATAAGTGAGGACTTTGTAAAATTTGTGCAGTGGTACTCATTTAAGGGCAACCCGGATGTGGCGTATGTGCTGGCTTCAATCCTGAAATTTGAAAAAGAGCCGGAGAATTGGCCAATGTTGCAGACTTGGGTGCGGGAATGGCAGTCGGTGATTGCAAATTCGGATTCATTTAAGGACATGATGTCGAACCGTGTAGCCAGTCTGGGCAAGAAAGCGAGTGGACGGGATTTTGAAATTGTGAATGATTTAGCACTGCGGGAGGCGTTTGGGTTATGAGTCTGAATTTGGATGAGAAAATTTTTGTGGAGCAATTCAAAATCCTGGCAAAGCATTACAAATATGAAATTCATCCCACGATCGCCAAAATTTACTATAAATATTTGAGTGAGAACTTTAGTAACGAAGAGTTCTTGCAAGTGGTAGAAATGGCACTAATTCAAATCCCCACGCGGATGGGACTACCATCTGCCCAAGAACTGGTGGATTTAATGAAAGGTAGTCGTACCGCACAGGGGTTGCTTGAATGGCAAGCAATACGTCAAGCTGCTGCTGCTAACGATCCAAATATGCTGGCCTATTTGAGTAAACGCGCACACATTGCACTTTCGGCAATTGGCGGACTGGAGACTGTAGCCTTGACTGAAACTCGCAAGCTGGAGTGGGTGCAAAAAGATTTCCTTGCTGTCTACACCCAGTCCGGTAATGTAGACGCAAGAATGCTCAAACCCGCATCACCGAAAGTTGAACCACGCTCAAAACCTGTGGACGACTCACCACCCATCACCGACGAGCAGTGGGAAGAACTGAGGCGGCGGATTAAAAAAATTGGCAGCAACGACGACAATATTAGCTAATTCCCGAGTTCGGGAACTGGTGTGGATTGAAAATCAGCAGGGCGTGATTATGTTCAAGAAAAAAATTTCTAAACTGGCAAGCCTTCAGGGAATTATGAACCCAACACAACTTAGCAAAGAGTCCGGTATTCCCCGCCGGACTTGCTATGACTTATATACATCATCCCACACACCATCAAGCAAAACCTTGTACAGGTTGAAGCTCTTCTTTCAATATTCGCTCGATGAGTTGTTGGAGGATGATTAGGCAAGGGTAAAAAATAGAACTTTCCCCTGTTTAAATTCACGCCCCATCATTGCCTTTCCTTCTTCATTTGACTTATTTTAGATTTTGTTAGCTGCCCTACAGATTTATTGTTTGGGTACGTTGTGAGTGTTTATTAGGCTTTCTGGGATACATATTCTTGCGCTCTTGCAATAAACCATTTCAAAAATTCGGGGAAAGTTTCTCTTTTAACAACTTCAGCCACATTGAATTGATAAAGAATCCCATATCTGGAAAAATAAATACCCAAGCGTTTTAGCTCAACTGTATTTGAGGAAGAAAGTCTATCAATGTGGGACAAAACATAATAACCCATCAGTTGATTAAAATCTCGTCTTTCTAAACTTAGGTTTTTTATGGTTTTGAAGTCTACCAACAAATCATTATCAAAAATTAAATCACCATCGGCTTTACCCACTAACTTCGCTGATAGCCAAGTGGGATTAAGAATTACCTTGCCTCTTGATTTAAAAATCTCAGAATTTACTATTCCAATTAAATTTTTTAAGTCTTCAACGTCTTGCTGGTTAGCGAACTGTAAATCTCTGTTCGTATAACCACATCTTTGAATTTCATCCAAGCTAGCTAATGATAAAACTACTTGGAATAACTCATCTGTAAATTCCCCAGTCTTCAAGAAAATCCGATACAACTTTTTAGCCTGCTCAACTACTAAATGACCAGGCTCATAATTTTTGTTCTCTATTTTCAACTTCTGCACTACTTCTTCAGCAACCCACATTCTTTCCTCGGCTTGAGGGTTTAGATATTTCAAATAAAAACGTAACAAGTAATCAAATGCTGCTCCCACTAACTGGGGATTTCCATTGAAAATTGGTGGAGCTAGTATTTGCTGTTTTATCTGAAATTGCGGCTTAGGAAATTCCGAATTGAATTTAGCCTTTACATCGGAGATTTCGAGAAACTTACTAAGACTCATAATTCTGTGTAGGAGTAATCAACTAAGGTTCTACCAAGGAATATTTAATTAGCCAAAGTTTTAGCTCAAGTCTGAGCATTCCCAAAAGTTCTGGTCAAAACAACCAAGTTCTAAAACGGAATGTCGTCTATACTTTCAAACTTTGTCTTAGTTTTAGCTTGAGTAGATTCTGATGGCGCATATAGATCCGACAAATCGGTACATAGCTTATATTTTTCTTTAGTTCCTAACAAAGTTACAGGACGTGTAGCACTCAAAAATTTACCTAAATATCCAGAGCAATTAGGGCAGTTTACTGTTTGCTGAGGGTCTCCTTCTTCTAATCTGTTACCAGGGCTATCTGTACAAATAATTTGGATATAGGCATCACAATTTTTACAATGTGCATAGCCAAGGCCAAATGCACCACCACTCCGCATTTCCAACCATCCACGTTTGACATCCTCTTTTATTTGAGCCAAATACTGTAGTTCAGCTTCCTGATTAAATGTCATAGTCTCCAACCTTTTTGTCTTTGGGTTTGAAATGGTATAGTTGTGTATATACAATCTATACCGTCAAATGAAAAAACAAGCCAACTTCAAACTTCCTGAAGAGCTAATCACAGCCCTTCAGGACAAAGCAGCAGAAGAACGCACTACTGCGACAGATTTAGTGATCCAAGCCTTAAACTCTTTCTTGGGAAATCCAGAAGAAGGTTCAAGTATAGGAAACACAAGTATAGGGAACAATATATATGATATAGCAGATTGTGTAGAAGGCTTGAAAGCAAGATTAGACAAACTTGAAGCTAATAAAAGTTTCTATTTCATGCATAACTCAGCGAGCGAGTCCAATAACATAGATATACGTATAGAGAGCGATAGCGTAATCCCCTACTCAGAAGCGGTAGTTTTTTTAGAGAGCAAGGTTGAAGAAATTGAAGCTCAAAACAAAAATTTAGAGAGCAAGCTTGAAGAACTTGAAGCTCAAAACAAAAATTTACTTGACCGAGTTGCCGCACTAGAAGCTTTGATACAGGAATACCGTTATCAGAGCCTACCACACAGCATTGAGCGAGATTTTAAAAGTTAGCACAACCAATATTGTTTTGGATTCTTGATTTTTCCATGACAAACAGTTATCCTCATGCTGCTAACCACTGCCTAATAAGCTGTTTCTTTGACTCTGGTACCCTTCGGCTTGCGACAATAAAAGCCGAACTGTAGGGTACGATCGCCCGTAAATCGGCCAACATTTCCGCATCCTCGCAGTAGTCGAGCAACACAGCTAAATCTTGTACGCATTCTTCCCTCAGCCAGTCGGCTTCTGTAAACTGTTGACCATTGACCATTGGCTGTTGACCATTGGCTGTTGACTGTTGACCATTGACTGTTGACTGTTGACCATTGACTGTTGACTGCTCCGCCTCTTTTTTTAGTTGTAGTTCCCGCTTCAAGTCAAGGGCAGCTAGTACATTTGCTCTGTCCTGATCTAAAATCATTTCTGAATCAAGTTTGTAATATTTGGTATTGTTGGTTTTTCTGTGCTGCTTTAGCCTGATGCCAACCTTACCCAAAATGCGATTGATAAATGTAATAATCTCAGTATCTTTGTTGACCGTGATATTGAAAGCAGTTTTGAGTAATTTTTTCTGGGGTAAAACCGATTTTTTGAACCACTCTTTAAGAGTGGAATCATTACCGTGATATTCACTCTCAAAATCGTCTAATGGTATAGCGTCGAAAATTCCTATTTTATTAATAGCCTCTACCTTTGTGCTGAAAGTGCGTACATCTGGAAGATAGGGAACTCCCTCGCAGAACTGCTTTAACTTATACTTCCAATGCTTTCTATCCGCTTCTTTGGTAGCGTCAACATTCTGAGACATCCAAAACAACTTAATAGCATTCAAGTAGCGTCTATTGTCTTTATAAACTGCCTTGAATAATAAATCTGGAGTTAATTCTAGTCCGGGTAACTCATCTTTTAAAAATGCTTTGCTGGCTTGATACTGTTCTTCATTTGTGGGGTTAGGTTTACGGCTTATCTCTTTTGCAACTTCTAAGGGAATATCAACAGCATTGGCTGTCATTGTGGCGAAATTGAGTTTAATCTCTGTCTTCTCTTCCTGAACAGAGTCACCTGCATTAGTCTTTTCTTCAGATGCAATATCTTTCAGGTTATGCCCCTCTTCAATCAATTCTTGCCTAAGTTGAACAGATAGCTGAGATAATGCAAAGTTGCGTCTAGCCCTAAGCTTACAAAATAAATCTACGTGTGGATTATTCCAGGTTCCACCTTTACCCATCATTTTAGTAAATTGCTCTATCAGCTTAGGTAGTACGTCAACATCATTATTAGATTCTGCTTGTTCCCTAGCCAAATGCAGAGCCAGATCACTTATTTGTGAACTTGTCTCATTATATGAGAACATTTGGTTTTTGATTGCATCTGGTAAAAAGGCATTGCAATCATCAGTATTTGATGTTTTACCTCTGTCGGCACACCACACAATTCTAGGTACTGGTTGCCTTGGTCGTGCTAACATCTGCCTAAATTGCGATGGTTCTAAGTTACCAAAACATAAGCCAAATACATACTTGAAGTAGGGAACGTCCAGAGAACATCCTACACCCAAAGACGGCGTATAAATTAGAATTTTTGGCTGATATTCCTGAATCCTTTCATTAGCACGTTTAACAAAGTCTTTGCCGAAATCGGTTTGAGTGATTTTTGAATCAATCCGAATTAACCCGTTAATACTTGAGGCTAAATGAGGATACTTTTTGATTAGAAAATTAGCTAATGCTTCAGCCTCAGATTGATTATCTAATGCCACTGCTATGGGTTCACAGTTCTTATCGCTTAACCAATCTTCGATGAGAGAAAGTACTGTATCTCGCTTGCCAGTATAAAAGTCGATATCCCATTTATCGCTATCAGGTCTAATGTAATTGTGCTTGACGAGAAAAGGCTTGTGTCCAGGCGCGATCGCTGTTATGTAGTCGTAAGAAATGTTAGTTAAATCGGCATCAGCCCCAATCACTAAGCCATTGTTATCAAGACATTCTCTGATTTTAGTTTCAAGGGTATAAAGAATTTTTGCTCGTCTATCCTTGCAAGTACTTGATGTTGCGACGTGACTTAGACCTAGTTCAATCTCATCAATTACTACTACTGTGTTAGACCAGTCTCGATCAAACAGCTTCGCTAAAGAATCCCAACATAAGCCAATTCCATCAGCAGTTTCTAAAAAAGTAGCCGTTTTAATTACTTCGCCCTCATAATTAAATTGTTCTGATTCAGTCAGATCGCCGTCTTCAATCCAGGTAATTTCCCATTCGATAGCTTGCGCTCGACCGAGTGCTATTCTTGGGGTAATAGATATAAATTTAAGTCCAGTTTTCTCTTGATAAACTCGCTCAAATACTGGCTGATTTTCTCCAGTTATTGATAATTGAAAAGGATGATAAACTTCCTGACAATATCCACCGCAAAGCTTATTTTTGATACGTTTGATAGTGACTGATTTACCTGCACCTTTAGGGGCTTTAATCAGCACGATTCCCTGATGAGGAATAATATCTACTAGGTTATCTGGCAGATATTTCTCATGGGGATTGCAAACATAATCAGCGTTATAAGTGAGCGTGTGTAATTGCTTTTGAACTGCTAAAACTTTGTCTTTCGAGTTAGTTGGGGTTTTACCGCCTCTTGCTACATCGGCAGCTAAATTAATCTCTTCATGAAGTGCGTCAACGTCTCCTAAACCAGCTTTCACCCAATCGGCAATATCGCCGCCGTCAAGACAATCAGCCCATAGTCTAGTAGGATCAATAGCGATAAACGGTAAACCAGCCAAAGCAGCAGCTGTGCGACACTTTTCTAACTTGCTGTAACCTGGCTTATCGTGATCCGGCCAGTAAACAACTCCGGCAATGCCAGCATCTTTGAAAAGCTGGAAGTATTCAAGCAGTAGGGCATCACTCCAGCTACCACCTTGAAAAGTCGTAGCCAGCAAACCAAAAACACTTCGGGCGATATCTACACACTTTTCACCCTCAACACCCAACACCCATTGATTCTCACCATGTTGGGCAATTTCATCAAATCGGTATGGTTGCCAGGGTTTATCACCTTTGGCGTTAACTTCCTTGCCATTAGCGTCCAGGTGAAAGGGAAGTGTAAGTTTGCTACCATCTGCCCTCTCAATTCTTTTTACCCATTGACTAGGCGAGTAAGGGTATTTAACCTCAATACTTTTCTTGACCTTTACTCGTGCCTCTTCCTTAACGGCATCAGGCAACTTTCCCAGTTGAATATCTCCATCGGGAATTGCTGCCTTAGAAATTACAGCTTTGGGTTTTTGGTTGTAGATTTTGGGAGCAAAGCTTTTCTCAATCCCGGATTCTGCTAAGGCCTGATTTAATGGCCTAATACTTTCTCTGATGTCTCTAGGAGTGCATTCTTGTCCCCAACAATGATATTTGCCGTTAGACGGGTCAATCGTTAGTGTACCCTCACATACAGGGCATACATAGCGGTTTTTGCCCTTTTTTGGGGTCAATTGTTCTGCAAAGTTGCGGATGTCGAATTTTTCAAGGGTGCGGTCAATCATCATGCACCCCACAAGCCACGACTTCCCCTAAGATAAACAAGGCTAAATCGTCTGCAAGCCCAAACTCATCAAGGGCTTCAAGCGATTCTGTTAACCGCTTGTCTCGCACTGCCTGAATCAATCTTTTGTAGTTTCGTTTACTCCGGCAATGCTTGCCATAGTTCGATAGTTCCGAACTTCGATATTGTTGAAATTTAGAGAGATTCTGTGATAAGATATCGCTATCAACTGAATATTTTTGATAGCGCCGTTTCTGCCTGGGGACGGCGTTTGTCATTTTTGAGGCACTCCGTAAGGTTGGAGCATCCCCCAAGATTTTGCTTGTGCAGCTTAAATGAAGTAGCCTAGATAGTAGAAATTAACTTATAACTAACCTGCTGATCAGGTTTCAAGAGCGAGCGCCTGGAAAGCGCTCACCTAGCTAGGCTTCTGTGATAAATCACAGTTACTGCAAACAACTCTTGGGAACTGCATCGGCTTTTTTTTTGATGAGGTAATCGCGGTCACACCGCCCTTTTTGAACGCTAGCAGTTTTGTCTCCCTAATTCAACATAAAGATTCATTTGTCCCATTTACTTTTTTTTCATCAAAAGAAGCATTAAGCAAAAAGTAAGAAACGGATTTCTTAACAATCAGTTACGTGTAAGCAGGGTAAGAGTTCTAGGAGCCAATGCTGCTCACCGCTCTGCGCGGTCGCACCTACGCCGGGGGATTGTTACCACCGTTACGACCATTACCACTTTGCTGTAGAAGATACTCCCAGATCCGCCTGATTTCGGTTTGAAATGCTTGGCGATCGCGTTCGGCTTGTTCTCTATCCTGCTGGGTTAACTCGATGTTATACAGGGTAATTTCTCTCAAGTAATCAACATCTTGAGTTAGATGGGCGATCGCAGTCGTGTTAGCAGCTTGCTGGGTGGCCACAGTAGCCAAAATTGCTTCTATGCGGTCTAGTCGGTTTGGTGTGTCCTGTGGTGTGTTGGTCATTTCCCCGCCTCAATCATCTTGGCTAATGATTCATGGTCAAAGCAGTCCAAATAGCTTACCAGTTCTCGAAACTGCTGATATTTTTCTTCAGCATAGCTATCTGGTGTAAAACCAAGAACTTCGCAAAACTTTATATAGTCAGCATTCCAAGCAAAAGTATTAAGGGCAGTCGCAAAGCTTTTGACTGCCTCTAAAGTTTCAGGATTAGGTGATTCAGTCATGCAACCCCCTTGCCTTGATCAGGTGAGGGGGGTTTTTGCAGTAGTTTCCGAGCCTCCAAAGCTTCCTCAATTAAAATTGCTGCCATTTGGCTCTGAGAGCGTCTTTCTGTCCCTGCCAAATTTTTGACAGTTTCATAAACCTCATCAGGCAGCACTACGTTAACCCTTCCACTCATGGTGTTATCTGTGTTCATTCCTCTACCTCATGATACGCTTTGTGCTTTCAAAATGGTTTAACACATATTGCGTTAAATGCGTCACTAGAGCTATAGTGACACATAATGACACAGATAACACAGATGTCACAGCGAATCGAATCGCAACAACTTAAACCACTATCTGAAGAATCGCATTATGACCAATCAAACGCTTTCTGTGATTGAAGTAGAAGCCACAGAAGTAACTGAGGAAACGGGTATCGAAACGGGTATCGAACCGCAAATCGAAGCTGAATCGAAGCGTGAGAGCCTGTTTGATACCTGGGTACTATCAGCTGTGGCACGGGAACTGGCCGGACTAGACAAGTCTGGATTTCAACGCTCTATCTCTGGCTTAATCGACAGCTACAAAATCCCTGTAGACCTTTTACGGCGTGGTGAGGGGAAAAATACACAGTATTCTGGCTACGCTGTGAAACTGGTCAAGGCTGTAAGAAGTGCGGATAAAACTAGCATTGAAAGCCTCTTAAAATTCTCCCCAAAGCCAACACAACAGGCTAATTGTTCTGCCCTAGCAACTGTCAATAAAAACAATCAACTGGCGCGTCAAAACGATGTCAAAACCGTTGAGAATTTTACCCAAGCCAAGCAAAACTTAAACGCTGGAATGCAGAATTGGCGTATGCTAGGCGCTTCTTTAGCTGCCAAAGTGAGCAAGGAAATCAAGGCGGGCTTTGCGGAACAATTCAACTCTGAGATGCAAGATTTAGGCGTACAAGCTCAAGATGTTTTCAATTTGGAATAGATGACCAATTTCCAAAAAACAATACTCCAGATTGAGAAAAGCCAAAAACTCTCATACCTGCTAGCAGCAATCACAATCTCACTCTCAATGCTGTTTTGGCTTGCTGATATCCAGGTTAAAAGCGATCGCCCCTCCGACCAAGAAGTAAGCGATCGCCCTTAGTCCACGCTCAAATAAGGAAATGAACTCATGAAATCATATCTCAGCCTTGCCCTTGCCTTCGTAAAATCCCGTTCTGGAGAATTTACCCAAAAATGATAGACCAGATTCCCGCTACCAAAAACAAAGATTTAACAACAATTCAACGCTGCTTACTGGAGGCTGAATTGTTGCTAACAGAGGCTAATACTTTGGCTCAAAACCTCAAAAAATCTAACCCAAACTTAGATGAGTTTGCTACTAACGTGGCGGATTCTTTGCATTATTGCACCGAAGCACTCAACCATGAGTGAGGGGGAGTAAATGTCAATTGATGATGAAAGTCAATTAAGTGCTGAAAGTATCCAAAATGCTGCTGATTGCTTTGATATCAACGCTCACATGGTTGATAAGTACAACCGATTAGAACGCAAGATAGCAGAACTGAAAATTAAGTTTGAAGCACACAAAATTAGTAGAGGGGTAAAACTTAATGCCTATTAGAAAAGCGCCAACAACCGCCAACATCCCATCAAAGAACCCTACCTTTAGTGAAGGTCAAAAATCAGTAACTACCCCCATAATTACCGACTTTAAAACTAAGCCAGATGTTGACACTCGAATACATGGTCTAGTTGGCTATAACAGCAGTGACAATTCTGTTACAGTCAGCATCCCAGGATTTGAGCGCTTAACACTCGACTCTTTTGCTGAAAATGTTCATAGTCCTGATTTAACCCCCATTGGAGACATTAAAAATCCTGACATCAAAAACCAAGCATCTGTAGCAGAGTTTGAGAATGCTAAAGCTAAGTATGAAGGTGGTATTCGCTATAACGAGTTAATAGCTTGGGCTAACAAATACGCTGGTTCTCAGTTCAAAGCACTGGCAGAAAAAGCAAAAGCATTTGCATCTGGCTTAGTAAGTCAAAGTGAGATTGAGAAAGTTTACCAGCAATTTCTAGAACTTCAAAAGCAAAAATCTATAACTCTAGAGAAAGGTGTGAATTACATTGCCCAATCTCACAGAACAGCTACAACCCAAGCAGCATTACCCTACACCATAGCAGAGAACGACGCAAATCTAAAGAAGCAACAATTTAAGGCTGCTAAAGGATATCAGGAAGCATTAAAGGCTGAAGAAGATTTTGATGCTTTTCTCAAAGAACTAGGTAACAAGAGCGTTAAATAATTCTGGCAAATTGGGTAGTTAGTAATAGCTACCCTTATCAAATTTACAGGGTGAGTATGGTAACCAAGAGAATTAGTTTAGTAACTGCGACTGGGTTAGGTTTAATTGGTGGTTTACTATTGGGAACAGCTAACAAGAATTTAGCTTACACTATAGGTTTTAGTGCTGGAGGAGCATTGTTTGGAGGCGGTCTGGTAGCTTTTATCTACGACACAAGACTGAATAAAGTAAGAAATGAATTAGAGGATTATCTAAGTGAATTAGAAAAAGAAAATTCACAACTCCAAGCACTTTTAAAAGCTGCTGAAAATTTGAAAAAAGATATTGAAACAGCCAAAATTACGGCTATTCAAAATGCTAACGAATTAAGCAAAGAACTTAACAGGGTTAAAGATTTACTTCAGCGAGAAATCAACCAAGGTAAAGCGCTAAGTGATGAAAATAAGCGGTTACTTATCAGAATTAATGAGTTGCAGAGTGAGTGTGCAGAATTGTCCAAACTGTGTCAAGAAAAAGACGCTACGTTGATTGATTATGAAAAGCAATTCGATGACCAGCTAGCCCAAGAATTTGAAAATAAAAAACAGGAATTGATTAAGCAGGAAGTAGCCAAAGAGTTTGAGCTAACCCAACAAGCTTTTAATGCTATCGATGAGATGAAAGCATTAATGGAGGAGTTCTACGAAGCACACCAGACACAGCGAGAATATTTCCTGAAGACTCATGACAGATATCTAGAGTACAAAGAAAGCCTCAAAGCCAAAAATCAACAGGCTTACGATGAACTGGCAGAGCTTAAGGACGGACTAGAGTTGCGAGTCAGGATGTTGCAACAAACTATTGATGAAGGTTTGATATCACCACAACACGTAAATTATGGCTTGAATCCGATAGGTAACAAGGCGAACGCTTTAATAGATTGGATCTGGAATAATCACCAGATACCACTAAAAGGGTTAGGGTTTAGCGAAGCGGAAGAACTAACCATACTAGGGTTTGAGTTTCCCCGGTCGGTTGATGGTCAGGAATTAGCGCAAAAAATTATAGAAGCTAAACAACATCTCGCAACACTTCTATGGGTACATGAGATTGCTTCAGTAATCTATGACAAAGTAACCGAACGCTTGATAGTGAAATACAGACAGGACAAGCCTAAACCACTCAACGACGATGAGATTTACAAACTTGGCTTGATTAGAGCGTCCCAGTTCGGCGATCGCATCTTCCTACACACCGACCACAAATCCAAGGGTAAGCCCACACTCAGAATTATGTCGGCAACTGGAGGCGGTAAGGGCATTGCTACTAAGAACATCGTCGCCTACTTCCTGACTTTGGATAACTGGGAAATTTGGGTAAGCGATCCGTTGCATGGTAGTGAGGAAGATTACTGGCATTGTCCAAAGGTGGCCACATCTCCGGGTGAGTCTAGTAAAGCTTACTCCGAATTTGTCAAAGTTCATAAGGACAGGCAAGCCAAACGACCAGCAATGACTGACAAGTTTGTATTGGGCATCTTTGACGAATTTGACAAGCAACATGACGACGATGATAAGAAATCGGCAACTGAAATCATGACCGCTATCAGGCATACTAAGCAGCGACAGATTTTAATCGGTCAATCTGGTGAGGTTGGAGAAAATCGCTGGACTTGGGATGCAATGAAAAATTGCTCACTGCTGTTTATTGAGGACGCGATCGCCACTGCCATCAAACACGATAAAGATTTAGGTTGGTCATTGACTAAAAAGCGAGAGATTCAACGGAAGTATGAGAAGTTCGCAGAGTGGGCAGCAGCTAAAAATGAATCTCAAAATCTTTCTAGTGAGAACGCTTACCGTATAGGTTTAATTATTGTTGGCGATAGGTACGAGTTTTTAGAAATTCCTTCTGCGCATAAAGGAATTTTGCGGAATGGGGCAGGGATTATCAGAGAATCTTTTACCCAAAACCTTGAAGCATCTAATAGAAATTTGGAAGTAGTTCAACAGGCAAGCATAGTAAATTCAAGCCCAGAAATCGAATGCCCACATTGCCACTCTGGAGACTTTACTCGAAACAAGTCTGTAAAAAATCCACTCATGTATAGATACAAATGCAAAAGCTGTCACAAAACTTTCATAGCCCCTAACAACAAAATAACCAGCAGTAATTAGTCAAAAACCGTGGCGGTTTTGTTGTCGGTTTTAGCCGACACCATGCGAACTAATGGCGGACGTGAGGGCTGAAACCTTTGGCAATTCGTTGTCGTATGCGACCGACATTTACCCTATAGGGGGCTAGGCGGTTTTGGCGATTGAGATTGTAGAGACATAACCCAATCAGGTTTTTCAACAAGTATTTGGTGTAAAATTTGTGGAAAATACATGATAATGCAGGGGCGCAAAACCTTAGCGTGAGCGAGTTTCAGGACTTACATTTCATGAGAATATAGTGCAAATATATTTTCACTACAAACCACTTACCAACAGAAATTTCATAACCTCTATCTGTGGTGAACTGCAATGAAGGCAATCTTGAACTTGACGTTTAATTAAAGACTTGCGCCAGTTGTTGAATAACAATTCGGTCTTAAGGTTAAATCTATTCCCAAAATATGTCGGCAGATATTGGTGATATTAGTGGAGTAGTTTTTCAAATTATACATGGGAATGTAGAGGCTACAAAGCTTACTCTCAAAGAGTTTGAGGAGTTGCTTGTTGTGGGAATATATTTGGATTTTCTTCTCAACAAACCAGTGATATACGCTTACCGAACTGGAGGACTAATGAAAACAACGGAAGATTTAAGGAATCGGATTCGAGAACTCAGTAAGCAAGCAGTCATATTTAGTAAAAAAGCAACGGAATTATGTTTAACAGACCGGGAACAAGCTAAATATTACAGACAGCAAGCCAGAGATGCTGTAAAAAGATGTGAAGTATTGAGACAAGAAATTAAACGCCAAGCCGCTTAACTTGGCTGGTTAAACGTTCTAACTTATAGCGACTTGTATCAAGGGTGCGATCGCACTTTGAAATTAAATGCGTTTGCTTTGACCGCGCCAATTTTAGATTTTAGATTTTAGATTTTAGATTATTTCGGTTCATGCACAGCCGTGGGTGGAACAAATCCAAAATCGTCAATTTAAAATCCCCAAGCTCCATCCCGGAATCGGTGCAGTCAATCCAAAATCGTAAATCCAAAATCCTTGCATTGATTGACTGTACATGGGAATGTAGTAGCTATAACTTTTACACAGAGAGCGTTTTCGGGCTTGGATGTAGTGAAAATGTTGAGCAAATATATTTTCACTACACCTGGGGACTTCCCCCAGATGGCACAGCGATCGCCCAATACCCAATGCTTATTACCTGCACTAGAGTCTTTTAACTCTTAGAGATTATTCAAATCATACTAGGGAATCTAGTCGCGCAAAAGCTTACCCACAGGGAGTTTGAGGAGTTGCTTTTGTAAAAAAGTATCTCGATTTTCTGCTCACAAAACACCAGTCATATAGCTCAAGATTAGGGAAAGAACGGATGGAGCAGTAGAAGTCTGGTGAGAGTTTTCAGCCGCCTAACTTTCCCAAGATTGGGAAACCTGCTTTTTGGTAATTGTGGCTGTAATAACTTGTTATTATAAATACATAACAAGTTATGTATAATAATAACAGTTTAGGCGGAAGGCAATTAGATGTCCAAAGCAGTTCAAGACCAAGTAAATCAACTGTTTGAAGCCACGAAGAATTTACAAAGCTTAGAAGACATAAGGCCTCACTGCGAGGCATTTAATGAGTGGATCAACACTAAGACTAACTACAGTAAAGCCAGTCTGGGCACTGTGTTAAGCAGGGTGGGATTCTACAAAAAATTTAAATCATTGCCATTAGAGCAAGGGAAAAACGCAGATTCCGTACCCAAGCACGACGCACAGGGCAATGTCATCGGTTACGAGTTGAAACACTATGCGTTATTGCTATGTGGACTGGATGACAAAGGCTGGGATGAACGCAATAAAACCTCAAGGGTAAGCGATCGCTTAGAAAGTAAAGGGCAAGAAATTGACCCAGATATTTACCTGAAGGTAACCGGAGAGTTATTAGAAAGCAATGATATCCACAAAGTTGCAGTGGGTTTAATTGCCGCCACTGGGCGTAGACCCCATGAAATTATTGCCCGTGCCAAATTTAGTCAAATCAAAGGCGAGAATTACCAAGTTAAGTTTAGTGGTCAAGGCAAAAAACGGGGTGAGAATCCGGTGTTTGATATTGCGACTCTTTACCCTGCAAGCTACATCACAGAACGCCTTAATTGGTTTCGGCAACAGGCATCTACCAAAAAATTATTGGCAGAGATAGCGCAAGAACATCCAAAAGATACCGAAGCTCAAAACCGTGCTGTTGACAGCAAACGCAATGGTTCACTAAATCGAGTTGTTCGAGATTATTTTGGTGGTGAAAATCCGGCATTACCTCTGCGCCAAGGCGAAGAACAGGGCAATTGTAAAGCACTCCGAGCCGCGTACTTGGCATTAGCAACAGAGCGAGATTGCCAGGGTTCAATTGGCTCGAAAATGCTCCACGCTGCAAGATTGGCTGGTCATTTTGTTAAAGAAACCCCTACCGACCGAGATTTGCAAAACTTGTTAGCTACGTTGGGTTACGCCGATTACTACACTACAAAACCCGTCAGCTTTGCCTCTATTCCATCAAAAGAAAAGTTGGCCAATGTGCGAGTGTCTGTGAGCCATTTAGAAAATATAAAACAACTTCAAGCATCGTGGAATCTACCAAACCAGCAATCAGTTATTGGCAAGCTGATTGACTCTTACCAAAGCCGCGTAGACATTGCCAAACAATTACAAGACGCACAGCAACAAGTCGCACAACTAAAAGCGCAATTGAAGCAGTTAGAAGAAGCTAATAACCAGTTACAAGAAACTAATAACCAACTACAACAGGAGAAAGCCGCAATGGAAACCACTGCTCCCGAACCCCAAACAGTAACTCTCAACGTTACAGAATTAGAATCTTGGCTAGAGAAGAAAGTTGTTGAGGTGGTAAGTAAGTTATCTGGTAGTGCGGTGATACCTGCTACTGCACCTGCTAAGGTTACACCACCCAAAGAAGAAATTGACTGGCAAGCTAAAACTGATGCTGAGGTATGGAGTAGTAAAGCACCGGGGGCAGCTGTAGAAAAAATCCGTAGGTCTTATCAGGCAATATGTTTGTACAACGATAGTTTGGCAACTGGGAATGGCGATCGCCTAGCAATTACTAACCAAGCACTGAGAGATTTATCGGGGTGTAACGGGTTGTTGGTAAGGGATTGGATTGACCAGCATAAGGATGAGGTGATTAGCCACAACGCTAAATTCGGTATGGAGAACAAGAAAGACCCTTCTAACCCTGCCAGCTATGCTAACAAAGGTAAGGACACAGATAAAATTCTGTCACTAATCAATGAAGAGTTGCTCAGTGGTGAAGGTTATCGTAAAGCTAAATCTGAGTAGCGATCGCCATCGTCCTCACCCCTACTCCATTAATAAAGAAAGTAAGTAAAAAACTAAGAAACATCCCATGTATAAAATTTTGAAGTACTTAGGGTGTTTGGGTTTTGGAAAGGTGCGACCAAACAGCTTTAGTTGCTCGGTCACACTTTTGTACTAAAGTTAGTTTGATTGGTTACTTAGCTAGAGGTTGTTGAATAGGTATTGGTGAATTTCTAATAGAACAATCAACATGATTCTGATTTCGATTGTTCTGGATACCACTAATACTCATGCCACCACCAAAAGCAACAGCAATACTTAAAGCTGTAGCAATAGTACGACCAGGGAGGCGCAAGTTAATAGACACCCCAGAGTTTTCTTCCTGGGGGTTGCTGTTATGATGCAAATTTGACATAATAGTTTAATCAGCCCTCATTTGGTTGATTGAAAATTTACTTTCCTTGAGTCTTGTCAGCAAAACTCTACTCAGGAAATAGCTTATTTAGATATATAGAAAGACCCCTTAGCGTGACCTCGGAAATCACAAAAGGGGTCTTTCGCTATCTGTACTCAGCATAACGAATGTAATATTAAATTGTCAATATTTATAGGTAACCATATTTATCATAACATAGTTTTATGAAGTAAGCACAAACCTTTTGTGAAGTAAGTATGAAGATTGCATAGATTATGGAATTTGAGACGCTCAAATGCTTATCAACAAGGAGGTTCTAAAAAAATGTTGGGTTACGAGTATCGTTAGTTAAAACACAAACTCTACGGTGTGGAAATTACGTGTTGCCAAAACCTTGAGATTATGTGGTTAAATGCAGTTTCTGTGATGGCTGCTTTGACTATAGTTGTTTTGAGCATAAATTGACCGATACCACAATACTTTAGCCAATTTACGAGGGTTCAACGCCTGTGCCTTTTTGCAAACCGTAATTACCGTCAAACTTTAACTAACAATGTAGAAAACCCTAGTTTATACCCTGAAGTTGCTGTATGGAATCGTGAAAATTCAAGAAGCGATCGCTCCATTTCCCTCACTTTTATTCCCAGAACCAGTACCAGCCGATTCCGAAGCGTGAATCGGCTTAATTTTGCGATTTTAGGAGGCTCTAGCATTTTGGTTGTGTCTTTGTAGTTTAATTTCGTTGTAGGGCATTGTGACGCGAGTTACTGGAGTAGAGAACTGGGCAGTTTTCAGGGTAAGAGTAGCAGTAGCAGGCAGCTAGCAGGAGATTAATTACTTCAGCCAAAGGGTAAATTATTTAGTCACAGATATACCCTAATCTATATATAAATAGCCCCATGTGTGACTAAACCTTAAGGCTTACCATTCAAGGATTCCAGGGATTTCCAGCCTTTGGTCACACCTCCCCTAAAAAATCCGAAAAACAGGCAATGTGTGACTAAAATTTTTGAGTAAAAATGCTTAGTGTGACTAACCCAGGTGCGAAAAAAAAATGGCAGCAATTTCTTTTGGGAAGCATAGAAAAATTCCGTAAGTTGTAGCCAAAAATCAACAGACTTTTGATGGTAATTGTCGCTAGCGATCGCCCTTCAGGGAAACATAGAGAAGTCCTGCAAGGCATAGCCAAAAGTCAGCAAACTTTTGATGACCGTGGATTAATGAATATTAGTCATTGGAGGCGGGCACCTGGGAACTCGCGCCAAAATGGTTATGCCGTGAGAAGCTAATAAAACATAACCAATTTAACTGTCATGACCGTCATGACCAACATTGAAAGTATCATCGAAAACTTGCGACAGCTTGAGCAAGAACGAGAAGAGTTAGTCAAAAAACCGATGTCACCACCTGGGGTGTGGATACATCAATATGAAGTCAGAAAGCGCTATCCAGACGGATTCATCGGTATATACATCTATGCAAAATGGCAAGCAGACAAGCCGATTTTTAAGCGCAATCCAAAGAAGTATGGGCATCGGGGTTCTGGTAATTTTACCTGTCACCAGCACATAGGCAGGGTGGACAGTAACACGGGGTTGGGTTCAGTGCCGGAGGTTGAAGCAGCTTACCAGCAATGGGAAAACCGCAAGCGGCTAGAAGCCATCGACCAAGCGCTGACGGAAATTGAAAGCGCATTGCAAAAGGTGATGCCGCAAGAAGATGATGAGACATAACCAATAAAAGCGATCGCCCCATAAACTCTCACACCGTAGTCACGGTGAGAATTGAGGATGGGGGTGATAGTCATAGGATGGTAGCCACAGTAGTTAATTACTATATATATAGTCAGCGTGACTACGGTATCATGGGGATACAAAATTGGGGCGTGACTACGGCGTGGGCTGAAGGGAAGAATGTTGTGTATTAGTCATTGAGTGGAGTTGAGATTGTGGTCACAGAAGGGCGTGATCGCCCAATGAACCCTCACCCCGTAGTCACGGTGAGAATTGAGGATGGGGGTGATAGTCATAATTGGTAGTCACGGTAGTTAATTACTATATATATAGTCAGCGTGACTACGCACGGGCAGAAATCGAATCGCGCCCAAACTGGTTATGCCTTACAAAAATTTAAAAACATAACCAATGAACGCAATCGCACTTAAGGAAGTGCCAGTGGGGAAAATTTAGCGGTGGCGATTGGCATGGGGAATTGGTACAAGGCCATTGGGAATGGGCATGAGTCCAGTGGGGAAAATTTGGCGGCGGTTGGTGGTCGGTCGTGGGGTGAAGTTCAGTGAGCAGGATGTGGAGGCGATCGCACTCATGTCCACAGGTATTTTCTAGTCAGGGATAAACAGTACTATTTAATACCTTACTCAGATTTAATCCGCAGCAAGAATTGAAAAAAATATTTTTGACAATATTTTTGGTAGACGCTATATATGGTAAGGCTTTCGATAGTACACACGATTTGTTTTTATTATAAATATATTATCGTGTGTACTCTTATAACTACTGAGATAATCTAAGCACTTATATATAAAAATACATTGCTAGAGAAGATTAATTTATTGGGTGTTCGCCGGGGGATTGGGGATTGGGAATCAAATCGATGGCGCAAGAGCGATCGCGTTCATCGCGAAAATTTGCAGTTGAGTCATGCCCCTTGAAGCTTTGAAGTTTCCCACGGAAGCTGTTCTTTGGAAGAGAGTAACTAGTTATGGATATAGATGAACAGGTTAGAGAGAAAACTTATTTCTCATCACCCCATCGAGAAGTTGGGGCATTTTGGCAGCGCTGGGCGGGGAAACTGTCGCCCTAGCTCTACTGCCCACATACATCTCCCCACCGTAACTTAAAAATGTGATTTAATACTTTACTCTGATTAAATTCCTATCAGAACTTGGAAAGAAATATTTTTGATAATTTTTTGGGTATACCCTATGCATAGCAACGCTTTTGGCAGTACACACGATTTGTTTTTATTATAAATAAATAATCGTCTGTACTTGAATAACTACTGAGATAATGTAATTACTTATATATAACAATACATTGCTATAGAAGATTAATTTATTGGGTGTTCGCCGCTCCTCTGCTGTTTTGCAATTCCCGATGTCGGGAATGAGAATTCCACAGTGCCACTGCCGGGACATCACCCACGTCACCGGGGACATCGCTGTCGCTGTGCTAGCCCCTGGTAAGCTAGGGGTGAAAATCAAAAGAGCGATCGCGCCCCTTGAAGTGCAGCGCACTCAGGCGGCGGCGGCGGTTGGGCATTGGTGCTGGGGAGTGGAGGCGATCGCACTCATGTCCACAGGTATTTTCTAGCCAGGAATGACAAGTACTATTTAATACCTTAATCAGATTTAATTCCCATCAGGAATCTGAACAAATATTTTTGACGAAAATTTTTGTAGACCCTATGTATGGCAATAATTTCGCCAGTACACACGATTTGTTTTTATTATAAATAAATAATCGTGTGTACTTGAATAACTACTGAGATAATATAACCACTTATATATAAAAATACATTGCTAGAGAAATATTAATGTCTTGGGTGTTCGCCGGGATAGCAGCGAAAAATCCGGCACGGGGATTGGGAATCAAACCGATGGCGCTTTTGCGATCGCGTCTTTGAAAAAATTTGCAGTTGAGTAATGCCCACAGTGGGGAAAGCTGTTCTCATAGAGAGAATAACTTGTTATGGATATTGATGAACAGGTTAGAGAGAAAAATTGTCTCTCATTACCCCATCGAGAAGTTGGGGAATTTTGGCAATCGCCCTTCGGTAAAGTACCAGCGCACTCAATTTGGCGGCGGATTGGGCATTGGGCTTGTGGCGGGGTGGAGTGGAGTGGAGGCGATTGCGGTGAGGTAAAGTGCCAGTGCTGAAATTTGGCGGTCGGTCATTGGGCTTGAGGAGGCGATCGCCAGCACGTTAGCGGTAGTAAGCACCCTAACCATTAGCATACGCAAGAATGCCCCAAATTTGGTTATGCCGTGAAAAACCAATAAGACATAACCAATAGAAGCGATCGCCACTGCCACCCACTATGAATGGAATCCCCAAGCCAAATCCATCAAATCCGCTTATATTTTGCCTCGTAAACCCCTTGTTTCCACAAAGTCAAGCCATCAGCCCACAACGCGAATTTCTAGCTTCAAGGGGGCTGTGGACAAGCCAATTAGTTCAGCCGACTGAAGGTCTAAGCTCACTCCAGCCCTGCGATCGCATTGCGGAAGATTTGGCAATCTGTTAGAACCTGATAAGTTGTTACAATATAATCTAACAAGTTATTTAACAGGTTTAATATTATTGGTTATAACAGTTTAGAGATAATCTAACAGAATTACAATAAACTAACAAGTTATATGAGGCGAATAACAGTATGCTTGTAGCTAACTTGTAACTAGATAAGGTCTTTATAACTACATCTTGTAACCCTTGCTGTATAAGGGTTATGTATTTAGCACGATGTAACTTGTTATGCATATATAACAGGTATTGCAGAGATGCAGCGTTAGTATAACCAGTTATATTAATCTTGTGAGGAAAGCGAACAGGATGTGGGAAGCGGGGATAACCTGTTACGTCTGTTAATTTAAATTAACAGACGTAACAGGTTATCCCCGCTTCCCACATCCTGTTCGCTTTCCTCACA
>NZ_AP018178.1:9580204-9909373 GCF_002368195.1 Calothrix sp. NIES-2100 | reverse complement strand
GCCGAACGACGTGTTTGTCCCCGACTTCATCATGGATAAAACTGCTGGTTTTGTTTTGCTCGATTGTGCGATCGCAGAACCGAATATACCTAGCTGTGTAGTCGCAATGGTCATAGCCGCAGCGCCCAAAAAGCGGCGGCGTTGATGGTTGATTTTCTCGGACATTTCTCTTTTTCCAATTGGATTTAACTCAACTTGCTTTAATTGAATTGGCTATCTGTTTATTTGAGTTGTAAAGAAGCAGTTACGGCAAGAAATTCTTGTATAATTTTTTCGATCAGTTCACCTGCCGGGAGAGCTTCGGCTAATGCTGCTCCCTGTCCTGCCCACATACTGGCAAAATCGGGACTTGATTGTTGAGCAGAAGTCTGATATAAAAACCGCCCTATAGACATCTGAGCTGGGAATGGCAGTACTTTATCTCTGTTATTTTCCATTTCACGTATAAATCGATTTCGGATTGCTCTGGCGGGTTTGCCGGAAAATACTTCAGTAATAACCGTGTCTTCGTCCTTACACTTGAGTACAGCCTGCCTATAGACTTCTGGGATATTGTTCTCAGGACAGGCGAGAAAAGCGGTTCCCATCTGTACCCCGCTCGCCCCAAGTGCAAATGCAGCAACGATTCCACGAGCATCCATGATTCCGCCCGCCGCAACGACCGGAACCGATACTGCATCAGCTATTTGCGGCACTAACGCTGCTGTTCCAATCAATCCATGTTCATAAGATACCGCAAAAGTACCACGATGACCTCCAGCTTCAAAGCCCTGGGCTATGATGACATCAACTCCTGCTTCGACTAGAGTTTTTGCTTCATTAGTTGTTGTTGCAGTAGCTAACACAATTGAGCCTATAGCGTGTATCTCACGAATTGCCTCAATTGGCGCAGGCCCAAAGTGGAAACTAAATACAGGTATTTTCTCTTCAAGCAGGACAGTAAATTGATCAACAAATGGCCCTAGTATCGGTATTGGTTCGGGCACAGGTCCGGCGTCAAGTTCGTTGTGCCATTTTGTTAATAGCTCAGACATCGGTGTTTGCTGCTCAGGTGTAAGTTGATACGCTTCAACTGCTGGGGCAAACAAATTAACTGCAAAGGGTTTGTCTGTCAGCTCTCGAATTTGCCTGATAATGGAGCGAAGTTTGGCTGGTGGTGTGGCCGCAGCGCCATAGGAGCCAAGACCTCCTGCATTAGAAACAGCCGCAACCAACTCAGGTGTGGAAGCGCCAGCCATCGGAGCCTGAATTATTGGATGCGCGATTTTGAGCAAATCTATTAGTTCTGTTTTAGGCCACATAAGTATCTCCCACGCTTGCTATTTTTCATTGTTTTATAATTTAATTTACTGTTCATCCCAAGTCATAAAATGATCTCTGGTAACAGCCGATCTCCTCATCTGATAAGGGGCAAAGGAACGCTGCCGATACATCTGGACAAGTTTTGAAGTGAGGACGCGGACTCAGCGCAGCGACCTGAACGCCACCCTAAGTTCCTGAGCAAGAATCGTTGGCTTCGTAAGCCTCTGCTGCTACCTACTCGCCGACGTACTCTGCGGGTATGGCAACTCTGCACGTATCATCTGGAAAGAACATGAAAAACCTTTTCCATGTAACGGTCCGCGGCGGCGGCGGACTCTTCTGGACTGCTGCCATTCTGACGTGCGCTCAGGTAAGGCGCGTACCAGTCCCACCAATGATGCTCGGCGTGAGTTTTCTCGTAGCGATCGTGGTACTCCGCCGTCTCGCCAAGAAGGTTTGCAAGGGTTGCAATGTCCATGTCTCGTGCTCGCGTAGAGTTCCAAACGCAGCTTCCCGGTCGCGTTTGGATTTCCTGGAGCAGCCAGAGGTTCCCGTCTGGGTCCTCGAACGAGGCAAATGAGAAGTAGGAACGACCTTGCGGGTCGCGCCCGGGGATGCTTGAGTTCTCCACGGCGTTGTTGAAGGGGCCGCCAGCGTAGTGGAAGACTTCGCTGACGTTAACACTACGAGCGATCAAGTCTTCGCGAGCGGAGTCGAGGTCTTCCACGGCGAGAACCAGGCTATGCGCCGAGCCAGGATTGTTCGGAGTGACTTTCTTGCCGAAGATGATCGAGGCTTCCGAGTTGTACGGTGTCATCTGCACGCCGCGGAAGTCACCATCCACCACGTCGATGTCGAGCCGCCAGCCGAGATTCTCGTAGAATGCTTTCGCGCGGTCAACGTCGGAAACGCTGAACACCACAACTTCGAGCTTCATGTTTGGACTGTTTACGCGATCGCTGCTCATATTTTTCTCCTTTTGATTGGTATCTTTAATGTTCAGATTAGTTACTTTTCATTCTTCTGCGAGCGCGATTGGGCACACCACTCAAATTCTTTGAGTTCAAGGGGCGACTTAGATATGCGTCCGCCAATGAAAAGTGCGGTGGTTTTATTGCACGCTTGAGTCTGTTTTTACAGTGGTTTGCAGCTGGTGTTCGAGATGTAAAATTTCCGCTGCCCGCTCCCCAACTATTACGCAAGGAGCCATCGTGTTACCGGTCGTTACTCGCGGCAGAATCGATCCATCAGCAATCCGGAGATTTTCGATTCCATACACTTTCAGGTTGCTATCTACCACTGACATAGAATCTCGGCCCATCTTCGCGGTACAGGTTTCGTGCCAGAAACTCGTCGCAGCATCTCGAATAAAACGTTCGAGTTCGGCCCCTTTCAAATTACCTGGCATCACTTCACGCTTAACAAACGGACGAAGTGGAGCGGAGTTACCGACTTCGCGGCAGAGTTCTACGCAGGCGATCGCAGTTTTGAGATCATCCGCGTCAGACAGAGTGTTTGCATCAATCAGAATCGGGTCGGATGGATTGGCTCCCGTCAGGCGCAGACGGCCTCGGCTTTTGGGATGGGCAATCGCCCCGAATAATGTCCAACCTGCATCGGGTAAGCCAAACCGGGCGATATTCTCGGCAGTGGATTTTGGCACTTCAGCCTGACAGACAAATAAATCTGGACTGTCAAGCCCGGACTGGCTGGTTGAGAAAAAGATTGCCTCGGACAAGTTGTTTTTTGGTTGGAGAGCGGTTTCATATTCCCAAACACAATCGAATGCAACATGGTCTTGAAAATTTTGCCCCACACCGGGAAGGTGCTGCACGACAGGAATTCCAAATCGCCGCAACTCAGCCTCATCGCCAATGCCAGATTGCATCAGCACCTTCGGCGTATGGATCGCACCGAGCGACAGCACGACTTCGACTGCCGCACCAATGCGATAGAGTGTGCCACGGTAAGAAATCTCCACGCCAGTCACCCGCTTACCCTGGAACGTCAGCCGCGTCACCAGTGCATGAGTGAGAACCGTCAGATTGGGTCGATCCATATAAGGGAAGACGTAGGAGCGGAAGATAGATTCGCGCTTGCCATTGCGGACTCGCACATCGCTGATAGCGGCGCCCTTCACTGCTTCCATCATGCGACCGTTCGGATTCTCGAAAGTAGGAATACCGACCGATTGCGCTCCTGCGATCGTTGCAGGAGCGATCGGGTTTGGCTCCGGCGCGGGCTGGACAAACACTGGCCCTCCCGTTCCGCGATACATTGGGTCTGGCACACCATGCCAATCTTCCAGGCGGCGATAAATCTTTAAGACGGATTCATAACTCCAGGCCGGATCGTTGGCAACGGATGCGAAGAAATCCCAATCGTGCTGGTGTCCGCGTGCCCAAACCATGACGTTGATGCTTGATCCACCGCCGAGTACTTTGCCCATCGAGAACGGAATTGAACGATCGTTGACATGGGGATTCGGCTTTCCCTGGAAGCTCCAGTCCCGATCGCTTCCAAGATTCATAAACCATTGATTCGCGGTGACAACACTGGGTACATCATCGGTGCCGCCAGCTTCAAGCAGTAGAACGCTAACATCCGGGTTCTCAGCTAGTCTGCGGGCAACTACTGAGCCAGAAGATCCAGATCCGCAAACAATAAAATCGTACTGGTGTCTTAGTTCAGAGGTGAGCTTGTGCTGGTTGCTGCGAACGCGATCAGTGAAATTGTCATCATTACTGGTGCTACCCAGATCGTTGTCCCGTTCATGCTCAAAATTCGTTTTCACTGGGTCTACCTTGCTTTCAAAATTGAAATGATTCCGTTATATCTGTCACTCGGCTCAAAATCGGTAGAGATGCTTAAGTTCCGCCACTTTTGGTCAGCTTCAAACCGTGCGATGTCACTGTGCTCCACCGCATGAGCAGCATCACTTCCGAGCAGAAGCCGCAGTTGTTAAAGAGTAGCGACGATTATGATTAATTTCTTGGGACACGTGCCGACCTCTTTGTAGTTAGGTTCTTTCTAAAGCAGTCATTTTGACGCGCGCAGCGATCTGAACGCTAACCTTGCGCCAGTCGTAATCGGTTGCCCAATAGCGCGCGAGTTTCTGAGTCGTTGCGAGCTGCACACCCTGCGACTGATCGGCGACTGTCTCCTTTTCGGGCCATCGCGTTGCTATGATGCGACGGCGGAGGTCGTCGAGTGCCGCTTGCGGAACGTTGATGTGGAAGGGACGGATTGTAGTTGTGTCGGTGTGCAAGGTTTCAAGTTGAGTCATGGTGGTCACCTTTGGTGTTACTTTGCTGGATTGGGCATTGGCAGAACCGAATCGACCTAGCTGTGTAGTCGCAATAGTCATCGCCGCAATGCCCAAAAAGCGGCGGCGTTGTTGGTTGATTTTTTTAGACATTGATCGTTCTCTGATTGGATTTAGCTCATTGAAACTGACGAAACTTTCGTAACCCCAGACATCATCTAGAACTCACCCCATCGCTCACTTCACCGAGGAGAAGGCGGTCGGTTGAAGCAGTTCGTTGCTGATGTTTTGCACGAGTGGGCCGTCCTTCTCACTCTCTTTACTGATCGCGATCCATTCGGGGTCCGCGAGAAATGCACTCCAACGCTCCTGACGCTCAGCCATGCTGTCCCAAGCGAGCAGGTAGGTGAGTTTCTGGTTGCTCTCGCCAATTAGCGTCGTCCAGAACCCAGCTTGGCGGATGCCATGTTTTTCCCATATCTGTATCGTGTGGTTCTGAAAGCGCGAAATCAGTGCTGGCAGTCGTCCGGGCACGGATTGATAAATGCGTAATTCATAGATCATAGCTGTGTTCCTTTTTGGAAATGTCAGAGTTACAACCGTTTCCATTTCACACCCAAATTATTCAGCCGATGGCTTACTAAACTGAAAACTGCTGAATTTTTCTGATCGCAAGGCGGTATCAGTGACCCGCACTCTGGCCACCATCGACGTGAAGGATTTCGCCCGTGACAAAGTTGGCTGATTCGAGATAGAGGATTGCATCGACGACATCGGATATCTCGCCCATACGACCGATCGGGTGCAGAGCATCGAGCTGTGCATGGGTTTCGACAGGATGCATTGGTGTCTTGATAGTACCCAGCGCGATCGCGTTCACCCGAATACCACGCTTGGCATACTCGATCGCCAGCGATTTGGTCGCGGCATTTAGTCCGCCCTTCGTCAGTGACGCGAGTACAGACGGTACGCCAGCGATCGCGTGGTCAACCAGGCTCGTCGATATCTGCACAACATGACCGCTGCCCTGCTTCTCCATTTCGGCGATCGCCAGTTGCGTCATGTGAAAGAAGCCAGTGACGTTAGTGCCCACGTACGCCTCGTAGTCTGCCTCGGTGTATTGGGTAAATGGCTTGGCGATGAAGATACCAGCATTGTTGATGAGCGTGTCAATGCGCCCAAATCGGGTCACGCCTTCGATGATCGCACGCTCGGCAGTTTTTCGATCAGCAATGTCGCCTGACACCGCCAGGATTGCATCATCATCCGATGGCTGAATTGAGCGTGAGATAGCGACCACCCGATAGTTGCGATCGCGGTACGCCTTGACAAGAGCTGCGCCAATGCCCTGCGACGCGCCAGTAATCACAGCGACTTTCTGTTCGATGCCCATAATAAAACTCCTTTATGCGTTTGAGGGGTTGATGAAACAAAGAATGTCAAAAGATTTATGCACTGCGGAAAGTCGCTCCACCGATTGGAGAACCAACAATGCCACCATCAACAAAAAGTTCAACCGACTGGACGTAGGATGAGTCGTCTGAGGCAAGAAAGAGGACTGCTTTGGCAATCTCGTCCGCTTCTCCCAAACGACCTAGTGGAGTCGCTGCTGCCCATTCCGCTGTCAGTTCGTCCGCCTTCTTAGGTGGAGTAGACCCACGGCTCCAGATGGGAGTTTTGATTGCTCCCGGTGCGACGACATTGACTCGAATGTTGCGGGGAGAAAGTTCAGATGCCATCGCTCTCGCCATGCCGCGAACACCCGCTTTGCTTGCTGCGTAAGCTGCCCTGCCGGCACTACCCAGCGAACCGATAACGGAACTGTTCAAGATAATTGAGGAGCCATCATTAAGCAGTGGCAGTGCGGCTTGGACTGTAAAGAAAACGCTGGTAAGATTGACGCGAATGATGTTCTCAAACACCCCTTCATCAGCGCTGCCTATGGGTGTAGCTCCAGCAATACCAGCGTTAGTGAAGATGATATCTAGACTGCCGAAGCGTTGACCAATTTTGCTGAAAAGGTCGGCACGGGCATTGGAGTCCGTCACGTCTGCACGATAGGCAACGGCTTTTAAACCCAGTTCTTTGACAGCAGCATCGAGCGTCTTCTGATCTCGACCCGTGATTGCGACTTCAGCCCCTTCGTGAATGAAGAGTCTAGCGGTGGCAAAGCCAATGCCACTGTTTCCCCCGGTAATCAGTGCCTTCTTACCTTCAAGTTTCATAACATCTCCTTTGGAAAGTGAATGTGTGAATATTGCAAATTACCGTCCGGGAGTGCGTGTCTTCACCTCTCTGCACTCCACCCCGTCACAATACTTGTCGGGTATTGGGGAAAAAGGGAAGGGGAAAGGAAAAAGAAAAAATCTTTAACCTTTACCCTTTACCCTTTAACCTTTTCCCCAAACCTAATGCCGAGTTAAAAATGCACAAAGCGAGCAGTATTGCACCCCGTCACAACAACTTTTGCATCTTCGTCGTCAAACGCTTGAGCCGTTGCCAGTCCACTTTGCAGTTTATGTTTATCGCATCAATCTGTCGTGGAGATCACGCCACAACTTTATCGTTTACAGCAAGTTGATACGCTTCTAGCAGTTTCACATTGTCGATCGATCCGTGATGATGAATCTGTCGCCACCCACCGTCACTTTCTGAGTACTGAAAACAGCGGCTCGTTCTGAATCTAAGTGGAATAATGCGATCTTTAGTTGTAAATTCACCGCGCTCTTCTCCAGCAAAGATGGCTGTCTTTCCACTGAAGTACTCTACAATATCCTCGAACTCAACCCAGACGTTTAACGATCCTGTGAAAAGTTTGGAGTAGAGATCGCGAATCGGTTCATAGCCTCGGAGCATTCCTCCCACCGGATTGTTTAGTTGAACCAGTGGACAGTTGAGCCAAATCTGAGTAAGTGTCTCAATCGAGTGCTGATTGAAGGCATAATAGAACGTTTCAAGTGCCGCACGCGCCCCTGCTTCTGATGGCTGAGTCGCTTCATTAAGCAAGTTACGAGCCGTTTTGCCATAGCCTGTGGTGAAATGGTTTACTATAAAAGTCATTGATTTTGCTTTCCTGATAATAAGTTCAGTCAACGCTTCTAATGTTGCAGATCAGGCTATGGTCGAAGCCATTATGCGGTGGTCATGGTCGGTGCTGGTAGCGACTGGCAGCCATGCTTGAATTTCCTGTGCCATTTTTGCGGCGTTACTCTGGTACATTGCGATCGCGTCCTTCCCAACGGGCAAATGCAACGGCGGACGTTCTGTATTGGCGAGTTGAATAATCACAGCCGCAAACTTTTTCGGATCGCCAGGTTGGTTCCCGTGTAGCGCATCGGCTCCGCTACGCATGGAACCTACTGTTGCCTGGTAATCAGCGATCATGCTTTTAGCGGCGGTATATGATTCAGCGCTCAGGAAGTCAGTACTAAAAAGACCAGGAGCTACTGCCGTGACGTGGATGCCGAGCGGTGCTACTTCGAGGGCTAACCCTTTCGAGAGACCTTCGATCGCAAATTTAGTAGACCCGTACAATCCCCAGCCCGGAACTGCATCGTAGCCGAACAGCGACGTAATATTGATGACCCGCCCGGATTTTTGCTGTCGCAGGTACGGCAATATCGCACAAGTCACGTTCAGTAACCCAAACACGTTGGTATCATACTGTTTGCGGACTTCGGCATCCGTGGCTTGTTCGATCGCAGTAATCATACCAAACCCGGCATTATTAACTAAGACATCAACCCTGCCGAAACGGGCAATGCCTTGTTTGACAGCCTCTTGTACCTGATCTTCCTGGGTGACATCCATCTGCACGTTGTGCAGATCCGGGTGGTTGTGCAGGGTAGCGGCGAGTTGTGCCGGCTGACTGCGAACCGTCGCTACTACTTGGTCGCCAGCTGCCAGGGCTGCTCTGGCAATTTCTAACCCAAAGCCTCTGGAGGCTCCGGTAATGAACCATACTTTCTGCGTTTTCATCGTATATCCTCGTTTTAGGTGTTGTCTAGTTTGTTGGCTTTAGCTCTTTCGGTTAGTGTCAAAAGGAGTAAAAAGCCTGATATTTTTGGCTCCTTTTGATCCTTAATCGATTGATGTTCCATTACCGTCCGGGGGCCCGCGTCTTCACCTCTTGGAGCAACCAACCATTGCCGTCTGGATCGCTGAACGAGGCAAACGAGGCATAGTCACGACGTTGTGGATCGGGGCCAGGTACTCGTCCCTCGGTTCCGGCGTGGTGGAAGACCCCGCCCACGTCGTGGAACACCTCACTCACCTCGACACCGCACTCGACGAGTTCGGCGCGGGCTGCCTCAATGTCGTAAACGATCAGGTACAAACCCTGAACTGAACCGGGCGCGGCTAATGTAACACGACTGCCGAAGATAATTGAAGCCTCCGAGCCAGGAGGTGTCAACTGCACCACTCGGAAGTCCTCCCCGGTGACAAAATCGGCATCTAGCCGCCATCCCAACGTTTTATAGAAGTCCTTGGCTCGATCGACATCGGAGACGGGCAATACCACAACTTCGAGCTTCATGTTTTGACTGTTTAGGGAGTTGCTACTCATTTTGTTCTCCTTTAGGTTGATGGGTTTGATGTTCAGATTGGTTAGTTTTCATTCTTGGGCGATCGCAATGCGACCATCGCTCAATTCAGAACACTCAAGTTCTTTGAGCAAAACTGCAACTTAATCGTTCTGCTTTGAATTGTGTAATTGAGGATCAAAGCACTTCATTACTTGCAGCGATAATGGCTGTCATCAACTGCTCCATGTCCCAGCGATCGCGATACCGAATTCCATTAATAAACAAAGCTGGTGCAGTCACGACTCCACTTTGCTGACCACTCTCGATATCTTGATTGATGCGGTCAACATGGACTTGTTTGGAAATATCCTGCAAAAATTTGTAAATGTCGAGACCTAGATGATTGGCATATTCAACGAGATAGCCGTTTCCCAATGCTTCTTGATGGTTGAGCAGCATCTCGTGCATCTGCCAAAACTGACCTTGCGCTGCTGCTGCTTCCGCTGCTTCTGCGGCCTTTTGTGCTTGAGGATAGATTGAATGTTCGATAAAGTGACGAAACACTACACAAATTGAATTTTTCTCAGTCAGCCCGGAATTGAAATCTTGCACGATTGCCTGAATCAACTGATGCATTTCCCGGAACTGAAGACATTGGTAATTCCCATATTCCACAAGTATGATCGGGGCATTGAGCATCCCCTGATAGTGATCGCGTTGGGAAGGTGGAACAAAGAGTTGATTAAGATGACTATTTTGATTCATCACACACTCTACCAAGAAGGTTTTTCATAGCATCGAGGGATTGCCATGACTCCTATCTGTGATTCCTCCCGACTCCGTTTTTTCTATGTATTTAGCTTATGAAACTAATTCAGCTTTGTCGCCAACTCAGAGTTGAGTAATTGAAGCGATGAAACAACAGTTGCTTACTATCTCTAAAACTAACCCTCAACCGAACTTAAGTTCAGTTCTCATTGTTTTCACAACTTGGCGAGTCCCCGTTTCAATGCGGTAATCACCGCTTGAGTGCGATCGCTCACACCTAATTTGCTCAAAATTTTGTTGATGTGAAATTTGACGGTACTTTCAGTAATATTCAAAGCCGCAGCAATATCGTGATTACTCAAGCCAAGCACCATCTGATGAACAACCTCTTGTTCTCGATCACTCAACTCTGGAATGTTCATCCGTTGCACCAGTTTGGCAGCGACTTCGGAAGGGATATATTGTTGCCCACTGTGAACAATATGAATCGCATTCAGGAGTGCATCCGGTTCAGCGTCTTTGAGCAGATAGCCCTTGGCTCCGGCGCGTAATGCTCGATAAATATCTTCGTCCCCGTCATAAGTGGTCAGTACAATTATGCGGGCATGGGCGAATTCAGCACAGATGGCAACGATCGCATCAACGCCGCTTACCTGGGGCATCCGTAAGTCGATCAAGGTGACATCAGGCTGGAGTTGTTTATATTGAGCGATCGCTTCCTGTCCATTGCCAGCTTGACCTACCACCGTCATATCTGGCTCATTCTCAATCATCGCGGCCAGTCCTTGCCGGACGATTGAGTGATCGTCAACAATCAAAACGCGGATTGCTGTAGGCGGACTCATGCTGATGCCTCCCGATGTACAGATACGATCGTTTCTGTTCCTTGCCCCAGTCGGCTCTCAATTGAGAGTTGTGCCCCAATGCGTTCCGCTCGTTCGGTAATCCCCAGTAAGCCAAACCCCCGATTTAGGGTTGTATGATTGGCTTCAAATCCTTGTCCATTGTCTTTAATTCGTAAGAAGAATTGCGTTGGTTCATAAACTAATTCAATCCGAATTTCATTTGCATTAGCATATCTAATTGAATTTGTAAATGCTTCCTGTGCAATTCTTAGCAGATTATTATCTGTTTCAGGCGGTAACGTATAGGGCGTGCCGATAATATCACAAATCAGGCTGGTTTCGGTTGAAGATTGCATTGTAGCTACAAATCGTTGCAGTGCTGTCCAGAGATTGCCGTCTTCTAGGGATTGGGGACGCAGTGCTGCAACGGAGCGTCGAGCTTCTGTCAGCCCGGTGCGAGCCAAATCTCGCACGGTATTAATATGTGTTTGAATTGCTTGGGGGTTGGTTGCCACTAATCGAGAAACGGTTCCCATGTGAACCAGAATCCCCGTAAAGGCTTGCGCGAGAGTGTCATGAATTTCGCGTGCCATACGGTTGCGTTCTTCTAAAATTGAGGTTTCTTCGGCGCGTTTGCGATCGCTGATATCTGTAATCAGACCATAGTATCCTTTGACTTGACCATTGTCATCGAAATCAGGGATGAGGGAATTACTGATATATTTCTTGCCAAACACACAGGGAATTTCTGCCTCATAGGTTGTGATTTGCCCTGCTAGTGCTTGATTGATGTATGGTTGTACAACTTGATAAGCCGCCTCACCCAAGTTTTCGCAAATATGCTTGCCCAGAATCTCACCTCGACTACAGTGAAACCATTCCTCGTATGTGCGGTTGGCAAACCGATAACGCTGGTCGGCATCTATATATGTGATACAAACAGGTAGAGCGTCTGTAATTACTCGTAATTCCTGTTCTCGCTCGCGCAGTTCTGCTTGGCTTTGTTGTAAAGCTGCCGTCCGCTCTGCTACCTGTTGCTCTAAGGTGCGGTTGTAATTTGCTAAAAGGTGTTCTGCTTGTTTGCGCTCGGTGATATCTTGAAAGGTGACGATCGCATAAACCACATTGCCATGTTCGTCAAAGACTGGAGTTCCCCATGCCTCAACTGGAATGGTTGCGTTATTTTGGTGAATTTCTACGTCGTCAACTCTGGTGCGTTCGCCGCTCAACGCCCTGATGATTGGCAGTTGCTCAGTTGGATATATCCGATCCGTTCCTGCCACATAAAGTTGATAAACCTCTGCGATTTGCTCCGGTGCTACCAAAGGATCGATCTCTTTGCCCATTAACTGAATTCCCCGGTGATTAGCGTAATAGGGGCTACCAGTCGCATCCACTATTCCAATTCCTACCGGAATCGCTTCTAGAAATTGAGCCATCTGACTTTCGCTAGTGCGTAGCTTTGAATAGAGTTTGGCATTTTCGATCGCAATTGCTGCCTGAGTTGATAGTAGATTTAGAAGTTGTGAGCGTTCTGCTGTGAATGCCCCAGTTACTAATCGATTTTCCAGATACAGCACACCAACAAGTTTACTTTGATTCAACAACGGCAAACAAAGAAGTGATTTCGTTTGGTTCTGCTGAATATATGGCTCATTGATGAAATTACCTTCACGAGTTGCATCATTTAAGATGACAGATTCATGAGTCCGAATCACATAATGAATGATGGATTCGGGTAAGCGATTTACCATTGAAATCGATTGCAATACTTGTGTAGCACAAAGATTCGCATCACCATTGAGTTCACAAGCAGCTTCAATCGCCCATTCTCCTGCGTTTTCTAAAATCAAGCATCCAGTTTGTGCGCCAGCATTCTCAATTAATATCTGCATCAAAGAATTGAGTAACTGATCCAGTTCAATTTCACGAGAGATAGCTTGAGATGCTTTCATCACCGCCGCTAAGTCTAAAGCGATATCTGAGCTATTAGAAGTAGTTCCAGCAGTGGTATGAACTAGTGCGCCAGCCACATTCAGCGACTGAGGAAAAAACTGGGGATAGCGAGTTTCTAAATCTTTGGCTTTTGCGGTTGCTCCCCATCGCTCATAGCAGTAATGGGCTTCCTTCATATAGAGTTGAGCAAACCTTTCTCGACCACGAGCCAAGTAATGTTTTGCAGCTAACTCATAGCCTAAAGCTTCTTCTTGAAGGTACTCGTTTTCTTTAGCACCAAAAATTGCTTGTTCGTAAAACTCCTCTGCCTCAAAAAACTGACCCAAAGCTCGTGCTTTCTCTGCCTCAACTAACTGAAACTTATGCAAAAAATTCATGGGTGCATGGTGTGCCCATTTCTGCATTTTTTCCTGGTTGGCGTTAACGCGATTCAACCAAGCTGCTTTTTCAGAGTTTGAAGCATCCGCCAACAAGCTCAGAAATATTAGAGAGTCATAGAAATGAAATAGAGGTACAGAGATTATTGCTGTGGCTGCGCCTAAATACTGTTCTGCCAAAGTAGCCGTTTTTGCAGCTTGCTTATACTCTCCGAACAGATAGCATAAAATCAGCTTATTTAAGTAAAAATAGTGAATGCTAGTTCCATCCTTGACAGCGATCGCCCGTGATATTGCTTGCTCTTCGTTATAGATACAACCCACTAAGCGACTTGGATTTTCAGATTGACCTCGCAGGTTAAGGATTGTTTGCTGCAACATTGCCAGCCAAGTGGCAGGAGTCTCTCGTCTAATTTGATTGGTGGCTTTACGATAAATCGCTGTTTGTTGTTCCAGCTCTGTCAGTTCTTGTCCTGCAAAAAAGGGGTAATAACATAGGCTGAATGCACAATAACTGGCAAATTCAAACTCTCCACTTTCTATCCCGCTTTGATAAGCCTCATTTAAACTAGGGAACGTCTCTTTCAGGTGGTCTTTCCAGTGAATGATATGAAAATTCACCATCAGCAATGCTTTGCAGTTACCTTTCTTGTTACTTAATTTTTTCGCTAAATTTAAGGATAGTTTGCCAAATCGATAGCCCAGTTCGATGTCTTGTACAACTCCACATAGCATCATGCCATAAGCAGCATAACCGAGAAGCGACCAGATAGCGTTTCCATTGGTGATCGATAAATTCACCATCTTGCACACAATCAGCACCATCAGAGCAGGTGACACATTAAAAGCCGCACCCACTGTGCTTACTAAAATGTAGATTGCTGCCAGTGGCACAGGTTCAGTCATCTCTGGCAGATCAATCAAATCTTCGATTTCCCGCCCAGCCAATTGTGAAGCGGTTTCCTCTAATGCTGCTTGAACGTCTAACTGACTTGGAGCTTCCACTAAACTAATTCCCAAGAGTTGCAGGACTTCCAAGCCAGTTTTAAGTGCTTCTTTAGGGTCGCCCTGCGACAGCCATGCTTGAATTTTGCTATCGTAAGCTTTCACTTTATCAAGCGCCGTCTTCGCACGCTTGAACACTTCTTCTACAAGCCGCTCCATGTTGTCAAAGTGACCACTGAGGTATGCTGCCTCTGCTGCCTCCGAATGCAACACCAAAGTTAGGTCATACTCACACTGCCAACTTTCCACATCAAGGAGTTTAAGCCCTGTATTGAAATACTTGAAAGCTGCTTCATAAGCCGTTGCTGCCAGCGCTTTTTGACCTGCTTGCAAATTCAGTTTAGCAATCTCATTCCGTTCAAATTGCTCACTGATTAACTCGGTTCCATAATTAAGTTGGTCAACAATTTCAAACAACCGCTCTGCTAGCTGCTTTGGTGAAGTCTTTTCGAGTAAATTGCGACCGATTTGCAGATGTACCCCAACTTTTTGCGACTCATCGATTAAGGCGTATGCTGCTTGCTGTACGCGATCGTGCAAAAACTTATATTTTTGAACTAAGAGGTTTTCGTCTAATTCAGATATAGGTTGAATTAATCCAGCTTGAATGGCTACTAGTAAATTTAGAGAAATTGCTTTAGGAGATTGTTCGCAAACGATCGCTAGCGTATTTAAATTAAATTCAGCACCGATACAAGCTGCTAACTGGAGAATTTGCTGTGTGTTTTCTGGTAATTTATTTAACTGGATCAGTAGCAACTCCACCACATTATCGGTAATATCCTGGGCTTGAATATCAGCAATGTTCCATTCCCAGCATAAGTGTTGTGCATCAAAGGTCAGCAGATTTTCGCTATGCAGCATTCTCAAAAATTCACCGACAAAAAAGGGATTACCCTCAGTTTTACGCAGTACTAACTCGGCTAAAGAACAAACGGTGTCTGCATTCTGATGTAGCGTCTCGGCAATCAACTTGCTCAGTGGACTCAGCGTTAATGGTGCCAGGATTATCTCCTGAATTACTGCCCCTTGTTTTCGCAGTCTTAAGAGCGTTAACATCAACGGATGAGTTGGATTTACCTCATTATCTCGATAGGCTCCAATTAAAAATAGGAATTGGGTTTGTTCATCAAGCAACATCAGCTCGATTAACTTCAGCGTTGCTGAGTCTATCCATTGCAAATCATCTAAAAAGATCACAAGCGGGTGTGACTCTGAACAAAACACCCGCACAAAGTTTTGAAATATTAAATTGAAACGATTTTGAGCTTCAGTTGCTCCAACTTCTGATACAGGCGGCTGCTTGCCGATAATTAATTCAACTTCTGGGATGATATCAATGATAATTTGTCCGTTGGTTCCCAAAGCCGTTAGCAAGCGCGATCGCCATTGTTGAAGTTGCTCGTCTGGTTCACCGAGCAATTGTTGTACTAATTTTTGCAGGGCATTTGCGATCGCGCTGTAGGGAATATTACGCTGAAATTGATCGAATTTACCCCAAATAAAATAGCCGCGCTTTGCGGTGATTGGTTTATAAAGTTCCTGCACTAATGCTGATTTCCCAATTCCCGCATAGCCAGAAACCAGCATCATTTCGACTTTGAAGGTTTGATTGTCTGTTAGTTTCTGCTCTGAAGTTTGTTGTACAAGATTTTCTGAAGCAATGCGACTGTCCTTCCCTGCGGGAGGCTGCGCCAACGGACACGCAACGCGCTCAAAAGCCGCTAGTAACATTGCAACTTCCCGATCCCGTCCATATAGTTTTTGGGGAATTTGAAACTGATCCCAAACATCTAATAGACCCAGTTGAATACTATTAATTTGCCCGATTTTTTTTAATTGGTCAGCACAAATTTCTAAATCTGCTTTGATACCCCAAGCACTCTGATAGCGATCCTCCGCATTCTTTGCCATTAGTTTCAAAACGATATCTGAAACTGCTTTGGGAATCGTTGCCTTCAGTTCATGAGGCGGAACAGGTGATTTGGCAAGATGACAATGGACAAGTTCAAGAATGTCTGTTGTGGTAAACGGTAACTGTCCAGTGAGCAGTTCATAGAACGTTATGCCAAGGGAGTAAAAATCAGTACGATAATCAAGCAAACGGTTCATGCGTCCGGTTTGCTCTGGAGATAGATATGCAAGAGTGCCTTCTAGAACATGAGGGTTTTTGAAGGTTGGATTGGTGCGGTTAAATCGAGTAGCAATTCCGAAATCAATAAATTTAACGACCCCAGTATCTAGATTGAAGACAATATTGCTAGGGTTGATATCTTTATGAATGACACCAGCAGCATGAATTCTGCCCAGAATACCTGTGAGTTTAATGGCAAGGGATAGAAAAGCTGATAAGGGCATAGGGCAGAAATCTGGACGCTGCTGTATCCATCTCTCCAGAGACTCTCCACCGAAATCTTCTAAAAAAATAACGAGTGTGCGCTGATATTCCTGCTGACTATATGCCTTGATCGCGCCTTCTAAGTTAAGCGATCGCGTAATTTCATATTCCTGCCTGTAGCGGGTGAGTTCCGATGCCGTAGGATAGTCCTGTTTGAGAACTTTGAGAATAACAGGCGTGCGATCTGACAGCTTGATGCCACGATACACCACAGAATTCTTGCTGGAGTATATCTGAGCATCAACCGCAACGTCAGGTAGCGTAATCATTCTTATCACCTTGTCAAAGCATAGAAAGAACCGCAAACCCAAATAGAATTAATATTTATTATTCAAGTTCTACTTTGAGAAGTCAATCTACCTATTATGTATCTGTACCAAGCCTCAGAGGGTGACAACCTACCTATAAAGTTTGCTGCATAAGGGATAGGGCATAAAAACCACGCTGAAAATAGAGCCGTTTATGGGGTTTGAGACCAATCAGACGCAAGACCCAATCTGCCCATAATTCCATGCCATAACGCCATCGTTGTCCATAGAGTCCAAAGCTAAAGTTACTCTGGCGTGGGGTCTGCTCTTTGTGTGATTGGATACATCCAGCATAGATATCTATCCCTAATTTTTTCATTTGCTGTCCCTGCATGGTTGCCAAACTATAGGCCAGGGCAATCAACAAGACTAAGGCTAAAAAACGGGTGTCATTGACCTTGGTATCTTCTAAGTTATAGCCACCAGTTTTACAATCCTTGAACATTTGTTCAATGCCCCAACGACAACGATAGACTGCCAATGCTTGTTGTAATGTCGGGAGGTTAGTTAAGATATACCAGGGTTCTTTTGCACCCTGATTATTATATTTTCGTCTCCAATAGACCGCTAAATTAAATAGTCCGATTCCATCGGCTTTATTGCACCTTACTCCCTGATAAAATTTAGACATACCTGGTTTAAATCCCAGATTTTTCAGGACTTGATACTCCTGATTCAATGCTGTTTGGAAATGCAGGTCTTTTTTCTGCCTCAGAGCAAAGAATACACCCCTGTCATTCAGCCATTGAGCTAGTTTAGGGCTGTGAAATTCTCGGTCTCCTAATACTAAAACCGGATAATTCTGAAATAGAGTCAGCACTGTTTTCAGAAGCCGTTTTTGAGTATTAAAATTACTGCTCCCTACCTATTTTAAGATTTCCCAATACAATGTTGAGCATGAGTTACCCAAACTAAGCTCACCATAAATACATTCCGTCCTTTCCACTGAGTCCTGTCAATTGCGAGCATCCAATATCCATATTTATGGTGTTTGAGTCTCTGGAGACGACGACGTTGATCTCGATTTAAGTTCCGTCCCGTTTGTACTTGTCTAATCCAATATTTGATCAAGGGAAACCACAAAAGTTTAACATTGAGTCGAGGCAAGTTTAAAAAGCGTTGCAGGTTTCGCTTACGACTACCATATTGAATTGGTTGGGGAAAGACACTCGCTAAAACAGAGAGTTTGACCTGACGATGAACTTGTAGCAATAACAACAGAAGCTTTATGGTTATATACTGGCTTTCATTCAGATGGGTACGCAGGGTTTTTTGGTAAGATTCAGGAAACATATTTTTCCAGGGGAGCCACAAAAATGCTCCCTATTTTTTGTCTTCACCATCTTCTCAAAGTTTTGTCCTGCATAGCTTAGAGTTGTCTTGTCATCCTCTAAGGTACTGGTCGTAAGGTTGCCCCCTCATCCCTTTTTATACTAATTTGAAAAAAGAATGCGACAGATACACAGATCCAAAGCCTTATCCTGTCTAGATTCTTAATTTTGAATTTTGAATTTTGAATTTTGAATTTTGAATTTTGAATTTTGAATTTTGAATTGGTATTATTCGTGGTTCTGTCAAACTTGCCTGCGCGTTCGGCTTTGCCGTTGCCGAAGGCATCGCAACTTCGCTTCATTCTTTTACCGCATCTGATTTAGCACAAGTTGATATTCATACTTGGCTCGAATTACGTTCTCAATTGCAAAAACACCACAAAGCAAGAATTGAACAATATCGATTTCGCCCAGACCCCAAGGGTTACTTGGCTAATTTAGAGAGTCGTCTTCTCTAGTAAGTTTTACCACACTAGTAAAAAACTACTTTCAATTGCACTCCAGTTAGGCATTACAATCCTCGTCTCAGTCCTGATAACAGCGTAAACGTTGCAGTAATTGTTCGCGTTCTGGCGATGGTGTGACATTCTCAGCAATGGCGATCGCAGTTTTAGCATCTCCTGTACGCACTAGATTTAAAGCAATCCGCCCCCAGAGACGAGAACGTTCTGCAATTGCTGCTAAGGAAGACTCTGAGGCATTGCGGAGGGTTTGGATGAGAATATTGAGGAGCGATCGCGCTTTTGTGAAATTACCTTGAGTCAGATTTAGTTCCACAACTCGTAAAGCAAAGTCAAACTTTTCGCTAGAATTTCTCCCGGCGTAACCAATAAAACGGGATGCTTCCTCTGGCTGACGATTGGCGATCGCTTGATTACCAGCTAAGGTAGCAAAGTCTACTTGTTGAAGTAACTTCAGTTTTTCTGCCAGTGTAAAATAAGTTGATGGCGTTGCGGCAAATTCTGAACTAATTGATAGCAATAATTGTGCTTGCTGTGGCAATGCTTTTTCTGTTTGTATCAGTGTGACAATTCGATTCAATACCTGATCGGCTGGACGATTGGTGGAAATCAAAGTATTGGCGATCGCCGCATGAGTTGTGATGGCGGTGGGTAAAGCAGAAATGCTATTAGCTATTACTTGGCTACGAGTGAATAATTGATCGGCAACAGCAACATTACCACGGCGATGGAAAGCTTGAGCAAACCGCAGCAATCGCCGCACATCGGTTTTTTCCCCAGCAATTGTAGCTTCTGCATCCTGGGGCTGTCCATCTTCAAGAGCGGCTATGGCAATATTATCTAGCCAGCGATCAGTTTCATCGAAATAGCCTGCATCTATCTGTACGATCATCGGGCGTGGTAGTATTTGCCGAGCAGTTGTCAACTGTTTATTAGCAATCAAATCTTTCAGGACAATTCCCAAGACATTCACCGCACGCAGTTCAGCAATCAAGGCTTTGAGTTCTGGCTGATAGCCGCGAGTTGTAGATAAATTTGACATCTCGCCATACCATTCATTATCGAAGCGTCCACCAAACTGATCGGCTATTTTAGCGGCTTTGGCATCAGCAACCAAACGGGCGATCACTTGTTTACGGATTTCTGGCTGGTTAAATTTGCGACTTTCTGCCGCAATTGTCAACCAACTTCTAGCCCGGAAAGAATTAGGACGTTTCATTTGAGAAACAATTTGCTGCGATCGCCCTAAATCTCCACTAGGGGCATAGTGTAGCACCAAATTCATTAATTTAATTTCCCGTTGTTCCACATCTTTAGTTGCTAGTGCTGCTTTGAGCAACGGATCTAGTAATTGCTTTGCTTTTACTGGGTCTCTAGCTTTAACGTAGGCAGCAGCAATCTGAGTGACGGTAATATCAGGATCGTAATCTTGAGGAGAAAGTTGCTTTAGCACCTCTAAAGCTTTTGTGGGTTGGTAAATTTGGAGATATAAATTAACTATTTGTGATAACGACTCACGTCTGGCGTAGGTATCTGTCAGATTTTTGATGGTTTGCTCAAACCCATAGTTGAGGGAAGATGCAGCTTCCGCCGGTTGGTTGAGAGCAATCCACCCTTCTGCAAGGCGAATGTGCGCCGCAACTAAATCTTTAGGAGTATTGCGAATTCCTGATACCGACTCAGACGCAAGCTGTAGCGTTTGTTTTCCTTTGCTAGACTGAGCAATTTGTGCATAGGCGATCGCAGATTCCGTCAAGACATACGTTTTACCCAGACTATACCCACTCGGTAAAGGTTTAGCTAAAACCACGATTTGATCGAGGATAGTCGAAAGTTTTGGATTATCCTGTTGTTTCAGCGATTGTATTTGAGTAGTAATTGTCTTGATGGCAAAATCTAATGTTTGGGTTGTAAAACTTGTGTCTCCTCGCCGTTGAGCGTTTTCTAGCTCTCTGGTAATTGCGGAGAGCCTATCAGTTAAAGACATTCCAGAAATTTCGTTCCAGCGTCGGGTACTTTCACCAGTTAGCTCCACACGGCAAGCTTTAGAAATCGTTATCCTAGCATCTGCCGCATAAATGGGAACAGAGTAAATTAGTTGAGAAGCAATAATCAAAGCGAGCGATAGCTTCGCTCGCCGCAGGCATCGCGTCAGCATCATCAGCTTATGTTGTATATTAATATTCACTTAAATTAGGGCGTATTAATTACTAAAAACCTTGTATCTAATAGATTTATACTCAGCACTCAGCTATAGCTTGCTAAGAATCTTGCCACTGAGATTAACCGTGTAAGTCAGTGATTTCTGAAAATTTGTCACCGTGATATTCCAACCGTCAAGGTTTTGCGTTGGTATACAAGGTTCATTAGGTGCAGCTGTGGGACTCCGGAAACAACTGAATCTTGGTGCAACTTGGGTAATGCTAAGATTAGCAATGGGTTTTTTCAAGTCTGATTTGGCGGCGTTGAATACTGTGCGAGCGATCGCAGTTGGTAAGTCATCAGTGCGGTTGGGAAGTCCGGCGATCGCTTCAGTGCGAAGATAAACTTTATCACTGCTAATTCGGTATATTTGCTGTGCTGGAGACTTCCCCGCCACCGTCACCCGATAGCCCCGAATTCTTTGTTGAGCGCAAGATTCGGCTAAATTCCCTAATCCTAAACAGCTATCAGTAAAGGTTTGAGGCTCGATTTTAGTAATCAGAACAACTGAGGATAAGATTTGCAAGTGTTTGTTGGCAATACTCTTGATTTCGTTAACCACCGGAATCGGTAAGCCGCGTTCAATCACAGGATTAGCACGTGCAATCAATTGTAAATCATCGGCTGTTTCACCTTGAAATACCCAACTTTGGCGTTGGTGGGGAATGGTAATTTTCCAGCCTTGATTAATAATCGGATCGCAAGGATAAGGAAAAGAAAACTTTTCACAACCACTTGCCCAAGTTGTCTTTGCAGATGAAATATCAGTTAATAGGGGTTCTCCAGGATAGCCCCACTCTTTCGCCTGTTGAATCGCTGCTGTGATCATTGCCGTTGGCGGAATTTCTTCGGCAGGTTTTCCCAGAGAATGGGTGTTTTGTCCGTTCATTTGCATCAAGACTCTAAAGTTACCATTATCAGTGGTGAAATAGACCAAACTTTTATGCTGATCAGCGATCGCAATTTTCCAGTAAGGTACAGGATTGTACATCCAGGTATCGCCCTTACCAAATCGAGCAACTTGAACGACTCTTGCAGTATTATCAAGTTTCTCTTTGGCGATCGCATCTTGAAGCACTTGTTGAGCGATCGTCTTTGCTTGTGGTGTAGTCAAAATTTGCGGATTAGCAACGGTAGATTGTAAAGGAATTAGGGAACTAGAAAAAAGCAGACATCCGATAATAGTTGATTTTACTAAAGCGTTGTGGGAAAAGTGTTGCAGCATAGAATATTGATTTAAAAATAAACTGTTCCACCTGAAACTTGCACATTGACTCGATGAGGCTGTTGACAGTTGACAGTTAACAGTCAACAACCACCACGAGTAGTTATGCAATTTAGACGCACATTAGCTGATAAGTAAATCTTGCAGTCTCAAGTTAGCTAATGAATACTAAGACTCAGGATTGAGTTACAGATTTGGAAACAAAATACATATTTCAGTAGTTGCAGTCATATTTGTATGATGCTTGACGCTTACTATCATTGTCAGCCGGAAGAAATCCGGTTATTTCAGGCGATAAATTCCGGTTTTTTCCGGAAAAATCCTGGTAACTATTCCCCATTGCTAAGTAATCACGGTTTGTTCTGGTTCTTTGGGTATTAGGGGGAATTATTGAGAAATCCTATGTTAGAAGATAAACATCGCTTTCTAATGTAGGGTTATGAGCTTAGACGCTGGATTTCAATGGAATGCTGCTCAACAACTCGTCGATCAGTTGATGCTACAAACTACGCAAAAGCATCTGAGTGATGTTGAAATCCAAGTTTTGCAGGGTGCATGGGAAGGTAAAACCTATGAAGCGATCGCGGCTGAGTCTTATCTTACCGTGAAGTATGTTAGTGAAGTCGGCGGGCGGTTGTGGCAATTGCTTTCAGAAGCACTCCAAGAAGAGGTGAAAAAAACCAATTTTCGCCAAGCCCTTCAGCGACGATGGCAAACCTATCAGCCCCAATCTTACCAGGGAATGAAGCAACCATCTAAATGGGAATTTTGCTGTGCAGAGATTGATAAACCAGGGGCATTACTCCGTATTAAAGCACCAATTCAGTTTGGTAAAACCACACTTATGGCGCAAGTTCTCAAGTATGCTCAACAACAAGGATATCGGGCGATCGCTATCAATCTCCGCGATGCGGTTGCTGATGATTTTGGCAGTTTAGATAGTTTCTTACAGTGGTTTGTTGCTAGTGTTACTTATGCGCTGAATTTAACGGTTGATATCGAAACTCATTGGCGCAAAAGTTTAGGCAATAGCAAAATCAAATGTAGAACTTATTTGCAAAAATATCTCTTAACTGATGATATCCCTTTAGTCATTGCCTTAGATGAAGTAGATCGCCTATTTACTCATCAATTAATTGCTGGTGAATTTCTGGGAATGCTGAGAACTTGGCATGAAGATGCTAAAACCAAATTGCTTTGGACTCAGTTACGTTTGATAGTTCTACACACTGAAGTTTACACCCAAATTGACATCAACCAATCGCCATTTAACGCAGGTACAGAAATTCAGTTGACAGAACTAAATGCCACAGAAATCCTCACTTTACTAAATCAGTATCAATTGCACTGGAGTCAGCAAGAGATAAAAAAATTAACTGCAATTGTTGGCGGACATCCTTACCTTGTCACCTTGACTTTACAATTTCTGGCTCAAAACCCAACTTCCCTTGAGCAATTGCTCAATACCGCAGCAACTCCGAATAGTATCTACCGCAGCCATCTAGAAAGGCAATGGCATAAGCTACAAACGCATTCTCATTTACTTGCACCATTGAAAGCGATCGCCTCAGCTGATGCTGCTATTTCCATTCAACCACACTTCCATCTCGATGATGTGGTGAAACTCTATGACTTGGGATTAATCCAGCTACAGCAACACCAAGTATCTATACGCTACGAACTTTACCGTCAATATTTTCGTGAACGTTTGGGAATTCAAACATGAACAATTACAACCATTATCAAGTCGGTGGTAGTTTACGAGAAGGTACTGAAATTTACGTTCATCGTCAAGCCGATAGTGATTTATATACAGGACTAAAAGCCGGAATATTTTGCTATGTTCTCAACTCTAGACAGATGGGTAAATCGAGTTTACGAGTGCGTACAATGTCGCGCTTACAGTCAGAAGGATTTGTTTGTGTTGCTTTTGAAATGCGTGAACTCTGCGTTTATCAAGTGAGTGCAGATGAATTCTATGGGGGATTTGTCAGCCATTTTGCTAGTGAACTTAACATTGAAATTGATTTAGAATATTGGTGGTCTCAAAATACTTTGCTACATCCATTTTTGCGCCTGAGTAAATTTGTGGAAGAAGTTTTACTAGCAAATATCTCTCAGCAAATTATCGTTTTTGTAGATGAAATTGACAGTATTCTCAATCTAGAATTTAAGGATGATTTTTTTGCTTTTGTGAGAGCCTGCTACAACAAACGTGCTGATAAACCCGAATTTCAAAGGTTAACATTTGCCCTATTTGGTGTGGCTACACCCACTGATTTAATCGCCGATAATAAATTTACACCACTAAATGTAGATAGTCGCGCTATCGAACTTACAGGTTTTCAATTGTCTGAAGCTAAACCACTGGAACAAGGCTTAAACGAAGTGGTAGCAAATCCTACCAAGGTGATGGCAGAAATTTTGGCTTGGACTGGTGGACAACCATTTTTAACTCAATGGTTATGTGAACTAATTAATACATCCAATACTTTTATTGCACCGGGATGGGAAACTTCAGCAGTAGAAGCAATTGTGCGATCGCAAATGATCGAACATTGGTTAGCAAATGACCGACAGCAGCATTTTCAAACAATTCGCGATCGCATTCTTCACAATAAATCTTTGGCTTGTTGGTCATTAGGACTCTATCAGCAATTGCTCAATCAAGGGGAACTTTCGGCTGAAGATAGCTGGGAGTTAATGCAGTTGTGTCTTTCTGGTTTGGTTGTCAAACGTCAAGGCAAATTGAGTATCTATAACCGCATCTATGCCACCGTGTTTGATTATACCTGGACAGAACAAGCTTTACGTGCTATCCGTCCCTATGGTGCAGAACTCGCCGCTTGGGAAATTTCTCAAGATCCTCAATATTTGCTGCAAAATGAAGCCTTGCAGTGGGCGTTGGTTTGGGCAAAAGGATTGAGTTTGAGTCATAGTGATTATCAATTTTTATCCGCTAGCCAAGCCCAAGAACTAGCGATCGCCCAATCCAAAACCCAAACAGCAATACAACAAGAAACTCAAGCAATTGGGCGATTAAAAACCGTGCAACATCAAACCAAAAAACGATTGCAAATTGGAGCGATCGCGCTTTCTGCGGCTGTAATTAGCACCATCGGCACGTTTTTTTACTTCCAGCAATCAGAACAGCAACTCAGAACCAATGCAGATATCTTAAATCTAGAACGAGAAGGAAGCCGAATTTTGCAAGTGCGTGCAGATGGCAATCAACTGAAGGATTTGCTAGGGGCGATGAAATCAGCGCAAAGACTTAAACAATTGACCAAACAGCATTCTTTTAAACATTTACCCACCCACACACCTTTATTTGCCCTGCAAGCTGTTCTTTCCACGATTAATGAGCAGAATCGTTGGCATTTAGATAGTCCGGCGGTAGCGATCGCCTTTAGCCGTGATGGACAGAAACTAGCAACTGGAGGCGAAGACGGGGCGATAACTCTTTGGACAATACAGGGAAAGAAAATTCAGACCATTAAAACTCACAAAACTAAAACTCTCCAGGGCTTCCCAATTTCCATTTCTTCTCTGAGTTTTAGTCCCGATGGTCAGTATATTTTATCTGCTGACTCCGATTATGAAATCCAGGTTTGGCATCTCAAAACAGGTACTCTTGTCAATAAGCTAAAACTCGATCAAGAAACTCTTAGCGATGTCCGGTTCACAAATGACAACAATATTGTGGTAGTCAACGCCTTTGGCAAAGTTGCAGTCTTAAATTTGCAATGGAAATTACTTTACACTAGGCAGATTGCTCCACCTCAACAAGGTATTGACCTTACCATTAGTTTAGAAGGCGATGCAATTGTATTTATCAATGCCCAAGGAAAACCGGAAGTTCGAGACATTAAAACTGGTGCGTTGATCAAAACTTATCCTAACATCACCCATAATTTAGGCAATAACCTTTGGCACAGTTTCCGCCAAAAAGATGGTGCTTACATTTCTGCCAATCTCAACACCCTCAAATTATGGCATCCAGACGGAACTTTACAAGCAGAAATCAAAACTCATCAACTGCTGGTTTCTGGTTTTAGTTCTAGCTTTGATGGTTCTGTCATCGCCACGAGTCACCCAGATGGGATGCTGAAACTCTGGAAAATCCATCCTCAAAAAATCTCCACTCCATTGACACCACCAATACAAACGCCCCGTGTGGTTGTGGGAAATCAGCAACGCATCAACCGCATACAAATACCGGGTGAGAAACTAAAAATTGCTGGGGCAAAATCTGATGCCCAAAATAGAATTATGGATGCCACTCTTAGTCCTGATGGACAGACAATTGCTGCCACAAAATTCAATGGAGAAATGACATTATATCGGGCAGATGGCAGTGAACTCAGAACAATACAAACTAATCTCCCGGAAAGTGTGATTAAATTTAATACCGATGCTTCTCGCCTAGTTTTGTTATCAATTCGTCAACAAAAAATACAATTCAGGTTAGCGAATGGGGATCTAATTCAAGAAATGGATGCGGCTCATTATAAACCAGGAATCGAATTTAGTCCTGATGGCAAAGAGTTGGCAATTTCTGGTAATCAACCCGATAAAATTCAACTTTGGAGTAGTGAAGGTAAATTTTTGAAGACTATCAAAGATGCAGATTCCCTCTACTTTAGCCCCAACAATCAAACTTACATCACAGTAACTTCTGGTAATACCCCCACACGCACCCTGCGCTTGTGGAGAAGAGACGGAAAACTGCTCAAAACCCTATCAGGACAACCAAATGAAATTACAGCAATGGGATTTTCCCCCAGTGGGCAGTTTATGGTTGGCGATCGCTTTGGTAAACTGGTAATTTGGTCGGCTGAAGGTAATCTCATCCAAACCCTCAATCATGGCGCAGCGATTATTGATATCGCTCACCGTAACGACGGACAACAGTTGGCGACGGTGGGAATTGATCAAAATATCAAAATTTGGCGTTCTGATGGTACGCTCATTCGCACACTTGAAACAAACCAAATCGGTCGTTTTCAATTTAGCCCAGATGGGCAATTGTTGATTGCTAAGACTATTGATAGCACAATCCATATTTGGCAAGCCGACGGCACACCTATTACTCGCATCCCTATGGGTGGTGCATTCAATTCATTCCTCAATTTTACCCCAGATGGCAACCGCTTGATTTCTAGCAGTGAGTCAATGCTCTATTCTTGGAATCTGAATCTTGACGATCTCCTTACCCAAGGTTGTAATTGGCTGGGCGACTATTTCCACAACCATCCCCAGGAGTTGCAGCAACTCCCATCTTGTCGTAAATAACCTGAGTTCGGGATCAGGAAAGGGACAAGTAGTAAGCTAAAAATAACGTCAAATCTAGCACCTATCTTATGTTTAAAGGAACTCTGGATAATAAGTGACTGGTAAAACTGGCGCACGTTCGTTAAAAAGAGACATCTGTATCATCTTGTTCTGCTTGTGACCAAAGTTGTTTCAATGCTTGTTGTTTTGCTGCTTCTAACTGTTGTTTCTCCTGGACTGATGACTCACCGACGAGCTGCTCAAATTCTTCCCTTTGTCGTTGCTTCAATTGCTCAGTAGTCACAGAAGGTAATGCCAGTTGCTCATCTTTGCCTTGACCAGAAGGGCGAAAGCGACGACGACGGTACAAAAAGCGAAAATGGTGTTTGTCCTGTCGAGGAAGCTTCCGCCATACTTCCTCATTCCAGCCTGGGGGTATGAAGTCAGCAGATGGGGGCAGGAGGTTTTGGATTTGGGATTGCAGCTGGGCGATCGCCTTCCCTTGTTCCTCGATTACCTGGTTCTGCTGTTCAAATTTCTCCAATAGTTGAGCAAGTAGTTCTGAATTTTGCGGGGCTAACTCTGCTTCACGGGTTTTCACTGCAAAGTAATTTTGTGCGGCAGCTATCTCACTCTTGCGCGGATCGCCGTTCATCGCCACCAAATAGCAGGCGTGTCGTGATAGCTTGTAATCCTTGAGCACTTCTCGAAATGCTTGAGAAGCCCCAATTTGCGCCATTTGGACGACATCGACCAGATGGTAGGATTCATTTAACCCGGAATTCCTGGCACTGATTTTTGCTCTTTCAACTGTGTCTTTAATTCTTTTCTAAGTCTGATAACCCAGTAGTGTTAACAATTCAGTTGCTAACCAATACTCAGATCCGTCAGCATCCATGTGTTTAATTTGGTCAAATGGGCTGCTGTTACTTTCGTACTTTATAATTGCGTCCATACGATCTCCAAAATTTTGACGCATGAAACTATCGCGGCATTGCAACCATGCCGCCACAGATTTTTAAAGTTTTGTAACTAAATATAGCTACGCTAGTACATTGCTGATTAAAAACGCCATCGAGTGATAACTCTTCTTCTCTATGAAAGACTATGCCAACGAGACGCTACGATAACGTTAAGCTTCGGCTAACGCACTGTCCCCTGTCAGGTTATCGTCGCAGATTTTGGCGCAGGCATCGCTTTTAATTTTTTGCTAATATTCTTCGCTGTCTGGTAGATAATGCTTTCCTTTCTTTAGGTGGCGCAGTAGTTGGTTTTCTGGAGAAGCTAGCAGCATCCTGAATCTATAAAAAAGTAATACATTCTCTATCTAGCGAATGCATCTAATTCCTATAAAAGCGATAGCAACGTTACAGAAATTATTTGCTTTGTTTTAATCGAGCTTCCTTCCACTTTTGCGCTGAGTTGCAATAAAAGATTCTGATAATTCTTCGAGTGTGCATTGGTAAAGACGGATCAGCTGTAACGTTTCACTGGGGCTAAGGCTAGGGATATATGTTCCTGCCTCCCAAAATCGAATCGTGGAAACAGACTTACCTAACTCCACTGCTACCCGTTCAGCTGATAAACCAGCTTTCTCGCGCAACTCCTTTAAATCCATAAAAATAAGCAACTTCAACTTAATCACCTCCTCTAGATTACTGGTCTTGCTGCCTAGTCTAATCTAGTTAACTAGTCAAGTCAATAGTGAGATAGTCTAGTTAACTAGTCTTTTGTAGATGACAAGTCTAGTTAACTAGAGTATAGTAATAAATATAAGGGCAACGGAATTGCAAGCCGCCAGCACCCGAACGCTCAAAAGGTTTGCCAATTGAATCATCAAGTTGAACTCATTCAATTCATCCAAAACCCAATGCCACCGGGATTAGCAGCCGGAAGCCAAACTTGTAATGCTCAAGCCGCCGGAGATGATTCCGATGACCTAACTAAGTCTGAAAAATTGGTTATTTAGCGAATATACGTCCAGAATTCAAAGATTTGTACAGCTTCGCTGATTCTGTTGTGAGAGCATTTTGTCATTTGCACAGCGCTCTTTTGTACATCAAAAACAAAGGCGATCGCTCATGTCTGGAAAACTCAGCGATCGCCTTTTACCCTTTTCTCAAAGGAATATCTATTATGACCCATACAACGCATACACAGCAAGCAATTTTCGCTTCTTTCGTCGTTGATGAGCAACTAAGCGCTCAAGCAGAACTAGAGCAGCACATCACACAACAGGGAGAAGTTTTAGCACCCGAAGAATTCACAGTTGTCGAAATCACCTGCTATGACTATGAAATTTACGTTGGCGAGAAACTGATAGCTAGCATTACATACGACCATAACGAATTCCTAACCCAACGTTGGGTAGTCATGGTGAACTCAACCGAAGTACACCGTGCAAACAGTTGGGCGAAATGCCACAACCATGTCGCTTGGCACTACAAACAAGGCACACTGCCTGTGCAAAAGCAAAAAGTTCCAGCCAATACTACGGGTAACGAAGTCATGGCACAAATTGCCTTGGAATGCGAAAAGTTTGGCTTTGAACTCCTCGATGACGGTATCTACAACAACGACAAAAAGCTAGGCTCGGCGGGATGCACTGATGGTCGCTGGTGGGTGGAAAGAGCATCATCAGAGCATCAGCAGCAAATGCCCTGTGATTCTGCATTCGATGCTATGTGGTCGTTGTCGATGGTCGAAGTATTGCCTAGTCTCGAAACTAGGTCTTGCGAGGAATTGTTGGATAAACCGTTTGATCAACTGACGAGCGAGGAATGGAAGCGGCTTATGGAGTACAAGCCACTTCCAGACAGTATGGTGTTAGTCGCGTAGTTTAAGAGAGAATATGGTGGGCACAATGCGCCCACCATCTCAATATCAGCATAGTAATCCGGACGTGAGAAGTCTTATTAGATTCATTCAAAAGAGTTAATCATAAATAGGAGTCAGAAGTCAGAATACAGGAGTCAGAATACTCCACCCATGTTCACGAAGTGTTCCCGTAGGGTAGGGATGGAGTTTTAATTAGTCAGAATATTTTAATTCTTTTCGCCCACAATTCCACTCGCTTTTAAACCAATATTCATCCGCCAGTCGCACAGAATTCAATTCTCAATTCTGGCTCCTGATTTCTGAATTCTTCTTATTAAAAAAGTTTGGGTTTAAATCAACAAACAGCGCTGAATCAATTTCAATAAGATGAAAATTGACTGACTCGCACTCAAAATTAATTCAATTAGCAAAATAAACTGCAAATATCCAGTTAATTATTAGGAATTTAAAAAACTGATGGATATTAAGACTATTGCTGTCACCTATCACAGAAAATTTAATTTGGGTGACTATGAATCGTTGGAATTGGGTTGCTCATTATGGGCACAAATCGACCCAGAAGAAGATGCAGAGGGCGTAACACAATTTTTATATCAACAAGCCACGGTAATTTGAAGCGAAAAGCTCCATCACTTCAGGTGTACAGCTAAAAAGAAGTAGAGACCCAAAGTTGAATAGCACTAAGATAACGCCAAACCCATTACCTATAAGGCTTTTGGGTGTGGGGTGTCGGGTGTCGGGTGTAGTGAAGAAGGAAAATATTTATGTTCGTACTCGATATTTGGTTTTCTTAATTTCCCCCTACACCCTACACCCCACACCCTACCCCCAATACCCTAGACAAGCTTTCAGGAGCAGGTATTTTTATGTTGATGGCATCAATAGTTCCGGTCAAATTCCGGAACTTGACCGGAACTCAAGGAGAACTCAAGGAGAACTCAAGGAGGCGAAAAGCTTGTTAATTCAAGGTAATTGCGTAGTCGAACAACCTCTCACACGAGAGCAAGTAGCAAAGAATTTGCAACCACAGGTGACGATGAGGCAATTGCAAAAGTATTTAGACTTAGCCAGTCTTTACTTACCAGAATTTGCAGATTGTAGAACGCTCACGCATCGAGCAACGCCAGCTAACAGCTTTAAAGTTAGCTCAAACCCAAGTCATGCCCAATACTCAAAAACTGAAAATCCGGCAGTACATTGACAATCCAAAACGAGATCCTCGCCCAGAAACTACAGGTTGGTTAGAGTCGGAAGTGGTTTATGTTTATGACTCTGCTGGTGCTTGCATAGGGCGGATTTCTGCTCGGCAATGGCAGTGGAAATATCACTACAAAAATGCTTGCACTGATGCACCAGGCTAGTAGTCTGGCAAGTCAACTTTGCATGGTGGCAAGCTGGGGAGGCTGGGGAAGCAGGGGAGGCAAGAGAGTCATTGAACAATAACTCTTTTCTCCCCCAGCACCCCCACTCCCCGCTCCCCCAGCTTGCCAGAACGACAATTCTGGGTTACTCGAGCAGGAGGAATTAAAAACATGGATACTCAGAAAAATTCATCTTCTGAGCAAGCAACCGAAAAGCAGACTCAGAAAAGGCGGAGATTTTGCGCTTGCGAAACGAAATGAATCTCAACCAGACCCACATCATCAGAATCCTTTGGGATGCCAGACCTGGGGAAAATGAGGCTTACCGAAACGCCGTTTCAGAATATAAAGACCTGATGTCTGACGTTGAATAGTACTTATCTCGGAGGCTGGCAGATTTTTTGCTTGTTTTATCCCAACCCTACCTGATTTGAATTCAGTGGGGTGTTTATTTACCTAGGAGTTTTATTGAATTATTTTTATCTGGTTTTGCAGTTTTCATAAAACTTGATATTAGCCAGACTTAATTAATCTGTGGTTAAATTTCTTTGTCAGGTCTATGTTTTGGGCGTTAAAGTTCCGGTTGAGTTCCGGAAGTAAATCGGAACTCAGCTAACCATATGCATTCTGTAGCAACAAGACGGTTAAGGAAAATTTTCCACAAGCGTTAACATTTTTGAGAAGCAGTGTTTAGGTACTTCTGTCTGGTAGTTTCACCGACAATTTGCTTAATAGCCGCGACAACGTGGAATGATCTCTTCCTTATAATTTAAGAAACTGGATTGAATATAGCTTTAAACAGGTCAAGAATGACTGGTTTTTTGCTGCTGATTTTGGTAGTTAACTTGCTGCGACGTAAACGAACAGCTTGGTGGGTAACGATCGCCTTACTCATTATCTCCATCTTGAGCCACCTGATCCAATATCCTTAATGGAAAAGCGTGAAAAAATTTGCGAAGGTTCTACAATTTCATAGGACTATACACCTACAAAGATAAATTTCATCCACGTTGGGAGCCTCGCTATCTCATCTATCCTAACTTAATTGCTTTACCCGATGTTGTCGTGGCTTTAATTCGAGCAGATTCAGGCGATCGCCTCCTAGATTATTTTAAACCTGGTTCGTGAACTCCAAGGGTTAATATTCATGTCTTGGAAACGTTGCTTACAAATACTTCCTTCCTTTGTCGGAATTGTTCTATTAGGTGTTACGATTTGGGTGATTGAGCGAGAGATACAGCAGTATCCACCAGGAGAGATTTGGCGGAGTCTTAGCAGCATTCCAACTCATAAAGTTGTCTGGGCGATCGCGCTAACTTTCCTAAACTATATTGTCCTAACTGGCTACGATCAACTAGCTGTGCAGTCTATTCGTCACCCTTTGCCTTATCGTAAGACAATACTAGTTTCTGTTATCGGCATTCCCATCAGCAACATAATTGGCTTTTCTGTGTTTAGCGATGGTGCAATTCGCTATCGATTCTATACTATTTGGGGTCTGTCAGGCTGGGAAGTTGCTCAAGTTATTGCATTCTGTCATTTAAGTTTTTGGTTAGGATTGTTTGCTGTCAGCGGAGTCATATTTATAGTTGAGCCGCTCACAATTCCATCACTGTTGCATCTTCCATTCCACACAGTGCATCCACTCGGCGGATTTTTTTTGAGTATAATTGCTACCTATTTACTCTGGAATAGCTTTCATCATCGATCCCTACAGATTAAAAGATGGACAATTCCTCAATTTCCTTTGCGGCTCTGTTTGGCTCAAATTGCGATCGCATCTTTAGACTGGGTGCTGTCTGCTACGGTTCTTTATGTTATGTTACCCCCTACGTCTACATTATCCTTAAAAAAATAATGTTGGAAAAAAATTAATAATCATTTGAATTGAGAAATGATTGCAGCAGTATCACTATCTATTAATGCAAACTTCTTAACAGATTTAGCTATAGTTATCAATTGACCTGGTAGTGTTTTTGTTAGCTTTTTAGCTGAATATTTGACAGTGTTAATACTAATCTGAGTTTTCTGTTTGAGGCTATGCTGTGTATTGGTAAATTTATTTTTGCCCTGTTGTGTTATAGTTTTTGCATCTTCTTTAAAGTGCGAAATATTTAGAATTTCATCTCTCAATTCTTTGGCAGATTTTTTATGAATCTCAGATTCAGTAATTCCCATTGTTTTTAGGATATTTATCGCTAATTTATCTGACTGTTTTGCCATGACAACTATGGCAGCAGCAGCAAATTTTGGGTGTTTCTGGAATATCTCTTCCTCTGCACCCATAGCATTAACTTTTGCGTTAAAAGCAGCTTCTTGAGCCGTACCAGCTTGATAACTATCAACAAGCTGTTCTCCAAGTTTCTTGCCTAGATTGATTGCAGTTCCCAAATATTTAATTACCATTCCGGCTACAGCAGTAATACCTCCTAAATTGAGAAGATTCCCAACTATTTTGATTACATTTACTACAATATCTACAGCTTTTCTGATTGCTATATGCGTCATTCTTTTAGCAATGATTTCCACAGCATCTTCGAGATAATATTTGTGATGTTTGGCTTGTTTGTATAGCAATTTATGTGTACTAGCTTGTTTAGTAGCTGTACCCATCTCATAAGCACTGTGAATTAAAGTATTACTATTTGCAATGATATTGAAAATTGGAAAACCTGCCATATCTAGCCTATTAACTAAATCTTGATTTCCAAAGATTTTAGTTAAATACATCGCACCTGATGTGGCAGCGAGTAGATTATCTTTTAACTCGATACCTCCTGCAATTACTTGCTCTTTACCTTCTTTTTTAATCACTGCATCACTTTTATTTACCCATTTTTTTGCTCCTTCTACTATATTCGCGATCGCAAATCCAGCGTTAGTAATATTTGTGCCTACATCAATACTGTTTGATATTCCCTTGAAAACTTTAGTTCCATTGCTGTTGGGTGTAAATTTCTCAGAAATACCACCCCCAACCTCTGCTACTGTTTTTATAGTACTTCCACCAGTTTTAATATATGCTTTTAATTTTTCTGAGGTAGATGTTTTCGTTGCAGAGTTATTAGCATAAGTTAGTTTAGCATCATATTTATCTTCTAAGAAAAATTGCTTTTTGACATCATGTAAAAGTTTAGCTTTGACATCTGTAGGCGTGGGTCTGTATGCTGGAGGTAAGTCTTTAAATGCTTCATTTTCTAAATCTTGAAAGTTTTCTTGTTCCAATATATATTTTTCGGCTCGTAATCTCGCTTCTTGAATAGGATAGCCATATCTTTGAAACTGTGCTGTTTTCTCAAGTTTTAACCTAGCTATTCTCTCAGATTTTTTCTGCTCAAAATTATTAATTGCTTGCGCTACCTTTGTTGCCATTTCTGGTGTCAAGCCTTGCTCTGCTAATCGCTGCTGCTGTTCGGAACTAGCAACAGTTGAGAAATCTTGCCCAAAGGTTTTGTGAATAATGTCTTTAATTATGGCTATTTTCGTTGTTTTATCAACTGTCCCTATATCAGAATTAAAACGCTGTAAAGTTTGGCTGGTAGATGTATTTTCTTGCCTAACCACTGGTGTAGTTATCCGCTCAGCTTCTAGTTCAGAGTTCGTTTGCGGTTGTGTAATTACCAAGTTACCGAAAATACTTCTATAAATAGCATCTCTATATAATTTACTAGGACGAGTAGAAGTTTTTTTTCGAGGATAGGTTTGTAAAACTGCTTGTGTTAAATCATCACTAACAGGTGGATAAATTGGAGATTGTCTTTGCTGAATAGCAGTGGATTTAACTGATTTTTGCACTTGTAAGTACACCATAAATATCCTAGATTATTGGTATGTTTAAATTTTGTATTTATATTTCATGCGTCTTTTTCTTTCTCTTCCTGTTCAACTTGCTGATGTGATTGAAGTCGTTGATTAATTTTATCTCTCATTTTTTGTTCGGCGTTGTTCATTACCCCATACATTAGGCTGCTGATTATAGCTTCAACCTGATACATAATGTTTCTAAGGATATTTTCAACTATTTTTGATAGTGCTGCCATAAATTCAAACTCAAATTCTCTAGTTTTATATTATAGATATCTGGCTTGATAGACTATTATGCAAAGGTCTAATCATATCATTCATCAAAAGTTATTTAGAAAAATTAGACCTATGGGTAATTAAAATTCCTCAAATTATGTGCAAAATATAAAATATTGCTAAACAGTATTAGCCTATCTAAAATATGGAACAAGGGCTATATGAAAGTTTATTGCTATTTCTGAATATTTAAGTTTTAATTTAGGTTAAAAATGATGAAAGTTAAGGTTTTTAATTCACAAACAAAAATTCGAGGAATTGAACTAGACTTTGATGAATTATTTACGCATGAAGACGTATGCTTCATAGGGCGATCGCCTGATTCGGGTTTAGTCTTAGATAGCCGGGATGTTAGCCGAGTACATGGTAAATTTTTTCTGCAAGATAGTGAAATTTTTTACACTGATCTTGGCAGTACAAATGGCTCTAGGATTAATGGCGAACTTGTTGAACCCAATAAAACTTATCTCCTCAAAGTTGGAGATGTGATTCAAGCTGGAGAATTTATTCTCTTTATTCAAGACACTAGCGATGTTGTTGAAGATGCAACATTTGTGAGAAATATAGATGCAACTGCATTTTCATCTTGGCATCCTGATGAAGAATTAGAGACAACTAATAAACCCGGCGCTTTAGTTAAAGTTACGCCAACTCTGGAAACGACAGAACCAGCAGATCCCAAGTACCAAACTCAGGCTTTACTCGCAGCAATCAATAAACGCATTTTTACAGATATCAAAGCCACAGGAAACTGGACAAGAGATACATACATTAAAGCGGTACGTAAAGCGCGTGAATCAATAGAGAATCACAAATTCATCGATCCAGAGGAACTGGAGAAAGAAGCAGATAAGTATTGGCGATCGCTCTCTCAAGGTACTGTAATTATCGGTAGCCGTTTAGGAGCTGCGGCTGCTCAAGGCGTTAGTCGTGTTAGTTCTGTAGCTGCAAAAGGAGCGTGGGAACTGAAAATTCGTCTGGGATCTGCGGTTCAAGCAGCTTGGAAAGAAATGATTGCGGCTAAATCTCATCAAGAAATTAACCAGTCTGTTTCTCAACCAGCAAGCCATACCCCTGACGCGGCGATCGCTCTAGATGATGTGCAAACTCCGGAAGTTGATCTGAGTCAACCAAATTTTGCAGATCATCAACCTTCAATTATCAACAAACAACTAAAGGACAAATCCTAGGAGTACACAGTTGTGCGCCTCTACCCGGATAAAATATTCAATATGCTGCCAAGATGAATCCCGAATTTGTTCAAGACAAAGCTAACATTTACTATCTAGAGGCTGCTATGTCTGCAATTGAGCAAACTGTAATTGATTACAGCGATCGCCAACAAGATGTAGAGCCTTCTTCTGATATACAATCTCAGCTTGTAGATGTCACCACTACCATCAGCCATTGTTCAGCATTCGGCTATCTTTGTACTAAGTTTGGTCTGTCACTATTTGAGTGTCACATTCTACTTTTGTGTCTTGCTCAAGCTCTGCTTCCCTACTTTGCTCAACTTTGTGCCCAAGCTGAGGGAGATGAGCGTTTAGCTTACCCAACTTTTGGTTTAGCTATGCGTTTGTTCCCAGATTCTCATTGGAGTGCCTTTTTACCAACTGCTCCTTTGCAACATTGGCAATTAGTGCAAGTTGGGGCTAGTCAAGAACTTATTAAATGTCGCTTGCAAATAGATAATAGTATCTTGCTTTATCTGCTGGGACAGCCTTATCAAGATGAAAGACTGATACACCTCATGCAGCCATTGCCAAAGATTGATAGCAATCTACCCTTGCAGCCTTCACACCAAAATATTGCCCAAAAACTAGCAGCTATCTGGTCACCAGTAGAAACAGCCTCCACATTACCAGCCGTGCAACTTTGTGGCGCGGAAGTTAGAGATAAATACGCGATCGCCAATACTGCTTGTCAACTTGTAAAGCGATCGCTTAAAATCATTCCTGCTCGTAATCTGCCCACAGATCCTACTGAACTCAACAACTTTATTCGCAGATGGGAACGACAAGTTGCTTTAACAAATCATGTTCTTCTACTAGATTGCCAACAGTTAAATTTAGCTGAACCAAGTTTAAATACAGCAATATTACAGTTAATTGAGAATATCCATAGTCCATTAATTATTTCTACAGAAGACAGGTTGCACTCACCACGCCGTCCCCTCATGAATTTTGACGTGGTAAAACTTACCCCCGAAGAACAGCAAAACATTTGGCATACTTGTCTTGGCAATACTGCTACTGAACTCAATGGACATCTTAAGGCGCTAGTATCTCAGTTCAATCTCAATACTCATGCTATTCAATCTGCTTGTTTACAAATTAAAAATCAGCCTATTCCTAGTAACAACTCTCTACTTTCTCATGATTTATGGGATATTTGCCGCACAATGGCGCGTCCTCAACTTGAGGACTTAGCACAACATATAAATGCAACTGCTAATTGGAACGATCTCATATTGCCAGAATTACAAAAAAAGATTTTGCGGGATTTAATCGCTCAAGTTAGGCAACGAGGAAAAGTTTATTGGGAATGGGGATTTGCTAGTAAAGGAAGTCGTGGTTTAGGTGTTAGTGCATTATTTGCAGGTGCTCCTGGTACTGGTAAAACAATGGCAGCTGAAGTAATAGCCAAAGAGTTACGGTTAGACCTTTATCGGATCGATTTGAGTGCAGTTATAAGTAAATATATTGGCGAAACAGAGAAAAATTTGCGGCGGATTTTTGATGCTGCTGAAGCAGGTGGAGCCATTTTACTTTTTGACGAAGCTGATGCTTTATTTGGCAAACGTTCTGATGTTAAAGATAGCCACGATCGCCATGCTAACGTTGAAGTTAGCTATTTGCTGCAACGAATGGAAGCATATCAAGGGTTAGCAATTTTAACTACTAATATCAAACATTCTTTAGACCAGGCTTTTATGCGTCGTCTGCGCTTCGTTATTTCTTTTCCTTTCCCTGATTTCAAATCACGTGTAGAAATCTGGCGGTGTATTTTCCCTCCACAAATATCCACTCACAATTTGGAATTTGATAAACTTGCCCAGTTAAATTTAGCAGGTGGCAATATTCGTAATATTGCATTAAATGCCACATTTAATGCTGCTGATGCTGGGGAGTCAGTGATGATGAAGCATTTACTAAATGCTGCCCAAAGTGAATATTTAAAACTAGAAAAGACACTTACTGATAGTGAAATCAAGGGTTGGTTATGAATCAAAATTAGAAAAAACAATCATATTTAAAGGTAAAATATAACCAGGTTAAAGATTTTTATCTTTAACCTGGTTATACGTTATTTTTTTATAATTACGAATTACGAATTACGAATTATTTTTAATTAACACCATTGATGCTTGATAGCCAATTGATGGGCGATACTGCGTTTGCAGCATAGACCAAAGCTTTGAAGTTTCTTCCATGTTAGAAAACTCTGGGCTAATTCTTATTGAACCGATTTGTTCAGCTAAAGTAGAAACAGATGTAGAGGCAAGCACTGGAGATAAAATGTTAGAAGTGTTGACAGTGAGAGTATTTTGTAAAGCAGTATAAATAACATCCTGGGTCAATATTGGTAGGTCATAAAATAACTGCATAATATATTCAAGCAATAGCTCTGTTTGAAATTCTTTGCCGCCATAAACTGTTAGTAAGTAGTGCAAGTCAAGTGCTAGGGGCGGATTTTTAGAGCGTTGTTCTTTTTGTGATTGGGTAATACGCTGTTTCAGTTCTCCGGATGTCCAGTCAGCATTGCGGTTTTGCGTCACTTGATAAAGAAACAGGTTAATTTGAGAATGTTCATCTACTCCAACAGTAATGCGGTCGGGTGGTATTGCTGTTACAAGAATGTCACCGATGCTGGCTGTGATTGGGTCACTAGTTAATCCGTTTTCAACTACATTTTTCAGCACAGCAGTTACAGATGCCATAGCAATTGTATTACGCATATTATTTATTATTTTTAATCTGTAAAAAATGGCGATCGCTAGGAACACACATTTGTGTATTCCTACAAATTATTGATGTATTGCAAAAATTTTTGGAATCTATATATTAATTTTCCTTAATCATCCATTAAAAATGGATTATTTAACATCATACCTTTATAAAACCTATAAAAAATCCGACTAATGTATATGAAATTAGACTAATTAAAATGACACCATAAAGTGAGAACAGCAACTCACAATCAAACTGCTGCTTATATGCAGATGGTGTATGGAAAACCGGATCGTTAATGCTAATCTCTCTACTCAAAGCGTTACTTTTAAGCCTGGTGGCTCACCAGCGACTTTTGGCGTAACCGTGATTAATGGTAGCGAGCAATTTGCTGCTTTTCAATTAGAGGTTTTAGCAGCCGGAGCTAGTAAAAGTTCAGGTTCTCAATGGTATCGTCTTACACCAGAAGTTGCAGCAGCTAAACCACCGGGTGGTGTGACTGAATTTCAAGTTGAAATTTTTGATACGCCTTTACCTGCATTTGTAGGTACTGTAAACCTGACAGTGAGAATCTTTTCACCTCAGTTACGTGAAGAACGTAAGCTGTTAGTGCGTTTGATTATTCAGCCAGGTAAAATTTCCACATTATTAAATGTGGAATTACCAGTGCAGCGATTTCAAGTCTATCCTCGCAATTCTGTTGATATTCCAGTGCGGGTGAAGAATTTGAGTCCGATTGAAGTTGAGACTGTACTTCGTGTTGAAGGTCTTAATTCTTCTTGGATAATCGGTAGCGCAGAAAGAAGATTGCTCTTAGAAGCAGGTGGACAGGTGGAAATTTCTTTCCAATGTCAGCCGCCAGCGATGACTCAAGCGCCTAGCGATGATTATTCCTTGATTGTGAAAGCAACTAGCCGCAATAGTCCGCCAATTTCCGTGGCGGGGATTTTGGAAGTCTTGCCAGTGGGTTATGTTGGATTTAGCGCCACACCACAAAAACAAACGCTACCAAGTCATCAAAAATTATTACCTGATTGGCAGTCTAAAACAGCAACATTTCAACTATTTTTCAAAAATACCAGCAATCTTTACCAACAAGTAAATGTGCAACTTCAAGGCAGAGATAAACGAAAATGCACTTATCAAGTTGTGCCGGAAAATGCCGATTTAACTATTGGAGATACAACAAAAGTTCTTCTGAATGTGACGACGCAACGTCCTTGGGTGGGATTGGCAAAAACTTTGCGCTTGGAAGCTAGAACTGCGCTTACAGACCAGCGTTTGGGAAGTACAGACCCCACAACCCAAACTCTAGATTTAAAAGTTTTACCGATAGTTCCATTGTGGTTACTTTTGACTTTATTAGCATTATTGGCAGCACTGTTAGCACTTCTGCTCATCCCTGAACCTATTGGACATACTGATATCGTGAACTCTGTTCGCTTTAGCGGCGATGCTTTCTCGGTGGTAAGTGGCTCAGACGACTGTACAATCCGTATTTGGTCAGTTGATGGCAACCGTATAGACCCCAAAGGAATGGCGATCGCTCCTAATGTTGTTGGTTGTAATGGAAAAAAACCAAATCCTCGGGGTTTGTTGGCAATTATTGGTAAACCAGTGAGAACCTTACGATTCATGCCAAAAGATGACGATCGCATTGCGGCTGGTTTAGAAGATGGCGAGATCCAATTTTGGAATGTGCGGACACGCGATCGCGAAAATATTCTGCACGATCCCAACGATCAAACAAGCGATCGCGTTTTTGCTTTGGTTTTTACCGAAAATTCTCTTAACTTATTTAGTGGTCATGGTAGCGGTAAACTCAGGCTGTGGAAAAGACCAGGGCCAGGTACTAACTTTGCATCTAACCCCGAAATTACTGATTTAGGCAAAGACCTGAAATATCCAATACGCGCTTTAGCTTTGAGCGAAGATGAAAATCTTTTGGTGACAGCGGGCAATTTTAAGCGTGTGATTTTAATGAACCCGAACAATCTTGAAGCGAACCAAAGACAACTTTCAACACCAGAGTTAAATGGTGGAGATGGAGACTACATCTGGAGTGTAGATTTTGCTCCAGGTTCCCATATACTAGCAACTTCCGACTCTGATGGTTTTATTTCCTTATGGGATTTAGACAAGTGTCAGACAAATTCACCGCAGACTCAGTCTACAACTAATCTCACTCAACAGCAGTGTCAACTACGCGATCGCTGGCGTGCTACGAAACTTTCAGTACGAAGTATTGCATTCACCATCGATGGTAGCAAACTCATCAGTGCTGGCGACGATGGCAAAATACTCCTTTGGCCGTTAACTAGCGATCAAAAACTAGATCGGACAAAAGCACCCAACGGTGAGGAGATTTATAGAGGTTTTTCTCAAATCAATACTATTGATGTCACTAAAGATGTCCAAGGAACCATAGTTGTCAGTGGTGATGATGCTTTTCGAGTCCAACTTCACCGCTCAACATAAAGGGTCAATAATATGCAAAAGCTCAGTCCTCTTTCAGTGATTATAGACCCACCAGGTATACAATTCGGAATGCCTGGAGAAATCGTTGCAGTCTATGTTGTTGTTAGCAATCAAAGTTCTCAAGGTGCTGTCATTGATGTATTTTTTGATGAAGCCTCCGACACTTTACAGCAGTGGTGTTCTTCTCCTAGAGAACGTTTAGCTTTGGGGCCACAACAAAATAGTGAATTAACCTTTGAGTTTGAAATTCCCATTGATGCTCTACCGGGAACTTATGATTACACCCTAGTCGTAGATGCTCCAGAGCATTTTCCCGAAGATACACCGATACAGTTCCCGCGCCAACTGAAAGTGATGCTAAAAGAGCATACTGCGGTTCGGGTTAACGACCCCACATTTTCCCTAAAACCTGCCACAAATCCTAGAAATCCAGCCATCATTAAACCTAAAGAACCTTTGCAAATAGAAGTGAAGGTTGATAACCGTTCAGATAGAGTTGACCGCTTCCGCCTCACCTGTCCAGATTTAGAAGACCAATGGTACACAATACGTTACGCCGCTACAGGGGTGGAAGGCCCTGGTTTACTATCCGGCTCCAGTGGACTAGAACTAAATCCCAATTCCCAAGAACGTATTTTGGTACAATTTCATCCACCTACAGATACTTTTGCAGGTAATTACTCGCCCACAATTCGCTTATATTCTGCAAACTCTCCTAACTTAGTCCTGCTTGATTTGGTATATATCCAAATTCCTCCAGTACATAAATTAAATGTGGAACTGATTACCTTACGCGGAAAAGTCAGCAATAGTTCTGGTGAATATCAAATCAAATTGACTAATCAAGGTAACACACCGCGAGAATTAAAAATTAGTATAAAAAGCCGAGAAGAAGAACAATTATTTAAATTCAAATGTGAGCCTTCTAAAATAAGATTATTACCTAATAAAAGCTTTAACGTTCATCTCACAGTAAATCCCAAACCTTGGTGGCGAAGACCACTTTTTGGAGCCGGACTTCCACTCAACTTTGTCGTCGTTATTCAAGATAAAGAAGAAATACCTCTACCAGATAAATTACCTGAAGGAACTTTAATTTGGAATGCTCGCCCTTGGTGGCAATTTATTCCCATAATTTTAACGATTTTAGGATGTTTAGGAGAGTTAGCTTTTTTAGTATGGTTATTATTCTTCAAACCTCCAACACCGCCAAAATTAATTTATTTTATATCAGATAGCGTCAATTACATTCAAGGTGACGAAGTACGTCTTGATTGGCAAATTCGTAACTATGAGCAAATTTCTAAAATAGAAATCGATAATACTGGGCCAGTACCTAGCGCACCGCAAAATTTTAATTTTGACAAAGGTATTCCTCCTAAGCTTAAGGAAGAATGCCAAACACAACACAGAATATTATCTTGTTTCAACTACGATACAGGCGTTACACAACCAGGTGATTATACTTTTAACCTACAAGTTTTTGCTCGCGGTCAAGACAAAGCTGCTACTACTGGAAATATTAAAGTTTCAATCAAGGAAAAACCAGATCCTACCATTATCAATTTTCAGCTAGATAAAAGCCAATATATGTCAGGCAATGCCATGAATTTAAGCTGGCAAATTCAAAATTATCAGCAACTATCGCAATTACAAGTTGTCAGCAAAGCAGAGAATGGAACCGAAACTGTTTTAGCAAGCTATACACCTAATCAACTGAAGAAATTATGTCAGCCAGGCAATCAAACTCTCTCTTGTCAAAATGTTCCTTTAAATACTCCCGAACCTGGACAATACACATTTGAATTAAAAGCTTTTTCCTCGAATCCTGGTAAGCAACCTAACACTCAAACAGCCCAGTCTACGATTAATATTTTACCCAAACCACTGAAGATTATCTCTTTCACAATTAACGGTAGCCAGGAACCAAATATAGTTCTTCAGCCTAACCAACCTGTAACTATACAGTGGAAAGTAGAAGGTCAAGATGCTAGCGTTCAACTCGATCCCTTTGGTAATGTCCCCCTTTCAGGTTCAAAAGTGCTGACAGCTAATCAAGCTTTCCCTTCCTCAATTCAACTGTTAGCAACTGATAAGTTTGGTAATAAAGATTCCAGAGGATTTTCTATCAAAGTTAATAATTCTACTCCTGGTTCTGGTTCTAATGGTCTGCCAGTGCCGTTAACACCGAATGTCAATACAAATGGTGCCCCTGCTCCACTAGTACCATTAACACCCAATGTGAATAACAAACGTTAGTAATTTAAGTTAACTTAACGTTCTGATAATTATTGACCAACCACTTTTTATTGAATTAAGTGAATAATATGCTAAACAATCATAAATTAGTTAATCAATTCAAATTACTTTTAGATAACCTGAAGCTAGCTAATAAGTTCACTTTTCTTTTAATGCTAGTTTTTCTGGGAAGTATTGTTATTAGTGGTGCTGTTTTATCCAATATACTCAACCAGAGAGCACAGGCATCTGTAATTACTCAAGCAGATAACTTCTTGCAATCAATGAATTCTGTTAGAAACTACACTACAAACAATATTATTCCTCTGTTGGAATCTAAATTAGATACCAGTCCAGTCTTTATCCCAGAAACAGTAGCATCTTTTTCTGCCAGGGCAGTATTTGAAAATATTCGCATAAATCCCCAATATGAAGACTTTATTTACAAAGAAGCTGCCATTAATCCAACTAATAAGCAGGACTTAGCTGATAGTTTTGAAACACAGCTAATTAATCAATTTAGTAAAGATCCAGACAATTCAATGTCTTCAGGCTTTCGCTCTCTTCCTAAAGGTAGGGCCTTTTACATTGCTAGACGGCTAAATTTAGACGATTCCAGTTGCCTACAATGCCACTCAACTCCAGATAAAGCTCCTAAGAGTCAATTAGCTATTTATGGAGACAAAAATGGTTTTGGCTGGGAACTTAATAAGACTATTTTTGCTCAAATGATTTATGTGCCTGCTGAGAGAATTCTTCGGACTGCTAATCATTACTGGTGGCTAGCAATGGGAGTACAAGCTGCTATATTTGCTTTAGTAATCATCGTTATTAATCTTTTACTGAAGAAAGCGGTGATTAAACCAATTACGAAAATATCCAAGCTGGCTCAAGCAGTTAGTACGGGCAAACTGAATTCTGATTTTGAACAAAAGTCTAATGATGAAATTGGTACACTTGCAGCATCATTTAATAGAATGAAATCCAGCTTAGAAATAGCAATGAGAATTATCGATCAAAAAAATAATACTAAGCCGTAATTTGTACTTTAGGCTTAATTAACAAGTTTTGATGTCGAAACTTATCATAAAGTATAGCAATTACAATAATATTTGCGACACATCAATTATTTGCTAGGGGCGCACAGATATACGCTCCTAGTTATTTGTTAAATTCTTAATAACAATACATATTTAAAGTTTATTAATTATTTGAACATTTGCCGAGAAAATTTATCGGCTTTCTTGATATCAGGAATTTCTCTAGCTAACAAACTCACCAGTTGCTCTGGAGAAATTTGTGGATGAGATGTTAAAACAGCTTGGATAAGTGAACCAGCTATGGGGCCAACAACTTCTGCTAAATTTTCTTCGCATTTACGTAAAAAGCTACTATTAATCGCTGGATTATCCCAGATATATGGATGAGTTGACCAGCTTTGAGTAGGGTTAGAAGCTTTTTGGCTCCAGGCTATTGCTTTTTTCTCAAACTCATTTCGTTGTTTGGGAGAAAGATAAAGAATGAGATTTTCTAAAAGTTCTTGAGTACTATGCGATCGCGGTTTAATCTCTCGGATTAAAGTAGTAGCTATAGGGCCTATAACTTCTGCCAGAATCTCACTGATTGAGTCCGGCTCTAGTGCTAAAATCTCTTTGGCAATGTCCTGCTCAACTGGTCTTAGTGGTCGCCTTACAGTGTTTTCATCAGATTCTACTCTAGCTGGTAATGATTGCTGAATCGTACCATCGTTAAATTCTTGTTTAGCAACCAAAGGTTCTTCAATAGTTTCATCCTTCAATTCTTGCTGAGAAACAAAAGGTTGCTGAATTGTTACGTCATCATAGTTTGGTGGCAAGTTGGATGATTTATTAACAGTTTTATCTTCAGAATTAGCTTGATTATCAAGTGGTCGCTTAACAGTTTTATCTTGGGAAAATTCTTGAAAATTCGATTCTCGTCTAAAAGTTAGATCATTATCACTCTGTGCAATCTTACCTCGATTTTCAGCTATAGTAACGTCAGAATTTTCTACTTGACTAATAGCATTTTGCAGAGCCAGTTTTAACTGCTCTACATTAGCAAAACGCTCATCAGGAGACTTTTGTAAACAGCGCATTACTACTGCTTCAAGTTCTGGTGATAAATTAGATAAACCAAGCCGCGATCGCAGTGGCACTGGAGGCTTAGAAGTATGAGCTAAAGCCCAGGAAATTTCGCTGATTTTTTGAGAATTTAAACCTAACCCAAACGGATCAACACCACTGAGCATTTCATAAATAATAATACCTAAACTATAAATGTCTGCACGTCCATCAATATTTGCTTGCACTTCCAACTGTTCGGGAGCAGCATAGTGATACGTGCCCAAAAACATATTTGTTAATTTAGTATGTTCCGTTGTGTCTTCGCGGATTTTAGCAATACCAAAGTCGAGAATTTTCACTAACTCTCCCAAAGTTGTCGGTACTAAAAAGATATTGTCTGGCTTGAGATCCCGATGAACCACTGTGATATGTTCGCTAATTGTGGCGTTGTTCCTCCAGAGAGTTACACCTTGATGCGCCGCACGTAAGCCGTCACAAACTTGAGTTGTAATGCGGAGTATTCTTTCTAAAGGTAGCTGGCTTTCGCGCCTTAGTAGTTGTCCTAAACTTTGTCCCCGCAGATATTCCATGACGAAGAAAGGATAACCTTCAGATGTAACGCCATAGTCGCTAACTTGCACAATGTGATCGCTTCTGAGTGCTGCACACACCGCTACTTCACGTTCAAAACGCTTTCTCAATTCGCTGGAGTTGGCTAAGTTATCTTTCAGCAGCTTTAGAGCTACTTGCTGACCGAGTAAAGTATCCATTGTCAAGAAAACGTCGCCCATACCGCCTGCGCCTAAACGTTTTTCTAGCCGATAACGCTGGCGATCGCCAATTGCTCGGCCAATCCAACTATCCGATTTAGAATTATTTTTCATTTGATTAGTTGTAATGTTCTAATATGTTCATATTTCAGCTATTAATTCTTTTTGTATGAATAACAAATATCTTTTTTGTTTCACATTTTTCTATATTTTATATAGTAATATTTATTCAATATTTTACTAAAATTTTATCTTTACTGTTAATATATTTGCTCATTATTAGCTTTACTATATATAATAGCTGCAATCTAATATAGGCAAAGATTGCAACCATACAAACATATAGTATTTCAGTCCAATCAAGTATAGACTTAGGGGCACAACAATGTTGTGCCCTAACTATAATATGTAGCTCACTCTGCAATGTTTTTTAATTATGTAAAGTATGTAGATGGGGTTAGTTAGCGCTAACTACAAGGAACTAACCATGTCTTTAATGTAATGTACAATTGCTTCTGCTGTTGCCATATTTGTTGCCACTAAAATTTGATTAACATTACACAATCGCAACAATGCATCCTCATTTGCTTGATTTGATTGAGGAATAAGAAAATCTTTGAAGAGAATAACTGCTAGAGCTTCTCCTGTTCCAATCAATGATGCGACTGTTTGATATCCGCCAACTGGTACTAAGGGAGTTTTTTGACTAGTGGCTAAACCAGTCTGTTGGAATATAGTTTCACTAATTGTAGGTGTTGCAATTGTTAGACACTTAGATAAGAAATCTTGATGTTCTGCAACAAAGTCTACAAGCTCTAATTTTTTGCTATCGTGAGCCATCAGAGCAATGTATTTTTTACTGATAATCTCAAAAGCTTTGCTTGCTGCTTCAGGGGTTTGAGGTGCAATATCAGCCACTACTTCTAATTCCTCAATCTCTTGTGATATTTCTTGCGAAGTTTCATCATTAATGACTTGAGAGTTTGTCACTTCTTCCTCCTTCTGTTCATCCTGAAGATTTGCTTCAGACTCTTCAGCTACTTGTGCGATCGCTTCAAGATTTTCTGTAATATTTTGCAAATAAGGTGTTTCCAAATCGTTACTTTTGCTATCGTCAGACGATTCCTCCACCTCAAAAATTTTGTTCTCTAACGCTTGTTCAGTTGGTATTTCTACATTTGGAGTTGTCGTCATACTATCAAATTCATGATTGCTAGCAGAAATTGAAGTTTCCATTTCTGAATCTTCAGATTCTGCTGGCGAACGTTGAATAGTTGTCAAATCCTGATTTTGTTCATGATTCAAACTTAATTGATTCTCCACTTCAGGATTGTGTTGTACTTCAGACTCCTTACCTTCAAATTGCGGAGGCTGGATAGTAGTTTCTTCTGCTTGAATGATAGTTAATTCTGAAATTTGCTCATCACCTACATTTAACTGACTTTCTACTTCAGAATTTTGTGGTGCTGCGGAATTTTCTATCTCTTGAATATTAGTTAAATCCTGAACTGGGTGCTCGTCAGTGATTAATACATTCCCTGCTTCAGAAGTTGGTTCATCTGGTGAGGATATATCAAATTCTTCAGTAACTTTTACAACTTCACATTCTTGATAAATCTCTTCACTCTTAGCATTTGAAGAATCAGCATCGATATTAATAACTTGCTGAGAAACTACACTTTCTTCCTCTAAAGATTGAGCAAAATTTTCAGAAACTACAATGGCGAGTTCAGGGTGATGGACATTTAAAGCTGCTCGCCAATCTATATTGGCATTGTATACAGTTGCAGCTATTTCCGGCTCTTCTACTTCTTCTTCTAAAACTAGCAAGAATTCTCCAATGCGGACAATGTCTCCTGGCTTCAATAAATAACTGCGATCGCTCTCAGCAAGTATGTTGTTAATTAGAGAGCCATTGATACTATCAAGGTCACAATAGTAATAGTTTCCATCCTGGAGATAAAACTTACCATGCTGGCGACTCACATCATTACTATCGAGAATGAGACCAGACTTAGAAGAACGACCAACTACATACTCTCTGTTATCATTAGTAACGAGGTCAAGGTTAACTTCGTTGATTTTGTCTAGAGTTTCAGCGTTGAGAATTTTGACTTTCATCATAGTTAGTTGCATAAATGATTTTGTGGGTTTATCTGTTAGAGTTTGAGATTAACCTTGTAGTTGTTGGTTAATCTTATTTATCTCTGCAATCCATCTTTTACGAGTGGAGTGTTCTAAATTGAGAATGTCATCCTGCGACCAGTGAAAATGGTAAGCAACAAAAGCTACCTCCTCATATAACTTGTTAGAGGGGTAGCTTATAACTCCCCCGCCAGATCTAACTCAACTACAAACTGATTATTACAATGAGGACATTGAGTAGGAATATGTGCATTCCCTTGTTGATTAACACGGTTATAAAATTCTTTGAGATAGCTGATATCTCGAAGAACAAGAGTTTCTAGTAAATCCAGATTGACAGAATTTAGGCTGCCAATACGAGTGATAACTTGTGAAAGCATTACTAAAAAACTATATGCAGGATTTTCCTGAACACTGCGATGTTTTTGAACTATAATTTCATCTTTTGCAGTGGCTAAACGCATAATTCCTTGACGATGGATTCGGTTTTGAGCATCTACTAAACCTGTAGGTAGAGTAAAAGAATATTCAGTATTTAGATAATTTTTTCGGGTCATAGCATTAAGTAAACTATGTAGCAACAAGAGTTTCAATATCATTGTCTGTCTCTAAAGACAGATGATTTTTGTTTTCCAAACCATTGATATGGCGATAAAAATCTTGAAGATAACTCACATCCTGAGCAAAAAAATTTTCTACTACTATAGGACTAATTTCAGACAAAGCTCCAAGGCGAGTAATTACGCGAGATAGAATAATGATGGTGGCGTAAAATAAATTAGATTTCACACGCGGGTCTCGCATTGGTGCAATTTCATCCATTGCTGTTGCTAGCCGCATAATTCCCTTGCGATGGAGATTACCATCACTGTCTATATACCCTTTAGGAAGTGTAAATTCAAATTCTTTTTGAAACATAATTTTTCTTAGTAGATTGAATTCTAAATTTCAAATTTTATTTTTACAAGCAATGTAAAATAAATATTTTATGTTGCGATCGCGTTAACTATAAATTGCTCAAGAGCCATCTTTGAAGCTGCGCTCTATATCGGGTAGAGGTGCACGCTTCATTCCTTCAAAAGCAATCTCTAATTCTTCAATAGCTAACTCAGTTTTATCAATCTGAATATCAGCTAGTGTATAACTTGTTGGCCAAGCCCCATCTAATTCGTACCTTGCTTGTACTTGTCTACCCATCGCATTATTGCAGATATTTAGAGAAATTACTTGACGTTTTTTAGCCCAATTGCCTTGTTCAATACTGTCGAACCAATCCCAAAATCTTGTAGAGTAAGTTAACCCTCTACGCAGGGTAATATTATTGCTATTATCATTCCCAGGAATTTTAGTTCTAGCTATACGTCCCTTACTTTCTTTCATTCCCCACTTTTGGGGAGTAACTTCACAAATTTGAATCACTTCTTGGGTGCGTTGTAATCCCTGACAATTCATAAATATGCCATCGACTTTATCATTGGAGTTATCTAGACTCAGTTCGATGTAAAAACTACAACTTGTCAGCCAAGCGTAATCTTTGGTAACCATAATTTTTTGTTAATAAAATTGGAAAAGAGAGGTAGCTTGGCAACTTGCGAAGCTACCGTTAAAACTTATCGCTGAATTACTATTAAGCTGCTTGCACCTCGTAATTTGTACCGATGATTTCTACAGTTTCTATTTGAACTTTGCTAGTAGCATCTAGACCCAAATCCTCTTTCCTATAGCTAGTTGGAAATGCGCCACTTAAATGTGATGAATGTCCTGGTTGGTTATCTGTGGTGTATTCAATCCACATCATTTCTTGTTTATTAGCAGCTAACTGACCTGTAGTACATTGGTCATACCATTGACGAACTTTAATATCACCTTGTAAGGTTGCAAACTGTACTGTTATTTTGGTAGCGTCTTGCTGTAAGGCTGGTAATGGTGCTTGTATAGGAATGCCTGGTTGTCCTTGGCTGGAAAATCCTACGTTTAATGGAGTCGTTGGAGTTTCTATTGATTGGTTCGAGACACTCATAGCGTATTGTGTCCCCAAGTTATCTAATGTAACTTTAAACTTACAGCCTTGAACAAATTTTTGAGCTGCGGAATTATCACCTGCGGCCATTTTTATTCTCCTGATTGATTGAGTAAGTTGAAATATGAATTGTGTTTAAATAACAGCGAACAAAGGCAATATGAACAATGAACAAAATCTGCTGAATATAATCGCGTAGTTAGTTAGCAACGCCAGCAGTTTCTGATTCAGCAGGGTCCCATTGACTAATCCGAAAAACGACAAACTCCGCAGGTCTGACAGGGCAAACACCCACCTCGATATACATCCGACCTAACATCCTCGTTTCTGGAGGGTTAATTTCTGCATCACATTTAACGTAATAGGATTGCTTAGCTGTGGCTCCAAACAAAGCTCCTTCACGCCAAATGCGTTCTAAGAAGACGCTGACATTGCGTCGCACACGGGCCCAGGTTTCTGCATCGTTAGGTTCAAAGACGACCCATTGTGTACCCAATTCCAGAGATCTCTCAATGTAGCTCATCAGTCTGCGGACGCTAATGTAACGCCATTCCGTGACATCTGGCTCAACGAGAGTTCTTGCTCCCCAGATGCGGATTCCGCGATTGGGGAAGCTACGAATGCAGTTAATGCCAATAGGGTTCAAAAGTTCTTGCTCTCGGAAATTTACATCATAAGCTAGGCCAATTACGCCTCTAGGCACTTCATTGGCAGGCGCTTTGTGTACTCCCCTGGTTTCATCAATGCGACCCCAAACACCCATCATGTGACCGCAAGGTGGGACAAGAATTGGCCTGCCGGCGTTGCGTGGGTTAGCAACTTTCACCCAAGGGTAGTACAGCGCTGCAAACATGGAACGACGGTTAAAGTTATTTAACCAGTCAACAACCTCTTGGGGTTTAGTGCGATCGGGTGGTGAGTCAAATAAGACCATGCGATTGGGTGGATTAGGAATGTCTCCACTAGTAGAGCCTTCACACATACTAATCATCAGTTCCATAATCCCGTGGACTTGCTCCAAGGTCATGAGTCCAGCTTCGTAAGCTCGCATTAGGTCGGGGCAAGCAATCATTGTGATTTCATCTATTTCAAACAGACCACGTACCCCTGTGCGGTCATCGCGTATCCCTTCTACATCTCTAGCAAAGCGATCGGGCGTAGAGGGAATTATGGGGGGAGCTAGTTCATATTGACCATTGACAGGCCGTCTCGCTAAAGGTCGTCCTGTTTGTGATGCTTCGATCGCAGCGACATACATCGAATTTCTTAATGCTGCGATCGCATATGTTCCTATCTGAGGTGGTACCTCAGAATTCATCGTCAAGTTTTCGTATTGCTCTAGAATTTCCTCCCCCCGGCGAATCTGGATGGTGAAATACTCGCCTGTATTGGCTGGGGGTTCGCCTTCTGTACCTTCTGGTAGTGGGCGCGGTGTACCATCGCTCACTAAAATCTCAATTGACCCACCAATTGCTTGCTCAGGACGTAAATTAAAAATTAGCGATGCCCGATTTCCTCGTCCATTAATTTGGACTGTAGCAGGTTCTAAAGCTGTGGGTTTAGGTGTACCAGGTAATTGAGTCCCAATACTCACAATCCAGCAGCGACCACCACCATTTAAAAAATAGCCATTCACTGCATGAGGTAAATAAGCATTAAAGTCTGTATAGCCATCAGAATTGGGACGGGAAAAATATTTGAGATATTGCGACCAATTGGTGACTAACATGGGTTTAAAAACTTCTGCACCATTGCGTACATCTTCTGTAAAACCCACAAAACCAGCAATTGCAGTGCTGACACCTTCAATCGCTCGGCTACCCCGGTTAACTTCTTCAACATAAACACCAGGGGCAGAATAATCAAGTCTGGTCATGAATGTTTCTCCAAATCAGGATTAAAATTGTGTAGGTTTAGATCGCACATTTTTTGTTAATTTGAGTGTTCATCATTTGCGAATATCTTGATGAAAATTGACAAAAGACAAACTTAAGGTATATTCATAAGACTTGGCTGCATAAAACTGTAGGAAATAACTAACTTTCAGGAGTAAGGGCTACTTCTTTAAAAGTGTAAGTTTTACCATCCACTAATGCATTGCAGGTCTGAGTTACATAACCAGGACAAGTCAGGATTAAAACATAGTTACCGAAGGCAAGATTATCAAACCAAAACAACCCTTCTTGATTACTTTTTACTGACTTTTCAGTTCCCCTTAAAGTTACTGTGGTTTCGCAAAGGGGCACATTTGTGACTGCATTTTTCACAATTCCGGTGATGGAAACCCGATGTTGAGCTAACACTAAATTTTTTGCATTCTGTTGCTGTTGGTTGTAAAGACTGACAATTCTTTCCCAAATTAAGGGGACTGAAGTTTTTTCCGAACCTAAAGGAGCCGTTACTGTTATGTGTACAGCTGGGCGCAAAGGGAGGTTAAGACAACCCCATAAAGAGCCAACCTCAATAGGTGGTGAACTAGCAACTGTCATAGGTAACTGCCCATAACCGCATAGTTCAGGAGCTAAAAATTCCTCTTTTAGAGAGCCATGACGTAGTAGCAAAGATAATGCTTCTGTCAAAAGATGATACTCACCCAACGCTGTACGATCCCAAGCTGTTAACATTAATGAAATATCAAACCAAGTAGGTAATTGAGTGACAGTAGAAGTTGGCAATCCTCCTTCTAAAAACATACGCTCTACCTGCCTACCAGCTTGTTGTAATTGGTTCGACAAACGAATGTCATACAAGTACAAATTGAGCAGAGGTCCTGCATCTCCATTCGCTCTACTACCAGGAAGATTAAAGTCAATTTGCTCCATACTGGTAAGAGATGTTCCTCCAGCTAGAATTTCTGCAAGAGTTTGTAGGAGACTAATAAGCATAGAGCCAGCAGATGAATCTATTTACATATAGATTACAAGCAAACTCTGAATATAGTAATTGGACTTTTGTATCAACTTTCTTCAAAAAAGCAACTAAGAATTGGAGAGAATTAAGTAAATAGTAGAGTGGGTATTAGTTAGCATCAAGTTTGGTTTATTTCTGTATTGTCTTTTGTGTAAATTTTTTATTTATATAACTATATAGCGAAAAGTGTATTAGAAGAATTTTTTTAAGTTCTTGCTTAACAGGCATATCTTGCCTGGTGAAAACTGGCAACTGAGTAAAAATGTAGTTATAGCAATCAACGCAAGCGAGGTTCATTATTTGAAATTAATGCCAATCTAAAAGCTCCTTTGCAACAAATCAATTATTTGTAAGGGTGCAAAGCTTTGCACCCCTGCTTTATTTAATTATCGTGTCCTTCTTTCAAACTGGTAATTTCTTGGCGTTCAAAGTCGTTGACATGAATATGCAGACTACAACAAAAAGTCCAGCTAGAGTTTTAGGTACCTTTACCCAAAACATTAACACTACTTTCTTAGTTTCTAGTTCATCAGAATTATACAGCTTCTGTCAACAACAAATAGAGCATTTAACAGCGCGATATCCTATTTATTGGTCGCGGATTATTTATCACGATCCATCTATAGAAAATCATCAAGAAATTACTCATGAACAGCAAAATAAACCGCTTTGCCGAAAAACATTAGATTATTTGAATTCACAAGAATACTTAGAAAATTTTTATACTAATTTTAGTTTATATGAAATAAATATTACTGCTTTTAATTCATCACTTTGTTATATTTGTCCTTTAGGATATAGAAATCAAAACCCTGAATATATTCTAGTACTTGCTCATGAGCCTCTATCTCTAAATTTGCAACAGGAGGTGAAGCAAACAGCTATGTTAGTTAGCAAGTATTTGGACATGTATTTAGAATGTAGACAGCAAAAATCTGAGATTCAGCTACTCGAACAAGTAATTCAACGTGCTGGACATCAGTTGCGCCATACTTTGGCAACCATTAGTATTTATGCTGAAAATTTATCTCAGGCATTAACAGATAGCCCTTGGCAAGAACAAGCTGCTATTATTCGTGACAGTATTCAGGATTTAGATAGTAACTTAACTGAACTAATTTATTGTAGCCAAAAGACAAAGTTAAGAATTGCGCTGCATGACTTGAAAAGTATATTAAATGAAACTGTTCAGGGATTAAAGCCTTTAATTGAGCAGAAGCAACTCCAAATATATTACCCTGAAACCTCTAATATCTTGCCAATAGACCGCTTACAGATAAAGCAGGTTTTTGATAATTTACTTAGTAATGCAGTTCACTTTAGTCCATTATTTGGAATTATTAGCTGTAGCTGGCAGATATTTCAAAATGAAGTACTAATTTGTATATCTGACCAAGGGAAAGGGCTATCTACAGAAGATATTAATAAAATATTTACTCCTTTTTATTCTCGTCGTTTAGGTGGTACAGGACTTGGTTTAACTATTGCTAAAAAAATTGTGCTTGACCATCGTGGAAGTCTTTGGGCGCAGAATTCTTTACAGGGTGGTGCCCAGTTTTTTATCAGCTTACCCCGCTCTACAAATTGATAGGAGATTTTTGACATGACTATTAATCAGCAGCTACCAGTAATGCTTGTAGATGACGATCAGCGCTTTCGCCAAGGATTAAAAACTCTGCTGAATTTTTATAGTAACAGTGGACAGTTACCTTTAAAAGTTGTGGCTGAAGCTGTATCGACAGATCAAGCTGTCACCCTTGCTCATCAAAAGCAACCTGTTTTAATTCTGCTTGATTTAGAATTAGCTGCAGGTGATGGTATTGCTACTCTTGAGCGCTTAAAACAAATGTCGTTTAAGGGGAAAGTTTTAGTTTTGTCTGCTCACCAAGACGATGATGCAATTTTTCGCGCAATGCAAGCTGGGGCTAAAGGTTACGTGTTTAAAACTCGTGCAACGACACAATTACGAGAGGCGATCGCTACTACACTTCGGTCTGAGATTTATTTACCTACGGAAGTTGCTAGTAGTTTTTTCCGCAGATTTTGGGCTAATTCCGAGGCAGATACTTTAACACGTCAAAAGCTGAATCTGAGCGAAAGAGAACAAGAAGTTTTGTATTGTTTAGTCCGAGGAGATTCTAATGAAGAAATCGCCAAAACTTTATATATTAAAGTGGTGACTGTTAAAGCTCACTTAACAAATATTTTTGAGAAATTGCAGGTTACTAGCCGGACTCAAGCTGTGATAGCTGCTTTTAAGCTGGGGTTAATTCCAGTTCAATAGCAATAACTATGCATAACATCATTCAACTTGAGTTAATTTTTTCAGGGAGTCTTTTCAGTGTCTTTACCTGAGCCTGTTTATCAAGAATACTTTTGTTCGCGTAACGCGCCTTTATCGTGCGATCGCCTTCAGCAAACAACTAAAGAATTTCCTAAAGCTAAATTTTGTTTAGAATGCGGTTTTCCGGCTCTTTTACCGGAAAAAGCTGAAATTAAAGGTAGTCGAGGTAGTTATCAAGTTACTCGTCTTCTTGGTTCTAGGGGTACGGGACGCTTGTATTTGGGGATTCAACTGAGTAATAACCAACCTGTTGTCATCAAGGAATATTTACTACCTGATGGTTGTTTTAATCAAGAAGAAACTCGTCAGCGTCAAGATACTTTTATGCGAGTCGCGGGTGTGAGTCCAGCAGATGGGAAAGTCCAAGACTTTCGCTTAATCAGCCCTTGGGATGCGATCGCCGATCCGCTAGTAGAACGCTGTTACACCGTCACTTTAGGTAATCTAGAAGCTGCTCAAACTTTAAGTGAGTACCTGACACAAAAAGGTGCGATGACTGCGGATCAAGTGCGCCAGGTACTCAATCAAGCCTTACAAACATTACAGTTTCTCCACACTCAAAAACTGCGACTTCCTTCAGGGCAAATCCAGAAGGGTTTGGTTCACAGTAACCTTAGTTTAAATAGTCTATTAATTGTCCAAAATCATCAGCATTACTCTACTATATATCTTTGCGATTTGGCTCTTTGGGAAGGTTTATTTGTTCCACCATCTATTTCCCAAACTGTAATTCCCACTTGCACACAAGACTTAGAAGATTTAGGAAGAGTAGCTTTTTCTCTGTGGACAGGGAGAGCAGAATTTATTGATCCTAGAGATGAGCAGCAATGGCCCAACTCAGATAGTGAGTTAAAGCAGTTTATTTATCGTTTAATGGGAATAGAAATTCCTTTCGAGAGTGCTGAAGCTGCTCGCCAAGCTTTACTACAACTTACCCAAGAAAATCAAGCAATCAGTTCAACAACAGTATTTGCTCCAGAACAGAAAGATAAAGGTTTCCGTAGACTAATATTTTTATTTTTAGGAATTTTTACTTTGCTAATGTTTGGCGGAGGAATATTGTATTTCTTGATGCGTAGCTCAGAAATGCCAGAAGATGCTACGAGTGAATTTTATCATCTTGTACCTGCTTTCTCTGATGTTAATGGTGTTCCCTCTGGAGATTTTACTTATACAGGTGAAAACGATGGCACATGGACTAATATTTTGAAGTTTCGCCCAACCAGTCAAAGTAGTTTAAGAGATTTATTAACTCATCCTAAGCCAGATGTTAACGCTCAATTTAACTATCAGCCTGTAACTTCAACTAATATACAAACTGCTAGTCAACCTTTAGAAGAAATCATCAATAACAAAGCACAGTTTGCCATTACTAGCTTGTTTAATGACGTAACAAATAATTTCAACGATAAAATAGTTGCTTATGATGGCTTACTTGTATATGTAGCTTTTAGCAAGAAAGAGCAAAATCTTCCCAAGGCTCTAAATGGACAAATTAGCTTAGAACAATTACGTCAAATTTATACAGGTCAAATTAACAATTGGCAACAGCTTGGAGGCCCAAATCTGCCTATAAAACCCTATGCACCTACAGAACCGGAAGCAGTGCGTTTATTTCAAAAAATAGTGCTGAAAGACGATCAGCAGCAAATAGCTTTATATCAAGCTAAAGTCACTACACAACCTACCGAACAAACCCAGCAACAAATTATCACTGCATTCGATACAGGACAAGCAGGAATTATTAGTTACGGTATTTTGAGTAAAACTTGGAATCAATGTGCAGGCTATCCTTTAGCGCTAGTTGATGCAGATAAACCAGCTAGCCAAGCTCTTTTTCGGCTTAATGGTTCTCCCATCAGCCCTTCAGATAATATATGTGACAAAAATAACCGTTTAGATGTCCAAACTTTTCGCTCTGGCAGTTATCCATTAGGTTATCCGCTAGTTGTCGTATACCCAAAAGATAACTCGTTGCTACCTGCTGGTAATAAATTTGCTGAGATGCTCAAGACTCGTCAAGGGCAGTGTTTGCTTGATAAAGCAGGAGTCGTTCCCTTAAAACCTATACCCAATCAATACTTAATTTCCAATGACTGTAAATCGTTGTCCTAACCCAAATTGTGATTATTTTAACCGTACTTTGCCCAACAATGCTAAGGTTTGCCCTATGTGTGGCACAGCTTTAGGCAATGTAGTTGTCTCTGCTCCAACTGCTGAGAAACAGCCAGATTTAGCAGAGAAATCGCAAGTGTCTCAACCCTCTGCATCTTCACCAGTCTATGCTCACACTTCCTCTTCATCAGCATTGTCTCAAGTTGTAGATAACCCACCAGCTCCAGTGGTGCATATCCAACCACCTTCTACTCGCCCAATCCTCAAACTCATGCATACTTCTGGAAAAGAATTTCCCTTGCGCGGGGAAGAAGGCTACATCGGTAGAAAAAATCTGGCTACTAAATCTGTACCAGAAATTGACTTAACTGGTATTGCCAATGAAAAGATAGTTTCTCGCTCCCATGCACGAATTTATTGGGATAAATCATCTAACGCATATGTGTTAGTTGATAATAACAGCCGAAATGGAACTTATGTTAATGGTAATTTGATTTCTCCTGGTAATTCTTACAGACTTAATCATAATGATTTATTAGAGCTTGGTCAAGAAAAGCTGATAGGTTTTACAGTGAGCATAACTGAAAAATAAAAATAGCTATAGATTGCTATTTGTCCTGTATTTAATTACCTAAAAATTTGTGAATTGCACAGATAAATTATTAAGTTATTCTCTAGGTTGGTTATATTGTTTAGGCAATAATATGCGTCCATTACAAGATTTATAGAATTTGTATATATGCAAAATAAAATAGTTTAGCGTATTAATTTAAAACCATGCTCATGAGATATGAAAAACACAGACAACAATCAAAAGACTAACTTAAAAAATTGCATTAACGATCAGTGGTTTTTGAAAAAACTGACTGACCGAGTATATGAGATTTTTGTAGAAGATATGCGTCGCCAGCAAGAACGTATTAAAAACTATGGAAAAGACAGGAGACTTTAATGTATCAAAATTCTAATATTGACGATAGGTATACTCAACACAGTTTAAATTTTGTGACTACCAATCGGTTTTATCTAGAGATAGATAGCTCGATAATGGCATCTTTTACCGAATGCTCTGGGCCAAGTATACAAGTTGAAAAAGAGATTTATCATGAAGGAGGCGTTAATAATCAGCAACGTGTTTTTTTAGGACACACAACGTTTTCAGATATAACTTTAAAGCGAGGAATCACAGACGATCAAAGCTTTTTTAATTGGTTATGTGAAATATTCGATGAAGAACAAAGTACTACTCGTTGTAATGTGAACATTCTTGTCTTCAATCAAGCAGGCGATATCATGCAAAGTTGGACTCTCATTGGTGCTATCCCTACAGCCTGGAAAGCATCAGATTTTCAAGCTGATGGAAGTACTGTTGCAATAGAAGAATTAACTATGTCTTATGAAGGATTGAGTATTGGACAAGATGCAGGAGGAGGTAATCGCACAATACGTAATGAGAAACAGTTTTTCCCTAGTTCATGACAAAATTTTCTCACTAGCTTTCTTGATTGGTGATACTTATGCAAGTTATGAAACCTCCACTAGGAATTCATGATCCTCTATGTCCGCTCAGACTTTTAATACAAAAAAAATCAACTTTTTTACCACTGTTACCAAGCCTAATAAAACCCTTAACTTCTATTCAAACGCTTAGTTTGTTTGAAATCACTTTAAGGGATGGCTTTTCAGAATTTTTGTCTACATTTCCAAATAGTTTATTAATAGGCGGAAATATAGATTCACAGCCTATTACTTTTGAACAAGAAACTAGCCGTGAAAATAATTATTTTACTAGTGCGATTGCTCCTACAATAATTAATCAAGCTTCTAGCCAGTTGGTTGTAAAAAAACAGGCTAAATCTCAAACAAATAAAAAACCAAATAAATCTACTAAATCTAAAAAAGCAGCAAAGCCTGGGACTGCACAACTTGAACCTATAAATTCAGTGAATAGTTTTGCTAATAGTGAAACACCGAATCAAGCATCGCTTACAGTTACATCTAAATCCAAGAATTTGAAGAGCGATCGCACCATTGAAACATCATTGCAACAGCCAGTATCACCGAGAGCTAATGTTTCTCAGGCACAGGATTTGAAGAGCGATCGCACTCCTGAAACATCATCACAAAATACGCAAGCTAATACAGCGCCATCAATAGTCAATATCTCTGAGTTTCAGCAATTGAGGAGTGATCACACTAGTGATACATCATTGCAAAGCAAGCAAGCTGATACAGTGCCACCGATAGACAATGTTTCTCATCCGCAGGATTTGGGAAGCGATCGCACTCCTGAAACATCATCACAAAATACGCAAGCTGATACAGCGCCACCGATAGTCAATATTCCTCAGGCGCAGGATTTGAGGAGCGATCGCACTCCTGAAACATCATTGCAAAACACGCAAGCTGGTACAGCGTCATCGATAGACAACTTTTCTCAGCCGCAGGATTTGGGAAGCGATCGCACTAGTGAACCATCATCACAGAACAAGCAAGCTAATACAGCGCCATCGATAGACAACTTTTCTCAGGCACAGGATTTGAGGAGCGATCGCACTAGTGAACCATCATCACAGAATACTCAAGCTGATACACTTACAGTCAATATTTCTCAGCCGCAGGATTTGAGGAGCGATCGCACTAGTGAACCATCATCACAGAATACTCAAGCTGATACACTTACAGTCAATATTTCTCAGCCGCAGGATTTGGGGAGCGATCGCACTAGTGAACCATCATCACAGAACACGCAAGCTAATACAGCGCCACCGATAGACAACTTTTCTCAGGCACAGGATTTGGGGAGCGATCGCACTAGTGAACCATCATCACAGAACACGCAAGCTAATACAGCGCCACCGATAGACAACTTTTCTCAGGCACAGGATTTGGGGAGCGATCGCACTCCTGAAACATCATCACAAAATACGCAAGCTAATACAGCACAATCGATAGACAATGTTTCTCAGGCGCAGGATTTGAGGAGCGATCGCACTCCTGAAACATCATCACAGAATACTCAAGCTAATACAGCGCCATCGATAGACAACTTTTCTCAGCCGCAGGAGATAAGGAGCGATCGCACCATTGAAACATCATCACAACAGCCAGTATTGCCGATAGCTAATGTTGATCAACAACAGGAGTTCAAGAGCGATCGCACTGTTGAACCATCATCACAGAATACTCAAGCTAATACAGCGCCATCGATAGACAACTTTTCTCAGCCGCAGGATTTGAGGAGCGACCGCACTGTTGAACCATCATCACAAAACACGCAAGCTAATACAGCATCACCGATAGACAACTTTTCTCAGGCGGAGAATTTGGGGAGCGATCGCACCATTGAAACATCATCACAGAACAAGCAAGCTAATACAGCGCCATCGATAGACAACTTTTCTCAGGCACAGGATTTGAGGAGCGATCGCACCATTGAAACATCATCACAGAACAAGCAAGCTGATACAGCGCCACCGATAGTCAATGTCTCTGAGTTTCAGCAATTGAGGAGCGATCGCACCATTGAAACATCATCACAACAGCCAGTATCGCCGATAGCTAATGTTGATCAACAACAGGAGTTCAAGAGCGATCGCACTCCTGAAACATCATCACAGAATACGCAAGCTAATACAGCACAATCGATAGACAATGTTTCTCAGGCGCAGGATTTGAGGAGCGATCGCACTCCTGAAACATCATCACAGAATACTCAAGCTAATACAGCGCCATCGATAGACAACTTTTCTCAGCCGCAGGAGATAAGGAGCGATCGCACCATTGAAACATCATCACAACAGCCAGTATCACCGATAGTTAATGTTGATCAACAGCAGGAGATGAAGAGCGATCGCACTAGTGATATATCATCGCATAACACCCAAGCTAGTACAACACAACAATCAGTATCGCCTGAGATTGTAATGAAGCAGTCAGATGTTAGAGCGAATAATTATCTAGTTGTCCAAAGTCCAAATAATATAACAATTGAGAATACTACAAAAATTGCGAAAGAATCTTATCAGACAGAAGTAGAAAAAGACAGTATCTTTGACAATCCACTCCCACCTAAAGGGTATGCTATTGGTGGACAAGTCACAGCTTCTAATAGTATAAATCACCAGCAAATAGCGCCCTCGGATACTGTACCTGCTATGCTTACTCCTGGTGAGTTTGTGATTAATGCTAAAGATGCACAGAAAAACCTCAACTTGCTGAAGCACATCAATAATAACGGTACTATACCAGATTTATCAACAAATAATGTTAACGCAGTAGGCACTTTTGCTCAAGTTAAGACTGCAACAGATAGTGCAGTACAACGACAAAGTTTAGATACTACTAAAATCAAACCATTGGGTTATTTGGTGTCTTCTTCTTTAGGGAAAGAAACAGCAAATCATCACCTTATCACTTTAAGTACTTTACAATTAAAAACTTATGAAAATCAAGCAAATAAGCAGACTAAAAATTCAACTCATTATTCATCGACTCCTTTAATTTTTCGGAAGCCAGTTTCTACCGCCAATACATCATTTAAACCAAATACTCAATCTGCTCAATGGTCGAGTAGTGAAGAATTCATGAGTAGTGAGAAAATTACTAGAGTTTCTAATAATTTTAATCCTGATATTTCGAGTAATGAAGCATTACGACGACAGCAGCCACCTGCTTATACAAAATCAAAAGCACATATAGATACTGCTAGCAATTTAATTCAGCCTAAAAGTTTTGCTAAAGATAAAGAAGCCGTAGTTACTGACAAGACTACAATAACTGAAACTATAGAAAGAAATTCCTCTCAATTGAATCAATCAAGTGAGACTAACTCGGTAGAATTTGAAAAGCTTGCTCGTGATGTATATCAATTATTGCGTCGCCGTTTAGAGAATGAGCAAGAGCGTCATGGTATTTTATCTGGACGATTACCTTGGTAATTTTGTATAAATTTCACATAGGATAAGTCATTCAATGGTCAACACTCAAAAGCAAAAAAATCAAACACAAAATAATCTGGTTAAAGCCAAGCTAGTATGTGTTGATGATAATACCAATACGATTGAATTTATGTTCAATCCAAAAGAGCTTCGTTTTTCTAGAGATAATAATTGGGAATACCAAACTGGTAATCGCGGAACATTACTATTACCTAAAGTTTATTTTGCAGGGCTGAAACCTTTCACATTAGAACTTCATAACCTGATATTTGATACTTATGAAACTAAAAACTTGAGTCAAAAAGGACAAAAATCACTCAATTATTATATTGACTTACTAAGAAAAGGCGTAAGTCCTATCTCTACTGCTAATGAACGTCCACCTGTTTATTATTTGCAGTGGCAAGAAAAATATTTTCATTGCGTGATTACGAGGCTATCTTATACATTCACAATGTTTCGCAGCGATGGTACACCTTTGCGAGCATTAGTAGATTTAGATTTACTAGAAGTTGATCCATCCGATCCACCCAGTGTCATGGAGCAAACTGCTTCTGCAGGTGACTATCGCACAACAGGACAATCTCAAAATTTAGCACCCATAGAATAAACGATCAATTTTTTAAATCTTCAATTATATTTATGCCTACTCAACAAAAACCTGGACTTTATCTTTCTCAGTTACAGCTACAAATTAATGGTACAGATGCTCCCCAAGAATTAATAAATGATGTCTTGGAGGCAACAGTAGAAGAAAGCCTACATTTACCTTCAATGTTTACATTGTTAATAAATAATGCTTATTTGTCAGGTAGTAAAGGAAATTCTCCTTGGCGTTATGATAATTATTTTAAAATTGGTGATAAAGTAAAATTAGGTTTTTCTTGCAGTACGACTTTAGATAAAGACTTCAATATTTATGAAAAACAATATTTAATTGAGTCTGAAATTACAGCAGTTGAAGCGTATTTTCAAGAAACATCCGATGCTCATATTCTGGTTCGGGGATATGATGTTTCTCATAGGTTACATCGTGGTCGCTATAATCGCTCATTTTTAAACCAAACCGACAGCGATATTGTTCGTAAAATAGCATCGGAAGTAAATATACAGCTTGGTAAAGTAGAAGAAAGTGGCGAAACTCACGAATATATTTTTCAAGAAAACCAAACCAATATGGAATTCTTGCAAAAACGAGCAGCCCTTATAGGTTTCTTATTCTATGTTCAAGATAATAAACTCAACTTTCATAAACCAGAGAAAGATGCTTATTTAAACCTAAAATGGTTGATTGATATTAATAGCTTTTATCCTCGTGTTACTACTGCTCAACAAGTAAATAATGTAGAAGTACGCTGTTGGGACTATACGCAAAAAAAACTTATTACCTCAACGGCTAGCACTGAAAAAGTAATTACTGAAACTGGTAGTGGTCAAGGAAGTAGCACAAGTACTGATTTTAATTTGAGTAATCAGCCGCCCAAAATGATTGTTGTAGACCAACCCGTTTACAACGCTAAAGACGCAGAGATGATAGCGCAAGCTCTGTGTAATGAGCTAGGAGGAGAGTTTGTACAAGCAGATGGCAAAGCTAATGGCAATCCAGAGATTCGCGCTGGTAAGGTAATTCAACTGGAGGGAATGGGCGATCGCTACAATGGGGCATATCATATCACTGAAACACGCCATACCTATAAAAACCTGGTTTACACCACGGAATTTATTGTACGAGGGCTACGTGATGGCAGTATGTTCCAAATTTTATCACCACCAACACATTTACAGCCGGGGCAAACTTTTTTAGTGGGTATTGTGACTGATAATCACGACCCGCAAGGTATGGGTAGAATCAAAGTGAAATTTCCTACTCTGACAGAAGAACATAGCAGTTATTGGGCTAGAGTAGTAGGTTTGGGGGCTGCAAATAATCGAGGATTTTATTGTTTACCCGAAATCGATGACGAAGTTTTAGTAGGTTTTGAACACGGCAATATTCATAGACCTTTTATTATTGGAGGTGTTTGGAATGGTAAAGATAAAACACCCGAAAAAATTGAAGACACAATTAACAAAGGTAAAGTCCGGTTACGAGCAATTAGAACTCGTACAGGTCACACTATTGAATTTGTAGAAGATGATCGAGGCGGTAGTAACGAAAATAATAGAAATGATGGCATTTATATCTATACAGCAGGTGGGCATTATATACGCTTGAACGATCAAGATAGTACCCCAGAAGACCAGTTTATAGAAATTGAAACATCTGGCGGTCATAAAATGCGGATGAATGATGTGATGACTGCAAAAGCAATCACAATTACAACTTCTGGTGGTCACCAAGTTAATTTAAATGATAAGCCTCAACAATCTATCGAAGTTCAAACCACCTTTGGTCAGAATTTGACTCTTAATGATGAAGGAATGATTATCTCTCTGCAAACCACTGGTGTAATTAATATTCAAGCAGGGGCGGATGTAAATATTAGCGCAGCAGGTGCTGTGAGTATAGAAGCTACGGCGGATATTAACGTATCTGCTTTTAGCATCACTATGGAAGCAACAGAGATTAATATGGCTGCTGCATCAATTTCTATGGAAGGCTTAGTAACTGCCAATGGCGCACCAGTAGTCTGATATTAGGTTCAAATGAAAAACTACACCCACAAGGGGATGGAGTTTCCTGCCGCTTTCAATAAAGCTCATTCAAATTACTACAATCAAGGAGAAATATATATGTCAAATTTTACTAAACCTACTCAGTTAGGAAGGTTAACATTTCTTGCAGCTTGTAGTGCAATCTTAATAGTAGGTATTAACAATACTAGAGTTCTCAGTACGCCTGGGACAAGTATACATACCCGAAATAGTCAGCAATATGCCCTTAATTCCTTTGATCAACAGTTTGTCACTAAAGTAGCTCAAGGTAATTTAATAGAAGTAGAACTTGCAAAACTAGCATTGCAAAAATCGTCTCAAAATGAGGTAAAACAATTCGCGCAACGTATGATTAATGACCATACCCAAGCATACAATTACCTCAAACAGTTTGCATCGAAAAAGGGAATTAAATTTCCTGAAGGTATCAATAATCAAGATAAGGCTTTAATCAAAGACTTATCTCAGCTTTCTGGTACAAATTTTGATCAAAAATATATGAATCAAATGCTTCAAGCTCACAAAGCAACTAAATCTTTATTTGAGCAGGAGATTCAAGAAGGTCAAGATTCTGATTTAAAAACCTGGGCTAAACAGACTATAACAACAGTTGAAGAGCATTTACAAATGGCAAGTTCAATCATAAATAATAGTCAAGATGCGAAGAAATAAAGGCAACATTAGGAAACTGGCAGATATATTTAGCTCTAGCGTCAATGCTCAAAGCCAATATGGTTAATAGTCAGCAAAGAGATTATTTAGGCAGAGGTTGGGCTTTTCCATTACGCCCAAATGTGCAAGGTGGAATACAGATAAGTGCTGAAGCTCAAAAGGTTAGAGAATCTATTTGGATTATATTACGTACAGGTTTAGGTGAACGGCTATATCGCCCTAATTTTGGGTCACGCTTATCAGAATTAGCCTTTGCACCTATGAATACGGATACTTTAATTCAGATGCGTTTATATGTTTTAGAAGCGTTACAAAGATGGGAACCACGCATCATTATTGATGAAGTTCAAACTGACCCAGATCCTATAAGAGGTCGAGTAGATATCATCATTAATTACCGTCTCAAAGAAGCTCCTGATATTTATAGCTTTGTGTATCCTTTTTACTTAAATTCAATGGTGGAGTAATTGTGGAATTTGACTTTCTACCGAAATTACCTTCCTCTAACTTAGACGATCGCACTTTTGATGAGTTGGTGGAAGAGTGCATTTTGCGAATCCCACGCTACTGTCCAGAGTGGACTGACCACAATCTTAGTGATCCTGGGATTACGCTCATTGAACTATTTGCTTGGTTAACCGATCAAATGTTGTTCAGATTTAACCGAGTTCCCCAGAAAAATTACGTAGCTTTTCTGGAATTACTAGGCATTCGTCTTCAACCTCCAGCGCCAGCCCAGACAGATTTGACTTTTTACTTGAGTAGCGATTTAGAGGAAAGTTATACAATTCCAGCAGGAGTGGAAGTAGCAACAGAGCGAACCGAGACAAGTGAAGCCATTGTCTTTACTAGCGATCGCCCTTTGGTGATTGGTAAACCAAGTCTGCGGAACTTTTTAACCTCTCAAATTCAGGAAGATCATCCTCAGACTTTGCGCGATCGCGTCACTAGTCAGTGGACTCGTCAATCGAATGGTAATTGGGAAGGTCGGGAACAACTACTATTTGAGGAGCAACCCAAACCAGGAAACTGCTTTTATTTGGTATTAAATCCAGAAGAGTCTTTAGAAGGAAATGTTTTGCGAATTACTTTTAGAGGCGCTGCTGCAACATCTACTGGGATTAACCCTAATCGACCGCCTCGGCGCTGGGAAGCTTGGAATGGTGAATCCTGGGAATCTGTACTGCTGCAAGAAACAGATGATGAAACTCGCGGTTTCAGTTTTTATGAAATTGCTCAACAAGGCCGCAATCCGGCTCAAGGCGCAGATATAGTTTTGCATCTTCCGCAAAGCTGGCCTGTAAGCAGCTTTACCACCTACCGAGGACGTTGGTTGCGGTGCGTGTTAACAACTCCAGAGAGCAATCAACCTGGTTACACCTATTCTCCCCGGATTATTGGTTTATCTGTAGGGGCTATTGGTGGGACTGTGAGTGCTAGCCACAGTATTATTATCCGCAATGAACGTTTGGGAATTAGTAACGGCAAACCAGGGCAAACTTTTCAACTCCAAACTGCGCCAATTTTAGGCCGTCAAGAAGATGAGTATATTGTAGTGACTCCTCCTAATGGCTTGCCGCAAAAATGGCAAGAAGTGAGAGATTTTGCAGATTCTAGCCTGAATGACCCTCACTACACCATTGATTCACTCACTGGTAAAATCCAATTTGGCCCATTAATTCGCGAACCTGACGCTCTCAAACGCCAAACACAGATGCGCTCAAGAATACAACAGCCAACGCGAGAAGATTGGCTAGCATATACAAATCTAGAGCTTGAGCCATCGCCAGAGAGCCAGTATGGAGCAGTTCCGCCACCTGGAGCAGAAATTAAGATAGTTGCCTATCGCATTGGTGGTGGTCGAAAAGGTAATGTTCAAAGTGGTACGCTCAGATTTCTCAGGACTGCCATTCCCTATGTGACTAGGGTGACTAACCATCGAGCCGCGCACAATGGTGCGGATGCAGAAACATTAGAAGAAGCAGTTTTAAGAGCGCCGCAAATCTTACGAACTCGCGATCGCGCTGTCACCATTGAAGACTTTGAAAACTTGACTTTACAAGCTAGCTCCGGAGCGATCGCTCGTGTTCGTTGCTTACCACCAGATTCTTCTCGCGCCGCTGGGACAGTACGTTTAATGGTTGTACCAGAGGCCAATATTGATGCGTTGGCGCAACCAGGCGTAGGTATTGCTCAAGGCCTGGGGATAGCACCAGAACAGTTTGTTCTGGAAAATGCACTCAAACAAAAAATCTTGCACTATTTAGATGATAGGCGTTTGTTAGGAGTACAAGTACTACTGAGCGAACCGGAATATATTGGCGTTTCCGTCAGAGCGCAAGTTGCACTTGAACCAGCTTACAACCATCCCAGCGCTCAACAGGATATTCTATTTAACCTGCGCGTTGCTTTATATCGCTATCTCAATCCCTTAACAGGAGGGCCAGAAGGTAAAGGCTGGCCCTTTGGGCGACCAGTTTATCCTTCAGATATCATTGCATTACTTCAACAAACCCCAGGTGTGCGTTATTTAGGCCCAGTCTTGTTATTTGCACTACACAAGCAAGGTCAAACTTGGGTACGCCAAAAAGAGTCAGAACCTTTTATTGACCCTGGGCCGCAAGGTTTAGTTTGTTCTTGGGCTAACCATAATCTACGTTCAGGTCATGATATCACCCTGCTCTCTACTTGAAGCTAGAGATTCACGTTCTCATGGCTGTGTAAGCAGAGGAGGAAGAATCTGATTATCGTTTTCTCTCTCACAATTAAATAATTTAATTGCTGCAATTCCTTTCAAGCTAAAAATCTCAAAACTCTAATTAATTTGAATTTTTTAATTACAAATTACGAACTACGAATTACGAATTAATTCAATGTTATGCTGCAAACTCGCTCTAACACCCCTCTGGTTAGTATTCAACTAACTCCTATGCAAATTCCTGAAGCTTTACCTGTTCAAGACTCAGCTTGGCTAAATTTAAATGGTATAGCCACAGAATCTATTGCTGAAAAGAGCTTACTTGTAAATCCTGGAGAACCGAGTGAAATAGTTGTGCAAGTTAAAAACCTAGCACGACGAACTTTAAAACTGATTTTAAAAGTTGAAGGTGATTTTCCTAGTGAATGGTGTCAAGTTGTCACTGAAGACAGTGAGATTGCACCTGGAGCGCAAATGGATGCCGTATTGTATTTTTCTGTTCCAGCTAATTATTTTGAAGACCAACAAGCTCTCAATCCAAGTAGCAAAGACCGATTGAATCTTAACTTTCGTAGCCGAATTTATGTATATATTGACCCAGAAACAGAGCAAGAAAAAATCCAAGATGAAGAGTTTAATTTATACATTCGCCCTAGTAGTCGGTACATAAGTTTTTTACCAATCCTCTATCGTGAAGTGGACTTTATTGGCCGCTTTATCAAAATATTTGAAGAAGCTATTGAGCCAGTAATTGAAACTTTTAATGTCATGTGGGCTAATCTAGACTCCTTGACAGCACCGCGCGCCTTATTGCCTTTTCTGGCGCATTGGGTAGCTTGGCCTATAGATCCTGTATGGGATATAAATCAACAGCGTCACTTAATTCGCCGTGCTATAGAACTTTATCGCTGGCGGGGAACTCGTAAGGGTCTACGTCTTTATTTACATCTTTATACAGGTTTACCTTTAGATGAACATTTACCTCAAGAAGCTGAGAAACATATTAGTATCACAGAACCTTTTAGTCGAGGTTTTATATTAGATTCAGCCAAATTAGGAGAAGATGCCGTGTTAGGAGGAGGACAGCCTTATCACTTTACTGTACGTTTGCGTTCCCACAGTTCCAAAAGCATAGATGAAACTTTAGTAAGACGAATTATTGAGCAAGAAAAACCAGCATTTAGCACCTATGAATTATTTATTTTAAATTCAGAGCAAAAATAATAATTTCAATGAATTATTATTTTAATTTTTATTTTTTAAAATTTTGAATTCGGAGCGAAGCGACGTGACTCACCCCTTTCCTACACCACCTATTCAACCATTAAATCGCCTTCAGGCTTTAGATGGCTTATTAATTACAGCCGATCGCTGGCGGCGCGCCCATGAATACCATCGTCAACGGCAAAATGCTCACTATCAATCGTTAAATCAACCTGGTATTGTTTGCGGCTTAGGTGTTCGAGCAATTCCTGCACCATCTTCAGTAAAAGCTGAATATCGCGATCATCGTTGGGTAGAAATTCAACCAGGTATTGCGATTGATTTGGCTGGTAATGTGATTGTTGTTCCCAATACCATCCCTTTTCGGATCGCAACAGAAGTACCTGATTCCGAACCTGTGATGATTTATCTTGTAGTTAGTTATGTAGATCCTGAGCAACTGCGTCGTGATGAGCAAAATAATGATTTTGTTGAAGAAACTTTTCGGATAGATGAAAAGCGCCAACGACCAGAACCTACAGAAATAGAACTTTGTCGGATATTTTTACAACCAGGCCCAGTTTCTATTACTTTACCAACTGATGTTTTTTTCCCAGGTTATAACAACTTAGATTTGCGTTATCGCATTCAAGCTCAATCTCGACCACAAGCAATTGTACGTATGGCTTTGGTAAGTCACAAAGATCCTGAGTATGCGCGTACTTTTTTCAATCTCGCATATTTGTTACAAGCTGTAGAAGTTCTCCATCCCTCATTGCGAGGTGCTGATGATGTAGGTCAGGTATCTTTAGAAGAAAATATTCAAGACCATGACTTACTTTATCTCACTGGTAAAGAAGCCATCTCACTTAATAGTCGTGAATTTGAAGCTTTAAAAATTTATTTAGATAAAGGTGGAGTACTTTTAGTTGATGCACCAAATGATGCTACAGCTTTAATTGAAAGTATTCAAATTTTAGCTCAACAGTTAGATTATCCTTTAAAGCCTCTAGAAGAATTGCGGCGTAATCATCCTCTGAGAACAAAGCCTTTTTTATTTGCGGCTTTACCGATGATTCAGCAGCAAGTTATTCAAGTTTCCATCGGAGGAGGAATTATTTTAGTGGTTGGCGATTTAGCATCTGCTTGGGGTGCGGATCAAGATTTAACTTTATCTAGAGTTGTCATTCGCACGGCACAAGAATTAGGCGTTAATATTTTGCAATATGCTTGGAGACGGCGACAGTTATTTGGTTTGCAACAGGAAGATTATTCAGCCCAATGGTAATATTTTAGAAGGTTATGTATAGGGCTTATGTATTTTGCAAATTTGGGAGTTTCAGGTTTTGATTAATCAATTATTTGATGGTAAATAGAATCACAATAAAGAGAGTTTAGCACTGCCAAACCCCTACATTAAGCATATTTTTCTAGAATCATATTTGGTATTTGTTGTTAATGCGTAGGTCATAATATAGAGGCACAAGTGAATAAAATTGTAGGGGCACATAGCTGTATGCCCCTACAAGAAAAAAATTAGGATAGCTATATATCTTTGTCAATTCCTAGTAAAGAATGGCTACGCTCCAACTGTTCCCATAGAGCATTAATTTGCTGGTAAGCATTGTCTGGTGAGAGCTTACCATTAGTTTGCAAATTACAGATATAGCTAACTCTGGTTGCAAATTCTTGAAGGTTAGCGTTAAATACTAAAGCTTCTGGCTTAAAGTGACCGTGATAGCGTTTCCAGGAATAGATAAAGTTGTTTTGATTTGATTCTTCCATGAGGGGTAATACAAATTTGTAATTTGTAGTTCGTAATTAAAAACCAAATCTGAGGTAGATTTATAGGGTTGTGTATTTTGCCGAATTTTAGATATTTGTTATAGCTTTTCAAAACTATAGTCATTGATAGAGAAACAATTCAAACTGCAAATTCTAAAATTCATTTACACGGCTTTCACTTGGTTAAGGTAGAGAAAATTTACACGACGCAAATTTTTCTTGGTTTTAGAAGCTTGCTGAATATTCAAATTTGCAAATTCATAAGATGTGATATCTAGTTGGAGGTGATGGCAAAGATGAATTAAGTTGCTAACACCATAACCAGATAACCTGAAATTTTCAGTGTGCAGTAATTCCCAGATTTGCTGAATTTGCTGTGCGATTTCTTTTTCCGAATGAAAATTAGTATTCAGGAAGTCAGCAATGGGCTGTAAAATTAACTTAATGCCTGCGGCTGTGGTTTTTATCAAAGCATAGCGAATCAAAAAAGACAGCTTTTTAGTTTTTAATTCAGTTGTAATTTGTTTAGTAAGTTGTTCTGTGACATACTCCATAAGTAATGGCTGTAGAGTATAGCGGCTAGACTGCGTTGCAATTAGTCTAGATTCTTCACGCCAGCTAGCTTTTTCAATTAGCGATCGCCTATTTAATCCTTCTAAGGCTGCTAATAAGTCTGCATTGGTAATAGCGGGGATAATATCGTTGCGTAAGTCTGCGATGCTTGTCCATTCCCGATTAATTGCTAGCCAGTACATAATGGACTGTTCCCAGTCTGAGAGGCGATGGAATTGCTCATCTAATAGGCGACGAATACCATTGAAAATTAAGGTGTTTTGCTGGAGAAATTCACCAATGTCGCCGTCAAATAAATCACAAATGGAAGCGGCGGCGATTTTTAATATCTGCGGGTTTTTACCATAGCGATCGCATAATTCTTGCTTTTGCTCTTTAGTTCCTACGAGTCCTTTTGACTCAAGCAAAGCTAAAGCTGCTTCTGGAGAACCACCTAATTTTAAGGAACGTACAGATAATTCAGTTCCTTCAGCGGCGGCGATTTCGGCTGGTTTTTCACGACTTGTTAAAATTAAACAGCTTTTATGTGTAGTTTCTCCCACTAGCCGCAGTAATTCCCCATATCCCTCATAACCGCAGCGATAATTACCAGCACAATCGGCATCTAAAACCGATTCCATCTTATCTAAAATTAATAAACACCGATAATTCCGCAGATAATGTAGAAGTTTGACAATATCACCTTGATTTTCCTGCTGATTTGATAACAAATAGACCAAATCAGCTATGAGAGTCTCAACAGCGGGAGCCTGAGAGAGCGATCGCCAAATTATATAATCAAACTCATGCTGAACTTGTTGAGCAAACTTCACTGCAATACTAGTCTTCCCAATTCCACCCATTCCCACGATTGCAATTGAGCGACAGCGTTCTTTTAATACCCACTGTTGCAACTGCTCTAATTCTTCATTACGTCCATTGAATGTAGAAACGTCTATTGCTTCGCCCCAATCAACTGTTTCAGTTTTGCCAGGTCGGGTATAATCATTTTTGTCTAACTCTAAGCCGAAAGCGCGAAAGCAGTATTCTAGCGAGATTTTGTCTACTCCTTCTACCCTGCCGATAATGCGGGACATGGTATGCAACGATAGATTAGTGCGATCGCTCAGTTCCTCTAAAGTGTAGCGGCTACCATTATTATCTTGGCACTCAAATTTGCGTTTAAATTTCTGAAACTTATCCCAACCTTGGGCAGATAAAATGACACCACGCTTGCGGGTTGTTTTTGTAGTAGACATAAACCTCTAGCACTCCTATTTAATTTGCGAATTTATTTGTAGAATATGGAAGATGAAAGCAGCCTCATCTCAAATGAAATACAATTTTTCAATCAACAATATCGGGTGACATCCTCACCACATTCATTAGCAAGATAGGATAAAGCTTTGAAGCGAAGGCTAACCAATTGCTCGTAAATGGGGTTGAGTTTACACAGGGATGGAATGCGAAATAAGCTGTAGCGAAAAAGTTTAATTTCTTGCTCAAAAGGGCAACGAGCCGGGATTATTTGACATAAGAATTGTGCCACATAAGGATTGTGAAACTCTATGGCATCAATCCATTTATTAACTAGTTTTTGTAGACTAACAAGTTTCATCATGGCGATCGCTCCTTGTAATCCAGTTGATGAATATTTAAATTCTTGAGTTCATTGAAATCTTGTAGCTGTGCTTTTCCTTGGCGGCTTGATTTATAGTTTAGAGCGATCGCTATGATGAATACATCGACTTGTCACGCAAATTGCTTTCCAAGTTCGGAAACCTAAATTTCAAGATTTGGCACAGGAGCGCCCTAAGACAATTTCTCCATTTGATAATTGATAAATTCCATCAGGCTCAGATAGAGGTTCTATTTGCTGTAGGGAAGTGTTGTTTTGGGAATTTCTCGTGGTGGGGACTAACTCATAAGTGGGAAAAGGAGAGTTAGCCAAATCATCAGGTAAAGTTGGTAAGCCTCCAGAACCCGTAATAATAAATCTGCTTTGGCGAGGATTGCGGATTATGCAGCTATTAGCAATCAGTGCATTGGTATCTGCCAAAATAGGAAGAAATTCCACTAATCCATTATTGGGGGTAATATTTTCAACATTGATTTGCACAGTACCATTTAAGGTAGAATTTCCGCCTGTGGCGCTGATGTTACTTAAGAAGGTATTTTGTAAGGTGGATTGAAAGCCAAAAATGCCATTGGTATTAATATTGACATTGCCGCCGCGAGCATTCACAGAATTGGCGCTAATATCGCTATTTTCTTGAGGAACGGCGACGAGTAAGGGAGTATTAATATTGATGTTGCCACCATTGCCAGTGCCGCTAGCTGAGGCAGTAATTTCACTGTTACGGCGCATTAACAGCAAATCCCTCACCTGAAGTTGAATATTGCCCCCTTCACCAGATGCGGTTGCTGATGTAATTGCCCCGTTAGTGTCTAGAAAAATAGATTGGGCATTAATTTGGAGATTTCCTGCATTGCCTAGCCCTTGATTGCTAACTTCGATGCTGCCACCATTTGTTACGCTCAAATTTTGGGTATTAATGGTAACATTCCCAGAAGAACCGCTAGGCACTGGCGATAGTTGATAAGCCTGTCTTAGTTGCTCATTGGGAATTGGAGCAGATGCACGCACACTACTAGGAAGTCCAGAGTTTAAACCTGTACCTGCGATCGCTACAGATTCTTGAGCATTAATCGACACACTGCCGCCATTACCAGTAGCTACAGTAGAAGAATTAACAGTGCCTCCATTTTGCAATATCAGCCTTGCTGTATTGATGGTGATTTTCCCGCCATTGCCAGAACCCAGAGTGGGAGCAGACAAACTACTAAACTGGAAAATATCTCTCACTCCTAGTAATTCTACTGAATCTAGAGCATTAATTGTTAACTCTCCTGCGTCACCACTTCCTAAAGTCGAAACTGCTACAGAGCCGCCATCTTGCACAGTTAATTGCCTCGTTGACAGGCTAATATCGCCCGCATCCCCAGAACTTAGGGCAACAGTACCAATGCTACTGGTTCGCAACAAATCAAAGGGCGAGAATCCCAATATTTGCACTGAATCAGCAGCATCCACAGTCACACTGCCTGCCTTACCACTGCCAAAGGAACGGGCGCTGACGGCTGCACCACCCTGAACAATTAACTGCTGTGTAGAAATGGCGATATGTGCACCTGCTCCACTTCCCACAGTTTGAGCATCCAAACCACTACGCAGCCTACCATCTGGGCTTGTGGAACTCATAGATAAAGATTGAGCAGCATTGACGTTAATGCTTCCCCTTGGCTGTTCACCTTGGTTTTGAATCAAAATCTGTGAGGCATCAGTTAAAGATATCTGATTTCCTTGCACCTGAATGAAACCGCCGCCACTAGCATCAGCTAAAGCCTGCTGAGATAAACTTATATCCCCGAAAAGTTTTACACCTTGATAGTTGAGAGCAAAGCCTTGAGGAATAAAACTGAATATAACCTGTTGTCCATCACCTACACTCCCTAACTCAATGCGTCCTTGCTCGGCTTTCAGCGTACCACCCTGTATATTTACATTACCCCCAAGCAATACCAAACTTTCCCCAGGTAATACCTGCAAGCCTGTGACAGCATTACCTCTAATTGTTAGCGATCGGATTGGCTCTTGAACAGATAAATCGTAGCCTGTACCTTGTACAGTAATACTTCCTGAATTTTGCCCAAATTGCAAGCCAATAGGAACATTGATTGTTAATAACGGTTCTGTTTGGGGATTGGTGGCGCTAAACTTCACGCCATCAGCAAAGTTGATACTATCAGCTGTACTGGCTAAAAATGAGCCACCAATATTTAAGCGGGCATTAGCACCAAAAATAATGCCATTGGGATTAATTAAAAATAGATTTGCTGTACCATTAGCTCGAATTACGCCATCAATGTTAGATATGGATCTGCCTGTAACTCGACTAAAAATATTTTCGATATTCGCGGCATTATTAAAATAGACTTCCCCACTTGTAGGTACAGAAAACTCCCGGAAACTATGAAATAGATTACTGCCGCGAATTGCACCCCCATCAATTTGAAAATTGCGATCGCCTAATACTTGCGTTCTTTCTTGTGTTGATAATGTTTCATCGGCTATAACCTGAGATAGTGCAACTTTCCCCATAGCTAACAAGTTAGACAAAATTAAGCTACTTGTTGCCGTTAGCCACTTGCCAAGATAGTTTCTCGCAATCATGGGTGTTGCTTCCCCAGGCACATCTGTTCTTTTGAACCTGATACAAAAAAACTATCGGATTGGGCAATTATTGTCAAAACTTATCAGACTAAAGATAGATTTTTCAGTCAGGGCGTACAGCAGTGCGCCCCGACAACAGATAATTGGTGTTTGGCAAAGATTTCTTGAATTGGTATCACTTTTTGCTAAAGTATCTCAATTTCTGGATTGTATTACGCCGTGGCTTGCAAACTCGTCACCTGCTGAAGGTTTTATTTCTCAGTAGCCTCACATTTTGCTTGTGTTTGAGTCAGGTTTCTCTCTTATTTAGGCAGGTGCAACTGGGTGAAGTCGTTACCGCCCAAGAGACTGACTCGAAACAAGTCATACAGCAAGGGTTAACGCGTTATCAAACAGGAGATTTTCTTGGTGCAATTTCGTTATGGGAAGCAGCTATCAGCACTGATTCTCAATCTGAAGACAGGGTAGTAGTTTTAAAGTATTTGGTACGTGGTTATCAACAAGTCGGCCAAATTGAACGAGCGATCGCAATTCTCAATCAACTTATCACCTATTATCAACAAGTTGGCGATCGCCTTCAGCAAGGAAGAATACTCACCGAACTGGCGCAAGCATACAGCAACCAGGGGCAGCAACGTCAAGCGATCGCGCTATTATGTGGGGAAAATCAGCAAGAGCCAAACTGTAGCCCAGAAAGTGCTTTGAACATCGCCCGCAAATATACAGATAGCCTGGGAGAAGTCACGGCTTTAGGTAGTTTGGGTAATGCCCATCGTCTGCAAGGTGATTACGAGTCAGCGCTGAAATATTTTAAAATTCTGTTGACAAAAGTAGATAAAAATCAAGGTCAACTCTACGTTATTTCGGCCTTGAATGGTTTAGGAAATACTTACACCAACCTCGCACAAAGAGACTATCAGCGACTTGAGTTTGCTCAACAAGCAGCCGATAAAATAGCAATTGCAAAATTTGCTCGTAATGCTCGTCAATCAGATAGTAAAGCTATTAGCTATTTTGAAGAAAGCCTGAGTCTTGCAAGGAAATACAACGATCAGGTGAATGAACTGCGATCGCTCCTTAATTTATTCATTCCTTATCATCGTAGCCGCACAGATATATCCGTAGGCAATGCTCTTCAGCAAGCACTGAGTATATTCCAGAACATACCAGATTCTCGCGATAAAGCTTATGCAGCAATTCGGCTTGCCAGTTTATATCAATTGCTGAGATTACCTCCAGCATCTTTTAATCCTGAGTTAGCAAATCGCTGTGTAAGTAAAGATATACCTGTGGAAACTGTAGAATTATTTAAGCAAGCAATTGCGATCGCCCAACGTCTTAAAGATAAACAATCTGCATCCATTGGATTTGGGCGTTTGGGACATATTTATGAATGTCGCCAAGACTATCAGCAAGCCTTGAAACTGACGCAACAAGCCCAATTCATTGCGGGAATGCAAGAAAGCCGCTATTTGTGGGATTGGCAAGCTGGGCGGATTTTACAGGCGCAGAACAAAACTACTGAGGCGATCGCATCCTATGAAAGTGCAGTGAAAATTTTAAAAGAAATTCGCGGAGATTTAGCCAGCGCCAAGCGCGATTTCCAATTAGATTTTCGTGACACGGTTGAACCAGTATATCGTGAATTAACTCAATTGTATCTTGAGCAAGCACAAGAATCAAAAGATAAAAATCATCCAAAATCGATGGAGTCTGCTCTAGAAACTCTTGATAGTTTGCGTTTGGCAGAGTTAGAAAATTATCTAGGTGATGATTGTGCTTTACAAGTCATAGCTAAACCAGTAACAATAATCAATGAAAAAACTGCTGTTATCAGTACTATGATTCTGCGGAATCGAGTTGCTATTATCCTCAGTTTGCTCAATAAACATAGAAAATTTCAATCACAAATTTATTGGGTAAATACCAAAACCCTGGATGTAATTACAACTATAAATGAGCTACGTCTACAACTAGAAAAGCGCTCAGATTTAGCAAATAGCTATCAAGAAAAAGCCCAGCAAGTTTATGACTGGCTAATCAGTCCCTTTGCCGAACAGTTGCAAGATTCACAGATTGATACTTTAGTCTTCATTCAAGATGGAATTTTCCGGACTATTCCAATGGCGGCGCTTTATGATGGTAAGCAATTTTTAATTGAGCAGTATGCTATTGCTAGTACACTTAGTCTCAACTTAGTCGATCCGGCTCAACTTAATAGAAAGTCTCTGCGGGTTTTGGGTTTTGGTTTAACAAAACCTTCCGTAGTTGAGGGTCCAATATTTTTTGAACCATTAAACTATGTCAAAACAGAAATTGAGAAAATCACAACTATTTTTCCAGGGAGTCAAGGATTAATTGATGATGCTTTTAGCTTAGAACGCCTAAAAACAGAACTTACACAAAATGCATTTCCGATTATTCATTTAGCAACTCACGGAAAATTTGGCATTGATTCCCAGGATACCTATTTAGTAACTGGCAAGCAAATTGGGGAACAAGGAGAGTTAAGTGAAAACTCGAAAATGCAAACTTATAGGTATAACGAAAAGTTGACGATGAATCAGCTTTATCAGATGATTCGGGAAGTTCATCAAGGTCAAGCGCTAGAGTTACTCACACTTACAGCTTGTGAAACAGCAGCCGGAAGCGATCGCGATGCTTTGGGTATTGCGGGAATTTCTCTGCAAGCTGGCGCACGTAGCGTTGTCGCTTCTCTGTGGCAAGTGGATGATGAGTCTACAGCCCAACTGATTACCCAATTTTACCAAAATCTCCAGCAGGGAATGAGCCGAGCCAAAGCACTGCAATCGGCGCAAACAAAATGGCTGCAACAAAATCCAGGCGATCGCAATCATCCTGGTTATTGGGCAGCACTGATTCTTGTAGGAAATTGGTTGTAAAGACGCACATCTATCGCCCTTTGAACTCCCCAATCCAAAATCCAAAATCTAAAATTTAGAAATTTACCCTCCAACTCGCATTAATCTAGCGTTGCAAAGAATGAATTTCACTACCTCGTAACACCTCTTTCTCAGCATCATCTGTAGCAACTTGATCGAGTAAAGATACTCGTAAGTCTTTCAACCCAATTTCATCACTAGGAGAGGCGAAAGCTTCGCCGAAAGCGTCATACCAAAGATTTGCCTGTGCATATAACTTAGCCTGAGTCAGGCGATCGCTTGTACTTTCTACTTGTTTTTTTAAATTTGCTGGGATCGGTACAACTTCAATTTCCGACTCTGCAAAGAGATTACCGGAAGGACGGCTAGGATCGCAAACTAGTTCAACTTGCCAACGATAGCGCTTGCCAACCGTCAATTCTGGGATAGAGTTAGAAGGCGAAAGCAGCATAATCCCTGGAAAAGTTTTAAAGTTGTCGTCTTTGATTTCTTTAAGTAGTTTATAGCGATTATTTTCCTGCTCATATAGCCGAAATTCCATTGCCACAGCAGCCGCATCACGCACAAACCAGGCAAATGTGGGACGAGTAGAAATTGTTTTTCCAGAGTAGCTTGAGGGTGCAAGTAAAATCAGTGCTGGCACATTTGAGGGTGCTGGTTGTGTTGTTGTCCCGCATCCCCTACCTCCAGAGGATCTGCCTGTAGGGGGCGCTTTGTCGTCGGGCGGTGCTTTATCCTCTGCTATGACTGCTATAGGTAGCAGCGAAATTCCTACTAAAATAGCCGCGATCAATTTGTTAGCCATTAGTTTGGGTAAAATTTGCACAATTTGCTGAATCATGGCTGTTAAGGGGTAATTTTATGTTTAGCTAAAGGATTTTTGCGGACAAGAAATTGCCACCAAGGTTTGATTTCTCGCCATGTGAGTTCACAAATGACTCCTTGGGGTTGGGTTGGCGTAGTATCTACTATCGAGTATTGCGCCCCTAGATTGTGAGTTCGGCGTTGAAATCTACCGCCTAAGGATCTCGCTAAATCTCTGGCCTGATCTGTGCCTCGTCCATGTTGATGATGTTTAAATAAGAGGTTACCAACGCCGTTATCAATAATTTGCAGACTACACAAGTTTTTTTGGCGTGTACAAACTACATCCAAACGAGTAGCACCAATAGCGTGTTTACCTACATTACACAATGCTTCTTCTAGAAATCTGCACAAACCTTGCTTTTGATCGGCAGTAAGGTTGCAATCTTTTAGCGGTCTGAAATCAGGGGGAATGTAAGTTTTTATGGAGTCAAACCCTGGTAAATCTCGCATTAATGTATTCTCATAAACCTCATACAGCAATTCCACAATGGGAGTATACACATAGCGATTTTCGCCTGTGACAAGTTCTTGATTCATCGACTCGTAAACCGATCGCAATTCCTGATTGAGTGCTTGTAGTTGCGATCGCAATTTACTGGGTGAAACATCTTCATCCAGACTTCTCAGCATGGCGGCGATTGTTTGTAACGGGCCATTGTGAACAGCATCGTAAGTACGCTTGAGTGTCAAACTGCGCTGTTCGAGCAAAATTCTCGAATCTCGGTCAAAAAATGAGGTGGTTAATCCCGCTGCACACAATGCCAATAGTGCTGGCACCATAGGCACCCACCAGCTGAGAATTATTAGACCATAACAGATTGCCATCAGGCATATACTGCACAAAGCTAGACTAAAAAGCGTTTTCCAAGGAGATTGGAGTATTAAACCCAAGGCGATCCCCAGCAATCCCCATAGTAAAATCCAGAAATATTCCCAACCCTCTAGCCATGTGTGCAATAGTGGTCTGTGGTGAAGTACGGCGTTGATAATTTGACTGGTAGCGTGTGCTTGATACTCTACCCCATAAATTAATTGATACTGCTCTGTATCACCTAAGCCATCAGTTAGGACAGTATTTTTCGTTGCCGATGTCATAAATGTATCATTGACGCTAGCGGCAGTCATGCCAATAATCACAATGCGATCGCGCATCAATTCTGGTTTAACTTTACCTGTTAAAACATCTGTGAGCGAGACTATGGGGAAGGGATGAGGGTTACTGCGAAAATTAATTAATATTTGATTACCCCCTGCTTTTGCACCGACGTAGCTACCAGTATTTGTAGTAAAGCGGGGTAATTTAGTGTTACCAAACCAAATCGGATAATCAGCACGATTACCATGCTTGAGGGAAATCCCCTGCGATCGCAAGTATATTTTGGCTAAAAGCAAGGATAAAGAGTATTTAATTTCGCCAGAATCAACTCTTGTTGCTAACAAACAGCGCCGTAATTTCCCATCTGGATCGAGGATAGCATTAGCAATAGCGACACGATTCGTGGGTAATTCTGGGGGTGGTTTTACACTGAGAATAGATTGAGTATTAGAAGTTTCAATACCTACTAAATTAGAACTAGTTCGCAAAATTCTGCTGAATTCATCTCTATCTGAACCAACAGACAGATCCCGAAAAATATCTAAACCAATAGCTCTTGGTTGGTAACTTTGAATAATACTTAACATTTGAGCCAGATTGCGATCAGGGATCGGGTACTGCCCAACTAATTTAATATCATTTTCGTTAATGCCAATAATTACAATCTCTGGATCTACTGCTTCCTCTGGACGCAAGCGCAAAAAGTTATCAAACGCTATCCATTCTAAAAGTTGCACAGAACCAGTTAGCCGCGCGATCGCTACACAGCCAATCACTACCAATCCAGGTAGCGCAGCTGTACGCCAAATTTTCGCTTGCTGCTTGATTGTGTTCCACATTAGGAGGTCGGCAAAATTAAAGATAACTGGCTAGGTTTGTCATTTGTCATTTGTCATTTGTCATTTGTCATTGGTAAAGATTTCAAGCCTATTTAAGTTTAGTAATATAGTTTGGTTGATTTCTAGCGACTTAGTTAGCTAGTTAATTAATCCTAGTTTTCTGGCAGCAATTTCTATTTGAATTCGTAGTTCTTTATCGGGTTCATCGCAGACACCTAAAGCATCTTGAAGTCTAATCCAATAATTGCGGATAGTGCGATCGCTGACTTGCATTCGTTCGGCGATCGCTTTATCAGTTAGCCCTTCCTGAAACTTTAACATCAAAACTTCTAACCATTTGCGGTCAAATTCTGCACGGGAACGCAATTGAGGTGGTAAATAGATAGAACCTCGCAGCGCCAAATCAACCAACCGTACCATTTCCTTGATGGGTAACGATTTGTCCATTGCAGCGAAGCCACCTTCGTAAGCATTAATCATCGGTTTGAGCTGGACTAATGGCTTAATATTAGTGCTCAGTACCAGAATATTTGGAGCTAACTTACTTTCAATTAAAGCCTTGAGAAAATACATCCCTATTTCCGGGCTAGCAGGGGCATAAGGCTTATCTGGTAAGCTTAAGTCAATGACAACCAGTGTCGGATGATAAGATTCTATTTGCGTCCTGGCAGTTTGTACATCCTGCGCCGTGAGAATTTCAGCCGTTGGGTAAGTACGCTTTAAAGCTGGGACTGTACCTTCAAGAATTGCCTCATGATCGTCAATCACCAAAAAGAGTTGTTTGTCGGTATCGATTGCAGTTAGGCTCATAACTTATCACCCCCTTGACAAGGCTGCTTGATTAACTAGGGATAACCTTAGCGTATAGCGATCGCGTAAAAAATTCATTCCTTCTCAATGCAAGTTGATTTCCAAATTTGGCAAATCACACGCCAGACTTGGAACAGGGATACAGAGCGTTTTCGCCATCATCCCGGTTTTTCTGGAAGATATTTCGCAATTTCTGCAACTAGCTCCTTCAAACTTACAGGTTTTGCCATGTAGCTATCTACACCAACAGCTAAGATTTGTTCTCTATCCGATCGCATGGCAAAGGAAGTCAAAGCAATAATCGGGATTTGAGCAATATTAATATCGGCGCGAATTTGGCGAGTTGCTTCTAAGCCATCCATTTCTGGCATTTGTACATCCATCAAAATTAAATTTGGTCGTTGTGCTTTGGCGATCGCAACTGCTTCTACACCATTATTGGCTAGTACAATCCGGTAGCCGTAAGCCTGTAAATATTGAGTAATAGTTAGCACATTGGCTTCATTGTCTTCAGCGAGGAGAATTAAGGGTTGAGAAGATGCGGGGTGATTTCTCGTCTCTGTCGCGGCTTCTGTCTCCATCTCAACTTCTGCGATTTTCTGTACCTCACTCTCTTTCCACGGAAGTGTAATTGTAAAACGGCTACCTTTACCAACTTCGCTCTCAACAGCTATACTGCCGCCATGTAGTTCTGCAATCCGCCTTACTAGAGATAAACCTAAGCCAGTACCAGCATAACGCCGAGTATAAGAACTTTCTACTTGAACAAAGGGTTGAAATAAATTGGCTAAATTTTCCGGTGAAATTCCAATCCCAGTATCTACAACGTGAAATTGAATTGTCTGAATTTGATTGTTGGTTGCATCTGTTTGGGTTTGCACTTCTAGGTAAACTTCGCCACCATCGGGAGTAAATTTCACGGCGTTACTGAGCAAATTAATCAGTAATTCCCGGAATCGGCGTTCATCAACAACAATTTCGCCAATATTTTCCGGTATTCGCGCATTCAGCTTGATATTTTTCTTGAATGCTTGTTGTTTGACAAAGGTAAGACTATATTCACACAATCCACGCACAGAGCTAGAAGATAATTCTAGTTCCATCTTCCCTGATTCAATTTTGGCCAGGTCGAGGATATCGTTAATCAGTTCTAATAAGTGTTTACCGCTACGTTCTAGTGTATTTAATGACTTTATCTGTTCTGCTGTTAGCGGCCCGCATACCTCATCTTGCAGGGCTTCTGTAATCCCTAAAATAGCGTTGAGGGGAGTCCGCAATTCGTGGCTCATATTCGCCAAGAAAGTACTTTTGGCAAGGTTAGCAACTTCCGCAGCTTCTTTGGCTTGGCGTAAAGCCACTTCAGCACGTTGGCGATCGCATACTTCCAAGGTTAAGGCGACAAAGTCTGTAATTGACCCAGCAAAGTTTTGTTCGCTGAGTTTCCATTGACGCTGAATACCAACCTGTTCGTGAAACACCATTCCCACGACTTCACCGCCAACCCAAATCGGCGCATCCATCAAAGAAACAATGTTTTCGGGTTCTAGGAATTCCTGCCAAAATTCTTGGACTCGTGGATCGTTGCGAGTGTCATGAACAGTTAAAGTTCTGGCGCTGGCGAGTGCTTGGAAATATACAGGATAATTTGCTCGGTTGCGTTCTAAACCTGCGGAATGTCTATTTTTACTATTTTCGTAGAGGTCGAGACATTGTAATTTAGTGCGATCGCTACTATAAAGCCAAATGCTAACTCGTTCTACTTCTAAAGCTTGGGCGGCTTTCTCTGTAATCAGTTGACATGCAGTTGTCAAATCTCCTTCCGAAATTGCCCTATGATTTGCCAATTCTGCCAAAGCGCGACTATGTTGGCGCAATTGCTGCTCATTTTGGATACGTTCTTGAATTTCCTGCTGTAATTCTTGAGTTCGCTGTTCAACTCGCAATTCCAATTCTTCAAAAGATGCTCGTAACTGCTGAGACATCTGGTTAAAAGAATGAGCTAAAATTTCTAATTCTGTAATTCCTTCGACGATCACTGTTGATTCTTCCTCATGAGGAAAATCGGCGTTGCTGGCTGTGTCAGCTAAAGCTTGAGCCGCACGACTCAAGCGCAGCACAGGTTGAGCAATCCAGCGAGTTGTGAGAATTCCTAGGGCTGTAGCTAATGTGAAAGCTCCGAAGCATAGCAGAATAGTAATTTGGGTATGGCGATTGATTTGCCCCATAAAGTCGGCTTCGGGGACAACCACCGCAATTAACCAGTCGATATTGGCTTGACTGTGAAACGGCTCGATTTCGAGAAACTGCCGTTTACCTGCGAAAGAAAATTCTAATTCCTGTAAACTATTGATTTGATTCAGGTTGCCAAATTTACTGGCTAAATATTTTGATGTAGCTTGAGTTAAGGAATTACTACTCTGGGATGCGGCTAGTCTTACGGTTCGACCACCTTTGAGTATAAAGGGTTGTTCCCCTGTGGAAGCTGCTACTAATAGTCCCGATCGCTCCAAAATAAAAATCTGTCCCGATTTACCTACCTTGATGTTTTGTAAGTGCTTACCAAGTTGGGATATTTGCGCCAGTGTACTGTTAACACCCAGTAATTTACCTTGGGAATTGTAGATGGGTACAGATGCACTGATGCGTAGTGTTTTTTCTGTAATCGGGGCGTAGATGTGACTAAAGCTGAATTTGCCTTGCTTAACTGCTGTTTGATAAAAAGGATGCGATCGCGGATCGAAATTTTTCACTACTTCTGGTAATTGAGTGCGCTGACCTTTACTATTAATTTTGTAAAAATATAGGTTGTAATTGCTTAATTTTCCTGACTTTTTGACTAAAAATTCATGATTATTTAGCTTTTCTACCGATAAATGTTCTCGCTGTTCATTACTAATAGCAACGGCGACAGCAGGCGGAAAAATTTCCAATTGCTGCATTAAATATGGTTCCCAAGCACTGATATCTTGCATATTTAATAGCCCAAAGTGCAAGGCATTTTGGTTAGCATCCAGTACTTGATGGGGAGTAGCTAAAAAATTTTGCAAGTCTTGTTTTACTCGGTTAGCGATTCCCTGGCGTAACTCGCTAGCTACCTCATTGACAGCCCTTTGCCCATTACGGAAAGATAAATACCCTGTCAATCCTACCGCCAAGGAGATTTGCAAAACAAAGGGCACCACAAGAACTCGACTGAGGGGTACGCTTTTTACCAGGCTTGAAAGTCTACCCTTCCAGGAATTTTGGCTCATCAGCTGACTTAACTCCCGTTTTCAATTCCTCCTAGTGCTTTGATTGTCGCTCGTTCTGCCTCTGTTAAGCCAGCTATTCCCGTAATATTTAGACTTTCGTATGGTCTATTTGCTCGCAAAATTTGTAGACAATCACCAGTATTCACACTCCACAGCCGCAAAGTTTCATCCGCACTGCTACTTGCTAAGGTTTGCCCATTTGGGCTAAAAGCTACAGATAACACTTGGCTGGTATGCGCGCGCCATGTCTTAAGACATTTACCTGTATTCACAGCCCAAAGTTTGATGGTTTGATCGGCACTGCTACTAGCAAGAATTTGCCCATCTGGGGTGAAACTTAGCGATAAAACTTGATTAGTATGTTCTTGCAGAGTTTTTAAACATTTTCCTGTTTTTAAATCCCAAATTCTGATGGTTTGATCGGCACTAGCAGTGGCGAGAATTTGCTCAACGGGACTGAAAGCCACAGCTAAAACTGCATTACTGTGTCCTTGAAGAATTTGCAGACATTCCCCAGTTCTCAAATCCCAAATTCTGATGGTTTGATCGGTACTAGCAGTAGCGAGAATTTGCTCAACAGGACTGAAAGCTACAGCTAAAACTGCATTATTATGTCCTTGGAGAACATCGATACACTCTCCTGTTTCACTATCCCAAATTCTCGCGGTTTGATCTGCGCCACCGCTAGCCAATAACTGCCCACTGGGGCTAAAAGCCACTGAACAGATTGTTTCTTGGTGTTCTGTTAATGTTTTACTACATTGCCCAGTTTCGATATCCCAAAGTTTGATGGTGTGGTCAGCACTACTACTGGCTAAGATCCCCCCAACCCCCCTTAAAAAGGGGGGCAGGGGATGAAATGCGATCGCTAAAATATGATTTGTATGCCCAGCTAATGTTTTAATACATTGCCCAGTTTCAATATCCCAAAGCCGAATTAACTGGTCATGGCTACCACTGGCCAGAATTTGCGGATTAGTGGTAAAAGTAACAGCTGCTATCTGATTGGTATAGCCCTGCAATGTCCTCATACATTGCCCAGTAGCTGTATCCCATAGCCGGATTAACTGGTCATCTCCACCACTGGCAAGCACTGCACTATCAGCATTAAATACTACTGTCCGCACCCAATTTTCATGACCTGACAAAACCCTCAAACATTGCCCTGTATTAACATCCCATAACCTGATAGTTTGATCGGCGCTACTGCTAGCAATCATTAATCCATCTGTACTAAAACTCAGCGATAAAACTGGGCGGTTGTGTCCTTGTAATGTATTAATGCACTGCGCTGTTTTGATGTCCCAAAGTTTCACTGTACAGTCATCACTACCACTGGCTAAGATATTACCTGGGCTAAACGCAAGACACTGGATAGCTTGGCGATGTCCATATAAAGTTTGTAGACATTTTCCGGTTTGTGTATCCCACAATCTGATGGGTTCATCTATACCCGTGGTTGCCAAGAGTTCGCCATCAGCACTCAGTGCAACAACTGGAATTTGATTGCTTTCCTCTTGTAGGGTTACTAAAGATTTCCCTGTGGTCATATCCCACAAACTAATGCTTTGATTTCTACCCCGAATGACAAGAATATTACCTGCGGCGGTACAAGCGATCGCCAAAACTTGGCTAGTATACCGTTGTAAAGTTCTCACAGCTTGACCAGTCTTCACATTCCAAAACTTAATTGTCTGGTCTTTACTATGAGTAATTAAAGTTTGACCATCATCACTGAAACACAAAGATTTTACAGGCAGCGTATGACCTTTCAAACTCAAGTGCAATTGAGCATTAGCAATCCGCCACAGATGCACCTCACCATTATCATCACCCGTCGCTAAAATTTCCCCATCTGGGCTAAATGCTGCTGATAAAACGCTGCCAAAAATTTGCGTAAACACTGATTTCGAGAAGTTTGCATGAGCAAAATTGACGCGGTATAGTGTTACGCCTCTCAGGTCAGCTTGCCAAATCGGTAAATGGGAAAAATCGTAATCAGTTAAATCAGCACCTAAATGATGCAACAAATTGAGGATATTTCCAGCTAAATAGCCAGATTCTAGGGATGCTTGCTCGCGCTGGGTATTCAAAATATGCATTAATTGTTGTGCGATCGCTTTTTTGCTGCCCAATTGCCGCAACAATTCTGCGATTACTAGCTTGACAATTAATCTAATTTGTGCATCTCGAATGTAATCTTTCGCCGTCGCCTTCAGAAAGGCGTGGGTTATGAGAAAAGTAGCACGGCTGTGCGCCCCGGTAATAATTTCCGCAGACACCTGTTCCACAAACTTCTCTGTTACATACTCCATAATCACAGGTTGTTGCGTAAACCCGCTCGGGCTTTGTTCCATCAAGGAACGCCGGAGTATGGATTCCACCGCTTCTAAAAGTTGGTGTTTGAGTAGCTTCGGATAAATATCATCTTCCAGTTCATACAGCAATGCGCCTTCGCGGTTAATTGCTAGCCAGTACATGACACTTTTTTCAATTTCAGTTAGGCGTGCAAACTGCTGATTTAATAAGGCGCGAATGCTATTGAAACTAGAAATACCAGCTGCGAGAAATGCTGTAACATCACCAGCAAACAAATCTTTAATTGCAGTAGCGACGATTTTTAAGGCTAGGGGATTTCCACTGTATAAATCTATTAATTGCCGACTTTCTTGCTCAGAGACAGACAAGCCCTTAATTGTGAGAATTTCCTGAGCTTCTGTATTTAGCCCTGTTAATTGGAGCGATCGCACAGGTAAAATTTCTCCAGATAAGGCCGCAATTTCATCAGGCTTTTCGCGACTAGTAACCAGCAAACAACTACGGTGGGAAACTTCGCCTACACGCCGCAGCAATTCGCCATACCCTTCATACTCTGGCTGAAAACTCCCTGCATAAGTACCATCTTGCATCAAAGTTTCCAGATTATCTAAAACCAACAAACAGCGATGCTGACGGAGATATTCTATTAACTTAGAAAGCCTACCTGCTGTTGTTCCTGGTAATTCAGCCGCCTGCTGTGAAGATAAAAATTTGAGTAAATCATCTAGCAACTCTGATAAAGGAGGCGCATTGCGTAAACTTCGCCACACCAAAAACTCAAACTGGTCTTGAATTTCCTCCGCCAGCTTAGTTACCAATGTTGTTTTACCAATCCCACCGCTACCTAAAAGCGCCACTAACCGACACTTATCATTCAGTACCCATTGCTGTAGCGTCGCCACTTCTGCCGAACGTCCACAGAACAAAGTTACATCAACAGCTTCACCCCAATCAGAGTGGAGTGCTGAATTCTCAGTTCTTAGTTCTGAGTCGGAAGATAAGGCGGGAAGTGTTTCGCTTGTGCCTCTGTTATCCTGATCCGTTGGGCTGATTTCTAGAACTCGCCTTGCACCTGTGTAGTCTTCCAGCTCTAGTTGTAAATTTACAGCTTTAAACACCAGAGCGATGGAATCTTTATCAACGCCCTGACATCGTAGAATTTTGCGAATTGTGGCTGGGTGTAAACCTTGTCCTTCAACTAATTGAGAACGCCGTACCAATTCTTGAACGGCATAGCGCTCAATTTCTAGCTGAAGTATCCGATTTTGCAGTTTTGCTTGTCCTGTGGGACTCAGGACTACACCTCGACTTCGTTGTCCTGTGGGCAAATCCATTGCTGATATTCGGTCGGGTCAACTGCAATATATCACTTCTAGTGTTGTTGTAGGAGTGTATGGTCAGGGCGTACAGCTGTACGCCCCTATAGTATTTCATTACAGATTCAGATAATCTAATTTTGGTATTGCTGAATTATGGGATGAAATTTAACGTATTGAAATTTAAAACTCCTTATTCTTTGTGCGTCTGTGCGTGTTAGGGTAGCCCGATAAATCATCCCGCATTTATGCAACGCCATAATTTTTTATTTCTCCCCCTGCTCCTTGCCTAATCTAAGTTCCTTAATTCCCACTCAAGCTGATGAGTAAGCCTATCAAGACAATTACGGTCACAACAATATAGGTGGTATCTCGCTGTCGCATAAAAGCTAATAATGAAAAGCCGACTCTCGCAACCGGAGTAAGGATTAATAATAGTAATCCTAGTTGAATGATGCCGCGACGACGACCGAGAAAAGCCGCCTCCGCGACTGCTCCAGGGCTGCGAAAAGCAGGAGGTTCACCGTGAAAAATTTGATAATTAGGAGTCTCACTACCATGACGAATTAAGTACAAAACTCCACCAATAAAAACTATAGCAGTAGCAATAATTACGCCATATCTTAAAAGGTTGCCAACTAATATTTCAAATTGCCTTTCGCTAAAGTTTTGTCTATGGGCTGGCATATTAAATTCCCCCAGTTATACCGTTATAAATCATTTGAATTCCTAAAAGCGAAATCACGATACTAAAAATAATTCTTAAAATTCCTACTTTCACTCTGACTAATACTTTTGCTCCTAACAATGCACCTAAAAGTACACCCAACATTACGGGCATTGCTAAACCTGGATCGATATAACCTCGTTTTAAATAAACTCCGGCACTAGCGGCGGCTGTCACCCCAATCATAAAATTGCTGGTGGTGGTAGAAACCTTAAATGGAATCCGCATAAATTGATCCATTGCTAATACTTTCAGTGCGCCGGAACCAATACCCAATAAACCAGAAAGGATACCTGCACCAAACATCAGACTAAAACCAGTTCTGACAGCACGGACGTTATAAGCTTGTTCGCCTTCAGGTGTTGGGTAAGTGCTATTTAAGCGCAAACGAGTTGCTAAGGGGTCAGGAGGTTGATTTTCTTGTCGTTCTGAGTGGGGTAGACGTGAGAGGTAGGCGCTGTAAAGTAAGATAATGCCAAATACCACAGCTAATATTCTAGTAGGAGTATAGGCGGCAATAATTGCTCCTGCGATCGCACCAAATGTAGTTGCAACTTCCAAAAACATCCCCAACCGAAGATTTGTATAACCTTCTTTCACATAAGCAGAAGCAGCGCCGGAAGATGTGGCAATTACAGATACTAAAGAAGCACCAATTGCATAATGAATATTAACGTGAAAAATCAAAGTTAATAAGGGAACTAATACTACTCCACCCCCTAAGCCTGTCAATGCTCCTAAAAACCCGGCAGTGGTAGAACCAAGCCACACCAATAAAGTAAATTCTAGAATATTCAAGTAATATCACCTTCCCTATTAATCAGAATCGCTTTTTATGAACAATTTCTCTACTTTTCCCAATTCCTTCTTAACTTATGAACAAAAATTGCAAGTTCTGGGAACTAAATCAAAATATTGACGATAAATAGACTAAAAATTCTTTCTAGTGACAAATGACAGCCGTAGCCTATCTCTTTAATTGCACCGCCTACTCATACCAATAATTGATATTTTTCTTGAGCAAGATTGTAGAGAGGTCGCCAAATCAAACGATTGGTTAATACTACTAACAGGGACATGATGATAGTTGAAGCTAACAGCAGAGAAAAATTGCCTGTAGCTGTTGCATGAGAAATTGTTGCACCTAATCCATCAGTACTAATTACTCGCCCTTGAAATGTGACATATTCGCTCACAATACTGGCATTCCAAGCACCACCAACAGCAGTAATAATGCCTGTAATTAAATAGGGAAAAATGGCAGGTAAAATTAAAGTTTGCCAGCGTTGTAGAGGGGACAGTTTATATACCCAAGCGGCTTCAATCAGGTCTGAGGGAATAGACTGCGCCCCAGCAATGACATTAAATAGGATATACCACATTGTTCCTAACATCATCAGCGCGATCGCACCAATCTGCAAACCGCCAGCAATACGGGTTAAACCTAATAGCAGCACGGGAAATAAAGCTGTAGCCGGGACAGAGGCGGCGATTTGTACCAATGGTTGCAATACTTGCGCTAACCGTCGATTGCGTCCTATGGCGACTCCCACAGGTACAGTCCACAATAGGGATAAGATTAAAGCAACGATTACCCGCAAGGCTGTCAAGGCTGCACCTTTAATTACCTGTAGCCAATCACCCCAACCTAAAGTCCGTAACAGTAGTACAGCTTCCCAAGTACCCCACAGAACAATTAAGGTAAAACCACTTACAAATATCCAATTGAAAAAATTTGGTAGATTCAGACGACCTTTAGCATTGACAGGTACAGGACGCACGGGAAATGAGCGAATTAAACTGTCGTCTATAGCTGATTGTAATGGCTGAACAACCTTTTCGCTAATTGCGCGTAAAGTAGGCGATCGCCTGATCGTATCTAATACCCACGATTGGGGTGCATTTTCTGTCTCCACCATCTCTAACTTAAATTTTTCTGCCCAAGCAATCAAAGGTCGCCAGACAAAAAAATCAGTGGCGACAATCACCCCAATTAGCACTACCAAGCCCCAAAATATAGCAATAAAATCTCCCTTGTTGGCGGCTGTACCTAAAAAAGAGCCTAAGCCAGGTAAACGAAAATCTTTATTACCTAAAGTAAATGACTCAATTGCAATTAAAAAAAACCACCCTCCAGCCACCGACATCACACTATTCCAAACTAAACCAATCGCGCCAGATGGTAACTCTAATTTCCAAAAACGTTGCCAAAGATTAAGCCGATATACCTCTGCTGCTTCTAATAATTCTCGCGGAATACTTTGAAGAGACTGGTAAAAACTAAAAGTCATATTCCAAGTCATTCCCGTAAAAATTAGTAAAATTGCTGCCATTTCTACACCAATTCTTTGCCCTGGAAATAAGGAAATTAAAGCCAATACTACACCCGGTAAAAAAGATAATACTGGAATTGATTGCAGAATATCTAACATTGGAATTAAAATCCGTTCAGCAACTCGGGAGCGATAAGCAGTATAGGCATAGATGAGGGTAAAAATTAGGGAGAAAAAGTAAGCTAGTCCCATCCGAATTAAGGTTTGGCTTGTATATCCAGGTAAAGCATTAATATTTGTAGAAATTGTCAGTTCAGGTTGAAAAGCACCGCTAAATTGAGCGCTAGTTCTGATAATTAGCACAATCAAGGAAATAATCGCTAGAATCAGCAATCCATCTTGCCAAGTCCAATTGTTACGTCCCGGAGTTTTGTTAGCAGGAGTGAGAGGTCGAGTCATGTCGCTTTGCTCCGAATTCAAAATTCAAAATTCAAAATTCAAAATTAGACTCCCCATAAATTTAGGGGCTTGTACATCAAGGAATAATTGGTCATAAAATTTCCCAGTGGGAAATGCAGGGATGAAAAGTAGCGCCGGAGCAACTGGAGGTAGGGTAGCAGAAAAACAAATGACAAATGACCATTGACTATTGACTAACAGCAACCTGCTCTAGAAATATTTGTCCAGATGGCTCATCGTAGCCGTAGATTTCGGCATAACGACCCCAATCAACAGCAGTTTTTAATTGATGCTGTGCTTCTTCTGGGCTAAAGTGAGTTTCTAGGATATCTAAAATTAATTCTTCGGGAATGCGTTGATTATTTTTCGCTTCTAATAGACGGTAAATTTGTTGTACTAAGCGAATATGAGTTAAAAGTTGCGATCGCACAATTTGTTTGCGTTCATCAATACCGCCATTAATAAATTCTTGAGCGATTGCTGTCAGACTAATATCACCTTCTGCCAGTTCTACAAAATCCATTAATTTTGCAGCTTCGACAATTGGTAAAATATCATCTACCTCTAGTTGTAATTCTTGAGCAAGTCGATATAAATCTTTTTCTTGACGGTCTTCTAATAATTCCAATAACCCAGCAATCGAACCAATTCGCACTGCTGGTAAAGACTGGTATTTTGGCTGTTGTGTCGCAGCTTCTACAGAGGGAGTTGCAGGTGTTTCAATTTTATCTAGATCGGGGTTAGTGATGATTGTATACACTTGATCTACCAAGGCTTGAAAGCTTGGGTGTTTGCGATCGCGGTAATGAGGTAAACTCACAGCTAAATCAGCACGGATTCTCCCAGGATTGCGTCCCAAAACAATAATCCGATCCGCCAAAATTACCGCTTCCTCAATCCCATGTGTCACAATCAGGACGGCTTTGGTAGGTATGCGACGTTCTAACCACAAATCCAATAATTCAAACCGCAAGTTTTCTGCTGTCAATACATCCAAAGCTGAAAATGGCTCATCCATACATAACAATTCTGGTTCTACAGCCAAAGCCCTAGCAAACCCCACACGCTGACGCATTCCCCCAGAAAGTTCTTTTGGATAGGCATTTTCAAATCCATCCAACCCGATAATATCAATCATCTGTAGCGCCTTGGTTCGCCGAGAATCTGGCGGTTCTCCTTTAGCTTTTAAACCGAGTTCCACATTCTCTAATACAGTTAACCAAGGATAAAGAGCAAAGCTTTGAAACACAATTGCTACCCCAGGATTTAAACCGACAAGAAGGCGATTATGATACAAAACTTCACCTTGACTGGGAGCAATTAACCCAGCAATTATCCGCATTAAAGTAGATTTTCCTGAACCCGAAGGCCCTAGCAAAGCTACTATTTCTCCTGGACGCAACTCAAGATTGATTTTTTCCAAAATGACTATTTGCTGTCCGTTGGGTTGCTGATAAGATTTTCTGACATTTTTCAGAGCAATTAGGTTTTCGGTTGCTTTATTAACTACCACGATGCTTATGGTGAGGAACTAATTAAATAGAATCTCATGCTGAGGTTATCTTCAAGTTAAAACATTTAGCTATTACAGTGCTTCTGGATGCGATAGGAATAGTATCCTCATGGCACTGAGCAGTAATAACAACGCAAAAGCTTTGTTTAAAATTTCATTAGGTAAACTTATGCCAATTTTCGCACCTAACCAGCTACCTAAAATAAAACCCAAACATAAAATGGTGGCTACTTTAATATCTACATCACCCTGTTTATAGTAAGTCCATGCCGCTAATAAATCTACTGGTGGCACTAGCACAGCTAGGGTAGTTCCTTGTGCTAAATGTTGAGAAAAACCTAATAAAAACATTAAAGCTGGCAAAATTATGATACCGCCGCCGATACCTGTCATCCCGCTAATCATGCCTGCTACTAATCCTAAAATCAGACACAGAACAATATGATTCATCATCAGCCATCTCCTTGAAATTTTAAACAATAAATATTGCAACTAACTAGCGATATAAATACTGATATCTGCCTTATTTTGTCTGAGAATTTTGAGAGCTTTTTGCTCTATTTGTCTTACTCGTTCTTGACTTACACCTAGACGTTGACCAATTTTTGCTAAAGACAGTTCATGTCCATCTTTTAAACCAAAGCGCAGAGTTAATACTTCTCGTTGTTGCGGAGAAAGTTTTGTTAACATCTTTTGCAAGTCATGTTGTAGAGATTCTTGCACAACATAGTCTTCTGGAGAATGTCCAGCATCTTCCAAAATCTCTTGTAATTCTGAATCTTGATTTGGCCCAATTCTGTTTTCTAGAGACATGGGTCTGCGGTTAAATTGCAAATATTCTCTAACTTGGCTAGGTGTTAAAGATAAAGCTAAGGCGATTTCATTTGTATGAGGAGTACGTCCTAATTGTTGTGATAACTCACGTTGTACTCGCTTAATGTTATTTAATTTTTCAAATATGTGAATGGGTAATCTAATGGTACGACTTTGCTGTGCGATCGCGCGCGTAATTCCTTGCCGAATCCACCAATAAGCGTAGGTAGAAAGTTTATAACCGCGATTGGGGTCAAATTTCTCAATTCCTCGTTCTAAAGCTAAATTACCTTCTTGAATTAAATCTAAAAACTCCATATTTCTATGTTGATATTTTTTCGCTATTGCAACCACTAACCGCAGATTAGCGGCAATCATCTTCTGCTTGGCTTGTTTACCCCAGTGAATTGTTTGTTGCAATAATTTAATATCTATTTGCAAATGTTCAGCTAATTCTTGTAATGTTGGCTCATGCTCTAACTGCAAAGTCAGTTCTTCTTTAACTGCTATAACATTCATCATCTCTTGAACTTGTCTAGCAAACAGTATTTCTTGCTCGTGAGTTAATAGGGGTACACGACCAATTTCTTGTAGATAAGTACGCAAGTGATCGTTGGAATTTAGAACTTGTTTATTGATTTTCTCAGTTTCGTAGTCAGCAAAATTTACAGTATTCATGGTTGCTCAATCCTTGTATTTTCAATTTATTAATTGCTTAAAATACTGCGATCGCACTAAAAATTACGCAGCATAATCTTCGTTAATTATGAGTTTATCTTTGAGTTCACAAGGCTCAAAAATAAACCACTACCCAATAGCAAGCAAGTTATAAACAAAAACTCAAACAGCGCAATTATGGTTAGTATCATATTCTGCAATTCCTTAACTATGTTGAGAACTTGAAACGTAAATCGGTCTATTAAATTCACCGATGCTATTGAAGGGGAAGAAACGGAAAACAGCTTTACCAATGATGTTATGACGAGGAACGAAACCCCAATAATGGCTATCATAACTATCATTGCGATTGTCACCTAAAACGAGATAAGAGTTAGCTGGGACAATCACAGGCCCCCATTGATAGTTTGGGGTAGCTTCGATATAATTCTCTTTTAAAGGTGAATCATTGATATACACTCGTCCATTCTTTACCTCTACTTTTTCTCCAGGTAAACCAATTACACGCTTAATAAACGCTTCGTTATAGTGTTCTGAACGCAGTATTTTTGTAGGATTAAATACTACTATATCTCCTCGATTTGGATTGCTAAAATCATAGCTAATCTTATCGATAATTAAGCGGTCATTTGGCTGAATAGTTGGTTCCATCGAACCAGAAGGAACATAACGCGCTTCGGCAACAAAAGTGCGAATACCTAAAGCTAAAACTAAACTTAAACCTAGAGTTGTGATTCCTTCAATCCAAATATTTTCTTTACGAGATGAACTATGATTTTGTTGGTTAAGCTTTGACATAAGTTACCAAGCCTGAAATTCATTATTGTGGTGTTGTACCAACTGCTGAGTGAGAGGCAAATAAATTACCAGCAGCGTCATTTTGATAAACACAAGCAACCTGTGGCGAATTTTCTAGCTTGCCAGTGTAAGCGAAAGTATTCAAACTACTTTTGCAATTACTGATTTGTTGGGATGTTACTAGATTTCTTTGCTGTAAAATCGCCCAATCGCTAGTACGCAAAACGCATCCAGGTTGCATACGCGGTTGCGTAACATAAACTTTAAAGGGGTTGAGAGTAAGATAAATGCGAGTATCCGTAACAATTGCACTTGCACCATATTGTACGCAAACATTAGCATCAGGTGCGGCACTATCAATATAGACACTGCTATTGATATTTTCTGGATTAGAATTGGCAAGACTGGTTAAACTTACACCGATGACAATTCCTAAGAGTAAAGCAGCGCTGATGATTGCTAATATCATTGTATTCAAACGGAAAGGTTTAGCTTTATTACTTAATTGCGGGTTAGGCGGCATAAATTCAACCTGCTATTTAAATTAGAAAAATTGAAGTTGTAGAGAATTACTTCTGAATAGAAGCAGATGAAGATAATATTTGTGTTCGCTTATTTAGGTGGTAAGCTATGATTTCATTGACAGCATCCTGATCAGTTACAGGAATCACCAACCGCCAATAGGATCTAACAAGGAAGAAACTGGGATCAAAACCAACTATCAGTACATTATTTCCCGATTTTTCCCATCTATAGGATCTAAGTTTTTCCCATTTCAAGAGTGAAAACATATAGCATATTCCGTTCTCTCTAAACTCCAGCCTACTAAAACCGCGAGAAATTAATAAAATTACGGTAGTCCAGAGAATGATTGCACCAGTGAAATAACTATTATGAACATTGTCATGAAGGGAGACTCCGCTTAAAGCTGCATCAATAAATAGAGTCGAGTAAAAAGCTGCCAGCGCCATAGTAATTAAACTCAACCAAACTAAGCGCTTATTCCTTAAAACGAAGCCAGAATCTAATAGTAAATAACCCGCTTGCTGTTTACGCCAATTCCATGTGAGGAGATATATCAAGGAAATTGCTAAAAAAACTGCGTAAACAATCAGAAAACTCAATGATTCATAATTAATCAATCGCGAAACAAAAAATCCCAGGATGAAATAAACTAAAAACCACGGGAGAGCGTAGAGTAATTCTATGCTAGCATTTTGATAACCTACCGCACGGGTAGTTGCTATATATCTCATTCCTAGCAAGATGGCTAACAGAATTAGCGGGGAAATTACAGAAGTAAGAGAAATATTTTCAAAAATGTTCATGATTTACTTATCTGTTTGAGTGAGGAGTAAACAGTTGATGACAATAAGTTGAGTCTATTTCGCGTTTGCAGGGAGTAATTTTGTTTGGATATTCAGATTTAAAGTCTGTCCATGCCGCAAAACTTGCAGTTGTAAATTATTACCAGCAGGAGTATTTTCTACAGCTTGTTGCAATTCTTCAGCATTAGTAATGGCTTGATTATTGGCTTTAATAATCACATCACCTGCGCGCAGTCCGCCTGTATTAGCTGGGGAGTTCCGCGCCACTTTAATTATTAGTACACCTTGAGATTCTTCAACAGTAATGGGAGAGTTGGGATCGCTATTAAGTTGCTCTTTTACCTCTGGTGTTAATGTGAGCATTTGAATCCCCAAGTAAGGATGATTAACCTTTCCTGTAGCGATTAATTGTGAGGCAATTTTCTTGGCAGTATTAATGGGAATTGCAAAGCCTAAACCTTGGCTATTTTGAATAATTGCTGTGTTAATCCCAATTACTTCACCAGACGCATTCAGTAAGGGGCCTCCAGAGTTACCAGGATTGATGGGTGCATCGGTTTGGATGTAATTAACACGTTCATTCGGCATTCCTACTTGAGAACTAGAGCGACCTGTGGCGCTAATAATGCCGTGAGTTACTGTATTATCTAAACCAAGGGGATTACCGATCGCGATCGCCCATGCACCAGGTTGCAATTGATCGGAATTGCCTAATATCACCGTTGGTAAGTTATTCGCTGGAATTCTCACCACCGCAACATCTGTCACCGGATCGCTACCCATAACTTTACCTTTAAAAGTCCGTCCATCTTTGAGGGTGACTGTTACCGTATCCGCACCATTGACGACATGAGCATTCGTGAGAATTTCACCATGAGAATCAATAATGAAGCCAGAACCAATACCCCGTTCAATTTCCTGGGATGGTACTTTTGGTAACTCATCACCAAAAAACTGTTGAATTAGCGGATCGTTAAAAATACCAGCATTGGGATTCTTGATGGTACGTGTAGAATCAATTCGGACTACCGCAGGCCCCACTTGATGCACAACTGCAGTAATAAAGTTAGGATTTTTATCGAGTGCGAAGTTAGCAGATGTTTGATTGGCTGTAGTTTGTGCAGAAGGTTGCAGTGCTGGGGGTAAAGTTTGGGGATGGTGTAACAAGCGCAGGCTGATAATCGTAGCACCTGCACCCGCTAAAATGAGCCAAGCTAGGGGCTGTTTCCAGTTATTTTGTTTTGGTTGCTCAATTTCTGGTGCTGATGAATTAGCTTCAACATCAGCTAATGGATGAGGATGTTCTTCAAAATCGTGATTTACTGTCTTCATAACCCAAAACTCTTTGTAAATTGATATTTTTCGTTGCTCTTGGTTACAAGTTTCGGGTTTTCACAAAGGCTTGTGGGTGAAGATAGATAAGTTAGCGAGAACTTAGGGTTTCCAAATAAAAAAATATCCTATGGCTGTGTAAGCAGAGGAGGAAGAATGACGATTGACTTTAGGGGATTACAGCTTTAAGCCGCTACCAAGGTATCTGTTAGAAACATTATGTGAATTGGTATTATTAGCCTGATTAAGGGAGTAAAAAGCCTCGTTCGCGGAGTTCGATTAGCTTCCTATCTCGCCCAGCGCTCAAAATTTCGGGCTATTAGCCTAAATCTGCTCATATGGGCTGTAATTAGTCACATAATATAGCTTAGTCTTCAATCTTAAAGGTTTCCTGGCATTTGCGTTACTTCACACCTATGCCATGTACAAATATTACAGCGATTATTTTATTGAGCGATCGCTCCGGTGGGCTACGCCAATTTTCTCCCTGTATTATTGATGATCGCACTCTTGGATACAAGTAAAGTACTTAATTCATAACTTCTATGGAACGCAAACAGTCTGTGTGGGTAGTAGACGACGAACCAAATGGATTTGAAGTGATTGAATTGCTATTGCGACGGGAAGGATACAATCTTACCTACTGCAATAGTGGCACGGAAATATTGTGTCGTCTGGAATCGAGTTTACCTGATGTCATCTTATTAGATGTGATGATGCCAGAAATTGATGGAATTGAAACTTGTCGCCGCATCAAAGCCAATTCCAACTGGAAACCAATTCCCATCATTATTGTGACAGCTTTAGATTCTAAAGAAGACCTAGCGCGATCGCTCACAGCTGGTGCTGATGATTTTCTCAGCAAGCCTATAAACGGTGTGGAATTACGCGCCCGCGTGCGTTCTATGCTGCGAATTAAGCAACAATATGATGCATTGCAAGCTAGCGTTAATCTGCGGCGAGATTTATCTAAACTTGTGGTGGAAGATATTCGTCAGCCAATGTCTACTGTGTTACTGGGGAGTCACTTACTACTGCAAAGTAACCTGGAAGCCAAAGACAAAGAACGTGCAGAAATGGTACACGCAGCCGGACTAGAAATTGATGGGATTATTAACGGTTTGCTGCGACTAGCAAAGATGGAATCTGGCAGATTGGTGTTAAATACCGTAGAGGTAGATTTTAACGAACTAGCAGAAATAGTAGTAGAAAATTTTCAGCCTATTGCAGATTCTAAACAAATTCAATTTATCAGTAAATTACCAAAACAAGGAAGTTGGTTAGCTATTGATCCGGAGTTATTTCATCGGTTGCTTGATAATCTAATTGCCAATGCAATTCAATCATCTCCTGCAAATAGCACAATTACTCTGGAAATTAATTATCCAGAGGCATCTGTGAGAAAAGTAATAATTCGCGTTACTGATGAAGGTACAGGAATCAATAAAGATTTGCAGCAATCTATTTTCACTCAATATGAATCAGGAACTTTAATCAGTGGTTTATCTCAAATTGGGTTGAGTTTGGCATTTTGCAAAATTGTTGCTGAAGCGCACGGTGGCATCATTAACATTGAGATTAATCAACCCCAGGGTACAGTTATAACTGTGGAAATTTGAACAGCTAAACTACATTTTTTGCATTGATAAATTATTTATAAATCTTATGGTGTGGGGCAGACAGCCAAGCTCACTATGCGGTTAATGTTGTATCAATTTTAAATCACCATAAATTATAGTTTAACTTTTTAATAACTTATCTATCTTCATCCCCTATATACTTTTTCTACCCGACACTAGAAATGAAAGTCAACTCGTCAAGCTATTTATAGCTCAATTCAAAATTATGCTCACCCGTAAAATTAGCGCACTTGGTCTGTTAACCGGATTACTGACAGTTTCTTTAGGTCATAGCATTGCTTTAGCCGATACTCCTGGTCATCATCCTGCTTATCTTCATGCGCGCAGTGATTTGCGTAAAGCTGAGTTACTGTTGCAAACTCCTGATGAATTTAATGTCACACAAGAAGCGAGAATTGCCGCGCAAAAAGTTCATAATGCTATCAAAGATATTGATGTTGCAGGAGTTTTAGATGGTAAAAATCTTGATAACAATCCACAAGTAGATACTTCATTAAACCATCGCGATAAATTTGAGGCTATTTATAAACTGTTGCGTAGCGCCGATAAAGATTTATCAGGCAAAGAAGATAATCACTTTGTTCTCAGTTGGCGTAATCGCGCCGAAGCTGAGATTAATCAAGCCAAACATTATACTGCGATCGCAGCTGGTACAGATATATTTGATGATTTAACTGGTAGTTACTAAAGCTGTTGTTTTAACCTTCACCTTGTTTTGAGGTACTCGGTGTTTTGACATCTGAAGTTCAAAATTTGAGTTCGGAAGGGGAAGCTTCAGGTTTTGCAGTCGAAATTTCGAGTTCAAAGGCTCAACGTTGCTGTTCAAAATAAGAAGTTTCGAGTTCAGAAGGTGAAGTTTCAAGCTTTTTGCTCGGATGTTGCTGTTCTGAGGTCGGAATTTCTTGTTCTGAAGTGCAAGTTTCGAGTTCAGAGTTTGAAAGTTGAGGCTTTGATGTTCAATGATGGTGATTGCAAGGACAATTATCTCACCAATTACCCAATTATTGAGTTATTTTCCGCCAATGTTGCACCTTGAAACTGAAATTTTTCAGATTGACAGGCGCAACATGGCTTAATTTTGACAACTAATACATAATTTTTACATCTTCACTAACTTTTTTGCCAAAATTGGCGTGAAAGGCAGAAGTAAAAAAGGCAACTGCGACCATCTGGGACTAAAAAATGACCAAATAATTGACCAAGCAATTAAAGCAAAGTTGAGTAAACTTTCTTTATTGCCTATGCGTTTGCGCCATAAGGGATTAATTCCCGGTTCGATAAACTTACGATTAATAGCGTAGTAACGATTTAACAGAAATAATAAATTTAATAATAAAAGATGCCCATCAAAAAATAGTACAGAAATTTGCTGCTCGCCATAATCGGCTACTAAAGAGGCAGAAAAGGGAATTAAAGTAATAAACATGAGAATTATTAAATTAATCCATAGCAAAGTACGGTTAACATTACGAATGTAATGGAATTGTTGATGGCTAATTAGCCACAGAGAACCCAGCACTAGAAAACTTACTAAATAATCATGTAAACGACTGCTTAATCCCAGTATCACTGCTGGCAAAATATCAGCAACTTTAGCGGCTGGAATATCAGGTAATTTGACATTTAACACTAGCAAAGTCATGGCGATAGAGTAAACACAGTCGCTCAAAGCTTCCAAGCGTCTAGTACTGGGGAGTAAGGAGTTGGGTTGAGAATTTGAGGTGTGCATATTGCTGATAGGTAGCTCAAAATTACCTGGCTGTAGGATGTAAAGATGCATACTCCTACTTTTAGATTTATTTATTGATGAGAAAATTCATGCGATCGCTCTCAAAATGCCAATACTGAAGCGTGAAACTGGGCATTGAATTTTGAGAATTTAAAAATTGTGCTTAGGAGATAATTTCTCTTGGTCTAAAGGCTGAACGTTCTCAACAAAATAACGATGGAAAGATTGAGGAAGACGATGAAAGTCTTCATAATTAAAAGCTCTTGGTAATTTTCTAGAGTTATAGGTGTGCCAAAAAAGAATTACTTTGTGTTTGATATCTTCTTTATAAATATCGTGCATTAAAGCGGCGAATGTTTTGCTAGTGTATGTGCCATCTAAAGGAATATGCTCGTAATCATGCATCTCAGCAATAGCTTTCACGCCTGACTCTGTAAAATAAGCATAGTCTTTACCAAAAAAATCATGGCGAATACGAAAATCATTTTCTGTGATTTCTAAATCTGGGAAAGTTGAGTCTAACGAATGTAAAAGTGAGTTGGTTTGATGAAACAATCTGACTATTTTTTCTTCATTGACAAACTGCGCTGCAACGACTCTCACACCGATGACTTGCGACTTGAGACCAACTGCTTTTAAGCCGAGTAAAAGTCCTACAGCAGTACCCATAGTTCCCAATGGTAGATAAATAAAGTCTGGTTCAGGTATCTGTCCTTGGGTAATTTGCTCTTTGAGTTCAAATGCGGCATTCACATAAGCGATCGCACCCAATGGTGAAGACCCACCAGGAGCAATAATGTAAGGTAGATGGGCTTCTTTTAAGGTGTAGCGAATAAATTGGTATGCTGTATTAATAAAAAGTGCAAATTGGCTCTGGTTTTGATGAATATCTCCCCCATAATCATAACTCGTCAGCAGATTTTGCCTGACATAGTGAGCATTGATTTGGGGCATTAGCATCGAAGTAGTGCTGATACCAAGCGAATGACCATAAATTGCCGTCGCCAGGGCATGATTAGAACCAGCAAAACCAAATGTTATGACTCGTTTTGCTTGTCTATTTAGAGCTTCTCCCAACAGAAATTCTAATTTACGAATCTTGTTACCACCATAAATTAACCCGCTCAGATCATCTCGCTTAATATACAGTTGTTCTGCATTTAGCTTTTTTTCTAAGTTATTAAGCTTATGTACCGGAGTTGGTAATTCTGCTAAAGATACATAAGGAAGCTTGGCTTTTAATTGTGGATAAGCTTTAAATAGAGAAAGCATTTTTCTATCTTCCAAGACATAAGAAAACAAGTAACGAGGAAGCTTTACAATGTTTGTAAATTATTCTCATGGTTGCTGTTTTCCAACCTTCTGCGTAGCGCTTCCATGTAGGTGTAGAAAACAGGAGTAATATAGAGTGTCAGCAATTGGGAAAATAGCAAACCTCCCACTACAGCCATTCCCAAAGGTCGGCGTGACTCTGCACCAGCACCCAAACCAAGGGCAATGGGCAATGTTCCCATCAAAGCTGCCATTGTGGTCATCATAATTGGGCGGAAGCGGACTAAACAGGCTTCGTAAATGGCATCACGGGGGGATTTATCTGTGTGGCGTTGGGTTTCCATTGCAAAGTCAATCATCATAATGCCGTTTTTCTTGACAATCCCCACTAGCAAGATGATGCCAATAAAGGCGTAAACATTGAGATCAATATGAAACAGCATCAATGTGAGTAGTGCGCCAAAGCCAGCAGAAGGCAAGCTGGATAAAATTGTCAGGGGGTGGATGTAGTCTTCATAGAGAATCCCCAGCACAATGTAAATTACCAAAATTGCTACTAGCAACAGCAACCCCAATCCAGCAATTGAAGATTGAAAAGCTTGGGCTGACCCCTGAAAGCTGGTGCTAATGGTTGCAGGTAGGGTATCACGGGCTACTTGTTGGATTTTTCCTGTCACATCTCCTAGAGATACACCGAGTTTGAGGTTAAAGGAGATGGTTGTGGCTGGGAGTTGTCCCTGGTGGTTGACAGTTAATGAACCCACACCTTTAGTTAAGGTAGCGACTGCATTTAAGGGGACAAGTTGACCATTAGGAGAATGAATCGCCAGTAAATTCAACGCATCTGGGTCTTGCTGATACTGGGGTAAAAGTCCGAGGATGACTTCATACTCGTTATCTGGGGCGTAAATTGTAGAAACTTGCAAAGTACCATAAGCATCACCCAAGGCGGTTTCAATTTGCTGGGCAGTTAAACCAAGGGCATTGGCGCGATCGCGGTTAATCTCGACATTCACTTGGGGATTATCAATTTGCAAATCGCTGTTGACATCCAGCAATCCCGAAATTTTGCTCAGTTTATCTTGCAAAATGGGCGTATATTTATACAGGTCTTGTAAGTTGGTACTTTCTAAGGTGAATTGATATTGAGCGTTGCTTTGTTTCCCACCAATGTTAATCGGTGGCGGATTGATTAAAAAGGTTTTAATTCCTGGTTCTTTTCTGACTTTTGGTTGCAATTCCTCAATTACTCGATCGGCGTTGAGATGTCGTTGAGATGTTGGTTTGAGGCGGATAACGATAATTCCGGTGTTATTTCCTGCTGTGCCTGTCACTGATGACCCAACAATTGAGTTGAGAACATCTACATTGGGATCGCTGCGAATAATCTTCGCTACTGCTTCTTGGTGCTTAATCATGTCGCCAAAGGAAATATCCTGCGCTGCTTGGGTTTGCGCCAGAATTAATCCGTTATCATCACTAGGAAGAAAGCCTTTAGGAACCACAACAAATAAACAAATTGTTGCTAGTAAAATTGCGCCAGAAAGAATCATGGTTGTGCGGTGATATTTCAGCGACTTTCGCAGACTCCAAGCGTAGAAACGGAGATAAAAGTCTTGCTTTTGGTCGTTAATTTCTGTCTCTTCCCCGGCTTGGTAATGTTGTGATTGCAAAAATCGGCTGCATAACATCGGCGTTAAGCTGAGGGAAAGCAAACCAGAAACTAATATGGCGGCGGCAATGGTAACGGCGAATTCATGAAATAATCTTCCCAAGATACCTGGCATAAATAACATGGGAATGAAGACAGCTACCAGGGATAAAGTCATGGAAATAATTGTGCCGCCAATTTCCGTGGAACCGTTGATAGCTGCTTGCAAACGACTTTCGCCCATTTCCATGTGACGGACAATATTTTCTAACACCACCACTGCGTCATCGACGACGAAACCCACGCTTAAAGTTAACGCCATCAAAGAAAGGGTATCGAGGGAAAACCCCAGCAGTAACATAACGGCAAAGGTAGCGACTAAAGATAGAGGTACAGTGACGCTAGGAATTAAGGTGGCGCGGAGATTTCGCAGAAATAGGAAGATGACCAATACCACCAAACAAATTGTCAGTAATAAGGTGAATTTGACATCATTCACAGAGTCGCGGATATTTTGAGAGCGATCATAGAAAATATCCATATTTACAGATGTAGGAATCTGCGATCGCAAACTGGGCAACAATGCCTTGACTGCATCAACAATCTCGATAGTGTTGGTTCCTGGCTGACGTTGAATTGCCAAAATAATCGAACGTTTGGGAATCTGTTCCTGATTGGCAAAAAACCAACTAGCAATTTTATCATTCTGCACGCTGTCTACTACTTGACCCAAATCGCCTAAGCGCACTGGTGCGCCGTTGTTATAGGCGACAGTCAAGCCGCGATAGTCATTTGCATTGAGCAGTTGACCATTAGCTTGCACAGTATAATTTTTATGAGCGCCGTAGAGATTTCCAGTAGGTAAATCAGCATTATTTTGTGCGATCGCTTTAGCAACATCATCAATCCCTAAGCCTTTTGCTTTCAACGATTGGGGATCAACTTCAATCCGCACTGCATATTTCTGGGAACCGTAAACTAAAACCTGCGCTACCCCATCCACCATTGACAACCGTTCTGCTAATGTCTCCTCGGCATATTTATCTATGTCAGAAAGTGGGACTAAATCGGAACTGAGAGTAATGTAAAGAATTGGTTGCTGTGCCGGGTTCACCTTTTTATATGATGGGGGACTGGGCATATCGCTAGGCAATTGTTTAGTTGCTTGGGCGATCGCCGCTTGTACATCTTGGGCTGCGCCATCAATATCTCGACTCAAATCAAATTGCAGCACGATTTGGCTACTTCCCTTAGAACTGGTGGAGTTCATTGAATCTAAGCCGGCAATTGTGGAAAATTGCTGTTCTAAAGGCGTTGCTACCGATGCCGCCATTGTTTCCGGACTCGCTCCTGGTAAACTAGCAGACACAGCGATTGTCGGGAAATCCATACTCGGTAAGTCGCTGACAGGCAATATAAAGTAACTCATCAGCCCAAAAACTAGAATCGCCAGCATCACCAAAGAGGTCATAATGGGGCGGCGAATAAAGAGAGAAGGAATATTCATGGCTAGCGGGGTTATACCATTTTGGATTTTAGATTTTGGATTTTAGATTTGGGATTGGGAATAGCTTTTTGTGTCTCGCTTGTGGGAATCCATCTGTTGCATTCTTTTTTCAAATTGGTGTTACTTACCCCTAATTATTGGGCGAATAATTGTTTTGTAAGTTTTTTGTGCTGCCTTTGCAGAGATGATGCTATTGTCATCACGCAGCTTGAAGGTGAGGTCAGTGGGTTTAAAATAATGACGGCTAACAGAAGTCCAACCCCGAACCACAAAAGTATTTTGTTTGGGAATCACAGGTATTGATTTCGTCAACACCCGATCCACAATTGCTTTTTTATTACCTGTAGGAATTTGCGCTACTGCTTGCTCAATTCGAGATTTTTGTCCTTGCCAAACGAATTCCACAGTACCATCGCTGAGGTTTTGATCCCAGCCAGCTAAGTTGTACTGAATCGCCAGCTTGAACAGAAAAGCCCGGAATCCTACCTGTTGTACCTTGCCTGTAACTATTCCTTGAACTGCAACAACAGTATCTTGAATTGGTAAGCCATCGGCTAAAACGACATTTTGCGAAGTAAATAAGGCGATCGCGCAAACGATGATTACCGTCGATATTTGTTTGAGATAATGCTTGAAAATATATGTAATCATGCTTCGATAAAAGTTTAATTATGATTGGTTAATCGCAACAGAAACACCAGGCGCAAGATTGAATTGCCCATCAGTAACAACTTGTTCGCCTGGTTGCAATCCTTGATTAATCACCGTTTGATTGCCTACACTATCCCCAACTTTCACCGGACGGGCTGCTACTGTTTTGTCAGGGTTTACAACATACACATATTGTCCGTTTTGTCCAGTTTGTAATGCTGGGGAAGGAACAACGATCGCATGAGGTAACTGAGTTAGTTTCAACACCACATCGACAAATTCCCCCGGTGATAACTGTCCTTGGGTATTGCTAAAGGTGGCTTTGAGTTGAATAGTGCCAGTTGTCGCATCCAAGGTATTATCAACAAAGCTGAGTTCTCCCTTTATTGGCTGTGCAGAATTATTTGGCACTAACGCATCTACTTCTAGCTTCCCTGTAGCCAGATATTTTTTCAGTGTGGGTAATTGCTGCTGGGGAATGGAGAAAGAAACGTAAGTAGGATGAGTTTGATTAATAACGACCAATCCACTAGTATCGTTAGCCTTGACTAAGTTACCTTGATTAACTTGTAAATTACCAGTTTGCCCGTCAATGGGAGCATAGATAGTGGTGTAAGCCAGTTGAGTTTTTGCACTTTTAACAGCCGCATCAGCAGCTTTAAGATTTGCTTGAGCATTTTGCACATTTGCTTTAGCCGAACCCACAGAGGCGATCGCTTCTCGAATTGCACTTTGATCGGCAGATACAGTGGCTTCATCTGCATCTGCACTGGTGCGATATTGTTGGGATTGTTCTTGAGTAACTGCACCCTGCTGGAATAAATGGGTATAGCGTTGTGCTTCCATCTCAGCATTGTGTGCTTGCGCTGCATCTCTTCGTTGGGCGGCTTTGGCTTGGGTTACTTGATCCTTAGCTTGTTGGAGATTGGCGATCGCTTGTTTAACCTGCGCCTGTGCTTGTACCTGTTTGGCGATCGCTTGATCTAAATCTGCTTGAAAAGGTGTGGGGTCAATTTTAAATAATAGCTGTCCTTTCTTGACTTGCTGTCCTTGTTGAAAGTAAACCCCCATCAATTGCCCATCAACCAATGATTTAATTGATACAGTGGAGTATGCTTCAACGGTTCCCGTACTGCGAATTTCTAGAGGTACGGTTGCTTGCATAACTTTCGCTACATCTACAGGTACAGCTTTGTGATGATTTATTTGGGTTTGTGTGGGGCGTTTACCTAAAATCGCCCAACTAGAAAAGCAAATCACTCCTAATAATAGGAGACCCAAACTGCTCTTTTGTAGAGGTGTGAATTTTGGTGGAGGTTTTTGTATTATGTTCATAACTTGATTAATAAAAAGCTTATCCTCAGCAATTTTGTACTCATCTGTGTTAGCAAAATTTTGTCTAACATCAGTTTCCGTTGCTAGCCAAGCTTGAGGGGTGAAGATAAATAACTTAGGAAAAAGTTAGAGATAATTTAACAATTATTTTTACTCAGCACTATTTATATAATTAGATTTTTGAGACTTCATTCTTAAGTTTCCCTTAACTTATCTATCTTCATCCCGTTAAACATCATTACAGTTCAATATTGAAGATATAAGCCGAAATTCAAGGCGTTGTTCACAGTTAATTAACAGGAAATTTGATTATGAAACGCATCTTTACTGGTCTCTTACTTGCTCTACCAGTTGCTATGGCCGCCCTACCATCCAAAGCATCTGCTGAAGAGGTAATTGTAGTACCTGCTGCTCACAGAACAATTGTAGTTGAGCAACGATTCCACCACGAGTTTTCTCCTCGGCATTGGGCAAGAATACGGCATGAAGAACATTTATTGCGTGCTGAGTTGGGTAGATTTTAATCTATCTCCTCAGCTTAAACGTAAGCTTGCATTGTTTATCTGAATGTCAATACCTCAACTTTCATGGAACTCCAATTCCGGCTAATACTGTTAGTCGGATTTACTTATTTGAACTGACATTTTAAACATCTTCGCCGCCAAGACTGTTAATAATTTTAGTTTATACCTTTGGATAATAGCCATTTATGCCAGAGCTTTGTAGTATGTTCGCAGGGCTAAAGAATGCCCTCACTTGCAGGAAATTATAATTAGGGATGAATAATATTTCGTCCCTAAATTTATTCACATCTACCTAAAAGCGCGAAAATTTAAGCTTGGGTAATATCATCAATATTCTGGATCAATAAACAATAGACTTTCAATCAACTTGGGCAATAATTATGCACCAAAAAATCAAAAAAAACCTCAAAGGCTCTGCAATTCAGAAGAAACAATCTCAAATTACGCCACCTGCTATTAATGAACAAGTACAAACAAACTCTACATCGTCACTCAGGCTAACAACTTCTAGTATTCCAGAAAAAGCCCAGAGAGATGCTATTAGAAGAAAAACCTTTGGCAGAAACACACCACAAATTCAGACCAAGCTGACAATTGGAGAACCAGGAGATAAGTATGAGCAAGAAGCAGATCGGGTTGCTGCACAAGTAGTCAGCCAGATAAATTCCCCAGCTTCAGTACAGACAGCAAAAAATAATCAGTTGCAAATGAAACCAATGGTGCAACGTGCATCCAATCACGGAATGACTGCATCACATGATTTAGAAACATCAATACAACAGGCACGAGGGAGTGGACAACCACTAGCTGATAGTATCAAATCACCGATGGAAGAAGCGTTTGGCGCAGATTTTAGTGGAGTAAAAATTCACACAAATACTCAAGCTGACCAGTTGAATCAATCGATACAGGCAAAAGCGTTTACTACAGGAGAGGATGTGTTCTTTCGCCAGGGAGAATATAACCCAGCAAGTCGCACCGGACAACAGTTAATTGCCCATGAGTTGACTCATGTAGTACAGCAGAATGGAGGATCTGTACAGCGATCGCCTTTTGTGCAAAGAGTAGAGAGACAAACAACCATATATACAAAACAAGGTGATAACTGGCAAAAGAATATGCAAATAATAGACTCAAACAGTGCTTCTGATTATGTGCATGTCTCCCGCAGTACAAACACTGATCCGGAAAGCATTAATAAGAGTTTAGTACCTAAAGATCTTGTATATTCAGGAGGCCGAAGGGAAAGGGTAGAAATCGGTACTGACAGTAAACCAAACTTTGACCGTACCAAATATACAGCAGCAAACAATGTACACATTACACTTGAAGGCAGGTATATGCAGGTAATGTACGCATTGGCGACACAAATGTTAGATGATCGGGACAGCATTAAAAACGGCCCTCCAGTTCTTGAGTTTGGGAATCTGAACTTTGGAGCCTTGAAATTTTCCGATCCAAGTCAGCAGAACCTGGACTTTAGAACCTGGAAAAGCCAAGGACAGCAACAGGTTTCCAATTATTCAATTCAGCAATGGATCGAAATAGCGGCGGAGGATACGGAAGACTTTATTTTGACTAATACTGTTGACGAATGGGATCGAGAACGAATACCAGAGCTAATAAAAGTTGTTAGAGAAGTAAGAGATTCAACCCTGAATTTTACTAACCACCTGATTGCTTCAACGCCAGAGCTGAAATTTCTGGAACAGAATAACAGGCTAGTTCATTATAATGGAACTTCGTGGGCGAGAACTCTTGCCGAGAAATATAAGAAATAGAAAGAGATATCTAAATAAGCAGGTAAAGTTTAGCACCGAATTTTAATCGTTATACCGGATATACTGTGCTTTACCCTCAATCATTTTTGAGCAAGCTTTTCAATAATAAATACCAATTTTAAAAATGCTATGGGCACAATAATTTTGTGCCCATACTCATATATTTTTCGTCTTATTTTTGCAAACAAGTATGAGTAGAAGGATAAAAATCAGTTTAGTGTACAGCGACATTCCCGGAAGCTTTCACCTTCTTTAAAAAGATTACAGCCAGTCCACTTAGGAGCAATGCACAAGCCAGGAAATAAAAGCAATCATTAAATGCCAGAACATAGGCTTCCCGGCGAACAATATTATCAATAGCCGCCAAAGCTTGCTCTTTTGCTGTTGCTAAATCAGCGCCGAGATTGACAAAATATTGAGTCATTTGGCTTAAGCGCTGTTGTGTTTCTAAACTGTAGAGTGAAATGTTTTCTCCTAAACGTTCAGAGTGAAATTGTTCTCGATTAGTTAAAAGTGTGGCTAATGTCGCAGTACCAATAGAGCCACCAAGGTTACGCATCATGTTATATAAACTAGAGGCAGAACCCGCCTGTTCTTTGGGTATGCCACCAGTGGCAGTAGTGGAAAGGGGTATCATAATCAAAGGTTGTCCCATTGCTCGGACAAATTGCGAGACACGCAACTGAGCCATACCTGTGTCATGGGTCATGTGGGAATTCATGAAACAACTGATCGCAAATATACTAACTCCTGCTGCAATCATTAATCGCGTATCTACTATTTGCATTAATTTCGGTACACAAGGAATCAGAAATAATTGCGGTAAGCCAGCCCACATCATAACTTCGCCAATTTGCATAGCATCGTATCCCTGAATTTCGCTGAGGTAGAGGGGCAAAATGTACAGAGAACCAAACATCCCCAATCCTAAGCAAACATTGATGATACTAGCGAAAGTAAAATTACGCCTAACAAATAAACGCAGGTTAATAAAAGGCTGCTTGCGGGTGAGTTCAATTAATAAAAAGAGAATGATAAACAAGCAAGCGATCGCAGTGAAGCAAACAATCAAGCTAGAATCAAACCAATCTTTGCGACTACCTTCTTCTAAAACTATTTGCAACGAGCCAAACCCAATCGCCATTGCACCAATTCCCCACCAATCTCCGTGTTTCAGCAAGTTCAGCCGCATCGGTTGGGGAGCGATCGCATAAGCGACGGCTGCTAGGACAATGATTCCAGGTACTATATTTAAATAAAAGATGTATTGCCAACTAAAGTTATCTGTTAACCAACCGCCAAGGGTAGGGCCGATAGATGGTGCAAAAGTTGCGGTGACAGAATACAACGCCATCCCCATTGGTAGCATTGAAGGTGGTAAAGAAGTGAGCAAAACAGTAAACGCCATCGGAATTAAAATACCCCCAGTGAATCCCTGTCCGGCGCGAAATACAATCATTGAAGGTAAATCCCAAGCGTGGGCGCAACCAATAGAAAACCCAATGAATAAAACGACATTCACCATCAGATAACGGCGGGTAGAAAATATCTCTGGTAGCCAACTGGTGAGAGGAATGACAATCATCTCTGCAACCAAATAAGAGCTAGAAATCCAGGAACCTTCATCTAAAGAAGCACCCAAAGCTGCTTGAATATCTTTGAGAGAAGCATTTGTAATTTGAATATCCAGCACAGCCATAAATGCGCCTATAATTGTACCGAATACTCCTATCCAAGTTTTCAGAGGAATAGATGTAGAATTTGGTTGTTGTTTTTTAGATAAGGCAATTGCTTTCGCCATAAAGTTCTTCCTGAAAATTATTTCTTGTTTCTCATCTTCCCTATATGTAGAGTTTGGTGGGGTGAAGATGGATAACTTAAAAAGAACTTACAGCTTTTTTAGTCCATTAAATTATATAGGTAAGGGCGTACATATGTACGCCCTTACAATGATCTGTGCCTCACGAAAATACCTCTTTTTATTCCTAAGGTTTCCAAGCCGGCTCAGAAGTAAATAAATCTTCACTTCCTGATAATCGCATCAATTTTGAACCATCTCGATTAACAACATATAGAATACTCTGGTTATCAGGTTTCTGGTTGGTTTTCTGTTCTTTTACAAAAGCAATTTTTTGACTATCAAGAGACCAAGATAAGTCGTCAATTCTAGATGCTGGTAGTGTAGAAGCTATTTGCATAGATTTTGAGTTACTAATATCCATAACGTAAAGATTTTTATGAGAAAAATCTCCATCCGCAAAGGCAATTTGTTTTCCATCTGGTGACCATATTAAGTTACTATATTCCCCTGATTTATGGGTCAGCTTTCTTACCCTCCCATTATTAATATCAAGTAAATATATATCTAACTGACTACCAGGAGGATTCTTATCGCTTGTCGTATGATAGTAAGCAAGCTGATTGCCGTTAGGCGACCATGAAAAAATGCCATCATACGGCTCTTTGTGTGGTTCATTTGTCAGATTTTTTAGAGTTTTATTCTGTAGATCCAGTAGATAGATTTGTTGATGCGGATATTTACCAGCAGAAAAAGCAATTGGTTTACCATTAGGTGACCAAGTAAGTTGAGCAGGATACTCATCTGGTGCATTACTGAGCTTGATTAATCCAGAGCCATCAGTATTCATTTTGTAGATATTTTTATCTTTAAAAAACACCACCTCTTTTCCATTTGGTGATAAGTATAAAAGTGATAAAATATCTGACTTGGCTGGCATTGCTCTTGAGAGCCATCTTTTAATTAGCTTAGTTCCTTTGATGCCAGTTGTATCACTAACATACAGAGATGTACTGCCTGGGGCATCAGAAGTCTGACCATCGCAACTTCTCGTAATCGCAAGTTTATGGCTACTTGATACCCAAGTCATACCAAAATTAGCAGCTTTGCAATCAGAGTCAGACAATACTTGAGTGAGTTTAGAACCATCTGCATTAACTACATAAATATCAGTATCATTGCTTACAAAAGCAAGTTTTTGACCATTTGTTGACCAAACTACTGTTGGAGATACACTCAACTTTTGAGAAAGCTGACGACGAGATAAACCATTAGCTTGGATAGTATATAAATTGAAATGATCGCTGCTACGTTTAAGGGCGAGGAATGCTAGTGTATGAGTTTTTTGTGCAGTAAATGCCGGAGTGTCTTTTTGAGTAAATACAAAGCTAAGAATCGCAGTCGAGAATAAACCTATTAATGCAAGTTTTGAAAATCTAATCCAAAGCATATTCATAAAGTTTATATTCTAGTAGTAGGACAAAATTAGTTTGGCATTTTTCTCTAATAATGGCAAAAATTTTATTTAATATTTGCCATTATTAGCCTTTCCATAACCTTCAGTCACTAATCCAGAAAGGCGTACAATTGTAGATTGTACAGATATACGCCTCTGCTGGGAGCTTAACATCAGTTAGTTATGGTGTTAAGCAATAGGAGTTGCTGTTTTATTGAATTGAGTAGTTTTTGTTGAGTTATTCTTGACTATTGTGTATAGCTGCTCGCGAACTGTCAAACTAGCAAGACCATCAAATGGATTCGTATAATTTCTTTGAAATTGCTGAACTGTGTTGATAGTTAGCTGTCCATAAAAAGGCTGGTCTTGGCTAATGCTTGTTCCTAGTAATTGGTTTAATTCTTGATGAATACTGTTCATTTCCTCTTGCATTTTGTTATTTGTTTCTGAACCTACAATGCCATCAACTGTTAGGTCATAATCAACTTGAAATTTCTTAATTGCCTTTTGAGTTGCTTGATCGGTCAAGTCAGACTCATCTTGAGAAATCGGAAAGTTAGGATCGTTGCTATTGATACGACTTCTATAACCTAAACCATTCAAAATACTGCGGATTTCAGAATTTTTGTAGTTCATGATGTTTGGAAAACCTCAAACTCATTCGGTTGACATTTTAATTTTCCCTTTTAGCAAGAGGTTTATGGGTGAAGTTAGATAAGTTAAGAGATAAGATAAAAAGTCAATAAACAAATTAAACAATGTAAATTTCACTATATACAGATATATAGTTAATCTACAATAGACTACTCCAATTTCAGTGTAGGCATACCTATATTTGCTTACATTATTGCTGTATTGTCATATCAATATAATTACTAAAAAAGAGAACACTAATACAAAAGTGTTCTCCTTTAATAGATTTTTTAATAAATATGAGAAATTAACCCCTTAGTAAACGTAAACAGCCCCATTACGATTAATAGCAATTGAGCCATCACCAGGTGTATCGCTAGCAATCTGCCGAACTTTTACAATAGTTGTGTTGCCTGCTTTAGTAACATCATACTTCAAAGAAGCCTCTTGCCGAGAAGGATAAATCAAAACATCTGTGGGAGCGGAAATATAACTGATGTTCGTCATATTCCCTGGAAGTAAGGTTTTAGCTGTATCAGTTGTCAAGCTATATTGCAAAGGTATATTAGTCTGGTTAATTACCTCTACTTCTAATGGTTTGTGGGGGTTGATTCGTGCTACAGGTTGCCAAAAGCCAGGGTGAAAAGTTCTGGCTACTTTAAGTTCAGCAGCGCGAACTGGTAGAGAAATAGCTAGGCTAGCAGCAGTCATGCTTCCTAGCAAGATAGCAAGGAATTTGTATTGCATATATCTCCGGTAAGGATATTTTTGGTAATTGAATAGTTGTGAGTCTGTTACTGAAGCGATCGCCTTTTATAGGCACTGCATATATACTGTTAGGATCGCAAGGCTTCTATCCCTACTGAATCGCTACAGTCAAGGTGTAGTTGATTGGGTAGGGTTTGGGGTTATCTACCTGAATATGATAATCTTCTGTCTTTAGCAAACGTCCATGCCAATATTGAGCGCCAGACATATTACCGTTTTCGAGTACTGTACCATCAACTCCATAAAGCGTGAGCCAAGAAGTATTTGCTCCTGGTGAATTGACATTCACTGACATTAACTGTCCTGCTCTGGCATTTGCAAAATAGGAGCGGGAAGAGTGAGCCGGAAGACTACCGCTAATCACCTCGGAAGTAGTACCGGGAGCAAATTTAATCCGTTGTCCATTAATTTGTGGAGTATTAGGTGCGATCGCAATTCTTAAGTTATAGTCAACGTTAGCTGGTTTTAGTGCCTCTATGTAATAATCCTGCGTTTTTGGTAAGCGTCCACGCCAATGTGTGAGGTTTTCTGGTGCAACAATTAAGCGTGTGCCATCAGCACCAGACATTGTTAGAAATACAGGAGATTTGGATGAATCTGCTTCGATATTCATCAATTGATTGGCATTGGCTCTAATTACATAACGAACTGGATAATAGTTTTTGTTGTGATATACCACAGTTGAAGTTGCACCGGGTGCAAACTCGATACGTTCTGTTTGATATCCTGCTGGTACAGTACGAGCAGTCGCGGCGCGGTTTGGTACTAACATTGTACCAAGCATTCCTAAACCAATCATGCCACAGCCAATCAAACTTTTAATTGTACCTTTCATAATATTCTCCTTGGTTTTGAAAGTTCGCGATTCAATAGAAATACTTGTTTAAACAAGTATTTGATAGTGCAAACGGCTGTAAAATTCTACTTAATCCAGATAAAAGCAAGTGCATTGTTTGTTAATTCATTAGTTGTTTGCTCTTCGCATTCGGCAAGATAACAGAGAGCGCGAAATCGCAATCCCATCAACTGCTCATATAAAGGATTGAGCTTACATAAAGGCGGAATCTGAGCAATTACATGATTGAAAAATTTAATTTCTCTAGCAAAAGGGCAACTAGCTGGAATGAGTCTGCATAATAATTCTGCTTGCTTGGAATTAGAAATTTCGATATTATCCAGCCTTGTTTTGATTGGTTGTAGTAAATCAAATGTATGTAGTGTCATAGTCAGTTTCCTTCAATGATTGAATTTGTTTTTCTTCGTTAATTAAATCTTCTCTCGGTATACTGCTTGAGTGGGTGAAGATGAATAAGTTAGCAAGAAGTTAAAGAGAACTTTATTGCAAATCTACTCTTACAGTTATTTGATGCATTTAAAATTTTCATGCTCTTGCTCCATTTGCCTAATTAGTAAAAAATAATTCAAGCCAATTACAGATGATGCTTTTTAGAAGCGATAGCCAACACCAAATTGCAAACTAACAGCATCGGCATCACTATTTTCATAACTATTAAAACCATATTTAGCATCACCAAAGGCAACCACATTCTTACTCAGTGCAGTTTCTAAACCACTATCTAATATGAATGAATTACGATTACCTATAGGAGTATCAGCTCCTTGTTTACCAATGAAAGAGTAACCAGCGCCTGCATATAAATTAGTATTTTTTGCAATTGGGATATCGTAAGTAATTGTTGGTATAGTTGCAGTTGTTTTATCGTCAAAGAGAAATGAGCCACGAACCGAAAGAGGTGTATGAGGAATAGCAACACGTCCTTGAATATCACCACCCAATTGAGCATCATCTCCACCATGTCCACCATTAGTAACACCTGGTGCAATACCAATACCAATATAGCTACCTGTCATACCTTGTGAAGCTGAAGCTGCAGCCGCAGATTTTGCAAATGAGAGCGTCATTGCGCCAGCAATACCAAGGGAAAACATACCAGTTAGTAAAGCTAATTTTGGATATTGAATTAAATTTTTCATTTTCTTTACTCCTCATTTTTGAGTATTGGGATAACCGGAAAAGTTAATTTTGTATAATTACAGTTTCTAGTTTTCTCTCAAGTATGCGGGTGAAGAAAGATAAGTTAGTAATTAAGTTAAAAACAAGTTAATTTCGCAAAGCTTAATACACCATACTGCAATTTATTGAGGTATAGATAATTGTAAGGACACACACCTGTGTACTTTATTTACCTGAAAAAATGTGTAAATAGGAGCGTACTTTTGTATGCTCATAAAAAAAATATTGCTGATAACAAGTATTGCTATAATCACCAAATAGGCAGAATTTCAACTATAATTTCATCTCACCAAATACCTGATACATACGTAAGGGCATACATCTGTATGCCCTTACCGAACTTAGCATCTAGGCAACATTTTCAGCAGGTGGAGGTAGAATTTCAATGCCATACTTGGGTGCTGTAGCCAGGATTCTTTCCAAGTCTGTAGGGCTTAAAGATGGTGCAGAAATTACAGAATTTGCAGCTTTACCAACATCTGCAATAAACTTCTCAAATCCCGCTGGAGTCACCCAAACTAGCATCTTTGCAGGTAAATAACTTTTATTAGTAAATTGATGTAGTTGTCCTTTAGGAGATTGGAGAAACATACCAGGTGTGGCTATAATGATTTGCCCATCCAGATTAAACTCTAATTCTCCTTCTTGGATGTAGAACGATTCATTCTCCCGCAAATGGCGATGTAGTGGTGTACCACCTCCTTCTGGCGCTACTACAACTTCGCAGAGTGCGTAAGCTTGTCCTGTTTCTGCACCCACTGCTTTAAAGGTATAAAGATCCTGAGCAAACCAATAAGAAGTACCTTCACCAGGCAATTGCATCAAACCTGTTTGTTGAATAGTCATTATAATTCTCCCGAGCAATTTTTGTTTTGTGGGTATTTAACATCTGTCACAGTTACTTTTTTACCTAATAACAATTAGAGGAAAAATGTGCCAGAAGTCGTGCTTATAGTTTTACAAGTTATCTGTTTGCTATATTTCAAAAATTGACGAATGGTGTGCGCTGTTGATGAGATGGCAAGATTGTCAAATTTAAACGATAGGGATTGGGAACTCCTGTGTCATTTGTGACCCTAATGAAGTAATCTTCAGAAGCTGGTAACTGACCAGTCCAATTTTGACCGTTATTAGTAAGACGAGTTCCATCCACGCCCAACACTGATAGAGAGAGCAATTGCCCAGTTATGGATCTAACGGAAATTAATGCTTTTTGTCCAGCATTGGCTTTAAACACATAACTATTTAAAGCGTCTGGTTGCAGATAGCCCCTCAAAGACTGGCCATCAGCACCGGGAGGAAACTGAATACGCTGTGCTGGCAATGCGATTGCTGCCGCAGGTCTTGTTGGTAAAGTTAGTAAAGTTGTGCCTACTACGCCTGTAGCTAATAGACTTGTTAGTAATACATTCTTCAGAATACCTTTCATGTTTTTTCACCTTTTAGATTGTTGAAAAATTCAATGCTGATGTCGAGAATTATTCAATTTATAAATCTTTGCGACATATTGATGATTTGTCGGGGCGAACAGCTGTTCGCCCTCATCAAGATATTTATTTGTCGCTCACAACAGGATTAAATAATCCTGAGAAATTAGTTAGGAATTAGGCACTAACGCCGCCCAAGTATTTGCACCAACTACGCCATCGGGAGAAAGCCCTAACGCTTGTTGGAAGTTTTTCACAGCAGTAGTTGTTTCATCGAGAAAATTGCCAGTTATAGGTAAGGTTGTGCCATCCGGTAAAGTACCGTAGCCTTCTAAGATGAGAAGCTGCTGTAAAATAGCAACTGTCAAACTAGAGTAAATAGGTTGCTGAAGCTGTAGCAAATCGTCAGAGAGATTTGCGATCGCAGTTTTAGTTGCCTTAGTCATGAGTGTTTTTCTCTGTTTTATGAATGTTTGGTTATGAGTAGCTGAGTGACTCAGCACCACTAATATTGAGTTTCCTACTTGCAAACTTATTTGAGGGTGAAGAAAGATAAGTTAGCAGATAAGATTGCTTCAATCAGTAAACCAAAAAGTTTTTCCCCAAAGAGCGATCGCTAATCACTCTTACGTAGAACAAAGTAGTGTATACTACTAAATACATAATTAATGCTTATACTGCTCTTTTGGGGTTCAAAAAATGAAATGATGAAAGTAGTGTGTAGCATATTGGCTCTTAAAATTGACTGTTTCATCAGAAGAACTGGTTTTAACAGACTCAGAAACCCTTGAAGAGGTTATTGAGTGTTTAGTAGAAAATTTTTCCATTGAAACTCAGGGGGGATGTGACCAACAAACTTTATTTGAGATTCTTATAAAAGCAGCCAGCAGTGGAGATAGTATTGAGAATACAGCCAAATTATTAAAAAATGTTCCTACAGCTAATGATATTAGATATCATCTTAATAAAATCAACAATTTTGAGGAGTTAGAGACACGAATTAATCAAGCATTGAAAAGTCGAATTCCTTTAGGTTTAAAAAAAGGATGTTTAAAAATAGCGATTGATTTAAATTTAATTTGTTATTATGGTAAGCCAACATTCTTGGAATTACCATACATATATAAAAGTGAAGCTAAATCTGGTACTCATTCATTTTTGACGGCTGCAACTTTATATGTGATTAACAAAAACAAGCGTGTAACTCTAGCCGTCAGAGGTGTTCGCCGACTAGATACTAGTGTAGCGATAATTACTTATTTATTGGCGGAACTTGAATCCCTTAAAATAAATGTAAAAAAACTCTATTTAGATAGGGGATTTTTTAATACTCCTGTAATAAGATGGTTGCAAGCATTAGATATTCCATTTATGATGCCTGCTATCAAGACAGGAAAAAAGGGAGGAATTAAACAGTTTTTGAAGGGAAGAAAAAGCTATAAAACTACCCATACTATTACAAGAGACAAAGATGACTCAGTCACCTTTGACTTATGGATTGTTTGTAAATATAGAAAAGGAAAGCGTAAAAAATATGGGGTGCAATACCTTGCTTATGTTACTTATAAAATCCAAACTAATTTAGATTATATATATCAGGATTATCGAAAAAGATTTGGCATCGAAAGTAGTTATCGGCTGCAAAATCTTTGTCGAATTAGAACAAATAATAAAAATCCCGCATTAAGATTACTATTCGTTGGTATATCTTTTCTTTTAGTTAATATTTGGGTTAACCTCCTCTGGCTTAGAATAAGTCGGAAAAGGCTCATGTTGCCGATTAATTTACCGGACACTTTTCGTACTTAAACAGATGTTAGCCTTTTTATCTCAAGCCCTACAGCGTAAATATCAAGTAGTAGAAAGCATTTATATTCCACGACTGTTAGCACCAACAAATTATCAATCAGCTAATCATAAGTAATCATTATCCATACTATGTCTGCTGGTTAAAGGAGCGAGTATTAAAAAGTATCGTAGGCTACAAAATATTTAGCGATCGCTCTTTGGGGAAAAACTTTTTGGTTTACTGTTATTAGCCCCCATAGGAGAATACATTGTCATCTACATCTCTTCTTCTCTATGTCGATTCGCAGTACGTCAGCCCCTATGCGTTTTCGGCTTTCGTATCTCTGCATGAAAAAGCATTGCCATTCGATATCCAGACTGTTGATTTGGCTGCTAATGCCCAAAACGAGCCAGATTTTGCAGCCAAGTCTTTAACGCGCCGCGTACCAACTTTGATTCATGACGGATTCGCCTTGTCTGAATCCTCTGCGATCGCAGAATACATCGATGAGGTGTTTCCCGGTACTCCGTTATACCCAAAAGAACCACAGAGTCGAGCCAGAGCGCGTCAGGTACAAGCATGGCTCCGCAGCGACCTCACGCCCATCAAACAAGAACGCTCCTTTGAGCTTGTCTTCTACGGTGTCAAAAAGCCACCGCTTTCTCTAGAGGGAAAAAAAGCCGCTGAGAAATTATTCTCTGCTGCTGAGTTCCTGCTTGCTAACAACACCGAAAACCTCTTCGGTCAATGGTCTATTGCTGATGTCGATTTGGCATTAATACTCCATCGCCTGATTCTGAACGGCGACCCAGTACCCGATAAATTGGTTGCTTACGCTAAACATCAATGGCAAAGGCCATCTGTTCAGCTATGGGTTAATCAAAAACGCCCGCCACTGTAAATCAATTTTAGATTTTAGATTTACCCATCAGTCGCCAATATAGATTTTCCCCAAGATATTTAGAGAGAAAAATAATGATTAAGAGTCCAGAGAAACTAACAGAGAACACCTTCAAGTTTACGACCCCTGTAAAAGCTAACTCGCCGGAACTCCAGCAGCTTTTTGACTTTATTGCTCTGGGTGCTTCGGAACGCGATCGCGATCGCATTCTGCCTTTTGATATTATCGAACTACTCAGGCGCTCGCGCTTGGGTGCATTGCGAGTCCCTGTGGCTGAAGGTGGCGGTGGTAGCAGTTTACGCGAACTGTTTGAAGTCATAATTCGCCTGGGAGATGCTGACCCCAACGTTGCTCACATTATCCGCAATCATTTCGTTGTGATTGAGCGAATTTTGCGTTCTGAACGCAGCGAAAGAAATCGTCGCTGGCTGAAGGCGTTTGTTGATGGTGCATTCTTCGGATTTGCTGGTAGCGAACTAGAAGTTAAACGAGCTGGTAGCGGCACAGTATTGAATACAAAACTAACATACCCACAGGAGCCTTTTTCTAGGCGCTGATGTGAGCGATCGCACTGCCAACTTCATTATCGCGATCGCTCACCGGGTTGACTATAGGCGGTAGCATCGGTCTAATTTTAGGTTTATTTGCGGGTTTGTGGCGAATTGGCGAAGAAATTTTCGATGCGCCACTGCAAATGCTGCGGACAATTCCATTTATCGCCCTTGTAGCACTGTTTATCACCTGGTTTGGCATCGATGAGACAGCCAAGATTATTGTGATTACTGTTGCTACTATATTTCCTATTTATCTGAATACCTATGCAGGGGTTCGCGGTGTCGATCCCAAACTCTTAGAAGCTGCCACTGTTTTTGGACTTTCGCGTCAGGAGACAGTGCGTCACGTTATTATGCCGATGGCGTTACCTTCTATTCTGATTGGTTTGCGCTTCTCTGCGGGTACATCATTACTAGCGCTAGTGGTAGCCGAACAAATCAATGCGCGATCGGGTATTGGCTATATCCTCAACAATGCCAACGCTAACCAACGCTCTGACATCATTATTGCCGGCATGATCGTCTATGCAGTGCTGGGAATTACCAATGATGTAGTGATGCGTCTGATTGAGCATCTAGCTCTACCTTGGAGGCCGAACATTGTCAGTAGACCGAAAACTTCTGCGATCGCACACAGAAAGATACCCATAAACCTGCTCATTGTCAAAAAACCGTATTCTTAGATATGAGGCTTTAGATTAATCATGAATATTCAAACCTCCATATCCCTGATTGCATTGCTATTGGCGATTGGGGGAAATATCACTTGGCTGTTTTTCACCTACGGCAACTCTGAAAAGAGAAAATTAGCAGCAGAGCGAGATTTTAACCACTTGCGGAACAATCAGCAAAACATCTCTGATGGCATAGCGCATGGGTTTGACGAAATCGAGGACAAGCTTGACGCTCTAGCCCGTGACCTGCTGGAAATCAAAGTCTGGTTTATGCGCAATTTCAAAGAACGCGATTAGTTCACTGGGGATTCCCTATAATAAATAATTAGCTAGCCGTCATCCCGTTTTTGAAGGCATGTATGTCAGAACAAACAAAGCCAATCGCCGTCAATGCAGCTGAAGCACCAGCACGGACTAAGCCCAGCAACTATCCTGAACCATTTGCTTCGCAGATGCTGGGGAGGGAGAAGCGTCCACTTGGCGACTTGTTTGGCTTAACGAATTTTGGTGTCAATCTCACACGCTTGGCTCCTAATGCAGTTTCGTCTCTCCGTCACGCCCATAGCAAACAAGACGAGTTCATCTATATTTTGCATGGGTATCCAACGCTACAGACAGACGAAGGTCGCACCGTGCTTTCACCAGGAATGTGCGCGGGCTTCAAAGCTGGTACTGGTAATGCTCACCATTTGAGCAACGAAACCGCTGACGATGTAGTATACCTGGAAGTGGGTGACAGAACTGCGGGTGATGAAGGACAATATCCCGATGACGATATCCAGGCTTTGCTTGTGGAAGGGAAGTGGAAGTTCACCCACAAAGACGGAACGCCATACTGATAGCTGTATTTGAAAGCGCTAATCAGGGTTACAGCAATTGTTAGGTATATAGACCACGCTCTACGGGCACAGCACTGCTGTGCCCCTACAATAGATATGGTTTAAATATGTGAAAACTGCTGTAAGAGGTTGTTTTAAAAGTTCTCTGGTTGGTAGCACAACGTTTAGATCCCCCTAAATCCCCCTTAAAAATGGGAGGCAGTGCGTTGGGCGGGTTTCCCGACTTGAAGCAACTGCCGTGGACTTTCAGAGGTTTTTGCCCCCCTTTCCAAGGCAGGGCTGTTTCATTCCCTCAAAGGCTCATAATGTCAAGGGTTATGTTTCGCAATCACGCGAGTTTTCTAGGCGAAAATTTGATTTTACTGGGTTGAAATGTAGGTTTTCTCTCACTTCTATACCAAAAAAACATCGCCAATGATATTGACAAATCACGCCTCATTATCGAATGAAACAGCCCTGCCCTTTCCAAGGGGGGTTGGGGGGATCAACAAGTGCGAAGATACAGCCAACCACTTTTCAAACATCCTCTAATAAATTTGTAGTGGGAGCATCTTGCTCCCATTGGTCAAGTCTACAAAAAAGCATCTTGCTCCCATTGATCAAGTATACAAAAAATCAATTTACACATTTGAAATGCTCCTGTAAAAAGAGCGATCGCGCAATTTTAAACCTACACACAAAATTTGCGATCGTTGGTTCAAAAAATGAACACTTTCGTGAACAACGGGTACTCCTTCGTTAACAATGGGTACTCTTTCGTGAACAACGGGTACTCTTTCGTTAACAATGGGTACTCTTTCGTTCAGAAAACGAGTGCATTGCTATTGCAATTATTCTTCAGATATGGTATTATCCATAATTGCCTGTTGGAGATTTGCGCCGTCAAGTTTAGCTCCCTTCAGGTTAGCGCCTTTGAGATTTGCGCCGGCGAGGTTAGCACCTTTAAGGTTAGCCCATGACAAGTTTGCACCGCGCAAATCCGCTTCACTCAGGTTAGCGCGAAATAGATACGCACAAGTTAGGTGAGCCTTGCTAAGATTAGCTTTATAGAGGTGAGCTTTGTAAAGGTAAGCCCCGATAATTTCTGCTGCGTGTAAATTAGCTTCGCCCAAATCAGCCGCAATCAAGTTAGTCTCAATCAGGTTGGCAAAACTCAGGTTAGCGCGGATCAGTTTTGCTGTACCTAAGTCAGCCTCTTTTAAGTCAGCAGCACTCAAGTCAGCACCTATAAGATTAGCATCTGCGATCGCCGCACCTCGAAGATTTGCCCCCCTCAAGTCACAGCCAATCAGGTTAGCATGGCACAGATCCGCCTGTGTCAGGATAGCACCGCTCAAGTTAGCAACACTGAAGTTAGCTGTACTCAAATTAGCTTCAATCAGTTTGGCATTGTGGAGATTCGCACTACTCAAGTCAGCACCACTAAGATTTGCGCGTACAAGTAAAGCATTACTTAAATCTGCTTTAGTTAAATTCACCCCTTGGAGGTTTGCACCTCTGAGGTTATCTCCAGAGAGATTTGCGGTACTGATATCTGGTTCAATCTGGGGATTTTGATTTCTCCACTCAATCCATTGGACTGCACCAGCTTTCAGTAAAGCCAGATGCGCTTGATTGGCCATTGTCTCTCCTTTACTCCTGACGACCACTCTGGGGATTTGCCCGACCTGTAACATTTTCAATTGCTGTTAACGCGCCAGCTGCACCTGCAAGAATATCTCGTTCTTGTCCACCTAAATATAGCCGTCCAAAGCTACCTACCGCTTGTACTTCCAAAATATTAATCGAAGCTGCTTTTTCTGCTTCGTTTGCAGCTAGTGCCGCATAAGCAGCAGGCTCAACTTCTAAAACATACAAAGTTTGCCCGGCTAATAATAACTGTCCCCGGCGCGTGCGATTAATTAGTTGTGTTTGGTAAGCATCAATATTGCGGATAATCTGACTAGAAACAACTCTTGGTTTGATACATTCTTCTCTTTTAACACCTAATGCTGCCAAAATAGCTTGACCAGCCGATCGCGTTTCCCCTTGGGAGCTAGAATGAACTTCTAATAGACCGTAAAGTCGTTCAACTACCTGTACCCCCGGACGCACAGAAGCCGATTTCAAAGCAATATCTGTAATTTTATTGATTTCAATTCCCGGAGAAATTTCAATCCACAGGGATGTATCCCCTGGTAAGGGCAAGAAACCTTGAGCTACGGTTCCCATATATGCTGCATGTTGAGGTTGCAGGTTGTCGAGAAATACGAAACTGCGTAGTTCTATTCCCAAGGTATTATTCTCCAATCATCGGGCTAAACGTGATCTGTTGCAATATATGAGTGTACCCGATAGTCAGTGGTTATTTGTCATTGGTCATTGGTCATTGGTCTTTTGTTATTTGTTTCCCTTGTCTACTGTGCGGTCATGTCGATTCCCAGACAAGGTAAATACAGCACTCACCAAAACCGAAACAGCGATGATTGAATACCACAGAGAAAGCAGCTTACTCATACTCCAGCCGGGTTTCATCATATCGCCACTGTTGGCACCATGATACCAGCGATCGGGAAAAAAGAAATCAATAATGACATTTGACCAGATGCAATAATAAATATTATTGACCACAAAATGCTGCCAAAGCACAGCGGAAACAACCATGCAGCACAAAAAGACAAATAAGAATTTGAGTACAGAAGACATAGAATTGATAGTTATTAAGGGAAGTATTCGATGTTGTAGCTTTTAACATCAATTGCAATTTTTGGTTTTCCGGTATATGACTGGTGTACATAAAGAATTTTCTCTATGCACTACTGCTGTAAGAAAAATTTGAAGTGACAGATGGGTAGCTTGGCTTGAGGAACGAAACCCAACATTTGGCGGGTTTTGTTGGGTTTTGCTTGCGCCTCAACCCAAGCTAAAATTCTCTGCTGCTGTCAGAAAAATTTGAAGTGACAGCACCGCGTTCAAAAGTTCTGGCAATTTGGCAGCACAAGTTTCTGTTTTGCGGTTTAAATAAGATTACCAACAAAACGCAACAGCGCAAAATCGCCAGTTGTTGACCCAAAGCTGTAGAATAACACATCAGCAAACTTACAGCGCTCGGTCATCGCTTCACTACAACTGGCTAGTAATTTACTAGAAAACAAATAGTTAATGTGCGATCACTCTCAGAATTAGGGCGATCGCAACTACAAATTTTTCAGTAAAATTAAGGAATTTCCAAATAAAAAAATATTCCAATTATTAACTTACCAAACCCGCAAATCGTAGTAGGGGCGGGGTTACCCCGCCCCTACAATTTGGCATAATTTATTTTTTGGAGTTCCCTAAACTAATATCTCTCCAATAACAACTTAACTTCTGCTTCCAAGTCCCAATCTTTCATTGCTTGCCATTCTGCTTGGCGTACTGCTAAAAAAGCTTTAGATAACTGGGGATTTAAAGCATTTAATAAAACATGGTTCTGTCTAAGATGGTCGATCGCTTCTCCAAGATTACTCGGTAAAGAGTGAATACCATTGGCTAAACGTTGCTCAATTGGCAAATTTCCGGGGTCTTCTGTGACTGGATTGGGTGGTTCTAAACCTCGCTGTACACCATCTAATCCAGCAGCAATTATCGCACCTAAAGCCAAGAAAGGATTCGCTGATGCATCGACGGTTTTTACCTCGAAATGACTAGAACTGCTTAACCCCGGATCGCTAGGTACTCTAACAGCAGCTTCCCGATTATCTGGTCCCCAACAACGGAAAGCACCACTCCAAGTGTGAGGACGGATGCGGCGGTAAGAGTTAACACTAGGGGTAGTTAATGCCATCAGTGCTGGCAGATGCTCCAGGATGCCAGCAATAAACGCTCTACCAGTCTGGGAAAGACCACAGACACCTTGAGCATCAGGGAGGAGGTTTTGCCCGTCACGCCAAAGGCTGAGATGGATGTGACAACCGCTACTTGCAGCTTCAGGGAAGATTTTTGGTAAGAAAGAAGCTGTAAGATTGTGTTGACGAGCGATCGCACTTACTGTTTCGCGAAAACCAATCTGCCAGTTAGCAGCCTGTAAAGCATCGGTATATCGCACAGAAATTTCCTGCTGACCAGGGCCTGATTCTGGGTAATACTGCTCTACAGGAATGCCTTGAGCAATGAGTGCATCGGCTATAGCATCAATCACTTCCCGATTGATATCCATTGATTGTGTTGCCCCAAACACCGTAGAATCTGTAGGCACAATTCCCGCATCTGTTTGTCGTAGTAAGTAAAACTCGTTTTCAAATGCGGCTTGAATGTCCAATCCCTGACTTTTCGCTGCGGCGATCATCTGCATGAGAAAATTTCGCGGACAGAAAGCCCAAGGTTGCCCATCAAGTATCATGTTACCTAGAACACGAGCATGACCAGGGGCATAGGGTAAAGGCGTAAGGCTAGACCAATCTGGTACTAAGCGAATCTCACCCACTGGTGCAACACCACTATCAGGAGCGATCGCATCATACATTACAGGTATTCCCTGTTCCCCGGCAGATATGCCCACACCATGTTCAAAATAGTGAGACAACATTTTTAAATGAACAGCTTTCCCACGAATGATATTGGCATTATCGCACCAAAGAATGCGGACAAATTTTACCCCAGCCTCGTGAAGAGATTTTTTGATTTTTTTAAAAGTATATTGTTCACCCATCGCTCATCCCATCCTGTGGTTGAGTTGATGGGACAATTTTCCCACGCTTGTCAATTTTCTTGATAATTAGATTGTGATGAGGGAGTGTGGGGAGTGTGGGGAGTGTGGGGAGTTTGGGGAGTTTGGGGAGACAAACAATTCACGCATTCGCTCATTAAGATTTTTTTTTGACTTTTGACTTTTGACTTTTGACTTCCCCGAAGGGGTAGTCCAATGCCCAATGACACCCTCTGCACAGTAAAATGACAGCGACACCACCTTTTAGAGGAGAAACTCGTGAGCATTTATCTTGATTCGGCAATTATCGCTGAAGCCCAGGCTGCGAAGGAATTGGGTTGGGTAAAAGGCATCACGACCAACCCAACTCTTTTGGCGAAAAGCGATTTACCAGTAGAGACTACTCTCAAACGACTGGCACAGTTAACTCAAGGCCCTGTATTTTACCAGCTGATGTCCTCAGATTTTGATGAAATGCTAGCAGAAGGGCGGGCAGCTTTTGGAATCATTGGTAACCAAACTGTACTGAAAATTCCCGCATCGTTGGTAGGATTTCAGGTAGTTGCAGCATTGGAAGGGGAAATTTCCTGTGCGGTAACAGGAATATATAGTGCTTCCCAAGCAGCGATAGCAAAGGAAGCGGGTGCAAAATATGCGATCGCTTATGTTAATCGAGCGACTAAACTTTTAGGTGATGGTATCGCCTTGTTACAGCAGATGTCCAGCGTTGTAGCAGGTAGCAGTACAGAAATTATGGCAGCAAGTATCAAATCCCCAGAAGAAGCAGTAGCATCTCTCCAAGCAGGCGCCCAACATCTCACCTTACCTTTAGGGATGTTGCAAGCGATGACTACTCATGAACTCTCACTGCAAACTATTGATGAATTCACCAAAAATGGGCGTGGCATTTGGGTATCTTGTAAACTCTGACACTAGTCAACAGTCAACAGTCAACAGTCATTAATTCTCCCCTCATCTGCCTCATCCCATGCCCCATGCCCCTAAATAAAAAATAATGACAGAAAAAATCACAGCTGTATTTGATGGCAAAGTGTTCTATCCTAGTGAACCCCTAGCTTTACCAGCCAATACCCGTGTGCGGTTGAGTATAGAAGTTTTACCACCAGAAAAGCAGGAAAGTGTATCATTTTTAATGACCGCGCGATCGCTCAAACTAAAAGCGCCAGCTGATTGGTCTACCAACATTGATAAATATTTGTAAGTTCTAAAAATTCAGCATGAAGTCTGAAATTTTTCTTGATACAACATTTGCGATCGCCTTATCTGCACCGCAAGATAACTTACATCAGCGCGCTGTTCAACTAGCTGAACTTTTAGAAACAGCAGGTACACGCTTAGTCACAACACAAGCAGTGATGTTAGAAATTGGCAATATTTTATCTAAACAACCATTACGTCATGGGGCAGTCATGTTATTAACCGCCTTAGCAGCAGATTCTAAGGTAGCAATTGTACCTTTATCTCCAGAACTCTATGACAGAGCTTTTCAGCTATATTGCGATCGCTCTGAGAAAGAATGGAAATTTACAGATTGCGTATCTTTTATAGTCATGCAATATAGTGGAATCACAGAAGCTTTAACTGCCAATGAACATTTTCAACAGGCTGGTTTTCGGGCTTTGTTGCGAGAAGAAAAAAATTAAATAACCTGTTCCAACTTTTTAGGACTTCCAAATAAAAAAATATTCCATTGTTATTGTTCAGAGTCAACAATCAACAGTCAACCGTCAACCGTCAACCACTTTCGCCGTCAAGTAAATGCCCTGACTCAACGTTTAAAATCTCGCTGGTCAGATTTTTTAGACAAGAGCATTGGTTGAGAACCAACGATGTTTCTGTATTTAATATTAAAGAAGGTGAATTTGTGACAGGAGACAAAATAACTAAGTAGCAATGAGGTGATTCACCAATTGTTTGAAAGCAACCACAACAACTCTCAACTCGGATTGAACATAAGAGGAATTGACAAATATGAGTTTATCCGGTGAACAGCGCAAACAATTACAATCGGCTTTTATTGATGCTTTTCCTAACACAGAATCCCTAGAACAGATGTTGTCGTTTGGATTAAATATAAATCTAAGAACAATTGCAGGCGAAGGGAGTTTACAAGATATTGTCTTTAAACTGATACAAACAGCAGAAGCACAGGGATGGATTGAAGACTTAATCCGTGCAGCGTGTAGTAAAAACCCTGGAAATCCAAATTTACAAGCTATTGCCCAAACACTTGAACCGACTTCTAAAATCAGGCATAAAGATTCGTTTCCTCAACAACCAATAACAAATAATATATATAAACTACCTTTTAATCAACTTGTTAAAAACAAATTAATTACAGGTGGTACAATTCTTCTAATTGGATTAGCAGGGTTTGGCTTATATTATAGCCAGAAAAGCAACTCGCTTAATGCTCCCTTTTATTACTATTCTCAAGGGCTTGCTCACAAAGAAAAGAACGAATGGGACGAAGCAATAAAGGATTTTACTGAAGCTATCAACTTGAAACCTAATTATCCTGATGCTTACTATAATCGGGGGCTTGCTCACAAAGAAAAGAACGAATGGGACGAAGCAATAAAGGATTTTACTGAAGCTATCAACTTGAAATCTAATTATCCTGATGCTTACTATAATCGGGGGCTTGCTCACAAAGAAAAGAACGAATGGGACGAAGCAATAAAGGATTTTACTGAAGCTATCAACTTGAAACCTAATTATCCCGATGCTTACTATAATCGGGGGCTTGCTCACAAGGGAAAGAACGAATGGGACGAAGCAATAAAGGATTTTACTGAAGCTATCAACTTGAAACCTAATTATCCCGATCCCAATGTTTACTATAACCGAGGGCTTGCTTACAGGGGAAAGAACGAATGGGACGAAGCAATAAAGGATTTTACTGAAGCTATCAACTTGAAACCTAATTATCCCGATGCTTACTATAATCGAGGGCTTGCCTACAAAGATAAAGGTAGTAAAAACGAAGCAGTAAAAGATTTCAATAAAACTCTGACTTTAACAGATAATGTATTTTTAAAACAAAAGGCCATACAACGACTTCAAGAGTTGGATCTCACCACAAAATGACCAGTATAACCGTTTATCTGTCCAAAAAGTTTTAAGTCTATTACTATAATTTATCAAAAAACTAAGAAAAACCAATGTCGCGCAAGGAAATTGCTCGGTCGAAGCTAGAGCATAGAAAATTAGGCATAGAAAAGAGTCCACCAATGCCCAATGCCCCATTAATAATGTAACTTTGCTCACTTTAATAATTTTTTCATCTGTGCAAGGCGAACAGAAAGAATTTTGCCAAGTTTGTTACATTTTTATTAAGAATAGTTACAACAGTCGTAACATAAGGAAACATTTATCATGGAAAATTCATGCTTAGATCAACCACCCCATCAAGTGGTGATTGTTGGTGGTGGTTTTGGTGGCTTGTATGCGGCAAAAGCACTTGCTAAAGCACCAGTCAATGTTACGCTCATTGATAAACGCAACTTTCATTTATTTCAACCACTGCTATACCAAGTTGCTACAGGTAATTTATCACCCGCTGATATTTCTTCACCCTTGCGATCGGTGCTGAGTAAAAACAAAAATACTCAAGTATTGTTGGGATCTGTGAATAATATCGATCCCCAAGGACAGAAAGTCATACTGGGTGATGAAGCAATACCTTATGATACATTGATTGTGGCTACAGGTGCTAAACATTCCTACTTTGGGAAAGACGAATGGGAAGAATTTGCGCCCGGTTTAAAAACTGTAGAAGATGCTATAGAAATGCGTCGGCGAATTTTTACAGCCTTTGAAGCCGCAGAAAAAGAAACTGATCCAGTAAAACGTCGTGCTTGGTTAACCTTTGTGATTGTGGGTGGTGGCCCTACAGGGGTAGAATTAGCAGGTGCGATCGCAGAGCTAGCATACCAAACCCTCAAAGAAGATTTTCGCAAGATAGACACATCAGAAGCCAGAATTCTTTTATTAGAAGGTATGGATCGTATCCTGCCACCTTTTTCCCCTGATTTATCACAAACAGCAGAAAAATCTCTTAAAGAATTGGGCGTTATTGTGCAAACAAAAACCTTGGTAACCAACATTGAAAATGATATTGTTACCATTAAACAAGGGGATGGAGTTAGAGAAATTGCCTCAAAAACAATATTGTGGGCAGCAGGTGTAAAAGCATCTCCAATGGGGAAAGTCTTAGCAGAAAGCACAAACGTTGAACTTGATCGCGCAGGCAGAGTTATTGTAGAATCAGACTTAAGTATTAAAGGATATTCTAATATTTTTGTAATTGGCGACTTAGCAAATTTTTCCCATCAAGACGGCAAACCTTTACCTGGTGTTGCACCAGTTGCCAAGCAAGAAGGAGAATATGTTGCCACACTAATTGAACAGAAGTTAAAAGGCAATATTCTGCCAGCATTTAATTACATCAGTCGAGGTAGTTTAGCAATTATCGGGCGAAATTTGGCTGTTGTCGATTTAGGTTTGATCAAGCTTAGAGGTTTCTTTGCATGGCTATTTTGGCTATTAGTGCATATCTACTTTTTAATTGAATTTAAAAACAAATTAATAGTAATCATTCAGTGGGCATGGAACTATGCTACCCATAATCGTGGCGCTAGATTGATTACAGGAGAAGAGTTACCAACTCCAACTAAACTTGACGATAGTCATACTTATTATGACTCCCCAAACAGTAGGCAACCAGTTAAAGTTTAGTAATCTGTATGGCAATACAGTTCAGTTAGAGCCAAAAACCTGATTCTTGCAATATTCTTAACTGAACCGTATTGATATATATGGGTGGAGTTTTTCCGCCCATCACCACGTAAAAATAGGTTAGGGCTAACTCTGGGAATTCAAAGAAGGAATAAGTTTAAGAGGATGTTTGAAAAGTCATCTTGTCGGTATCAAAAGTTTTAGATCCCTCTAAATCTCCCTTAAAAAGGGAGACTTTGATTCCGGTTCCCCCTTTTTAAGGGGGGTTAGGGGGGATCTGAATGTACTTAAAGTCATAGCAAAAAACTTTTCAAACACACTCTAAGAACAAATGACTAATGACTAATGACTAATGACTAATGACTAATTATTACCAACTGGTAAATTAACAATAAAAGTCGTACCTGTTCCTAATTTACTGGCAAAAGAGATATCTCCACCATGCAAATCTACATAATGTTTCACAATTGCCAGTCCTAAACCATTACCTGGGATATTACCTACATTACTACCCCTTTGAAAACAGGTGAATAAATTTTCTTGATCGGCATCGGGAATTCCAATACCTTCATCTTGGATACGGAAAATTACCTCTCCCGGCATATAAAAAAGCTCAAAGCTGACTGTACCACCTTCAGGGGAATATTTCACAGCATTGTTCAGCAAGTTAATGAGGATATGGCGTACCATTTTTTCATCCAAGCTGATCAATTGTGGATTTTTTGGATTGATAGAAGGTTGTGTAAGGACGTTTATTCCGATTTTTTTAAAGATAACATTGTGGGTTTTGTTAGCGGTAAGCTGAATATCTGCTACTAAATTTTGGCAGAATTTTTCTAAATCTAATGGTTCGGGATTAAACTGATTTTTTACTGTTTCTGCTTTGCCTATCAACAAAACATCATTCAATAAATGTTCAAGATGTTGTACAGATTTTTGAATGTAATTGAGATATTCATCTTTTTTCGACTCATTTAATTGATGACTATGATCTGTGAGTAATTCAGTACAAGTTAAAATATTACTTAAGGGATTACGAAACTCATGACTGAGCATTGAAAAAAATTGGCTTTTAATTTTTTGGCGTTCTTTTTCTTCCTCTAAAGCTTCGCGCATCATCACTTCTGTTTGATGCTTGTTTAAGGCAATTTCAATAGTAGTAATTAATTGCATTTCTGCAAATGGTTTAAGTATATAGCCAAATGGCTGGGTAGTTTTTACTTTTTCTAAGTTGCTATGGTCAGTGTAAGCAGTCAAATAAACTACTGGTATATTAAAACGATTTCCAATTTCAGCAGCGGCTTCTATTCCACTTATCTTACCTTTCAATATCACATCCATCAAAACTAAATCTGGATGTAATTCTGCTGCTTTTGTAATTGCTTGTTCTCCATAAGCAGTCATTGCAGGAACAGTGTATCCTGCTTTCTCTAGACAAGCTTTAATATCATAAGCAATAATCATTTCATTTTCAACAACCAGGATTTTTGCTTTCATTTTTTATCAGGCTCCTAGTTTGGCTTGCTGAAAGTAATTGTAAATATATTTCCTCAAAATTATTGCTATTAATCATGCTTTCTAATTGTTATAATCTATTATCAAATAATTGACATATAGTGAATATTTGTTATATTGATATATACAAAATAACAAAAATGCAAGAGCATAAATAATATTTTCTATTTCATTTTTAGGTGATATTTATTTTCTAAACAAGCATATTTGGCTAAGGTGAAAAGTGGCTCATTAATCATCAAGTTATTGGAAATAGCACTCTCAATTTTTAGGGAGTTTTGATTAATCTAAAAATTATTACCTTGTAAAAATCAATTCCTCAGATACTTGATTAATGGGTTTTGCTGACTCTTCCTCAGCGATCGCTCTCCAAGGCTGTACAATTTCTCCATTGCGGATTTTTCCCCATTTGTTTCTGGGTAACTTAATTTTATAGTTTATTATTTATACTTCAGTGGTCATGGCAATTTCAAGTATAATTGCTTATGCAAAAATATCTTTGTATATAAATATATGTACTGTAGTAAAACAGACTTAGCTGATGCTAGGTGGTAATAGATTGATGACATTGCTACCCCGATCAAACAAATATCTAGCTGATACTGATAATTTACTGTAGATAGCTTAAGTCATAATTAATATTATTTCTTCAGTACTAGTGCTTAAAAGATATTACTGAGTATAAAGTTACATTAAAAACATATGGCTGATTGAAATCAATAAGAAGGTAGTACCAATGCCAAAATTTTTATTCCCATGTATGAAAATAGGCATGGAGCATTCCAGTCAGCCTTATGCCTTTCTTAGGTAAATTAGAAGTAAGGCGTAAAAAATAAACTGATGAACGCGATCGCTTCTTGTCTAGCATCTATCGTCAATGAAGAAAATGCTATCTATCCTTGGGAAAATCTGGAACCCACCCGTAAAGAATCTATCCAAAAGGCAATGGCTGCGGGAAAATACCCCAGTTGTATCGTTTATCCCCGCACCCAAGAACAACTAGCAGCCACTATTGCAGAGGCACATCGTCAAAATTTGCGTGTCCTCCCCTGCGGTAGTACTAGTAAACTTAGCTGGGGCGGTTTAGCTCAGAACATTGATGTGGTAGTTAGCACAGAACGCATCAATCGACTCATTGAACACGCCGTAGGTGATTTGACTGTTACAGTAGAAGCGGGCATGAGATTTTCTCATCTCCAAGGGATGTTGGCTAATTATCGCCAATTTCTTGCCCTTGACCCCACCGCACCAGAGTTGGCAACAATTGGCGGTATAGTAGCTACAGCGAATACAGGTTCCCTGAGACAGCGTTATGGTAGCGTGCGGGATCAGTTGCTAGGTATTAGCTTTGTGCGTGCTGATGGCGAAATTGCCAAAGCTGGGGGACGAGTGGTCAAAAATGTCGCCGGCTATGATTTGATGAAGTTATTTACCGGGTCTTACGGTTCATTAGGGATTATCACTCAAGTGACATTCCGAGTTTACCCGCAGCAAGAAGCATCAGCAACGGTGGTACTCACAGGCGCAGCGGAGATGATATCTAATGCAGCGGCGACTTTGCGAGGTTCGGCGTTAACCCCAACCCAAGCTGATTTACTATCTACTAAACTGGTATCTAGCCTCGATCTAGGTGAAGGATTAGGATTAATCGCGCGGTTTCAAAGTATTAGTGAGAGTGTGAACGAACAAGCAAACCGATTGTGGGATGTCGGGCAAGAGTTGGGATTAAAGGGGACAATTTATCAAGCAGAGGATGAAGCTAGTCTATGGCAGAGATTGCCAGAAAAAATGGATTCTGTCGCTACAGATTTTCCCATAACCTGCAAAATAGGAGTATTACCGACTGCTGCTTTAGAGATTTTAACTCAAGTAGAAATGGGAATTATTCATATTAGTAGTGGATTGGGACTATTGTGTTTAAATAGCCAAAAAGAAGCTTTGAAAATGCGCGAAATTTGCCAAGTTAATAGTGGTTTTCTCTCTATCTTGGAAGCACCAAATACAGTAAAAGAAAAATTTGATGTCTGGGGATATCGGGGTAATGCATTGGAATTAATGCGGCGGATTAAATCACAGTTTGATAGCAAAAATATTTTAAGTCCTGGTCGATTTGTGGGCGGGATTTGAAGACAGCAGCGCCTCTCTTCTCCTAAGGGGAGACGCTGCGCGAACGAGACGCTCCGCGTAGCTTGCTTCCCGTAGGGTACGACTCCGCTCGGCGACCGGGGCGCAGAGGGGATGAGGGGGACAAGGAGGACAAGGAGGACAAGGAGGACAAGGGGAGAATAAAAATTTGCCCAATGCCCAATGACAAATGACAAATGACAAATGACAAATGACAAATATGCAAATTTCCGAAAATTCTGTGAATAATACGGCGAGTTTGAAGAATTTACAGGGGTTTGATGAAAATCATCCACCCGATCCAAAGTTAATTGATAGTTGTGTCCATTGTGGATTTTGTCTTTCAACTTGTCCTAGTTATCGGGTACTCGGTAAGGAGATGGATTCCCCTAGGGGACGTATCTATTTAATGGATGCAATTAATGAGGGTGAAATTGCACTAAATACCGCAACGGTAGAACATTTTGATTCTTGTTTGGGGTGTCTGGCTTGTGTGACAACTTGTCCTTCTGGAGTGCAGTATGACAAGTTAATTTCTGCAACTCGTCACCAAGTTGAACGTAATTATTCGCGCAGTTTACCAGATACGTTGGTGAGGAAAATGATATTTTCCCTATTTCCCAACCCCGATATTTTGAGAATATTACTTGTGCCGTTGATGGTTTATCAAAAGTTGGGTTTTTCTAAACTGATTCGCGCTACGGGTTTACTCAAGAGTATATCTCCCAGGTTGGCAGCAATGGAATCAATTCTGCCAGAAATTACTTTGAAAACTTTTCAAAATAATTTACCGACGGTTATCCCCGCCAAAGGTGAGAAGCGCTACCGAGTCGGGATGATTTTGGGATGTGTACAACGGCTGTTTTTCTCTCCTGTGAATGAAGCCACGGTGCGGGTATTAACTGCAAATGGTTGTGAAGTTGTGATTCCCCAATCGCAAGGTTGTTGTGCAGCACTTCCCGAACACCAAGGACAAACAGAACAAGCGAAGGCTTTAGCCAGACAGATGATTGATAGTTTTGCTAATACTAATGTAGATTTTGTGATTATCAATGCTGCTGGTTGCGGACATACATTGAAAGAATACGGTCATATTTTAGCAGATGACCCAGAATATCGGGAAAAAGCGCAACAATTTGCTGCTAAGGTGAAAGATGCGCAAGAATTTTTGGCAAATGTGGGTTTAACAGCGAAACTTTTGCCAATTACAGATAAGCCGGTGAATTTGGTTTATCAAGATGCTTGTCATTTATTACATGGACAAAAAATTAGCGTCCAACCGCGTCAGTTGTTGCGACAAATTCCTGGGGTGAAGTTAAAAGAACCCTTAGATGCAGCTTTGTGTTGTGGTAGTGCTGGTGTTTATAATATGCTGCAACCAGAAGTGGCGGAAGAATTGGGTCAGCAAAAAGTACAGAATTTACTCAATACTGGGGCAAATTTAATTGCTTCTGCTAACCCTGGCTGTACATTGCAGATTACCAAGCATTTGCATTCGCAAGGTAAGAAAATCTCTGTGATTCACCCAATGGAATTGTTGGATTACTCAATTCGGGGAGAGAAGTTGGTGATTTAATTTGCCTATATAGTTTCCTAGATCCCCGACTTCTTCAAGGATACTGCTGGCGAATTAGGGTTAATATCCCTCGCTGATCCCGCAATCCCGCCGTCACCCTATAAGGGTGCGGCTAATCTAACAAAGCCCACCTACCCTTCGGGAACGACTCCGTCGTACGTGGGCTGAATTCTTTAGCCCACGAAGGTGGGCTTTGTAGGGATAGCCCCAAGCTTCCAGCCTGTGGGCGTTATTTCGGGTATGCGAGAGAACTTTTTTATCTAAATTGAGGGGTCAAAACCTTAAAAGATGCCAAGAAAATAGGCTTTAGTCCTCTGTTGGCTGTAACGATCAGCTAAGTCAGACCAAAACTATCCAAGCTGAATGCAGCGTTGAAGATAGGATAATAGCCTGAGTTTGGGCGATCGCAACAGGAGGTTAATTTTGACGAAGTTGAAAGTTGGCATTAATGGATTTGGTCGTATCGGGCGGCTTGTGCTTCGCGCTGGCATTAATAACCCCAATATTGAATTTCTGGGGATTAACGACCTAGTACCACCAGATAATTTGGCTTATCTGTTTAAATACGATTCAACTCACGGTAAATTTAAAGGTGAGGTACAAGCTCGCGAAGATGGCATCGTCATTGATGGACATTTCATCCCTTGTGTGTCGGTTCGCAATCCGGCTGAGTTGCCTTGGGGTACATTGGGTGTAGATTATGTTGTGGAAGCTACAGGTCTTTTTACTGGCCAAGAGGGAGCAACAAATCATCTGAAAGCTGGTGCAAAGCGGGTAGTAATTTCGGCTCCTACCAAAGATCCAGAACTGGTTCCTACCTTGCTGATGGGTGTTAATCATCACCTATTTGACCCCAGTAAGGATACTATTGTTTCCAATGCCAGCTGTACCACCAACTGTCTGGCTCCCGTAGCTAAGGTGATCAATGACAATTTTGGCTTGACTGAAGGGTTGATGACCACAGTTCACGCCATGACTGCTACCCAGCCAACTGTAGACGGGCCGAGTAAGAAAGACTGGCGGGGTGGTCGGGGTGCAGCCCAAAATATTATTCCTTCTTCCACAGGCGCAGCTAAAGCCGTGGCGCTGGTTTTGCCAGAATTAAAGGGTAAGTTGACGGGTATGGCTTTCCGAGTGCCCACTCCCGATGTTTCTGTAGTTGATTTAACATTTAAGACAGCCAAAGCCACTAGTTACAAAGAAATTTGTGCGGCGATGAAAGCAGCGGCTGAAGGTGAGCTAAAAGGAATACTTGGCTATACTGACGAAGAAGTAGTATCTACAGATTTTCAGGGTGATACTCATTCCAGTATCTTCGACGCAGGAGCTGGGATTGAACTGAACTCCAACTTCTTCAAGGTGGTTGCTTGGTACGACAACGAGTGGGGCTACTCCAATCGTGTAGTTGACCTAATGTTATCTATGGCACAGAAAGAAAAACTTGCCTCAGCAGTAGCTTTGGCTTGATGAGTCAATGGTCAATGGTCAATGGTCATTTGTCATTGGTCATTGGTCATTGGTCATTTGTTAATGGTCAAGAAAATCTAGACTGTTGACTGTTGACTGTTGACTGTTGATTTTGGACTTTTGGGATTGGTAAAACGACGCATAATTTTGATAGCAAAACTGGATTAAAAAGTGATTTTACTGAGCAGGAAAGTGATATGAAGCACTTGTGAATTTGGGCGCGTTAGCTGTCCAGGTCGCAGGTTATGGAGAAAACCCCAGGCTATTCCTCAACCCTTAATCCCTATGCGTCGAACCAAAATTATCTGTACTGTTGGACCTGCTACATCTGCTCCTGAGCGGCTACAAGCGTTGGTAGAAGCTGGGATGAATGTGGCACGGCTGAATTTTTCTCACGGGGCTTATGAATTTCATGCCCAGACGGCTCGCTATTTGAGGCAGATTAGTAGTCAGCAGCGAAAGCCGATCGCAATTATGCAAGACCTTTGTGGCCCGAAGATTCGCTTGGGAAAATTGCCACCGGAAGGGCTAATGGTGGAAGCTGGTAGTGATGTCACTTTTGTTTTACAAGATAAGGGTGAAAGTACTGACGAACTACCTTTGCCATTGCCGACTTTGTTTGCAATGGTACGACCAGGTGAACCAATTTCGATTAATGATGGTCGTGTAAAATTAGTTGTGAGCGATCGCGATGCCGATCGCATTCGCGCCCATGTCAAAATTGGTGGCTTAATTTCCACCCACAAAGGGGTAAACCTACCAGAAACTCGTCTCCCCGTCAGTTCCATCACCGAAAAAGATTTGCAGGATTTACGGTTTGGTATTCAGTTGGGTGTGGATTGGGTAGCAGTCTCCTTTGTCCAATCAGCCCAAGACCTCGAACCAGCCCAAAGAATGATTGAAGCTGCGGGAGCAAAAATTCGGGTAATCGCCAAAATCGAACGCCCAGAAGCGATCAAAAACTTTGATAGCATCCTCGCAGCCGCCGACGCTATTATGATTGCCCGTGGTGATTTAGGCGTAGAAATGCCGATTCACGAAGTTCCCCACATTCAAAAAGATATTATTCGCCGTTGCAATCGCGCTGGCAAACCAGTCATTACCGCCACGCAAATGCTGGAATCGATGATTAGCGCCCCCGATCCTACCCGTGCCGAAGCAACCGATGTTGCCAACTCCATCTGGGATGGTACGGATGCTGTCATGCTGTCTGGGGAAACGGCTGTGGGTGAATATCCCGTCGGTGCTGTCCAGATTATGCATAATATCGCCATGCGCACAGAACAGTCGTTAGAAGAAGGTGGTAAGCATTCTTGGTGTCATGAAGCAGGTAGTCTCAGTGTCACCGAATCTGTAGCCGAAGCAGTCTGTCGAATTGCCTATGAAATCGGCGCAAAGGCAATTCTCTGTAACACTTCTTCGGGGAGTACAGCGCAACTGGTTTCTAAATACCGCCCATCAACACCAATTATTGCCCTTACCCCCGAAGAAACTGTTTACCGCCAGCTAGCACTTTCTTGGGGTGTAATACCCTTGCTAATTCCGCCAGTACATAATGCAGAAGAAATGTTTATGAATGTGGTGAACACAGTCGTAGACATGGGTTTGGCAAAAGACGGTGAGCAAGTAGTGATTACCTCTGGTGTTCCAATTGGTAAATCAGGAACAACTAGTTTAATTAAAGTGCATTCTATTGGACAGCCGATTTTGGCATAAGGCATCTACAATGGAGCCGAGGCTCAAGACAGTAAGAATACTTGTTTGGGCAAAAATTAAGAAAAGTTGCCAGAATCAGAATTGAAGCCACAGCAAAGAGTGTAAACACGAGGGAAAAAAGTTATCTGAAGGATGAAGGATGAAGTATGAAGTATGAAAGTAAGCACCTATAAAGAGAAGAGTAAGTTTTTTCATCATTTATATTTCCGCCTTTACACTTCAGGTAAATCCTAAACAAGAATCACGGAGCAATTTATGTCTAAAAATTTACTAGAACAACTGCGCACCATGACTGTTGTGGTTGCGGATACCGGCGATATCCAAGCCATTGAAAAGTTCAAACCCCAAGACGCTACCACCAATCCTTCCTTGATTACTGCGGCTGCACAAATGCCAGAGTATCAGGAAATAGTCGATCAGACTTTACTCCAAGCGAAGAAAGATGCAGGCGCAGGTGCAACCCAAGCGCAAATTGTGACTATCGCTTTTGACCGTTTGGCGGTAGCTTTTGGGCTGAAAATTTTACAAATCATCCCCGGTCGGGTATCGACAGAAGTAGATGCGCGGTTGTCCTTCGATACCGAAGCCACTGTTACCAAAGCTAGAGAATTAATTGCCCAATACAAAGCTGCGGGAGTTTCCCGCGATCGCGTTTTAATTAAAATCGCCACCACTTGGGAAGGTATCCGGGCTGCGGAAATCCTAGAGAAAGAAGGTATTCATTGTAACCTAACATTACTATTTGGATTGCACCAAGCGATCGCCTGTGCCGAAGCTGGTGTGACCCTGATTTCTCCCTTCGTCGGTCGGATTCTCGACTGGTACAAAAAAGATACCGGACGGGACAGCTACCCCGCCGCAGAAGACCCAGGTGTATTGTCTGTAACCACGATTTACAACTATTACAAGAAATTCGGCTACAAAACCGAAGTTATGGGCGCTAGCTTCCGTAACATTGGCGAAATTACCGAATTAGCAGGTAGCGATTTGCTCACCATTTCCCCATCACTGTTAGCGGAATTGCAAGCAACCATTGGCGAACTACCCCGCAAACTCGACCCCGCTAATGCAGCCAGCTTGGAAATTGAAAAAATCTCCATCGACAAAGCCACCTTTGACAAAATGCACGCCAGCGATCGCATGGCTACTGACAAACTAGCAGAAGGTATTCAAGGATTCACCAAAGCTTTAGAAGACCTCGAAAAACTGTTAGCTAACAGACTGGCTACCCTAGAAGCTAAATCTACTACTTCTGTAGCTTAGTATTCGTTGCATTAATATTGATGCGTTACAAGATCCCCGACTTCTTCAAGAAGTCGGGGATCTTAGACTATCGATTTTGACAAATCAAATAGGACTGCTATATATATTTTTTTGCCACATGCACAGACACAAAGAATAACGTAAATCAGACAAGCCAGCACAATAGAACGTTTTTTGACAGTTGATGTCTACCTGAACTTGAGTTATTAGCAACAGATGAGATGATTCCTGCGTTCAAAATTATTACTACAGGAATATTGCACTTATTGCCTTAATAAAGCGCGATAGCGAGAAATTGAAATTGAAGAAGCTAGGAATTCGATTGTGATTATGGGAATCGGTGATTAGGGTAGATTTTGGTTTCATTGCGGGGACGCAATTCACAGGTTGAGAGAATGTTGTAGAAACTTCTCCTGTATGCGTTCTCTCCACACAATAGACGATTCCTCGATACATTAATTGATAAGCTACTGTTGGTGCTTGAACTTGCCTAGGCTCAATATTAGGGTCAACACGGTAGGTTAGCCCACGATAAGTCAAGTTATAAGCAGAACCTTTATGGCGAACTGGCTCAAATGGTTTTGTTACTTTTTTAGCTGCTTCTGAGGAATTATATTCGTAAGTAAGGCCGCGATAGTAGAGTTTCATTTTTTTGTGGATGCTTGCTGGTTTCTACAGGTAATGCCATACATGTTTAGTGTTTAGCAATCCCTTATTTTTCAAGTCAAAGTCAGATATATGGCAGACATAGAATCACCAGAACTTGACTAGGTTCATTGGTATATTATTTATCTGCAACTCGCTGAAGTTTGATACTTATATTTTTGCACTTAGTCTTATCTAAGACATCGGTATAATTTTCAATATTTATTTTAAGGTATTGTAAAGCGCTTAAACGAAGAAAATATAACTTAAACGCAGTAAGTCTTTTACCCCCTGGACTCTACCTCTACCCCCAGCTTTAACCCAACAATAATTTTTACGTCAACTTACTGATTTTTTTTCGACGACTGGTATTATTCGCCGCTTAAAAATAATCATTTCATTGCCCACAACTGGATTTCGCGCTACCAGGCGATCTTGAAAATCAACCACCTCTAAATGAGTGAAATCAAGTTCTTGAGAGCGTTGTAGAATATCGGCTGCGAGTTTATCCTGTTGAGATTCTGTGAGACTGTACCAATCGTCACTAATTTTAATAGTTAAATTACTAGTACGAAAATTGGCTTGAATGGATTTTATCAGACCAGAGGCAATGCGATCGCTAATTTGGGCTACTTGATTTTCGATAGCTGCTATTAAAACTTGTTCTGGCGTCAATTGCACAGCTGGCGTTGGTTCTGGTGTTGGTTCTGGTGTTGGTTGCGGTGTTGGTGTCGGTTCTATTTCTGGTGACGGCGTAATTTCTTCTGGTGCTGGCGGTTCTGGCGTTGCTAACTCTGGCGTAGGTGGAGTAGTTATTGTTGGTGTGGGTATTGGCGTTGGCGCAGGAATCTCCTCAACCGGGGGAACCCTTCGACTACCATCAGGCTGAACCGTTGCTACCTCAGCCGGCTTATTAGTGAACAAGCTTGTAGTTGTCCAAACTAAAATCACAGCAATACTAGCAATAATCCCTGTTAAAGCTGTATCTGACAACTTTGCAGACAAATTTGCTGGTAAAACAGCGCGGATTTTAGCTAGCAATCCACCCCAAAAGCCAGGAGTTTCCTCAGTTCCCGGTGGCGGTGCTGTTTCCAGCTTCACCACCGTAGTCTCTAACAGCCTAATTGTCCCTCTGAGAAATTGGATAATAGTAGACTTCCAAATTGGCTGGTTTCTCTGATCGGGTTTTCGGGGACGTTGTCGATTTTGATTGTCTTGCGACATGGAACTTTCACCAAGAGCAACGAATCAAATAAAAATCAAATACATTGTTAGCAATGCAGCTACTTCTGCCTTAATGTATCACTTCATTGCCCATTGCTCAGGCTAAACTAACTAATTGTTGAACTTAATCATTTATGAACCTAAAACGCCGCAAATTTTTATTTTTAACTAGCCTTGGTTTGATTGGTACAGGATTAACCGGGATATTAACTCGGCAAAATAGGCAAAGTGCTGATTTTGCGCAATCAAACAAAGCGATCGCCGCCAATCCCCCCAAAAAAGACTTACTACTACGTTTTGTGTCAGTTGCAGACACAGGTACAGGTGCTAAAGGACAGTATGCTGTAGCTAGAGCGATGACTCTTTATCATCAACAAAATCCTTACGATTTAGTAGTGTTAGCCGGAGATAACATTTATAACAACGGTGAAATTGAAAAAATTGGCGATGTATTTGAACGTCCTTATCAAGATTTACTCAAGCAAGGTGTGAAATTTCAAGCTTGTTTAGGTAATCATGATATTCGCACTGCCAACGGCGATTTGGAAGTTAAATATCCCGGCTTTAATATGAAGGGACGCTACTATACATTTAGTCGGGGTAATGTACAATTTTTTGCCTTAGATACTAACGGTAATGCTGACTGGGAAAATCAGCTAACTTGGTTAAAAAAAGAATTAAGTCTTAGCAAAGCTGCATGGAAAGTAGTATTTGGACATCATCCAATTTATGCATCGGGAGTCTATGGTAGTAATCCCGAATTCATTAAAACTTTCACTCCTCTATTTCAAAAATACGGCGTACAACTTTATATCAACGGTCATGAACACCATTATGAACGCACCCGTTCCATTAATGGCACAACTTATTTAATATGTGGCGCAGGTGCAGGTCATCGTCCTGTAGGTAAAAATGAGTGGACAGAATACTCTACTAGCGATTTAAGTTTTGCTGCCTATGAAGTCTATGCAGATAGAATAGAATTAAGCGGCATTGGCACTGATAACCGCGTTTTTGATCGGGGATTTATTCAGTTTAAATCAGCTTAATCCCTGGCTATATAATTAGATGTAAGGTAGGCACTGCCCAGCAAATAAATTACATACAGCGTTATTAACATTTGCTCATTCCAGATCCCCGACTTTTTAAAGAAGTCGGGGATCTAAGTTCTCAGGAATGATTTAGGAATGCTATATCCTCCAGCAATATATTTGTAAACTTTTATAATGAAAGCTGAAGTTTAGTCTCTAAAATGGCTATTACAGGAACAGCGATCGCCCAAACAATCCCTTCAACCCTAGGCGATCGCATTTAGTCAGAGAGATTGTAGTAATTATTAAAATATCAGCAATTTTACAGTGAATATACTTACAAAATAACTGATTATTTATCGGCAAATCATCATCCAAAGCCTTATCAATAAAACTCTGTGTGGTTTAATCACATAAAAACACAAGATTTTCAGCCTTAGTCACAACTTTGACAAGTAATTGTCACTGGCTGTTCATAACATTGAAATATAGTCCTGAAAAGACTTAACAATCAGCAACAATAATTAATTAATCTTTTACGCTCTCACATCTTGTCAGCAAGTCATCTCTTTTCAACTTAGGGTTATCACCAATGAATTCTAGCCTCATATTAACTAACATACTCAATCCACCAGTATTGTTTTTCTTCCTGGGAATGCTAGTTATTTTGTTTAAATCTGATTTAGAAGTTCCCCAGCCTTTACCTAAGTTGTTTTCTTTGTATCTTCTACTCGCAATTGGATTTAAGGGAGGATATGAACTTGAGGAGAGTGGAATTAGTCCACAAATAGCAATAACACTGATTGCAGCTATTTTAATGGCTTGTGTCGTGCCTATATATTCATTTTTTATCCTCAAAATCAAACTAGATGCATACAATGCAGCAGCTATTGCTGCAACTTACGGATCTATTAGTGCAGTGACCTTTATTACTGCTCAGTCTTTCCTCAAAGTTATAAGTCTTCCCTCTGATGGATATATGGTTGCAGCTTTAGCGCTGATGGAATCTCCCGCAATTGTTGTGGGAATTTTATTAGTGAGAATATTTGCTCAAACTGGTGAAAAAGAAAAAGGAGAATTTTCTTGGGGTGAAGTGCTGCGAGAAGCTTTTCTCAATGGTTCTGTATTTCTTTTAGTTGGTAGTGTTATTATCGGCATCCTCACAGGAGAAAAAGGATGGGAGAAGCTGCAACCATTTACGCAACAAATTTTTTATGGGGTTTTATCATTCTTTTTACTTGACATGGGGATAGTAGCTGCTAGAAGAATTAAAGACCTGAGTAAAACCGGGTCTTTTTTAATAGCATTTTCTATATTTATGCCTGTAGCAAATGCCATTGTAGGAATCATCATCGCTAAATGCATTGGCATTTCTCAAGGAAATGCGCTTTTATTTGCTGTTTTGTGCGCCAGTGCTTCTTACATTGCAGTACCAGCAGCGATGAGAATGACAGTTCCTGAAGCCAATCCCAGCTTATATGTTTCTATGGCATTGGCACTAACTTTTCCTTTCAACATTATTGTCGGAATTCCTTTATATATGAACATCATCAAAAGTATGGGAGTTTAACAAAATGGAAAGTGTAAAAAGGTTAGAAATTATTACCAATTCCCTAGAAATTCCCCAAGTTATCAAGATTTTAGACAAGATAGGCGTTTCCGGCTACACCATTATTAAAGATGTAACGGGTAAAGGCGATAGAGGTAGCATCATTGACGATTTAGAAATCCAAGCCCTCACAAATGCATATGTATTAAGCATTTGCACAGAAGAACAAGAGTACCAGGTAGTAGACGCAATTACACCTATCTTGAAAAAATTTGGCGGTGTATGTATTGTTTCTGATGCCAAGTGGATTGCACATTAAATAAATTTGCTAGAGACACTTGTAGAGAAATAAGACAAGAACAAAGATCCCTGACTTCTTTGAGAAGTCGGGGATCTAATTTTTTACAAAGAATAAGATGCTAACTTCATCCTATTTAGCCCAAAAATCTGGATTGAACTATAATCCTCTATCTGATGCTAATTTTCGCAATCTTTGTACTAATTCTCTGCCATTACCTAGCTGATGTTTAGTCCCTAAGTCTATCAATTCACGTTCAATTTGTTGTCTATCAATAGCATCTCCATCTAAGTAAAATCCAAAAACTATATCTACCATTGCATCTGTATTTTTGTTAGTTAAGTGTATCAAATTTTCTATCATTCCTGCTCTCCAGAATTACTTGTGACAAGCCTGGAGTAGGTAAAAAAGCTTAATCATAGGTATACCTTGCCCAGACCTTTATTATCTTTCCCGTGATTTTACCTAAAGTCACAAGGCATGTGTTAAGAAATATTCAGAGATTGAAAATCACTCACACTGTAACGAAAAATTCAGTAAACTCATGTAATATTTCTTTAAACTTACTTTCAGGCAATATAAAACCCTGAGTAACCCCAGGGCAGGCTAAAAAGTAATATACCAGCAATATTTATTATCAAACTGCTGACCGTAAAATGCTTTCGTCCATTGGGTATATTTTGCTATCTATCCAAAGACTTAAATATTCAGTAACAAAAAGTCGTAGTAATTAATACATGTAAATATTAAGTTTTATCAGTAAGTAGGCGCAATTAAAGCGAACTATGTAAAGTTTTGTAGGAAGGGGAAAACCTTTCCCCCCTTTCCCTTTACCCTTTCCCCTTCTTAAGATGCTTATGTTTATTTCGATTAATCTAATTACCTATTGTCTTCTTGTTTAATAACCAGCGTAGTGAGTAAATCTAATCTCTCAATTTTTTTAATTAATGCTTTAGGTAGATATTCAATTGACTTGCTAATTCTAAACTCATGTTTGGTAGGACACTTATGTAACGACTCACACGTATTTTCCTCACATTAATATGTGGGGATTTTATTTTTTAGTACAAAATAACTATGAAATACTTTTCTCACAATTATCTAGTGATAATTGTGATTTTTTCCGGAAATTTAACTAAAACATAACCCAAAATTAGCCAGTTCATGAGTAAATAAAATTCTTGTGGATCAAGTGTAATTTTCTTAATTTAGAAAATTTGCAATTTTAATATTAAGAGATTGTTTGTAAAGTATTTTTGGTAACACTTAAGCCGCAAAAACTTAACCCCCCCTTCCCTTGTAGGGAAGGGGGGGGGATTTTAAAACCTCTCCCTACAAGGGGAGAGGTTTCTAGTAAACTTTGCCACTTTTCAAACATTCTCTAAGGGACTTACAAATAAAAAAATATTCCAATCATTACCTTACCAAACCCGCAACTCGTAGGGGCGGGGTTACCCATTGGTGTCAACTTAACGTGAAACCCTTGCCTGGATATGATTTGATACAAAATCACGTACCACCAAGATCCGCGCTACCCCACCCCAGTTTTGCTGACGCAAAACGTCCCCTCCCCGTTTACGGGGAGGGGATTGAGGGGTGGGGTAAAATGCCTGTGGAATAAGCGTTTTGACTTAAGTTGACACCAATGGGGGTTACCCCGCCCCTACAATTTGGCATAATTTATTTTTTGGAGTTCTCTAAGCTTCCTATAGCTTTAAGCCATAGGAAGCAAGTTTGGCAGAAGTTCAAATTTTAAATTTCAGCACCAGCTTTTGCTTCAGCACCCATTGGTGCAACGTAATCGCGGAAAAGAGTAATCTGTTGCTCAAAAGCTAATCCTTTAATTTTACCTAAAAGAGCTTGAGATTCTGAGGGAAGTTGATAATCGTCAGGTACAGGGATGATAGTGCCGTTATCCATACCCTGAGATAAACGATACCAAAATAGTAGCTTGGTGGTATCACCAAGGGAACCATATTCGCGGGAAATTTGAGTATCAACTTTGTTAATTAAATCCCGCTGAACTTGTAGTTGTTCTTCATGAGATAGTTCTTTGACTTGATTGAACAAACCTTCTGCAATCTCTGGAGAAACTGTGCTAGCACCTGGTGCTGCTGGTGTAATTGCTTTACCCATTTCTTTGTAGATGAACCAAAACAAAGCGAGTTGTTGATCCACATCCAATTTTTGCCAAGCTTGAACATGTTCTCGAATGGTTTGGTCGCCAGTTTGGGTGTATGTCATTACAAACTCCGCTGATAATTAATTCTTCGATGTCACAAATAACCGTAACAAAGTTAGATCTGTGCTTTAACCCTACTGAAGACAGATGTATAAAGATTAAGTAAAAGACTGCTCGTAAATTCACACAAATACAGATGGGGCAAGGATTACAGATGGGTAAATCTACTTTTAAAGATTAAATTGAGCAATCAAAAGTATCAGATAAAATTAAATTTTTTACCTGACTGAAGACAGATGTATATGAACTTAAAATCTAAAAGAGAATGGCAATTTTGAATGGTCATTGGTCATTGGTTATCAGACTAAGAACAACTGACTATTAACTTTAGACTATTGACTTTGGACTAATAAGTTGAACAAGGCGATCGCATTTACCCTCTATGCTGAAAGTGGTCTAGCCTATTAAGCACAAGAATTAGAGAGGGTTTTTCAATATGAGCATCACCGAAGATATTCTCTCCCAACTACCAGGCGATGCGATCGCTAACTTACGCCGGAGCGATCGCATGTTAACATCACTGCGGGAAGATACAGCACCGATCCCCACGGTAGTCAAAGAGAACAATCAACTTTTAGATAGCGTAGAGTGGGATGTGATTGTCTGCGGTGGGACTTTGGGTATTTTAATTGGTTGCGCTTTGGCTGTGCAAGGACTCAAAGTCGGGTTAATTGAACGGGGGATTCTCCGTGGTAGAGAACAAGAGTGGAATATCTCCCGTACAGAGTTAGAAGTGTTTTTGGAATTAAATCTGCTGACAAATGCAGAATTAGAACAAGCGATCGCCACTAAATATAACCCAGCCAGAGTCAGCTTTCAAGGTGGTACAGAAGTTTGGGTAGAGGATGTTCTCAATATAGGTGTAGATCCTGTGTATCTACTGGCGACATTGAAAACCAAATTTTTGGCTGCGGGTGGTGAGTTGTGGGAAAACACACCTTTGAGTGAAGCCGTAGTTCATCCCAACGGGGTGATGGTAAACAACCAACTCAAAACCCGGTTATTAATTGATGCGATGGGACATTTTTCGGCGATCGCCCAGCAAGCACGTCAAGGACAAAAACCAGATGCTTTATGCTTAGTTGTGGGAAGTTGTGCTTCTGGTTTTCCGGAAAATAACACTGGTGACTTGTTGTTATCATTTACATCCTTGCACAATCAGTGCCAGTACTTCTGGGAAGCTTTCCCAGCTAGGGATGGAAGAACCACCTACTTGTTTACCTACATGGATGCGCACCCACAACGCTTAGGTTTAGAAGCTTTGTTTGATGAATATCTCCGTCTTCTACCAGAATATCAGGGTGTAGAATTGAGTAACTTAAAGTTTCAACGGGCACTCTTTGGCTTCTTTCCCACATATCGCCAAAGTCCCCTCAAAACCCCTTGGAATCGGATTTTACCAGTTGGAGATAGTAGCGGTAGCCAATCACCTTTAAGTTTTGGTGGTTTTGGTGCGATGGTGCGTCACCTCAAACGTTTAACTTTTGGTATTCAAGAAGCACTGCAAACCGATCAATTATCTCCAACAGCGCTGGCTTTGTTGCAACCCTATCAACCAAGTTTAGCTGTTACCTGGCTGTTTCAAAAAGCGATGAGTGTGGGTGTAGATCAAAATATTCCTCCAGAGCAAATTAACCAACTGCTTTCAGTAGTGTTTCAGGAAATGCAAAAGCTGGGTACAAGCGTACTCAAGCCATTTTTGCAAGATATAGTGCAGTTTAAAGCCTTAACGCAAACACTTTTAAAAACTGCTTTGGCAAATCCCGGATTAATTGCCAAAATAATTCCCCAAGTAGGTTTAATTAATTTATTGGATTGGGTGGTACATTACATTAACTTAGGTGTTTATACTGCCTTATTTTGGTTGAGTACAATGTTAGAAACATTAGTTAAGTATCTGCCAAACCAACAACAATATTATTGGCATCGTTTGGTTGATGCTTGGAAGTATGGTTCTGGCAGTGATTATCTAGACGGTTAACTTAACAGCTAACTTGACAAAATTTATAGACGCGATGATCGTCAATATGATTAATCGCGTTTCTTGCAAAAACCTGGTGTGAGGATTAAGATGATTGAACGGCAATCTTCGGGGATAAAATACTTTACAGTCCTGATTGGCTTACTGCGCGATCGCCAAGCTTTTTTAGAAGAAATTACTCAAAGTGTCAGATTACCTAATAAAATCATTTCGTTATTGGTTTGCAGTTCCTTATTTCTGGCTATTTATGGCGGTATTATTGGCGCATATCATAGCTGGATGCAAGCTTTATCTTCTGCGGTTAAGCTACCAGCACTCTATTTAATTACGCTGCTAATTTGTTTACCAACGCTGTACTTCTCTAATATTATTTTTGGTTCTAAACGCAGTTTTGGGCAGCATTTCGCCCTAGTATTGACTGCGGTTTCTGTAACGAGTGTGTTGTTATTTAGCTTTGCACCCATTACACTCTTTTTCTTAATTACTACCAATAATTATCAATTTTTAATCTTACTGAATGTGTTGATATTTTCTTTTACCGGATTTATCGGCATTTCTTCTTTATACCAAGCCACAAGTGTGGTGTTAGAGCAAGATAATGAAGGTAGCAACACACGCCGCAAAATTATCCTTTCGTGGCTGTTTTTGTATGCTTTTGTAGGCAGTCAATTGGGATGGACTCTCAGACCTTTTTTTGGTACACCCGGTTCTATATTTCAACTATTTAGAGATAGAGAAGGTAGTTTTTACCTCAGTGTTTTACAAGCTATTGGCTATCTCTTAGGACTTCGTTAGGGGTTAGGTAATTTTTTCTTTTTCATTACTAGTTAATACATTCATCAATATGCTTGAGAAGCCATCTTACAAAAATAAACAGTTTGGAATCCTCATCAGTTTACTTCGCGATCGCCAAGGTTTCTTAGAGGAAATTAGCCAAGGAGTCAGGTTACAAAGTAAAATCAGTGCTTTGTTTGTTTCCAGTTCCATTTGTTTTGCTATCTACGGTGCAATTATCGGTGCATCCCACAGTTGGGCGCAAGCGTTATCTGGTGCTATCAAACTTCCCGCGTTTTATTTATTAACACTGATTATTTGTTTTCCCACTCTATTCTTTTTTAATGTTTTATTTGGTTCCCGGAGCAGTATTCAACAGCATTTTGTGGTTTTGCTCACTGCTGTATCAGTAATTGGTGTGCTGTTATTTAGCTTGGCTCCCGTCACGCTATTTTTTATGATCACCGCTCCCAATTCTTACCAATTTTTTAAACTGTTGAATGTGTTAATTTTTGGCATCACAGGTATATTTGGGATCAAATTTCTCTATGAAGGAATGCAGTTACTTTCAAAACAAGATGAGGTAGGCAAAAAAACCCGCACTAGTATTTTAAGATCCTGGTTATTTTTATACGCTTTTGTAGGTATGCAATTAGGATGGTTTTTAAGACCATTTTTTGGCGCTCCTGGCTCTAAATTTGAACTATTTCGTGCCGTGAGTGGTAATTTTTATCTTGATATTGTCGCCGCAGTCTCGGAGATATTGGGTTTTCGTTAGTAAAATATCTTGTAAAAATCAGTAGCTTTCAGATCCCCGACTTCTTTAAAAAGTCGGGGATCTTGTTGTATGGGAAGAGTTGATGATTACTATATATTTAACAAAGTTATAATATTTAGTTTATTGCAGACAGAACAATCATCAGTAGAGCAAATGTATTAATTTTTGTATATATAACAAATATTGGAAAAAATCGCTTACAAAATTGTCAGTGGTGGTAATCTGTGAATGGTGAAACCTGAATGTTGAGTACTGAGTTCTCAGTTGTCACTCTTCGTAACGGGGATATATGTCCCTAATTTATGCTGAGTTTTCATTCAGTTATAACTGGAAAGCTTATTCCCTCACTACTATGAAATACCAGGTATTAGAGCGGATTTTTAATAAACCTTCTTTTCAACGGAAATTTGAACGTTTGGAACTGGATGAGAATTTACGTATTTTAGATATGTCTGAGGAAGTACAAAGGTTTGCCGCTCAGCCTGAAGAGGTAATACTAGGGAAAGATGTCCGCCTAAGTTTTCCTGAATTCATCGGATTGGAGGATATTTTAGCATCTATTCTCAAAGGAGAACAAGAATTATTTGAACTCGCAGGAATTAGACGAGACTCAGAGCATACATCGTCAATCTACATAGATATATATATTATCAATGAGCAACTTGAGTCATACGCGGAAAATAGATTAATTGTTTTGATTGAGGAGGTGACAGAAAGGTTAGCTATAGAGCATAAATTAGCACAAAAATATCATGAAGCTAGCCTCCTTTCAACGACTTTAATAGCCTACAAGAATTACATGGAACAAGTTATCAATTCAATGGCAGATGCCTTGTTGGTAACAAGTCGTTTAGGAATCATAAAAAAAATAAATTTTGCTACAGAAAAATTATTTGGTTACAGTAAATCAGAATTAATTGGGCAGCCAATATCTTTAATAATTGATGATTATCCATTATTTCAAAATGTGCTGCAAAAAGATTCCCTATCTCAGCAAAAGTTCTCAAATATAGAAGTAGTTTGCCGCAGCAAAAAAAAGGAAAAGTTGTTAATTGCTTTTTCTTGTTCTGTGATTAAACAGATCAAAACTTTAGAAGATATTGTCTATATTGCTCGGGATATTACCGATCGCCAACGCCGAGAGCAGCGGATTTGTGCCCAGTATGCTATCACCCGTATTTTATCAGAATCTCAAAGCGTTAAGCAGGCAATGCCAAAAATTTTGCAGGCGATTTGTCAAACCCTCGGATGGGATTTAGGGGAATTGTGGACTCCAAGTGAATATATTACTACATCGCTAGAGCAAGCTAATAGCAATGTGGTGCTGAGATGTGTAGAAATTAGGTCAACTAGATTAGTTTCTGTGCGAGAGTTTAAAGCAATCACTTGGCAAACTACTTATAACTCTGGTGTAGGGTTACCTGGACGAATTTGGGCGAGACGTTCCCCACTTTGGATCAAGGATATTGCCAATGATGATTCGCAGCGATCGCAAGCCGCCGCCGCCGCTGGATTGCACGGAGCGTTTGGTTTCCCGATTTTAGACGACAATAAAATTATTGGTGTCATGGTTTTTTTCAGCAAAGAGGTGCAAAAAAAAGACACAGAATTATTGCAACTGATGGTGGCGATTGGTAACCAAATTGCCAATTTTATCAAATGTAAATATACAGAAGCGGCTTTGGTAGAAAGTGAAGAAAGATATCGAGATTTATTGGAAAATGCTAACGACTTAATTCAGTCGGTGAATGTTTATGGACGTTTTTTATATGTCAATAGAGCTTGGGAAAAAACCTTAGGTTATAGTAAAGCGGAAATCAGGAATATGAATATTTTTGACATTATTCATCCAGATTTTAGACCACGTAGCCGCCAAAAATTTTATAACGTGATGTCTGGCGAAAACTTAGAACAAGTGCAAACTGCATTCATTACAAAAAATGGTCAAACAATTTTTCTTGAGGGAAATATTAATTGTAAATTTGTCGAAGGAAAGCCAGCGGCTATTCGGGGGATTTTTCGCAATATCACCCAGCGACTCTTAGCAGAAGAAGCGCTGCGTCATCAACAGGAACAAACTAAACTTTTGTTGCAAAATATCTCCTCACCAGTTCTTTATGTGCCGCCACAAAAACTAAATGCAATCGCCAAAGACTTTGCTAATGTGACAGTTTTATTTGCAGATATTGTTGGCTTGAGCGAAATTGCTGCTTCCATGAGTGCGATGCAATTGGTAAGCTTACTTAATCCCATTTTTGCCACTTTTGATCGCCTGAGTGAACGATATAGTCTTCAGAAAATCCAAACTGTTAATGAAGTATATATGGTAATGGGTGGATTTCCGGTAGGACGCTCAGATCATGCACAAGCCATCGCCCACATGGCCTTAGATATGCAAACTGCGATCGCCTTATTTAATAGCGAGCATCACCAACACTTTAACATCCGCATCGGCATCCATAGCGGCCCCGTTCTCCTCGGTATCATGGAGGTAGAAAAATTTAACTATCAAAGCTGGGGAGAAACCGTAACTCTTGCTAGCTACATGGAATCACAGGGAATTCCTGGGCAAATTCAAGTAACACAAAATACTTACGAGCGTTTGTGTAATGAATTTATGTTGTCAAAGCGGGGTGAAATTCCAGTTCAAGGGGGAGGGACAATGACAACTTATCTATTGATGGGGCGCAAATAATGCTGATACTCGTGAGGTTTTAGATCCCCGACTTTTTAAAAAAGTCGGGGATCTGAGAGTTTACTCCGCAATAGTTCCGAAAAATGGCAAATTGACGTTGTAGCTTGCTCTATTAATGCTAGGTTGAAAGTAAGGTATATTTTAGTAATTAGTACTTAATATATGCAGCTGAGATTATTTGCTCACATATTACCAGGGCTAGCAACAGCTTCTGTGATTTCAGCTTTAGCGTTGGCAGTTGCTACTACCACAAGCAACCAGCCGAGTTATGGTGGAAATAACAAATTCTTTTGTAGCGAGGAAGGCGGTGTACCAGTTACTAAGGTACGCACTTCACGGGGAAATGAAACGTTTATTCGTTGGGTAGTTGAGGATTTTAAAAAGTTCCCACCAGCAAAGCGTTGTAAAGTTGTTTCCGCTAGGTTTCAACGCTATTACGATAATGGTTCGCTGTTTATCACTACCAGAGATAACTTCAACAACTATCCAGTTTTATGTATTGCCAATCGTCAAGGTGTACCTTGTACATCAGAGAATATACTAGTTACCCTCAAACCAGGAACTGACACAGGTGCAGTTCTGAAACAGATACTTGATTTTCGCCGTGGTGTAGCAGGTCAACCGATTGATTTGAGTGGATGTCAAGCTATTAGCTACGACGATCAAGGTGATTTGTATCTGGATGTCAAGAAACTGGTAGATGGTAAACAGTGCGATCGCTCGACTGCTGATAATGTAGAACCTCGCTTTTAGTTTGCAGTTCCTGGGGATGTAAAATGAACTGGCAATGGCTAAACAGCAGACTTGGTTATACACTGTGCTTGCTGATTTGTTTTGGTGGTATTTCTTTCGCAATGCCAAGACAGGACAGTACTTTTGCTAAATTTACCAAAGTTTTGCGATCGCCTGCTCCCCTTTCCCTAGAGCAATTGCAACAATTGGCAAAGGCGATCGCTGTTAAAATCTCCGCTAAAGATTTACTCGGTTCAGGAACTCTACTGCAACGAGAAGGTCAAATTTATACAGTCATCACCAATGCTCACGTTCTGAGAACTGCTAAACCTCCCTATCAAATTCAAACACCAGATGGGCGTGTCTATCAAGCTTCTGTGTTGCAGGTGGCAGAATTTGCGGAAAAAGATTTGGCTGTGTTGCAGTTTCGTAGCCCTGATGTCGTTTATACAGTAGCTAATGTCAAAGATGTGTCTAGTTTGCAAGTAGGGGATGAGGTGTTTGTGGGTGGATTTACGGCGCAAAACCACCCCACCCCCAACCCCCTCAGAGCTAGGGAGGAGGGAGAAAGGAAGAGTAAAAATAGTTTTTTGTTTACCGCTGGGAAAGTAACTCTATTGTTAGACAAAGCTTTAGAACAAGGCTACCAGATTGGGTATACCAATGATGTGCGTAAAGGGATGAGCGGCGCACCATTGTTAAATAAATATGGTGAAGTGGTGGGTATTAATAGTTTACACAAAGACCCAGTGTGGGATACGCCGGAAGTTTATCAAGATGGTTCCCAGCCAGAACCGCGCTTGCAAGAACTAATTACACAATCTAGTATGGCTGTACCGATTAAAAAAGAACTATTACAAAATCATCGGGAGAATCAACCATGAGATTGGCTGGTGGACTGACAGCAGTATTATTTGCTGCAACAATTGTTATAGTGCAGCCAGTAGCCACAGCGTTGACACCCGCAGAAGTTTATTCCATTGCTCAAAAGATTACAGTCCGTATTGATGGTGCTAATACAGGTTCTGGAATTATTATTGAACGCACAGGCGATACTTACACTGTTGTCACTAATTGGCATGTAATGAGATTAGAAGGCAGCTATACAGTTAGGACAGAAGATGGTAGGCAATATAACATCAACCACAATCAAGTAAAGCCTTTAGGAAATGTTGATTTAGCAGTATTTCAGTTTACTAGTAACCAAAATTATCCGGTTGCCGACAAAGGCAATTCAGACCAACTTACAGGGGGTAAAACAGTTTATGTAGCAGGTTATCCCACAGGAATATCTGGTGTTTCAGGACGGAACTTTAAATTTCTGAGTGGGCAAATTTCTAGCCTTTTATCAAATCCAAAAGATGGCTATGCTTTGGATTATACAGTTCAGTCGTTTAAAGGAATGAGTGGTGGTCCGATACTAGATGAACAAGGGAAGTTAGTTGGTATTCACGGACGCGCAGGAACTGATCCAATTGCGGGTGGTACTGCGGTGTTAGGGATTCCGTTGAAGACTTATTTAACTCTTGCACCATCTGCAAAACCAACAACGATCGCTGTTGGGAATATACCAGGTAATAAACCTATCTCAACTACATCCTCTGTACTAAGTAATGCCCAAGCTTACGTCCAGCAAGCACTAGAACGTTGGGATAATGGGGACAAGCAAAAAGCTATTGAAGATTTAAAGCAAGCTCAGCAACTAGACCCAGATAAGGCTGAGAAAGCTGGCTTAAGTTTAGCTCAAGAAGCGGCACAGGCAGCACAGTCACAAAAATTTGATTTGGCTTTGCCACGAGCGCAGATAGCAAGTTACCTAGCACCCAAGAATGATAAAGTCTGGTTTCTCTTAGGCGGCATATATTTGCAAACTAAAAATTTTGATGAGGCGATCGCTGCTCTGACAAAAGCCCAATCTCTCAATCCTAAGAATGCTGATGTTTTATTTGCTATAGGTTCGGCAAATTTTCAACAGGAAAAATACCAGCCAGCTATTGTCAATTATCAAGCAGGTTTGAAGTTAAAACCTAATGATCCAGAAGGGTTATTTGATTTAGGTAACGCTTACTATAAGTTAGGTCGATTTTCAGATGCGATCGCACAGTACAACAAAGCGATTTCCCAAGATCAGAAGTTTTGGGCAGCAGTTAACAACATTGGCTTAATTAAATACGAGCAGGGTGATATCCAAGGAGCAATTCAGCAATGGCAAACTGCTGTGTCTTTAGATAAACAAGCGCCAGAGCCTTTATTGGCATTGGCTGTGGCCTTGTATACCAAAGGCGATCGCCAACAGGGTCTAGCAATGGGACAAGCTGCACTCCGCATCAATAAGCGCTATGGCGATTTGGATTTCCTCAAGCAAAATCTTTGGGGCGATCGCTTGCTTGCAGATACAAAAAAATTACTACAATACTTGCAAAGTCGGTAAGTATCTTGTCATTGATAAACTAGTAAATTTATTGAGTCTAATATGGCGGCGCTGATTAACAAACAATTACTGCATAATCATTTGGGTGATAAATCATGAGACTTGGTGGGGGACTTCCAGTAATATTACTTGGTGCAACAATTGCGATCGTACAGCCGCTAGTCGCTACAGCATTAACACCTGCAGAAGTCTATTCCATAGCTCAAAAGATTACAGTCCGCATTGATGGAGCAAATACAGGTTCTGGAATTATTATTGAACGCACGGGCAATACTTACACCGTTGTCACTAATTGGCATGTCATCCAACAAACAGGAAGCTATACAGTTAGGACAGAAGATGGTAGGCAATACACCTTTAATCACAGCCAAGTGCAACGATTACCGGGCGTTGATTTGGCAGTGTTTCAATTCACTAGTAATCAAAATTACTCTGTTGCCGAAAAGGGAGATTCCGATCAAGTTACAGGCGGTAAAACTGTTTATGTCGCCGGTTATCCCGATGGAATTCCTGGTATCCCGGAACGCACTTTTCAAGCTTTATCTGGACAAATTTCTGGTCGTGTGCAAAAGCCCAAAGATGGTTATGCTTTACTGTACACAGTCAATGCTTTTCCAGGGATGAGTGGCGGGCCGATACTGGATGAACAAGGAAAGTTAGTTGGTATTCACGGACGTTCTGGAACTCGTCCAGATACGAGTGCTATTGCTGTGTTGGGGATTCCGTTGAAGAATTATTTAAGTCTGGTATCGTCTGCACAACCTGTTGCAACTGCACCAACTCCACAGCCAACAAATCCGCCAGTCTCAACTCCACCACCTGTAAATCCTAATAACTCATCAAGCAAATTTATTTTAGCGAAGTTTCTCAATGGTCATAAGGTTTATTCAGTCGCCATTAGCCCAGATGGTAGAACTTTAGCTAGCAGTGATTTCAAGATTAAAATTTGGAATGCTGCCACAGGGAAAGAAATTCTTACCCTCAATAGTCATTCTAGAGTGTTCGATTCAGGCGGTGTCTCGAACCTACTGGTTAGATCAGTGGCTTTTAGCCCAGATGGCAAAACTTTAGCGAGTGGTGCTGATGACAAGACTATCAAAATTTGGAATGTTGAGACTGGGCAAGAAATTCGTACTCTCAATGGTCATTCTCAGAGGGTTAATTCAGTCGCCATAAGTCCAGATGGCAAAACTTTAGTTAGTGGTAGTGCTGACGCGACTATCAAAATCTGGAATGTCGCCACAGGAAATGAAATTCGTACTCTCAACCGTCATTCTCGTTGGGTTTGGTCAGTCACCATAAGTCCAGATGGCAAAACTTTAGTTAGTTGTAGTGGTGACAAGACTATCAAAATTTGGAATGTCGAGACTGGGCAAGAAATTCGTACTCTCAATGGTCATTCTGAGGAGGTTTATTCTGTCGCTTTTAGCCCAGATGGCAAAACTTTAGTTAGTGGTAGTGGTGACAAGACTATCAAAATTTGGAATGTCGAGACTGGGCAAGAAATTCGTACTCTCAATGGTCATTCTGAGGGGGTTAATTCTGTCACCTTTAGCCCAGATGGCAAAACTTTAGTTAGTGGTAGTAGTGACAAGACTATCAAAATTTGGAATGTCGCCACAGGAAATGAAATTCGTACTCTCAAGCGTCATTCTCGTTCGGTTTGGTCAGTCGCCATTAGTCCAGATGGCAAAATTTTAGCTAGTGGTAACGATGATAAAACTATCATTTGGCGGCTATCTCCGTAGTTATTTAATTTTAGATTTTAAATATTATCCTTGTTAAATTAACCTTGTATATTAAGATTTTCTTAAAATTTTATTAGGCAAAAAATCAATTACATTTGCTCTAGTATGGCTGTAGCGATTAAAAAAGAAGTATTACAAAATCATCGGGAGAATCAATCATGAGGGTTGCTGGTGTACTAACGGCAGTATTATTTGGTGCAACAATTGTCATAGTGCAGCCAGTAGCCACAGCGTTGACACCATCAGAAGTTGGTTCTATTGCTAAACAAATTACAGTCCGCATTGATGGCGCAAATACTGGCTCTGGGGTAATTATTGAGCGTCAAGGCAATAGTTACACTGTTGTTACTTGTTGGCACGTAGTACAACTTGAAGGTAACTACACAATACAAACACCAGATGGGAAAAAATATAGCTTACAACACAGCCAGGTAAAAAGATTTCCTGGCGTTGATTTAGCTATATTTCAGTTTACCAGCAACGAAAATTACAGTGTTGCCGAAAAGGGAAATTCTGAACAAGTAACATTAGGTAAAACTGTTCATGTCGCAGGTTTTCCGCAAGGAACATCAGACATAGATTTTCGTAGCGGCTCAATTTCTCGTCTGGTGACAAACCCAAAAGATGGCTATGCTTTTGTGTATGACATCGGTGGTTTTCCAGGGATGAGTGGGGGTGCGATACTCGATGAACAGGGTAAATTAGTGGGGATTCACGGACGCGCTACAACTCGCCCAGATACTAATGCTACTACTGTGTATGGGATTCCGTTGAAGATTTATTTAAGTCTTGCAGCATCTGTGCAGCCTGTGGCGACTGCGCCTACTCCAAAGCCAACAAATCCGCCAGTTTCAACTGCGCCATCAGCCGCTAACTTTACTCTAGCGGAGACCCTGATTGGGCATTCTCAAAAGGTAGGTCTTATATTCAAAGAAGGAATAGTTAATTCAGTCACCTTTAGTCCAGATAGCAAAACTTTAGTTAGTGGTAGTGGTGACAAGACTATCAAAATTTGGAACCTGGCTACAGGGCAAGAAATTCGTACCCTCAATGGTCATTCTTATTCGGTTCGGTCAGTCGCCATTAGCCCAGATGGCAAAACTTTAGCTAGTAGTAGTTGGGACAAGACTATCAAAATCTGGAGTCTCGCCACTGGACAAGAAATTCGTACCCTCAATGGTCATTCTCATTGGGTTAAGTCAGTTGCCTTTAGCCCAGATGGCAAAACTTTAGCTAGTGGTAGTGATGACAAGACTATCAAAATCTGGAACCTTGCTACTGGGCAAGAAATTCGTACCCTCAATGGTCATTCTAGTTGGGTTTATTCAATCGCTTTTAGCCCAGATGGCAAAATTTTAGCTAGTGGTAGTTGGGACAAGACTATCAAAATCTGGAACCTTGCTACTGGGCAAGAAATTCGTACCCTCAATCGTCATTCTGATTGGGTTCATTCAGTCGCCTTTAGCCCAGATGGCAAAACTTTAGCTAGTGGTAGTGATGACAAGACTATCAAAATCTGGAACCTCGCTACTGGGCAAGAAATTCGTACCCTCAAGGGTCATTCTAATTTGGTTAATTCAGTCGCCTTTAGCCCAGATGGCAAAACTTTAGCTAGTGGTAGTGATGACAAGACTATCAAAATCTGGAACCTGGCTACTGGGCAAGAAATTCGTACCCTCAATGGTCATTCTGATACGGTTAATTCAGTCGCCTTTAGCCCAGATGGCAAAACTTTAGCTAGTGGTAGTAATGACGCGACTATCAAAATTTGGCGGCTGTCTGAGTAGCCATGCAATTTGAGATTTTGCCTGTTTTAACCCAAACTTGTATTTTAAGATTTTCCAGTAATTTCATTAATCTGAGTTCAGGTTAAGCACTATAAAAGCCATTCCATTGGTACGGTTTTGTGAGGTGCGTTAGCGTTCGCGCAGCGTCTCGAAGAGAAGCTCAACGAAGTTATCGCTTTGCAAGTTAAGGTACAAGCCAATAGTATTATACTTGCACACCTTAACCATGAGGTAGTATTAGAATACTCCCAGATGAATAAATTAAATCCCTTACATAATTTTATTTTTCAACTGCCAAACTCAGTAAACTGACGTATATAGGGTTCATGAAATGCCAAAATAATATCTTGCTTCGGTACTCCCATGTCCACTAATTGATTAGCAATTCCAACTTCAGTACCATCATGTTGAATCCAAATTTTCCCATCTTTAATATCAAGATGTAAGATACAACCAAAATCCCGTTTATTTCCTCTCCAACCGACATAAAGTAATTGATAATGGTCTTGTTGTTCGTCAAAAATTGTTTGCACCTCATACTCTTCGTAATTTCGTGACATCGAAGCTCGCTTTTGTCGTTCGGAAAGAATTTGGCGAATATATTGCCGATATTGTTCTACAGCCATAGACTAATAACCTCCTGTTCTACATCGTAAATCATCAATCGTAATTGATATTTTTCAACTGCCGATATAATAAATTTTCGTTGAAAAAAAGTTTCATAAACAGGCAATCTTACGGCTAAATAAAGTAAGCGTTTGGGTTCAATTTTATCTAAAGCATCCCGATAATTTAAAAATCGTCCCAAGGCTGTATGAAATTCGGAAACATTCGATGGACTAATAAAACTTTTAATTTCTACCGCTATTTTTCGTCCTTCTCTCTCTGCTCCTAAAAGTTCCTCTGCTGCTAAGTCAATCTCAAAATCGATATCATCGACATTAATTTCGTAGGGGTCAGCTGTAATATTCCAACCGTCTTTTTCTAAAGCATTTCTGACAACATTATGAAATTTATCTTTTGCCATAGGAGTTTACTATGCGCACAATTAGGCTATTTTAGGATAGATAATACACATTATTAATTATTTTCTGTAATTTTAAATGATTGAATCATCGTTTCCGCAGTAGGTAAATATTGAGCATATTTGGACGATTCTGCCATGTAGGTAATAAAGTATGCTTTGCCGTTTCTAACTGTGCCAATTTCTGTGGCTTGGAGTTTACATTCTCCTTCTTGGCGAGTATATGTTAATTGATAAGCATTATACTTTGATAGCGTTGTTGATGGTGTAGTCTTATCTATAATTTGTTGATTGGGATTATTCTTTTTAATCTTTTGAATAGCGAGGTTTTTATATTCTTCTAAAGATAACAATTGGGGCGATAAGTCATTAACATTAATTGTTACTGCTAATATACAATATTTTACCGCTTGTTGATTTTTCCGCACAATTTGAATCACATCACCGCCAAAATCATCATTGCGTTTGATTGCTTCCCAGTTATCTGATGGGTATTTGATGGCTATACCAAAGTTAGGTTCTTCGTAAGTTGCAAGAGTTGGTTTGAGGTTAATCAATTGCGATGAAAGCCATATAATCAGGGGAGTAATTACTGCTAATGCAGCTACACCCAGCCAAAGTTTCCCCGGTGGCGATTTAGGCGATAATCCTTGGAGTGCTTGCAATACTTCGGCTGCTGACTGGTAACGCTGGCGGTAGTCGTAGCGCACCATTTTATCGATTATATTTGCTAGTTTGGGACTAACTTGAGTGCGATCGCGCCAGATAATCTCTCCTGTTTGCGGATCTGTACGTAGCTGTTTATAGTTAGGGTGAGGATTTATCCCGGTTAAAGCTTGGATACCAATAATCCCAACTGCATAAATATCACTGGAAAATTCTGGTTGACCTTTTGCTTGTTCACTAGGTAAATAGCCCGGTGTACCAATAGCAATGGTAAAACTTGTCTTTCCTTGAGCATTCACAACTTGAGTTGTAACTTCTTTGACTGCACCAAAGTCTATTAAGACTATTTTGCCATCAGATTGGCGACGGCGAATATTTGAGGGTTTGAGATCGCGATGAATTAAGTTTTGTTGATGAACAAAGACTAAAACTTCTAAAATATCGGTTAAAAGTTTGATGACATAAGCTTCACTCAATTGTGTACCCGGTACTAATTCTTGAGTAATATCTCGACCTTCTATATATTCTTGGACTAAATAAAATTCATGATTTTCTTCAAAGAATGCGAGAAGACGGGGAATTTGGTTGTGATTTCCCAATTTTTCTAACTTTTCTGCTTCGGTGTCAAACAATCTTTTCGCAACTTGCAGAGCGTATGGGTCGATAGATTTTGGTTTAAACTGCTTGACAATGCAATGAGGTTTTTCTGGTAGTTTGGTGTCAATGGCTATGAAAGTAATTCCAAATCCACCTTGGCCGATTTGTTCGAGTATTTGGTAGCGTCCATCAAGAATTTGACCGATCATTCAAGTCACCATTGCCCTCTGGATTTTTTATACCATTTATTGCGCTTTGCGAGTCATTTGTCAGTAGGGGCGGGTTTATTTAGATCATTGTTGATAAGCGAGGATATTGGTGAACCCGCCCGTACAGTTGTTGAATGTTGGAGTTTAATACCTTCCTTGTGGGCGGTATATATTTCTTTGCCACTGACTACTGACCATTGACAAAAACTCCGATCCGTGGGTGGAGTTTTTTATCCACAGGATTACAATACATTCTTGTACAGTGGTTATTCTCGTCGCGGTTGTCGTCACCAACATCGCGGTTGTCGTCACCAACATCGCGGTTGTCATTACCAACATCGCGGTTGTCGTCACCAACGTCGCAATATTTGTGACTAAATCCCCTAAATTTATGATGTTGCTGGCGAATCAGGTGTAAGACCCCTCGCTTATCCCGAAATCCCGGTATGTCGGGTAAAAACATTTACAGTTGCGGTAATTACTCAAACATCCAATCGCACTCAAGCTCATATTCTGTGAATTACCCTGAACCAGATTTCAGTTTAATTGAGCCAAGCTAATTCTAGAAACTTTTTTATACAGGAGTGCATTTATGACATATAAACAACGGGGATCTCGGGTTTTAGAAAAGGCTGTATTGCGATGCACTCAATTAGAGGCTATTGACCCAAATATGAATTTTGAGGATACTTGCAATTTACAATATCTGAGGCAACTAATTGAGAAATTACGTAGCCAGCTAGATAGTTATAACAACGCACTAAAATTACTTGATTCTATCAGAACCGAAATTGAGACGATGGAAAAAAGTTTGAGTGAATTAAGTGGAAGATTACTGCTGGGCGTTGCGTGTAAATACGGTAATAATAGTGTAGAATATATGATGGCTGGTGGTGTGCGCAAAAGCGATCGCATCCGCAAAAGCATTGCCACTCGCAGAAAGAAAGCTGCGGCAAAGGTAAAATCTAGTGAAGTTGGGCAACCGAAGTAAGCACTATAGCTGTTGATTGTTGACTGTTGTACGGGCGGGTTAACCGATATCCTCATTTATTAACAAAGATCCAAATAAACCCGCCCCTACTGACTGTTGTACGGGCGGGTTCACAGATATCCTCGTGGATGAACAATGATCTAATAAACCCGCCCCTACTGTTGACAGACTTGAAAGCCTTTGATTGTCAGGGTTTTATCTTAGCTTGATGTCCTAATCTATCTGGCTTGTGCTATGGAAAGCAAGAAGAAGTGGTTTGACTTCGCGATAGTTGAATCTCATTAATCACTGCTTTATGTCTTGTTATTCTAGTTCAGAAATTAAGTTGAGAATTTCGCGATAGTATTGTAAATTACCTTCTTTGTGATAAAGTTCAGCGGATTCTTGGAAGTCAGCGATCGCTTTTTCGTAATCTCCCAGATTGCGGTAAACGTCAGCGCGGACTAAATAGGCTTCTGTCCAATGGGGTTGTAATTGTAAGGCTTGGTTTAAGTCTTTGAGGGCGGTTTCTAAGTCTCCTAGCCATGAATGGCTACGTCCGCGATTAAACCAGTCTTCAGAAAAGCTAGGCTCAATGGCGATTGCTTGATTATAATCTTCGATCGCGCCTTCATAGTCTTCTAGGGCGTAGCGGGCATTACCGCGATCGCTATAAAATGCAGCAGAGTGGGGATTTAATTTTAAGGCTTGGGTATAATCTGCGATCGCACCTTCATAATCTTCCATAGCGTAGCGCAGAGAACCTCGGTTGTAATAAGCTTCGACTAATTCGGGATTAAGTTGGATGGCTTCATCGTAATCGGCGATCGCTCCTTGTTCATCACCAATTTGGCGGCGGACGTTACCCCGGTTACAATAGGCTTGAGAAAAATCTGGTGCAATTTCGATGGCTTGAGTATTATCGTTAATTGCGCCTTGGTAATCTTGCAAGGCTTCCCGGACAATACCTCGACCATAGTAAGCTGTGGCTAAGTTGGCATTAAACATCAATGCCCAATCGTAATCTTTGATTGCGCCTTGGTAGTCACCTAAGCTCCGCCGTGCGGCTGCGCGATCGCAATATCCCTCAGCCATGAGAGGATTAAGTTGCAGGAGTTTTGTACTATCTTTAATTGCTTCTTGATAGTCTCCCAAGCGGCGACGCACATTTGCTCTTAAGCCATATACTAAATCTAATGTGGGATTTTCTTGCAATGCGTGGTTATAATCAGCGATCGCGCCTTGATAATCTCCTAAGGCACTGCGAACTAGTCCCCGCTCATAGTATGCTTGCACATCATCAGGATTGATTTCTATTGCTCGGTTAAAGTCTGCCATTGCTTGCTGATAATCTTCTAGGTGAGCATAAACCAAACCGCGACTATAATAAGCGCCAGCAAAATTCGGATTAATTTCTAAGGCGCGATTATAATCTTTAATTGCTCTGAGATAATCTGTGAGGGCATAACGGGCATTGCCGCGATTGTGGTAAGCTTCCGCTAAATTGCCATCGAGTTGTAATGCTTGGTTATGATCGTTTACCGCTTGCAGATATTCGCCCAGAAGATGGTAAACATTACCCCGATTAGTATAAGCTGCGGCTAAATTGGGGTTTAACTGCAAAGCCTGGTTAAAATCGGCGATCGCTCCTTCATTATCGCCGCGATCGCAACGGGCGACACCGCGATTATGGTAAGCATTGGCAATATCAACATTAATATAGGTAGATAGAATCGGATTAATTTCTACTGCTTTGTGAAAATTAAAGAGCGCTGTCTCATAATCGGAGAGCGCAAAATAAGCTTTACCCAAGCTGTGGTAAGATTCAGCTAGCAGGGGATTGATTTTTAATGCTTGGTGATGATCGGCGATCGCGCTTTCGTAATCTTCTAAGAGAAAACGCACATTACCCCGATTGCAGTAAGCTTCGGCAAAATCAGGTTTAATTTCTACCGCCCGATTAAAATCGGCGATCGCATTATGATAATCTTGAAGTTCACTGCTAATTAGCATCCCCCGGTTATAGTAAGCTTCCGCAAACTGGGGATGAAGTTGTATAGCTTGAGTATAATCGGCGATCGCTCCTTGATAATCTCCTTGAAAGTTTTTGTTTAATCCCTGAGTCAAAAAATCTTCAGCATTCATAAAATTTATATAGATCGTAAATCTTACAATCAGCCTGAACACTCTTCAGTCACACGCCAGATGCATCAAGCGTGTTTCCTCTTGTCTAGAATGCAAGATGTTAATAAAGGCTCATTATAGACGAGAGAAATTCTTCTACCAAGGTTGTGTTTTTAGCATTTGTGATGTTGTTTGGCATAGGGGGTCAGACCCCTTTTGGAGATGATTTGACGATGATTGTCGGGGTCACAACTGTGCGCCTTATCTAGGGTGTATATATGGTAGGATGCAGATGCTGTCAGGACTTTTGATGGTGTAATTTTCCATAAAGTGTTTTATTTACCACAAAAACACAGTTATTTGAGCATTATTGCTTGGATCTGATTTATTTTTTGCATAATTTGCCAAAGTATTTATGAGCCAGCAACAAAGGACTGTTTTGATTGTTGATGATAGCCCAGAAGACTGTGAGCTGTATCAGCGATACTTAAGGCGAGATCGGGATTATAACTACAAATTTGTCCAAGCAGAATTAGGACGTTTAGGGGTAGAACTATGGCAGCAACACCAACCGGATATTGTGTTGTTAGATTACCTATTACCAGACTTAGATGGCATAGAATTTCTTACAGAATTACAAACTATCACGCACCAGTCATTCTTACCTGTAATTGTAGTCACAGGACAGGGAAATGAGGCGATCGCAGTGGAGGCGATCAAAGCAGGGGCACAAAATTACTTAGTCAAAGGCGCGATCACTCAGGAGAGACTGCGAGTAGCCGTAAATGGGGCAATTGACAATGTGCAGTTACGCACCCAACTGCAACAGACCCAAGAAAAAGAGCGATTAATTGCCCAGATTACCTCGAAAATTTACAAATCGCTGAATTTAAATGAGATCATGCAAACCATTGTCAGTGAGGTGCGGCAATTCCTGCATACAGATCGCGCGATCATTTTTCAGTTGCACGGAGATGGTAACGGCGAAGTAGTTGCAGAATCCGTTGGGGCACAATGGGTATCTATAATGGCATATTCAATGTCAGATCCCTGTCTGGCAGAGGATTATATTGAACGCTATCGTCAAGGATTGCTTAATCTAGATCCAACTTCTTTAGATGAATATATTGAACGCTACCGTCAGGGATTAGTGACTGTAAAAACCGATATTTATGATGGCACTATCGACGCCTGTCACGTAGAACTGCTGGCTCAGTTTCAAGTCAGGGCGAATTTGGTAGTGCCGATTGTCCACGATCAGTACTTTTGGGGTATCTTAATCGCTCATCACTGTAGAGCGCCCCGACAGTGGCAACAGTTAGACATTAATTTGCTTCAGGAATTAGCAACCCATGTGAGTATTGCCATCCGCCAAGCTAAAGCTTTAGAACAGGCACAAAATGAACTAGCTGAACGCCAACGAGCTGAGGCCAGTCTGCAAGAGAGTGAAGGACGACTGCGGTTAGCCCTGAAAGCTTCCCGCATGGGGACTTGGGACTGGAATATTCTCACAGGTGAAATTACATGGTCTGATAACTTAGAAGCTTTGTTTGGGCTAGAACCAGGAGAATTTGATGGTTCTTTTGCAATGTTTAGCTCTAGGATACACCCAGAAGATCGCGATCGCGTGCTGGAGTCTGTCAATGCTGCTGTGACTACAGGCGCAGACTACAATATCGAATTTCGGGTGGCTTATCCCAATGGCAGAATTCGTTGGGCACTCAGCCAAGGGAAAGTTTTTTACGACTCAACAGGGCAACCTGTGCGCATGGCGGGTGTAGATTTAGATATTACTGAACGCAAACGCTCAGAAACAGAACTGCGAGAAAACCAAGCATGGCTGAAGCTGGGGCAAAAAGCGACAAAATCAGGATTGTGGGACTGGGATCTGACCACCAACAAAGCCAAAATCACAGAGGATTACTGTAGCATCTTTGGGCTTGATTTGGCGATGCAGGAAATTAGCTTTGAAGATTGGTTGCGCCTGGTGCACCTAGATGACCGCACTCAGATAAATGAGTACAATGCTCGCATCATTCAGGAAAAGCAAGAAGATTATGAGATTGAGTATCGTATCCAGCACCCCAATGGTATACGCTGGCTGCTAGCCAAAGCGAAGATTTTCTACAATGTAGCTGGCAATGCGGTGCGGGTATTTGGTAATGTGCAAGATATTAGCGATCGCAAACTGGCAGAGGAGTTACTCAAATCTAGTGAGGAACGCCTGCAACTTTCACTAGAAGGATCAGGGAACGGTTTATGGGACTGGAACATCGTTACTGATGAACTTTACCTCAGCCCCCGATGGTTAGAAATGCTCGGTTATGAAGTCGGAGAACTGCCAAATCATGTTAATAGTTGGAAAGAACTGATTTATCCAGAAGATAAATCTTGGACGCTGGAAATTTTAGAGGCCCATCTTCTCGATAGCTCAGTACCCTACAAATTCGATTACCGAGTTTTAACCAAATCTGGCGAGGTAAAATGGATTGCCAACTACGGTAAGGTGGTACTTAGAGATGAGCATGGTCAGCCGTTGCGGATGGCAGGTATTCATCAAGATATTAGCGATCGCAAACTTGCAGAGGAGGAACTGCAACTAAAAGCCCAAATTCTGGCTCAAACTCATGACAGTGTCGTATCCACCGATCTAGATGGCTACATCACTAGTTGGAATCAAGGTGCCCAAAGAGTTTTTGGTTACTCTGCCCAAGAGACAATAGGTCAACATATTGAGCTGCTTTATCCACAGCCCCAAATGCGTGATGCTTTGCAAAATCAGATAATCGCGCCACTGAAAGCTAAAGGTGAGCATGAAGTAGAAGTGAAGGCACAAGCCAAATGTGGCAAACATATAGATGTCTTGCTTTCACTGTCTTTACTCCGCGATCGCAATCAAAATCCTGTGGGGATGATTGGATTCTCAATGGATATCACCGCTCGCAAACTAGCAGAAGCAGAATTGCGGCAAAGTGAAGAGTTTAACCAACGGATGTTATCCAGTAGTAGCGACTGCATCAAAGTGTTAGATCTCGATGGGCGGCTTTTGTACATGAATCCAGGCGGTATCTGTCTTTTAGAAATCGACGATCTCGCACCCCTGCTCAACACAGAATGGCTCTGTTTTTGGGGAGAACAAGCTCAGCAAATGGCTCAGGATGCGATCGCCGTAGCTAAGGCTGGCGAATTAGGGAGATTCCAGGGCTATTGTCCCACCGCCAAAGGTACACCGAAATGGTGGGATGTGGTAGTTACGCCCATCCGCAATCCAGCAGGACAAATCATCCAACTGTTATGTATTTCCAGAGATATTACTGATTACAAACAAGCTGAAGAAGCTATTCGTCAAAGTGAAGCCCGTTACCGCTACTTAGCAGAAGCCATTCCCCACCTCGTCTGGACTTGTGATGCCAACGGTTTGTGTGATTATGTTAACGAAAGATTATGTGAATATACTGGATTGCCTTTTGAGCAAGCATTGGATTTTGGTTGGCTTTCAGCCGTGCATCCAGAAGATGTAGAGTTATCCCAAAATATCTGGTTAAATGCTGTCAAAAATAGCACTTTCTATAAACACGAATACCGCTTTCGGCGTAACAGTGATGGTAGTTATCGCTGGCATTTAATTTTAGGCTTACCGCTCAAAGATGAACAAGGGCGGGTGATGAAATGGTTTGGCACTTGCACAGATATTCACGATCAAAAAGAATTGGAAATAGAACGCGATCGCATTTTGCAATTAGAACAAGTTGCCCGCAATGAAGCCGAAAGAGCCAACCGCATTAAAGATGAGTTTTTGGCGATTCTGTCTCACGAATTACGTTCCCCCCTCAACCCGATTTTAGGCTGGACAAAGTTGCTGCAAAGTCGCAAACTAGATGACAGCAAAACCGCTGAAGCCCTAGCAACAATTGAGCGGAACGCCAAATTACAAACCCAACTCATTGATGATTTGCTCGATATTGCCCGGATTTTGCGTGGTAAACTCAGCTTAAATGCTGACCCTCTAAATTTAGCATTTGTGATTGAAGCTGCCATTGACACAGTCAGAACCGCAGCAATTGCCAAATCGATTCTGATTCATCCAGTGCTACCCAATATTGGGCAAGTATCCGGCGATGCGGTGCGGCTTCAGCAGATAGTTTGGAATTTGCTTTCCAACGCCATCAAGTTTACCCCCAGTGGTGGGCGGGTAGACATTGTGCTAGAAAGAGTAGGTAAACAAGCGCAGATTACCGTCGCTGACACAGGTAAAGGCATTAATCAAGAATTTCTCCCCCACATCTTTGAATCTTTCCGCCAAGAAGATGTTTCCGTGACCCGCAAATATGGTGGACTAGGGTTAGGATTAGCGATCGTGTACCACTTAATCGAAGCGCATGGGGGAACAATCACCGCTGACAGTCAAGGCGAAGGACAAGGAGCCACCTTTACAGTTAGATTACCTTTGTTGCACATAGAACCAGAGAGCGATCGCGCTGTTGAATTGTCCGCAGATGCACTCAATCTCACAGGAATCAAAGTATTAACCATTGATGATGAACCAGACAGCCGCGATTTAATGGCATTCTTGCTAGCTGAATACGGTGCAGAGGTGATGACAGTTGCATCCAGTGAGGAATTTTTTGCCGCCTTAGAATCATTTGAGCCAGATATCATAGTCAGTGATATCGGTATGCCAGAGGTAGACGGCTATACCTTACTCAGACAAGTGCGTACCCTGCCACCAGAACGCGGCGGTAAACTTCCCGCGATCGCCCTGACTGCTTATGCTGGCGAAATTAATCAGCAACAAGCCCTAGAAGCAGGATTTCAACGACATTTATCCAAACCGATTAACCCAGATGTGTTAGTTCAGGCTGTGGCACAACTAATTCGTGAGCAATAATTCAGAAGTCCTGGTTTTGAGGATTGACTATTTTATTAACTCAAGCGATCGCATCACCCTGCAATTGAATTGCATCCCGTGACAATGCGATCGCATCGCCTTGCAATTGAGTTGCATCCCGTGACAATGCGATCGCATCACCCTGCAATTGAGTTGCATCCCGTGACAATGCGATCGCATCACCCTGCAATTGAATTGCATCCCGTGACAATGCGATCGCATCACCCTGCAATTGAGTTGCATCCTGTGACAATGCGATCGCATCGTATATGTAGGATCAGGGTTTTGGTGGGCACTGCTCACCCTACTACTGATTTTGAGGACTAAAGTACTCACTACGATAATTTTTTATTTATGGGCATTCACTAATAACTGCCAATCAAAAGAAGTATCAACCACTTTATCTTTCATATTTCGCAAATGAGTCAACATTAACTCGTCTCTTTGATGCCAAACTGCAAATATTTTTGCTCTACCATCATCAATAGTTTCTGGGTCAATTTGATAAGCTGCATTTACCCGCTTTAGCTTTAATCCCAACAAACTTAACAGGCGGCTGAGAATGGTAATTGCAGCCAGGTTTTCGGTTTGGCTTCCCAAGTTAATCCCCAGTACTCTTTTGATATGTTTACTATTTTGACTTGCTAAATTCTTCAGCAAAATTAACTCTGGATCATTTTCGGTAAATTTTCTTGCTACTTCCAGAAAATCTACCATCCCTAAGGCTCTCATTGCCTCAACTTTTAAAGTATAAGTCTTTATATCTGGGAGAAAAACTTGCCCATCACCCCATGATAATTGCTGATTCCATTCCTGGCGATCGCGGATGTGAAAATACTCGCTTTCGTGGGTTAAATAATAGTGCGTTAACAGTTGCCCATAATAGCCTTTATCATCTTGTAATTTTAATTCCGGTGTCACTTCTACGCCATACCTCTGGCGCAGGATATATTTCTGCATGGCGTGACGTTCATCATCAGTTAGGGAATGCTTGGCTAATAAATGTTCATATTCGACATAATCAATATCTCTGGCTTCAGCTACAGCAGTAGCAGATAATAATTGATTTTGCTGCTTAATTTCTTTAATCTTACGTTTAATCTCTTTCGCTTTTTGTTTTTTCTCTGACCAATCTTTTTGAACTTTGACAATTTCTAAGATTAATCTTTTGCGGTTAGCTAAATCTTGGGGATCTGTTGCCCAAAATGCTAGGCGTAAATCGCGAATAATATTATTGTTTACTGCATTGCTTCTGGTTCTAATTTGATGTCCATCGGCAATTAAACCTTCTTGTAAAGATTGCCGATAAAGGCGAATTGAAGCATTTACCCTCGCAGATAATTTTGCCCAGGTGCGTAAATGGATCGGATCATAAACTAAAGGTAAATCTACATCTATTTTATGTAGAGGACTGAGCAAAGCTAAATTATCTTTTTGATTCTCCTGATACCAATAAGAAAGCAAGCGATAATTGGTGCTACCGCTACCAATTAAACCAATACCTCGCTTGGCACACCAAACCACACGGGGGACATCATCTCTGACTCTCGCTAAGGCTTGTCGCGCTTCGGAATCAGGAATTACGCCTTGAAAGATGCCATAAACTCGATCAAAATGTTGGACATCAATACTAATTCCTGTCCCAATTGTTGGGGTGACAAATACAGTATCGTATTCGGGAATTTTTTGATTAATTGCTGCTACAAAATCAACCGCTGCGTGTCCTGGCGTATTTGTGGTTTGGCTGCTGACAACTAAAGTTTTGGGAAATTGTCGCCGCAATTTGTCTAATCGTTCTTTAAGGTAACGTTCAATAGTTTCACAACTATAACGCCCAGTCCGACTATCGGTAGTAACGTAACATTTCCGTCCAGCGATTAAATCTAATTCTAATTGATGAATGAGTGGTGTTGGATTGGGAGAATCATAAAAAGTCACATCCCAACCACGTTGAGGTTGCCATTGATTTAAAACTATCCAAGGCGTTAATTTATGTTCTGTTAATCCCTGTAAATATTCTAAACAAACATCAGATAAATCAGCATCTTGGGCAATGACTAAGCCCCCTGTGCTTAAAACAGTGGCAATTAATTGTTGAAATATTTTGAGAATTTTAACGCGCTTTTGTTTACAAGTATTACTATTGAGGAGATGCCATAAAGACTGCTCTACTTCATCTAAAATTACTATCGCCCCTTGCCAATCTTCTGGATTCAGCTTCCAAAGAGAATCGACGCATAAACCAAATGAATTAGGCATGGGGCATTCCCCGTGGGCTGAGCGAAGTCGAAGCCCACGGGGGATGGGTGATTGGGAAGGATTTTCTCCTTTGTTTCGGGAATTGATGCCCCAGTTAATGCCGATTTTTTCACATAAAAACCGTCCTAATTGGATGCGGTGGGTAATTAATAAAACAGGTTGATTTTTAATTTTTGAGCGATTTACCACAGCTTTTAAACCTGTGGTTTTACCTGTGCCTTTGGCTGATTTTACGCCTACTAATCCAGAGGTGGGGAAAGGGATTTCACCTAAATAGGGACAGTTAACAGTGAGTGCAGCGGGAATAGTTAACTCGGTATGGGGTTTTGTTTGCGCCAGATAAACTTCTAAATCAACGCTGTGGCGATAAACTTTATCAAAACTACTTGCACCTTTAGCAACGATAAATTCATCAACGCCTTTTTCCACTCCCGGAAGTTCGATAACTTTCACAGGACAGTTTTTTTCTTGTAATAAAAAACCCAGTTGGGAAATCGCATTATTAACAGCGGCGATGGTTTTGGGTTTGGTTTCAAAATCAAAGCAGATATAAAAGGTGCGTTTTTTAATCGCAAAAATTCCTAAGTCGGGAATTAGCTGACGACGGGTAACTTTGCCAAAGTCATCTTTAACCACGCGATAACCGCTAGTAATTCCCGGAATTGCGATCGCAGCGTATCCTTGAGTTAAGAGTGTGGCTGCTTTCTTCGCCCCTTCGCAAATAATCACAGGTAGCTTCTGTTCCATCACCCATTGCCAAAAGCCTACAGCTTCGCCATTAGGGGCAATAGTGATATTGTTGGGCAAAGAAAGATTGTAACGCTGGGCGACTTGCTGCCAAATTTCTAACGTCACCTGCAAACAAAATACCCGCGTTGGTGTGCTGGGGGGATGTTCGTACTTAATCGCCTTCCCATTTTGATTCATCCGGGGTTGGTTGGGCTTAAAGCATCCCCATTCCATCATTTGCCAATCATTCAGCGGATCTAGTCCCGAACACCACCAACCGCCTTCAGTAATATGGGCGTAACGCTGCAACCAGGCATTTTTTACCATTCCGGTATTGGTGCGGGGAAGTAACTCAGAAATTAACAGGTACTCATAGGCGTTGATCCCGTGAAGCGACAAAAAATTCAGCTTCGCAATGTGTAAATTTATGCCACTGCTCTTGACTAATTCCTCAAGGTGTTGGGGGTGTAAATAGTGCAGATGCATAAGGCAAAGCTCTAAGCGAGGACGATGGATTTAAAACTTATCATGCATCTGTCGGTTTTTTATCATGGTTTTCATTAGGGTTTTATGTTATTTTTTTTACTCCGTGGCATAAGACACATCGGTAAAAGATAAAGTCAGCGATTTTGTCTTTTGTCTTGGTTCGGTAATAAGTTTGTATTGTGATAAATATTCGCGATTAATTTTTAATTATCAGTATAATCCTAGGTTAAGGAATGCGATCGCACTAGAAGTCAAGCCAAAATTTCCCCCAAATATGCTATTTGAGGAAAAAGTAACAAAAGTTACAGAAAATCAAGGACTAAAGTCCTAACTAGGAAATTAACTCCAAAATAAAACTATCTCGTTGATGAAAATCAGCCTTAGCACCTCGATGAGTCAACGCCCAATAACTTACTTCACCATCTCTGCGTTTGATGACAGTGGTAATCGCAACTTCTAAAGCTTGTTCTTTGGGGATAATTTTATCTAAATCGAAATCTAAATTGAGTTGTAAACTATCTCCTTGTTGCTGCACAATAAACGGGAGTGTGATGAAAGCTTTCTCCTCTTGCATTCCTTGACGATAATCATCAAAGCGATAAACATTCCAATCTCCCGCCGGAGAAAGGTTAAATTCCCAATAACGTGGAGAATTCTGCATACCCAAGAAGAACTCGAAGCAGGTATCTTCCCACAGTTCATGTTTTCGTGATGGTGTTGCCGATGGAGGAGCAATGGCAATTTCTGTGATATCACCAACTAGAGTATATTCAATCGTCAGTTTATTAGCAATTCGGGCAATCTTCCCAGCAATTTCTATATTAAGTAATTGCCCAGTACCGGGGAAAGGTTGCAGTAAAAATGATTGATTGTTCATTTCACATCCTGAATAATGGCGCGAATTGTACTTTCCTGAGTTTCAATGCTTTTTGTTAACGCAAATTGTACTAGCGCCCTAGCCAGGTTATGTTCTGGATGCTTAACTTTGAAATAGACATTCCCAGCTAAATAATCTGTAAAAAATCTTAGTCCCAATTCAAAGGCAATTAAGCGGATAGCATCATATATATATGTATAGTCATTCTCGGTGAGAAACTCCTTAGCTACGGAAAGATAGCCTTGGAGTATGCCTTCACAAATATCAGTATCAAAAGCGACATTTTGCCAATCTTCAGTTTCTTCGCCTGATAGATTACAAGCAGAGCGCAAACAATCGCCAATGTCGTAATGTACGAGGCCAGGTTTAACGGTGTCGAGGTCGATAACACTGATAGCTAGCCCACTATCAGTATCAAACATGACGTTATTAATTTTGGGATCGCCGTGCATCAAACGCAGTGGTAACTTGCCTGTAGCTTTGGCATCTTCTAAGATATCTACAAAAGTTTGGCGATCGCTGACAAACTGCAAGCAATAATTTACTTCTGGTGTTTTCGCTACAGCCGTTGTCGCCAGCACTTGGTTGTATTGTTCCAGGTAAAGCGGCGTAATGTGGAATCCTACTAAAGTATCGGCGAGTTTTTCTGGTGGTAAATCGCTGATCAAATTGTGGAACATACCCAAAGCATAGCCGACTTCGCCAGCTTGAGTGCGATCGCCCATCCGATCAAAAGACTGGGAATCTGCAATAAAACTCATCGCCCGCCAAAAAGCACCATCAGCATCTATCCAATGATCTTGTGCATTTTTCGTAAACAGAACTCGTGGTACTTCCCAGCGACGGTTGAGGGGGTTTTGCTGTAGTTTTTCCAGAACATGTTCAGTGAAAATACACATATTCTGCATAATCAATTCTGGCTGGCGGAATACTTGTGTATTAATGCGTTGCAGCACAAACCGCTGTCCTGCTGTCCCATCCACGCTAACTAAAAAAGTGTCATTAATATTACCATTGCCAAAAGCTTGAATATCCCGCACCTCACCCTGAAGCGTAAATTGTTGGGCGATCGCAATCAGATTGTTTGCTCTTTGTGTTTTGATATCTTCTATCGTCGTCATATTTTACCCCCCCTCACATAACAGCCCAAAAGGAATTAGGGGATATCGTATCCTATGTTGAACTTTTACGCTGCCATTAGTTTTGATGGTTAATCTCGTAGTCAGGACTTCAGCCCTGAATTTTTTAACGAACTTTGTATTTAATACAACATCTCAAAAAGATTAATACGTTACACACTCGTATCAAAAAATACTAAATATTCCTTCCTCGGTAAAATTCTTCTTGATTTCTTTACTTGTCATTTAAAAAAGACATACAAAAATGTCTTGTTTTTCGGGGTAACTACGAGAAAATGAGAAGTATCTTAAAATATATGTAGATATGACTGATCGAAGGCGTTCTGAAAATCACAAACAAGTCAGTGGTTATATCCCACTGGAACTAGCCCTAGAGTTCAAAAGCATCTGTGCTCGTTTGGGTATATCTCAAGGCGATGCAGTAGAAGAGATGATACAAGAGTGGCTAGACAAAACTACAGGTGTTGGTGCTAACAACACACCCAAAGAAGCACTGACAACAATTGCCGATCTAGTCAGATTGAATATGAGCAAACTCCAGCGTTGTGGGATCAAGAACTTACAAGCACTAGCTGAAGGCGAAGTCCTACCAACACCAGCAGATTTTGCCATCATCACCTCGCTTTTGGGTATCTCAGAACAAGAAAGGATAAAGATTTGGCAAGGGACATATAAACCGTCCGTGTATCAACATCCTCAGGGTGTAAAAGTATATAGAGTTTCTGAAGGTGTAAAAGCAGATGAGTGTGAGTATTCTGAAAGTCCTTAACTTACCGGGCTGGAACTATAAAATGTCTTATGAAGGACTGTCAATTTTAGCCCCTACTAAACGCGATGCTACACAGCTAGCTCAAAACTACGGTGAGGAACTTAGTGAAACAGCATCAAAAATTAACGGTAAGGTACGGATAAAATGGCGTGGCTGTAAGCAACCAATCGAGTTTTTCGGATGGATGGCTAGTCAAGAACCGCCAGCACCTTCCGAAACTGCCGAACGGATCTTACAAACTGGGGGTACAGTATTTTGTAGCCAACTGCATCTCCCTGATGAGTTGTTATATCGCATGGTGGCGGCGGCGGATAATGAACGTCCTGTCAGCATCGTCAGACAAGATAACCGCAAGCAAATTATTGTGAATAAACCGATGATTGAGATGCTACAAACTCCTCCAGAGATTGCAACTCAACGAGTAATGACCAAATTTTGGCTACCGGAAGACTTAGTCGAATTGGAGCAAAGATTATACAACGATCGCCAATTTACTTGGACTTACTCAGCCGGTCTCAATGAAAATGCTTGGGCAATTTTAACCACTCAATTTGAAGCTTTCGAGGTTGAAGGAATTTGGTATAGACAAGGAACTTGCTTGTCTACTCCCAAACTGGTGCCAATTCCACCAGGGGTGTTTGAATCGGCTTAATTTAACACTTTAATTCCTTCCAGAACTCAACAGTTATCAGGTGCTGCCTTTTTTAGAATAAGCTCTATCAGACCTTTATTCTTAATATTAAATACCCTTCATTCCCAGCGGATACCAGAACATATAAAAATGGGTATAAGGCATCGAGCATAAAAGCCTCGGAGTATCGACATCAATAATTGGTCGAAGTATTAACCCAAGTTGCTGAATGTGCTGTATTCTTGTCAGTTATCAGTTGTCATTTATCATTTGTCTCATTTGTCCTCCTTGTATCCTATCCCTAGCCTAAACGCCCCAATTTTCCAGCTAGAAATTCATGTCATAAATTAGAATTCTTGCATAAATATTTTGCCGTTGTTGAGTATAGTATGAAAAACTCATGGAAATGCGCAAAGAATAACGCGAAAATTAAAACTTTTGCAAGATGTCTATTAGAGGTTGTTTTAAAAGTCTTTGGCTGTACCTTGACACTTATTGATCCCCCCTAACCCCCCTTGAAAAGGGGGGAACTAGAATCAAAGTCCCCCTTTTTAAGGGGGATTTAGGGGGATCTAAAAATATTTGCTAAATCACTAAGGACTTTTCAAACATCCTCTTACACAAGTAGGAACAGAAAATTTCTCTGAACAGTCAACAGTCAACAGTCAATAATATTTTCAAGCTAGAATAATTACACCTTTTCAAAAGCTGGTGGATAAATAACCTTTCCCTGATAAATTTGCTGATAACTTTGCAGTGGTTTAACCATAAAAACATCTTCTGGAACTGGAAACGGCGACTCAATTCCATAATTAACTGATGGCTCAAAACCAAAGCGATGATAAAATTGAGGATGACCAAGAACGATCGCCATAACTTCTCCTCTTGCATTTGCTATTTCTAAACCAGCTTTTACAAGCGCGCTACCAATTCCCTGTCTTTGAAAATCTGGCAAAACTGCCATAGGTGCTAAACCAAGTACCTGTAATCTTTCTTCACCTACTAAGTCAATGTAGCTGAATAAAATGTGACCAACTACAATATTTTCAACTTCTGCAATTAACGAAAGTTCAGGAATATAACGCTCAGAATGACGAATTTCCTCAACTAATTTAGCTTCGTTCTCTTGTCCAAAAGCTAGTGTATTTACCTCAGCTATTGCAGGATAGTCTAGGATAGTTTCACTACGGATATTCATGATGTTAAACTCAATTCCATAAAAACCCAGTTTTCTCAATATTCTAGAGGAATTTCCGTTTTTTCAAAATATGGTTCAATTTCATAAAAGCCAAAATAACGATAAAGCGATAATGCTGCTTTAGTAAATGGTGCGGTATCTAAACGTAATTTTGCATAACCAACACTGCGGGCTTCATTAATCATAGCTCTTAATAAAGACCTGCCTATTCCTTTTCTTTGAAATTCTTGCCTGACAAACATCCTTTTAACTTCGCCGACATTCTCACCAATGTTTCGCAAACCAGCACAGCCAACTATTTTGTTGTTATACTCTCCCAGTAGTAAGCGTCCTGTTGGTGGCGCAAATTCGTCAATTTGAGCTATATATTGTTCTACGAATTGACTGACATCAAAACTGATACCTAATTCGTGGGTAAATATTAAGTTAGACCAGTTAAAATATTCCCACCACAGTTGACGAATATCAGATTGATGTTTTTCAGCCTGGAATTGGATGATTTTTAGCAAACTTGATTCCTCTACCCACTAATTCAAAGAGTAATTTTCAAATGGTGGCAATTCCCATAATTAATTTATCTGCCTTCAAGAAAGATACTACAGCCAGACAAACTGTAGTTAAAGAAATTTATCAAGCTGTCCATGAAATTGGCTTTATGTACTTGCAAAATCATGGCATATCACCAGAAATGGTAGAGCAAGTATTCCAATATAGTCAATCTTTATTTAATTTACCTTTAGCTATCAAGCAGCAGCTAGCTTGGAGTGATGAATTTAGCAATACAGGTTATGTTGGCATAGAACGAGAACGCCTTGACCCCAAAAAACCTGGAGATTTAAAAGAGGCGTTTAATATCGGTAAACAAGAAAATAGATTGAAAATTTTACCTGATTTCAATGAAATCGAATTTTATGATGCTTGTACACAATTAGCTAACACTGTGTTGCAAGCTTTGGCTTTAGCTTTGGAATTACCAGAAGATTTTTTTACCTCTAGACACAATCAACAAAATCATACCTTAAGATTGCTGCATTATCCCCCTTTACAAACAACGCCTAAATCAGGACAGGTACGTGCTGGTGAACATTCTGATTATGGCAGCATTACTTTACTATTCCAAGATGACATTGGCGGATTAGAAGTACAAACTACAGCCGGAGAATGGATAGTAGCACCGTCAATTCCTGGTACAGTAATAGTGAATACGGGTGATTTAATGCAGCGTTGGACAAATCATGTATTTTGCTCAACGAAACATCGGGTAATGATTCCCAATGATAGCAAAATTAAACAATCTCGCTATTCTGTGGCTTTTTTCTGTCATCCTAATGATAATACGGAAATTGCTTGTCTTGAAAGTTGCCGAAATTATCATTCTCCAATTGATCCTCCCATACTTGCGAGAGAATATTTGTTGAGCCGTTTACAAGCAACATATTAATGAAAACTTACGATTGGATTGTTGTTGGTGCTGGAATTACAGGTGCAGCACTTTCCTATGAATTAGCAAAAACAGGTTTTTCGGTGCTGTTGTTAGAGCAAAACGAAATAGCAGATAATGCAACTCGCTATAGTTATGGTGGACTAGCTTATTGGTCAGGTAATACACCAATAACTCGCCAACTTTGCGCAGATGCGATCGCGCGTTACCAAATCCTTCCTCAAGAGTTAGACGCTGATATTGAATTCCGGGAATTGGATTTATTACTGACTATTCCCAGTACTAGCGATCCAGAAATAGCTGCTAAATCTTATGCTAATTGTGCCATTCCCCCGCGATTACTCACGGTTACAGAAGCCGGGGAATTAGAACCACTGCTAAATCGAGATGCGATTGTCGGTGCGTTAACTGTCAAACACGGTCATATCCACCCAGAAAAAACTACACAAGCTTACATTCAAGCTTTTCTACGTATTGGCGGTGAAATTCAGATAGCACAGGTCTTAGATGTATTTACGAACGCTGTAAAAACCGCTACTACAACTTTCGCCAGCGCTAATGTAGCGATTTGTGCAGGTGGACTCAGCCGCCAGCTATTAAAAGCCGCTGGGATACCGATTAAACTATATTTCACCCATGCAGAAATTATTCAAACTCCGCCTGTGGATTTGCGGTTAAGTACCTTGGTAATGCCAGCAAATATCCAAAGATTTCAACTAGAAGCCCAATCTACCCAAGTTGATGAATTATGGAATCAACCAGGTAATGAGCCAGTACCACCAATTTTAGATGCAGGTGCAATTCAATTTCAAGATGGCAGTTTGCGCATAGGGCAAATTAGCCGCACTCTTACAGATCCTCATGCTGAAGTCAACTCCCAAGCAAGTGAACAATGGCTGCGCACCAGTATTGGCAAAATTTTACCAGCGTTAGAAAATTTACCAGGAACCTGGTATCATTGCTTAGTAGCTTTTAATCCTCATCGTTTAGCCTTAATTGGTGCGATTCCAGAATTGGAAGGCGTTCATATTTTTTCTGGCTTCAGTAATCCCTTGGTTTTTGTACCACCTTTAGCACAGCGTTTTGCCAAATATGTATCAAGTAAGGAAGATGAGATTATCAGCCAGCTATTAAGCGATCGCTCCGCCAAAGCTTCCGGCTAACACGCTTCCTAAGCAGTTTACTTTCAGGTGTACTAGTGTATTATTAAGGATTCTTTGACTCTGGCTAGAAATTTCTTAAAAAATCACGATCTCTCAGGAAGCAAGATGGACACACCAAAGCCTAGAAGGTTTGACGAAACGGAATCACAGCAGGAAGAAACAGAACAGTCATTTCCCACCCAACACGTTAAAATCTACCAAAGTAGTGAGGCTGGGCAGTTAATAATTTGCGAATGTCGCAGTTGCTCGACTCCACTATCTATTGAAGTAATTTTTTTAACACCACAAAACTCTAAACCTAAACCAAAAAATAAACCTGATAGTAAGCAGGATGATGAAATGAAATGTCCCAACTGTGGAAGAATTCCCATTTTTCTAGAAGGTTGTGCTGTACAGTCGATTGTGCAATTACCTATTTCACCTTGGCAAGATTTAGCTAAAGATCAGGGCTGAAGTCCTGACTACGAAATCGCTACCCCCAATCGTTAATGTGGGGGAGTACTGTTTAGGTTGAGAATGTATACAGCAAATTACAAGTTGGTGAAGCAGCGTGGTCTTCTCCCAAGGGGAGACGCTAAGAGCGATGGGGGTTCCCCCCATGAGCGACTGCTGAACCCGAAGGGTGAGGTACAAATTACCGTAGGGGACGGACGTTCCCTACCTGTTTACCTTTTTAGCTGAATATGCGATCGCACTAACCAGATTGTCAAGAGCATACTACATGTCTGTTTCTAGCTCAGGTATTGAAACCAAGACACCTTTTTACTGACGACTCAAAAAATTTGTAGTATGCCCCTTGACATCATGTAAGTTTTATATTACAACTGTAGTATCAAGAGTTAAGCCTCCGCAAAGGTTAAAACTCCAACTGCTCAAGACCTTGCAATTACGATAGATGTTACTTTTGGGGTCGCGATTGGCGTTCGACTGCTCTGAAACCAACAAACGGACAGTTGCAGGATTCGGGTTCAATTCCCGACGACTCCATTTGCTTTAACTTCTATTGAAGCTGCAAAGATATCAATTAAAACATTGCAATCATGCACACTTGGGTCTGTAGCTCTAACGGTAGAGATCCCGGATGTCACTTGTGCCCTAACAGAAAAAGCTTACATACTAGCTCAATAAGTAGAGCGATCGTCTCTAAAACGATAAGTTGCAGGTGCGATTCCTGCGTTTGTAACCACAGCTTTTTCAACTCGCATGAGGTGTGAGTGTAACTCTCACAGGGAGGGTATCGGTTCAATCCCGATCAGATCCACTGAAATAATTTGTAATACTTCGGCTTCGCTCAGTACAAGTTCGTAATTCGTAATTAAAAGGGAGGTGATGACAATGGTACATATTAGATTTGAAGGACGTTCTGTTGATGTTACAGAAACACAGCTAGGAATTAGCGCCGGGATGAACGATGTTGCAGTTAAAGAACAGGTGGCTCGTCATTTGGATGTAAATAGCGATCGCCTGGGAGCTTACATAATTGATCGCCGTCCCAGCGGTGATTTGATTATTCGTCCTGAAGCCGTTTATGGTTAATATGCCTAATCATCCGTGCCCAAACATTAGAAGCATACATACACATTGAGAACGGTTCTAAGGTAGTGAAATTCGAGCGATCGAACTAGCGAAGCATGATTAAATCTCTCGCAGATTTAAAATGCGTGCCCACTGCCAATATTTGGTAAGAGCAGCCGTAGCTGTAAACAGCTTCTTGAACTTGCACGGAGTAATTTCTCACAAACACCAAATTAAATCTAGCTTTCTTAATTACGAATTATTAGCTTTATTCCGCGCCCTAACTTGTGAAGCATACACACACTATCTGTGAAAAGATATACAGGTTCGAGTCCTGTCGCTCCCTTTGATGGGAGCGTAGCCAAAATGGTAAAGGCAATTGTGAAAAACTGCTTTGCTAACTTGTGCGGAATTCCCATTATTTCAATTGTATTAATCTATTACTGCAACTCAATCACATATATGGAGGTGAATTCAATGATGTCCCCTAACTTATGTAGCTTAACAATTCAATCAGTACAACTATCTCTAAGCAACATATTTTTCAGAAACATAAGTTATGAGCGAACATCGTTTGAACGAAATTGTGATTGAGCGTCCTCGCAGTGGGAGAAGAATTCCGCTTAAAAAGCAGACAGGTTATAAAAAGCAACTATACAAACTCACCCAAGATGCAATTCAGGATGGATTATTTAATCATTACTTGATTAAACCTAGACATAAATCAAAGTATCTTTCAGATCATCTTGGCCCCTTGCGTCGGCTGTTACGTTCCAAAGTCGGACAGCCTTGGAACGATGTTTACAGCGAACTTTGTCAACGATTAGATTCCAATACAATGACAGGACGGCACGTTATCGGTCATATATGGGATTACGTTGAACGCTATGTAGAAATCATTGATGGTATCCCTTATGGGAAGTCTTACCGAGGTTACCCAATTCCGTTAAATGGGACTTACCGCCTGTGCTTCTATATCCATCCGGAAACAGGAATTCTTTGTGGAGTCGAGAAAGTACCTCGAAAGCAGCAGCAAAGGAACCAAGAAACTGATTTCATCATCATTGATGATTATCATGAATACCAAAAACTGAATGATATTTGGTATCTCATTACCTTTGGAGATTTCCCCCAACAATCAAATCATGATACAAAGGATAGTTTAAAAGGTTTAACCCATATTCTTTGGCATCGTTATTACTGCGGCATACCATCTTATGCTGTGAGTAAACGACAATGTAGTAAGAAAGAGATTCGAGTTATTTTAAAACTACTTTCTAAACAATAAAATTTTCACTTCGTGCCCTAACCGAAAAAGCTTACATACTAGCCGAATTGGAACAGGCACTTGACTTGAGATCAAGCTATTACAGGTTCAAATCCTGTGTGTGAATCAACAGCTTTTTCAACTTGCATGAGGTGATTTTATTAATTATCAATTATGAGTTAACTGCAACTCATTGGAGGTTGCCATGTCTGTGAAAACTCTCGAAATTTTAGAACAAATCAAGTCTCTAAATGTCAACGAAACTGCTCAACTAGTCAAGCAGATTGAAGCAACCTTCAATGTTGATATTTCTACACCGAAGCTCATTCAAATTGATAAACGAGATGAAGATGAGGTTCAATTACAAATTCAGACGGAGTTTGATGTCTTGTTGGTATCGGTTCCAGCAGAGAAAAAGATTGCCTTACTCAAGGTCATTCGGACGGTGACTGGATTGGGACTTAAAGAAGCAAAAGACTTTGTGGACTCTCTTCCTAAAGTGGTGCATACAGGATTGGATCAAGAAGCTGCCCAAGTCCTCAAGCAACAGTTAGAGGAAACAGGAGCGATCGTTTCTTTGACATAAAACAGTGCAATTAAAGATTTCCTCTTTGCGTCTTTGCGTCTCTGCGTGAGATTCTTTTTTAAATGAACCGCCAAGTACGCCAAGTACGCCAAGAGAAGAAATAGAGATTTTCCAACTTTATTATTGGCAGTTGTTGCCGCGCCCCGATCGCAGAAGCTTACATAACTCTGCTCAAGTTATACACAATGCTTCTACAACTTGCGCGGTGAATTTATCGCCCCGCGTGCAACATCTGCCTCCTCATTTATCACAACTGGAGGAGGTTATCATGAATACAGCAGAACGCGATCTACGTTTGGAAATGCTCAATAGTTTGCTGACAACTCCTCACCGCAAACTTGAGCAAGTCGCAGAAATTCATAAGTTGATTGTTGAATTAGATCCCCTGTTCTACGGACACCTAGCGGTTTGGTATCAGCGTCATGGTGATGTCCGCGATCATAAGGAAGTATTTATTGCTCACCTGTTAACAAGCAATCTGACTGAACACCGAGATGCTGGATTTATGATGCTGCAAGAGTTTCCGCCCTATCAGGTGGCTCGTGTAGTGGACTTCATGAAGCAGCAGCAAAATAAACTACCTCGTTCGGCGCGGACTGCGGTGCGGCGTTACCTAAAAGCACGGGAAAGCAATCCAGCATTGTTTGATCGGGCGGCGCTACGGGGTCGAAAGGCGATGAAGCACTTGTATGCTTCGCTACACATTAAGCCAAATGAACGGGCAAATGCAATTCTCTTCCGCGATACTCCACCAGAAGGTTCTTTAGCAAATGTGCTGAAGCAGCTTGCTAAGGCGGAAAGTACCGCAGCACAAGCACAGCTAATTGTGGAATTCAACATTCCCTACACGATCGCAATTGGTGCAATCAAGCAACTCACACCAGTTGTTTTGGTGGCGTTAATCAACAGCATGACTCCCCAAGAAGTGATCAACAAACTCAAGTCTCTTCAGGCTAGAGGTGCAATGGATCACCCAGAAGTCAAAAAGCTGATTGATTCCAAGCTAGAGGAAGCATCTAAGAGTGGGCGGGTGTCAGCTTTCAAAGCACAGATTGCCGCAGATGCCGCAGATTTAGACGCAGACACCGTTGCAAAGTTGGAAAAAGTGACCAACGAGCAGGTGAAACGGCGTGGTGCGATCGCTCGTCCTACCGCTCTACTGGTGGATAAATCTGGTTCAATGGAGAATGCGATCGCAGTTGGTAAGCAACTCGCTGCCCTCATCTCTGGTATCACCCAGGCAGAATTATATGTCTACGCCTTCGATACCATGCCTTACGCTGTCACCGCTAAGGGCAAAGAGTTGAGCGACTGGGAGCGTGCTTTCCAGCACATCAATGCAGGTGGTGGTACTAGTATCGGTTGTGCATTGGAAGCAATGCGCAAGAAGAAGCAGGTAGTTGACCAGATCATTATAGTGACTGATGAAGGTGAAAATGCTACACCTTACTTCAGTGAAGTCTACAAGACCTACTGCCGAGAATTGGCGGTAATCCCCAATGTAGTGATTGTCCGTGTAGGTACTCATTACAACTGGCTGGAGAGCCAACTTAAGCAGCAGCAAGCACCTGTAGATACGTTTACCTTCGCGGGTGACTACTACAGCTTGCCTAATCTTGTGCCACTGCTAACGCGCCCCTCTCGCCTGGATTTGCTGATGGAGATCATGGATCTACCGTTGCCGGTGCGAGCAGATAAGTAAGTTAAAAAGTAAGTAATTTTCACTATTTGTAATAGTAAACATTGCTTACTTTGTAAATTTTCAATTGATTCGGTCTAGTAGAGATCTTAAATTCACAAGAAATATCTTTGCTATTTAGACCACTTTCTCGCTTGTAAAACAACCTAAACATTAAAATAGCTAACTGACAGTAGCTATCCTTTCATCCCATGAACTATGATTCCCGGATGGAGAGGGACGATGGCTAGAGAAAGTTTCATCAATAATCCGAAGACGTAACATATTATCAAGGTTCATGCGCCTCCAATTAGGAAGTTGACCTGAACTGCTCTGACCACTAACTTGATAAACTAAAACTTGTAGAACTCCATCCTTTAATCCAAGAGTATGAGGTTCTGCGATACGTTGGAAATCTTGATAGTAAAACTCAATCAGATGCTTTTGAGTAATTGCTTGTTTGATAAGTTCGATAAGTTCTAACAATTTGGGATCTGGCAGTGGCGGTTCTGATAGTGTAGTCTTATGGATTGGTGTTTTTGGATTAAAGCTATTCTTTGGTTTTTCTAGACCCTTTATATTTTTAGGCTTTTGGAATCCAAAATTATCACCTGAATTTTTCTTTCTAGTCATGAGCTTTTTTAGTACCTATATACTACTGCACTATTAAATCTTCTTTTACTAAATTTTGCTAGTATCCTGAATTACAAAGATGGGTTAATAGCTATATTGCTGATACTCTAGCGTTTCCTTTACTTTTTGCCCGAAAAGCGGAAATTTATTTGTAGTATATCGTAATATATGAATATCTTGCGTGCCCCAACTCGTGGAGCCTACATACTAGTACGAGAGGAACGGTAACACTGTCAAATGCAGTGGGCGTGTGTGAACGAGGAGTGCGAAGAACCTGGAAAGTAGGCTTAGAAGTAGCCATCTTTGAAAGAGTGTGTAACAACTCACCAGCGGAGTCCCTCTAGTAACTGAGAACACGCAATGCTCCACCAACTTGCACGCACATTAATTAGTAATTAGCCTTTTCAAGGTGAGTTATAAAATCTATTTTTCTGCGTCCTCTGCGTACTCTGCGGTTAAAAAATAATTTATATAACCACAGAGGCGCAGAGAACACAGAGGTAAGAAGTTACAGAGAAATTCCTGGCGCAAAATTATTACTTAACTTTGCATCCTATAAATTAGGATTATTTATGACTGACATCCGTAAGCTAATTAACCAAATTGCTGAAGCAGAAATACAGTTGTCTGCTAACCAATTTATCGCTCCCTGTGTCAAAGGTGGACGAGTTCGCACAAAGGTAGCGGGAATGGTTTACACCTTCACACCAAAGCCGCGTCAATTTGAAGGTTGGGGTATATTTCAGCCTGTGGATGCAAAGACAGCAACGGTTGTGGAATCAGCAGATTTACCCCAAATTGCCGAATACTTGCAACATTTTCCCCAAATTAGGCTGCGGTTAGCAAACCAATTGCGGGGACAAACTTGGTTAGCATATCCTGTGAATGAAGTAGATATGCGTCAACGGTTGCAGCTGGTAAAGCCGATCGCAGTTCATCTAGTAACTGAGGGTGTGGCTTTTGAGCAAATTATTACCCGTTGTCATGGAAAATCCTGCTGGTTTGAGGAAATCGATCGCCGTACCGATCCCATAATTACGGAAACTCTGCAATCTGCGATTCAGCAATTAACCCCAGCTGCAAAATTGCAATTTAAGGGGATGACTCCAGAGATGCGCACAGTCTATGAATTAGCCACTGAGCGAATTGAGGGTTTTCAACTCCAACAAGATGAAAAACGACTGCGCAAAGCGTTACAGCAAGGCGGTGGTGAATTAAGCCAATTTCAGGATCATGGTGATTACTGGACGGTGAATTGGCGAACTGCTGATGGTATTCGCCATACAAGTGCGATCGCTAAAATTGATTTGACAGTGATTAGTTCTGGGATTTGTCTGAGTGGACGCGATCGCGATTTTGATTTGCAATCCTTAGTGGGTGTGATGGAACAACAGGAATGGTAAGGATTATGAGCATCTTTTTTCACGAACAGCTTTACCGCAGCAATGCTGTAATGGCTAAGCTGAAGGATTATCCTATCACCATTTGTGGGGCTGGTGCATTAGGAGCTAACATTGCAGAAAACTTGGCTCGGTCTGGTTTTGATAAACTGACAGTGATTGATTGCGATCGCATTGAGGAGCGTAATCTTTCTACTCAGCCTTATTACCGTTCCGACGTTGGCGCATTTAAAGCCAAAATTTTGGCGAATAATTTATATCGCGCCATTGGTACTAAAATTGAAGGCAAAACAAAGGAGTTGACATCAGCAAATACCAGTCAACTCCTCAAAGATAGTCAGCTAATTATCGACGCTTTTGATAACAGTATCGCCCGTCAAGCAGTCAAAGATTATGCAGAGCAATTCAATATACCTTGTCTTCATGCTGGGCTTTCAGCCGATTATGCAGAAGTGATTTGGAATGACGTTTACCGCGTTCCTTCTGATGTGAATGATGATATCTGTGATTATCCCTTAGCGCGAAACTTGGTAATGTTAACCGTTGCTGTAGCTTGTGAAGCAGTGATTTCCTTCATTGCAACCACAGAACAGCGAAATTTTACCATTACCCTCAAGGATATGACAATTCAACCGCTATTTCTTTAGGAACTAGGGACATCCAATTTTTTAAATACCCAATAAATTTGTAGTGCGAGCGTCTCGCTCGCTGGTGTTCATTCATCGTGCAAGATGTTTGTCCTTTGGACACGCTACGCGAACGCACTACGGAATATGGGTTATACAGTCAAGCGATCGCATCGGGTTGCAATGCGATTGTATCCGGAAACAATTCGATTGCATCGCGTGACAATGCGATTGTATCCGGAAACAATTCGATTGTATCGGGTGACAATGCGATTGTATCCGGATACAATTCAATTGCATCGCGTGAAAATGCGACCGCCTTGCTTTGCAAAATTAACCGCTAACCAGCAGCTAAATTACCCCATGCTACATAAGGTAACTTCGCCGCAGTCGCCCGAACTTTATCAGCGTTAGCTACCAACTGACCGCAAGCATCCCAAGTCCCAGCAGTAAAGGTGCTTCTTGTACCTTCGTTGATAGTTACTGAGGCAGTGTAATCTCCAATTTGGACTTGCAAAGTTTCCAAATTTACAGTCACAGATGCTTGAGGATTAGCGGTTACTAATTCTTGAAGCTTTTTGACAGTCGCACTATCAGCAGTTACACAAGGTATCCCCATCGCCACGCAGTTACCGAAAAAGATTTCCGCAAAGCTTTCACCAATTAAAGCTTTAATTCCCCATTTAGCAAGTGCTTGGGGTGCGTGTTCCCGTGATGAACCGCAGCCAAAGTTGCGGTTAACTATGAGAATATTCGCCCCTTGGTATTGTGGTTGATCGAAGGGATGCTCACCTTTAAGTGCAGTGCGATCGTCGATAAATGCGCCTTCGCCTAACCCATCAAAGGTGATGGCTTTTAAGTAACGCGCTGGAATAATGCGATCGGTATCTATATCATTACCGACTAAAGGTACGCCGCGACCGGCAACTGTTTTAACTTCACTGACCATAAATTTAGTAAAAAACGAACCGCAAAGGACACAAAGAAAGAGTTTAAGAGAGTTTTGGCATCAGCTTGTTAGGGTTTTTGCCCCTCCTCGCTTGCGGCTACGGTGTACGCACAAGTCTTATAACTAGCCCCACAACGTTTTGATCCCCCCAACCCCCCTTGAAAAGGGGGGCAAAAACTCTTAAAGTCCCCCTTTTTAAGGGGGATTTAGGGGGATCTAACCACATTTTGCACCCAGTACAGAGATGTGTGTACACCGTAGCCTCGCTTGCGGGGAGGGGTTAGGGGTGGGGTTTTAGAGCAACTCGCGCACATCAGAGACTTCACCTTTAATCGCCGCCGTCGCCACCATCGCCGGACTCATTAGCAATGTGCGACCGGAAGCTGAACCTTGTCGCCCTTTAAAGTTGCGGTTGGAGGAGGAAGCGCTGATTTGTCTTCCCTGTAGTTTGTCTGGATTCATGGCTAAACACATAGAACATCCTGGTTCGCGCCATTCAAAGCCTGCTGCTTGGAAGATTTTGTCTAATCCTTCGGCTTCAGCTTCTTTTTTAACTCTTTCCGAACCTGGAACTACAAAAGCTTTGACTCCCTCTGCTACCTGGCGACCTTGGGCAATTTTCGCGGCTTCCCGTAAATCGCTGATTCTCCCGTTGGTGCAGCTACCAATAAAGCAGACATCAACTTTTGTACCTTTAATAGGTTGACCGGGAAATAAATCCATGTAACTGTAGGCTTCTTCCGCAATAAATCGGTCTTCTTCCAGTAATTCCTCTGGCTTGGGAATCAACTGGTTAACACCGATACCTTGACCGGGGGTAATTCCCCAGGTAACTGTCGGCGGAATTTCCGCTGCGTCAAAGACGACAACATCATCGTATTCAGCATCAGCATCACTCTTGATGGATTCCCACCAAGCCACTGCTTGATCCCAATCTGCGCCTTTGGGTGCGAAGTCTCTACCTTTGAGGTAATCGTAAGTAACTTGATCGGGGTTGACGTAGCCACAACGCGCCCCACCTTCAATCGCCATATTGCAGACAGTCATCCTTTCTTCCATGTTCATTTGCTCAAAGGTTGTACCTGCGTACTCGTAGGCGTAACCTACACCACCTTTAACGCCGAGGGTGCGGATGATATGCAAAATCACATCTTTGGCGTAAACACCTGGGTTGAGAGTGCCATTAACTTCGATTTTGCGGACTTTTAATTTAGACAAGGCGAGGGTTTGGGAAGCGAGAACATCACGTACTTGACTAGTACCGATACCAAATGCGATCGCCCCAAATGCACCATGACTTGAAGTGTGGCTATCACCGCAAGCGATCGTCATTCCCGGCTGGGTAAGTCCTTGTTCTGGAGCGATGACGTGGACAATACCTTGACTACCAGAACCGATATTATAAAATGTGATGCCATTTTCTTGACAGTTCTGCTCTAGCGCCTGAATCATTTCCTCTGCCATCGTATCGACAAAAGGACGCGCTTGATTTTCTGTAGGTACAATATGATCCACCGTGGCGATCGTGCGCTGAGGAAACAGTACTTTTAAACCCCGTTCCCGTAGCATAGCAAAGGCCTGGGGACTGGTGACTTCATGGATAAGGTGAAGCCCGATGAATAGCTGCGTTAGTCCTGATGGAAGCGTGCCAACGGTGTGTAAGCCCCAAACTTTATCGAACAATGTGCCTTTGCTCATACATCTATTCGTTAATTTAACGAGTGAGAGTTTTTATAGTATCAAAAAAGGTATGGCATTGGTCAGTTGTCAGTTGTCAGTTGTCAGTTGTAATAATTCTCCGCGTCCCCGCGTCTCTCAGTCTCCTTCTCCCCCCTGCTCCTTGTGGTCACTGAGTTTCGACTTGGCGGTAGTTTCGACTTCGCTCAACTACCGCCAAGTCGAAGTGCTGGTCACTGAGCGTAAAGCCTTCGGCATAGCTACGCTTAGCGCGTAGCGTCTCGCAGAGAAGTCGAAGTGACCTTCCCTCAAACACTTAAACGCTTAATAACTTGAGATAAATGTTCAATAAAATCTTCATCAGTCCAATAACCATCATGACTTTGAGGATTCCAGGATTGCCAAAGATTTCCTGAATCAATCTCTATATCTTGATCTACTACTAAATCATAGGAAGGAGATAAAGGTTTTAATGGCCATCCTAAAATATCGTTTTTGTCGTAATAGTTAAACCATTTAAACTTAGAATTAGGCTTAGGAATTGCGACAATCTCTGTAAATCCGGCAACAAATAGCGGAATAATACAGCCAGTAGTAAATAAATATTGGAGAGATTTCAATTTCAGAAAATCTTCTTGTTCTGGCTGAATTTCTGGATAATCAAGACTATCTACATGCCAAATACCTTGATTTTTCTGACTATCCCAAAGATAATTTGAGATAATTTGGCAGCCTAAAGAATGAGCTAAAATGATGATAGGTATATCATTATGAGAAAATTCTGCTCTAGCAATTTTTAAAGAATAAATAATAGATTTTTGAATTTTTTTGTACAAACTGCCATCATCTGTAGCTCGATGTTCTAATGCACAGGCATCGCTAAAACCAAACAGCATAAATTTTCGCAAATCTTGCCAGGATAAATGAGCGCTTTGTCGCATATTTTCCCAAACACTATACTGGTAATCTTGGAGAGCAGACTGATAGTGGATTGCCTCAAAGTGAACCTGAGACCAAACATCTTTACCTAAATGTTTTTCTAGAGATTGTTTGACAATTTGGTAATACTCTTTATCCGTTTCTCCCATACCGTGTATAGTGAGAAATGCTAATTTTTTAGCCATAAGAGAATTTTTGAAGCGTGTGAGTCTGGTTAGTTTATCAGGAGTTCAGGTTATAGAGGATGCGGGGTGATGGGGCGATCGCATCGATTTTATTGTTAAATTAATTGAAGCTACAGTAATGTTTGTTTACGAACCGCCAAGTACGCCAAGGTAAGATAAAAGCAGAGGTAAGTTGCGTAGAGAAAAAGCGATCGCGCTCTGGGAAAAGTCTTAAGGGATTTTATTACCGTAAAATAAAATTCAGACAGTAGCAAAAATTGGCATTATGACGCAATCAACACCACAACAACCTGCACGTAGAGGGCGAATTTTTCCCGAACGTGTACCGTTAGTGGTTAATTATCAGCTTGGGATATTGACGCTAGGATAACAGCGATCGCTTTTTAAAATTAACCGCCAAGTACGCCAAGTACGCCAAGGGAAGAGAAGGGGTTAGTTTTGTAGGGAAAGCGATCGCACTTTTGAAAGGAACAGCAAAGGGCGCGTTGGCGAAGCCTCTCGCAGAGAAGGGCGCGAAGGTAAGAGAATTAGAGGGGTAAGTCGCGGAGGTAATAAAAGCGATCGCTTTTCCAATCACTTCCTTTTTCTCGCCCTAGATAGCCTGTTAAGGGTGATGATAGTTCAATCAAAATTTCGTGCATTTCTTGAGGTTTGATTGGCTGTGGTGGATTTGAGCCAAAATAAGCGCCATGCAAAGTATCGACACCAGCAGCGTCTACACCTGAGTTTTGCAAATAATTTTTGACAAGCTGGATGATGTGCGATCGCAACTTAATTTCTCTCTCAGCTTTCTCAATATATTCATCAATTTTATAATCAATTTGCCCTGGTTCTAAATATTGCTGTAATTCGACTAAATTAATAGCGCCTGGATATTTGGCTTTGAATTCAACTAATTTTTGTAGAGTCATAACATTGATAATACTAATTTTAGATATTGCAGCAGATTCTTTGAGATTTTTAGTGGGTTTACCTGGGCCAATAATCAACCGCATGGCTTGCAGATAATTTTCTTTAAGATGCCTTTTACCAATCCTATCTAATTCTTCTACTGCGCGATCGGGAATGCTTTTACCTGCTTTACATTCGCAAACAAGAGGATAAGGTTTTGAGCAAAATAAATCTAAGCCACCTGCACCGCCTTTATAGTTTTCCTCAACCTTAAATCCTAAAAAATCCAGGCTACGGCGTGCAATATTTTCAAAGTCTGTACCAGCTTGATAGTTATTTTTACCCTCATCTTGTTCGATACTGCGATCGCCCAATGCTGCAATATCATTTATCCAAGCTAAATCTGGATCGATTTGCTTAATTAGTTTGTTACTACTCCAACCTAAAAATACTTTGATATCATCATCTAGTTCTTTAGCGATTGGATGAGTCATGCTAAATAAGGCTAATGAACTCTCCAATTCTTCCAATTCTGGATACAGCGGAGGTTCTAAATTTTCTAATTGGCGTTTGCGTTGGGCGAAAGTGCGATCGCTTAATATAGGTTCTGCTTCCGAACCAGTCAGAGTATTAGGAACACTAATAATTTTACCTAGCTTTTCTTTAACTTGCGTATTAACTGATATTTCTTGAACCTGAGGTAATTGATAAACGCGCAAGTAAGTTAAGAAAATATGTTCCTGTTGTCGTAGAATTTCCTTTAATGCTTCTGGTGCCCATATCGTTAACTGCGACAATATATCTAATGGCTTACTCCCATCTAAAATTTGGCACAGTTCACATTTAGCCCAAGCTTTAATCAAGACTGTTTGAGAGTTATCCAGATTAATAACAGCAGTTTTAGCTATTGGTAATACCCCTGAATGATAATATCGCTCAAGTGATAGTTGAGTATGTAAAGCGTTGGCTGGGTAAAGAGCAAATCTCTGCCCAGTACGAAGAAACATTTTGGGCATTGCTGCAATTGTCCGCCCCTGTATTAATGCTTCAATATCAGGGGCAGGCAAACACAATGCTGTTGGTAGTGAAAACAGCTGATTCATTTTTAATTCTATATACTTAGATTCAGTCCAACATTATCACCAGGATCGGAAATACTTTGAGGTATTCTCATAGGCAATTCATCATCAGTTAAATTATCAGGTTCTTGACCAGATGGATCGCTGATAATTTCACGGATAAGAGGGTTATTTATTGCTAGTTTTTTCTGCTTTATAAAATCAATAACCTGTTCTTCTGTTAAATCATAGCTTTTGGAGTTAAAGTAAACTAACGCAATAGCTAAAAGAGGTTTAATATCTTGGGCTTGTAAGGAAACCCACTCTCCGCCTAACTTTTGCAAAAGTTTTTGTAAATGTGTTTTAGCTAATACTGCTCCTCGATTTATTTTCTTTGAACGTACTAGACAACCACGGGTTAAGTGATACTTTTTATAATCAATTAACTTACTTAAAGCTGCTGTCACATAAGCGCCTCCTGCCTGCTGTATAACATCTACTCCAATCTTGACTTTCTTTTGATTACCAATAATTTTGAAATCAATATATTCCTGGTTTGGTACTTTTTCAATTGCCTCAATTGTTACTCCTTCTAGAGTTTCTCCAATTAAGCTATTAAAAGCCAGCCAAAGTGCATAAGATATTTCTGCTTCATCTTCTAATAATTCATTAATAGAAGATTCAATGTTTACTAATTCACTTTGAAAGCAGGCTTCAACTGAAGGATTTACAAGCGGTGGTTCTACTCCAGTGACAAAATTATCAGCACACCACTTTAAAATTGACCTAATAGTTGGTTTACTTCTACCCATCTCTCTAAGTTTTACTTCATCGAATGGATAAAGATTATGTGGTGGATTTATTTGATTTTCTTGATAAAATTCTTGCAACCACTGACGGACAACTGCAACAATATCATCAGCATTGAGATGTCTCAATTCTATAGGTTGTCTATCAGATTGTTCACTAGCTAATCTATCAATGACTGCTTCAGCTTGTGGTAGTACCCTAATTTGCTCATTCCAGGTTGCAGGATAAATAGCTAGTAGTAAAACTCCCCGTTTGAGACTGTTGTATAAATCCTTAACTAAACTTGCAATAAGTTGCGCAGCTGTAAAACCTGTATCAGAAATATCCGCAATATCTACTTCATCAAAGCAAATTACTGGAACTCTGTAATGGCTTGTTATATCTAGAATCTGGCGAACCATACTTAATGATTCAGCCTCTTTGTCGTCATTTTTATGATTAGGTAAACCCATTGCTTCAGCTTGTGCTTGGGTTAGTTCTAAACCAGACAGCCAATAGGTTGCATAATTAGCATGAACTGTAGATAATGTCCATAAAATTGCTTTAATTATGTAAGGATTCGTGATTTCAGGCTTGATTTGTAAAACGAGTTCTGTTAAGTTATCAACTGCTTTAATTGAGTATTTGCTTAACCAACTTGGGTAAATACTAATATATTGCTCTGGTGTGTATTTCCAATTCTTGACTTCGTTAATTAAAGCTGCGGCAATTTCTTGCCACTGCATCACTTTTTTACTCCCAAAAGCTCTAAGACTAGAGGCAATTGTTTGCAGAAATTGGTATTTAATTTGATTTAAGTTGTCATACTTACTCATGTAGACAAATAATGTCCCGTCTTCTACCTGTATTCGGTGGCGAATTCGGCTAATAATATGGCTTTTACCGAGTCCTTTTTCAGCCGTAATTGTGATACCTACAGTCTCACGCTTTCCTTTACGGATATTTTCAACAGCCTCAAAAACTGCATTGGATGCATGAGCATTAATTGAAGGTACATCAGGAAAACTTTTCCCCCATATTTGTTGTGGCCTAACAACAATATGCCCAGCAAATGGATTTTGAGTTCTGATCAGTTCGTCAATGGTAGATGAGGTAGCAATCATATTATTATGAAGTTAATTAATGAAGAGCTAGAAAAGTTTACGGTTTCAGCAACTTGGCATAGCAGCGTAATCCATCAAGTGCGGTAGTGATTGAATCTTCTATTTTGTCGGGTGCGCTGTCTTCTACAGTGCCGCCTTGTAGTTGTAAAATATCGTCAGCTTGCATTTCTAATAGCCAATCATTGAAATCAGAACGGCTGACATACTCGCCTACTTCCCTTCTAATTCGATAAATTGGTACTAGGTTATTGAGGTTGTAGTTTTGGTTCAGCTTGTCGTAGACTTCCAACGCCACTGACTTAAACTCGTCGTAAGAAGCGATCGCATCTTTCGCACTTTTACCCTTTACTGATGCAGATGTACTAGCTACTGGCACATTTATCTGACTAATCCACCGCACCAACGCATTAGCCGCCCAAGTACCAACAATCGTCCCTTGAAATTTAAAATCGCTGTCTTTCAAACCCTCTCCCAATATCTCTAAACCCTTGGGAGATGCTAAAGAGTATCCCTTTTTGGAGATAGCGATCGCTCCTTGTTTGTGCAATTCTTCAAAGATTCCCTGATACTCTGCTACCTTCTTACCCTTGGGTACAATTCTCTTGGTGAGTAATCCTTTTGTTACTTCTTGCTGCGTTCCTCCCAAATCCCACAAAGCCAGTAGTAGACGAGTTTTAGTTTGATTCGCCGCCGGGAAATTATTCGTTTTTAAATTCATTCTGTGTAGCCTATTTAACGCGCCTACACCATGATAGTTTTATGTTTTTTACATTGCCTACTTAGAAATCACGGAAAAATTGCTGAAAATTTCTGAAAAATCTCTGCATCTACTAATTGAAAATAGACACTCAATTGTGAATCGTAATAATACTTAGTGATAAAAAGCCCAAGGATACGGTAGTTACAGATTTTTAATAGCTGACAATGAGTGCTAAAAAATCTGTGTGCTAAAGAATAGCGATCGCAACCCCCACCAAAAACCAGCGAAAAATCCGGGCTTAATTCCCAACATATTACCTAAGGATGAATGCAGTTCCTTCAAAGGCAGGATGGAATACTTGCAAAACTGCATCACTATACATAAAAGTGAAACGCTTTACTTGTGCTGTTGTGAAAGAACGCCCGTTATTTTTTCCATTTCCGGAAAAATACTCGGAATTCCAATTCTGTATTTTGCAACAGCACGGCTTGAGCAAATGCAGGTAATCAAAAAACAATGAACACAACATACAAAGAGCGTAAATTTATTTCCCGTCTGCTGGCAATTTGTCTGTCAGCATTGCTAATAGTACCCGTGCTAACTAGCTGTGGCGGTTCCCGGACTGCTAATGTACCACCACCAGTTGATGATTCTTCTGGTAGAACGGTAAGCGATCGCAACATCACAAACCAACCCCAAGCTAAAAAAGGACTGGGTACTGGGCAGAAAGTAGCAATTTTGGCAGGAGCCGCAGCACTTTACTACCTCTACAATCAGCATAAGAATGCTTCACAAGAAGGGGCACAAGGTAAGTACTATCTTTCTAAGAACGGGCGTGTATATTACCGCGATGCTGAACACCGCGCTCATTGGGTAACTCCACCATCAGAAGGAATTCGAGTCCCTGAATCCGAGGCGCAAAGATACCAGGAATACCAAGGCTATAACGGGCGTTCTACAGGTAGAGATTTAAGTGGTATCACTGCAACGGAAGCTCCAGCACTCTAAATAAGTGAAACCTGTGTGTAATCAAAGCAACTTTCCTCTGGACAACGCCTGTCGCGCAGGTGGAACACACGATATTCACAAAGGAGATTGATCATGGTAGATGATTTTTTGCGCAAAGCAAGGGATTTGTTCTTAGGAAAGAACGACAATCAAACTGAAGACGAATACCGCGATCGCGATGTCCGTCCAGCCAGTGAAGACCCCTACGGCGACCCCGCCAACCAAGATGTTTACGGGAACGCTATCCCCGCCAGCCAAGACCCCTATGGCGACCCCGCAGACGTTTACGGGAACGCTATCCCCGCCAGTCAAGACCCCTATGGCGACCCCGCAGACGTTTACGGGAACGCTATCCCCGCCAGCCAAGACCCCTACGGCGACCCCGCAGACCAGGCGTTTGGTGATGTCCGCCCAGCTAGCGAAGACCCCTATGGCGATCCCGCCGATGAGGAATACCGCCGCTAAATCGAACTAGGATTTTCATGCGTCGGTAAGTTTTGACAACAAAATAACTTGGTAGATAGCATTCAAGGCAGTAGGATTTAAAACTACTGCCTTTGTTTGTAATCTTGCGTTCTTCTTTGCGCCTCTGCGCCTACTCTGCGAGAACGACTTCGTCGAATGCGTGAGATAAATTAAGATGCGGATACCCAGTTAATTAATGATTCCGTGTCATGGATTGTCCTCATCGCGGGGGTAACCCCGGTTACCTCATGGGCGGGGAAACCCATACGTGTCAACTTAAGTTCAAACACTTATTCCACAGGCATTTTACCCCACCCCTCAATCCCCTCCCCGTTTACGGGGAGGGGACGTTTTGGCTTTTAGACAAAACTGGGGTGGGGTAGCGCGGATCTTGGTGGTACGTGATTTTGTATCAAATCATATCTTGGTAAGGGTTTCACGTTAAGTTGACACGTATGGGGGAAATCCCGCCCCTACAAATCCATGTGTCGCGTTCTTGTTTCAAATAGGTATTACTTCTCAAAGAATACCTGTTAAATTTCTCCGCGTCACCGCGTCTCCCAGTCTCCGCGTCAATCGATTAAACATTAACAGCCATCAAAATTTCCTGCGCCCTGTCAATATTTTGACGTACTGATTGCGCAGAAGTATGCAAAGCCGCTTTTTCTTCGTCGGTAATATTTAATTCCAATACACTCTCGATGCCACCGCAACTCAAGCGACAGGGAACGCCGATGACGACATCTTTTAAACCGTATTCACCTTGAAGATAAGCCGCTATAGGTAACAAACGCGACTGATTCAGCAAAATCGATTCTACCATCACACTCACAGCAGAGGCGGGAGCAAAAAAAGCACCACCGGTCTGCATTAATTCCACAATTTCCGCACCACCATTGCGGGTTCTTTCTACTAAGCGTTCAATGGTAGCTTTATCTAATAATTCTGTAATCGGGATGCCGTTGACATTAGCATAACGCGGTAAGGGAACCATTAAATCGCCGTGACTACCCAATACCATCGCTTTCACATCGGCGGGTAAAACCCCTAATTCTAAAGCAATGAAGGCTTCAAACCGGGCTGAGTCTAACACACCAGCCATACCCATAACGCGATCGCGTGGTAATCCAGTAGCTTCCCAAGCTAAATAAGTCATCACATCCAAGGGATTGGTAACGACAATCAAAATAGCATTGGGAGAATGAGCGATCGCATTTTTGGCTGCTTCCACCACAATCTTGGCATTGGTTTTGAGTAAATCATCTCTACTCATACCGGGTTTGCGGGGAATTCCTGCGGTAATCACCACAATTTCCGAACCAGATGTATGAACGTAATCGTTAGTACCGACAATCTGACGATTATGGATTTCAATTCCCCTCGCCTCCATCAAATCCAGTGCCAATCCTTGAGGCATTCCTGGGAGGATATCTAATAACACTACATCTGCTAGGTTTTTCTCAGCAATCCGTTGGGCTAGGGTACTACCAACTCTACCTGCACCAATAATGGTGACGCGGGGTAAATGGCACACAGCCGGAGATTCAAGATAAGAAGACATATATATAAGCGACTAAATAGTCGGAGATAATATTTCACTACCTACCTGAATCGGTAGGCTAGTGATTGATTTGATTAATTTTGATGAATTCGTAGTAAGCACTTCAGTGCTTTCAAAGCAAGGACTAAAGTCCTTACTACTAAATTTAACCTTGAATTATTTAAATTCCTCAAGTTGATCTAGACGTAACCAAATGTTAGGTGTTGGTACTTTGCCAAACTTCACCAAGGCGTAATCACCTTTGGTATCAACTATTTCACCTTTGCTGTCAAACAAGTAGCTAGGAAAGCGAGAATCACTAGCTTTTGCTTCTAAACTATTTTCTAACTTCTCGCGGACAGCGCGAACCATATCACCTTTCTTGACTGGCATGAGTTACCCTCTCGACTTTACAGATCCTTTTATACTGGATCTTAGCTCGCGCCAATACATAAAGGCCTAAAGCTGGCATTGGTATATTTTTGTGTCAAGGCTTAACTTAACTAATGTTGACATTCCGGGCAAAAGTGACTTGAACGTCCCCCTAACCTAGTACGCTGTATTAAATTACCACATACTCTACAGGGTTCTCCTGCCCGATTGTATACTAACGCTACACCGCCATAGTTACCATTAACACCTTTGACATTGAGGAAATTACTAAAAGTTGTCCCACCAGCTGCAATACTCGCTTCTAGAACTTGAACGATCGCAGTTCGCAAAGCCTTGATTTGTTCTAGCTGCAAATTTGTACACAGAGTTTCTGGTAAAATTCCACTCTTAAAAAGTGCTTCATCAGCATAGATATTACCTAATCCCGCCACGACTGACTGATCTAGTAAAGCAGTCTTAATCGGACGGCGACGATTTTTTAGCTTTTGCGCCAGGTAATCAACTGTAAACTCTGGTGAAAACGGATCTACAGCCAGTTTTGCTAAACCAGTGATTGCAGTTTCAACAGCAACATTTGGCGGAACCCACCACATTTGTCCAAAGGTACGCTGATCAACAAAGCGTAATTCCTGTTGATCCCCAAAGAATAACCTCACCCGCGTGTGCTTGTGTAGTGGTTCATCTCGATGCAGCCACAGTAGTTGACCGGTCATCCGCAGATGCGCCCCTAGGTAGCCGGTAAGGGAGGGAGACGCGGTGACGGGGTGACGCGGGGACGATGCAGCGATAACTTCACTCTCCGCGTCCCCGCGTCCCTTTATCCCCGCGTCCTCTTTGGCAGATGGAGATAGTTCAGCTAGGAGATACTTACCACGACGATACCAAGTGGCGATCGCACTTCCTTTAATTCCATGAATAAACTCACCAACAGAAAACGGGTAGGCGATGGTGCGATCGAGCAACACATCTCCACCCGTAATTTCTTGATTCAGGGTCAATTGATTCAGACCCCTCCGTACTGTTTCAACTTCAGGCAGTTCAGGCATTCAAGCTGATTAAGCAAGCAAATTGCTTTTTTGAGGATAGATGATCACAGACTAGGAGGTCGTTAAAACCTCTAAAATTCCAATGGTTGGCTTGTAACCTTGGAACAATTCTCTATCATCCCACAAAAAAATCCCCTGATAGCTCAATTGCTTACTTTTTAGCTTTCGCTGCTGGCGCTGAAATCTCTATTAATTCGTTTGGGGCAAAGTTATTGGTGTTAACGCCTGCGTAATTTACGTTATCAAACCGGACAATCACTGAATACTTGATACCGCTTTGGTCAACAGACGCTACGGTTCCGACATCTTGATACCAGTAGGATTCTGGGCGGAGAATACGTACTTTAGAACCACGTTGAACCATGATTTTTTTCCCTTTTAGTTATCAATTGCCAATAAATACGGCTAATTGATTTCACTCTACAACTAGAAGGACGCAGCATGAGGCTTTGTTAAGTTATTTTTCTTGGTTGTCAGTTGTCATTGGTCATTTGTCATTTGTCATTGGTCATTGGTCATTGGTCAAAAGTCCTCCTTGTCCCCCTTGTCCCACTTGTCTCCCTTGTTTCCCATGCCCAAAACTTAAAAAAGTGTGAAATCCTGCTTGACAAAAATCTGGATATCGTTTAATTTCGTGTCGTTCGCAGATAACACTTCAGGAAAACCTCATACTTTATTAAGTACAAACACACTACCCTCGTTTCCTCTACTGATCCTCAGATCGCTATCTAAATAAGTGATATCCAACCATCCTTGTTGTTTATCACTGTTAATCGCAGTATCAATAGCCGTGAATTTGTTACCAGCTTCAATTTGTTGGATCAAATTTTCTGGAGAGTTGTAACTTAATAACCGTTGCCAACCGATGATACTTCGATTAAATTTGACTTGGACACGACGACCTGAGACTGGCTCAAATTTGGCAGCAACACTGACCAATCCTTCTAAATAAGGTAAGCCATATATCTCGGCTATATTGTAAACGCTCGTATTTTCTACGCGAATATACTGATAAATTTGTCCGAGTTTACAAAAAGGTAATCGATCCAAATTTAATAGAGCTTTGCTTGTAGTGTATATTAATCGCCAATTACCATTAAGCAAATCAGTAGCCCCGACAGGATGTGGTGTGGGATTGAGGTCTTCTAAAGTGGCGATCGCGTCTAATATAGTCTGTTTCTGTTGCTCGTTAGCCAGTAAACCGCGATTAGTTCCAGCGATCGCATCTAAGACAGCCACTTTTCCAATCATCGTCTATAACCTCAAAAATCATCAGGATGAAATCAGCATCAAACATATATAAATATCAAATGTATAGAGTCTTACTAGCGTATTCATAATCTCCAGTCATCTGTCATAAGGTAATTAAATAAATACCTTTTGCCAGATTGCGGATTGTTCATCTCTTGAGTTGAATTAATAACTAAATTAACTCATGTCCAGTGATAGACTCTTATTGTCTAGCTACTTAAACTCTCTCATTTCTTAGGCGATTATGTTGAATTCTCCATTACGTGAAGAACCTCGCAACCAGCGAGCTGCTGTTATTCCATTAAAACAAGAGACTTCTCTTTTAGACTGGTTACAATCCAGCGGTCGGATCATAGCGCGAGACGTTCACGAACCTGATTTTCTGGAAGATGAGGAAGAAATATCAGAGTTTCTGGGTGGAGAAGATGGTATAGGTGATTATGATCTTGATGACGACGACGATGTAACTGTTGCCGATGATTAGCCTTTTATGGCTGGGGACTTTGTGGTACATATCGTCACGACTGTTCAGTTTCGTAAGTGTGGAGTGAAGGGAAATTTCCGTGGACGCTAAATTATCTCCTGACCAAGGGTTAAGCTTTTCTGGAATCGGTATTGCTTCTTGTTTGGCTATCGGGCTAGGCGGAGGAGCATTGATTTTGGATTCGATGAGTAATAGGTTGCCTTGGCAGGGTATGTCTCTGACCCTGCCACTATTGTTGTCGGCACTGAGTACAGCGGCTGTAGGGTTCTGGGCGATCCCGCTGCTACAGGCACTCAAAACTGGGCAAATAATCCGTGAAGACGGTCCCCAAGCCCATCTCAAAAAAGCAGGTACACCGACAATGGGGGGGATATTCTTTATCCCGGTAGCGGTAATTCTTGCCTGCGTATTGTCTAATTTTGCCACAGAAGTGCTAGCAGTTAGTGCATTGACACTCAGTTATGGATTCATTGGCTGGTTAGATGATTGGCAAATTCTCCGCCGTAAGTCGAATAAGGGTATATCGCCCCGGACGAAACTAGCTTTGCAAATCGGGTTTGCAGCAGTATTTTGTCTGTGGCTGATGTTTAATCAACCAACTGGGATCACGAATATAGCTTTACCCTTGCTTGGTGTTTCCATTCCCTTAGGATTTCTATTTTGGCCTCTAGCAGGCTTTGCCTTAGTTGCAGAGAGTAATGCCACAAACCTCACTGATGGTATTGACGGATTAGCAGGTGGAACCGTTGCGATCGCACTTTTAGCACTTGGCGCTGTAGTTGCACCCACCTCACTAGGATTAATGATTTTCTGTGCTGCTTTAAGTGGCGCTTGTTTAGGTTTCTTAGCCCATAACCGGAACCCAGCTCGTGTTTTCATGGGAGACACTGGTTCCTTGGCTTTAGGTGGCGCTTTAGCTGCTGTAGCACTGCTAACTAACAGTTTAGTAATGCTGTTCATTCTCAGCGGTATCTTCTTCATCGAAACCCTTTCTGTAATGGCGCAAGTAACGTATTACAAAGCCACTAAAGGCCCTGATGGGAAAGGTAAGCGGCTGTTCAAAATGGCACCTTTACACCATCATTTAGAACTTACTGGTTGGTCAGAATTGCAAGTGGTCACTGTATTTTATATAATCGCCGCAATCTTAGCTACAATCTCGATGGCGATCGCTTAATTCGCAACTCGTTTAAGAAAAACATATAAATCACCCATCCCCACATAACAGTGGGGTTTTTTATTGGGCATTGGGCATGGGGCATAGGGCATAGGGCATTGGGCATTGGGCATTGGGAAGAAAACCCCCCACACTCCCCACACTCCCGACACTCCCCATATCTCCCTTGTCCCCCCTACCCCCCTCATCCCCTCATCTGGCTGACTAAATGAACCAATTCGGGCAAAATTAGTTTTTCCATCCCTAGCCGCACTGCATTACTGGAACCAGGAAGGGAGAAGATTAATTGATTTTGATAAACACCAGCAACAGCGCGGGAAGCGATCGCCCGCGAACCAATTTCTTGATAACTTAAAAAACGAAACAATTCTCCAAATCCTGGCAAGGTTTTCTCTAATAATTTGGCAATGGCATCATAGGTAGTGTCTCTTGGTGCAATACCTGTGCCACCATTGAAAATCACCACATCTAAGTTGGCATTTTCACCCAGCAGTTCTATCTGCGCTTGAATCTGATCTGGTTCGTCTTTGATAATTTTGTAAACTGCGATCGCATGATTGGCTGCTAGAAGTAATTCCTGGATTAACTGGCCACTTTTATCTGTTTGGGGCGAACGTGTATCGCTAACTGTAACAACAGCACAAGTTACCTTGATTCCCAGCGAATCTGGATGAGGTGGTTGCGTCATGGGTAATTTATTCATGGAGAGTTATTAGTCCTTAGTCTTTAGCTAATGACTAATGACTAATGACTAATGACTAATGACAACTTATTCAGATTTGCTAAATCCTAGACCTTTTTCTTCAGCGTACCGCTCCATGAAGCGCATAAAGCGATCCCATTCTTCAACAGATTTGATCAGGTATACTGCTTCTAATGCTTCTGGTTTACCGTTGACAAATTTAGCTTTCACTTCACGGGTGATGATTTCCCCTTCTTGGTCAATCATGTACATCCCGGTGATATCTTCGGTGGTGGTTTGAGCTAAAGCTTTAGGATTTTCAAAAATAAATGTTGCAGTCCCACTTTCACCAGTACGCGATCGCGTTAGGCGGACATCAGGTACTACATCTTCGTCTATACCTCTAGAAAACTGGATTTTCGCCATGATGAGTGAACTTAAAGTTTTGTAATGATTAATATACTATTCTCTCATCATTTGAGAACCAAGCCATCTTTGCTATTACTGAGATTATTGTTTTACGAACAAATACTTAACTAGCTTCTCGTTCTAGTAACAAAGTTACTGGGCCATCATTTTCAATCACAACTTGCATCATTGCACCAAATTCACCAGTTTCCACTGTTAAACCACTGCTACGCAACTTGGTAACAAATCTTGCATATAAATCTTGGGCTAATGAAGGAACAGCCGAACGGTCAAAGGAGGGACGGCGACCTTTGCGACAATCACCATAAAGCGTGAACTGGCTAACTACCAGCAACTCGCCACCAATTTCTTGTACAGATTTTTGCCAGCGGTCGCCTCCTTCTTCATCAGGAAACAACCGTAATTCCAAACATTTACGCGCCATCCAATCGAGTTCAACATCGGTATCAGTATCAGCAATACCCACAAGTAAATTGAGTCCCCGACCAATTTTGCCGATAATTTCACCATTAACGGTCACTTGAGATGATTTAACTCGCTGAATAATAACGCGCATGAAAGATAATATTGTTCAAAATTAGAATACAGATCATTGGTAGGGGCACAGCAATGCTCATACGTGTCAACTTAAGTCAAAACGCTGATTCCACAGGCATTTTACCCCACCCCTCAATCCCCTCCCCGTTTACGGGGAGGGGAAGTTTTGCGTCTGCAAAACTGGGGTGGGGTAGCGCGGATCTTGGTGGTACGTGATTTTGTATCAAATCACATCTTGGCAAGGGTTTTACGTTAAGTTGACACCAATGAGCAATGCTGTGCCCTATTGTGTATTGCATCCAAACGAGAACCGCTATATATTTGCCATTACAGCAATGTCATTAATCTATTTAATCACCAATGACTAATGACTAATGACTAATGACTAATGACTAATACCTATTTCCCAAACCCTTTACCCCGACTTACAGAAGGAATACAAAGGCATTTTTCTAGCTGACTAAGCAAAGTTTCACTATCTAAATTTCGACCAATCAACACTAGCTGGTTTTTTGGTTGACCTTTCCACTCATCATCATCCATTGTGAAGCGCTTGCCACACAAATGGAAAATATGACGTTTGGGGCTTTCATCAAACCACATAATGCCTTTTGCCCGAAACACATCGGTGGGTAGCTGGTTATCTAAGAAATATTGAAATTTCCTAATAGAAAAAGGCTTGTCAGTTTGGAAAGACAAGGAAGTGAACCCATCATTTTCTAAATGATCGGAATGATGGTGATGATGCTCATGGTCATGGTCATGATCGTGATGGTCATGACCGCAGGTAGAATGATCGTGATCGTGGTCGTGGTCGTGGTCGTGATGATTGTGAGCGTGGTCATGATGATCGTGATCGTGATGCTCATGCTCATCTGTAACAGTATCAAAATACTTGTCAGACTCAAACAAACCAACGCTAAGAATTAAGGGAAGTGGCACTTCTGAACGCGTGGTGCGCAGAATTCTGGCTCCTTCTCTAACTTCACCAATCTTTCTTTCTAATTCATTTAAAGCAGTTTCATCAACTAAATCTGCTTTATTGAGAATAATTACATCACCATAGGCAATTTGACTATATGCTGCCTGAGAATTAAATAAATCTAGGCTGTAATTGGCTGCATCAACTACGGTAATAATCGAATCTAACCGAGTTAAATCCCGTAGTTCTGTACCGAGGAATGTTAAAGCTACTGGCAAAGGATCTGCTAGTCCAGTTGTTTCGACAACTAAATAATCTAACTTTTCTTCGCGCTCGAGAACTTTGTAAACGGCATCAACTAAATCACTATTAATTGTGCAACAAATACAACCATTATTTAATTCCACCATGTTTTCGTCGGTGGAAACAATTAATTCGTTATCGATGCCAATTTCACCAAATTCATTAACTAAAACAGCGGTTTTTAATCCTTGCTGATTAGTCAGGATATGATTAAGTAATGTCGTCTTACCACTACCTAGGAAACCTGTGATAATTGTTACAGGTATGCCTTGCTTTGGCGCATCCATTGCTTGAGATTCAGGAGTAACTGCTGATTGCATAGCGCTGTGATCAAAACAAATAAAGTCAAAAAGTAGAAGTGTAGCGCAACGAGTCCAGAAAAAATTAGCATAGGGATGCTGGACTCTCATCCCAGGTGCTTTACCCTATTATTACGTATCTATCTATTTCCAAATTACTGAATGCAGCTGTCTTTGCTTTAATGTGCATATAGATAGGTAGCTAAGATGTTTAGCACATAATGGTTTTACCATTCTGAATCTTGAATAACTCAATTTTGAACTGCTTATGACCCTAACCCTTTACAATACCCTCACCCGTCGTCAGGAAGCCTTTACAACCGTAGAACCAGGTAAGGTTAAGATGTATTACTGCGGCGTGACGGTATATGACTACTGTCATTTGGGTCATGCCAGAGCTTGTATTGTTTGGGATGTAGTCCGGCGATACCTCCAGTTTAGCGGCTATGAAGTGCGCTACATCCAAAATTTTACCGATATTGATGACAAGATTTTGAATCGAGCCAGGCTGGAACACTCCTCAATGGAAGCTGTGGCCGATCGCTTCATTCAAGCTTACTTTGAGGATATGGCTAGGCTGGGAATCAAAGAAGCTGATGAATATCCCCGTGCTACCCACACGATGAATGGAATTCAACGGCTGATTCATGATTTAGAAAATAAAGGCTATGCTTACCCCGCCGATGGTGATGTTTACTATGCTGTGCGGCAGTTTTCGGAATATGGTAAGCTTTCTGGGCGGAATTTAGAAGATTTGCAAGCTGGCGCAAGCGATCGCGTCAACATAAAAGATCCAGAGTACCAAAAAAAGAAAGATCCCTTTGATTTTGCTTTATGGAAAGCTGCAAAACCCGGTGAACCTGCTTGGGAATCGCCTTGGGGTGCAGGTCGTCCCGGCTGGCATATAGAATGTTCAGCAATGGTACGCGATCGCCTCGGCGATACCATAGATATTCATGCTGGTGGCGCTGACTTAATTTTCCCCCACCACGAAAACGAAATTGCCCAATCAGAAGCGGTGACAGGTAAACCGTTATCTACTTACTGGCTGCACAACGGCATGGTGAAGGTAGATGGCGAGAAAATGTCCAAATCTTTGGGTAACTTTACCACCATTCGCGACCTATTGGATCGAGGGGTGGAACCAATGGCTGTGCGTTTATTTGTTTTGCAAGCCCAATATCGTAAACCCATCGATTTTACCGACGAGGCGATCGCCGCCGCCACCAACGGCTGGCATACTTTGAAAGAAGGATTGCTTTTTGGCTATGAATACGGCGAAAAACTGGGATGGGAAGTCAACAACGCCGCAAGTGAAACAGAAATCTCCCCAGAATATGTCAACCGTTTCCGAGAAGCCGTAGACGATGATTTTAACTTTCCTGGCGGTTTAGCAATCATCTTTGAATTAGCCAAAGAACTGCGCCGGGAGGGAAATATCATTGTCCATGAAGGGAAAACTGCAACACCAGCCGCAGAATTACGCCAAGAATGGGAAACCTTAGTTACCTTAGCGGGAGTTTTAGGCTTAGAAGCGAAAAAAGAAGCCGAAAAGCCTGTAAGTAATGGTTTAAGCGATGCAGAAATTGAGGATTTGATTCAACAACGCCAAGCAGCCAGAAAAGCCAAGAATTTTGGTGAAGGCGATCGCATCCGGAATGAACTCCAAGCACAAGGTATTACTCTAATTGATAGCAAGGATGGCACTCGTTGGCATCGGAATTAGCCCCTAGTCCCTAGTCCCTCATCCCTCATCCCTATGTTTTCTGAACTTACAAAAGCGATCGCTCATATCAATATTCCTGCTGACTGGATTGGTATTAGAGTTGTTAAAGAAACATCCGTGAACCGTCATGTTCGTGATGGCTTACCCCAAGCTAACGGCAAATACTCCACAAAGGGAGCCATGCTAGAAGTATTGGTAAATGGCTGTTTGGGTTATGCTGCTACCAATTCTCTAGATATTGCCAGCTTACAAGCCGCTGCGGAAATAGCATATAAACAGGCACTCATAGCTAGCGAATGGCGGGTCTATGATTTCCGTGAAACTGAGCGTCCCAAAGTTGTCGGTGAATATAACTCACCATTTTTAGAACCATTAGATGCGCTTAGTCCAGGGGAAATCAACGATTTACTGGTGCGGATTTGCCAGACTTTGAAAGTTAGCGACAAAATTGTGCAAACCATAGCCAGCTTCACCAGCAGCGAAAAAGAGACATGGTTTGCCAGTAGTAATGGCTCCCAAGTGTACCAAAAATTTCTCTCTGTAGGCGCTCATTACGGAGCTACTGCCCAAGATGGTGCGATCGTGCAGCAGCGTACTAACAACGGTTCGCACGCTAATTGTTATCAAGGCGGACTCGAACTATTAAAACAAGAAGGCTTATGGCATCGGGTGCAGCAAGTTGGCGCACAAGCAGTAGAACTATTGACAGCCGACGAATGCCCAACAACCCGCACAAATTTAGTCTTAGCCCCAGACCAGATGATGCTGCAAATCCATGAAAGCGTTGGGCATCCCCTAGAAATTGACCGAATTTTGGGAGATGAACGTAACTACGCCGGTGGTAGCTTTGTCAATAAAAGTGATTTTGGCAACCTAGTTTATGGTTCGCCACTAATGAACATTACCTTTGACCCCACCGTACCTGGTGAATTTGCCAGCTATAACTTTGATGACACTGGCGCAGTAGCCACAAGAGAGTATGTGATTAAAGAAGGCGTACTTCAGAGAGGTTTAGGCAGTCTAGAAAGCCAAGCCAGGGCGGGTATAGCAGGTGTAGCTTGTGCCCGTGCTTCCTCATGGAATCGTCCCCCAATCGATCGCATGGCTAACTTAAATTTAGAACCAGGAAACGCCACCTTTGATGAAATCATATCCGGAGTAGAACATGGAGTTTACATGGAATCTAACCGTTCCTGGTCAATAGACGATCGCCGTTATAAATTTCAGTTTGGTTGCGAGTATGCCAAATTGATTGAAAACGGCAAACTTACCAAAACTCTCCGTAACCCCAACTATCGCGCCACAACTCCAGAATTTTGGCAAAGCTTAATCAAAGTTGGTGATACTTCCAATTGGCAAATTTATGGTACTCCTTTCTGCGGTAAAGGCGAACCAAATCAAGCAATTTGGGTAGGACATGGTTCACCCATTTGCCTATTTGCTAACGTTGAAGTCTTTGGCGGTGGTAGTTAAGAAAGTATGAAGTATGAAGTATGAAGGATGAAATTTTGCTTGGTTCTGATTTCATCCTTTATGATTTAGCCTTACTATAATTCCCCTGTGACTACACAATACTCATGAAAATTGACGAATTGTCTGCTTTAGAAAACAGTTTTAATCAACTCATTGAAACTCTACTTATTAAGAAAACTGCAACAGAAGAATTTACAGTTAAACTTAGTAGTGAAAGAAGTCAATTTACACGCTTTAATCATGCAAAAGTTCGCCAAACTGGTTATGTTGCTGATGGTTGGATTGAACTAACTTTAATGGAGGAGCAACGTAGTAGTGTTCGCCAGTTTCCCTTCACTGGTAATTGGGATATTGACTGGCAGATAGCATACACAGCTTTACAAGAATTACGTGAAGAAATCCGGTTATTACCTATTGATCCATATCTAGTTTTACCCTCTGGAACTAACTCTAGTAGAGAAATACATTCTGGCAAATTGTTAGCCAGAGAAGAGGTAGTGCCAACAATACTAGAATTGGTTGCAGACCTAGATTTTACAGGCATATACGCCGGGGGAGTTGTCATTCAAGCTTACGGCGATTCTCAAGGACAAAAACATTGGTTTGCCACAGATACATTTACCTTAGACTATTCTTTATTTAGACCATCAGGACAAGCAGTTAAAGGTACTTTTGCAGGTAGTAAATGGGATAAATCTGCGTATATAGCAAGAATTAATGAAGATAAAAAACAATTAGAATTACTTGCTATTGAACCAAAAAAATTGCCAAGAGGAAATTATAAAACTTATTTTGCCCCCGCTGCAGTAGCTGATTTAGTAAATATGCTTTCTTGGGGGGGTGTAAGTGAAGCCGATCTCCGACAAGGGAACAGTGCATTGGCTACATTATCTCGGCAAGAAAAACTACTTTCCCCAGAGTTCTCTTTAAAAGAAAACTTTCAGCTTGGGTTAGTGCCGCGATTTAATGAATGGGGAGAAATGGCAGCACCAGAGTTATCTATAATCGAAAAAGGATTTTTAATCAATACCTTAATCAACTCTCGTACCGCCAAAGAATATCAAAAAACGGCTAACGGTGCTAACAGTTCAGAAAGCTTACGCGCGCCAGAAGTTAGCCCTGGTAATTTAGCATTCGCGCAGATTTTGCCTAGTTTAGATACAGGCTTGTATGTCTCGAATTTACATTACTTGAACTGGAGCGATCGCCCCACAGGTAGAATTACAGGTATGACCCGTTATGCTTGTTTTTGGGTAGAGAAAGGAGAAATTATCGCCCCCATTGAAAACCTGCGTTTTGATGAAAGCCTCTACCGCTTTTGGGGAGATAATTTAGTTGATTTCACTAACTTTCAAGAATTTATCCCCGAAGTTGGAACCTACGAAAGCCGTCAACTCGGAGGTACTCTGGTTCCAGGAATGTTGGTAGAAGACTTTACATATACGTTGTAGTGATAAACTTTGGTGTTGCCACTAAGAACACCAACCTTGTGTTTTTACAACTTGTTGAATTTCAGTTTCTAGTACTTGAAAAGCAGACAATGCCCGTAATGGTGAAAAGTCATTAATAATTTCCGATAATCGGTGGACACGTTCGTTAGCTGAGAACTGTTTGAGCCTCCGACCTGTCAATCCACTGGCTTGGGACAGAAGTCCATGAAGAGTATCTTTAGGATCGGGTAGTTTTTCAAGTCTATCGAGATCTGGTAATTGTAATGGCTGACGCCCGTGAGGATTTCCTGCCGCCATTCGTAGTGCGGCTTCATCAAATAAAAGCCATGCCTCTTGCATCCGTACAGGAATAACACAAATATGAGGTGGCATTGTCACTGTTTTTATAACTGTTTCTTCTACAGCTTCTCTAATTTCAGCTATACGTTTTTCGGGTAATTCTTTTTCTGCATCTCGGTGAATAAATAACAGATCGCAAGGATAGAAATCTAAACTGCTGATAATACGTGCGGACAAAGTTTTTGGTGGTTTGGATAAGCGTCGCAGATCTGCCCAATTAGACTGGATAGCACACTCAATCTGATTTTCCTGCAATAACCAAGTTAGGATAGGGATCAATGCTTTATCTGAACTGCCGTCAGATAGCAAGGTATAACAAAGTTCTTTCATGTTAACTCTGTAGGAAAACCAGGTATTAGTGGTTGAAGGTCAACTCTATCGACTACTCGCCGTTTCTTGGGTTGTGTTGTTCTTGAGTGTTGAACAATTTCTTTACCTCCATTGCTTTCTAATTCTGCTTCATCAAGTATTACTGGGTTCAAGTAAGCAAGTAATTTATTTTTGGCAACAGTATTCGTTTCTTCTAAATCTTTGTGTCGCCAGGTATCAGGAAGACAACCAAACGATACACGCTTAAATCGGTTCCCTAAACGTATTGTTTCTTTTAATTCGGCAACTAATAAGCTTTCATCAGGTACTTGCATCACTACAGAAGGTGAGTGAGTATTAATAATAACTTGTCGCAAAGGATTATCTATACCTATAGGTTCATCCACATCGGTGGCAATATCTTGAAGCAACTTAAGTATTTTAGGAATGCGTTCTGGATGAATGCCGTTTTCGGGTTCCTCTAAACACAAAAGACCCTGTGCTTGGGAGTCTAATTCTAGAACAGCCAATGCTAAAAAGCGTAGGGTTCCATCTGATAATGCTCTTGCTGGATGTGATGTCCCTTCTCTACCAGTAACTATTAAAGTAAGAAGTTCACGTCGTTCATCTCGGTCAATTCCTACTTTACCCACATCATCAATTAGTTCTGCCAAACGATTAGCAACTTGGCTGTAAACTTGTGCCTCTGCCTGACTGTCAGAAAGTTCATTTGTAAGATGATGTTTATTTAACCTTGCTAGGTGATAGAGTGTTGCAGCTAGGTGAGAGCCATCCATATCTAATTTTGTTGGCGCTGTAAATTCATCCGGTTGGCGTAGTGCTGAAGGTTCTAATTGAAGTAGTCGCCAAGATTGCATTTCTCTTCGCGCTAGTAAGGTTGTTGGACTCTCAGCAGCATTAGCAACAGAAAGTACTGTTCGAGGAAGATTTGCCGCTAACCGAGACAGAGGTTTTCCTTTAATACCATCTTGATGTAGCTTAATAACTGTCTTATCTTTATCACCCTCAGTGGAAATAAAAGGTGAAGTTCTTCGTCCCTTAACTGCTGATTTACGCCACTCAACACTATGAGGAAATAATAAGTTTTTTCTTGCATCACCAAGATTGATATGAACCAACTCTTCCTTGATGATTTCCAGCGATCCTAAAGACCTTAAACTATTATCTGAACGGTAAGCTAGAGTGAGAGAGTAACGAAGAAAGGTAATACTAGCTTTTGCTTGCTGTCCTAAATCATCTACCCCTTCCTCTGGTACTATCATTTCTGCCTCAAAGGACATTTTATCTGTATATTCATAACCAACTCGGTGAAATAAACTACGCACATCTGCTGTTCGTCCCTCTTCATCTCGCACAGATAATGCAGCGTCAATAAGGGTGCGATCGGCGATCGCGCTTAAAAACCTAATAGCATCAAATAAGTTAGATTTACCTACACCGTTAGCACCAGCTACACAGGTAAATGGCCCGAAGCGGACATCAACATCAACCAGATTCTTAAACCCAGAAACTTTTAACCTAGTTAGCATAATATTCCTCTGTTGGCAGAAAATATTATAAGTGTGCCAAGCAGACATTGCTAATTAATAGAGTAAACCTTTTATATTTAGTTTTGTAGTGCAGCCAGATAAATTTACCTATTTCTATAAAATTCATGGTTCAAAAGGTCTTTAACACAGAAGTAAATAATTATTAGAGTTAATAAAAATTGGGCAAATTGTAAAATTGGATCTAATCGCCAGCCCTGAAGCACAAAAATTAAACCCACTAACAACATGATACTTGGTATCAATAGTGCTTGCAGTAGATAAATTACAAAAGCTATGCCATTAAGACTGCTAGCACGTCTAAATAGCACAGTAACCATAAAAATCATGTAAGATATACCAAAAATTATATATAGTAATCCTAGTAAGCTAGCTGTATTCAAACCGAAATTAATTTGCATTAAAAATAAATCATTTAAGCTTGGCATAATATGTAATATTCCACACTATTTAATCAAGTTATTTCCTAATAAAATTGAATAAGCTCGTAGTCAGAGCCAACTACGAACTTATGCAAATTAATGAATTATAAATACCTCCAACTATATTGCCAAAATGGACTTTAAATTAGTTGCTTAAAGAAAGTATTTTTTTATTTAAGAACAAATTAAGCTATTACACATTTGATTTGCAGCTATTGATTAGCCATAATTCTTTCCCTGTTTACATAATCTAATGTTTAATTTTTAATTCTTGATCAAACTCCCGTGCTATTTCTTCATCAGCCTCAGTCGGTAAATTGCTCCCATCAAGCTTATCTCTTCTTGGGTGGTGAAGAATTTCGCGGTGGGGACATATCTGCTCGTAATTCTTGTCTACCATTGGTAACAATTCGCAACATATCTTTAAGATCCTGTTCAATACCTTCTAGGACACTATCGGCATATTGATCCGCACCATTTTCGATTTCTTGAGCCTGAGCGATCGCCGCTTGTCGCATTTCTTCTAACTCTTGCATACAAGCACGGCGCTGTTCCTCAATTTCCGCCAGAGTTTCTTGCATCAAAGCATCGCATTCTTGTTGTACTTGTCGTCTTAGCTGTTCAGCTTCGCGTTCTGCCTGTTGGATAATATCGCTTTGGGCTAAAATTTGGGCGCGTTTAGCTTGCGCCGCCTCAACAACTTGCTGGCCATACTCTTCAGCTTCTAGCAGAATTTCCTCTTTTTGATCGAGCATTGATGCAGCTTCTTGAAAAACTGCGGGTAAAGAAGCCCTGATAAAATCTAGCTGTTCTAACAGCTTTTCATCATCAACTAGAGTGCGTCCAGTCAGTGGAATGCGGAATCCACTAACGATAATCTCCTCTAGGCGATTGAGTTCCTCCTCCAAATCTAAGTTTCCCGCTCCTTCGGGATAGTCTTGAGAGGGGTGATTGTTTCCGTTATGATTGGGTTCAACATTGGAGAGTTGTGGTTGTAGCATTGGTATATTTCTAGAGCAACGTGTGGGGGAACGAGATGATCGACAGAGCCACCAAACCTTGCAATCTCTTTTACCACACTACTACTTAAAAAACTATACTCATTGGAGGTGGCTAGAAAAACAGTTTCTATTTGGGTGGAAAGAGTTTTATTAGTATGCGCCATCTGAAGCTCGATTTCAAAGTCGGAAACTGCCCTTAAACCCCTTAATAACACTTGTGCTTGGCGCATTTGGGCGTAGTTGACTGTCAAACCATCAAAGCTATCGGCTTCGACATTTGGCAAATGTTGTGTAGATACACGAATTTGCTCTAGCCGTTGTTGAACACTAAAAAGTGGCATTTTGTTAGGGTTGCGTAATACAGCGACAATCACCTGTTCATACAGCCGACTAGCACGCTGAATGATATCCAGATGTCCCAAAGTAATTGGGTCAAAGCTACCGGGGTAAATAGCAATCACAATTTTCGATACATCAAAGTTATGTAGGTGATTATATCGGAACCTGCTGGCAAACCTATTAAATCCCAGGGAAAAACTATTTTTATTAGAGAATTTAACGATACTAAGTAATTATTATCAACTCAGTATATTCGTAGTTAGGACTTCAGTCCTAGATTCTCTAGCACGCGAGCGTGCTGACTAGAGATAGGTTTTTACCTCAAAGCAAAACCTGCTCTAATTGTTTATATACTCAAAGCCCCCAGTTTCTTGTTCTAAGATAAGAAACTGCTAACGCTGATTAATAATTTTAGTTATCTAGCTAGGTACTTTTGCATGGCACTGGATCTTTCCACTTTGCCTTTGGCATTTCAATTTACTTCTCCTGGCCCAATTCTCTGGAGAATCGGGCCAATAACTATTCGCTGGTATGGCTTATTAATCGCCACAGCGGTGTTAATTGGTGTCAGCCTTTCCCAGTACTTGGCAAAGCGCCGTAACGTTAACCCAGAGTTACTTAGTGATTTGTCAATTTGGCTGGTGATTGGGGCAATTCCCGCAGCCAGGTTATATTACGTTTTGTTTCAATGGCCAGAATATGCCCAGCACCCGGAGCGAATTATCGCTATTTGGCAAGGGGGGATTGCGATTCATGGAGCGATTTTGGGTGGCTTGGTAGCAGCATTAATCTTTGCCAAACTCAAGCAAATTTCTTTTTGGCAACTGGCAGATTTAGTAGCGCCTTCGCTGATTTTAGGGCAAGCGATTGGACGTTGGGGAAATTTCTTCAACTCGGAAGCGTTTGGCGATCCCACCAATTTACCTTGGAAATTGTATATCCCACCGGATCGCCGTCCCCCAGATTTTATCAATAATGAATACTTCCATCCCACTTTCCTCTATGAATCTTTGTGGGATTTAATGGTGTTTGCCCTGCTGATAACGTTGTTTATTCGCAGTTTACAAGGAAAACCGCGCTTAAAGATAGGTACGCTGTTTCTCACTTACTTGCCAGCTTACAGCTTCGGACGCTTGTGGATTGAAGGTTTGCGTACTGATAGCTTGATGCTAGGCCCCCTGAGGATGGCTCAAGTCGTGAGTTTAATCGGGATTTCTTTAGGATTAGCTGGATTAGCTTGGCTTTACTTAGCTAAACGCCCTTTACCAGATGTGGTTTCTCCCCCTAGGAGTAACGGAGCGATCGGGGAATGAGGAGATGAGGGGTATGAGGGGGATGAGGGAGTGTGGGGAGAAAGGATTTATAACAAATGACCAATGACAAATGACAAATGACTAAAAATAAAAAATGCCCCAGAGGGTTCTCCAGGGCTTAACCAGGGTGCATCTACCATTACTCTCTACTGGCCAAAGAGAAACTATCCGGAAAGTCACTGATAATTTATCAAAAACTTTTTTTGAAGAATTGAAGTAGATGTTTTCATGAGTAAAATTACTGGTAAAATATGTTTTCCAAAAACCTTCCATCCGTAGAACCTAGGGTTTACATTGTGGGAGCGGGTCCGGGAGATCCTGATTTATTAACGGTAAAAGCGCAAAAACTACTGGCTGTCGCGGATGTGATTTTATTTGCTGACTCTCTCATACCCGCCCAGATTTTAGATCTTTGTCGCGCAGATGCGGAAATTATTCGGACGGCGAATAAAACTTTAGAAGAGATTGTACCGCTGATGACAGAACGAGTGCGATCGCACAAATCTGTCGTTCGTCTCCATTCAGGTGATCCTAGCCTCTACAGCGCTATCCATGAGCAAATGTACCTGCTATCAGAGGCAAATATCCCTTTTGAAGTGATCCCAGGTATCAGCGCCTTTCAAGCCGCAGCTGCTAAATTGCAAGTAGAATTAACTGTACCGGGTTTAGTGCAAACTATTATTCTGACCCGTATCAGTGGACGTACTGAAGTTCCTGCAACTGAAGAACTAGCCACACTCGCAGCACATCAGGCTAGCCTTTGCTTATATCTAAGTGCGCGTCATGTGGAAGATGCTCAAGCCAAGTTACTAGAACATTATCCAGCCGAAACCCAAGTAGCGATTTGTTTCCGTGTAGGCTGGCCTGATGAAAAAATTCGAGTTGTTCCCCTCAAGGAGATGGCTGATTGTACCCACAAAGAACAGCTAATTCGCACCACACTTTACATTATCAGTCCAGCACTTTCGCCAGCAACAGGGCGATCGCGTTTATATCATCCCGAACATCATCATCTATTTCGATCTAGTCATTAGTCATTGGGCATGGAGCATGGGGCATGGGTAAGAAAACTCCCCACACTCCCCATATCTCTCTCTGCTTCCTTGTCCCTCCGAAGTTCTGTTCGTCGTTCGCGCAGCGTCTCCCCTTGGGAGAAGACGTTGGCGTTCGCGCAGCGTCTCCGTTAGGAGAAGCCAGACGCTCGTACCTCGCTACCGCTGCGCTAACGCCGGACGCCGGCGCTCAGACTTCTCTCCTTGTCCTCCTCGTCTTCCTTGTCCCCCTCATCTCCCCTACTACCTTGCGCCGCTGCGCTTCGGTAAACTAAATAAGGTCATTGCCAACTTAAAATAGTGGCAATTTTAAATACTGTTGACTGTTGACTGTTGACTATTGACTCTTGACTATTGACTCTTGACCATCATTGAATTTTGAATTTTTTACTATGCCATTAATTAAAGTACAAACTTCCGTACCTGCTCCGGAAAAAGTTGAAGTTGAGTCCATGCTGAAAAGCTTATCAGCTAAATTAGCAAAGCATTTGGGAAAACCAGAAGCCTATGTAATGACAGTTTTTGAACCGGAAGTTCCGATGACGTTTGCTGGTACTACAGATCCGGTTTGCTATATAGAAATTAAAAGTATCGGCACAATGAAACCTGAACAAACTCAAACCATGAGTCAGGATTTTTGCCAACAAATTAACCAAGCATTAGGTGTACCGAAAAATCGCATTTATATAGAGTTTGCAGATTCTCTAGGTGCGATGTGGGGCTGGAACGGTACAACATTTGGTTAGATACCTCGAAGTCATGTAGAGGTACTCCCAAATCATGTTGGAGTACTTCAAACTTTGTCGCACCGCGATCAAGTACATAGGCGCGATGTCTGGCGACAATAAGCATAGCTTCTAAAGATTTTAGGTGAGCATGGACTCGGCGATGCTTGGGCTGAGCTTACGCACTTGAAATTAAAGACAGTCGCTACGCATTTTCAGGTTTTTGACTACAGGGAGAGAGCGGTTGAGTGGTGAGGTTCCCGAAAATTGACAGTGTCCCAACCAGTCGGATTTCGACTCCGCTCAACCCTCAGGTGTCGAGAGTTGAGCGGAGTCGAAACTCGGTTTACTGGTACTTTATTTTCATGCAAGTTCCTTAATTCAGTTATTCTTTATCAATAAAGTGATTAATATCACTTTATTTTGATACATAAAAACTGTCTGTATCTTAAACGCATAATAGCTATAGAACCAAGCAGATTGCTGTCGCAAGGTGGCTGAAGATAATTTAGAGCAACAATGTCCTAATTGCGACGACAACTGTTTACTTGGGAAATTCTGAGGGAACACTATATTAAGTAGTTCCTCAGAAATTTATTAATCAAGTAGTCTTATGAGCAAGATACATGCACAGTTCAGCGCTATTCAAGGTTATACAATTACAGACACACTACATATTAGTAATAGAAGTATTGTTTATCGTGCCACAAAAATTAAATCTCAAACACCAGTAGTAATTAAAATCCTCAATAGTCCTTACCCGCAACTGCGAGACTTAATTTTATTAAAAAATCAGTATTTTATCTCCAGCTATATCAACTATCCGAATATTATTACATGCTACGGTTTAGAAACTTACGGCAATAGTTATGCTCTGATTTTAGAAGATTTTGGCGGTATTTCTCTAAGTCAGTATTTGAATTCTCAATCTCTAGATCTAAATGGTTTTATATCAATCGCTCTGGCGATTACCTCTGCTCTAGAATGCCTATATAAAAATAAAATAATTCACAAAGATATTAAGCCAGAAAATATTTTAATTAATCCAGAAACTCAGCAAGTTAAGCTCATAGATTTTAGTATTTCTTCTATCTTACCTAAAGAAAATACTGAGATTAAAAGCCCCAATCTTTTAGAAGGAACTCTTGCTTATATATCGCCAGAACAAACTGGGAGAATGAATCGTGGTATCGACTACCGCACAGACTTTTACTCTCTTGGTGTGACTTTTTATGAATTACTTACCGGACAGTTACCTTTTAATAGCACAAGTCCGATTGAATTCGTACATTACCATCTTGCACAAGAACCAATAAATCCAACAATAGTTAATGTTAATATTCCTCAGATGCTCGCCAATATAGTTCTGAAGTTAATGGCAAAGTCGCCTGAAGAGCGTTATCAAACAGCTAGAGGACTTAAACATGATTTAGAAATCTGTGAACAGATGTTGCTAAAACAAGGGGAAATTACAGACTTTAAATTAGGTGAAAAAGATATCAGAGATCGCTTCCTGATTCCTGAAAAAATTTATGGTAGAGAAACTGAGGTTAGCACTTTATTAAATGCCTTTGAAAGGGTCAGTTTAGGCAATATAGAATTAATGTTAATTGCTGGATTTTCTGGGATTGGAAAAACATCAATTGTTAATCAAATTCATAAACCAATTATTAGACAAAAAGGTGATTTTATTTCTGGTAAATTTGAGCAATTCCAGCGAAATCTTCCCTTTTCTGCATTTGTACAAGCTTTCCGCAGTCTTATAAAACAACTACTTACTGAAAGCACAGCCCAATTACAAGAGTGGAAAAAGTATATTTTATCAGCTTTAGGAGAACAAGCAGGAGTAATAATTGATGTTATTCCCGAATTAGAATTGATAGTTGGTAAACAACCAGCAATTCCTGAACTCACAGGAACTGCTGCACAAAATCGCTTCAATTTGCTATTTAGTAAATTCATTCGAGTGGTAGCAACTAAAGAACATCCACTAGTCATTTTTTTAGATGATTTACAATGGGCAGACTCTGCATCTTTAAAACTAATTCAATTATTAATGGGTGAGACCGATTCTATATATCTGTTGCTGATTGGTGCTTATAGAGATAATGAGGTTACCGCTGGACATCCTTTACTTATGACTTTAGATGCGATTTCTAAAACTAATGCGAATGTCAATCAAATTACGCTAACACCTTTGAATGAAACTCACATCAATCATCTGCTAAAGGATACTTTAGGCTGTCCAGATTCAATGGCTCTAAATTTGACAAAGTTTGTATTAAATAAAACTCAAGGTAATCCTTTTTTTATAAATCAATTATTAAAATCTTTGCAGGAAAATCAAATAATCTATTTTGATTTTACAGCCGGATATTGGCAATACAATATTCAAGAAGCAGAAACTTTATATCAAAGTGATGATGTTGTTCAGCTTTTAGTTAGCCGCTTAGAGAAGCTACCTAGATTAACTGTAGAAACCTTAAAAATAGCTGCTTGTATTGGGAATACATTTGATTTAAATCTCCTATCCCTGATTTCCGAAAAATCCCCTGATGAAATTGGCGCTAATTTGTGGAAATTGTTACGAGAAGGGCTAATTTTACCCACAGATGAAATTTATAAACTTTATACAGATGAGCAATCTCAAGCCAGTGTTGACTCAGAAATAGAATTTCGCGATCGCGAAAAATTGACAGTTAACTATAAGTTCCTCCACGATCGCGTACAACAAGCAGCTTACTCTCTCATCTCAGCAACAGATCGCCAAGCTATCCATCTCAAAATTGGGCGGACTCTTTTAAAAAATCCAAATTCCCAAAACTTGGAAGACAATATATTTGAAATAGTCAATCAACTCAATATTGGCGTTGAGTTAATTACTAGTAAATCAGAAAAATCCGAACTAGCTCAACTCAACTTGATTGCAGGTAACAAAGCTAAATTAGCTACTGCTTATGAAGCGGCTATTAAATATTTACAGATGGGTTTGCAATTGTTGAAAACAGAAAGTTGGCAACATCAGTATCAGCTAACATTGGATTTATATTTAGCAGCAATGGAAGCAGAATACTTAAATATTAATTTTGAAAAAGCAGCAATTTATGCAGAAATAGTTAAGCAAAATGCAACTAGCCTACTCGATCAAGTCAAGGCTTATGAAGCGCAAATGCAGATGTATATGGCTCAAATACAAATGCAATTAGCTATTGATACAGGATTAAAATTATTGGACATACTGGAAGTAAACCTGGAGTCAGCACCACCACAAAATTTGGATGTTGAAGATTTAATCAACTTACCAACGATGACTGTTCCCGATAAACTTGCAGCGATGCGTATCTTAATTAGTATGATTTCTGCGGCTTATTTTACCAATCCAGCATTACTGCCATCAATTATATTTACGATTATACATCTGTCTGTAATGTATGGAAATTCTTCAGCTTCTACTTACGGATATGTTTTGTATGGCTTGCTATTATGCAGTATGTTCTCAGAAATTGATGCTGGATATCGCTATGGCGAAGTTGCGTTGATTTTACTAGATAAGTTAAATGCTAAAGAACTTAAATGTAGATTATTTCTAGTATGGAATGCAAATATCAGATTTTGGAAACAACATCTGAGGAGTACCATAGAACCTCTCGAAGAAGCTGTGCAATCTGGTTTAGAAAATGGAGATATTGAATATGTAGGATATTGTTCTACAAATCATTACTTACACTTATTGTTTGCTGGAGAAAATTTACCTGTTGTCTATCAGCAATTAGAAAAATATAGTGTTTTGATGCACAAGCTGAAACAGCAGTGGGCTGTGGAGATGCAGAAAGTATGGTTCCAATTTATTTGGAATTTGCTAGAAAATACAGAAAATCAATATCAACTAAATGGTTTATATTTTAATGAATTAGAAAAATTGCCATTGTTTATCCAGACGAAAAATTATAATTGTCTTTTTTATGTATATTTAGCAAAAACTATACTATTTTATTTATTTAACCAAACAAACAATGCCTTAGAAAGTGCAGAAATTAGCAAACAATATTTAGAATCTGTAGCTGGACAATTTAGTGTCAGTCAACATAATTTTTACTATTCTCTAGCTCTGTTAGCTGAATATCCTAACCAGCCTAGGATTGAGCAGGAGCAATACCTGCAACAAGTTATAGCTAATCAGGAACAAATGTTTGATTGGGCATTTCATGCACCGATGAACTGTCAACATAAATATGATTTAGTAGCAGCAGAAAAAGCACGAATTTTAGGACAAAATTGGCAGGCTATGGAACTTTATGACCAAGCCATTAGAGGTGCTAAAGAAAATCAATATCTGCACGAAGAAGCGCTAGCTAATGAACTGGCTGGGAAATTTTATCTGGCTTACGGTAAAGAAAAAATTGCCCAAACTTATCTAATTGATGCTTACTACTCCTACAGCCGTTGGGGAGCTAATGTCAAAGTTGAAGAATTGGAAAAATGCTATCCTCAGTTACTTTTACCAATTATTAATCACAAACAAGTTAGTGTTAATAGCCGTGATAGCAATGCTTTAATTACTAAAGCAATTGTTGACTCCAGCACTACTGGGGTGACAGCAATATTGGATTTAGAAACTGTAACTAAAGCATCCCTAGCTATTGGCTCGGAAATTCAGTTAGATAAATTAATCCAAATTCTTATGCAAGTAATTTTAGAAAATGTGGGAGGAAACAAAGGTGCATTAATTCTGCAAGAAAATGGCAATTTGCAACTTGTAGCACAATCGCACAATCATCAACCATGCGAATTATTATCTATCTCTATTAACAATACTCAGGATGTTCCAGTTAGTTTAATTAATTATGTGTCTCATACTAAAGAATATTTATTAATCCATGATGCTAGTACGAAGACAAATTTTGCAGCCGATCCTTATATCATTAAATATCAACCAAAATCTATACTATGTACTCCTATTATTAATCAAGGCAAACTCATCGGCATTGTTTACTTAGAAAATAGTCTCATAGTTGATGCTTTTACTGCTGATAGGTTGCAAATTCTCAAACTGCTTTCTTCACAAGCAGCTATCTCTTTAGAAAATGCCCAGCTTTATGCAAAGTTAGAAGAAAAAGTAGCTACAAGAACCCAGGAATTAAATGCAAAAAATCTGCGGCTGAAGCAAACGCTACGTGAACTAAAAGTTACGCAAACCAAACTTATACAGTCTGAAAAAATGTCTAGCTTGGGACAATTAGTGGCTGGTGTTGCTCATGAAATTAATAATCCGATTAATTTTATCTACGCCAATATTGAACCTACTAATAACTATATTACATCTATGCTGCACCTGATTGATGTTTATCAACAAGAATATCCTCAGGTGACACCCTTAATTCAGCAAACAAAAGAAGATATAGATTGGGAATTCTTAATAGAAGATTTACAGAAAATTCTTGATTCCATGAAGATGGGAGCTAACCGGATTCGTAATATTGTGCTGGGATTACGGAACTTCTCCCGACTCGATGAAGCTGATATTAAATCTGTAGATATTCATGAGGGCATAGATAATGCGTTAATGCTCTTACAGCCCAGCTTAATTCCCAAGGCAAATTATCCAGAAATAACTGTAATTAAAGACTATGCAAAATTGCCAGCTATCGCCTGTTATGCTTCGCAATTAAATCAGGTATTTCTCAATATCCTGAATAATGCAATTGATGCTTTGCATAGACATAATCAGCAGCGAGCGATCGCAGAAATAGAAAATTATCGTAGCACAATTACCATTTGCACTCAAGTTATTAACAATGATTGGGTTTGCATATCTATCAAAGATAATGGAACAGGTATCCCGCAAAATATTAAAGAACGAATCTTTGATCCCTTCTTTACCACTAAACCTGTAGGTGAAGGTACTGGTTTAGGATTATCTATCAGCTATCAAATTATTGTAGATAAGCATGGTGGGAAAATAGATTGTATTTCAGTACCGGGAGAAGGGGCAGAATTTGTGATTAAAATTCCGATTCAGCCAGAAAAATTTTAAGTATTTATAGTATTCATCTACAGTAAATAATTATGCAAGAGCAGACTATTTTAGGTGTTGATAAAAATAACCATCCAGGACAAAAGCTACCACGCTCTTTAACAGCAATTGAAACTTTTGGCTTTACTTTATGCGGCTTGCTGTCATGGTTTACATCTGCACCATTTATTACTTCCGGTTTGGGAATGCAAGGTTTATTTTTGTGGATACCTGCAACAATTATGGGTGTAATGTTGTGCTTTCAGGTGCAAGCTTTGGGTAAGCAATGGCTAGATGTCGCCGGAGGAACAGCTAATTACACTAGCAGACTGCTGAAAAATTTGCCATTTTTAGGACGTTATGCAGCCTTAGGATACTTTGTTGCTTGGTCTTCTTTTCCCATCAATGGTGTTATTCTCACAGAATTAATCAAAGCACAACTTGAACCTTGGGGTATTCATTTTCCAGATGTGGTAATGAAAATTGGTTTAACATTACTCCTATTTACTGTGGCATTTAGTGGTACACGCGCTTTAGCAATTTTGCATTTATGTTTCATTATCCCGGCTGTGGGATTAGTCCTGTTATTTTCTATTCAAGGTCTGATTTGGTTAGCATTTTCACCACATAGTATGGGATTTTTTCCTAGCAGTTTACCTACTTTATCAGTTGTAGAATTGCCAAAGTGGTTTTTCTTTGTAGTCTATGCTGTCTATAGTATAGAAACAGGAGCAGCGTTTGTTGCTGATAGTCAAAAACCCCAGCAAACTTTGCGCTTATTATCGGTAGTTGGTTATCTCATACCGATTATTTCTTTAGGCGGTTCTTGGGTAATGATACGTTTAGCTAGCAATCCAGAACTGCAAGGTGACACTTTCAAAACTTTCTTAGCAGCTTCACCATTCTGGGGTAATTCAGCTTCATTAATTGTGACCTTGTTAATTTGCTCGAGTTGTCTTTTAGGTGCAGCTACCGCAGTCGCAAATACCCCGCGTATTTTATATCAACTAGCCCAAGATGGACATCTTTCGCCCGTCTTTACAGTTGTGTCTCGCCAAGGTGTTTTGCAACCTGCATTGATATTTACTTTTATATTTAGTTTGTTTTATCTACTTTGGGCAGATTTAAATAGTTTAGTAATTGTCATTACAATTAGCTACTTATTGTGCATTATTACATTTCATTTTGGTCTATGGCTAAACCGGGGAAAGCCAGGGGTACGATGGCCTTGGTTTTCTTTAGCCTTTTGCTTAATAGAAGTAGTAGCTTTATTAGTTGGTGGCTTGGCTTGGAACTGGCGCAACTTAGTTACGGGGTTAATGCTTCCGCTGATAGTTTTATTAGCTGATGCAGCTATCCGCAGAATTCCCTTTCCACCTTTTCATATTCAATGGTGGATGCAGCGCCGTCAGTTATACAGCACTAAAATTAAAGACTTTGTGGGATTTCAAGTAGGAATTTTAGTCTGCTTGATTTGTAGTACTGCTATGATTACCTGGATTGTGAAGGAGCAGTTTGAAAAACTCCCAGACAATGCAGATGAAAATCTCTTGGCAGTTTTGCTAATGATTCTCTCATTTATGGGAGTAGCGATCGCCTGCTGGACAACTTTACCACAAATTGCCTCGATTGCTGAAGCCAGAGAGGTGGCTGAAAGTCGTTTTATTACTGCTTTAGATACGGTTCCAGATGCAATTTTAGTGCTGGATGAAAATGGCAAAATCACTCAAGCTAATCTAGCTGCGGAAGTTTTATTAGAATTTCATATTGATCAATTGAGTGGGCTGAATCTAAATAGATTCTTTCGTGATTTGAATGATTTACCTGCATATTGGGAAAGTAGAAGCGAGCAAATTTTACACAAATCTGAATCACCGCGAACTATTGAAACAACAATTTCCAACCGGGTAAATCGCCAGCGCCAAGAATATATTGTGTTCTTACGAGATATTAGCGATCGCAAACAAGCAGAACAGCAATTATTAGATATCAAAAATCTCTATCAGCAAATTCTTGATGCAATTCCCGATTTAGTTTTATGCAAAGGTGCGGAATCGCGCATTATTTATGCTAATAAGGCATTTCGTGAATATTATGGCATGACTTTGGAGCAGTTGAGAGGAATTATTGATGCTCCTTTTGCTAAACCTGATTACACACAACAATATGTGAAAGATGATGCTTATGTGTTTAATACTGGAAAAACTTTAGTAACCGAGGAAACGGTTATTCGTTACGATGGTGAGGAGCGGCTGTTTAATACAATCAAGAGTGCTATTTTTGATGCTCAACAGCAGGTTATTCAAACAGTAGGAGTCTCGCGGGATATTAGCGAAAGCAAGCAAGCAGAAGCAGCATTGCGACAGCAAGCAACAGAACTAGAAAAAACTCTCCAAGATTTACAGCAGGCGCAAACGCAGTTAATTCAAACTGAAAAAATGTCTAGTCTTGGTCAACTTGTAGCGGGTGTAGCCCATGAAATCAACAACCCCGTTAACTTTATTCATGGTAACCTAACTCACGTTGATAACTACACTCAAGATCTACTTAGTTTCATCCAGCTTTACCAAGAAATTTATCCCGAAACAGCCCCAGAAATTCAAGACTTAAGTGCAGAAATTGACCTAGATTTTCTCAGAGAAGATTTGCCAAAAACCCTAACTTCAATGAAAGTGGGTACTCAGCGTATCCGGGAAATTGTGCTGACGTTACGCAACTTTTCTCGACTTGACGAAGCGGAGATGAAACCTGTAAATATTCACGAAGGTATAGATAGCACGCTGTTAATTTTACAAAATCGTCTGAAAGCCAAGTCAGAACATCCGCAGATTGAAATTATCAAAGAATATGGCAATTTACCCGATGTAGAATGTTACGCCGGACAGCTAAACCAAGTATTCATGAACATTTTTAGTAATGCTCTTGATGCTTTAGACAATTACAACTCTCAAAGAACAACAGCAGAAATTAACAAGAACTTGAGCCAAATTACTATCCGCACGCAAGTAATTAATCCGCATTGGGTAGGTATTTCTATTCAAGATAATGGCCCGGGAATGACTGAAAGTGTCAAGCAAAAACTTTTTGACCCTTTTTTCACAACTAAACCTGTAGGACAAGGTACAGGTTTAGGATTATCTATCAGCTATCAAATAATTGTCGATAAACACCAGGGAAAGATGAAGTGTATTTCTCAACCGGGACAAGGAGCAGAGTTTTGGATTGAAATTCCCATTAAACAATGCGGTTTAGCCCATATTTAAGGCAGATAAATTTGCAAATCTTAATTAATCTATGAGAGATGCGATCGCATCTTGAAATTTTTGCCAGATGACTCCTAAAGAATTATTAGCTGCTGTACCGGAAGAATTGACTTGGCTAGCAGGTAGGTTTGGGCAGGTTGGACGATAGGGTTCTTTGCCGAAAGCTTCTTGCCACTCTTGAGGAGTTAAGTTGCGTCCGGCTGTGCGACAAGCAATGTTGATTAAGTCATCATTATTGTAAGACACCCGCCACAAACGAGCATCACTATCAGACCCACTGAGAAGCCAACGGCTATCATTACTAAAGGCTAAAGGACTAACAACGCTATTATGTCCGCGTAGTACGATGGGTGCAGCAGTGCTGTCGTTGGGATTCCACAAGCGAATGGTATGGTCATCGCTGGAGCTTGCTAACCATTGGTTATCGGGGCTGAATTTTAGACCATAAACACCCCCACGATGTCCTGCCAACAGAGCTGGTTTTTTGGCAAGATTATTCATATCCTGTAACTGCACTTTTTGATCCCAAGAACCAGCAGCCAACCAGCGACCATCTGGACTAAACGCAACTTGAGAAACGCGATTATCAAATTTAATAATTTTTGGGTTAGCTGAGGGGTTAGTAGCAGTCATATCCCATAGCATAGCTTTACCATCCCAACCTGCTGCTGCTACCCAACGATTATTCGGACTGAACGCTACATCTGCAACTACATCGCAGTGACCAAGTAGAGAAATGGGTTTGGCATTATAGTTGGTTAAATCCCAAACTAAGGTACTTCTGTCACTGCAACCCCCTATATTACCACCAGTAACCAACCAATGCTCATCTGGGCTAAAGGCAAGCGATCGCACTCCCAAATTCTGAGTATTGCGCTCAAAGCTCGGCTTAGTTGGTAAACTGGCTTGTTTCATGTCCCATACCTGTACAGTACCGTCATAGCTGCCAGCAGCTAACCACCTACCACTAGAACTGAATGCCATACTCCAGAAACCCGGCCCGTTGAGGATATGTGGTTGTTTAGCAAGATTGGTCATATCCCACAACCGGACAGTTCCATCGGGGCTACTTGAAGCTAACAATTTGCCATTAGGGCTGAAAGCTAGACTGTAGATAACATATTTGTGTCCAGTTAGTAAGATAGGTGGACGCATTAGATCAGTTGTGTTCCATAGTCTGATGATGTTGTCGCCACTATTAGATGCTATCCACTTGCGATCGGGACTAATTGCAACTGCTCGTACCAAATGAACACCCGACAAAATAATTGGGTCATTCAAGACGTTAGGAACTTTCCATAATCGAGCTTGATTGTCTTCGCTAGCAGTCGCTAACCATTGCCCCTCTGCGTCAAAAGTCATTGCATTGATCCATCCTTCATGTGCTTGAAGAACGATAGGTGATATTGAGAGGTCAGTGATATCCCACAACCTAGCTGTTCCATCTTGACTGGCTGTTGCTAGCCGCGTACTATCAGGACTGAAATTTGCTCCAACAACAGCACCAATATGTCCCCGTAAAATAAAGCGACAAACCGGATAATTGGTGTCAGTCTTACAGTATGACGATTTGGGTTGCGAAGAATTTAGACTTTGCATATCCCACAACTTTACCTCAGTGGTACCTGCACCTGTTGCTAACCAACGACCATCAGGGCTATAGGCAATGGAGCTAATCCATCCATTATTTGTACCTATGATTGTGGCTGGGGTGGTAGTTAAGTTTTTAGAGGTTAAATCCCAAACTTGCACAGTATAGGATATAGCAGCTGCCAAACGCTTTTCGTCAGGGCTGAAAGCAAGCCCCAAAATATTACTTTCAGTTAATTCCTTAGTCTTGAGAATTATGGGTGTTGCAGAGGAGCTAATCGCTGTCATATTCCACAACTGTACATTGATGCTAGTACTTTCACCTATAACGTTATTTGATTCACCTGTGGCTAACCATCGCCCAGAAGGGCTGAAAACGACTTGTAAAACCTTAGATTTATAACCTCTTAATGGAATCATTTTCGAGCCAGGGACTTGAGTTTTCATATCCCATAGCCCGACAATGGCATCTTGACCGGCTGTTGCTAGCCACTTGCCGTCAGGACTAAAAGATAATGCGTTAATTGGCTTGCTATGTCCTCGGAGAATTTGAGGCGCAGTGTTGAAGTTCGGTGTAGTAATATCCCAGAGGCGAATGTGAGTGTCATTACTAATTGCCGCTAACCATTTACTATCAGGACTAATCGCAACAGCTTTTACCTCACCTGTATTTCCTCGTAAAACAATCGCGGGTTTATCTGGATTGAGCTTATCCCACAGCCGCACTGTTCCATCTTTACTTCCTGTAGCTAACCAGTTTCCTTTGGGGCTAAAGGCCACAGCAACCACTGGTTTATCATGTCCAATCAACGGAGTACCGCCAATTTGAAATAAAAGCCTACGTAAAGAATTTTGAATTTCTTTATAACTGAATTTCCAAGTTTTTATAGCTTCTAGAGTCAACAGTAAGCTCTTTTGAGGAAACTCATCTCGTATTGTCAAAGCTTCAAATAGCGAGGCTCTTGCAAGTGCTTCTTTCGTTTTTTGTTCAGCAATCTGACGTTGTTGTGCTTCAGATTTTTGGGCTATTTCTGCTTCTTGTTGGCGTTGTACAGCAACTTTGTTAGCTTCTATTGCTATTAGGCGTTGTTGTGCTTCAACTTTTTGGGCTGTTTCTGCCTGTTTGCGACGTGCTTCGGCATTTTTCTGAGCATCTACTGCAAGTAGACGTTGTTGTACTTCAGATTTTTGGGCTGCTTCTGCCTGTTGGCGACGTTGTTCAGCAATGTTACGGGTATCTACTGCAAGTTGACGTTGTTTGGCTTCGGCTTTTTGAGCTGTTTCTACCTTTTGAAGGGCTATTTCTGCCTGTTTGCGGCGTGCTTCGGCATTCTTCTGAGCATCTAATGCTATTTTTCGTTGATTTTCTGCAACATCCTTCTGGTTTTTAGCCTCTTGAGCATTCTCCTCTGCTTTCTGGCGCTGTAAATTAGCTTCCTGGCGTTGAGCTTCTGCATAAGTTGCGAGGGCTGCCATAGCAACTGAAAAAATAAGTAAGCTGACAATTAGAGGCATTGCAGGCTTCAAGCGTTGCCACAAGCTTTCAGGCAAATGTTCCCGAATCCAACGCACATTAAAAACCTGGCGATAAATTAGGTTACGTACTTGCAACCGTGTGTTTTCTCGCCGCACAATTCCAGATAACTTTAGGTGAGACTTGACGAGTGACTGTTCTTCATCAGTTACGGGAAATTTGCCTCGATAAATTTGAAGATAGGCATTGAGTACTTCTTTTTCCAGTGGATGTGGGGCGCGCTTAGTCAGCATATCCCGCACAAATTGCAAGTTATTATCTTGCTGACTGGCATTGCCAAAAAAGGTACTATCTACAATACGATCAACTTCGGTCTCAGACCAATCTGCTTGATTGCGATCGGCAAGAATGCGACAAAGACGCTGTGTTAAATTTGGGTGTCCTCCCGTCCATTTCAGAACCCATTGCAATACTTGCTGGGCATTTTCATGGGGTAATCCTAAGCCTGCTGCTAAAGGCAATGCTTCTTCAAAGGTAAAATCTGTTAAATCTACTCGTTGCCCAATATTAAAGGGTGTACGCTTTGGATCGCGGATTAAATCGCCTGGTGTAGCTACACCAATCAAAACAAAAGAAAGGCGATGAAATTCGGGATTGGTGGCACGGGCAACGTGAAAGTAACGAACGGCTGCATAAAAGTCATCAGTAAAATCCAGGCTAAGAGTAGTATCAATTTCATCAATAAAAATTACTACTGGAGTCGCTACTTCAACCAGCAATACATTCTTAAAAAACAAAGTTAGCCGTTGAGTAATGCCTAAATGGTTATGCTCCTCCCACCACTGATTTGTATTAGTATTCAGCATGAGTTGACTTGCTATGGCATCAAGCAGCCCTTTATACCATTGTTCAGCAGTTACTTGGGTGCCTAATACACCACTGATGTCAACGATCGCACATTGAATACCTTCCTCAATCAGTTGTTCTGCCGTGCGAATCATTAAGCTAGATTTTCCCAACTGTCGGGGAGTGAGGACGTAGGCAAAGCTAGCAGTGCGGCAAAGTTTGAGTAACTCTTGATCTGCCTGTCGAGAAATGTACAACCCCTGGTCATTTGCTTGGACAGTACCGCCAACGGTGTAAATGTTTGGGTTAGCCATGCAAATGCTCCCGGAAGTAGTCGGCATAGAGTTGACAGCGCGCCACAACTATTTGCCCTTCACGTCGAATCAAGCCTACTGCGCTTAGTAATCGGTAAATCCGCTCATCTGGACAGGTATTGTTACGAATTACCTGAAGCAACCCTTGCACTAAGTCTTTTCTTTTGTCAATGCAGAATAAATGATACCGCAGATGATCGCCAAAGGGGCCGCGATCGCTGCTTGCTTGAGCAAACAGTTCGGCTACGGAAAATTGCTGGCTAGCAACTACATACAATGCCCGTCGCACTAGATAAGGATGACCATGTAATAATCTCATCAGTTGGGTTTCTTGCAACTGTGTCAGAGGAGAACAATGCCTTTGATTAAGGTCGGCAACTTGTTCTAATGTAAAATCCTTACACTCAATAACTTCACCTACACTGAATGGAGATTGATTCAGGTTCGGAATCAGATAATAGGTTTCAGTAGCAGTCACCAAAGCCAAGTCAAACTGTTTCCAAATCCGCATACTAGGTAAAGGTAAAGCACGGTTATTGTGCCAACTACGCAACATGCCAAAATATCCTGATTGAAACTCTGTATCAAAAATCCGATCCACTTCATCCATCGCCAAAACCAGAGAACCACCCAATTCTTTCAACACATAAGACTGGATATAACTGGTGCAACGCTGATTGTTACCTACCCCTTGTTGCCAGAATTCTGCTGTGCGATTGGGCATTCCCAGTTGTTCAGTTAAAATCGTGCAAAACTGTTGATAAAAAATGTCTGCATTGGTGAGGGCTTCTGGGTCAAATGATTGAAAATCTATATATGCTACTTTTTTACCGACTTTCATCGCTGCATCAATCACCCGCATCAGCAAGGAACTTTTCCCAATTTGACGGGGGCCTTTGATTGTTAAAGTGACTCCCTGGCGTTGGATTGTTGTCAGCGCGATCGCATCTTGGGGGCGTTCAATGTAAAATCGTGATTCTGAGTCCATTGTCCCCTCTGTCATCTCCAAGGGTATCGGTTGAGCACAGGGAGATGGGCGCGGTAAACATGGTTGTGGGGGAATTTGCAGTAAGTCGGCTTTAGATTTTTCTGTATTGATGGAAAGAGTATCACCTGCGATCGCCCGTTTTAACTCTTCAATTAAACTGGGTGTGTCTTCATCTGTTTGCCACAATGCCCAGTTGATGCCATTGAGATAAGCACTCAGTGGATACTGAAACGGTTCTCGATAATTCAGACGCACTGGTAAAATGACGGGATGTCCCCCCTGCTCTTTTCCCAGACGAGATGCTGTTTCAATCTCGGCTTCTACCATTTCACTATGAACAGCTCGTTGTGAGAGAAAAACAATTAAAAAGTCTGCCCGTTGCAATTCAGCTTCAATTCTTTGTGCCCAAGGCGTACCCACGAGCATTTCTCGATCGATAAACACCTCATGCTGTTGCCTAAGTGCCTGAAACACTTGCATGGCAACTTTTTCATCAGTTTCTGTGTTGCGTTTATAGCTGATAAAAATCCGCTTTCGTGGAGTTGGCGAAACTTTTTGAGCAGATAATGACCGTTGCTTGAGTTGTGGTCTGTCATACTCGGGAATACCTTCTAAGTTGATCGCACTGCGACCAAATTTAAAAGCTTCTTCCAGAGATTTTCCTGCACCTAGCCCATCATAAAACCCAACAGCAAAATCAATTGCTGCGCGATCGCCAATTGCCTGACTCATCCCAACTACACAATCAATATGTTGAAAAATTGCTTCTGCTTGTACCTCGCTATAGCAAGCATTCAACAACACACACTCAACATTTTCTTTACACAGTTCAAATAGCCCCGCCAAAGCTTGAGAACTGACAAGTTGCACCTCGCCTACATCATTTTCTAAAACTAATCCTTGAGTACCTGCACCATGCCCTGAAAAATGAACAATTTGCGGTTCATAGTCCAATAATGCGCGTTGCAAATCTCTAGGGCGCACCGCCCACCGTGAGACAATTTCAAACTGATCTCGCCTACGCGATCGCATCAACCCTTCTGTAATTTCTCGTACTTCTTCACCTAGACGTAAATTATTCGTGTTTTTGGGATTAGCAGCCAGAATCAAAATCTTTTTCACAAGACCACATTGACAATATGACCATATTCTGAGAATATATCCAAATTTTGTCGTTTTACACGCTAATTCAGGACTTAGGCAAAAATCGCTAAAAATCTTAATGTAACTAACCTCTAGCAAAGACAGAAGTTATAGGATAGAGATCTTCGCATCAATTTGTGATTATTTATGTCTGTGACGCCGCTAATTTCTCCAGTTGACTTGACTCCCCCGTTACTAGGTGCTTCCGTTGCTGAATTGACTGCTTGGGTACAGCAACAGGGACAACCTGCTTATCGAGGTAAGCAGCTACATGACTGGATATATCACAAGGGAGTGCGATCTCTAGCTGATATTTCTGTTTTCTCGAAACAATGGCGTGGGGAAGTCGCACAAATCCCCATTGGGCGTTCCACGATACACCACCGCGCTGTTGCACCGGATGGCACAATTAAATATCTATTACAACTCGCAGATGGACAAATTGTGGAAACCGTTGGTATCCCCAGCGATAAGCGTTTAACAGTTTGTGTTTCTACTCAGGTGGGTTGTCCGATGGCTTGTGATTTCTGCGCCACTGGTAAAGGTGGTTTCAAGCGGAATTTAGGACGCCATGAAATTGTCGATCAGGTGTTGACAGTACAAGAAGATTTTCAGCAACGAGTCAGCCATGTAGTATTTATGGGACTGGGTGAACCGTTGTTAAATACTGAGAATGTTTTGGAATCTTTGAGATCCTTAAATCAAGACGTGGGTATAGGAGCGCGATCGCTAACTGTCTCGACTGTGGGAATCCGCGATCGCATCCGTCAGTTAGCTGAACACCAGTTACAAATTACTCTCGCTGTTAGTCTCCATGCGCCCAACCAAAAACTCCGAGAACAGCTAATTCCCAGCGCCCGCAACTACCCCATTGAAGATTTGCTGACTGAATGTCGGGAATATGTGGAAATCACTGGTCGCCGCGTTAGTTTTGAATACATACTTCTCGCTGGCGTGAACGATTTACCAGAACACGCCTTAGAACTAGCAAAACGCTTGCGTGGTTTCCAAAGCCATGTGAATCTAATTCCCTACAATCCGATTCAAGAAGTAGATTACAAACGCCCCAACAGCGATCGCATTCAAGCCTTCGTCAATGTCTTAAAGCAGCAATTTATTGCTGTCAGCGTCCGTTACTCTCGTGGTTTAGAAGCTGATGCGGCTTGTGGACAACTCAGAGCCAGTAAAAATTAAAATATTTTTTGTGAAAATTCGCCTTGTCCAGATCCCCGACTTCTTTGAGAAGTCGGGGATCTAATACCAAATAAGTTATGACCAAACCTGATTTTAAGACAATGCCTAAAGCAGAATTGAGGGCTTACGTCTTGCAGCATCCTGACGACAATGAAGCTTTTTATGAGTTGTCGGATCGGATAAAAGCTAATGCTAAACCGCTCAAAATTGAAGACTTGCCTAAAATTATTCAGCGTCAGCGTGAGCAAGCATAGAGAATCTAGTACTAATATTAAGAGCGTTGTGCTGCTAACACAACGCTCTTTTTTATCAAAACTAAAAGTTGAAGCTAATAGATAGGGCAAAAATTTTACATCTTGGCATGAATACCAGGGGCATAAGCTTCAATGACTCTAGCAGTGCGAGTGCAAGTGATCATTAAGTAGTCACAAGTTGGGCATTGGGTGCGAGTTATTTGACTATCTGAAATATAGTGACGTTCGGCTTTACTGCCACAGTTGGGGCAGCAAATTTGTTGTACTATCTGCATTTTTAAATCCCTGGTTGTAATGAATGATGATAATTAAAGACAGCCAATCAAACTAGTCAATATCTGATTTAAGACAAGTTAATAAAAGCCTGTATAATTCGCCTGATTTCTTTAAACAAACTTCAAATTTTAAAAAGTCGCCCTTATTTTCTATCTATTATCCTAACTGTTCTACCAGTTTAACATCTCACTTTAGATATATAAATTAATTTTTGGCAAAGCTCCTATTTAGAAATTTACTGATCCCCATTCATAATGCCTCGATATAAACTAGTTTGCAGTGATCTCTCGCACTAGTCTGTATATTAATAGCAAAAAGTTAAACACAGAAAAATACTGTATATTTAGGCACAAAAATATCACTTTAAACTTTACTTAATATTTTTACGACTGGAGATGGAGATGACATTGTCGTCAAACAATTTAATTAAAACTTCCAATATTCATGATTCAGAGCAGAGCTTATGTCTGCTAGGCTAGTTGTTGGTAATGGGTAATGGGGAATGGGTAGTAGGTAATGGGATGTCCCAGTTATCAATTACCCATGACTTCTTCCTTTGGTAGGTTGGCGTAATTCAACATAAGTGGCTTGGGTTGTCATTAGTCATTAGTCATTAGTCATTCGTGTAGCCTTGCGGACGAGTTTCTCGCCATGAAGCAACTACGGTCAAGTGGAATCAGCCGCAGGAGAAGAGATGTTTAAAAAAGTTTATTTTTCGCTACATAATTTTATTTATTTTTGTGTAGCTCTTGAGTGAGCAATGCAATAGAAATTTTTCACAAAAAATTATCATCAGGACTGAAGTCCTGACGATGAACTTAAAATAATATATCGATTGGTTGACATACTTCCCCGAATTGAATTCGGAGGATTCTAGGCTCAAACAGCGATTGCTGGCGTAGCATTAAACTCAACGAGGTTGTCACCAACCCCGTTGGTCTTCAAAACCGTGCATGAAGGTTTCCCTTCACACGGTTCCTCAGAGCTAATTTGTAAACTAGAGTAAAGTCTTTGATTCGTAAGGGTTTCAGGAGTTTAAGCCAAGCAAGCGTTTATTCTCTGAAAGTCTTGCCCAGCAATCAATTGGATATCCTTAAGATTTTCTTTACGAATCAGCTCTCAATGACTTGGTGCTTTTTACGCATACCTCATTACCCATTTATCAGCAACTTTTTCAAGTATTCTGGTGGGCTTGACCCGCATCATTCAATATCTCAAGTGGTTAAAGCTTTTAAGGGTCGGTCGTCAAGATATTTAAGGCAAGAGTTTCCAGAATTGATGAAACTACCTAGCTTGTGGACACATTCATATATGTTTGATACTACTGGCAAGGTCAGCACTCAGAAAGTTTTAGAGTACATCAACGACCCACATCACGGATGAATAAATTCATCCTGTTCGCTTATATCGCTGGCTAAAGCACGGGGGCTTGAAGCATCAAGACTCGGTGCGATTCGTTGGATAGAAATACCTATTACTAGGTAGGGATTATCCGCAGGAGAAACCAACCTCTCGTACTGGTTGGAACTAAGCCCTGACAACTGAATGACCATGAGGGTGTAAATCCCTCCCCTGTAGAGGTCAGGTGACAGCGCGTCCCCCAGGTTTGAGACTAGCCATCAAAGCCTGTAGCGGGGATGAAAGCGCCTCCACACTCCTAGTCCAAGGCAGTGCGGGGCAAGCAAAGAACCCATGAATAAGGTAACGTACCTGAACCCACGACTGAACTATCGTGAGATGCAACCAGCGAAAAGGACTGAGAACGCTGGAGCCAAAAGGCAAAGGATAAAAGGTAGGCAATCGAGTTTTGACCTACAACCTCTCTAAACAAACCCGGTGGAAAGTGGAATTCTAAAGGTTAATAGTAAGTCAAAAGGAGGAAAGAGTGAATATAAAAACCTTCAATTACTACACCGACATTGCCACGATGAAAAGACCGCCTCTGATGGCAGTCTGGGTAACAAATCTGGCTGTAACAGTGCCAAACCTAAGCCTGAAATAACAGGTAATCGAGGTACTCATGACAAGAGCCTGATTACTGAGGAGCCGGATGAAGCGAAAGTTTCACGTCCGGTTCTGAAGACGAGCGGTTCTCGTGAGGAAATCGCTTAGTTTAACAAAGGAATAATGACAAATGACAAATGCCCAATGCCCAGTCATCTAGGGATAAATCAAAATTTTGTAGGTTTCCGCTGTGGGGGCGATCGCTTGCTCTACGGCTTGTGATAAATTTTGTAAAGGATAGCGATCGCTAATTAAGGCTTCTACATCAATCCGCCGATTAAATACAATGTCGGCTGAGAGATTTTGCAGGCGGTAGGATGAACTATAACTGCCCATTAAGTCAATTTCGCGGCGATACAGCAGATTTGGGTTGATAGGAATTTGCACTTCGTCGGGAAACTCGGCGAAAAAGAGAATTTTGCCACCTTTACGAGTACAATCCAAAGCCTGAAAGAATGCTTTCTCGCTAGGGACGGCTAGTAAGGTCACATCAACACCCAACCCATCAGTGATAGCATGGATTTTGGCGCTTAATTCGGCATCACGCGCATCAAAAGCCGCTTCTGCACCAACATTTAAAGCTTTTTCAATTCTAGAGGGTAGTAAATCGGTAGCGATCGCTCTACCGCCGAAATACTTCACCAACATGATAAACATTAAGCCAATTGGCCCCGCACCAGTGATTAACACAGTTTGTCCCGGTGCAATTTGCGCTTTTTTCACCGCCTTTAAGCAGCAGTTAGTCGGTTCAACAAAACTCGCTTCTTCAAAACTGATATCATCGGGAATGGGAATCAAGCCGCCATTTTGCACAATATGTCCTGGTACTTTGACATATTCGGCAAAACCGCCACCACTAGCGTTAAATCCGGCTGTTGTGGAGATATTTTTATAGACATCACACATGGAATAATTTTCATTCAGGCAGTAGGCGCAACGCATACAGGGAATATGGTGCATTACCGCCACCCTTTGTCCCACTTGCCAATTTTTGACATTATCACCCACAGATGCGATCGTACCCGCCGTTTCATGACCAAAAATGCGCGGGGGTTCGTATAGGGGATAACGAATTTTTTTAATATCTGATTGACACAATCCTACTACCTGTACCTTAACCAGCACTTCATCCGGTTCCAGAGTCGGTACTGGGATTTCTTCGTAGGAAAGTTGATTTACGCCTCTAAATACCTGTGCTTTCACGTTGGTTTTTCACCTCTCAACGTTATTAGATGTAACATTAGTGGTCAACGTTAAGCTATCAGATTTGAGATTTATTCTGTTTTCAAGCTTGGCTAACAACTGGGAAAGCTTTAATGTCCTGATTCAGGATACCAATTCTCCATGACGATGCGCTTTATTTTTTGTTACGAACCGCCAAGAACGCCTTCTCTACGAGAGGCTTCCGCCAACGCGAAGCGTCTCGTACTCCTACTCTTAAGCAAGCTACGCGTAGCGTCTCCCCGAGTGAGAAGAGAGATGTCTTAAAAGTCAAGCGATCGCATCGAGTGACAATGGCATTGTATCGTCTGACAATGCGATCGCCGATTTTCTGGAAACTCTAAGGACGGGGAAACCCCGCCCCTACAAAATGGTCTAACTTGTCTGATTTACCCTATTCAGAGAAAATATCTCGAACAATGAATGGGGTTAATCAGTGCTGAATCAGATATATCAAGCTGATGTTTTAGTTGTGGGTGGCGGAGTTGGCGGTACAGCAGCGGCGATTCAAGCGGCGCGACGTGGGGCGAAAACTATCCTAGTGAGTGAGTTTTCCTGGCTAGGGGGAATGTTAACCTCGGCTGGGGTATCTGTCCCCGATGGAAATGAATTAGAAGCTTTTCAGACGGGGTTGTGGGGTGAGTTTTTACGAGAATTACAGCAACGTCAGCCAGAAGGTTTAGATCATAGCTGGGTAAGCTTTTTTAGTTTCGATCCGCGCATTGGGGCGAAGATTTTTGCTGATTGGGTGCAAGAGTTACCAAATCTGCATTGGATTGATAAAGAAGTTCCCTTAGAGGTTTTGCGTCAGGGAAGTTGTGTAACTGGCGTGAGGTTTGCGGATTTTATTGTCCAAGCCAAAATTACTCTTGATGGTACAGAATTAGGCGATTTATTGGCTTTGGCTGAGATTCCTTATCGTTGGGGTTGGGAATGGCGATCGCAATGGCAAGAACCTAGCGCCCCAGAACACCCCAATCATCTCACGGAAAAATATCCTGTACAAGCGCCGACTGGGGTGGTGCTGATGCAAGATTTTGGTACAGATATCGCCCCAGAAATCTCACCTGCACCAAATTACGATCCATCTATGTTTGCTGGTGCTTGGGATGGCTATGGTGCAGAACAATTTATGAATTACGGGCGCTTACCAGGCGGTTTATTGATGATCAATTGGCCGATATGCGGTAATGACTACGGCGAAGGTTTAGGGCGACTTGTAGAGTCAAAAGCTAGCAGAGATGAGTTTATTCAAGAATCTCGCTGGCATAGTCAAAATTTCGCCCATTTTATTCAAAATCAGCTTGGTAGACGCTACGGCTTGGCTACACAGGTGTTTCCCCATTCCCCGACAGCTTTTGCATTGCATCCCTATTACCGAGAAAGTCGGCGCTTGGTGGGAATAAAAACTGTGACAGAACAGGATATTTTACCTGCACCTGGGGGGCAGGTAGCATCATTAAATATAGATACAATTGCGATCGCTAACTATCCCAACGACCATCATTATCCAAGCTTCAACTTTCCGCTACAACCTAAATCGCTTCGCTGGGGCGGACGCTGGACGGGAACACCCTTCACAATTCCCTACAGCAGCCTCATTCCCACCACCACAGATAATTTTTTAGTCTGCGAAAAGAATATTTCTGTTTCTCATATTGCCAATGGGGCGACTAGATTACAACCTGTAGTCATGGGTATTGGTCAAGCTGCGGGAATGGCTGCGGCTATGTGCGTTGAGTTGAATTGTCAACCGCGTGATTTACCAGTTAAAGCACTGCAAACAGCTTTACTTCAAGACCAGCGATCGCCTGCGGCAGTTATTCCATTGTTTAATTCAACACCTGACGAGCCTCAGTGGATGCGGTGGCAAATAAATTATTTAAACAATCCCGCAAGCTATCCGCTTGATGGCATTTATCCAGCTTCATCATCATCTCCGTATTATTACGAGACTAATAAATCAGTAGCAACACGGTTGAACAATTCCTACACAGGTGTATTTCATCTCTTAGATCCGCAGGATTACAGATTCAGGATAATTTCGCCAAAAGCATGTAAACAGGAAACTTGGCAGCTTGTGACTTTGCGATCGCATATCGATTTACAACTACAAGCTTGTAACCATAAGCAATTGCTCACAGTTTGGGGTCGCCTCAATCCTGCTGGTAATTGGTTACTTGTCGAAAATATAAAGATTTGAGCAACTTTATTTTTATTCTGTAAAAAACAATACTTTTTAGGGAATTGTCCGGATGCACTAATAAAAACTAAGTAGCAGTGAATTAGCGAGTTCTAAAATAAACATCTGCTATGCGTGCTGTAGTTTCACTTTTAGCCTCTAGTCTTGTAATGGCTACCTTAGTTTTTAGCTCTCAAGCAATGATCAATCTCATGTCAAATATGTTCGTAGCTTCTGCTGTTACGCAACCTTTGCTCTCAACCAGACCCAAAACCAAACCCAGTCAACCAGAAAAACCTGCACCCCATCGTGGTAGCGGGCGTAGAGAGTTAATGGAGTATCACGGAAATGTCCGTTCTGCTGTTTAACAACTTTAGCTGCTATTTTCTTGTCTTTGGGGAGTTAAATTACAGAGCAATCGGGTGTTGTACTTAACATGATTTACAGAATTTTTTTAGTAAAGATATGACAGTCAACACACATAGAGTCTCAGCATTTGTCCAGTAGTCTAACCGTAAGTTGTGTATATATAGTCCGTTGCATCCCTGATATTCCGAATGTGCCAAAAATCCAAGTGCATGTATTGATTGCATCACCAACTCCTCTAAAAGCCGCGTTTACTGCTTCTAATTCCTTTGTTCTCAAGTATTTCATTGAGGTGATCGGTTCTAATCAAGGGCTTGTGAGTTCGATCAATTCCAATCATTTACCCAGCCCATCTCTAGTTTGATACCGTCACCCAGTTGATAGAGAAATTTACTCTAAATTAATAGACAGCTTAACCAAGTGGTGGCAACTTGCAATCTCAGATGTTATTCCTGAATGCGGTAGAAGTGTGCTGTTTCAACACAAGTGTTTTGCAATCTGTCAGGATCAGAACAAGACTTTGATCTCAAAAAAAGCAAACCCGCTTTGCGGAACTTGTGCAATAGCTGCATCACCAGCGAGTAACAGTAGCAAATACAATTAAAATGCAACTTGCTCCCCTCTTGCCGATTCTGTATCGTCTTCTCCAGCCAAGATTTACCAACTGTCTGTGGAGTGGAGATGAAAATTCTCGGGCGATCGCACTCACCTTTGATGATGGCCCTCATCCCCAGTACACTCCGGAAGTACTGGCTGTTTTAGACCGTTATCAAATTAAGGCTAGTTTCTTTTGGTTAGGTGCTTGTGTCAACCGTTCAACAGATATTGCTAAAGCCGTATGCGATCGCGGACACTGGATTGGATTGCATGGCTACGATCATCGGTCTTTTCCCCTGTTGTCCCCAATGGAACTGCGACAGAGTTTAGAAAAAACCCAAGCTGCTATTTATAGTGCTTGCAATCTCCTACCTGAACAAGTAACAGATGTCCGACCACCCAACGGTTTATTTACACCCCAAACTTTAAAATTTCTGCTTCAGTGGAATTATCGCCCAGTCATGTGGAGCGTTGTCCCTGTTGATTGGACTAGACCAGGAGTCACCACCGTAGCACAACGTGTTTTCTCTCAAGTGCAAAACGGTTCAATTATTGTTTTACATGATGGTGCTTATGGCGGTCAAGATGTTGCCGCAACAATAGAAATTTTAATCCCTCAACTGCTACAACAAGGCTATAAATTTGTGACTATTGATACTTTTTACCAGCAGGGCAAAATTAACAATTCGTAATTAGGAACTTCTAAGTTAAAAAAATTCCATTGCGATTGTTCACCGTTGACCGTTGACTGTTAACTGTGAACCGTCAACAGTCAACAGTCAACAACTTTAACGGAATAATTTATTTTTTGGAGTTCCCTTACTTAAGATGTTGCATTGGCGCGACTTCAGCCTCAGTACTGGTAGCGGGGGCAGGTTCCTCAGTTCCCAAGAGATGATGTATTTCACTTAATGAACTTGGTTGTGCTTCTGGTTGTTTTGGGGAATCGCTCATATATTCAATTAGGTCTTCTACTTGGCAATTAAGAGCTTTACAAAACCTAATGATTCTTTCAATATGATCCGTCCCCGTCCTCCCGCTTTCCCAGTTCTGGATAGTGCTTTCAGTCACGCCAACAAGACGCGACAACTCAAGCTGGGTTAGCCCTGCTTTTTCCCGAAGCAAAGCGATCCTTGGTTTTGGCTTTTGTTTCACAGCTATAGCACTTGTTTTTGGTTATTTATAGACGTAGATCCTAGCACCAAAAAAAAGCGGCGCTAAAAAAACACCAGAAAAAATTTTGATCTGATTGGCTAGGGGGATGAGGGGGATGAGGGGGGACAAGGGAGACAAGGAAGACAAGGGGGATGAGGGAGACAAGGGAGACAAAGAAAATTGTGAACTATGCCCAATGCCCAATGCCCAATACCCAATACCCCATTTTCAAAACATCGTCTTTGACATACTCCCCACCCTTCAAGGGTGGGGATTCTGGGGTCAAACAGCAATAGCAGGCACAGCCCGACTTACATCACCTAGCCCAATGGTTGATGCCCCAACCATTTGAATATTACGTGCGGCGTTTTCATCTCTTCCATTAACTGACTGACAGGAAGGACAACGCCATTCTCTAACAGATAAATCAATAATTTCTAGAATATGTCCACAACTAGAACAAGTCTTGCTACTGGGATACCACTGGTCGATGAAAACAACCAGTTTATTCTTCTTTTTGGCAACCCATTCTAATATTTGTAGGAACTCACCGAAAGCCAAGTCTGATATTTTTCTACCCCAAAGACGTTGCATCCCTTTGAGATTCAAGGTTTCAAAACAGAGAATATCAAACTTATCGGTTAACTCATGTGCTAGCTTCCACGCACCATCACGCCGACGATGAGAAATGTCCTCGTATCTGCGTACTAGGTTTTTTCTAGCTCGTTCTCGGTTAGATGAGCCTTTAAGCTTTTTAGAATGTTGCGAACTTGCCTTTCTAATGGCGTTTAGGGATTGCTTGAAAAACTGGGGAGACTCAATTCTAGTACCATCAGAGCAAGTGAGAAATGTCTTGAGTCCAAAGTCAAAGCCAGCGATTTTACCCGTCTTAACTTCAACTTCTTGTTTGCTGCCATCATCAACAACCACAACCATAAACAACTCACCTAATGGTGTACGTTTTATGGTTAAAGTCTTGACTGTTCCCTCAATCTCTCTAGACTTCCAAAACTGATAAACTCGATTACCAATTTTTACTTTATTCCCTCCTAAAAACTTATAACCAGCTTGTTTAAGAGTGAATGACTTGTATTTTATTACCTTCCGAAATCCTGGTGGTCTTACTCCTTTTTTATTATGCTTAAAGAACAATTGATAGGCTTTCTCAATGCGTTGACAAATATCTTGCACTGCTTGAGAACCTACCGAGTGCCAGAAAGAATTACGCTTTCTTAACTTTGCAATATGGGACTGAAGCTTTGCACAGTTTAAATATTAAACTAAGCCGCTCCGTCACCAGAGCGACTCGTCTTCAAAACCGGACGTGAAGATTTCCCTTCATCCGGCTCCTCAATAATTTGGTGCTTGTCCAAGTGCATACCTCCAGCTAAACCATCTTTAGCTGTTTTGGTGTCGTGGCAGTGTTTGTGAAGTACCTGAAGATTTTTGTATTCATCTTTTCCCCCTTTACTCCGGGGTATTATGTGGTCTACTTCTAATAGGTCTTCGGTTCTGAAATACAATCCGCAGTGAGTGCATTTTCCTTTCTGCTGTTTCAAAAGTGTCGCCACTTTTTTAGGCATTTCTGGATGTGCGCCCATTCTTGAACTCCAGTATACTAGGTCGCCATTGTATGGACTGGCTTCACCTTTTACTTTTATATGCCTAACTACAGGTGTATCAGCGTGGCTAAAAAGTCGCATTGGGTTTTTACTTTCCTGCGGGGTGGAGAATACCCAGTTATCGCCGTCAATTGATATTATAAATGGGTAGCCGATGGATAGCAGCATGAAAGAGAGACTGAGTGTACGGGTTGACCCTCAAAGACTTGAAAAATTAAGAAGAGTTGCTAAACAAAAGCGCAAAACGATGACTCAGTTGATTGAAGACTGGATTGATAGACTACAGGAAGAAAAGCCGCTCCTTTAGAACCGGGCTTTAAACCCAGTTTTGTGGTAAAACTTCTACTTCTCCACCTGGAGAAATTAAAGTCTTACCCACTGGGATCACAGCCAGGGCATTGGTTTGAGCTAAGTTAATCAAATTTCCCGAACTGTGGCTACCACCAGCTTTATGAAATTCGTAAACGCCATCAATTAACTGTAATTTTCCCCAAACATAAGTTTCACGCTTGCCATCCGATCGCAATTCTTGATGCGATCGCACTTTGACAAACTCTACTTCCCACCCCTGCGCCAATCCAGCCAGTTTTTTAATTGCTGGCTGCACAAATCGCAAAAATGTCACCAACACAGCCGCCGGGTTTCCTGGTAACCCAAAATATATAATAACTTTCTCATTATTACTAGCCTGCGCAGGCGGGCTTTGTTCTTCTAGCCCCACCCGGAGGTGCGGGCTTTGAGGGAATGTGGCAACTGTGAGGGGTTTACCTGGTCTCATTGCCACAGCACGGATATGAACCTTGGCTTGCAATGTTTCTAAAATTTGGTCAACATAGTCATAATCGCCTACGGAAACCCCACCGGAAGAAATTACTAAATCAGCATTGGCGATCGCGTCAGCAATTGTTTTTTGCAGCGCTGCTGGCTCATCCTTAACAATGCCTAACATTAACGGTTCGGCTCCACTTTGCCTAACCAAAGCGGCTAGTGCATACCCATTAGAATCGACAATTTGTCCGGCGGCTAGCGGTTGGTCAAGGGTTACCAGTTCATCTCCAGTAGAAAATATTGCTACACGAGGACGACGGTAAACACTCACTTGAGGACATTGGGCTGCGGCTAAAACACCAATTTCCGCCGCACTCAATTTAATTCCTGCTGGTAATAATTGTGTCCCAGCTTGATAAAAAGATGCTTTGCGCCTCACAAATTCTTGTGGTTGTGGTGCAGCAAAAATATGGACGCGATTCTCTTTTTGGCTTGTCCGCTCTTGCATAACTACAGTATCCGCACCCTTTGGCATCACCGCGCCTGTAAAAATCCGTGCGGCTTGACCCTGCCCAATTGTAGACTGGGGTTGATATCCGGCAGGAATTGACTCAACAATTTCCAAAACTGCTGGCTGTTGGGCGCTACAGTGCTTTACATCTGTATATTGCACTGCATAACCATCCATTGCCGAATTATCCCAATGAGGAAAGTCTAGGTTGCTGGTGACTGGGGTTGCCAAAATCCGCCCAGATGCGGCGAATAAATCTACAACTTCTGTCTCACTTTGGTGATCTAGTGGTTGGACTAAATCTAAAATAACTGCTTGTGTATCGCTGACTGAAAGCATAGCGATCGCCTAAATTAACGCTATTCCTTACATTCTCGCACTAGCGGTTTCCCCATTACACAAAACGTTTAATAACCATCTATTGGATTGTTGATCTAATGCTGGTAAGACACGAGAACCAAAAACATCCTGCCAAACTTCCACCCCATGCTGCTTGACCAAGCCTGTTTGTAATTGTTTTAATCGGGCATAATCACGGTCATTAATGGCGGTTAGTATGGAAATGATTGTACTAACTGGGATTTGTACAGCTTTTGTGTTGATGAATTTCATTGGCGATAACCCTCAAAAATATAAATAATTGCTGAACGTGATCATTTTGACCAAGTATTACCCCTGGTTGTTGGCAATTATGCCACTAGCTAATTCAGTATTTACTTACCAGACTCATCTGTGATTCTACGCTATATTCTTAATTTTCCCTAGCTTTACTGTTTAACTAAGTTAGCTGTTTTCCGGTTATCGAACACTGAGCCAGTACTTAAACGCTCACTTCAATATTAAAACTAATAGCAATAATTAATTCTTCTAGCATCGATAAAAATACTTAAAAAATCCTTAATATATTCTATGACTATTGCCAGAGTACCCCAAAAACATTATCCCAAGGCGGAGATTGGACGACGCGGTATGGCGTTAGGGCTAGATTTCCTAGGTGTTTGGTTAATCAGTTCTCTGTTGAGAAGCAACAACTCAGGTATTCAATTTGTTCAAATTCTCGTGTTTGTGATATCTTGGTTAGTTTTACGAGTGCTAGTAGTCTATAACAATCAAGGCCAAAGCTTAGGGCGTTGGGCATTTGACCTCAAGGTGCTGGAAGTCGAAGATGGGCAAATAGTCGGTAGAATTCCAGAGTTACTAGCACTTGTCAAACGAGAAACGATCATTGGTGTGGGTGCGCTGTTTATCTCCATTGCTCTAGGCAATATTAGTGCCAATCCCACTGCTATACTGCTAGTACTTCCCCTGGCTATTGACTGTGGCGTAGCCTTCTACGATCAGCAAATGCGTCAGGCATTGCATGACCGCTATGCTAGAACTACCATAGTTTCCTCGCGTCGTGGTTATTCGCTCGATATAAAAATCAAGCGAATAGTTGATAAGATCCAACGAAATGTGAGAAGATAGTCATTTGTGTTAATTCTCTCCAGGCTTTACGGTTTGTAAGATTATGGCTAAGAGTAAAGGTGTCCGCATCATAGTGACACTAGAATGTACCGAATGTCGCACTAACGCTAACAAGCGCTCTCCTGGTGTTTCCCGGTATACGACAATGAAGAATCGGCGCAACACCACTAGCAGATTAGAACTCAAAAAGTTCTGCACCCATTGCAATACACACACAGTCCACAAGGAAATTAAGTAAAAATGAGTTACTATCGTCGTCGTCTATCTCCGATTAAGCCGGGAGAACCAATCGATTATAAAGATGTTGATTTGTTGCGGAAGTTTATCACCGAGCGGGGAAAAATCCTGCCCCGGCGAATTACTGGGCTAACATCTCAGCAACAAAGAGACTTGACATTAGCAATTAAACGTGCTCGAATTGTAGCCTTGTTGCCTTTCATCAACGCAGAAGGTTAAATTGAGTGGCGATTGAGAATTTTAGATGATGGATGAACTGAAGCAGCTGCTTTGATGATGAAAGTGGCTGCAAATTTTCATATTCCAGAATCTAAAATCTCCTTAAGTCAGTGTAAAATCATCTTTTGCAGAGAAAAAATCATGAGATTTTGGATTTAGTAGTCAATATTCAATCCAAAATCTAAAATTTATTAGTTAACCAATTAATTGCGAGAGTTGTGGAGAAGGGGACGCTAGTTGAATTTAGGGTTCAAGGCGATCGCCGCCTGGGAGTGGTAGACCGCCCAGACGGGAAAACCCGTTGGTTTGTGGTAGATGAACGCGGTCAATCCCACAGCCTCGCGCCTAGACAAATTACTTATACCGTTAACGGACAAACCTACAAGCCATCGGACATTCCTAAGTTTCTAGAACAGGTACAGCCATATCTAGATCCATCAAGCTTGGAAGTAGCTTGGGAATTGTTAGTTGAGGATGGGGAACCAGTCACCCCATCACAAATGGCTAATCTATTGTTTTCCGAATCAGACGCGCCGCATTGTTACGCCGCCCATTGCTTGTTATCAGAGGACAAACTTTATTTCAAGCAAAAAGGAGACGCTTATGAGACCCGGACAACAACTCAGGTAGCAGAACGCAAACACCAGTTAGAAGTAGAATCCCAAAAAGCTAAGGGACAGCAAGAATTTTTAGCGCGTGTAGAACAGGCCATAGCAGGTGAATCTGTAGATTGGCAACGTCAAGATCGGCAGCGTTTAGAAGCAATAGAAAAATATGCCGCCCTCCTCGCCGATGTCGTGCGTATGGGCGTAAATTATGATTCTTTGTCTCGGGCCTACCCTCCCCCAGGCCCAGTATTAGAAACAATGACCATGCTGGGACGCCAAGCAACGCCCCAAGGAGCATTTCAACTGTTGCTTGATTTGGGTTGGTGGAGTCCCAATGAAAATTTGTTTTTGCGTCGTTCGGCAATTCCGGTTCAATTTCCTAGCAAGGTGTTAGAAGTGGCGCAACAGCGTTTGGATTCCCCACCCTCAGATCTAGATACAGACCGTCTAGATCTGACTCATTTAAAAGTGTACACAGTTGATGATGAAAGTACCACAGAAATCGACGACGGTCTGAGCTGGGAATTGCTGCCCGATGGTAGGGAACGTTTGTGGGTGCATATCGCCGATCCTACCCGGTTATTAGCGCCAGAGGATGACTTAGATTTAGAAGCTAGGAAAAGGGGTAGCACAGTTTATTTGCCTACAGGGATGATACCCATGTTCCCGGAAGTTTTGGCAACCGGGCCGATGAGTCTGGTACAGGGACGGGTTTGTTGCGCCCTCAGCTTTGGCATTATTTTAGATCCTACAGGCAGAGTCGAAGATTATAGTATTCATCCCAGCTTGATCAAGCCAACTTACCGCCTCACCTACGAAGATGTAGATGAGATGCTGCAATTAGGAGTACAAGGAGAAGCAGAAATTGCCGCGATCGCAACTTGGGCACAGCGGCGGAGAACTTGGCGCTATAACCAAGGCGCAATCAGCATCACCATGCCAGAAGCCACGATCAAAGTCAAAGGTGACGAAATCAGCATCGATATTTTGGATGATTCCCCATCCAGACAACTGGTAGCAGAAATGATGATTTTAGCTGGTGAAGTTGCAGCCCGCTACGGACAAGCGCATAAAATACCCTTACCATTTCGCGGTCAGCCACAGCCAGAATTACCCCCAGAAGAAGAATTACTGCTGCTACCAGCCGGATTTGTCCGCGCCTGTGCTATGCGTCGCTGTATGCCTAAAAGCGAAATGAGTATTACCCCTGTGCGTCACGCCGGTTTGGGTTTGGATACATATACTCAGGCGACTTCTCCCATCCGCCGCTACAGCGATTTACTCACCCATTTTCAACTCAAAGCCCATTTGCGTGGCGAAGTTTTACCATTCTCCGCCGAACAACTCAAAGAGGTGATGATGACTGTCACCAGCATCACTCAAGAAGTGACAATGGTAGAACGGCAAACTAATAGATATTATGCTTTAGAGTATTTACGTCGTTACCCAGAACAAGTTTGGGATGTAACAGTATTAATGTGGCTGCGGGAAGATAGCAATTTGGCACTAATTCTTTTAGAAGATTTAGGATTACAGTTGCCAATGTCTTTTAAACGTTCTGTCAATTTAGGTGAGCATTTATTAGTTAAAGTCAGTCTTGCCGACCCGCAAAAAGATATGATTCATTTTCAAGAGATAATTTATCAAGAAGCATTGAATTAAGTATTGGTCATTAGTCATTTGTAATTTTTAGAGTTAGAAACCTAAAATTTTGTAGGTTGGGTTGACGTAAGGAAACCCAACATCTCATCAAACAATGGGTTTATCTGAATATTCCAAGGTTAAGAAATAATTCGCCAATAGTATCAGTAATGAAACCCAACATTTGTTTGTTGGGTTTTACTGCAATTATGTTGAAATTAAGCGTAGTAGGTTATACAGTCTAGCTACCAACTGCATCTTTCAAGAATTTTATTTTTTCCTCAGTTTTATCTTTCCTTTAAATTAGCAGTCGTATCTTCATAAAAAAAATAAATTTTTATCTATATTTATTAGGAAAAATTAGATTGTTGATAATTTAATTTTTTACATAACCTTTCTTGAAAAAATAAAAATATCAGGATATTAGTTAGTATTTAATCTGACATAGCTGTAAAAATAAATAAGTAATTTTGGATACAGGTGATGTAGCTTGTATATGAATTAAAGGTATGAACTATCAATCAAGTTCTTCCAATTTACTCTATATTAACGCTAGCCAAAAACCGACTACAGGATACTTGTTTGGCTTACAAATTCCTTTTCTACCCGATTTTCTTTTAGACCATACATTACTGGGAAAAGAACCGTCAGAACGGATTGTAGAACATTGCCGACGCTGGACACAATTTGTATCTGGCTTATGGCGCAGCAAAAATGATGTTACTTATGCACTGAGATTTGATCTGAATATAACTGACAGAAGTATTGATATTTACATACTAGGAAGATTACATACTTCTGCAAATTCGGAAGGTCAAAATCAAGCTCTAATTCTGCTGGCTGATTTACACAGAATGTTGGAATATTTTGGATTTGAGCCAACATTACTAACTAGTCAAAAGTTACACTTTCTTGCTCAGGCTCAGACTTATAGTCATTATTTTGAAGTTTGCCAGGAAGAAGTTCTCACTCCTATTAGAAAAGATACTCCCATCAATCAACCTGCTGGACAAAGAAGTAACTTTTCTGGTAACTCTCCTAATAACCCAGAGGATAAATTTTCTATTCCCAAAGAGTTTACTTGTGAGATAGAACAAAAACCTTATCTTTATGGAATTCGTCCTTGGTGGGGGGTTGGGGGTACATTCTTAATTCCATTTAATGCGATCGCAGCTCAAAATGCACCAGTGAGTATCTGTATTCTGCTGGCTCCGACGCAATTATCTTCTGCGGAACAAGCTTTAATTGCAGAAATAGCCAGGGAAGCGGAAAGTATTGCTAGTATGCAAACCAAAGGATTGAATTTTGGTAATCCGCAAGTGCGCCCTTCTCAAAATAAAACTGATCCTCAACTGCGTTGGGAATCACGAATCTATGCGGCTGAACTGCGACGACTCACCCATCCTTTTTTAGCTACAATTTTCTGTTGTTCTGATGATGCAGCTGCGGCTCAACAAGTTGCTTATGCTTTTGCTTCTACTCTCCGGGAAGAAAAATCTGATGAGCCGCCTTTAGGAGAAACTGAAGCTATCCCCCCAGGAGCCAAGGTCATTCACTATGCAAATGATTCTTACTTGCAAATAGCCTGTCAGTATCTAGATTTCACGCCCTTAATTAGTCCAATTCATTCCCAAAATGCCCCCCATTCTCACTTACTGCGCTTACGTTATCTGTTGGATGGGCGGGGTGCTGCTTGTGCGTTTCGGTTTCCGGTTTCGGTACAGGGTGGTGTTCCCGGTATTCCTGTAAAACAACGTCCGCCGGATTTTCATCCGGGGCCTCGTAAAGAAACTATTCCCGCAGATGCGATTGATTTAGGTAAGTTTCATGTGGGCGGTAGAGCCTATGTCTCAAAAAATGCCTTTACGAAACATGCTTTTATTACTGGCTTTACTGGTAGTGGTAAGAGTAACACGAGTTTATATTTATTAGATCAGTTTTACCGTAAGTTTCAAATTCCCTTTTTAGTGATTGAGTCAGCAAAAAAAGAATATCGGGGATTGCGGAATGTAGATATTTTTTCTGGAAAACTGCGGATTTATACTTTAGGTAATGATACTATTTCTCCTCTACGTTTTAATCCCTTTGAGTTAATTTCAGGGGTAAGGGTAGAATCTCACATTGCTAATTTACAAACTTGCTTTGAAGGTGCATTACCTCACGTTGGCCCTTTACCTTCAGTAATTGCCGAAAGTTTAGAAATTGTCTATCGTCAGCAGGGTTGGCAACTCACTGATTATGGTAGTAATCCAGGGCAAGATCCGCGTCAGTTTCCGACGATAGGTAATTTTTATGAAACTGTCGAGGAAGTATTAAAAAATCGCGGTTATCTAGGAGAAGTTAAAAGTAATTTAGAAGCGGCAATTAAAGGCAGAATTAAACCTTTGCTGATGGGAAGTAAAGGTTTAATGTTTAGTCAATCTCTTTCTCATCCTAGTGCTGAGGAATTATTTAACCATCCGGTAATTTTAGAACTGAATGACCTGAATGAACAGGATAAATCCTTAGTGATGATGTTTTTATTAACATTATTGCGGGAATATCGAGAACTCAATCCGAGCAAAGATTTAATTCATATCACCTTGGTAGAAGAGGCGCATAATGTTCTGGCTAATGTTGCATCTATGGGAACTCAGGAAGGTGGAGCATCTGATGTCAAAGCTAGAGCAGTCCAGGCTTTTTGTAATATGTTAGCTGAGGTGAGAGCCTATGGAGAAGGGTTAATTATTGCCGATCAAAGTCCCGAAAAGTTAGCGCGGGATGCAATGCGAAACACCAATGTGCAAATAGCCCATCAATTACGAGATGCCCATGACCGAGAGGCGATCGCTAATGCGATGATTATGAGTGAAGAACAGCGAGATTATCTCGGTAAATGCGAACCTGGGCGGGCGGCTGTGTTTTACACAGGGCTACAAAAAGCGACTTTTATTGATGTTCCTGTATATAAAGATAAACCAACACCTGTTTTGATTGACAATCAATGGTGTGGATTTGACGATCATCCTCAGCCTCGGTCTTCCGATAAACAAGTCCGAGAATATATGAGCCAATTTCGGAGTAAAGAAGCTGTAGCAGCCGATAAATCTCTAGATTGTTCTCTATGTAAAGGAGCCTCTAGTTGTCAATTCAAACAACAAATTCTTTTAGCTGCTGAACAGACTAAATTAGAATTTCAACAAACTTATAAAAATTTATGTACTGCTGCTCAAAATAAAGATAGAGATGCAGCAATACTCCAAAAAGATAAACTTGTTCAACTAGCAATCAAAGCTACAGGTATTAGTTCTGAACAAGAGCTTGATTTGGCTTGGTGTTACTGGCGTGAGATGTGGTCAAGATTTGACGAGCCTGTAGTACAAAAAGACTTTCGGACTATTGAAAGTATACGCAATAATTTACGAAATCAAGCAAAAATAAACATTGTTTAGAAAAAGGTAAATTAACATGAGTAGCTATGAAACTTCACTAAATAAGCAGGAAGCTCAGGAAGAGGAGCAAGTAAAACCACAAGAAAAAATAATGGGAAAACAAGCTCTGGATTTTTGTTATAGTCACGAGCAAGCATCTTTAGATAAGACTACTGAGCTAAAAGCCGAAGATGACATAAAGCCAGGAGACAATCAAAACCAGATACTAGATAATTCTGCAAATATTCCCAAAGAAAATAATTTAAGCGAAGCACCAACAAAGAAATGGATCTCTCTAGAGAAAATAGACCCTAACCAAAGCCCTTTGGAAGTGCAACAGCGACTCGCAACTCTTTTAGAAAGAAACACAGATGCTCCTCCAGAATCAACACTCCCAAAACAACCAGAAAGAAATTTTACTGAAGTTAAAAATGAAGCGACTGAGCCAAAGAATTTAGAAGTAAAAACCCCAGAACAACTGCAAGCTGAAGCTAAAGAAGCGCTACCGAAAGAATATCATAATTTATTAGACGGAGCTAAGATTCTTTCTGTAAGAACCGCAGAAGAAGTGAATCAAGAACTTAAAGCAGAATATCTACAAAATCCTGATAACAAACCTGAAAGATGGCAAAACCCTTATAAACCAGGAACTAAAGTAGTTGAGATGATTTCTGGAGAAGAAATAGAAGGATCTCATGTACATGGAGTGGCAAAAGAAACAAATCAAGAAAACACTAATCAGACTGAAACAGTGTCTTATAAAAGCATGGATCATGTATCGGATGCTTATGTAAAGGAAGGTACTCACATGCGTATAGGCAGAATTAATCCTCCCGACGTACCAATAGAGGGAGAAAAAATCAACGATAAAGAAACTCAAGCAACAAGACATGGAGAAAAGCAACCTGTTCCAACCACTGAGAAGAATACCGGGTATCAGGCAGAGGTATTTTTAAAAACGGGAAAGGAGATAGAGCTAAACAATATTAGAAAATTAAGAGAAGATCTTTACAATTAAAAAGATGTTTTTGATTGTGTATTTTGATTTTTTTATTAACTTTGGAGAAAAAGATGAAAATTAAAGTTCAAGTCAAAAAAGATACAAATGAAATGATATTCAAGTATTTTATAATAATTATAATTTTAGTTTTTCTTTTTAAGATATTACCAATAAATACATTATTTTTCTTGTTAACAAAAATATTAACTATTTTTTTACTGGGATTATTTATTCTGAAATTAGTATTGTTTAAATTTACTATGAATAAGATGAAAGCAAAAGCAATAAGTAATGGTTATAGATGGAGTATACAAGCAGCTTTACAAACACAAGATCCCGAAGGAATTATTTACATTTTAGAAAATACTCTTGAACAATTGAGTAAATTTGGGATTAATTTTCTACCTGAACGTTCATCTTATAGTTATCCTCAAGATGAATCTTCCCCTAGTATTAGCGATGTCAGAGGATTTCCTAATCGAGCAAACTTGAGAGAAGCTATAAATATGGCTCGGTCTCTCAGTGCAGAGTGGTCACACTTCAATGCTGTTGAAAAAATTCGAGCTATGGGAGAAATTAGAGCTAAAATTCAGTCAGAAGATATGTGGCTGGATTGGGAAAGTATTAAATTAACATTCGAGCAGTCAAAACAAGATGTTTATTGGTTTGATTATGATGCTAAAGAAATAGCTGAGTCATACTTAAATTTAAAAGACTACGAAAGGGCTATAGAAAATTACAATATAGCTATTCAAATCCACCCCCATAATAGTCTTTTATACTGTGATAGAGGGAATGCGTATTTCTACTTGAAAGAATATAATAAGGCTATAGCTGATTACACTCAAGCTATCCAAATTAATCCCAATTATGGACTTGCCTATTCTAATAGAGGACTTGCGTATCTCAACTTAAAAGAATATCATAAGTCTATAGCTGATTACACTCAAGCTATCCAAATTAATCCTAATAATGACTATGCTTTTAATGCCTATTGTAATAGAGGAAACGCGTATCGCACATTAAAAGAATATCATAAGGCTATAGCTGATTACACTCAAGCTATCAGAATTAATTCTAATGATGACCATACTTATGAATCTGTATATTTTTCTCGAGGATTAGCATACTTTCTATTAAAAGAATATAACAGAGCTATAGCCGACTACAACAAAGTTATACAAGCTAATCCTAATGATGCAGTTGCCTACAATAACTTAGGGCTTACATACTATGAATGCGACAACATTGACCAAGTAATACAATTATTTCAAAATGCTATTGATATCAATGTCAGAACTAACTATAAAATTGAATCGTTACTAGAAACTAAACTTGCTTTAGCAGTTGCTTTATATAGCAAAGGCAAACAACAAGAATCCATAAAATTAGCTGAATACGTACTGCAATCAGACAGAAGATTTGCTGATGCTAAATTTCTGGAAGAAGAACGAGGATGGAAAGAAAAATTAATTGCTGATACTCAAATCCTCATAGCACAGTTATCCAATAACTCTCAAAATTATTCTTCATATCCAAATAAATTACATGAAGATGATGAACTCAACAATAAATCAAATATTCAAAATTTTTTGACCTTCCAAGAGTGGCTTAATCAAAATCCTGCGTTACAGTATTTTTCTGAAGAAGAACAACGCAAGGCATATCAAAGATATTTACGGGAGCGTCAAGATTACTAGCTAGAGTGTTTGAATTGTTGTGCTGCTAAGTCATCTATTTTGCTTTGTATACGGTCTTGCATATAACAATTCCTTATAACTAACTCCTAGCCTCTAACTGTACATAAGCTTCATATACACCTTTAACGTTGTACCAATTGAGAAAAACACGAGCAATTTCTAAAGCTAATTGAGGTTTACCTAAATTAATTAACCATTGCAAAAATGGTGCCATTGTGCGTTCATTAAGAAAACCATTCAGCGAGAGAATACCCCAGAGTAAGCGGTGTAACCAAGTCATTTGGATCATCATCCGCACTTCCCAAGTCGGATGCTTTTGATAAAACAAAACGCCCATACGTCCGCGTTGAATTTCTTTATCAATCAAGCTAGGGATTTGTTCTAAATTAAATGCTGGATGCCAATGATAACCGACGGCGGCTGGACATTTAATTAGTTGTAAACCGAGATTTTTCAGCCTCACGCCTAGTTCTAAATCTTCCCAGCCATAAAGTTGAAAGCTAGTGTCAAACAGTCCAGCTTTTTCTAGCCAATGTTTGGGAATTGCTACATTTCCCGTAGCAAAAAAAGCCGCTGAAAAATCTGTGACTTTATAAGGTTCAGAGGTAGGGTTTTCAAAATTACAAGTATTAATCACTGCACCATAAGTAAAAAAGCGATCGCTTGCTAAACGCTTTTGTCCCTGTACCAGTGCATCAGCATGGGATTGTAAGAAATTTTCCAGTACGACTAGATCGCTATCAATAAAGATAATCGTGTCACCTAGTGCTTGTTCTACACCCAAATTCCGCGCCGCAGCTGGGCCTTTATGGTCTTGTTCAAAACATCGCACATGGGGAAATTCCTCTTTATGGGCTGCTAACCATTCCAAAGTGCTATCCGTAGAACCATCATCTACCAAAACAATTTCGTAACCTGCGATCGCAGTTGACAAAGCAAATTCCTGTACTTCCAAAGCGCGGAGGCACTTTTCTAAAATTGGTTGGCGATTATACGTTGGTATAACAACACTGAAAAACACAATCTCACCCACGAAGAATATTAACCATCTCCAGAATAGGACAACTGTGGCACTTGCACTGTTCCTAGTTTGTCATTAGTCATTAGTCATTTGTCCTCCTTGTCCCTCCGAAGTTCTGATCGCCGGACGCCGGCGCTCAGACTTCTCTCCTTGTCTCCCTTGTCTCCCTTCCACCTGTTTCTTCGCTAATTGCTCTGCAAGCGATCGCATGTTCCTAAGTCCACGATACAATTCTCAAGCACAATAGCGGACTCCACATCAATGGAAATTAATTGGGAAACAGCCAAAACCTACGAAGATGTTCTGTATCAAAAAATCGATGGCATTGCTAAAATCACCATCAATCGTCCCCATAAACGCAATGCTTTCCGCCCCAAAACTATCTTTGAACTGTATGATGCTTTTTGTGATGCCCGCGAAGATACTTCTATTGGCGTAATCTTATTTACTGGAGCAGGCCCCCATACAGATGGTAAATACGCTTTCTGTGCAGGTGGCGATCAAAGTGTCAGGGGTCATGGCGGTTATTTAGACGAGGATGGCGTACCCCGGCTGAACGTACTTGACTTGCAACGCCTAATTCGTTCATTACCAAAAGTTGTGATTGCTCTAGTAGCAGGATATGCGATCGGTGGTGGTCATGTCCTCCACTTAATTTGTGACCTGACTATTGCAGCTGATAATGCTATTTTTGGGCAAACTGGCCCGAAAGTCGGTAGTTTTGATGGTGGATTTGGCGCTAGCTACCTCGCCCGCATCGTCGGACAAAAAAAAGCTAGAGAAATTTGGTTTCTCTGTCGTCAATATAACGCCCAACAAGCCCTAGATATGGGTTTAATTAATACAATCGTACCAGTGGAACAATTAGAAGCTGAAGGTATTCAATGGGCGCAAGAAGTGTTAGAAAAAAGTCCCATCGCCATTCGCTGTCTCAAAGCCGCCTTAAATGCTGATTGTGACGGACAAGCTGGTTTACAAGAACTCGCTGGTAATGCCACTTTACTTTATTACATGACACAAGAAGGAGCAGAGGGCAAACAAGCATTTTTAGAAAAACGTCCCCCAAATTTTCGTGATTTTCCTTGGTTACCTTAAATATTGCAAAAATCACCCCTGTTAACAGGGGCGATTTTTGAGAAGTCAAGATTTACAGCACCAACAATTTTAAAGACAAATATTAATTTCAAGCAGAATACAAACTCATACCAGTTTGGATGCAATAGTGAATGTTTCCATAAACCAAACGTTCTCACTATAAGTATTTTCAACCCAAAACCTGTCTGGAAAAGTTTGCCCTAGTCGGGGAACCAGTCTAACTTAGTGACTCAACTTTTCGTCAAATCCAAAATTGGTATCAGTCGGGAATAAAAAGATGGTTAAATTAGTACTGTCTCTATTTTCGCTTGTTCAGCAGTACAAACAGGAGTTTCTGCAACTGGAACAAGAGTAGTATTTTCTAAATCTGAACCCAGGGTTTGAGATGCAACCATAACTGGTGTTGCATCTGGTAAACTCCAAGCACCTTCTAAACTTTCCCAAGAAGGTGCAAAAGGTGGTAGTGCTAACGAACAAGCTTTCCAAGTTCCTTGAACTGGGGCCCCTAACTGTTGGCACGTTCCACCACGGCGACCTTCTGGTTGGTAATGGCGACAATATCTACAAGCAGATGTCAAAAATTTATTTGGTTTCATTTGGGTTCATCTTTTAGTCGCATTTAGGGCTAATTTATATCTCTATATTTTGCTTCTAGATATAAATACGTAGTAAAGCCAAAACTCATTAATTGGTATAGGTTTTAGCGATCCCCAGTCAAAAATTAGCTTTAGAATGTTTTTAGAATTGCGTTATATTTTTCAATGTTTATTAGAGTATAGACATGCTAAATTTTGACTAAAAACAATTGGGGATCAACGCTAAAATAAGACATTTGGATTTATTTGACATGTTAATCTATTCCTTAAGACATAGGATTTAAGGTATAGTAAACCCGCTTTTTATCAGACTTTCGGCGTAATTGCACCAACAATTATCTAGTTGATAAAAGACTAGTACCGCTTTGCGTTCGTCAAAAGTCACGCATTCAAAAATGAAAAAGTTAATATATCAAGGCTTGTGCCTGTTTGAAATGGTAGGTTTCTCTTACAAAGTTTGGCGGGACGGAAACCGACACCGCCAACTTTGCGCTATTTACGCTGTGCTGTACTAGTAACTCCGCCTAAGAATCCATAATTCCTAATTGGTAATTTGTACTTGTCTATGGGCGCAGGTATCAGAGATTGCCAATAGTTGGTTTATTTCATCGCCTGCTTTACTATGATTTTTGCGGATAGCCGCACCAAGCTAGTACAGCATCAATGATGCTGAATTCAAATTAGCAAGTATTTTTGCTAATAATCTTTTCTTGCCTGAGTCCCTTTAAAGTCAGATCACAACAATATTCCAGCAGGCCTGACTATAGAAGTTCTGAGATGCATTAACTACATCTACAAAACTCACAATAGTAATTTAGCAATCTTCTGAAAAATAATTTATAACTTCAACATGAAATTCTCAGGGGTGGGTCATAGTCATTTGGGAATGGTGATTTTATAGGATTTTGAGCTAGTTGCTACCATTAGTTTCCTTTGGCAGTAAGCTCTCGAAACAATATTTACAATCCAACGTTTTGAGTAAAAAGCTGTTCTAAAAATCTTAAACATTATTATTTATCCCAATTTCGGATACAAATAAACACAGAAATATAAAGAAAAATTAAGATGCTTGAAGAGAAAATAGTAATTGAAGATTAGGAAGGTACGAGAGGCAGGAGGGAGCACTTCAGCTACGCTCAATGACCTGGGGGTAGGGGAGCAAGGGGACAAGGAGGACAGGGGGGACAAGGGAGATAAATAAGAAATGCCCAATGACGCCACTTGCTACCCTGCGGGAAGCCGCTCCGCGTCTACAAGCCGGGAAACCCGTCCAACGCAGTGGCTCCCCAATGCCCAATGCCCATTTACAATTGCTTGGCAGCACAAAAAGAACAGACATCCCAACGCTGGAGTTCACCTGGTGGGGTGGGAGATTGACACTGGGGACAAAGGGGTAAGCTATGCGATCGCTCTTGTATTACCTTAGACCAATGCCCAAAAGCTGCCTTTGGATTCATAGTATTGGGTATGAGAACGCTCTTAGAGGTACTCAAATCACCTACATAACTAGGATGTTCAGATGGTAAAACCGTTGGTTGCGACTTTTTCTCTTCTGGAGAAGATTGCCACCCAGCAGTAGAAAAGCGAATATCTACCAAAGACGTCGGCAGTTTTTCATTCAACTTCACAATTAGGGTCTGACGTTTAAAAGTCAAGTTTTGCGCCCAAGCAGCGCTAGAAGTCGCAACCCGTAAAACATCACGCTGAATCGACAATGGTCGAGTATGTGCGCCAACGGCTACTCCGACAACTTCCGGCCAAATTTGTAGCAAGCGTTGAAAAGGTTGTTCTTGCCATTTAGCCTGCTTTTCCAGAACACCTAAAATATCATTAACTGATTCAAAAGACATCTTGTCAAAAAAGCCTAACACGACTTTGGGAACACTCGGCACAACAAGATAGTAACCATCTATCCCATACTGTCAGCAAGAGTTACTGAAAAAAATAGCAGTTATCAAGACTTAATTTACCTTGAGTAACTGCTATGAATCTTGCTGTTGCTTTTGCTTCGTAGACAATCATTTTTTGATTTAATTTTTATTAAGAACAATATCATACAAACTGTTAAAAACTCTACTGCCACTTTGCCGCCGAAACGCTTTTGCTCGATACTGAGTAAGGGGTGTCTCGTTTGTAATAGGCAATTCATCTGCCTTTAACATTGGTATAGCGGGACTTGAATTGCTGATTTAAGATAAAGATTCATTGCTGTTAACAGTCCCCCAAGCAGCAGAAAGTAAACATTCATCTTTTGTATATGTCCGGCTTTGTATCAGTTTTATGGAGCAGGCAATGAGTCACAATCCGCAAATAGATTCCCAGTCTCAACTGTCTAAAACACCTAGTTTAAAGCCAGTACTAAAAGCGGCACTGGCGAGTTTAGAAGTACAGCTAGATCAAGAGTTAGCTAGATATCGACGCACACGCAACAATGCTAGGCTAGCAAACCCTGCGCGTGTAATTAGTTATGTCGGTAGTTCACCGCAAGCGATCGCTGCTGCCATCTTAGAGCAATCTCAAGCAGCAGAAATCAAACCCAATATCCCAGAATCTGTAATATCTGATACTCCAGCAATGGCAGCAGGTACAGATACGGCACAGTTGGATGACATGGATCATCTGCTGTTATCTTCCACCCCGGAAGATACCCAAACACCAACACCACCACCACCACCCCCACCCCCAACCAAACCGGAGAGTAGTATCATACCTACAAAGCAGGCTGTTCAGGATGACACTCTCTTACAGACAGATGAAACCCCTAAAGAGCCTGATGATTATTTAGAATCTAGTGAAGCACTGCTGCGCAGTGTGACAGACGATCAACCAAAAACGAAACAGGCCAGCAGTTCTAACGATGGTATACTTTCACCTTTGGGTATAGGTTCTATGCTACTGCTGTTAGTAGCAAGTCTGACTTTAGGATACGTAATATTCAATCCCAAAGGTTTGACTCAGTTCAATATCAGTAAATTATTTAATCCTAAATCCTCTAACCCTACTACGGAAAATACTACAGGAGTTGTTAGTAATTCCCCAGAGCAGCCTGAGCCATTACTTACACCCATACCTAAATATCCCAATCTAGCAGCTAAAGAGTTTCCAGAAGTTAATGATCCAAATGATGTTGTGGCCTTAAACCCCAAAGCCCCAGCAACCCCCCGAATATTGCCTAACCCTGTGCCAGCACAAACAGTTGCTCCCCCAGTTAAACCCCCCGGAGAATTATCTTCCCCACAACCGATAAATCCGATCGCAGTAGCGCCATCACCTCAGGTGCAGCCGTTGGCTCCGAGCAATTCGCCTGTAGCGCCTAACTCCCCAACCGCCACCCAAACTGAACTCAATCCACAACTCAAACCCTCAGCAGATGGTTTTTATCATGTAGTCATCGATAATCAAAATGAGCGCTCTTTTGCCTCGGCACGGCGAGTAGTTCCTGATGCTTATTTATCACCCGATAACAAATTGATTTATCTGGGTGCTTTGAAAACGCAAAAGGAAGTGCAAAAACAGCTGGAACTACTACAGAAAAACGGAATTCAAGCTAGAGTGCAGCAGCCATAAAGAGGTATGGGGCATGGGGCATTGGACAATAGTTATTTGTCTCCCCGAAGTTCTGAGCGCCGGACGCCGGCGCTCAGACTTCTGTGCTTGTCTCCCTTGTCTCCCTCATCCCCCCTCATCCCCCCTGCCCCTCATCCCCCTACTATTAATTGGCAAAAAGTGAATGGAGATCCGACATGGAAGTGATGAAGCGTATCCTGCGGGTGTTGCGCGCTAATGTTAATAGTTTGCTCAGCAGTGCGGAAGATCCAGAAAAGATTTTGGAAAAAATCGTCTTGGAGATGCAGGAAAATTTAGTGCAATTGCGGCGGGGAGTTGCAGGTGCGATCGCTACTCAAAAACGTACCGAACGCCAAGCTACTGCTGCCCAGTCTACAGCCGAAGAATGGTATCGTCGCGCCCAACTGGCACTGCAACAAGGTAACGAAACTCTAGCACGGGAAGCTCTCACCAAACGTCGAGTTTACCAAGAAACTGCCCAAGCTCTTTTTAATCAAAAGACAGAGCAAACCGATTTAGTAGAAAGACTCAAAAAAGACATGCGGACGCTGGAGTTAAAAATTGCCGAACTGCGAACTAAAAAAGATCTGTATATTGCCCGGGCGCGATCAGCTGAAGCATCTGCTCGACTTCAGGAAATGCTCAATGGAGTTTCCGCTACCAGCAGCTTAAATGCCTTTGAGCGGATGGAAGAAAAGGTTTTGCTCCTAGAGGCGCAATCGGAAGCTATAGCACAACTGGGCGGCGACGACTTACAAAAAAAATTTGCCGCTTTGGAATCGACAAATACTATTGATGCCGAACTAGCAGCAATGAAAGAGCAGGTTTTCCATGATGCCAACAGCACAGTAGTACAACAGCAGTTACCCAAAAGTGAAGATCCGACATGATTGGGCAATTACCTAAGCGGGAGTATATCTTAACAATAAAGGGGTGTTGGGCGGTACTGTTCTCAGCCGGAAAGATTACATTGGAATAAGTAGCTATTAAACAGTAAAAAGCTTAACTGACCAACAAATTGCGTAAACAACACAAGGAAACAAAAAACATATGGGATTATTTGATCGTATTAAGCGAGTAGTCAGTGCTAACCTCAACGACCTGGTCAATAAAGCTGAAGATCCTGAAAAAATGCTGGAACAAGCCATCCTGGAGATGCAGGAAGACTTAGTACAGCTACGTCAGGGTGTTGCTCAAGCGATCGCTGCACAAAAACGCACTGAAAAGCAGTACAATGATGCCCAAAATGAAATCAATAAATGGCAGCGCAATGCCCAACTAGCCCTGCAAAAAGGTGATGAGAACCTAGCAAGGCAAGCCCTGGAACGCAAAAAAACTTACACCGAAACTGGCACTGCTCTCAAAACTAGCCTAGATCAGCAAAACGTTCAAGTTGAAACCCTCAAGCGCAACCTCATCCAGCTAGAAAGCAAGATTTCTGAAGCCAAAACCAAGAAAGAAATGCTCAAAGCCCGGATTACCACTGCTAAAGCCCAAGAGCAACTGCAAAACATGGTAAGTGGGATGAATACCAGCAGTGCAATGTCGGCTTTTGAGCGCATGGAAGAAAAAGTCTTGATGCAAGAAGCGCGCGCTCAGTCAGCAGGAGAGTTGGCTAGTGCAGATCTGGAAAGCCAATTTGCCGCTTTGGAAGCTGGTAGTGATGTTGACGATGAATTAGCAGCCTTGAAAGCCCAGATGACCTTGGGCCCTGCTAGTTCACCCAATCAACCCCAATTACCACCACAACAACAAACCACTTCTCCTAAGTCTAATGAAGTGGTAGATGCTGAGTTGGAATCCTTACGCAAACAACTAGATCAGATGTAACTTTTTGCATAACTTAATTTTCGCTAGTCCCACGCCTTTTGGTTGTGGGATTTCGCTTTAATAGTCTACAGTCAATAGTCCATAGTCAATAGTCCACAGTCAATAGTCCACAGTCAATAGTCCACAGTCTGTAGTCCACAGTCTGTAGGGGCGGGTTTATTTAGATCATTGTTGATCCACGAGGATATCTGTGAACCCGCCCCTACAACAGTCAACAGTCAATAGTCCACAGTCTACAGTCATACATTTTATGCATCGAACTCACGTTAACCATTGACCATTGACCATTGACCATTGACCATTGACCATTGACCATTAACCATTGACCATTGACCATTGACCATTAACTATTAACTCAGCACTCAGATTGGGATACAGTATTTTGTGTGCCCACTTTGATCGATGCTACCTGATGGAGACTGCAATGAGTAAAGGTGTAATCACCATAACTGATGCTGAGTTTGAAACCGAAGTTTTGACAGCCGATCTGCCAGTATTGGTTTACTTTTGGGCTTCTTGGTGTGGGCCTTGTCAACTTATGTCACCACTGATCAACCTTGCGGCTACCAAGTACAGCGATCGCCTCAAGGTTGTTAAAATGGAAATTGACCCCAACCCACTGACTGTTAAGCAATACCAAGTGGAAGGCGTACCTGCTCTCAGGCTAATTAAAGGCGAAGAAATATTGGTATCTTTTGAAGGAGTCATTGGTAAAGACAAATTACTCAGCCTTTTAGATCCACATTTAAACAGTAATTAGTCTATAGTCAAGTGTCCACATTCCACAGTCAATAGTCTATAGTCAATAGTCCATAGTCTAAAGTTCAGAGCTTTTTGACTAATGACTAATGACTAATGACTAATGACAATTGACCATTGATTAATATGGAATTTGCAAAGCGTTTACAACCCCTGCAATCTAATGTATTTGCAGATATGGACAGAGCCAAGGCTGTAGCTTTGGCTGCTGGCCGAGAGTTAATTGATTTGTCTTTAGGATCTTCTGATTTACCAGCGTCAGCTCATGTGATTGAAGCGATCGCTCAGTCGCTTTATGATCCTAGTACTCACGGCTATTTGCTGTTTCACGGAACTCAAGGCTTTCGCCAAGCGGCGGCTAATTGGTACGAAAAGAAATTTGGTATAAAAGTCGATCCGGAAACTGAGGTATTGCCGTTAATTGGTTCCCAAGAAGGTACAGCGCATTTGCCCCTAGCATTACTCAACCCTGGAGATTTTGCCCTGTTGCTCGATCCAGGCTACCCCTCCCATGCTGGGGGAGTATACTTAGCTAGCGGTCAAATCTACCCGATGCCATTACGGGCAGAAAATGATTTTTTACCCGTATTTAACGATATTCCCGCTCCTGTGTTGGCACAATCGCGGATGATGGTTTTAAGCTATCCCCACAATCCTACTTCCGCGATCGCTCCTTTAGCTTTCTTCCAAGAAGCAGTAGCTTTTTGTCAGCAGCATAATATCGCCCTGGTTCACGACTTTCCCTACGTAGATTTGGTATTTGCAGAAGACCAGAACAGGGGACTGTTAATCAACTCAGATTTGTCCCTCGTTCCCTCAATTCTGCAAGCTGACCCAGATAAAAGCATCTCGATTGAATTGTTCACCCTTTCCAAATCCTACAATATGGGTGGCTTCCGGATTGGCTATGCCATTGGTAATGCCGAATTAATTCGGGCTTTACGTCAAGTCAAAGCAGCCGTTGATTTTAATCAGTATCGGGGAATTTTGAATGGTGCGATCGCCGCTTTGAGTGGTCCCCAAATCGGAGTGGAAAAAGCTGTGGCGACCTTCCGCCAACGTCGTGATACATTCATTAGTGCTTTACATCGTATTGGCTGGCAAGTTCCCACACCCAAAGCCACAATGTATATTTGGGCAAAATTGCCAACTACTTGGAGTCATAATTCCCAAGAGTTTTGTACGCAACTAGTTAAAAAGACTGGAGTAGCAGCAGCCCCTGGTGCTGGCTTTGGCAAATCTGGTGAAGGGTATGTTCGCTTTGCCTTAGTACACGAGCCACCTATTTTAGAAACTGCTGTTGAGAGAATTGCTGAGTTCCTGTAGGAGCATGGAGTCAATAGTCATTGGTCATTGGTCATTGGTCAATAAATTCTCCACTCTCGACTCTGGACTATTGACTCTGGACTCTTAACCATTGACTATTGTTGATGCCAGTGGGCAAAAATAGCGGAAAATACACCAATTTATTTATTATCATAAATTACCACAAAAAGAGTTAAAGAAATTATTAATTTTTTAATTAGATCCTTTTTAGGATAATAATATAAAGCGTAATTAAACAAAAGCTAAGTTCAATTTATTGAAATATTACCGACATTCATGAAGTAAATTGGCTATCTTCCTAATACTTTATAAGGAGTTTTGTTTAATTTTTTTAACAGAAAGTCAGGGTTTGATAACAAATTATAACTAACAATGACAGCACAATTACTCCCTATAAATCAGCGTTTAAAGTCCCAACGACTTAGACGAATTTTGCTAATTGAGGATAATGATGTAAATAGAATGTTGCTGAGCGACTATCTAAGTTACTGTGGATACAATGTCCACAGTTTGTCGGTAGGCTCTGCTTTATTCTCAACTGTCAATAAATTCCAGCCGGAGTTAATATTATTGGATTTAAAATTACCCGACATTGATGGTTATTCATTGCTAGAAAAAATCCAGCATAATCCGGTTTTATCACCGATACCGATCATTGTAGTTTCAGCCTTTGCTTTTAGGGACGATCGAGAACGAGCAATGAATTTGGGCGCTGCTCACTATTTTGTGAAACCTGTCAATCTGAAAGAGCTAACGATGATAATTGAAGAAAAATTAGCGTCTTGATCGCTCTACTTTCATTAGTAACTAGGACTTACGCATTAAGTACGGAATGTAGGGGCAATTCATTAATTGCCCCTACAGCATATCAAGGCTTTGGGATGATTTTTGCGTAAGTCCTCGTTACTAGTCATTTGTTATTTTTAAACACAAATGACTAAGGGGAATTTCATACTTCATAGTTCAGCCTTCAGTCTTCAGCTGACTTCATCCGAGACTTAGGAAATTGACACAAAAAAATATATTTTCTTTAAAATAGAAATAGGTGGATTGTTAATTTACCTAGATTTTGTCGTGATAAAAGTTGCTCAAACACTGCTTAAAGATACTGAACGCCTGGAAAACCGTCTAGCCGAAATCCCGGCGGAACCAGGTGTTTATTTTATGCGAGACGCAGACGATCGCATTATCTACATCGGGAAATCGCGGAAATTGCGATCGCGCGTGCGTTCCTATTTCCGTGATGGCTACAACAAAAGCGATCGCATTGCCACAATGGTAAAACAAGTGGCAGAAATTGAATTTATTGTTACGGATTCTGAAGCAGAAGCCTTGGCGCTGGAAGCCAATTTGATCAAGCAGCACCAGCCATATTTTAATGTGCTGCTCAAGGATGATAAAAAATATCCCTATGTTTGCATCACTTGGTCAGAAGATTATCCACGAATTTTTATCACCCGCAAACGCCAATTAGGTAAGGAAAAAGATAAGTTTTACGGGCCATATACAGATGCAGGTTTATTACGGGAGATATTACGCATATCAAAGCGGATTTTTTCCCTGCGACAACGGCCACAACCACTATTTAAAGACCGTCCTTGTTTAAATTATGATTTAGGACGCTGTCCGGGAGTATGTCAACAGCTAATTTCACCGGAAGAATACCGTAAAACTGTGCAGAAGGTGGCGATGGTATTTCAAGGGCGAACTCAAGAATTGATTGAGATTTTGACACAGCAGATGGAGAAATCCGCCGAAGCGTTGAATTTTGAGTCAGCAGCGCGGATTCGCGATCAAATAGCTGGGTTAAAATCGCTGACCGCACAGCAGAAAGTATCCTTACCAGATGATACAGTTTCGCGGGATGCGATAGCCTTGGCAGGAGATGAACAACTCGCTTACATCCAATTATTTCAAATTCGGGCTGGGCAATTAGTCGGACGCTTGGCATTTGTAGCGGATGCCCACGCTGAACCTGGTGCTATTTTACAACGAGTTTTAGAAGAACACTACCAAACTGCTGACGCAGTAGAAATTCCCATAGAAATTTTGGTACAGCATGAGTTACCAGAGGCGGAAATCTTAGCAGATGTCTTAACTCAGCGTAAAGGACGAAAAGTCACAATTTTAGCTCCTCAGCGCCAAACTAAGGCAGAATTAATTGAGATGGTAGAGCGCAATGCTCAATATGAATTGCAAAGAATGCAAAAATTGGGCGATCGCAACCAGCAAGCAATGCAAGATTTAGCCGCGATTGTCGATTTACCCGACTTACCCCACCGCATTGAAGGTTATGATATTTCCCACATTCAGGGGTCGAATGCAGTCGCTTCCCAAGTAGTATTTATTGATGGGTTACCAGCTAAACAGTACTATCGCCACTACAAAATTAAAAATCCCACAGTTACAGCCGGACATTCAGATGATTTCGCCAGTTTAGCGGAAGTTATTCAGCGTCGCTTTCGCAAATATATTGAAGATCCGCAATTACAACGTGTCGGAAATCCTGACTGGCCGGATTTAGTGATGATCGATGGCGGTAAAGGTCAATTATCATCGGTTGTCGCTATTTTACAAGAAATGAACTTATTAGAAGACTTGCGCGTTGTGAGTTTAGCGAAGCGACGAGAAGAGATTTTTTTACCTGGAGAATCTCAACCTTTAGAAACCGATGCAGAACAACCAGGGGTACAACTGTTGCGAAGATTGCGAGATGAAGCCCATCGTTTTGCTGTCAGTTTCCATCGCCAACAGCGTAGTGACAAATTAAAGCGATCGCGTTTAGATGAAATTCCTGGCTTAGGACACCATCGCCAAAAGCTGCTGTTAGGACATTTCCGCTCTGTTGATTATATTCGCCAAGCAACACCCGCACAACTAGCCCAAGTCCCTAGCATCGGCCCACGTTTAGCTCAAGAAATCTACAATTATTTTCATCCTGCTTGAGTAGAATAGAGAGCTTACTTCTGGAAACTCTTGCCTTAAATATCTTGACGACCGACCCTTAAAAGCTTTAACCACTTGAGATATTGAATGATGCGGGTCATATTCGACCAGTAAATGAATATGATCTGGTGCAACTTCTAAGGCTTTGATCACCCATTTATTCTCATTAGCAACAGACTGAAATATTTCAATGCACCTAAGTTTTAGTTGTTCGTTGTTAGCAAAAATCCTTCTACGTCTACATGGTATCCAGACCAAATGAACAGTATGCCAATCACCCTCACCCTCGTCACCCTCCTCGCTTTCTACGTCGCCTTTAACCTTGGTGCTAACGATGTTGCTAACGCAATGGGAACATCTGTTGGTTCCAAAGCTGTGACGTTGAAACAGGCGTTAATAATTGCTGGGGTGTTAGAGTTTGCAGGTGCGGTATTGTTTGGTCAAGAGGTAACGGAAACTCTGGCGACGAAAGTGGCTAACCCCGCCTTATTTGCGGCTACACCCCAAATTTTAGTTATGGGGATGGTGACAGTGTTACTAGCCTCTGGGGTGTGGCTACAAATTGCCACGTCACGAGGTTTGCCTGTATCCTCTTCTCATGCAGTTGTCGGTGCGATCGCAGGTTTTAGTTGGGTAGCTTTGGGAGTCGGTGCGATTGATTGGTCATCCATCGGCTCAATTACCATTGGCTGGATTTTAACGCCAATAATTAGTGGTGCGATCGCGGCTTTATTCTATAGTCAAATCAAGCGCTGGATTTTAGACCAACCTAATCAACTGGTGCAGTTAAATGAGTGGCTTCCCTGGTTGAGTGCGCTATTAATAGGAACATTTGGCGTGATTGTCCTCCCATCCCTGACTCAACCGCTAACAAATTTTTTGATTGACCAATTTGGGTTTAATCTACCCGCTTACGATATTCCCATATTTACAGGTGCAGTCGCCGCCGTTGGACTGACTTTCTATAGCTGGCGACAATTAGATCAAAATACAATCCAAAATCCAAAATCCAAAATCCAAAATCAAGTTGAGCAATTATTTGCTCGCTTTCAATTGCTGAGTGCTTGCTTTGTTGCCTTTGCTCATGGTTCCAATGATGTGGGGAATGCGATCGCGCCGCTGGCTGCGATCGTTTATATTAATCAAACTGGTAGCGTACCCATAAATGGCATCACCATCCCCATCTGGATTATAATCCTGGGCGGTGTGGGAATTGTTGCTGGTTTAGCCATCTGGGGTAAAAAAGTTATTGCCACAATTGGCGAAAATATTATTTCCTTGCAACCTAGTAGTGGATTTTGTGCCGAACTCGCCACCGCCACGACTATCTTAATCGCCTCTCGTTTAGGTTTACCCGTCTCCACCTCCCATGCCCTTGTTGGTGGTGTGGTTGGGATTGGACTAGTGCAAAATCTCAAGTCGATTCAATTCCAAACTCTACAGGGTATCGCCGCTGCATGGCTAATTACAGTCCCAATCAGCGCCATCCTCAGTGCTGCGATCTTTAGCATTGCCAAGATAATTTTTCTCTAAAAATTACTAGTCAAAAGTCAATAGTCAACCGTCAAATGTTTTTTGCACAATCCTGGCTAATTCATTAGAATATTTTCCAGAGGGTAGCAAGATTCTGAATTCGCGCAAAACAATAATTTAATCCCGCTTCCAGATATAAACTGTCGCTTAAGTTACATTCAAGGCGAATTAATCGATATAGTATTTCCTAGTCTGCTGAAATACAAATTTATCTGTGTTTATCTGTAGTTAATTTAACTGAGAACCGCTATCAGTTTAATAATTGAGACAACTTTGTAGGTAGTAAGCTATTACGCCTTTAAATTACACAATTACTCATGAGGTTAGTTGACTGTTGACTGCGCCGCACTGAAGCTCACTGGAAGTGTTGACTGTTAACCGTCAGCAGTAAACACTAAATAATCTGCAAATTAGATGCGTGACAGCTTACCGAAGTATTCATTCACAAGTATTTAACAATTTCTATTTGTATAAAAAGAATACGTATTGATTTGCAGTCAAATGATCTATGAAGGATAAATATGGAGTATAAAATTTAATCCTTCATCGTTCATCCTTTCTGGTCAAATTTTTTATCCCGAAAAAATCCTGCTAAAAATATAAATGGTTGAATTAAGACTGACAGGATATTTACCTATGAGGCTGAAAAAAACACACTTTCGTAAGTAATAACCTAAATTGTATGCTTTGCCAACTCTGTGTTGAGCATGACAAAATTACGTTGATATGCGTAAGTCCTGTTAAAATTTTTGGTTTATCTGACAAACTCTCGGAAATATACTATGAAAGCCAAGCAGTTATACGGGAAGCAGCTTTATCGTCAAGGTGTTAGAGGTTAAAAGCTAATGGGGCGATTTGAGAAGCAACCAGACAACCCACGAGTTAGAGGCGATTTATCCAGAGCCGCTGAAAATGCTCTTTGGGCTGTTGTTGAGGATTTGGAAAATCTTCAGCAGCACGTACTGAGATCATTGCAGGAAGAAGTAAAGCGGCTTCAGGGGGAAAAAAATCGTTTAAGCGATGATATTAATCAACTGCTTGATGAAAAAGAACAGTTACAACAGGCGCGTCAAATCAGCGAACAGCAGGTGTTAATTCGTCAGTTAGCAGAAGCTTTGGCAAAACATATATCTTCCCAACTCCAATCTTCGCTGACGACTTTAGCTAACCAATCACAATCAATAGAGAAAAACTCTTCCGCCAGACAAGCATTGGCAGAAGGGAAGAACAATGAGAATGTGGAGCAGATGCTAGGTTCCTTGGATGATAGCCTGACTATCACCTTTAACTCGCTGCAACAAGAGCTAAAGAACTACCAAAGCAATCTTTCCCAACAGTTGTCTCGGATGCACGGTCAACAACAGCAAGGGGAATTAATTATAGCGGAGTTAATTAACCGTTTGCAAGAACTGGAAAAAACAATTGCAAAAACTCCACTAAAAGCCACACAAGTATCGCCACCGACTGTATTGCAATTACCTGAGCAGCAAGCAGTTATCTCACCAACCACAGTTTTACAACTTCCCCAACAGCAGCAGATTGCTTGGCAATCTTCCCCCGATTCACAACAGATGAGCAGCCAAGCGGCTGTAGAATCTTCAGAGAATAAAACTACTTCACAGTCGGAAACTTTCGCCACACCACTGGAAGCAACTGTCTTACCAGCAAAGGAAAATGTCACCGAACCAATTTCTGTGCTTTCCCCAGAATTATCAGAGAGTGAAACTACACCAGAGCCTTCTTTACTATCAGCGCCAGTCACATTAACAGCATTCAGCAGCAACGACTCTGAGCCAATTTCTGTGCTTTCCTCAGAATTATCAGAGAGTGAAACTACACCAGAGCCTTCTTTAGCGTCAACGGAAGCAACATCAACAGCATTCAGCAGCAACGACTCTGAACCAATTTCTGTGCTTTCCTCAGAATTATCAGAGAGTGAAACTACACCAGAGCCTTCTTTAGCGTCAACGGAAGCAACATCAACAGCATTCAGCAGCAACGACTCTGAACCAATTTCTGTGCTTTCCCCAGAATTATCAGAAAGTGAAACTACATCCGAACCTTCTTTACCATCAACGGAAGTAACATCAACAGCATTCAGCAGCAACAATTCTGAAACAATTTCTGTGCTTTCCCCAGAGTTATCAGAGAGTGAAACTGCACCTGAACCTTCTTTTGAGTTACCAAAAGCCACACCCCCACCAGCCAGCCCCAATCAGCCAATTTCAGTCATCTCCAATGATTTGTCGGCGAGTAAAACTAAATCGGAGCCGGTTTTACCATCGCCCAAACAGAGAGTAGCACCCCCATCACTACCTTTACCTGGCTCCTCAACCTTATCGTCTATTCAGATAGGTTTCTTGCTGATTGTGTTGTCAACGGTGGTTTCATCGCTTTACAACGTAGCTATTAAGGTGATTTTCCAGCAAGGTGCGGAAATTTTGGGAGTGCAAGTAGAACGATTGCTATTACCAACTTTAGGTAATGTGTTATTAATTTTGATGCTGCGGTTGCTGGTGGTTGTACCACTAATGTTGATGTTAGCGCCGATGATGCATCCACGAGTCTGGGAAGACTTGCAAACTCTATTTAGCTCAGTACGCAAAAGTTCTACTTCCAGCAATAGCAAGACAATCAAGATTTTACAGTTGTCTATCGCTAGTGGCTGCTTTTTGTTTTTATCGCAAGTGCTGATTTATGTAGCCATCGCCCAAGTCACAACCGGAATGGCGATCGCACTTTTCTTTATCTATCCAGTAATTAGCGGACTTTTATCTTGGTTTTTGTTCCGCGATCGCCCCAGCGGATTCCGCTATGCAGCCATTGGTGCTGTTTTTTGTGGTGAATTACTAATTTTGGGCGGTGCTAGTAGTATTTCTGTTGGTAATGTTCCCCTCGGAAGTACTACAGCGATTTTATCAGGAGTAGCTTTTGCTGTTTACGTCATCCTCACCAGAATATGTGCTAGCAAATTGCATCCAGTGTCCTTTACTGTGATTAACTTCGCTACCATGTTGCTGTTGAGCTTAATTGGCTTAATGATTCCCTTTCCTGGGGAATTAAGCTTAGTACTTGAACCTTCTCAATTGTTAGAAGTTATTTTATGTGCTTTTATTTTAGGTGTACTAACTCTGTTTGGTTACGTCTGCAATAATGTTGGCATTCGTCAACTAGGCGCACCTCGTTCAGCAATTATCGGTGCAAGTGTCCCATTTTTAACAGTGATTTTTGCTGGTTTGCTAATTCAAGAAAATTTAGAATTTGTGCAAATTTTGGGAGTAATGCTAGTAACTTTTGGCGCAGCAGCTTTTAGCTTTGAAAAAGTGCGCAATCAGCTTAATTCTAATTCACAGACTTAAGTACGAACGCGATCGGGTTCTAGTGGTGTATTTAACTAATTGTGATTAATACTTCGTAGGGCTGGGGAAACCCCGCCCTTTGCGATACTTGGACTATAATACTGTAAAAACGGCAGATTTCTGGCATCAAATTACCTCCTCAATAATGCTAATAGTTATTAGTAAACTCATGTGATTGTTTACTAATAACTATTAACTGTTTGCTGATTACCGAACACCAGTTTTAATTTGACCTGTGCCGTTTTTTTGTGCAGTATCATTTTCCGGTAATTCCACACCAAAGACCCGCGCAAAAGCTTTTTCTACCTTATAACCAGAATCAATCGACTCTAAGGGGTCTTTCCGTAGCCTATGACGCAGACATAGGGTAATTACACGGCGGATGTCATCAACTGTAACTTCGGTGCGTCCTTCCAATGCAGTTAAGGCTTTGGCGGCGCGGTTAGTCACAATGTCACCCCGCAAACCATCTACATCTAGTTCTGAACATATTTCCGAAATTTTTACCCGCAAATCGTAGTCGCTGGTGACTTGTGGTAACAAATTCTGCGCATTGACAATTTGCTGTTGTAGTGCTTCTTGCTCAGTTTGGTACTTATCGACAAATGCTAGAGGATTTTGGTCAAATTCTGCCCGTTGCTCGACAATTTGCACCCGCAAAGCTGGTTCTTTTACCGTGTGGATTTCCGCGTGCATTCCAAAGCGATCGAGAAGTTGGGGTCGCAGTTCACCTTCTTCCGGGTTACCAGAACCGACAAGCACAAACCGGGCTGGGTGACGGATAGAAATCCCTTCCCGTTCTACTGTGTTCCAACCACTAGCGGCGGAGTCCAGCAACACGTCTACTAGGTGGTCATCTAGTAAGTTAACTTCATCCACGTAGAGAATACCCCGGTTAGCTTTTGCCAAAAGTCCCGGTTCAAAGGCTTTCACACCTTCAGATAAAGCTTTTTCGATGTCGATGGTACCGCAAACCCGGTCTTCTGTGGCTCCTAAAGGCAGGTCTACCATCTGCACTTTTTTGGGAACTACAGGAATGGATGCTCCCTGTTGTAACAGCTGGCGGACTTCATCGCTCATCAAGTCGGGGTCATTGGGGTCACTGTTGAAGGGGTCATTAGCAACAACAGAGATTTCCGGTAGCAAATCGGCCAGGGCGCGGATAGTTGTGGATTTGCCCGTGCCGCGATCGCCCATAATCATTACACCACCGATTTTGGGGTCAATCACGTTCAACAGCAGGGCCAGTTTCATTTCTTCCTGACCAACAATTGCTGTAAACGGAAATACCACACGTCGCGTACTCGCTGTGGTTTGAGCAGTAGGACTCACTAAATTACCTTATCAAGATTTTTCTGATTACCGTTCTTTATTGTGCCATAGCTGGGGCGATAGAGAGTCTATTATCAGCAGTCAATAGTCAAAAGTCCATAGTCCACAGCCGAGAATTTCTTGACAATGGACTAATGACCAATGACTAATGACCAATGACTATTTTTAAGTATTGTACGTAGTAGTTCTTGGTTTGCGAGCGCCAGCAACTGCTCCTATCAGTGAAGCAGCTAAACCCAACAAAGAACCAAATACAAACCACCACAAGCCTCTAGAGGTAGCCGCAGCAATCTCACGAGCTTGTTGAGCAGATACATTAGGTATATTTTGTTGCACATTACCCAAAGGTTGTTGTGTTTGGTTGAGAACTGCTGCGGCGTTAGAAGCTGCTACACCAAAAGCACCCGATACCCCGCTTGCTAATAGCCAAGAGCTAAGCGCTAAAGTGGTAGCCCAAAGAATCGCGCCGTTAAGTAAAGCTGTGTTGCGGTTCATCGGCCCACAAGCACGAGTTGTCACCCAACCACCAGTAAACAGGGAAATTAATAAAGCGATCGTTGACCAAAGACCTACGTTACTAGCAACATTAGGTGCAATACTTCTAGGTGCGCCTGAACCTGCAACATTACCTGCACCGATCGCACCAAATAATGCACTCAAAATTAATTGTGTAACTAACGCAACCAACACCCCAGAAATGATCGGTCCCCAACGCACAAGGTCGTGATATTCAGTAACTCGACCTGCGACAACAGGCTCAGGAGGAATAACTTGGTCTCCTACCCGATTTACATATGACATAAACTATTTTCTCCCTGACTGCTTCAGCAAAATTTTTACCAGTTATATTTTTGCTTTTGATTCAAATTAAATTACTAAATATAATTATTTCTCTCTATCAGCAGAAAGAGTTACATACTCTATCTTTAGTAGGAATAATTTTTAGTTAATTATTTCCTGTAAACAAATTAAAACTATGTTTATATAATAACTTTTATTGAAAAATATTACACGAATTATTAGCAAGTAAGTAGGTCTATTACCGAATTTATCACTATAGAAAAACTAACGCATCTTCACAGCAGTACCCGTGGCAGTAATCAATAACAGCACTCCTGACTGATCGACATTGATTGTACCAGTATCAATTTCAATACCTATTACAGCATCCGCGCCTAAACGCTGTGCCCGTAGTTCTAATTCTTGTAATGCTTTGCGTTGACCTTGTTCAAATAAACGTTCATAGCTACCAGTGCGTCCACCGACAATATCGCGAATGCTAGCCAAAAAATCCCGTAAGAAATTGCTACCATAAACGACTTCAGCCGTAACAATCCCCAAATATGACTGAATAACTGCTCCTTGAACCACATCAGTTGTCGTCAAAATCATAATTTACCCTCATTAGATAATTTGTCAGTTCATCAATTATAGTAATTCTTAATCATTTACAGCTACTCGATTATGAGAAACTTCTTTAACTACATTGATGAAGTTGTACCAATTTGAACAAAGAATGTGACAGATGGGTAGTAACACTACATTGTTGTGCCCTTACGAATAATGTATGTGTCGCCAACATAATTTGAATTGGTATTAGATAAGATTGAGTAAAGTTTCCCTCCGTAAACTCTTCCAAACAAAAGGGGAAATACTTGAACCATTAATTCCAGTAGCAAAATCTGGTGGTCGGAAACCAGAAGTGAATATTTGGCAACTACTCAACGCCGTTTTCTCTGTTTTGTGTGAGGATATTTGTCCCTCATGAACAGCTGTGCGTAAATTACAGCCAAAAAAATTACCGACCGAAGGGTACTGAAAAACTTTAATGAAGGAATTGATACAAAAAATAAGTACCCCGATTTTCCTACGAGTTAATGTGTGTTTTAAACCTATCTCCTCGTAGAAGAGAGGTTTGGAGAGAGGTTTTGAGTAAATTTTGCAACTTTTCAAACAACCGCGAAGAAAGCGGGAAACCCTATCAAACATCTTCTGGTGCGTCTGCTACGGGTAGCTTGCTTAAGAGTAGAGGTACATCGCTAACGCCAGTTGCTTCTATGTGGAAATAAAAAATACCACTCTGGCTAATCACTCTGCGACGGGAGCGCAAAACAAAATTCATCTCATCAATGAGCAACACCCAGAGGAAGAGAGGAACATTTAGCAGTTTAGATAGATCTAATCTATAGGATGACTATCTGATTTTTGAATTATACGTGGCATTGCCCACCCTACACTGAAACTTCCAGAGTAGGTCATTTGTTCAAAAAGCAAACCGGATTCCTATAGTACTTCTCACATGAGGATGAATATCAAACAAATCAGCTTCTAGAATCTCGAGTCAATCTTCTAAATTTATCTATGAGTAAAATTGATTTTCCTTTGCCACTCATGCTACTGCATAAATATCATCACACTTTTTTTACTTAAAAGCGCTTAGTTTTAGATATTTAGGTATAAATTTAACTTGCCAACTGGTATAAATTTAACTTAATTATCTTCACAAAGCATTTTGGTTTAACCATACTGTGGAATATACGCTCATTCTCCTAGCTCTGACTGATGAGTTCAGTAAAAACTCGGGTTTCATAGCACCAGTACTGACAGTGTTGATGAGAAATTATTAATATTTTATAAAACGGAATAAATACAGTTTTCAAAACTCAACATTTCTGTTTTAATGTACAAGAAAAAAGTTCCCTTGAATCTCAGGAAATTTACTGTGTACAAACAGATTACATTTATAGTAAGCATTTTGTTATTAGGTAATTTTGCTGCCACTATATCCCCAGTGGCTCAAGCTCAAGTCTTGGTGGCACAAGCCAGGACTCCAGAAGTCAAGCAAATGCTGGAAGAAGGGCGCAGACTAGTCGATGCCGGTGATTATAATGGGGCAATCTCCATTTACCAACAAGCAGCAAGTCTCGAACCGAAGAATGCGAAGATTCAATCAGGTATCGGCTATTTATATGCTCAACAAGGAAATTTTCCCGCCGCACTAGCCGCTTATCGTCGGGCGCTGGCCATTACCCCTAACAACGGCGATTTTTACTACGCTGTGGGTTACATCAAAGGTAATATGGGAGACACGGCAGGAGCAAAAGAAGCTTACCGTCGTGCTATTCAACTAAATCGTAATAATGTTAATGCTTATTTGGGATTAGCTGTTACTCAAGCTCGTTTGGGAGATTACGAAGCAGCTAGCTGGGCCTACGAACAAGCAATCAATTTGGATCGCAATAATGCCCAAACTTATGAGTTAATGGGTTCAATGTATAAGCAAAGACGGCAAGCCAAACAAGCTGTCAACGTACTGAATAAAGCTCGTGACTTATACCAACGACGCAATGATTTTGATGGTGTCGCCAGAGTCGAAGCATTACTACGTGATTTAGGCGGATGAGGTTAAACTAATTGGCGTCCCGTTAGTTCTACGAAAATATCTTTTAAATTAGAGGGACGCACTATCATCCCGGTTTTATTGGGCTGTTGTTCTAGGTAAATATTAGCTGCTTCTAATATCGGAAAAAATAGATATTAAGAGTGAATTGCGCTATCACCTTACACTTGAGTCACCTGCTATATAAATACTAGACAAGTCTAGACATTTACTTTTCACTTCAATGGGAGCATGAGAGCGGCTATCCCGAAGTTCGCTTTCACGCTCTAGCCAAACATGATAAATTAATTGCTGCGTTCAAATCCCTGTCCATCGAATGTCCATAACTTTTACAGTTGTAAGTTTTTTCTTTTAGCGGCATATCTTGAATATGTCCACAATTGGAACAGGTTTTACTTGATGGGAACCAGCTCTCAGCAATATAAAGGTTATTCCCAGTCACAAGACCTCAGTTGTAAGTAAATCTAGCTATTCCAGCGTAATTTAATCAGCAATGCCCACCGTTACCAATTTGATTTGGTAAGGTGGGCAAATATTTTAATTTAAGATACCAGACCTCATCCAGGGAAACTCTTCAATAAATCATCACCAGGAATAACTGTAGTGTAGAAGACATAGTCATTATTAGCTACAAAACGGCGGTCTTGTTTAATAATTGCCATAAATTCTCGATGTCCATCTCGCCTACGCCCAACTAAACAACCTGCACTGGCATTCTTGATATCATTTACCGGAGCATCATAGCCCCAGTGTTGATTAACTTGGAAAAGACCTGTGTCAAGTTTATCGTTGGTGCGTTTAAAGTCTTGGTTTAAATCTCGGTGAACAGTAATCGGTGCAACTTGGATTAAAGCTTCGTGGCGGTCTGCATTGCCGTGGTAGCCTACAGCCCAAGCTTTATATTGCCCAAATTTAATTCTGGCAGCTCCTTTTTCATTCATGGGATTGTAGGTATAATATTTACCTGGTTCAGTAGTAGCTTGCCAGTGGTTGACAATTTTGGGGACACCTTCGACGATTTCGATCACAACCCGACGGTCATTAAATTGATTGGGTGTGTCACTGTTGAGAGTCCAATCTTCATTCATTCCCTCTAGATAAACAATGTTGTATTGTCTGGCTCCTGTGAATATCTGATAGCCTTTTAACTGCAAGTATTTCACAATTCTGCTGTCAATACTATTACTGAGTTTTAAAGGTGGTTTAGGTAGTTCATCTGGTTTAGTTTCAATTAAATTCTTGGCTGTGACTGCTCCTAAATAATCATCTTCTCCAGACTTAGTTAATTCTTGAAATTGTTTGAGTGCCGCCGCAGAAACTGGCCCAAACTTCCCATCGGCTGGTTTGTCTAATAAATCCAAGCCAATTAAAAGTATCTGAATCTGAGTGGTTAATTCTGCATCTTGACCAATCGCTTCAAAGTTCCATTTTTCTTGTTTTCCTAGGAAATCTTGTAGTTTCATCGCTTACTTGCCTCCATTCATTTATTTACTAAGTAGGTACAAACATGGTTGTGTCGATTAATTCTGTTTGAGAACATAGCCTGAGATACAAATTCTCGTCAAAATTATTACTTATCATATACAATCTTAGTATATATAAGTACATATTTCCTGCTGAAAAAGCACTTATATAGTGTAGGAGAAGGATGTTATTAAATACAAGATTTCTGTAGTTACGTAATGTAAATTTAATGATCGCTATAAAACTATGTAATAGCTGAAGCTGATTACTGTGAATAAAACTAATTTTTGTATAAATAAATTTACAATTTTTGAGATGGCGCTCATCTTTTGCAGATGGTAGCATAAGCAACTGGCTATTAACGCAGAAAAATTTAATTTTTTGTATCAAAAAACTTAAATTTTGGAAAAATAAGTTACCTTTGTGGCACTCAAAAATCCAGTGCTATTACTTAGTGCCGATAACAATGACAACAGAAATATCACTTCGTCTTCGCGACCTCAAACCAGAATATCAGAGACTTTGGAACATTTGCGAAATCAAACCAGAGAATTTGCCGCAGACTCAAGAGATAGTTGCGAAAATCTGCTCACATCGTCGTCGATACCAAGCAGTACAGCGAGAGATTAATGTACCTTGGTACTTTATTGCAGTCATCCATAACATGGAATCATCTCTCAAGTTCACCAGACATCTGCACAACGGCGACTCGCTAAAAAAACGCACCGTTAAAGTACCACCAGGCAGACCTGTTGCTGAACCCATCAAAGGCTGGGAAGTAGGATATACTTGGGAGGAAAGTGCAATTGATGCTTTAACTTTTCAAGAATTCGATCAAGTAAAAGACTGGAGTCTAGCTGCCCAGCTTTGGCAGATCGAGAAATATAATGGTTTTGGCTATAGGAATTACCATCCAGAAGTTCTGACTCCTTATCTATGGTCAGGTACTAATCTCTACACCCAAGGTAAATATAAAAGCGATGGTAAATGGGATGCTAATGCAGTTTCCGCCCAAATTGGTGTAGCAGCTTTGCTCAAAATTCTGCTCAAAGTAGAAAATCTACAAATCCCATTAGCTTAAGATTGAAAATTTAAAACATACCAAAATTTTGGTGTGGGTCACAAAAGTATAAAACTGCTGCATTCTCAATATCTAGGACTGACACACCCCTACTTGAAAATAAGACCCCTCCCCGCAAGCGAGGAGGGGAATCAGAATTTTTTTTCATGTGTCCTGGTGTACGCCGGGAATGATAGCTACTTACTCAAATCTTGGGTAATTAACTTGTTGGTACTTTCACAGAGATGGTTTAATTACAAAACTCGAAAAATAAACGGATAACGGAACGGTTCATCTGGGGTAGTCAAACAATGAAATAGCGCCCAAATTGTCAGGCCCCAGTGCAGTGCAAAGCCCAAAGCGACAACGGGGAAAAATAAAATTCCGCCAAGTCCAAAGGTAAGCCAAGATAGAATCCCAATTGGTACTCCGATGACAGTTGCCCAAAACCAAACATTGAAGTGAAAATTAATTGATTCTTTGGCGTTGCTTTTCACAACTGGGTCGTCGGAAATCATGTTAATGACAATTGGAACTCCGACTGAGAACAATGTTGTACTAAAGAAAATCGCCCCATGAGATAGAGAGGATAGCAATTTACGCTTATCAGAATCGTATGTAACTTGCATCCTGGTGGCTCCTCCACTTGCTTTATAGCTTTGATTGTAACGGACACTGAATCAGTTTTGTATTGCAGTTTACCGTACTCCAGCTATTTTGCGCCTTTCTCTTGGTATGCATTAACTTTGACTGGTATTCATCAATTTAGATGATTGAGGTTTACCGAACCTGCAATATCCCCGACTTCTCCAAGAAGTCGGGGATATTATCGGGAGCAAGCCTTTATAACTTATGTGATAGCACTAAGTTAATATTTTGTAATACAAGTAACATAAAAGTATCAGCTAGGGTGGGTAATGCTCACCCTATAAATTATTTGAGAAAGGTGGTAGAAAATGGGTCGCATAAATCCCTACACGCTACAGTTACAGATTACTCGCATGTTTGAGCAAGGGCAATCATTCTTTGCTACCACCAAGGTGCAGGAATGGTTGAAAGAACGTAATCACGATCCACTGGAGTATGACATTATCTTCCATCAAAAACCTGCTCCCCCCGGTTCTAAAGAAGTTATGGTGGTGGAGATTGAATTACGTCGCAAAGATGGACAGCCTGTAGACCCGTGGTTACAAGAACAAGCGAACCTTCATGCTTGATTTGGGGCATGGGGCATCCCTTCTGGTGCGTCCGCTACGCGAACGGCTCCGCTCAGGGCAAGTGGGCATTGGGCATTGGGCATTGGGCTAAGGAGTATGGGGAAGAGATGGGGCAGATGGGGCAGAAAACTCCCCACACTCCCTCATCTCCCTCATGCTCTAGTCCCTAGTCCCTAATCCTTAGTCCTTAAGCTTTTTTCAACCAGCTAAACATAGCGCGTAAATCTTTGCCAACTTCTTCAATGCGATGTTCAGCTTCTTGACGACGCATGGCGGTAAATCCAGGTTTACCAGATTGATTTTCTAGGACAAATTCCCGTGCAAATTGCCCAGATTGAATTTCGCTGAGAATCTTCCGCATTTCTGCTTTGGTTTGCTCATTGACAATTCGAGGGCCACGGGTGTAATCGCCATATTCAGCAGTGTTGGAGATGCTGTCGCGCATTTTGGCTAAGCCACCTTCAACAACTAAATCAACAATCAATTTGACTTCATGCAGACATTCAAAATAAGCTAACTCGGGTTGATAACCTGCTTCTACTAAGGTTTCAAATCCGGCTTTAATCAAAGCGCTCAAACCACCGCACAATACTGCCTGTTCGCCAAACAAATCAGTTTCGGTTTCTTCGCGGAAGGTGGTTTCCAGAACACCAGCACGAGTACCACCGATACCTCTAGCATATGCCAAAGCGCGATCGCGTGCCCGACCACTAGCATCTTGATAAACTGCAAACAGCGCCGGTACGCCTTGTCCTTGTTCATAAGTCCGACGGACTAAATGCCCAGGGCCTTTGGGCGCTACCATTACCACATCTACGTTAGCCGGTGGTACAACTTGACCAAAGTGAATATTAAAGCCGTGGGCAAAGGCGATAACATTCCCTTCTACTAAATTTGGTTCAATTTCGTTTTTATAAACTGCTTTTTGGACTTCATCAGGCAACAAAATCATGATAAAGTCAGCAGCATTAGCTGCATCTGCGACATTTTTCACAGTTAAGCCGGCTTCTTGAGCCTTGGCAGCTGACTTACTGCCCGGATATAGCCCGACAATCACATCCAAACCGCTATCTTTAAGATTCAGGGCGTGAGCATGACCTTGAGAACCATAGCCAATGATTGCAATGGTTTTTCCAGCCAAAAGGTCTAAATTGGCATCTTCGTCATAATACATCCGGGCCATAGCGCATCTCCTGTCAGCAAGCATCATTTATTGGCAGGCTTTTGATTTTACCCCATATTGCGTAACTACGGATAAGCAATTAAAAAGAGGGGCATGGGGCATTGGGCATTGGGCATTGGGCATGGGACAAGGGGGACAAATGACCACTGACCATTGACTATTGACCACTGACCATTGACTATTGACTAAGTTGCTTGATCAATTTTTTGGACTTCTGCTGGTGATAGTTGCACATGAATAGCAGCTACAGAGTCTTCAATACTAGAAATTTTGCTAGCGCCGGGTATGGGTAAAATAGCGGGTGATTTGGAACGCAACCATGCTAGGACGATACAATAAACTGATACGCTTTTTTCTTGAGCTAATTGGGCGATCGCAGAAATATCTTGCAAGTTTTGATGGCGACGACTTCCACCAAAGGGACTCCAAGGCAAAAAGGTTAATCCTTCCTGTTCACAATACTTCAACACACCGTCATTTTCTGGCTGTCGTTCCCAAGGACTATATTGATTTTGCACTGAAACAATATCCACTACATCCCGCGCCTGTTTAATTTGTTCTAAGGAAAAGTTAGAAACTCCTACAAATCGAATTAAACCAGTTTCTACCGCTTCTTTAACTGGCGCTAGGGATTCTGCAATGGTATATTTAGAATCGGGGGCGTGATATTGCCAAATATCTATAGGTTTACTACCGCCTAAAGCCTGGAAACTTTCACGAATTGTTTGACGTAAATGTTTGGGGTTTCCGTTGCGTACCCAATTCCCATGAGGACGCATCAAACCGCCTTTGGTTGCCACAACTACATGGCTAACATCGCCTTTGTAACTGCTAAGTGCTTGGGAAATGAGTCGTTCGTTATGGTGCTTATCTGATTCATCTAGGCAGTAAGAGTCAGCTGTGTCAATGAATGTGATACCCAAATCCAAAGCACGATGAATAACTTGGATGGATTCTGATTCGGAAGGACGATTCGATATCGACATCGGCATTCCACCCAAACCGATCGCACTCACAGAGACACCCGTTTTTCCTAGCTGTTTGGTTTCCATGCTTCTAGTTCTTATTTGCAGTGCCACTAATGTATTAGCTGTTTAGAACTATTTTGACAATTAATCTTTAGACAGGGTTACAACAAACATTCCTGTGATAGCGATTTGGCTTTAAGATTAAAAGTCTTGAATTTTGCTGCACCAAACTTCTGACATCACCTTGGTGTATTCCTAATCTTTACAGGATTAAACTGTTGCCATAATCCCAAGCGCTTATTTTTCGCATTGGCTTGGGCAATTAAAAATTGAGTTTTGCTTTCTTCACAGTAAAATAAAGTTTCTTCATCTACAACAGCATTACCCTCTTCAACCAAACGGAGATTGACTGAGCGATTATCAACAAATACTTCACCCAGTATGTGCCTACTTTGTGCTTGATCTACACTTTTGATCACCACCGGGCTACCTGATGGTAGCAGTTGTTGGAGTTGCTTGGTGGCTGCGGCAACATACTGCTGCTTAGTCTCTTTTGGTGTATTAATACACACTAATTTCACTGTAGCTGTTTGTCCAGCATCATCTTTTACACGAATTGTATTGCTATCTGCTACACCGATTACTGTAGCTAGCACTAACATTAACTGTATTAAACTCATTTGTTGGTGATGTGTTATTTTATGCTTATTTATCGAATTTATCTCAGTAATTAGCCAGTAATTGTGAGTTAAATCACAAGCTGTCGCTGAAAACTCATAAGGGCGATAATCTCTGTTACATAAATTGCAACAATACCAACTTTCAGTTTGGCTCTCAGCGATACTGAGATTAACTTCATCTATCCTGGGGTTTAAATTATGTCAGCCTCAATTAAATTACCGGACAAATCTGGTTTAGTGGTGAGTGCGCTGTTCTTAGGGATGATTTTTACTAGTTGTGCTTCTGTACCGCAAACATCTAATCAAGCAATACCGAAAATTGCAGCGGATCAAGCAGCAACAAATGAGAGTGCTGGGAGTGTGGCGCAAAAATCACAAGCAGCGCCAGTACCTCAATCTCGTCCCCAATTAATTAAAAAAGCAGCTATGACTGTCATTGTTAACTCTGTAGATCAGAGTATTGATGCAGTCGCTAAAATTATCAATAACAAACAAGGAGACTTAATTGGGTTAAATGAACGTCAACCAACGAAAGAAAATGCACGTCATACTGCATCGATAACGCTGCGTGTACCGCAAAACCAGCTAGACTCGACTCTCAATGAAATAGCTAAATTGGGTACAGTAGAAAATCGCAATATCACAGCCGAAGATGTCAGCAATCAACTGGTAGATGTGCAAGCGAGATTAAGCAATCTGCGGAAAACAGAAGCCAATTTGCAAAAAATCATGGATCGTTCAGGTTCTGTGAGAGATGTATTAAGTGTTGCTCAAGAACTGAGTAATGTCCGTCAATCAATTGAGCAAATAGACGCGCAACTGAAAAATTTACAAAATCAAGTTGCATACTCTACTATTACATTGAACTTAGAAGCAGCAGTTTCTAGCAGTAGTCCACAACGGGGTTTAGGTTCACAAATTCAAGAAACTTGGAACAACTCTAGCCACTCGGTTGGCGAGTTCACCGTTGGGTTATTAAAATTGGCTATTTGGTTAATAGTTTACAGTCCTTATTTTGTGATTTTAGCTGCTGCTATCTATGGCGTGAACCGTTGGCGACGCAATTCCCAGGCTGTGAGAGTAAAACCACCAACAGAGTCCGAAGTTAGTTGAGATATAACTGAACTGGTATCAGTTTGGGATGCAAATCTTTATCGTGACTCAGTCTCTTATTGCGATCGCCAAGATTGTACCAATTAACACGAAATAATCAGCCACAGGAATGTCAAGATCAAAATAAGGATGCCCAATGCTATTGAAAGTACTATGCCCGAACTACACCAATCTATTGCTCAGCACTACCACGAACGCACTAAATATGATCCCCAGACGCTGGCCTCGAAAACTCAGAGGTTAGATTGGGCTAAGCAACCCGTACCTTTCAAAGAGTACAGAATTGGCTCTGCTTTCGATCTTAGACCCTACCTACAAGCAAATTCCCAGACTGCTACTGACAGTGCAGATGCTAAATGGTGGCAAAGACTTTCACGACTATTGTTTTGTAGTTATGGGCTAACGGCGAGAATGCCTTCTATGGGCAGTGGGGTATATTTACGATCTGCCCCTAGTGCTGGGGGGTTGTACCCGGCTGAGGTTTATGTGGTTTCTCGAGGAACCGAGTTGCTACCAGCTGGGCTATATAATTACCAAGGTCGGACTCATTCCCTGATGCAGTATTGGGAAAATGATGTGTGGCAAAGATTACAAGCTGCTTGTTTTTGGCATCCATCCCTTGAGAGTACTCAACTGGCGATTGTGATTACTGCGGTATTCTATCGTTCGGCTTGGCGATATGAAGACCGGGCTTATCGGCGGATTTTTTTGGATACAGGACACCTGTTGGGTAATATCGAGTTAGCGGCGGCGATGAATGATTATCGTCCCCACTTAATCGGTGGTTTTGTTGATGAGGCTGTTAACGATCTACTTTATATCGAACCGCAACAAGAAGGTGCGATCGCAGTTTTACCTCTGGCAGACTTGTTAGATATCAAACAAAATTTACCAGTAGGACGAACTGCTTTGCCTTCTGCTACCGAAACTGATTACCCAATTATCCCCGATGGCGAACTGCTAAATTATTTTCATCGTCACACGCAAATCCAATCTGGTACAACTGGCAAACTCAATTTACCAGAAGTCAAACAAGAAAAATCCTTAGAGGATAAATATAACTTCCCTTTCTGTCTGAAAATTCCCACAGCGACAACACCCATCAATTGGGGAGAAAATCTCACAGATTTGGAAAATACCATGCACAAGCGCCGTTCTACCCGCGCTTATAGTGGTGACGATTTGACCTTAGATGAACTCAAAGCTTTACTTGATTTCACATACCAACCCGAAAATTACATTTACCAAAATTTAGATCGTTCTCCAGACTACTTTGATCTAAATTTGATCGAAACATTTATTGCTGTTTGCGGTGTCAAAGGATTAGAAGCTGGTTGTTACTATTACGCACCTAAAGCCCAAGAATTGCGACAAATTCGCTTTAAAAATTTCCGGCGAGAATTACATTTTCTCTGCTTGGGGCAAGATTTAGGGCGAGATGCATCAGCTGTAATATTTCATACATCTGATTTAAAATCGGCGATCGCACAGTATGGCGATCGCGTTTATCGGTATTTACACATGGATGCCGGACATCTAGGACAAAAGCTTAATTTAGCAGCAATTCAACTTAATTTAGGCGTTAGTGGGATTGGTGGCTTTTTTGACGATCAGGTAAATGAGGTTCTCGGTATTCCTACAGATGAAGCAGTTCTCTACATTACGACTTTGGGACGACCAAGATAGAATTAAAGTTTCAGATCCCCGACTTCTTTGAGAAGTCGGGGATCTGAAAGCAGCGTTAATTCAAAAATCAGGGCTTTAATTATATTTACATTTTGTAACATATCTCAATTTAACTACTTACTTAATAATTAAATTTTGTCATCCAAGCAGTGATACGATTACCTAAAAATGAAAGCCAACGACTGGAATTACTACATCAATATCAAATTTTAGATACACCACCAACAGAGATTTTTGATGAGCTTGCTCAGTTAGCTGCTGATGTTTGTGATGCACCAATTGCACTGATTAGTCTAGTCGATGCTGAGCGAGAATGGTTCAAGTCTAAGGTGGGAATCAATCAATCAGAAATTCCTCGCAGCGTTTCTTTTGGTGCTTACACAATTCTGGAAAGTGAAATATTAATCATCCCAGATACCTTAGAAGATGAGCGATTTGCTACAAATCCTCTGGTGATTTCCCAACCTTATTGTCGCAGCTATGCAGGAGTTCCGCTAATTGCTGGTAAGGGCTGCGCTATCGGTAGTCTTTGTGTAGTTGATTCTACTCCTCGCGATTTCTGTGTTAAAAAGCAAAGAATCTTACAAAGATTAGCACAGCAAGTAATTAGATGTTTAGATTTACATCAAGAAAAAATTATTAATGATAGCCAAAGCAGTTTTAATCTCCTATTTCTGAATCATCCCAATCCCATGTGGGTGTTTGATTGCCAAAATCTACAATTTTTAAATGTAAATAACGCTGCTGTTATTCACTATGGCTACTCTCGGGAAGAATTTTTGCAAATGAGCTTGACTGATATTATTATTCCCGAAAATCCACCTATTTTACTAGCAAATTTATGCCAGGAAGAGAGTGAGATAAACCGCTCTAACCAATGGCGACACCGCCGCAAAGATGGACACATTATTGATGTAGAAATTATAGCCAACACAATAGAATATGCAGGCTACAAAGCTTGTTTAGCGGATGTCAGAGATATTACACATCGCAAACGTATAGAACAAGCGCTGCAAGAAAACGAAGCCAAATTACGCACAATTTTTCAAGCAATTCCGATTCCTATAGTAATTTCTCGTCTGTCTGATGGGCTGATTTTATATGCTAACCAAGAGTTTCTCCAAACCGTTCTGTTATTTCCAGATGATTTAGTTAACTGGCAAATAAGTTCAGAGTTTTACCAAAACCCCCATGAGCGACACATAATTTTAGAAAAGCTTACTCAACAAGGCTATGTTAATAACTATGAAATCCAATTAAAAAGAACAAATGGCACTTCTTTTTGGGCAATTGCTTCATTTCAGTTTTTAACATTTAACGGAGAAGCTGCTATTTTAAAAGTTTTGTATGACATCACCGATCGCAAAAATGTAGAAGCAAGTCTCAAAGCACAAAATGACTTTCTCCGCAATATTTTTGCGAATATTCCGTTGATGATTGCCCTGATAAATGTCAAAGGTCAACTCCAATGGGTAAACCAAGAGTGGGAAAGTATTTTAGGTTGGAATTTACAAGATTTCCAAAATCAAGATATTCTAGATGTTTTATATCCTCAAGCTGAAGATCGTCAGCATGTAATTAATTTTATTCAGTCTGCACAACGAATTTGGGGTGACTTTAGAACGCAAACTAAATCAGGTCTTGTTATTGATACTTCTTGGACTAATATTAACCTAGCAAATGGACAAATTATCGGTATTGGTCAAAATATTACAGAACGTAAACAAATTGAACGAGCTTTAAAAACTCAAGTTGAACGGGAGCAATTGATGCGAACCGTTGCTGGGCGAATTCGTCAATCTTTAAATCTCCAAGATATTCTTGATGCTACGGTGAGAGAAGTACGAGATTTACTTCAGGTTGATCGAGTGGTAGTTTTTCGCTTTGCTGGTGATATGAGTGGGACAGTGGTGGCTGAATCAGTGGCTAATGGCTGGACTGCTTCTATAGGCGCAAAAGTAGAAGATACTTGTTTTCAAACAGGTGCAGGTAAGGAGTATTATCAAGGAAGTAAAAGAGCGATCGCTAACATTTACGCAGCTGGATTATCCCAATGCCATATTCAGCTGTTAGAACAGTTTGAAGTCAAAGCTAATTTAGTAGTACCCATTCTTCTAGAAGTAAATGGAGAAAATTCTCAACCTTATCTGTGGGGTTTATTAATTGCACACCAATGTTCTCATATTCGCGAGTGGGAAGAGCATCAGTTAGATTTACTAGATCAACTATCAGTACCTATAGCGATCGCTATTCAACAATCTACCATCCTTCAGCAAGCCCAAACGGAAATTGCCCAACGACAAAAAGCAGAGGTTGAGTTAAGAAGTGCATTAGCAGAAAAAGAAGTTTTGTTAAAAGAGATTCATCATCGAGTTAAAAATAACTTGCAAATTGTCTCCAGCCTACTACAACTCCAGTCTCAAACCATCAGCGATCCTGAAGTCATCAAAGTTTTGAGAGATAGTCAAAATCGCATCGATTCCATCTCATTAATTCACAAAAACTTATATACTGCCCCTAATATTGGACAATTGGATGTTGCTGACTATATCCAGAACTTAGCAACCAGTTTATTAATTTCTTATCAAGTATCACCTGCTGAGATTGCTCTAGAAACTTATATAGATTCTGTCTATTTGAATGTTGACGCAGCGATTGCCTGTGGATTAATTATCAACGAATTAATAACAAATGCCCTGAAACATGCTTTTCCTAACTCAACCTTAGGCAAGATAGTTATTAGATTATGCAATCTTGGTGATAGTATTGAAATTACTATCCAAGATAATGGTATTGGATTTGCAAATGATTTTAATTGGAGAAATACTAATTCATTAGGTCTTTCATTAGTTTATGATTTAGTTACTGAACAATTAGAAGGAACTATTACTTTAGAAAAGGCTCCCGAAACACTATTTAGAATCAGATTTCCCCAGTTAACTTTACAGCAGTAAGCGCCAAATGGTTCAAGCGAGGATTTTAGTTGTAGAAGATGAAGTGATTGTGGCCAGAACTATTGCTAGCCAACTCAATCAACTAGGTTATGTTGTGACGGGTATAGCTTCTTCCGGAAAAGTTGCCATTGCTAAAGCATTGGAAACTAAACCTGAAATAGTTTTGATGGATATTATCCTCAAAGGAGAGATAGATGGCATTACTGCTGCTAGTTATATTCATGAGCAACTAGATATTCCAGTAATTTTTCTCACTGCATACAGCGATAATCAAACTTTAGAAAGGGCAAAAATTACTCAACCTTTTGGATATATTGTTAAACCTTTTACGATTAAAGATTTACAAATAGCCATAGAAATAGCGCTGTTAAAATATCGCTTAGAATGCGAGCTACGGGAAAATCGAGATCAGTTAGCAACCATATTAAACTCGATGAGCGATGCTGTGATTGCCACAGACGAACAGGGAATGGTGACATTTATGAACCCGGCATCTGAAGCTTTAACTGGTTGGCAAAGAGAAGAAGCATTAGGAACTGAAGTATCCAGGATTTTTAATCTTGTTGATGAAGTTACAGATACTCCGATAGAAAATCCTGTCACAAAAGTGCTGCAAGAGCATAATGTGGTTTATTTAGGCGATTACATCTCTCTAATTGACAAAAATGGTAGAAGAATACCAATTGGCGATAGTGCTTCACCACTAATGCGACGACCAAATCAAGTCAATGGCGTGGTAGTTGTTTTCTGGGATATGAGCGAAAAGCGTCAAACAGAGTTGCTCAAGCAAGCTTTGGAAAAAGAGCAAGAACTTAACAGTCTCAAATCTCTATTTATCTCTACAGTTTCTCATGAATTTCGTAATCCCCTAACTGTGATTCAAACTGCAATTGAATTAATTGAAATTCAGGGAGATAACTTATCAGAAGCAAAAAAAACAACATACATCAGGCGAATTAAAAGTGCTGTGCAAAACATGAAGCACTTGATGGACGATGTACTATTTATGGGTCGCTCTGAAGCGGGAAAACTTAGGTTTAACCCTACTCCCATCAACCTGGATGAATTCTGTCGAGAACTCATTGCAGAATTTTCTTTAATTGGCAGTAACTTGCATGAATTTATATTTACCTCTAACTGTGAGATAACAGAAGCTTGGATGGATGAACACCTCTTACATTACATGTTAGGAAATCTCCTTTCAAATGCAGTTAAATATTCTCCCGCAGGCGGAACAATTCAATTTGATCTAAGATGCAATTTGGTTGAGAGAGTAATAACTTTTATAATTCAGGATCAAGGAATTGGTATTCCAGAAGTAGACCAAAGTCGTCTATTTGAATCATTCTATCGAGCCGCAAATGCACACTTAATTCAGGGTAACGGACTGGGTTTAGTTATTGTTAAAAGGTGTGTCGAAGCTCACAATGGTCAAATTACCTTTACCAGTCAAGTAGGAGTAGGTACGAGATTTACAATAATTTTGCCTTTAACCACAGGAATTTCTAGTAGTCAATAGTCAACAGTCCTCCTTGTCCCCCCTGCTCCTTTGCTCCCCGATTTCCGATCAAGGCTCCTGTCTCACACCGCCGACAACTGGCTTAACTTGTTCGCCGGAAAAGGGATCGGTACCGCCACCCCAGTTAAAGTCACTGATTCGGAAGCTAATGCCGCCTAATTGTAGTACTGGATTGTAACGTAAGGTCAGTCCATAGGTGCGGCGGCTATATTCCAAAATATAGTCGGTGCTACTTTCTCTACCTGTATCTAAGTTGACAGATGTTTGAAAGCCTAGGCGAAATGGGCCATAGATTTGCTGTGTAATTCCAGCACTCAGTACTTTGGTGTCAACCGCGCGATCGAATAAGAAGGGTGATAGTCCGCTGTTGAGACCTTGGGAATAACTGAGATTAAAGGCGGTATAGTCTAAATAAGGTCGAGAAAAATGACCAATTTGCCCTTGTAAGCCAATCGTCCCTATGAGGGTACTTTGGTTATCACCATTGGTGTAATAACTAGTAGTACCTGTAAGACCAGCGATCGCTTGCAAGTAGGGTACTACTGGGTTTGGTGTGTATCGTAATCCCTCAGTAGCCGTAGGTGCTAAGGGTTGTCCCTGCCATAACAATAAACCACCGCTGAGAGCCGCACTACCTTGGAGGCGACCCAAGGAAATGCGATCATTGTCTCTATTTGGTTCTAGAAGGTCAAGGCGATCGGTATTGGCATTAATATACTGCGCACCTGCTTGATAGCTGAGGTTCACACCGCTGTTACCTAGGGGAATTATTGGCGAGATGACTACACCACCCAGACTACTTTGCACGGTTTGATAGCCAAGTGTACCGTTGTAGAGGCGATCGCGATAGCTGTATTCTAGATTCAATAAATGGGGATTTTGGTCGCCTAATGTCTGCCGCAGGCGCAAGCTAGCCCGCAGGTTGTTTTCAACTTCACTTAAATCCAAGCTGGTTAACTCGCCGTTACCTTCAATCACAGACTTGGGATTCAAATTCACATTCAGCCTGCTTCTAATGCCAAACAGCCCAGGAACATCACTAGTACCTTGTTCCACGGCTTTTTGGATGAAAAACTGGGGTGTGATCGACCAGGTTGTCTTGTCTGTAGTCACAGGTTGAAAGCTACGTTCCAAATATAAGCCGCCCCGCAGATCGCCATCAAAGCCCGGAGAAACGATCGCCGGAGTCACTTCCCGCTCCCGACGGTCAATTTGCTGCTGTTCTCGGGGAATACCTATAGCCAATTTTTGGTCAAACACTAACCGCGATCCCTGACTCCTGACTCGGTCTACTAAAGGTGATTCTCGTGTAAGGGTGACGGTACCAGCCCTTAACACCAATTCTGGGGGTGAAAAAGGGTCGTTAGTGATACTCACATCTTTTGCTTGCCAACCACGGGGATAAAATTGAATCTGTTCAGCTTCAAAGCGTAGGCGGTTGACTACCCCCCCAGATTTCGGTTGGGCAATGTTTCTTGCATCGGCTCTACCTCCCACTGTCACATCAATTCCGCCGGGACTGTTGACACCAGAAAGGGGCTGATTGGAGCGAATGCGATCGCTTACCGGACGCTGTGGTACTCCCCCTGCTGTCACATCTGTGGGTAAAAAAGCTACATCTTTTTCTGCTGTGGGTAAGTAAATTTCCCCCCTACCTTTTTCTAGTTGCCCACTATCTTGAATAAAGTTATAAGTAAAACGTTGTCCTCGCAACACCTGATCGCCCCGTGTTAATGCTACGTTGCCGTCGCCGACAGCGATCAAGTTATCTAAACTGATTTGCAGGCGATCGGCATCCACTACCGCCCCATCAAATCGCACTACTACATTTCCTTCGGCGGTGACAATCCGGCGTTGGTCGTCATACACCTGGCGATCGGAAATTACTTCTACTGTTCTTGGTGTAGCCGGCGCTGTGTTGCCAGGAGGAGTTGTAGAAGGTTGACTTTGCGGTTGATTTGTGCTGTTGCCTGGAGGTGCAGTTTGTGGCTGTGGGGTCTGAAATTCGATCGATGATGGGGTAGACGAGTCAGTTGTGGGACTGCGAGACTTAAATTCGATAATATTTTGAATGCCTTGAGATGGCTGTTGATTGCTAGGTGTGGCTGGTTGCTGGGTTTGGGTATTACTTGGCTGTGTTGGTTGGGTAACTTGTGCAACTGGGAATAAGTTCTGATTGTTTGTAGCGTCTGCGACTATGACAGGTGCATTGATGCTAAGACTATCATTCTGTTGAGGATAAGCAATAGCTAGTGGCTGCCCTAACAAGGCGGCACTTTTAGGAGCAATTAAGGGAGAAAATTCTGGTGGGAAAGTGGTTGGGGGACTAGGAGGAGAAACTAATTGATTGCGACTCAGCTTGATGCGATCGCTCAGTGATAGAGACTTTGGCTTTTTCTCTACAGTCGCCGGCTGCGGCGTTGCTTGTTGCTGCTGGGATGTTTCTTGATTTTCCTGCGTCCCAGTATCTGTTGCAATTAATGAATTAAACTTAGTTTCACTAGCAGATGAAGTAGAATTTGCAGGTTGGATCGCTTCCGTAACGGGCGGCGTTGCAGGTGGCAGAACTGGATGAAGCATATTTCAGCACAATCAAGCTAACAAATAGCCAATAAGTAGCCGGAAGGATTACACCTTTAGCCTTCCCACTTTACCGCCAGCAGCAAGTGGGTTGAATCAGGACAATAAATTGCCAAATTTAGTTACAGTTTCTCACCCTAATTAAAGCAACTCAGTGTCCATAACTTCTGGTGTTTTTCGCCTTCCGGCATGATGATCGCGGATGATCAATCGCGCTTTTACTCTAAATCCCGACGTCCGGGGTTACGAGCTGGATCATTTGACAAAAATCCAAACACGAAGATAGTCACAAAGAAGGCAACAACAACATAAACAACGATTTTTAAAGTAAGCATCAGAGATATCTCCAAAAGGTATGAGAAAGCAAATTTCTCTTTCGGTATCTGCCCCGGCAGAAATGATAGCTCCTTTATATTACCCAAATCTCGTCCCCTTTTTTGGCAGACTCTGGTGCGGATGGAGAAGTAATTCCCCAAGAGTAGGGGGATGAGGGGACAAGGGGGATGAGGGGGACAAGGGAGAAATTATTTTCTGATCTCCCTCATCTACCCCATCTCCCTCATCTCCCTGATCTCACCTCAATCTTGTGACGGATACTAGCGCCATAGGTTTCCCACTGGAGATGCAGAGTAGCTTACACGCAAAAATCGCTGTTTTTTGATAAACTGCCGTCGGTCGATCATAATCCCAAAAAATTAGCTCCGCCTCAGTATTTTGTACTGCAGTGCGATCGCTTGCATTTTCAGTGTACAAAGTGTCTCAGTTAAGAGATCTCCAAAAAATAAACAACAGTCAACAGTCACAATAAAATATTTTTTACTTGTAAGTCCCTAACTGTACGCAGTTCAGTGGGGCTGTCTTCGGGCGCTAAATTCTTGGGAATACGGCTTTTGACGACTGTTGCTGGTATACCCACAGCAACAGAGAAGGGAGGAATATCTTTTGTGACAACTGCACCTGCACCAATGACACTACCTTTACCAATAGTGACACCATCTAATACAGTTACCCCATGTCCTAGCCAACAATCATCCTCAATCACAATTCCTTTGCGCGTAATCCCTTGATAGCGGATTGGCTCTATTGGCTCTGCGAAATTATGATTATTAGCATATATTCCTGTGTGAGATGCAATCATACAGTACTTACCAATTTTGATGTCTCCTGGCCCAGCAATACACACGTTAGGGCCAATGAATGTTTCATCATCTATATATATGGAAGTATGATCTAAACAACCGATATCAACGTTACGCTCTATCGCTACTTTATTACCTAGGTAAATTCTATTGTTCTCTCCTCTCCCATCTATCCGCACACCTTTAAAGATATATACATTTTTGCGGATTTCTAAACATTTACTGCCAAGAAATTCTACACCATTTTGAATATAAACTTGACTATCTAGCTGGGCAAACATCATCCGATATACCAGATTTCTTAACTGGGGACCAAAAGTGATCGCTGGAATATCACCTAACAATGTAGTCCATACAACTTCTTGGAGACGTTGAATTTTAGCCACTGAATTCTGATTTTTCATGGTTACTTATGCCGCAAATAAATTGTAGTTGTGACTGAGGAGACTTCGCGATATTCCACCACATTAATTTTGCTGGGCTGCTAGATCCCTGCTACCTAAGGTGCTAGTACAGCTTGGCGAAAGTCATTATTTAGTTTTGAGATTGAAAAAGCTGGACAAAACAGCAATTGTTCGGTCTTTTACCTGATGATCACTCCATCCTCTAGATAGAAATCTACAGGATTTGCTTTGTCAAACTGCCTTTTGGTAATAGATTTGCAATTGAATTAAATCGGCAATTATTGCATTTAATTGGTGTCTGATTTCCTGGTTTATTACCAAAATTATCTCTATAAGTAAGTCGGTGGAAAAAAACCAAACTATGTTAAGAAACGTAAATTGGCTTGAAACCCTTACCAATGACAAATGACAAATGACAAATGACAGTCCTCGCCAGTTATGTTTAATTGCACCGCCCTACTTAGCAGTATAACTTTTTACTAGAGTGAAATCATTCAATTGCAATTTCAAGTAGTTGAAATATCTATCAACTACTCTAGTGAACAAGCTTTTTGTGAACAATAGTGCATTGTTATTTCTCCAGTCCCAGTGTCAGAAAATTTACCTGATGATTTTTCTGAACTTTGAGAAATAAAATTGTTCAATTATTTTGGTTATTTATGACTATATAAAATTATCTTAGGGTGGATTGTCGCCAACTTCCGCCATCACATTGAAGTTCACCATCGGTGCAAACAAGTAAGCACTTCCTCGACTGCTATGACGGCTTTCTTGCAACGAATTTCTAGAGTATGCTTCTCTAATCATGTTGCACACAGATGATTTACAAATTAAACACAACACTCTGCTAATTACATGAGTGCATTTTAACTAAAGGTGCTTCTAAATATAACATATTTTATTTTTAGTGGCTGGCTTTCACAAAAATATTTTTTACTGGCATAAGAAAATACAATTACTAACCGAAAATTGGGATTTAATTTAATTAATAAATGAATATTTTATACCTGATTAAAAATAACTGAGTGTAGAGTTTTACCTTAAATAATTCTTAAACTATTTACTCATATTTTCTCATTTGCCCATGTGAATATCTAACAATTTGTAAATCATTTGCTGAGATAACCCAATCGGGTGATGTGTGCTGAGTTGTTTCCATTATAAATTTTGAAGAAAACTTAGACATTGCAGGCTAATTTAGGCGACTCGACCAGAGCAATCGCCCAAAATTAGGTATCACTTTCAACTTTTACACTTAGTTTAAGAAGTAGGCGTTTGATGAAAGAAATTGTTCAACAAGCTTTAAACACTGGCTATTTGAGTATTGCAGCCCAAAATCAGATCCGATTGCTGCTGCAAAGTGAGTATGACTCCGAAGACTTAGATGCTTACATCATTTTGCAGCGAGCTGTTGTCGCAGGTGATGTCAAGCCAGAACAACGCATTTCAAAAGCCTCTAGCTCTACTACAGCTAAAGATGCTGCATCGAATATCAAACTTGCTTATCAAGTTGCAGCTGAAATTGCTTGTGTTGCGGCTATGGCTCTGAGTATGCCAAAAAACCCCCAGGATTCTTCTTATTTGGGTGCATAATAGATAAATTGAGTAATTTTCCTTGACTGTTGGGTGAAACATCTTCTACCCACTTAGATGGCTGGCGATCGCTCAGCTACAGCACAAGACTTTTTTCTCAAATTACTAGAAATCCTCAAGTAAGATTATTAAAAAATAATTAAAAATTTGCATCTAGTTTGAACTGATAGCAGATTGTTTCCGGAAAATTTAAAACTCGTGAATCTGGCTGCTGGAAAGGTTCTTGTCAGTTATTATCCAGCGAGCAAGCAAATCTAAAACAAATATAAATACTGGCAAAATTTAATACATAGGGATATATTAATAATTGGTTATTAAATCACAGTCAATAGTTAAGTTTTCCAAGAGCAAGCAAAGCTGCTAGGAGACAGCTGAAGACACGAAACAGTCTTGGTGTAAACTCTAGTAATCCTGACAATAATGATTCTCAATGCTTAACAAAGTCACAGGATTCTTACAAACATAGTATAAAGAATTGGCAACATTGGGTAAAGACAGTAAAAAATAACCTTAGCTACACTTGGAGTTTTGCCAACCTATGCAGCCAATTCGTACATTCAATGTCTCTCCTTCTCTTCCGCCGCGACTCGAACAGCTGCGGCGGCTGGCATACAACTTGCACTGGGATTGGAACGTTGAGAGCAAAGATTTATTTCGCCGTCTAGATCCCGACTTGTGGGAGTCTAGCCACCATAACCCAGTGTTAATGCTGGGTACAATTAGCCAAGGGCGACTGTTGGAAGTTGTGGAAGATGAAGGCTTCTTGGCGCAAATGGACAGAGCTGCGCGTCAGCTCGAAGATTATTTGCAAGAGCGTTCTTGGTATCAAAAACAGCGCAGCCAGTCACCAAAAGAATGCTACGCTTATTTTTCCGCTGAATTTGGCTTGGTAGATTGTCTACCAGTCTATTCTGGAGGTTTGGGTGTTCTCGCAGGTGATCACCTGAAATCAGCCAGTGACTTGGGATTACCGTTAGTTGGTGTCGGCTTACTCTACCAACAAGGATACTTTGCTCAGTATCTCAATGCCGATGGGTGGCAGCAGGAACGCTATCCGATCAATGATTTCTACAATATGCCTTTACACCTGGAGCGTAATTCTGATGGTTCAGAATTGCGGATTGCGGTAGAATATCCAGGACGCAAGGTCTACGCTAGGGTTTGGCGGGTACAAGTGGGAACAGTACCACTGTATTTATTGGATACCAATATAGAACCCAACAACCCCTACGACCACGACATCACCGATCAGCTGTATGGTGGCGACATCGACATGCGTATCCACCAGGAAATCATGCTGGGGATTGGTGGTGTGCAAATGTTAAAAGCTTTGGGCTATAAAGTTACTGCTTACCACATGAATGAAGGCCATGCTGCCTTCTCTGCCCTAGAGCGCATCCGCCTGTTGATTCAAGAAGAGGGTTTGAGTTACGCTGATGCTAGACAGGTGGTAGCTTCCAGTAATATTTTCACTACCCACACCCCAGTTCCTGCCGGGATTGACTTGTTCCCGCCCCAGAAAATTTTAGATTACCTGAAATATTATGCAGGGATCTTTGGCTTGCCTGAAGAACAATTTTTAGGGCTAGGACGGGAAAATACAGGTGATTTATCTGGGCCTTTTAGTATGGCGGTGTTGGCGCTGAAGATGGCAACATTTTCTAATGGCGTGGCGCAACTGCATGGTGTGGTATCCCGGCAGATGTTTCAGGGATTGTGGCAGAAAGTACCAGTAGAGGAAGTACCCATCGCCGCAATTACAAATGGTGTTCATGCTCGCAGTTGTGTGGCGAAATCAACTCAAGAGTTGTACGATCGCTATTTAGGGCCAAATTGGTCATCAGCACCACCAGATAGTCAGCTATGGGAGAGGATGGACGCGATTCCTGATGAGGAGTTGTGGCGCAATCACGAACGCTGCCGTTTGGATATGATTTTGTATGTGCGCGAGCATTTGGTCAAGCATTTACGCGATCGCGGTGCTTCGGCTTCGGAAATTGCTCAAGCACAGGAAGTTTTAGATCCTAACGTTTTAACCATAGGTTTTGCACGGCGCTTTGCTACCTATAAGCGTGCTACCTTGTGGATGCGCGATTTAGAACGCATCCGGCAGATTTTACTTGGTAATAAAAACCGGAAAGTGCAATTTGTCATCGCTGGTAAAGCACACCCGAAAGATATTCCCGGTAAAGAACTGATTCGTGATATCAATCATTTCATCCGCGAACAACATTTAGAAAAACAAGTGGTGTTTGTCCCCAATTACGATATTCATATATCGCGGTTGATGGTGGCTGGTTGCGATATCTGGTTAAATACACCCCGTCGTCCTAGAGAAGCTTCTGGTACTAGTGGGATGAAAGCCGCCATGAACGGACTACCGAATTTAAGTGTCCTTGATGGCTGGTGGGATGAAGCTGATTATGTCCGCACTGGTTGGGCGATTGGACATGGAGAAAATTACGAAGATCCCAATTATCAAGATGAAGTAGAAGCCAACGCCCTCTATGATTTATTAGAGAAGGAAGTTGTGCCGCTATTTTACGATCATCGTGATGCTGATGGCTTACCCCGTCCTTGGGTAGCGAAAATGAAGGATGCAATTCGCTTGAACTGTCCTTTCTTTAACACAGCCCGGATGGTGCGAGAATATGCCCAACGCGCGTATTTCCCCGCAAGCGATCGCTATCATACCCTGACTGCGAATAACTACGCCCCAGCCAAAGAATTAGCCGAATGGAAAGCCAAACTCAGCGACCATTGGTTTAATATCAAAATCAAAGATGTTGACGTTTCCGCAGCCGCAGATATTGAAGTTAACCAAACCGTGGCGGTGAAAGCTAAGGTAGATTTGGCAACTTTGACAAACAACGATGTGCAAGTGGAATTATACCAAGGCACAATTGATGCCAATGGTGATATAGTCAACGCGATTCCTGTAGTCATGGATTACCAAGGCGAGGATAAAGACGGTTTAAGTGTTTACACGGCTAATATTATTTACACAACCTCTGGTTTGCAAGGCTTGTCTTTGCGTGTATTACCGAAACACCCATACCTCTCGAATGCTTATGAACCGAGGTTAATTGCTTGGGCTGAGTAAATAAAGTCAAAAGTCAAAAGTAAAAAGTCAAACCTTTTACTTTTTACTTTGTTTGGGGGATGACAATGTAACCAGTAGTGCGATCGCCTAATACTAAGTTACGTTGTTCACCCCAATACCACCAGTGTGCAGCAATATAAGCGCAGATTAGACTATCTAATTTGTCTTCAACGGCTTTAAGTGCTGCACCTGTGGTGGGGATTTCCGGGAGAAATGAACCGCAGAGGCGCAGAGAACGCAGAGGTGGGTGGAGATTGGGTAGGATATCGAGAATATAATTGTAGAGTTTGATCAGTTCGAGGCGGCGATCGCCTAAGCGTCCTTTTTTATATTTAAGAATGCGTTCTAAGTTGAAGAAATGAACGATTGCGGGATGGGGAAAGACTTCGATTTGATATCTACCAGGTTTTTGCGCTTCAATGGTAGGTGCGTGGACAAAACCACGGGATTCTAATTCTAAACCAAAGTTGACAGTGCGCTCGGCAAAAGCTAAACCCAAATTGGCTGGGTAGCATCCAGCATGATATTTACCAAAGTATTTGTGACTGAGTTTGTCTGGTAAGCGACTCCCTGTAGCGTTAGGGATTAAGGTGGGTGCGTCTACAGCAATCAGTGCTGGTTCCTCTGGTTGTACGCAAGTATCGATCCAGGTGAAAATATCTGCGATCGCTTCTTTGCGATCTAAATCCAAAATCTCTAATTGATCATCGATTAATTCTAAATAGCATAGTCCACTTGGTTGCGATTTCCAGCCTAAATCAATACCCAGAAATTTCATTTTCATTATCAATAATAACAAAGAATGGGACACATTGATTGGCAGCATCCCAAATGTGTAAATTGATTTTTTTGTAGTGAGGGACATTAGGGAGCAAGATGCTCCCACTACAAATTTTTTTTGGCAACATTGGGATGTCCCCATTGATTTCTAGGGGCGGGTTTTCCCCAGCCTTGAAGATAATCCGTGACACTAATTTAGCCAGAAATGATATTTTTCATCACAACTGACAACTGACAAATGACAACTGACAACTGACAAATTACGAATTAATGCCAAACTTATTCGTAGCTGCAATTAATGCACTCCGAATTCCCGGTTCGCTCATCGAATGTCCCGCATCTGGAACCACAATAAATTCTGCTTCCGGCCAAGCACGATGCAATTCCCACGCTGATATCATCGGACAGACTACATCATAACGACCCTGAACAATTACAGAAGGAATATGCCGAATTTTATCAACATTTAAAAGCAGTTGATTTTCATCCTGAAAAAATCCCTTATTTATGAAATAATGACATTCAATACGTGCAAACGCTTCAGCAAATTCAGTCTCACCAAATGTTTGCATCAAGTTAGTATCGGGAAATAATCTACTAGTGCTAGCTTCCCAAATTGACCAAGCACGGGCTGCTTCTAATCTGACTTGCAAATCGGGGCTGGTTAGGCGGTGATAATAAGCTGTGAGTAAATCATCTCGTTCTTGGGGGGGAATTGGTTTAAGATATGCTTCCCAAGCATCAGGAAAAATATAGCTAGTACCTTCTTGATAAAACCAATGCAATTCTTTTTTACGTAGCATAAATATGCCGCGTAAAATTAATTCTGTACAACGTTCGGGATGGGTTTGACTATATGCTAATAATAAGGTGCTACCCCAACTACCACCGAATACAGCCCACTTTTCTATTCCTAAATGTTCGCGGAGTTTTTCAATATCACTGACTAAATCCCAAGTAGTATTTTCCCGCAATTCGGCGTGAGGTGTACTTTGACCACAACCACGTTGATCAAACATCACCAATCGCCATTTTTCGGGATTAAAATATTGGCGATAAAAAGGTGGACAACCACCACCGGGGCCACCATGTAGTAAAACTATTGGCTTTCCTTGGGGATTACCTGACTCTTCAAAATGAATTTTGTGTAATTCAGATACCTGTAAATAATCTTCGTTATAAGGTTCGATTGCTGGGTAAAGTTCGTACATTGCTAGGATTTAGGGAAGGTCAATGGTCAAGGGTTATTAGTTATTTAAGCTTGGATTTTTAGGAGAACGAAAAGTTCTGCGTTCGCCAAAAAATATTACTTTAGCGGATAGGAAGCATAATTTCAAATTCGGTTCCCTCTGCTGGGTGCGATCGCACAGTCAAAGTCCCGTCATGTTGTTGGATAATCGAATAGCTGACAAATAATCCCAAACCTGTACCCCTACCTATGGGTTTTGTCGTAAAGAACGGGTCAAAAATCCGGTCTTGAATACTTTCAGGAATTGTACTATCTGTATTAGCGATCGCAATTCGTAACCGTTCAGAGTCGATCATTTCCGTCCGAATCCGAATTTCTGAGTTTTCGCTGCTTTGGGGATGATCTCGAATTGCATCAATCGCATTGTTGATAATATTCAGGAAGACTTGATTCAACTGGCTAGGAGAGCAAGTCACCAGAGGTAGGTTACCATACTCCTTGACTACTCGGATTTCGGGTTTATTTTCAGAGGCTTGCAAGCGATTCTGTAAAATTAATAACGTGCTTTCCATGCCACTATGTAAATCTACGGCTTTAATTTCGGCTTCATCTAAGCGAGAAAAGTTCCGTAAACTCAAGACAATCTGGCTGATGCGATCGCTCCCGACTTTCATCGATTCTAAGATTTGATTGACATCCTCAAATAGAAAATCGAGGTCAATTTCCTCGCTCATGGCTTGAATAGCTGGACTAGGTTGAGGATATTCCTGTTGATAAAGTGTCAGCAACCTCATCATGTCTTCAATATAACTTTCTGTGTGGGTGAGATTGCCCTTGATAAAACTAACTGGATTATTGATTTCGTGAGCAATACCTGCTACCAGTTGACCGAGTGATGACATTTTCTCACTCTGGATTAATTGTGCTTGAGTTTGTTGCAATTTTTTCAAGGTTTGCTCTAAATCTTGGGCTTTGAGGTTGAGAGCCTGGGTTTTTAGCTCAACCTCTGCTTCTAGGGTGTGGGAATAGTTTTCGGTCTGTTGATACAGACGAGCATTTTCCAGAGAAATGGCGGCTTGGCTAGTGAGGAGTTGGAGAATCTCGATGCGATCGCGACTAAAAGCACCGACAGTTAAGTTGTTTTCTAGGTACAAAATCCCCACCAGTTTTCCTTGGCGACTGATGGGAGTACACAAAGCTGATTTGGGCTGATGGATGATGATATAGCGATCGCCTGCAAATTGTGCTGCTTTACTCAAGTTTTCAAACACAGCTGTCTCTTGAGTCCGTGCCACCGTGTAAATTAAACTCTGGGGAAGTTCCTGGGATTGATCCAGCGGTATTTCTAAGGTTTTCGCCCGTTGTTGATCGGCTTGAGCGACAATTAACCATTGTTCGTCTTGGCGAAGAACCAAATGACCGATTTGTGCGCCAGCATTAGCGATCGCAATCTGCATCAAGGTTGCTAAAAGTTTCTCTAATTCAATTTCTTGTGATATAGCTTGTGCTGCTTTCATCACGGCGGGAAAATCTAACCATAAATCCTGGCTGCTAGAGCTTTTAGTTACACGTCTCATCAGAGTTGAGGAGATTGTTGCATCAGATGCGATCGCAAAGTTAGTCTGTTGGAGAATAGGTGTCAGTAGTTGGGGATATTGTTGTTCTAAGTGGGCGACTTTTGCCTTTGCACCCCAACGGGTGTAGCAGTAGTAGGCTTGTTGCATATAGCCGGAGGCCACCTTTTCCTTACCCCAAGCAAGGTAAAATTTAGCAGCCAGTTCGTTAGCTAAAGCTTCTTCTTGGATATATTCGTTAGTTTTGGCTCCAGCGATCGCCTTGTCGTATAGCTTAATAGCTTCTGCATTCTGTCCTAATACCCGGCATTTTTCGGCGGCGACTAAATCAAGCTTATGTTGGTGATTCATCCGAGCATAGTGCGCCCAGTGCTGTTGCAGGTGCGATTGGTTTTGTTCCACTCGCGCTAATGCTGCTGATGTTTCCGGTGATTTCGGACTCAATTGTGCTAACGCAATCAAAGAATCATAGAAATAAAACACTGCTTCACTAAACATTCCCCTCGCAGCCATTAAATAGCGCTTATCTTCAATTGCATGGCTTTTCGCTGATTCAATTTCCCCAAACAGGTAACATAGCATCAGCTTATATAAATGGAAGTTATACAACCCAGAAAAATTATGAGCAGAGATCAGTAGAGGCAGAAATTCTGCTTCTTGAAGCACTTCTCCAGATAAGGTACTCGGATGCTCTGTACCCTGGAGCAAATTTAACATACTCTGCCAATAGATTCGACAGTTATTAGCCGTTGTTAATTGATTCATTTGCACCAACCCATTGCAGTAAGCACGAGTCTCCTGTTCCAAGGTTGCAAGGGGCTGACTGCACCAAAAAGAATGAAAACAGAAAGCTTGGGCATTATATCCTGCATACTCCTGATTTCCTACTTCTAAGGCACTTGTATAGTTTTCTTGCAGGAGTGGCAGTATTTCTTTGAGGTGGGATTTACGGTGTACGATGAAGATTGCCGCTGTCAGTAATACCCCTGGTTTGACAGCTTTGGCATCGAGTTTGGAGACGACAGCCAGTGCCAACTGACCAAACTTGACTCCTGTCTCGACATCGTGCTGCATATTACAAGCAATATTGCCATAGGAAGCGTAACTATGGGCTGAAGCCGATGTATTTCCATATTGAATCGATAGCTTGACTGACAAACAAACCAGTAATGGATGGAAGGGAGAACCAGAAAGGTAAGCAGCTGGCATAATGCTACTGGTGATCCGCAGAATGGCGATTTTTTCTCCATCCGTCATCATTGGAAGGTGAACACAATCTGCAATTTCGCGATCGCCAATCAGTTGTTCAATGTCTGCAATTTCTTGTTGAATATCATTCTTTGTGGGTGTTTCCGGAAAGGTGATACCTAGCTGCTGTAATACTTGTTGACCAATGGTAATGGCTGTGTGCAGTTGATTCCGAGAGACATTTGACTGAATTTTAATTCGGTAAACATTGATCTGTTCCAGTAACGAATGCGTTTGTTTGATGACTGTATCAATAAATTGCTCCATCGCCGCAAAATCACCGCCTAGCCAAGCTAATTCAGCCGCTAAATCATGGAACTCTAGACTAATTTCATATTGACGTTGCCAAGCATTTTTTCCGAGTATAGATAATCCAGTATTGGCATATTCACGAGCAGCTTGATAAGCAGTAGCGCTTTTGGCTTTGCGACAAGCAATCAGATTAAGTTGAGCTAATTCATCTCGTTCTTTTTGTTCGGTAATTAAAGCTGTTCCATAGTTTAATTGATTGACTACCTCAAAAATGCGGTCAACTCTTACTTCTTTTGATATCTTTTGGAGCAAAAGTTGTCCAATTTGGTAATGGGTGGATTGTTTTTGGTCTTCGGGAATTAGAGAATAGGCAGCTTGTTGGACGCGATCGTGCAAAAATCGATAGGCTACATTTTCGCTGTTGCTAGTATTCCCATCTACCCGATCAGAATTGAGATAAAATTTATATACTTGACTTTGTGGCAGAATCAGACCTTCCTGTAAGGCTTTCCATAAAGCATCCGCAGCATCTGCTTGTGATTGTTCCCAAACGATCGCTAAGGTTGCTAAATCAAACTGATTCCCGATACAAGCAGCTAATTTGAGTACTTGTTGTGTTTCGCTGGGTAGTTTCTGTAACTGTTGCGCCATAAATTCCACCACATTATCGGTGAGGGAAAGCGCATGGATTTGGGTAATATCACATTCCCACCCCCCCGTAGCCCCCCCTTTGTAAGGGGGGGTTGGGGGGGTAAACTTAATTTGTCCATCTTCGTGCAATGCTTTGAGAAACTGGGTGATAAAAAACGGATTTCCTTGAGTTTTGCGATCAATTAATTCTGTGAGGGGACGCGATCGCTCTGTGGGACAATGTAATGTATCAGCAACTAACTGATTCGTATCACTCAATGTTAAGGGTAAAAGCGTAATTGTATTAATAGTCTTCTGAGCTTTCTTCAGTTCCTCTACCGTCAAGATAAATGGATGTGCCGCTTGTACTTCATTGTCTCGATAAGCCCCTAACAATAGCAGATAGCTGTTATCCTGCATCAGGAGTTTCATCAACACGAGCGAGGCGGAATCTGCCCACTGTAAATCATCCAGAAACATCACTAACGGATGTTTTGGAATTGTAAACACGGCAATAAATTTTTGGAACAATAAATTAAAACGATTTTGTGCCGCAGTTCCTGATAGTTCTGGCACAGGGGGTTGCCGATCAATAATTAATTCTAGTTCCGGAATTACCTCAATTAAAACTTGTCCATTTTCGCCCACTGCTGCGAGAATTTTAGTTTTCCATAGTGCTAAGTGCGTGTCAGATTCTGTCAACAATTGCTCCATTAAATCCCGTAAAGCTTGCACAAAGGCTGATAGGGGGATATTGCGATTAAACTGGTCAAATTTTCCTTTAATGAAATACCCTTGCTGACGGGTAATTGGCTTGTGAACTTCATTGACTACCGCAGTTTTCCCAATACCAGAAAATCCTGCTACTAGCATCATTTCCGATGTACCATTGGCGACGCGCTCAAAAGCTTGGAGTAAGGTTGTAACTTCTTTTTCTCGTCCATAAAGTTTTTCAGCGATGAGAAAGCGATCGCACACATCCCGCTGACAAATTTCAAAATTTATAATTTTGCCAGTATCTTTTAATTGATATAAACAAGTTTCTAAATCGTACTTTAATCCCAAAGCACTCTGATATCTATCTTCAGCATTTTTCGCCATCAACTTGCTGATCATATCGCCTAATACTTGTGGTATTTCTTCCCTCTTGCCTTCTGGCTTTGGTGCTTGTTTAGCAATATGACAATGCACCAACTCTATCGGATCATCAGATATAAATGGTAATTCTCCTGTTAACAATTCATAAAATGTCACCCCAAGAGAATAAAAATCACTGCGGTAATCTATGCCTCGATTCATCCTTCCAGTTTGTTCGGGGGCAATATAAGCGAGGGTTCCTTCTAAAACATTAGGACTTTTAATTTCTTGGGTTTCTTTAGGAAGTAATGAAGCGATACTAAAGTCAATTAGTTGAACTTGTTTGGTTTGTGGGTGAATCAGGATGTTTGCAGGTTTGATATCTTTATGAATTACACGGCTTTGGTGTAAACAGTGGAGAAGATTGGTTAATTGAATTGCAATTGTCAAAAATTCAATTAAGGAGAGAGTAGTGTTTTTAATGTATTCTCGTAAAGAAACTTCCCCCCTATCTTCCATCACCAAAATATAACCATTACCATAAGATTCTAATGATAAAGGATGAATAATACCAGGAATATTGAGATTTTTACTAATAGTGTATTGATTGCGAAATTGTAATAATTCGTTAAAACTAGGATATTCAGATGTCAGAAGTTTAATGACTACTGCAAGTGTTTCTTGCTCTCGAATAGCTCGATAGACTTTGGTTCTGGAGCCTGCATACAGTTGAGAACTAATTTGATATCCGGGAATACTAGGGATTTGGCTCGTAATACTCATTTATACTGACCTCACAGCGTTTTTGTTTCATGAGGCTAGTATTCCCTTAAAACATCTCAGTTTTTGCAAAGAGGGGAAAAATCATTCAGGATATGTAAGATTAGCGTGTTTATATACCGATAGCTCTAGATTAAAAGGTATAATACCAATTCTATGTGAGGTTGCACATTAATGCCCTCATCAACCAAGGGTGGTTCTAGACAAACAAAGCCTGCCTAAGCAGACGATAACTGCTATAATCTCCTGGCTTGTAGCCAGGACATTGGTAAAAGTTGTTAGAGGTTGTTTGAAAAGTGGTTGGCTGTGATTTTAGGCACTAATAGATCCCCCCTAGCCCCCCTTAAAAAGGGGGGAAAACTTCTTAAAGTCCCCCTTTTTAAGGGGAGCCACTGCGTTGGACGGGTTTCCCGGCTTGAAGCAAGTGGCGTGGATAATGGGGGATCTAAAACGTTTTGCTACCCAAGACAGGACTTTTCAAACATCCTCTTAGATGACTGGAGACTCAAGAATAATATCCAAGCTCGAAATCAAGCCGGAACTAATATTGAGGGTAGCAAACTGAGTGCTTTGAATTCCATTATTAAAGCTCAAAGCACCTGTAGTTGCGTTATAGCTGAACTGGTTAAGATTAGTCGCACCCAAGAAAGAACTTTTAATGAGAATCTTATCCCCAGCAGCACGAGAGAAGTCTGCGATGGAATCAATTCCTTCAGATAGAGAATTGAAAACAAAGATATCAGCACCAGAACCGCCTTTCAGGGTATCCTGACCAAGACCGCCGATTAGGGTATCGTTACCGTTATTGCCTGTGAGGATGTTATTGCCATCATTACCTGTGAGGATATCATTAAAATTAGTACCTGCGATCGCCTCTATATTCATCAATGTATCACTGCCGCCTTGGCCATCACTCGCTGTGCCCGTCTTCAGGTTAACGTTGACACCAGTGGTCGCATTTTTATAAGTGACAGTATCAGTCCCGGAACCACCATTGAAGATATCATTGCCAGCACCACCATCAAAAGTATCATTCCCTAAGCCGCCTGTGAAGGTGTCGCCGTAATTAGAACCGACGATCGCCTCTATATTCATCAATGTATCACTGCCACCTTGTCCATCGCTAGCTGTGCCCGTAGTCAGGTTAACATTGACACCAGTGGTCGCATTTTTATAAGTGACAGTATCAGTCCCGGAACCACCATTGAAGATATCATTGCCAGCACCACCATCAAAAGTATCATTCCCTGAACTGCCTGTGAGGGTATCGGCGTAATTAGAACCTGCGATCGCCTCGATGCTAATTAATGTATCACTCCCACCTAGTCCATCGCTAGCTGTGCCCGCCCCCAAGTTAACGTTGACACCACTGGTAGCACTTCGATAACTGGCAGTATCGCTACCGGAACCACCATCGAGGGTGTCATCCCCAGCCCCACCGTTGAGGGTATCATTCTCCGTACTACCTTTGAGGGTATCATTCCCAGCACCCCCACTGAGGTTATCGTTACCAGCACCACCATCCAAATTATTATTACCTATGCTGCCGGTGAGGGTATCAGCGTAATTAGAACCGAGAATCGCCTCGATGCTCATTAAAGTATCACTGCCACCTAGTCCATCGCTAGCTGTGCCAGTTGTTAAATTAGCTTTGACAGCACTGGTAGCACTTCGATAACTGACAGTATCATAACCTGCTGCGCCACCATCCAGGTAATCACTACCAGCCGCACCATCAAAGGTATCATTTCCTAAGCTGCCGATCAGGGTATCAGCGTAATTAGAACCTGCGATCGCCTCGATGCTAATTAATGTATCAGTGCCACCTAGCCCATCGCTAGCTGTACCCGCCGTCAGGTTAACGCTAACACCACTGGTAGCACTTTTATAACTGGCAGTATCGTTACCTAAACCACCATCAAGGCTATCATTCCCTAAGCTACCTGCAAGGCTATCATTACCAGCATCACCATTGAGGTTATCATTACCAGAACCACCATCAAGGGTATCATTGCCATTTTCACCATAGAGGTAGTCATTGTCTTGACCCCCAAAGATGATATCATTGTCTTGTCCACCATAAATAGTGTCTTGTGCAGACCCGATTACAGCACTAGCTGAGTCGCCATAAAGGCGATCATTACCATCTCCGCCATTGATCAAGTCATTACCCAGATCGCCATAAATCGTGTCATTACCTTGTCCACCTGCAAGGGTATCATCTCCAGCGCCACCATAGATGGAATTATTACTAGCATTACCAGAGATAGTCTCACTATTATCAGCACCGTAAGCTGTGTTGGTGGGTACCAGCTTAATGTAGTTGAGATTGAAACCACCTGTGACCATATCCAGGCGCAGTTGATGACTCCCCGCGCTTAAATTTACTCCTTTGGCGATCGCATCCATCCAAACGTCATCCGCTCCTGTAGAATTAAAGCTGATGATTCGTTCTTGCTCACCGTCAATCGCCGCCTTAATTTGTTGATTGTTGCCCACAGAAGCAACTCGCAATTGTATGTCATAAAATTTATTCTCAGATAAATTAAATTCATAAGCTAGCCATTCCCCTGCTTGAATTCCAGTGACATCAAAGCCATCGCCATCACTGCTATTTTTGATATCTACACCTAAATCTCGGCGATATTTTTTACCTTCATTGGTAGATGTTTTATCTTCGGCATCATTGTAATTCTCCGCTTGAATTTTAATTTCCGATACAGCAGATCCACCAGTATTGTTATTAGTACTTTCCGGCTGCACTAAAGTACTCCCAACAACCTGTTGATAGGCTTTAAACACATTCAAGCTACCGCCAGTGACGGTTTTACCTTGCAGAGAATCGAGCTTGTCAACAGTTGACAGTAAGGCGTATCTGAGTTCTAAAACAGTTAGATTGGGGTTAGCAGCTAAAAGTAACGCCGCAGCGCCAGCCACTTGGGGAACAGCCATTGATGTACCATTCCATGCAGCGTACTGATTATTAGGTAAGGTACTGTAAATATTTACCCCAGGTGCTGCTAAGTCTACAGAATTTTCACCATAGTTGGAAAAAGAGGCTAGTTGATCTTTTTGATCTATAGCTGCAACAGTAATTATATTCGGAAGATCGTAACTGGCGGGATAACGTGGCGTAGTATCATTATCTTGACCAATATTATCACTATTACCATTACCTGCTGCGGCTATAACTAAAACGCCACGCTCATAAGCATACTGTAGGATATCATATTGCTCTTGATCGAAATATTTGGAGCTAAAACTCAGGTTGATGATTCTCGCTCCGTTATTGATCGCATAAAGTGTACCTTGGTTTACGCTCCACAAATTCCCTTGGGTGTCACCTGAGCGGAAATGCTTCGTAGCCATAATTGAGACATTTGGACTAACCCCAATTACTCCCTGGCTATTATTGCCTACAGCACCAATGATACCGGCAACGTGAGTTCCATGACCGCCTTTTGGGCTGTCGTCAATGGGTTTATTGTCTCCATCCCCAAAGTCCCAACCGTGGACATCATCAATATAGCCGTTGCCATCATCATCAATACCATTGTCTGGTATTTCATCGGCATTCGTCCAAATGTTAGCGTTTAAGTCAACGTGATTGTAGTCAACACCACTATCTACAACAGCCACGATGACATTTTTGCTGCCTTGGGTATAGTCCCATGTTGCGGTGGCATTAATCTTGCTTAAATCCCAGAGATTGCCAAAATATAAATCGTTGGGTATCCAATCTGGTACTGGTGGCTCACTATCTCCATCTGTCTGTTCGTCAGTACTTTGTTGGTCATCACTCATACTTAACTGAGCATTTTTATCAATTATTTCCATTTAGTGAAAACCACCTTCAAAAATATAATTAAATAACGAAAACAGCCAACAATATTTTTATCTTCAGATAAAAATATTGGCTAATATTGAAAGGAGAAGGGAATAAGCAGAAAAAGATTTATGTCATTCCTCAAACTTTGTCAAATAATGGGAATGCATCCTGATTATCAAACAATTAATTGCTAGTTTATCCAAGGTAATGAGCAATCTGCAAATTATATTGCCATGCTTTTTGAAGAATATTATGAAGTTTTAGTGAAGTTATTTTTTTGCTAGACACAATGTATTTTAAAGCACATTAATATTCAAGTTTAGCTAGGACAATAATTTATTATTAGGCAAAAAGGTGAAAAAATCCAGCTTAGTGAAGCTACTGCCACAGTATTTACTGGTATAAATTTTAAGACATATTGTTGTATATACATAAACAAAGCATCAGTTTTGAGAAGTCAAATAGACTGTTTGCTTGACTTTAAAGAGTAGTTTATAGACTTTATAAAATTGAAATCTGCCTTATTTCAGAAAAAAAGAGAATAATGTTGCAGATTGATGGAAAATATAACTCCACACTTCAAGCAAAAGAGCAAAGCTGCTTTTTGCTTATTTTATCTATTTAAATAATCTAGAGTTGAGTAATTTAGTGCTGTTTGGCAGCAGCCAAAGCTGACAAGATTATGATTTTATTCTTTGATAAAAAGAAAATAAAAGCAGACAATTAATACCGATTTACAAAAATTATCGACACAATAGATTACTTTGTCGTTAGCGCCAACAGTCAAGCGATCGCTCTCATCCCTACTCTATCTGACAAGAATTTAACTTTTATAGATATTTTGTAAAGCGAAGGTGCATAAAGGAGATGAGGCAATACGGTTCGGATAAGCAATTTTCATCTCTCTTTTGGGAAAGGGAAAAGGTTAAGGGGTAAGGGGGAAAGGTTTGAATGGGCCCTTTTCCCTTTTCCCTTTCCCCCTTAACCGATCCGTATTGGGAGACAAGGGAGAGAAATGCCCAATGCCCCATGCCCCATGCCCATTGAAGCTAGAAAATGTCAAAATTAAATGTGTTTTGTAACTGCCGCTTAAGATAGGGCAGATTTGAGATAAATAACTGGAAATTTATGGGCAAGCAGCGCGTTCTGTCGGGAGTTCAACCAACTGGAAATTTACATTTAGGCAACTACTTAGGAGCAATTCGTAACTGGGTGGAAGCCCAGAGTGATTACGACAATTACCTGTTTGTCGCTGATTTGCACGCAATTACGGTGCCACACGACCCCAAAGAGTTGGCATCTAATACCTATAATCTGGTTGCTCTCTATCTGGCTTGTGGTCTAGATTTAGATTATTCCACGATTTTTGTCCAATCTCACGTCTCGGCACACAGCGAACTCACCTGGTTGCTCAACTGCATTACTCCCCTCAACTGGCTGCAAGACATGATCCAGTTTAAGGAAAAAGCTGTCAAACAGGGGGAAAATGTTGGTGTCGGCTTATTGGACTACCCAGTGCTAATGTCTGCTGATATTCTGCTTTATCAGGCAGATTTTGTCCCTGTGGGGGAAGACCAAAAGCAACATTTAGAATTAACGCGGGATATCGTCAACCGATTTAATCACTTGTTTGCTAAACCGGATCAACCAGTGCTGAAGCTACCAGCACCTTTGATTCGGAAAGAAGGGGCAAGGGTGATGAGTTTAACTGATGGTACACGCAAAATGTCCAAGTCCGATCCGTCGGAATTAAGCCGGATTAATTTGTTAGATACACCAGAGCAAATTACCAATAAAATTAAACGTTGTAAAACCGATCCGATTCGGGGTTTAACTTTCGACGATCCAGAGCGTCCTGAGTGTAATAATTTGTTAACTCTATATCTGCTGTTGTCTGGTAAAAATAAAGAAGAGGTAGCAGCCGAATGTCAAGATATGGGTTGGGGACAATTCAAACCATTATTGACCGAAACTGCGATCGCAGCCCTGAAACCGATTCAAGAGAAATATCAGGCAATAATGGCAGATAAAGGCTCTCTGGAGTCAGTATTGCGGGAAGGACGGCAAAAAGCTCAAGCAGTTGCTAACCAAACACTAGCAGAAGTCAAAGCTGCTTTGGGTTATTCTCTACCTCTTTAAGGATTTCGCTTTTAGGAGTAATTTGCTTTACCCTGAAAGAAACTGGAAATTCTGAATGTTATGTCTGATACCCAAAGTCCGACAGTCTTGAATGCCTTTCGCCAAGCTGCGCAAGCAGGCGAATTTTTAATTACTGCCGAGGTAGCACCACCTAAAGGCGGAGATCCAAAACATATGCTTGATATGGCGGCGACCCTTAAGGGGAGGGTTCATGCTGTCAATATTACCGATGGTAGCCGAGCAGTATTGCGGATGTCTTCGTTAGTTGCCTCGGCAATTTTATTACAACATGGAATTGAACCGATTTGTCAGATTGCTTGCCGCGATCGCAATCGGATTGGTTTACAAGCTGACCTCATGGGCGCTCATGCTCTAGGTATCCATAACATTTTAGCTCTCACTGGTGATCCAGTAAAAGCAGGCGATCACCCTGATGCTAAAGGTGTCTTTGATTTAGAAGCCGTGCGATTGCTGCAACTGATTCGCAAACTCAATCAAGGCGTTGACTCTAACGAACAACCCTTGACCGATGGCGCACTCGATTTATTTGTGGGTGCAGCAGTTGACCCCCAATGTGCGAGTTTGTCAGGTTTGCAAAGCCGATTTGAACGTAAATTACAAGCAGGAGCGCAATTTTTTCAAAGTCAATTAATTACAGACTTTGAGCGACTAGAAAAGTTTATGGACACAGTTGCCGCAGGTTGTAATAAACCTATTTTAGCAGGAATTTTTCTGTTAAAATCAGCAAAAAATGCCCAATTTATTAATAAGTGCGTTCCTGGTGTAAATATTCCTCAGCACATTATTGATCGGTTAGCCAAAGCCAAACATCCATTGGAAGAAGGCGTAAAAATTGCCGCTGAGCAAGTGCAAATTGCACAGCAATTGTGTCAAGGTGTCCACATGATGGCTGTGAAGCGAGAAGATTTGATTCCGCAGATTTTAGATTTAGCTGGAGTAGCGCCAGTTAATTTAGTGTTAACTAAGTAAACGGTTGAGGCGATCGCATTTTTCTGATTACAAAGCAGAGGAAGTGCGATCGCCCAACCGCGCCTTTGATTGCTAAACTAAAAAACAACCCTTACCTCTGCAAAGGTAGTCTTATAACCTCTGCAACCAATCCCGCAGGCGAACTAACTCCTTTCCCCGACCATACGCAGCTACCAGAGTCTGACAGTACTTTTTTGTAAGCCAGTCGCTTGCGAGGGTTCCCCCATTGTGCAAACTGGCGCGAAAAATTGCCAAGAGCATCCGCAAAATGTTTTACTCACTGATTTAATTAGATCTGTTATGAACAAATTACATTCTCAAGGTGCAAGATATGATTAGAGGCATAATAGCAAGAATAACAGTTACAGCCCAAACCCAGAAAGTAATATTAGATCCATCTCGTGTCAATCTTATGAAATAACCTATCCATCCAGCATAGACTATTAAAGAAATAGGCACCAGAAGGTGCAGTGGTAGTCTACTTAGTCTAAAATCTGACTCTAGCTCATCTTTTGCCAGCATTTGCTCCAATTCATTCAAAGAAGCAAACGCCGACTGGGACTTAGATTGGGGACGAATCACTTCTATGCTGTAACTTGGCTGAATTTTAGGTGAAGGCATTGCTTTTGCTACTTCTAGCATTGCCAACCACTGCTGCATTGACTGAGGGCGGTCTTCTGGCTCCAGGGCCATTCCTTTGAGAATTGCTTTATTTAATTGGTCACTGATGTCTGGAACAATTTGTTTGGCTGGAATCAAAGAATCATTATCAAGCTTACGATCTAGAGAACTTGTAGGAGATCGACCTGTGACTGCATAATAGAGCGTAGCAGCTAGGGAGTAAATATCAACTGTTGGCTGTCGACTGCCTCTAAGTGTTTGCTCATAAGGTGCATAACCCTGGTTACCAGCCTTATTAGTTGAACTAATGGCTGAAGGAACTACTTGTTTAGCAATGCCAAAATCAATCAAAACCGCTTTACTATCGCTCTCCAGCATGATATTTCCTGGATGAGCATCTCTATGTACGAGCCCTGCCTGATGCACTACCGTCAAAGCTTCCCCAATTTGGCGAATATACTGTATAATTTCTGATTCTGGTAACGCCCCCTTGCGGCGCACCATCTGAAACAAATTTTCTCCTGGCACAAAGTTCATTACTAGGCAGTGGGTGCTGCCTTCTTGAAATCTGTCAATCACTCTCACAATATGAGGGTGAGGAGATTGAGATAGCTGTTCCAGTACCCGCCCTTCCTGAATAAATTGCTTTATGTATTTGTCATAATTCTCATCATTCTTCAGATATTCACTGGGTGTCTTGATAACAACTGTTTTTTTGAGACCAACATCGAATGCCTTGTAAGTAGTTCCGAATCCCCCCTGCCCCAGGACTTGATCGATTACATATTTACCACCTTGCAATTTTTGGTCTTTCATCCAGCTCATGAATACCTCTAAGTGCAAATAAAATTACCTTAATCTGCATTATGATGAAAGCTTAGCTAATTTTACGGTGTTTTTTGAGATGACGGACTTGGAGAAAGTAATGCTGGGCTGGAAGAAGGAGAAGGTTTGAATTTATCCATCAAGGCACCTATTCCCGCAAGCAAGGTTCCAATAGCTGCGATCGCTGCAATAACTACCCCCCAAACCTGAATTTGTTGCTGCCAATTTGAGTTGGGTTTAGATCCTACAATTTGTTCAGGTTGGGGACTTTCCCTAGTCAACCCCAAAGAATCGAGCCATTCTCGCATTGACTGCGATCGCTTTTTTGGATCTAGCTTCATACCTGTTAAAATTGCTCGGTTAGTGCGATCACTAATCTGAGGATTCCATTCTTTTGGAGACACTAAATGCTCACCGTCAACTTTGCGCTTCATTGCATTGACAGGTGTTCTTCCTGTCAAAAGTTTATACAGAGTAGCTGCGAGTGAATAAATATCGCTATATGCACGAGCTATAGTACCTTTTGCATAAAGCTCAGGGGGTGTAAATCCATCAGAAGTTTCCTTCGTCCGGCTTGTGGTTAAGATATGGTCAAAATCTAGAGCTAGACCAAAATCGATTAACACTGCTTCTAACTGCCCCTCTCGGTTTCGCAACAAAATATTTCCCGGATGCACATCTCGATGAATCAGTTCATTTTCATGTATAACTATCAGTGCTTCCCCAATTTGCTGAATGTAACGTAATGCATCTTGTTCCGAAAGTATTGGTGGACGAAGATTAGCCAAACTATCTTCACCAAGATATTCCATTACCAAACACGGAGACTCTCCTTCCCTAAAAAGTTCTGTAATCTGCACAATATGCTTATGGTTACATCCTCTAAGTTTTAATGCTTCACTGTAAAACATACCCTCCAGTCGTGCGCGATCCTCTTGGCTTAGGGAATTGAGCAAGCTATCGTTTAAAGTTTTAATAACTAAGCGATCGCCATTTTTGTTTTTTACCAAATAAGTGATGCCAAAGCGTCCCCTTCCCAATTCCCTTTCAATAGTGTATTTACCACCTTGCAATTGCTCGCCAGCTACCCAAGCCATCGTTGCAACTCCCAAAATACATAGATTAATTTTCACACACCAGACTCTTGATAATTTAAGTTATTTTCTCCTCAGGAGTGCGATCGCCCTTTTCCTCCCCCAATTGCTACACTAAAAAACAACCCTTATCCCTGCAAAGGTAGTCTTATGACCTCTGCAACCAATAGAGCAACCGACCTCACTCCATTTCCTGACCATACGCAGCTACCAGAGTCTGATGGCACTTTTGTGAAGAACTTTCAAGAACATCCCCAAAGCATTTTACTAACAGACTCGATTAAACCGATACTGCAACAACGTCATCCCGATGGACAATACTGTATTGGGCAAGATTGTGGGATCTACTGGCGTATGACTGACCCCCCAGAAAAAGGCGCAGCAGCACCAGATTGGTTTTACGTAGGGAATGTACCGCCCTTGCTTGATGGTCAAACACGCAGGTCTTATGTATTTTGGCGAGAGTTTATTGCCCCATTAATTGTCTTAGAATTTGTCTCTGGTGATGGTAGCGAAGAACGAGACACAACTCCTTGGAAGGGCAAATTTTGGATTTATGAACAGGTGATTCGTCCTCCCTTTTACGGCATTTATGAAGTTAATCAAGCCAGCGTCGAAGTTTATGAATTAATTGGTGGAAAATACCAGTTGCTATCACCCAATGAACGCGGACATTATTCCATCACACCTATGGGAGTAGAGTTAGGTATATGGCAGGGAGAATATCAGAATATGGAATTACCTTGGCTACGCTGGTGGGATGAGCAAGGTAATTTGTTGTTGACTGGTGAAGAAAGAGCCGAACAGGAACGCCAACGCGCCGAACAAGAATCTCAACGGGCGGAACAGGAACGCCAACGCGCCGAACAGGAACGCCAAAGAGCCGATCGCCTAGCTGCACAATTGCGATCGCTTGGGATTGAACCAGAAGCATAATCAGGTTTTTGCGATCGCTGATTGTAGCGTCAGGAAGATGCGATCGCCTCAACAAGTTAATAATGTAATTAAGCTCTCAGCTATACAGCTAAAATTCAGCCAAAAGCTGAGTATTATCTCTTGACTATTGATTATTAACTATTAAATTGATTAGATTAATGTCACAAAATCCCTTCTACGTTGGTGGCCCAGTACCTCCAGATTACTTTTTCGGGCGCAATTCTGAAGTTAGAATCGCTTTCGATCAAATTTCCCGACGTGCCCATTTAGCTATTTATGGTAGTCCTGGTATGGGCAAGTCTTCGCTTTTGAGATACTTAGCTTCACCGATAGTTTGGCAAGCGCGAGGACGAGATGCAACTCAAGCATTCATTATTTCTATTAACTGTACAGGGATAAGTCCTTTTACTCCCTCTGGTTTTTGGCGCGAAATCCTCAGTCTGTTGCAAGATGAAGCTGAAGGTGATGACGCACTATACGCTGATATTAAGCAGTTGTTGCAGGAAGAAAAGGTAGAGAAAGGAGATTTGCGCCGGATGCTGCGGAAAATTGGGCAGCGTGACAAGTTCTTATTGCTGTTGTTAGATGATTATGATGCGGCGCTTCACCCCAATGACCAATACACGGAAACCCAAATGCTCACTTTCTTGAGTGAGTTCCGCGATCTAGCAGTTCACAGCAATGAAGGTAAATATCTCTCAACTATTGTTACCACTTTTCGCCGCCTCAACGAACTAGGCCCGACAATTACACCAGGGGGTTCACCTTGGTATAACCATTATCTCTTTCGCCTCCTCAGACCCTTACCCGCTAATGAAGTGAATGCTAGGCTTGCTATACCCATTCCCGGTAATTTGAGAGCAGGAGTTTTAGATATCATCGATGGACACCCAGCACTGCTGCAAAATGCCGGTTATCTATTGTATGACACTATCCAAGCTGGGCAAACTCCTGATATTGAGTCCTTTACACGAGATTTTGAAAGCGCTACCGAGCAATACTTCCGCGATACATGGAGATTTTCCACAGAGGAAGAGCAAATTCTCTTGATGCTGATTGCGCTGGTTCGTTTGCAAGGTCGCTTAAATAGAAACACTCGCTACACTTTAGGTGATATTGACCTAGTTTTCAGCCAAAGGAGTCGAGAATTAATTGATTTGGAAGAACGGGGAGTAATTGGGCGCAGATTAGAAGAAGGGAAAACCGTTTACACTTTTAATTCATCGATGATGGAGTGGTGGGTAATCCAAGAAATCTACAATACTAATGAGGCGCAACTGGAAGGAAGGGAGAAAGTTTTTCTCAATTTGATGAGCCGCGAACAAGCTGGTACAGTCAAAAAAGCGATCGCTTGGGTATGGCAACATCAAGATATAGTCAAGTCTTTAGTCTGGATTGCGCGTAAACTTGGGGGCGATCCTACTTGAGAAGTAATTGTCACTTGCCTTATGCTTAAGGTACATATGAATCTACTTCCTCTGGGGAGGATTTGGCGAGAATGGTGTCTGCAACCGATTGGGAAGATAATCCTTACATTATTGGTCGCCCAATTTACGAACCAGAGTTATTTTTTGGCCGTGAAGATTTATTCAATTTTGTCCAAGACAATCTAAATAAACGGGCACAGGTAATTTTGCTGCATGGCCAGCGCAGAATTGGCAAGTCTTCTGTACTATCTCAAATTCCTAACTTTATCACTCTAGAGCAGTTCTTGTTCGTGCCTTTGTCTTTGGAAGGTAAAAGTCAAAAGTGCCTGAGTGAAGTTCTCCACGAGTTGGGAAGAGATATTATTGATTACCTGGAATTGTCCAAACGCCAAGTTATTCTGCCAAGCAAAAGAGATTTGGCGGAAGATGCACAAATATTTTTCAATGATTTCTTACCTCAAATTTATCAAGTAATCGAAGGTAAGAATTTAGTACTTTTGCTGGATGAATTTGATGTTTTAGGTGATTCTGAAGAAAATTCCGCTGTTTCTCACTTCTTCCCTTGTCTCCAGTCAATTGTCTATTGGCACAAGGAACTTTTTATTATTCCAGTTGTGGGGCGACAATTAGATGATATGCCTAACTTACTGAGTTTATTTAGGCAAGCTCCCCATCGAGAAATTGGTCTTTTAGATAGACATAGTGCAGAACGGCTAATTGTTAAACCTGCTGAGGGAATTCTCACCTATGAAACTGAGGCGATCAATGCAATTTGGCAACTAGCAGCCGGACATCCTTATTTTACCCAAGTTATCTGCTTTGCGCTGTTTTCCCAAGCTAGGGATGAGCAACGCTGGTTAGTAAATCGTCAAGATGTAGACAATATTGTAGAGTCGGCGATTGAGATTGGCGAGGCTGGTTTAGCCTGGTTCCGGGATGGGTTACCAATAGCGGAAAGAGTAGTTTTTTCAGCCGCAGCCCAAGCCCAACAGCAGAAAAACGCGGTAGTTAAAGGCGAACCTTTAACACATCTGGTGCAGTGTGGTGTGGTTTTAACTGAGCCATTTCATACAGCAGAAGAACGCTTGCTAGAATGGGGCTTTTTCAAGCAATTAGGAGCTTCCGGGATACCAGAGTTATATTATCTGAATACTTACAAAATCACAGTTGAATTAGTGCGGCGCTGGCTAATGAAGCGGTATCCATTGCGCAGAGAAATTTGGGAATTAGCAAAACTCGACCCGGAGAGCGATCGCATTTATCAACAAGCAACAAGGCTATATCAAAATAATGATATCCAAAACTCGCTTCAGCTATATGAACAAGTATTACAAATTAACCCCAACCACTTTGATGCACTGTTTAGATTAGCTGAGGTATGCATAGATGTCAAAGACTTTGATGCAGCCGTAGAACTCTATGCTAGAGCTTATAAAGTTGATCCAATTCGCAACAAGGAAGGATTTGTTCAAGCTTTGCTCAGTTATGGGCAAGAATTAATGGAGCAAAGTAGATTTGAAGCCGCAAAAGAGCAATTTCGCCAAGCCTTAATACTTCAACCTGATAATACAGTTATCCAGACAGCTTTAATTGCGGCTCAAGAAGAAACAAAGATTTATCGAAGCGGTGAGAGATTTGTGATTACAAACGGTAAATATGTTGAAAAATTGAGTGATGCAATAATTAGTAGTCACCCGATTAATATCGGCGAGCAAAGTATTAATATAAATCAAGGTATTGACTTAGGCGAGGTGACAGTTAGTGATGCGACTTATTTAGTTAATACTAGTATTGCTCAACTGCAAAATTTAGACGCTCCCGAAGCAGTAAGATTGGCAAATTTACTTCAACAGTTGCAAACAGAAATCGTCACAAATAGAGAATTAGAACCGGAAGATAAAGCCGAAGCTTTAGAACAAGTAATTGCTTTAGCTGAAGCGGGGAAATATCCTGAGGAAGGGCGGATGCGCAGGATAGCAAGAACTTCACTGAAGATTTTGATCGGTACACTTGCAGGTTTACCGAGTTCTGCAACTTTAGTGAGAACTGCTAATCAATTACTACCCGCGATATCTAAATTATTGAATTTGAATTTGTAAAAGGAGCATTCCAATTTTGAAAAAAAGACAGTAGGGGGAGCATCTTGCTCCCTACTTTATTGTCCAAGCGGGCAAGACTTCGACAGTCTCAGTCCGAGGATGCCCGCACTACAAAATAAAATAAATTTACACATTTGGGATGCT
>NZ_AP018178.1:9187509-9579955 GCF_002368195.1 Calothrix sp. NIES-2100 | reverse complement strand
CCACTATTGAGTTGAGGAAAGCCCCTATTGAGTTAACGATAGCGGCTTCTGTTGTTTGTTGGCAAGTTTGCGATCGCAGGTGAATATCTCACGATAAAGCCTGGAGTGCCAAGTATAGCAACCCAGTTGTTTGTGTTATGACATTAACATCGGTCGGCTGAAAATACTCATGACTTCATTCGGCGGGGTCACCCCGCCCCTACGAGTTACGGGCTTGGTAAATTGATGATTGGGATGTATTTTTATTTAGAAGTGCCTAACTAACGAGCAGTTCTAGAAGTGACAGAACGCTGTAAATTAGCCAAAGCGCGATTGTAATCCAAAATAGCTGTAACTCGATTACCTTCAGCCCTTGTCAAGTCATTTTCCGCAGCAATTACCTCTGTTTGCGTACCAACGCCGGCTTGAAACCGCAGCCTAGCTATTTGCAAAGCTTCCCTCGCTTGAGTTAAAGCCAAAGTAGAAGTTTGCACATTATCGAGATTAGATTGCAACTGGAAATAGTATTGTTCCACATCAAAGCGAATTTGGTCACGCTGGTTAGCAAATTGAGTTTCTGCGATCGCAATATTAGCTCGTGACTGCGCTGCTCTGGCTCTGGCTGCACCACCATCAAATAAAGTTAAACTAGCTTGCAGTCCCACAGAATAGCCATCAGCAACACTAATTTCATCGTTAAACCGATCTTGCAAACTATAGCTACCAGTTACACCCAGTTGCGGCCCTAACTGTGAAAGTGCTTGTCGTCGCTGTTGTTCGGCTTGATTGCGTTGTGCTAAAAATTGGGGCAATTCTGGGCGGTTTTGAAAAGCTTGTACAATAGTCTGTTCAAGTGTTGGCTGCCACAACCCAGCTAATTTTACTGGATCGGCGGCACTAATATCAACCGACTGTGGCAAACTTAAGAGCGTGCCAAATTGACGGCGGGCAATTCGCTGCGATGAAATTGAATTAGTCAGTTCTTGTTGGGAATTAGCTAAATTCACTTGAGCTTGTAGTACGTCGAATTGTGTACCTACTCCCGCTTGCAGTCGAGCTTGAGCATCTCGTAAACTAGCTTGGGCATTCGTCACCGCAGACTGATTAATTCTTACTAGTTCATCTGCTCCTTGTAAATTGTAGTACTGGGTAGCAACATTTAAACTAGTTACCAAAGATTGATTTTCAAAATTCAATTCATCTATACGTACTTGTTCCTCAGCAGATCGAATATTAGCTTGTCGGTTACCGGAGGTATAGAGGTCATAATTTATTTGTGCTTGACCGCTAAAAGATGTACTGGATTGAGTTGAACCACGGGTAAACAAATTATTACCATTATTATTCAAATTCCCATTAATATTAGCGTTAGGAAGTAAAGCAGCCTGAGCTTCCCGTAGCGCACCCTGACTACGTTCTAACTGCAATTGCGCTGCTTGTAACTCCCGATTGTTGCGTTTTGCTAGTTCCAAAGCCTGATCCAAAGTAATAGATACATTTCTCTGAATTCTTACTTCCTCTGGTTTGGTAGGAAATTGTAAAGGATTAGGATTGGGGTTGAGATTATCGAGAATCGAGGCAGAATTATTATTTGGAATACTTTGAGATTGCAGTATTTGGGCGGTAGTTTCTGCATCTGCATTTTTGGCGAAAGTTGTGATTAAAAGAGCAACTAGCACTGCAATCCAGGGAGAATGCACACGGAATAAGATGAAATTCATGGGTGATGTGGTAGTAAATTTGGTTTATTTCACGCAGAGGCAAGGCAGTGCGTTGGGCGGGTTTCCCGACTTGAAGCAACTGCCGCGCAGAGCCGCAAAGAAGAATGCAATATTTTTGTCTAAAAAAATGAAATGCTCTAAATATAAAAATTCATCTGTAACTCGATTTCTCTGCGCCTCTGTGACTCTGCGTGAGACGAATTCATAATTGTTGTTTGCACCGCAGATTGAATTTTTTCAGCCCACAATTAAACCATCCTGTACGCGGATAATTCTTTGAGTTTGAGCAGCAATATCTGGTTCATGGGTAACAATGACAATTGTAATTCCTTGTTCATTTAATTCTGTTAATAAATTCATGACCTCGTAAGAAGTTTCCGTGTCTAATGCGCCTGTGGGTTCGTCTGCTAAAACTAATGCAGGTCTGTTTACCAACGCGCGAGCGATCGCTACTCTTTGTTGTTGTCCTCCAGAAAGCTGACTAGGACGGTTCGCCACACGTTCTTTTAGCCCGACTCTTTCTAATGCTTCTAATGCTCTTTGCTGGCGTTTTGGCTTGGGTACATTAGCGTAAACCATTGGTAGCATGACATTATCTAGCGCTGTTGCTCTTGCCAAAAGATTAAATTGTTGGAAAACAAAACCAATTCTTTGATTGCGAATATAGGCTAATTCATCATCATTAAAGGTAGTTAAATTTCTACCTTCAAAAATATAATGTCCTGCGGTTGGACGATCCAAACAGCCTAAAATATTCATTAGTGTGGATTTACCCGAACCTGATGCACCCATAATAGAAACATATTCTCCTTCCTCTATTGAAAGTTGAATTCCCTTAAGTATGGGAACATCAAGTTCTCCTAAGTGGTAAGTTTTCGTAATAGATTCCATCCAAATCATTGTTGTCATTTGTCAGTTGTCAGTTGTCAGTTGTCATTTGTCATTTGCGATTGGGCATTTCTTATTTATCTCCCTTTTCCCCCTTGTCCCCCTTGTCCCCCTTAATCACTCCGTAAAGCGGTAATCGGATCTAATTTAGCGGCATTTCTGGCGGGAATTACACCGGCGATTAAGCCAACGCTTAAAGAAAGTCCAAAACCAACAATTATTGATATCAAAGAAATTACAAATGGAAATTTAAAAATAGTTGAAGCGCCAAAAGCGATCGCCACGCCACTTACCATCCCAATGGTTCCACCGGCAATGGAAATGACGATCGCTTCGGCTAAAAATTGATTTAATATGGCTGAATTGGTGGCTCCTACGGCTTTGCGAATGCCAATTTCTCTGGTGCGTTCGACTACGGAAACTAGCATAATATTGGCAATCCCAATACCGCCAACTACGAGGGAAATTCCGGCGATCGCTACTACCATTACTGTAAATAAACCAACAACGTTGGTAAAGGTGCTGACAATATCAGCTTGGTTAGTTAAGCGAAAATCATCAGCTTGCGGTGGATAGATATTGTGACGCAGGCGTAAGAGATTAGTAACCTGAAACTGCGCCGCTTCTAACTGTTCTTGATCGGCTCCTTTGACTAAAATGCCACTCACAGAAATTCCTGCTAGGGCATTGTTACCAACTAGTCTGGCGGACATACTAGTTAGGGGGATGAAAATTTGGTCATCTCGATCCATTGGCCCCTGAGAACCTTTCGGTTCCATGACACCAATGACTTTATAAGCCTCTCCCCGAATGCGGATGGTTTCATCTATAGGATTGGCTCCCTGGCTAAAGAGAGTTTTCTGGACTGTAGGCCCAAGCACAGCAACCTGTGCAGCAGTATCGAGTTCTTCTTGGGTAAAATATCTTCCCTGTTGGGGATGAGTATTTCTCACTTCTGGGTAGTCCAAATCAGTTCCATAAATTGTTGTTGATGTGTTTTGTCCCGCATAAACAACTTGAGCGCTCCGCTGTAGATAGGCAGAAACCATCTGCGCCGATGGCGCTTGTTGCGCGATCGCCTTAGCATCTTCCCAGGTTAAAGTGCTGCTCGAACCTATCCCTTGACTGATATTTCCACTTCTAGCTGCACCAGCTAAGATTTGAATTACATCTGTTCCCAATGCTTGTATTTGTTGCTCAACTCCTTTTTGTACCCCTTGACCAACGGAAGTAATCGCAATAACTGAAGAAATACCAATAATTACGCCCAGCATCGTTAGTCCTGTGCGTAATTTGTTACTCCATAAAGTCTCTGTTGCCATTGACAAGATTTCTAGCAACGGCACTGTACGGGTATTTTTTGTTTTGTAAAAACCGGGGAATATCTTAAACATAGGGGCTAGGGGCTAGGGGCTAGGGGCTAGAGGGGACAAATGACCATTGACCATTGACTCTTTAAAGTGAACCACCACCTTGAGAACGTCCACCACCGCCACCACCACCGCCTTGAGAACGTCCGCCGCCACCGCCGCCACCACCTACACCAGGGAAGACTCCGCCTCTTGGTGTTGATTGGGGTCTTGACCCTGGTGGGAAACTGAGCAATACTTTTTCTTTTCCTGTCAATCCAGATTTAACTTCGGTAAATTTATTGACAGTAACGCCAGTTTCAATCGGGGTAAATACTGGTTTGTTATCTTGTCCTGCCACAAATACACCTGTGGCATTTTCTCGGCGCACTACTGCTGCTGTTGGTACTACCAGTACATTCTCCAATTGACCTACTTGGAAATCTGTGGTGACGTTCATCCCCGACCGCAGTAACCTTTGCGGATCGGCAAGTGATACTCTGACTTCAAAACTAGTAACGTTTTGGCTGACTACAGATTGGGCGGCAATTTGCCTGACTCTACCTTCAAATATTTTTCCGGGATAAGCATCTGCCCTGACTGTAACTTTCTGACCAATGCGGATTTTAGAAATATTAGTTTCCGCTAAATTGGCGACAACTTCATTGGTAGAAGCTAGAGCCAAAATTGAAGAAGAAGTAGCAGATGATACGTCACTACTCGCCGTTGTCGGAGTGACAAAAGCCCCAGGATCGGCGTATTTTTTGGTCACTACACCTTCAAAGGGTGCGCGAATGATGGTGTCATTAATTTGGGCTTGGACGTTTTGCAGGGAACCACGGGCAGATGTTACTTGGGCGCGTGCTGCGTCTATGTCTTCTTGGCGCGTTCCTGCTTTTACAAGTGCTAAAGCTTGCTGTCTTTGGCTAACTGTAGCTTTTGCTTGCTCGATGTCTTCTGTCCGCGATCCGGCTTTTTGTAAATTTAATGCTTGCTGGGCTTCATTCACCGCAGCTTGGGCGCTGTCACGATCTGCACGTTTTTGGTTGACTGTCTGAAGGGAAATCCCACCAGAATTGTAAAGTTGCAGATTGCGACGGTAATCATCTTCTGCTTTACTCAGGGCAGCTTGGGCGCTTTGTAAGCGTGCTTGTGCTTGGGCAATATCCTGAGGACGATTCCCTGCTTGTACTTTTTGCAAATTCGCCTGGGCTTCGTCCAATGCTCCCTGTGCTTGAGCAATATCTTGAGGACGATTACCTGCTTGGGCTTTTTGCAGATTCGCTTCAGCTTGTGCCAATTGTCCTTGAGCAGAGGTGAGTTGTCCTCGCAGGTTGGAATCATCCATGTAAGCGACAATCTGCCCTTGTTTGACGATATCTCCTTCCTTAGCCAAAAGTGTTTTGAGAATGCCGGAATTTTTCGGGCTGAGGTTAATTGAGCGCTCTGGTTTTACCGTACCATTCGCGGAAACTGCGATCGCTAAGTTCTGCCTTTCTACAGGCTGTGTCAGCACTCGCCGTCTCGCTTGCTGAGTCGGAGCCACAGCTACTTGGTAATAAATTACGTAGCCAATTCCACCTAAAAGCACAAGGGTAAGTAGCCACGGCAGCCATTTAATCCTGCCTTTGCTTCTTTTGACTTCGGGAATCAAAACTGATGAATCTACAGGGTTTGAGGCATCAATTGTCATAGCTACTCTTTTTTTTTAACGGTAAACATGACTTGACCACAATATTTTTGTATAAATTCATGCTAGTAATTATCGTTCATAATCTGCCAAATTGGTGCATGACCAAAGTCACTAGTAATTCCCAACTGGCACATGACCAAAGTCACCAGTTTTTCAGAAATAAAGTGCATTTCAGTGATGCAGCTACACGCGAAATTAAGCCAGCAAAAAAATTATCAGCGCTGTGCCTAGTAAACATTTCACACATGACTAATTTTTATACTTTGTGATCAATAATTGCAACTATCTATCATGTGAGGCTGATTAGCCAAATTAAGCATCAGGTTAGAAAACTGTTTTCATAGTGATATACTGAAAAATCCTCTTATTACTAATATACTTTGTAGCTATCTATATCTTGATTGAATTATGTAACTTTCCAAGTTGCTTTTGTTGCTTGCAAGTGTTCGTAGAGATTGAGTCTAGTTCAGCAGAGCCACTTAATTTGCCTACATTTGTGGTTGTTACTGATAACAAATTGCTACGGTTTAGAGTTAATGCTCTTTCATCGAATAAAGTGTCTAAAATAACTTTAACTAACTCAAGTCAGAACAAATTATTTTCTCAGAGAGTTGGACATCTAATGGTTAAAATTGGAGAATTTTGTTAGCTCATATAAAGCAACTACCGCAGGATATAAATCTACTTACTCGTAGAAAATGACTCAGTAACAACATGCAATTAGAACCCAAAAAGTAAGCAATCACTTATTAATAAGTCAAAAAAAGATTGATAGAAGTTGCTCGGTTGTAGCTATCTGGGAGAAATTCCTTGCCAGAGAATGTCCACAAGATTGTCAACAAATACTAATTCATCTGTGGGTAGAGATTCTGGCGATGATATCTGCTCTAACAATACATGGTTCATTAAAGACCCTAATAAAATATGCGCGATCGCCTGCGGTTGGCAAGGGCGAAGCCGACCCTGTTTAATCTCAAACTCCAAAAAACTAGTTAATACCTTGACATCCCGAATTGGCTTTGATTCTAGCTTCAATCCCATTTCTGGAAGTGCATTTCCTTTAGCACGCAGCATCATCATTCGCGGCATAACATCACGGTAAAATTCGAGAATTCCAACACAAACCTGATTCAGGTTGGCTTTGAGTTCGCCTTTACCAGAGAGTGATTCCAGCTGATTCACCCAAGGGGGTGTTTCTGGAATTCCCATCGCCGCAAAAAACAATTCTTCTTTGGTGGAGAAGCGTTTGAAAATCGATGCTTCAGAAATACCAGCTTTTCGCGCTATTTCTTGAGTTGAACCGCCGAAGCCTTTCTCTAAAAAGACTTCTGTTGCCGCCTCTAAGATTTGCTGATTGGTTATTTTGGGAAGACGCGCCATAAATAAGTGAGTGTATACTTATTAATTTAAAAGTTTTTCAGAGGAATGTCAACTCAAGGATGAAGGATGAAAAACTTCATCCACAATTCGGAGTTTGTGGGAAAGGTGAACTCGTTGACCCTTCTGGAGATGAGGGAGATAAGGGAGACAACCAGACGCAGGGACAGGGAGAATGACAACTGACAAATGACCAATGACAAATGACTATTGACTATTGACAAATTTGCCTTTCGTCTAGAGCGGAGATCGTTTAAGCTAGCTGAAAGATTCGTTGATTTGTGGTAAGAGGGGGTAGTGTGCTTAAAAATGTTAAACTAATTTCTTTTCTAGTTGTCTGTAGTTTGTGGAGTATGCCAAAAGCTGCGCAAGCACAGGCCCTAGTACCGCATACACTGCAACTTGATACAGGGAAATTGGAAAAACAAGGTTTGAGCTTGGCACAAGAAGCGGCTCAACTAGGTCAGTTTCAACAGTTTGAGTTAGCTTTACCACGAGCTAAGCTGGCTAGTCAACTAGCTCCGCAAAATGATAAAGTTTGGTTTCTCTTAGGTGGTTTGCATCTACAAACGAAAAAGTTTGATGAAGCGATCGCGGCTTTGAAAAAAGCACAATCTCTCAATCCAAAAAATCCTGATGTGTTTTTTGCGATTGGTTCAGCTAACTTTCAGCAGCAGAAATATCCAGCAGCGATTGCTAGTTACCAAGCTGGCTTGAAGTTAAAACCCAACGATCCAGAAGGTTTATTTGATTTAGGGAATGCTTACTATATGACTGGTCGCTTACCAGACGCGATCGCTCAATATCAAAAAGCTGTGTCCCACGATCAGAAATTTTGGCCGGCGATTAACAACACTGGCTTAATTCAATATGAACAGGGTGATATCCCAAGTGCAATTAAGCAATGGCAAACTGCCGTATCCTTGGATAAACAAGCCGCAGAACCTTTATTAGCCTTGGCAGTGGCCTTATATACTAAAGGCGATCGCCAACAAGGTTTAGCAATGGGAGAAGCGGCAATCCGCATCGATCAGCGCTATGCTGATTTAGATTTCCTCAAGCAAAATCTTTGGGGTGAGCGTCTACTCTCTGACACCAAAAAATTCCTGGAATTACCCAGAATTCAAGCAGCTCTACAGCAAAAGGAAAGTCCATTAAACCCAAGCCAACCGCCTGCTCAATAGGAGAATAGTGATTGGCAATTGGTAATTGGAACCGCTTTTACCCAATACTCATTACCACTTGCCGAACCATCCCCTTTCATAGTACATATATACTCAGGTAACTTCGGAGCATTGCTGACAGCAGTCACCAATTCTCAGCTTTTGTCTGTGGGTAGAAGTGCCAGGATTTGGTCAACAAAAAGTTGATGGTCAACTACAGGCTTAGAGATGTAGCCGTCAGCGCCGCTTTGCTTCAAGAAGTTCTCGCGATCGCCTTCCATAGCGTGAGCGGTAACCAGAATTACAGGTAAATTGGCTGTTTTTGGGTCAGCTTTTAACATTTGTGTAATTTTGATGCCATCCACAGATTTACCTTGGTAAACACTTCGGGAGAGAGAAACGTCCATTAATATCAGGTCTGCATCGCCAGCTTGGGCGATTTCGATTACTTCTTCCACATTTTCTGTATGTTTAACATCTAAGCCACCGCGCTTGGTCAAAATCTTGGAAAAAACGCGAGCATTGATTAAATCGTCTTCTACAATCAAAACAGTTTTCATGAGAATTTAACTTATGAGAATTGGGGGGATGAACTCCTTTTTAGTCTTCAATGTGTCTCCCCGTCATCAAGGATAATACTACTGCTTTTTATCCTATGACTATCAAGATTTGGTTAGAAATTGCTTTTCATCCGTTATGCTGTGGTTGTTGCAGCGTTAATTTACAGCGACTTTTGTGTAGTTAAATTTCAGGGAACAAGCTCATGGCAAAACAGTTAAACCTTCTCTCAACGGGACAGGTAATCACCACAGCCCTGCACACTGAGATGCAACGGTCTTACCTAGAATATGCCATGAGCGTAATTGTAGGGCGAGCGTTACCAGATGTGCGTGATGGCTTAAAGCCAGTGCATCGGCGGATTTTGTATGCGATGCACGAACTGGGATTGACACCGGATAGACCCTATCGCAAATGTGCCCGTGTCGTGGGCGATGTCCTAGGTAAGTACCACCCCCACGGCGATCAAGCGGTTTACGATGCCTTAGTTAGGTTAGTACAAGACTTTTCCAGCCGCTATCCCTTACTAGCAGGACATGGTAACTTTGGTAGCGTTGACAATGACCCACCAGCCGCGATGCGTTACACAGAAACGCGCCTCGCCGCCATTGGTCATGAAGGAATGCTGACAGAAATTGGCGAGGAAACGGTAGAATTTATCGGTAACTTCGATAATTCCCAGCAAGAACCAACAGTATTACCAGCACAGTTACCATTTTTATTACTTAATGGCTGTTCTGGTATTGCTGTGGGAATGGCGACAAATATTCCGCCCCATAATTTAGGGGAAATTGTTGATGGTCTAATCTCCTTAATTGACCAGCCAGATTTATCAGATGAAAAATTATTCGACCTAATTCCTGGGCCTGATTTTCCCACCGGTGGAGAAATTATGGGGTCAACCGGAATTCGGGAAGCATACACCACAGGTAAGGGTAGTATTGTTTTACGCGGAGTCGCAACCCTAGAAGAGATACCACCTGTTAGAGGTAGTAAGCGACGGACGGCAATTATTATTACAGAACTGCCATATCAAGTAAATAAAGCAGCCTGGATTGAGAAAGTCGCAGAATTAGTAAATCAAGGGCGTTTGTTAGGAATTTCTGATATTCGTGACGAGAGTAATCGCGAAGGAATGCGCGTAGTCATTGAACTCAAACGCGATATCAATCCCCAAGAAATACTCCAACATTTGTATCATCAAACCGCTTTACAAACCAACTTTGGGGCCATTCTCTTAGCGTTGGTAGATGGACAACCCCGCCAGTTAAGCTTACGCCAGCTGTTGCAGGAATTTTTAAGTTTCCGGGAGCAAACCCTTTCACGGCGCTACAGTTACGAGTTAGGTAAAGCCGAAAGTCGCCTGCATTTGGTAGAAGGGTTACTATTAGCTTTGTCTAACGTCGATACAGTAATTGAAATTTTGCGCCAAGCGGCTGATGGTAGCACCGCCAAAATTAGTCTTTGTAGCCGACTAAATTTCACGGAAGTACAAGCAGATGCTATTTTAGCTATGCCATTGCGCCGCTTAACCAGCTTAGAACACCAGAATTTGCAGCAGGAGTTTGAGCAACTGACAGCACAAATTAATTTATTACGGATATTATTGAGCGATCGCAAAGAATTACTCAAAGCACTGAAAAAAGATTTGCGATCGCTCAAGCGCAAATACAGCGATCCGCGTCGGACTAAACTACTACCTTTGAGTGCGGAGGTGAAAAAACCCGAAGAGAAGGGGAAAGTTCGCCAACCAACAGAAGAAGATGAGGAAAATCCTCAATCCTCCCTACCCGCAGAAGAAACGATTTTAGAATTTACCCAACGGGGATATGTGCGCCGGATTCAGCCCAACGGTAAAAAACCCAAAGCTGAAAATGGTCTTAATGATAACGACTTTATCATCCAAACTCAGTTAACTGACACAGCAAAAGATCTGTTGGTACTTACCAGTGGAGGTAAAGTCTACCCGGTGACGGTAGGAGATATCCCCCTGATTACGGGGCGTTCTCCCAAGGGAAGACCACTGATCACCATGCTGAGTAATACAGCTCAAGGTACTCAAGAAGCTGTTGTTAATCGCTTTGTCATACCAGAAAATGCTGAAACTACTCAGATGATTCTGTTGACAAAACAAGGACGAATTAAGCGCCTGTCTTTGGAAGAATTGACTAACCTCACACGTCGGGGAGTGACAATTGTCAAGCTCAAAGACGATGATGAATTATTATTAAGCCAATTCACTACTACAGGAAAACATCTGATTGTCGCCAGTTCCAATGGACGTTTATTAAAATTTCCCGTGAATGACGAACAACTACCCGTTATGGGTCGTGCTGCTATGGGACTCCAAGCCTTACGAATGCTCAAACATCAGCAAATGGTAGGCTGTGTAACGGTGAATGAACAAGAAGATTTGTTGCTAGTTACCGAAGAAGGATATGCCAAGCGTTTTCCTGTAAATCAGTTACGATCTGCCAATAGAGGAGATTTAGGCACGCAATACCTAAAATTCACGAACAAAACTGACAATTTAGCCGGAATGGTAGCAGCGATCGCCTCTGCTGAAGTAGCGTTAGTGACAAATAAAGAACGGGTAATGCGCCTACCAGTAGAAAGCGTACCCCTATTGAATAGAGATAGCAAAGGAGAAAGCATCCTCCAACTCCACCGTGATGAAAAAATCATCACCGTCGTCGAAGTGCGTTAGCTGAATTTTTCCGCCATAAAATTATTTTCCCCCGTATGGCGGGGATACCCCGTGGCGATCGCATTCCCCGTTAGCATTCCCCAAGCGAATTTGTAAATAAATATTGATATTTCTGAGAAGAAAATTCATCTAATTTTTCCGAAAAATACCTCACAGACTTTGTAAAGACTTGATATCTAAAGTTTCTACAACAGATTTCTCTGTTGGCAAGATTTTTGCCAATTGAGCAACTCTCCTAAGATTAGGTAAAATATTTGCAAAAGAATTTCAATAAATTATTGCATTGCTCAACACTAAGTAATGCCAATTCAGCCTCTAGCTTAAGATTGGAGCATAAATTGTTGATTTTATTGAGTATAATTACCCAGTATTTTTTCCAGCAATTCAACTGCTTCCCTACCTCTAGAGATAGATATTTCCGCCCCTGAGTATCAGGCACTGTTTTTTAAGTCAAGTTTTAGCAACAAAAATACAAATTGATTCTGGCAATTATGAAAATAGTTGTTATATTAGTTTACATAAGTCAATAAACCTTAGTAATCACCCTTTGGAGTTTCCACCATGACTAATGCCACAAAAACCCTTACCGCTCCTGTAGTAGAAGATCGCAATGCTTGGCGCTGGGGTTTTACTCCCCAAGCAGAAATTTGGAACGGTCGCTTAGCAATGATCGGCTTTTTAGCAGCGGCTTTAATTGAGCTGTTTTCTGGCCAAGGCTTCCTACATTTTTGGGGTATTCTGTAATCCCAATTTTGCATTTGCACCTGTAATACTTGGCAATGATTCAAAGCTTTTGCTATCAGGCTGTTGTTTAAGCATTAAAATACAAAATTAACTACAAATGAAAAACCTGGAGATGAAAATATCCCCAGGTTCTTTATTGTTGATGATTTGTATTTGGTTATTGTCAGGAGTCAAATACAAATGACTAATAACCAGTGACTAATGATTAACGGATATATTCCTTAAGAACACTGTTACGATTTGGGTGGCGTAACTTGCGGAGTGCTTTCGCTTCAATTTGGCGAATGCGTTCGCGAGTGACGTTAAAAATCTGCCCAATTTCTTCTAAAGTCTTCATCCGACCATCATCCAAACCGTAGCGCAATCTAAGAACATCTCTTTCGCGGGGGCTAAGACTGTCGAGGACTTTTTCCAAATCTTCGCGCAGCAGATTTTTGGAAACTTGGTCTTCTGGAGTCTCGCCATCGGATTCAATAAAATCACCTAATCGAGAATCTTCTTCTTTCCCGATGGGTGTTTCTAGAGAAATGGGCAATTGAGCCGATTTAGCAATAAACCGCAGCTTCTCAATCGTCATTTCCATGCGGGTAGCAATTTCCTCTTCAGTGGGTTTACGTCCCATTTCTTGAGAAAGCAGCTTAGTGGTTTTCTTAATCCGAGAGATAGTTTCGTAGAGGTGAACAGGAAGACGAATCGTGCGGGATTGATCGGCTATTGCTCTGGTAATTGCTTGACGAATCCACCATGTAGCGTAGGTAGAAAACTTATAACCTTTTTCATGGTCAAACTTTTCCGCAGCACGAATCAAGCCAAGACTACCTTCCTGAATTAAATCTTGGAAGGACAGACCACGATTCATATATTTCTTGGCAATTGAAACTACAAGGCGCAGGTTGGATTGCACCATTTTATCTTTCGCCCTGCGACCGATATGTAGTTTGTAGCGAAACGCTGACAATGGTAATTGCACAGCTTCTGCCCATTCGCTATCCTTGGGATCGCGTTCCAACTGTTCGGAAAGCCTTTCCCTGATCCTCTCTAATTCCAGCAATTCAGCGATTTTTCGCGCCAATTCAATTTCTTCGTCTGCCCGCAACAGACGAATTCGGCCGATTTCTTGCAAGTAAAGACGAATCGAATCTTCGGTATAATGCTTTTTCTTGCTTTGTGCCCGACGACGCGACTTAGCGGCTTTTCCAGACTTTGCGTCGTCCTCATCAGACTGAGGCTCTAAAAATTCATCAATTTCGCCTTCATCGCTGAGCAATAAGTCCTCATCGACTTCGTCGTCGATTAACAATGGATCTAACTCGAGATCAGGCTGATTTATCATTTCTAGGTCAGGCTGATAAATGCTTTCGAGTACGTTGTTAGCCTGGTTCATGCCGCGTTCCTCATGCTCCTTGCAGAATCAATTACTCAAGATGTGTTTACTTACTGCTCTTATTTAATGAGCTAGTTTACTACCGAAAATATGTTTTTGGGCTGGGTTGCCTGGGATATTTTCGGAAATTTTATCTCTCCTTTGGAGGAGTTTTTTACTAAGTGTGGAAATCACCGTTGTAGCTGACTTACTCACCATAGTAAAGGCTATGCGTATTTTTATCGCATACTACCTTTAACTGACTTGTCTCAAAAAAGACATGTCTTGAGAAAAAAATTTACCTCTACAGTTAAATAAGTATAACTGTTGGTAGATTTCTTCCGTAAATACTGTTCCGATTGTAGCCTGTTTCACAGAAATTGCACTCTTTTTGTGTGTTAATCTTGTAGTCCTTAAGAGAGGTAAAGCCACTATTATCAAAAAGAACTTCAAAATGGTAGTCATACCCTTAAATCTTTTCTGAAACTTTTTGGAATTGCAGTGGCATTGTCATTACTTTCAAAAGTAAGTACACCTCTGGATGCACGATTCTAAGTACAATGAACAACATTAATTACTTAAGAACAGCGCATTTTATATTAACTCAACCCAGAAGCAATAGCGCAGGTATTTTTACATTTCCTTCATAAATGAAGGAAGTTCGTGAAGAAGCAGCGAAATCAAGCGCTAGGTAGATACAGCACATATGATGATGCTACTCTTGGGGGACTCTGCATTGTGTGTACTATTTACCTAAACTAAGGAGTTGAGGTAATGGTGGAATCAGCCTGATAGCAGATCAATTTAGATTCAACTATTTGCCCTTATTCACACGTTAGCGCACTACTGCAATTTCAGCCCTATGAATCTTGACAAACTTTTCCTATTGTATACAACGATATTTTAATCAATTCATCAAAGATTTGACATCATAGACGCTCCATTATTTGCCCTTTGAAGCTTAAGAATTTAGAACGTGGGTTGGACACCTACTAAAAGATGTACTTTAAGTAAAATAAATGTAAAGTTTAATACCCCTTGTGCTAGTAGTTTATCAGCCTGAGGTTTAATGATTAACCTTTAAGTTACATAGCAAATGCATCATAGTATATGAGATTAAGCATTGCTCTTTCAGGATAACAAATACCTTTCTAAGTAGGGTAAAAAATTTACATGTATCCATTAAGTGTTGTTTTAAAGTTGTTGTGAAATAGAGATGAAGCTAGGAAATTTGCCAATGCTCAATCCCGGAAACTAACAACCATGACTTGACAAAAAATAATTTATATGTATTGCAGAATTTCAATGAATTTTATCAGCTTTGTAATTAATGTTTATTTATTGTATCAACCAATTCTCATTGTCTAACTTGCCAAACTAATTTTGTGGGGTATGTAGTGAGTGCTATGGCGCTAGCTGAAGCTGAGAAGGGAAAGTGAAGAATTTTAAACTTGTAAAGGATCTGTGACAGATTAATAGTATAGGAAATGTCTAAAACCTTAACGCCCAGCGCCGAGACGGTAATTTTCTCACGAATAAGCTGCGAAGCATCTAATTTGTCATCTAATTTGTATATAAGACGCGGGCAAGATGCCCGCACTACAATTATTTTGCGTTTTTGATTTATATAATTTAGCTGCACATCAGCTTAGCGCATAGTGTTTTAGAGATGAACAGCTAGAGCCAAAAAATAGGGCGCGGTAACCGCGCCCTGCAATTTATTGTAATAAACCTAGTAGAAAGTTAACTATCAGCAGACTTTAAATGTCTAAATCCGTTAAATTCAGTTTAGATCCATAGGTTTCGATAAATTCTCGCCGGGGTGCGACGCGATCGCCCATTAAAATTGTGAAAATGCGATCGGCTTCGGCAGCATCCTCAATTTCCACTTGCTTCATTTTCCGGGTTTCTGGGTTCATTGTCGTTGTCCAGAGTTGTTCTGGCATCATTTCACCCAAACCTTTGAATCGTTGGATAGTATAGTTGGCATTGCTAGGAAATGCGGCAATTTTTTGTTGTAATTCGCGATCGCTATAGCAATACTCATGATTGCGTCCCCGTTCTAATTTATAGAGTGGCGGACAAGCAATATAAATGAAACCCTGTTCAATTAACGCCCGTTGATACCGATAGAAAAATGTTAACAAGAGAGTACGGATATGCGCCCCATCCACATCAGCGTCAGTCATAATGACTATGCGATGATAGCGCAGTTGGGTAGAGTCGAATTCCTCGCCTTTGACACCCAAACCTAGTGCTGTAATTAAGGCTTGGATTTCATTGTTTTTATAAATTTTGGAATCGTCAGTTTTCTCAATATTGAGGATTTTACCGCGTAGGGGGAGGATGGCTTGGGTACGGCGATCGCGTCCTTGTTTGGCACTTCCACCTGCTGAATCGCCTTCGACAATATAGATTTCCGATTCGCTGGGATCGCGAGTACTACAATCAGCCAACTTTCCAGGTAATGGTGATGATTCCAGTACCGACTTGCGGCGTACTAATTCCCGTGCATGACGCGCTGCTTCAGCCGCTTTGAAAGCTTGGATGGCTTTATCTAAAACTGAATCAGCAACACCTGGGTGAAATTCTAGGTATTCGGTGAGAACTTCACCAACCAATGAATCAACGATTCCCCGTACTTCAGTGTTACCAAGTTTGGTTTTAGTTTGTCCTTCAAACTCCGGATCGGGGACTTTTACAGAAATAATTGCTGTCAAGCCTTCGCGGACGTGTTCACCACTGAGGTTAGGTTCATTTTCTTTAATTTTGTTACGTTTGCGGGCGATCGCATTTAATGTCCGAGTCAGAACTGCCTTCAAACCTTCCAGGTGTGTACCACCATCAACTGTACGAATATTATTGGCAAATCCTAGGACATTATCTGTATAAGCATCAGTACACCACTGCAACGCCACTTCAACTTGGACATGACTGCGTTCTCCCTGCACATAAATAATTTCTTCATGTAGGGGCTGCTTCTCGCGGTTCATGTAGGCAATATACTCTTTGATCCCACCCCTGTACTCGTATGTTTCTACCTTGGGTGTATCGCTTTTGAGCAGTTCTAGTCGGTTATCAGTAAATGTAATTTTGACCCCTGCATTCAGATAAGCCAATTCCCGCAGGCGACCCGATAAAGTAATATAATCAAACTCAGTACCAGTGGTAAAAATTTGCGAATCAGGTTGAAAGGTGACCGAAGTTCCGGTTCTAGCTTCTTTGTAAGGCTTCGCTTGTAGTTCAGTAACTGGGATACCCCTTTCATAACGCTGGAGATGAACCTTTTTATCTCGCCAAACTGTCACTTCTACAAATTCAGATAAGGCGTTAACAACAGAAATTCCTACTCCGTGTAATCCTCCTGAAACTTTGTAGCCACCGCCACCAAACTTGCCTCCGGCGTGCAATATGGTCAAAACCGTTTCCAAAGCTGATTTTCCGGTTTTGGGGTGAATATCTGTAGGAATACCCCGGCCATCATCTGTTACAGTCACAGAACCATCGGCGTTAAGATCCACCTCCACATGGGTACAGTAACCGGCTAAAGCTTCATCAACAGAATTATCCACCACCTCGTAAACTAAATGATGGAGTCCCTTCGGACCAGTGGAACCGATGTACATACCTGGTCGTTTGCGGACGGCTTCCAGACCTTCCAGAACTTGAATCTGATCGGCACTGTAACTGCTCGTCATGAAAATTCTCCTGATGTGTGGGGTTAAAATCGCTTAAATGCTGAAAAAGTCAAATCACTCCAAAATTTTAACACAAAAGCCTTGCTAGCGTCTGTAGGGCAATTTTGTGAGAAGTTTATACAGGGACTGCATCCCTAGATATGGGAGCAGGGGAGCAGGGGGAACAAAGAGAAATAATAAATGACTATTGACTATTGACAACTGACAACTGACAAATGACTAAATTAGTTGTAATTTGTGGAGCAACGGCGACGGGTAAATCAGGTTTGGCTTTGGCTTTAGCTAGGCGCTTGGGTACTGTGATCCTCAGTGCAGATTCTCGCCAAGTTTACCGGGATTTTAATATTGGCACAGCAAAGACTACAGTAGCGGAACAAAAATTAGTGCCGCACTATTTAATAGATATCTATGCTCCGACAAACACGATGACGGTAGCAGATTACCAAGAACAAGCGCAAGCTTACTGTGCTTCTGTTTCTGATTCTCCTTTATTGCTGGTTGGGGGTACAGGTTTATACATACGTTCTATTGTCCAAGGTATGAAAATTCCCAGGGTAGCACCGCAATTAGAATTGCGATCGCAACTCGCAGAAATTGATCAAAATCAACTTTACGCTATGTTGCAACAAGTTGATCCTACTGCTGCACAAAAAATTCATCCCCATGACTCAGTTCGGACTTTAAGAGCATTAGAAGTGTATTACGTTACGGGAATACCTATCTCAGCACAACAAGGGGAAAACCCCCCAGATTATCCGATTTTGCAAATTGGTTTAGATTGCGATCCCCAAAGGTTGCGTCTACGGATTCACCAACGTACTAAGCAGATGATCGCCGATGGATTAGTTACTGAGGTCGATGAACTTTGTCAGAAATACGGTGCTGATTTACCTTTGTTGAATACTTTAGGCTACCAAGAAATCAAGCAATATTTGTCGGGAAAAATTTCTTTAGATGCAGCTCAAGAATTAATAGTTTTACATACGCGACAATTTGCCAAGCGACAACGCACTTGGTTTCGAGCATATCCACAAATTGAGTGGTTTGATGCCGATGATCCTGATTTATTCGCGCAAGTTTTACAACGAATTAAAGAATTTATTGACAAATGACAAATGACAGTCTTCATGCCAAAACTACAACACTAACCTTTGATAGATTCATACAAAGCATCTAATCTAGCTTGTATAGCTGGAGGTTTAGCAGTGAAATGTAGATAAAAATTGCCATTTTCTGCTTGTTTGTCGAACACCTTGGCATAGATATCTTCTTGAAGTTCGGGTGGGATGTTTGGTACTAATAATTTGAGCTTGATATTTGTCTGTGCTGGCGGTAAAGAACCTATGACTGCATTTTCGATGCGAATCTTAGCACCCTTAGCTGAGAGTTCAACGATACTTCCCTGATATATAGTTGTGCTAATATGCTTGTCTTCTAAAATTGCGTATTGTACAGGAATAATTCCCGAAACTGGGAAAAATTCTTCTTCTTCTCTAGGTATGAAAAGATTGTAATCTCCGCTGATGCCGTATACTTCGTAGATAGTAATTGGCTGTTTTACACCTTTGGGTTGTACCTGTTTGTGTCCACTTACTTTGACAATTGATCCAGCGGCTTTTAATGTCTCCTCGGAAATCAGAATTTCACCACCTGTTGTATAAGATTCGATGCGGTAAGTTAGGTTGACTTCACTACCGACGATCCCGTATTTTGTGCGTTTTTCTGAGCCGATATTTCCCAAAATTACCAGTCCAGTATTGATCCCAATGCCCATGTCTAATTGAGGAAAGCCTAAATTTTTCAATTTTTGATTTACAGCACCCATTGCTAATTGCATCGCACAAGCACAAGCTACCGCTTGAACAGCATCGTCTTCTTTTGGCATAGGCGCACCAAATAGAACTAAAATGCCATCACCCATGAATTCGTTAATAGTTCCGTGGTACTGGGTAATGACATCGGCCATGTATTCTAGATAAATGTTGAGGATAGTAATTACTTCTTCTGGTTGCGATCGCTCTGATATGGCTGTGAATCCTCTTAAATCGGAAGTCAGAATCGTGATTTTCCGCCTCTCACCGCCTAATTTCAATCCTTCAGGACTATCTAACAAATTTGTGACTATGTCATCACTGAGATAACGTCCAAACACCTGACGAATCAGCGAGTTCCTTTTTTCTAAATCTGTGTTGGCTTGAGCTAAATCAGCAGTGCGTTCTGTCACACGCACTTCTAACTCCCTAGCAGTTTGACGCAGCCTACTAATCACCAAGGTTAACCCAGTGAGTCCCAATACAGATAAACCACCCAACATCATAGATGCCGTTTGCAAACTTTTGTTAGTCTGATCTGTAAAGCTATCTAGAGATTGAGTAACAGATAAAACTCCGCGCACGTCTCCCACTTGCCAATTCTTCTTGGGACTATTCGGATCGGTGTTATGACAAGCAACACAAGTCGCCTCCATACGCACTGGTTCACCATATCGCCAGAAGCTGCGACCGTTTTTTTCTTCCAGGCGTGCAAAATTTTTCTCTTCAGGATGTGCTCTCAAGAAGGTGAGAGCCTTTTGCTCAAAATCATCTTTGGGACCACCTTCAGCTTTTCGCCAGGGAAAGGGATAATCACTGTATAGACGGACTGACATCCCGTTTTGTTTGACACTGATATTTTTTCCCAATTCAATCGCATAAGTTGAAGGTGGAGGAATTGCACCGTCTTTGATCAGGTAGTCGTGAACAATGCTAATCCCTTTGACTTTTTTGGCGCGATCGGCAGCTGCATTGCTATATAGTGTCCAAGCATCCATAATTGATTGGGCTTGTAATTGAGCATTCGTCATTGCTTGGGCTTCCATTAGATTAGTCGAGAGGTTAGACATATTTGCCAACGCTACACCCACGCCAATGGAGAACAACAGCAGCAGAATCAGGACTGTTTGTTTGAAAAGCAGACTCACCGAAAACTTCCACAAGCGAGAAATCAACTGTTCCATCCCCTTACCTCAGTCGTATTAGTTACTAGATTAAATAGATTATGATATATACTCTTTGTGACATAGCAAAATTTAGCTAATTTTCCAACTTTTTTTGTGCTGTATTTTTCTCTAATGATTACAAAATATTAAAGCAATAATTTCCCAGATGACTGGTTATATTACATTTATTTAATTTATTAGTAAAAGTTAGGAAATGTCTCCAACTGGCTATATCTATACATACACAAGCAAATTCGGAATATATTAGCGACTAGTTAAGTCGCTGAGTTGAAATATTTGCATCAAAAATCTGACGAATATTTCTTTTGTTGAAGATTATTAATTATTGAGAATATAAAATCATTATCTGATTTTTGAAGTATAGCTATTATATAGCAATCCTCAATCATTCGTGAACAGCAAGATCCCCGACTTCTTCAAGAAGTCGGGGATCTGAAGTCCCTACTATTAACCCGCATTTCTCACAAAAAGTAGGGGCGGGTTCACAGATATGCTTTCTTAATTTACGACTATCTGGCTTAACCCGCCCCTACGGCTGTAGACACAGAGAAGAAAAAATCTCGTGAGAAATCCGGGTTAAGTAGCATTAACAAGCAAAACCTGAATGTGGTGGGCAATGCCCAGCCTGCGAATTTTTATAGATATTTTCTGGATCAATACTCATAGACCTAAGTATTTGTGCTAATAATTGAGCGCGGTTTTCTGCTTATCCAGCAAGCTCCTCTCCAGTTGCTAAAACAGTACCATTTTGCGCTTATTTACAGCTTAGTTGACTGGAGTTGGGAAAGTGCATAATTGTTGACCTAATTGCACCCATCTGAGAATCTCTAGAACTGGGTATTTTGCACTGAAGTGAATATAAAAACTTCCTGACTCTGCCGATTTTTCTGAAACCTTGGCATATATATCTTCTTTAAGTTCACCGGGGATACTTGGTACCAATAAGTTAAGTTTGATATTTGTTTGTGCTGGTGGTAAAGACTTGTCAGCTTCATTTTCACAATAAACTTTAGCTCCTTTGGTTGAGAGTTCAACTAAATTTCCTTTGAAGACGATTTCATTAATATGCTTGTCCTCCAAAACTGCGTACTGGATGGGTATGATTCCAGAAAGGGGAAAGAAGATCTCTTCTTCTTTAGGCAGATAGAGGTTGTAAGCACCGCTGATACCATCAACTTTGTAGACAGAGATCGGCTGTTTTACTCCTTTTGGGTGTACCTGCTTTTGCCCACCAACTCTGACAATTGATCCTGCTTCTTGTAATGTCTGCTCGGAAATTAGAATTTCACCTCCTATGGTGTAGGACTCAATACGGTAAGCTAGATTCACCTGGCTGCCTACGATACCGTACTTAGTGCGTTTCTCTGAGCCGATGTTTCCCAAAATTACCAGGCCTGTGTTGATGCCAATGCCCATGTCTAGTTGGGGAAAGCCTAAATCCTTGAGTCTTTCATTCACAGCACCCATTGCCAACTGCATGGCACAAGCACAAGCTACAGCTCTTGCAGCATCATCCTCTCTTGAGGTGGGGGTACCAAACAAAACCAAAATCCCATCTCCCATAAATTCATTAATGCTGCCCTGATACTGGGTAATTACATCTGCCATGTATTCAAAATAAATGTTGAGGATAGTAATTACTTCTTCTGGTTGCCATCGTTCTGATATTGCTGTGAATCCTCTTAAATCAGAAGTCAGGATAGTCATTTTCCGTCTATCGCCGCCAAGTTTCAATCTTTCTGGGCTTTCCAGCAAATTGGCTACGATCTCATTACTGAGATAACGTCCAAAGACTTGGCGAATCAGTAAGTTCCTTTTTTCTAAATCGGTGTTGACTTGAGCCAGTTGGGCAGTACGCTCCTGCACTTTTTGTTCCAGAGTTTGGTAGAGCAGTGCGTTTTCAATTGAAATCGCCGCTTGGCAAGCTAAGATTTTCAAAACTTCCAGGCGGTTGGGCGTAAATGCACCTGTCATCAGGTGATTTTCCAGGTACAGCACGCCAATGAGTTTGCCTTGATTGATGATGGGCGCACAAAGAACTGACTGGGGTTGATGTTGTCTAATAAATGGATCGCTGATAAATAGTCCTTGACGAGTAGCATCCGTAAGCACGACATCAGATTGGGTTCTCACCACATAATTGACGATCGCTGTTGGTAGTAAATCACTGTTGTCCACTGGTAGCGATCGCACAACCCTGACTGCATCGTTATCCGCCTCCTTGATGGCATTAATCTCCAGTTCACCGTTCCGGGAGAGGATGAAGAAGCCTTTGGTAGCTCCAGCATTCTCAATAACTATCGTCATCAATGTTGCCAGCAAGTTCTCGAAAACGATTTCACCTGCGATCGCCTGGGAAGCTTTGATCACGGCTGCCAAATCCAGCGCGTCTGAAACACCAGTCTCAGTGCTAGAAGAAGTTGTGAGGCGACTTAAAGTTTGAGTTATGCTGCTAGAGACTTTTTCAACTCTACCCGATTGTCGGCAAAGTAACTGGGGATAAGTGTTTTCTAGTTGTTTAACTTTCGCTGTGGCTCCCCATTGCTGATAACAATAATGGGCATCCATCATGTAAACCTGGGCAATTTTAGTCATGCCTTTTGCCAGGTAAAATTTTGCTGCCAGTTCCTGCGCTAAGGCTTCTTCTTGGATGTATCCATGTTCTTTTGCCAAATCTATGGCACGATTGTAGTTGTCCATTGCCTGAGCTTGTTCACCAAGAACCCGATGCCTTTCAGCGGCAACTAAATGAAATTTGTGCAAAAAATTCATTGGCGCATGGTGTGCCCAGAATTGCATTTTTTCTTGGTTAGTTTGCACCTTCTCCAAAATATGCATTTTCTCAGGATCTTGGGCATCCGCATACATTGCTAATTGGCCTAAAGAATCATAAAAATTGAAGATCGCTCCTAAAATAAATGCACATCCACTATCTAAATAATTCTCTGCTAGGACTGCATATTGAGTAACTTTAGCAAAATCTTGCAGTAGGTAACTAACTATTAACTTGCTAATCGCAAAAATAAAAATTGAACTGCGAACGCGAACATTGGCTGACAAAAAATATTCCAGAACTATTTCATCATTGAAATCTCCCCGATCCCACCCAATTGGAATTTCCACTCGGCCAAGTAGATTCAGGATTGATTGGCGCAATATTTCATTTTTACAAAGCATAGTTTCTTGTTTTAGGTCAATCATTACATGACTGTACTTTGCCATTTCTTGTTCAGTCTCTATCAATGATCTGCCCGAAATATAAGAGTGACAACCATAATGGAAAGCGGCTCTAGCTGCATATTCAAAATCTGCCATTTCAAAGCCAATTTGATAACTTTGCAGCAAAGGATTCAAAGTTTCTTGAATATGCTGTTTCCAATGTTTAATAGATATGTTAAAAGCAACAATTGTCTTGGCTTGAAATTCTTTAGTGTCAAATTTATCTAAAATTTCTAAGGCAAGTTTACCAAATTGATAACCTGTATCAATATCTCCAACAATCCCCGCTAAAAATAAACCATACCAAGCATAAGATGTGGCAGCAACCGCAGCATTACCATACTGAACTAACAGCTTAATTTGCTGCAATACCATCAATTGGAAGATCATTGGTACGCTATTATAAGCACTGATGATCACGCTCGTCATCAGCCGCATTGCTGCTATTTTATTATCATCTGTCATCTCTGGTAGGTTAATTAACTCCAAAGGTTCCTTACCAGCTAATACCTGTTTTGTTTCTTCGTAACTCTGTTTAACATCTAACTCGCTGGGATTTTGGGGAAATTTAATATCTAACAAATCCAAAATTTCTAAGGTTGTTTCTATCGCTCCCTGCATCTGATTCCAAGCAGCATAAAATTGGATCTTTATTTCATACACTTTTACTTTGTCAAGCACAGTTTTTGCTTGTTGTAAAACTATTTGAATATACCGATCCATTTCCGGAAACTCGCCGTTGATGTATGCTGCTTCTGCCGCTTCTACATACAGTGCCAGTGTCAGTTCATACTGCTCTTGCCAACTAGATGACTCTAACAAATTCATCCCCACCCGCAAGTAATTCATTGCACAACTATAGGCGGCGGATGCCTTGGCTTTTTTCCCGGCAATGAGATTTAATTCTGCCAATTCATGGCGTTTTGATTGATTGATAATTAATTGAATGCCAAAATTGAGTTGATTGACAATGTCGAATATTTTCTCATTTAGTGTATATTCATTATTTCTTAGCAGCAGATACCCTACTTGTAAGTGGACGATTTGCTTCTGGTTTTCTGGAATTAGGCAATAAGCAGCTTGCTGTACGCGGTCGTGCAAGAACTTGTAAGATATCAAAGATGAAATATTCTCAATTGGAAATTTTAACTCTCCTTCTGTTTCTTGATTTGCCCAGTCCTCAGCAATCAGCAGTTGCTCTTCATTTCCTAGTGGCAGAATTAGCCCTGACTCAATTGCTTCCCATAAATCATGAGCGGTTTGGATCGCAGTTTTTTTATACACAATTGACAGAGTTTGTAAATAAAATTGATTACCAATACAAGCAGCTAACTTTAAAATTTGCTGTGCTTGAACAGACAAATCTTGAATTCTGCTTGCCATTAACTCAACGACATTATCTGTAATTTGTGAGGCTTGAATTTTCGCGATATCCCACTGCCATACTCCCTGATTAAAATCAAATTCCACTAGCTCTTGCATGTACAAAGATTTTAAGAACTCGTTCACAAAAAAAGGATTACCATGCGTCTTCTCGATCACAAGTTCTGCTAAGGGTAATGCCCTTGATTCATCGCAATGTAGCGTCTCTGCAATTAACTGGATCACATGGGTCAAATTTAAAGGGGAAAGCGCAATATGATTGACGCTAGGATAAATCTTTTGACCACAATAAATCGCATTGGTTTTTTGAATTTCTTCTAAGATCAACATCAATGGATGAGTTGCACTGACCTCATTGTCTCGATAAGCACCAATAAGGAACAGATATTGACTATCTGATTCTGTCATCAGTAACTGGATCAGTTTTAGGGAAGCAGAATCTGCCCATTGCAAATCATCTAAAAAAATCACTAACGGGTGTTCGGGTTTGGTAAACACATGGATGAAGTTTTGCAAAACCCAATGAAAGCGATTTTGCGATTCTGTCGCTCCTAGTTCTGGTACAGTAGGCTGTTTACCTACAATGAGTTCGACTTCAGGAATTACATTAATAATCACCTGACAATTGATAGGTAAGGCAGCTAAAATTTTTTCCCGCCAGATAGCAATTTGTGCCTCAGTTTCTGTCAACAACTGTCGAATTAATTTCTGAAATGCCTGAATTAAAGAAGCGTAGGGAATATTCCTCTGCAACAGGTCAAACTTCCCAGAGATAAAATATCCTTTGTGCCGTGTAATCGGTTTATAAACTTCTTGTATCAATGCGGACTTACCGATCCCGGAATAACCAGATACGAGCATCATTTGCGAAAAAGAGGATGGGGAATACAAAGATAATTCTTCGCTGTCTCCCCTGAATACTCTTTCACAGGCAGTCAACAATGTTTCAATCTCTCGATCTCTGCCATATAATTTTTGTGGAATTTGGAAAATTGGTGAAATATCCTGCTGTCCAAGTGGGAAGCAGAGAATCTGATCAGTTTCGCGCAACTGAGTAAGGCATCTTTGCAAATCGGCTATCAATCCATAGCTACTTTGGTATCGTTCCTCAGGCATTTTGCCTAACAACTTTAAGACAATAGCTGAAATTGGTTTGGGAATACCTGGATTCAATTCATGAGGTGCTACAGGCTGTTTAGCAAGATGACAATGAACCAACTCCATGACATCGGTAGTTTCAAATGGTAGATGCTGGGTGAGCAGTTCATAAAAGGTGACACCTAGGGAGTAAAAGTCTGTACGATAGTCTATTGACCGATTCATTCGCCCGGTTTGCTCCGGCGACATATAAGCTAGTGTGCCTTCTAGGCAATCGGGATTACAGATGAACTGGATTTCTCTGGAAAGTCGAGAAGCGATCGCAAAATCTGTAATTTTCACCTCGCCTGTTTGCGAGTTAATAATAATATTTTGCGGCTTGATATCCTGATGAATAATCCGATTTTTATGTAATTCACCTAGTGTTTCCACCAGTTTCATGGCAATTGACAAAAATTCGTTGATTTTTAATTCTTGTATCTTCATAAATTGATGGAGTGATTCTCCACCAAAATCTTCCAGGATAAGTACAAGAGAGCCATGATAATTTTTCAGACTATAAGACTTGACAACTCCCGATATATTAATAGCCTGAGTAATGTCATATTCATGCTTCAATCTGGCGATATCAGTCAGGGTAGGATACTCCTTGTTCACTACTTTCATGACTACTGGTTTTTGATCCCAGACTCTATAACCTCGATAAATAACCGTCTTTGATCCTACATAAATCACTGCTGTGATTTGATATCCGGGAATTGTCATCATATTTGTATTACTTAACTCCCAATAAGTAGTGCCGATTTTTTGATTTTCAATCTTCATAGAATTGTTCTTTTCCTAGATATTGAAATCTCAAGCATTATGGGAAAATGCAAAAAATGACTTATCCATTTTTTTTGGATTCAAAACGACTTTTACTTTTACCTTGCATTCACAGCAATGGGATATTTATTGAATGGTAAATTTATTGTGAATGGGAAATTTATTGTCAGATGATTAGATAAAGTTGGAATTTGACGCTGGCAAGCTTGCGGGTAATTTGCTCAAAATCTGAGCATTATAAAAACTTTTTAAATTGAGGAATAGAATATTTACCACTATTTAAAAGTTTAATAGTTACCATTAAAATCTTAAATAGTTATTCAGCAGTTATCAATTGTTTATGATTCAGTAATTCAATCGGAAAAAAGCTTAAATTTTTCTTATAAGTGGTGATTTTAATTAATTTATTAGAATTTTGAGTAAATGTTACAGAAAATAGTTTTTTGATTAAATATTAGGAGACCTAAAATTTAGGCGATCGCTCTCAGGTAATGATATGTATCATCTAATTTTTATCAGAAAAAATGTATTGAGCAATACGGTTTTCTGACAATTTTTTCGGTATTTATTAATAAGTAAAACTCATAAGTAAACTCAGTAACCAATGCTAAAAGCAGCCTCAGTGGTAGCTTCTGAGCGTTAAAGTTAATTTAAAGTTAAAGATAAATAATTTTCAGACTGAGGAGTATTTAGTTTGGCTGTGTTGCAATTATCCACAGTTTTAACTGATAGTCAAAACTTATAATAAATAGTTAAATGTTGAAAATAAGATATACCAATTCAGATACAAAGTAAGTGTTAAAGGTAGTATATATTTGAAATTTTAATTCGTGCAGGCACTCAGATAAATACCACTGAAACCTATACTTAAGTAAGTAAGTCGGTGGAAAAAAACCAAACTATGTTACGAAACGTAAATTGGCTTGAAACCCTTACCAATGACAAATGACAAATGACAGTCCTCGCCAGTTATGTTTAATTGCACCGCCCTACTTATTAAAAACTTTTCCTAATACTTTAGGTTTAATTATCATTTTTATTTAGCACTAATTGAACTTTTTATTCTGAGAATTGAGATCATCTATCTAGAGGTACATTTATTCTGTACACCAGTAAGTCTGACGCTTACAAGCTCTAGATATTCATGATGGAAATGTTAGCTATTACTTGAGGTAGATAAGGAGGAACTAGACAATTGATTAGAATTAAGCGTATTTACAAAACTGCTTACACTTTAACTAAGTAAGTCGGTGAGAATAAACCTAACTATGTAACAGATTGTAAAATCGACATAACACTTGAGATTGCTACCCTTCGGGAAGCCGCTGACGCTCCTTCTCCCAAGGGGAGACGCTACGCGAACGTCGCTACCGCTGACGCTCGAAGACTCGCTAACGCTGCGCTAACGCTAACGCGTCTACATTCCACTTCGTTTCATTCGCAATGACATAGCGTGAATTATTTAAGCCGTTCTACTTAGTACAGCACGGCGTAAATAAAGCTCTCATTACAAATCGCCTTAAGGCTGACTATACGGCTTTCATTTGAGACTTTAGACTTCAGCTTTTGTGTACTAGTCAGGTATATGGTTCATGTAGGCTATAGTATAAGAAACTTTAAGTAAAGTAAAGAAAGTTTATATTTATCAATAAAAAATATAAATCTTATAAAGAATAATAATCAATTGAGACAAAGCTTGCAGACGCACTCGTATGCATCAGCCTTAATTACCTTCTGATTGAGAAACGCCAGAAATACATGGTCATTAAGTGATACAAATCAAAGCCAAAGATGCGATCGCACTCTTGTAACTCCTGTCACAATAATCTTTAGCATTAGCCATGCATTTGCAGGCGATGAGTGCATCCCCATAACAAACCACTTATGCTCACCCAAGATAAACAACAACGTAACTGGAAACCAATCATCAGCGCTTTCGAGGCTGTTCTTGGTAAAAATGGCGTGGTACAACGACGAGAGGAACTAATTACTTATGAATGCGATGGTTTAACAGCCTATCGCCAACGTCCGGCGGTAGTTGTACTACCGAGAACGACAGAACAAGTTGCGGCGGTGGTGAAGATATGTAACCAATACTCCCTTCCCTTTATTGCGCGGGGTTCTGGAACTGGTTTATCTGGTGGTGCTTTACCGCTGGAAAATTCAGTTTTAATTGTCACTTCCTTAATGCGGCAAATACTCAGCATTGATTTAGAAAATCAAAGGGCTGTTGTGCAGCCAGGGGTAATTAATAGTTGGGTGACACAAGCTGTAAGTGGTGCTGGTTTTTACTATGCACCAGACCCCTCTAGCCAAATTATCTGCTCAATTGGCGGCAACATCGCGGAAAATTCTGGTGGAGTACATTGCCTGAAATATGGTGTAACTACTAACCATGTTTTAGGATTAAAACTAGTGCTTCCCGATGGTGAGATTGTGGATGTGGGAGGACAAATTCCGGAAATGCCTGGTTATGATTTAACAGGTATATTTGTGGGTTCGGAAGGTACTTTGGGGATTGCTACAGAAATTACGCTAAAAATCCTCAAAACTGCGGAATCAATTTGTGTATTGTTGGCAGATTTTACTAGTGTAGAAGCGGCTGGGGCTACGGTTTCCGATATCATCAGCGCGGGGATTATTCCTGGTGGTATGGAAATGATGGATAACTTTAGTATTAATGCTGTGGAAGATGTTGTCGCTACAAATTGTTATCCCCGCGATGCTACGGCAATTTTGCTGATAGAAATTGATGGTTTGGAAGTAGAAGTTGGCGGGAATAAACAGCGAATAATCGAAATTTGTCAACAGAATGGTGCGCGTAGTGTGACATCTGCTAGCGATCCTGAAACCCGTTTAAAACTTTGGAAAGGGCGCAAAGCTGCTTTTGCAGCTGCGGGACATCTAAGTCCAGATTATTATGTTCAAGATGGGGTAATTCCCCGGACACAATTACCCTATGTATTACAAGAAATTGAGTTATTAGGTGAAAAATTTGGTTACCGTGTAGCAAATGTGTTTCATGCAGGTGATGGAAACCTTCACCCACTAATTCTTTATGATAATGCTATTCCTGGAGCATTAGAAAAAGTGGAAGAATTAGGCGGAGAAATTCTTAAACTTTGCGTCAGAGTAGGCGGTAGCATTTCTGGTGAACATGGTATCGGTGCTGATAAAAAATGTTATATGCCAGATATGTTTAGCCAAACTGATTTAGAAACTATGCAATGGGTAAGGGAAGTATTTAACCCTAAAGGTTTAGCAAATCCAGAAAAGATATTTCCGACACCCCGCACTTGTGGTGAAGCGGCCAATGCTGCAAATGTCAAGCAGTTTGAAGGTGTGGAAAGATTTTAATTGTCATTTGTCATTTGTCATTTGTCATTTGTTCTTACCTAAATAGGTGACGAGTTCTTGATTAACCTCACCCCTAGCCCCTCTGCTAAAATGAGAGGGGAAAGGAGTAGCTTTTATTATTAGTGAGGAGCAAAAAGCCTAATTTAGCCTTACTCCTCCCTTTGCTTGAATAAGAGGGAGGTTAAATGGGTGAGGTTTTTATAATTCACGTTAACTTAATTACGAATTAGGAATTACGAATTATTTAGATATGAATACATAATCCGGATTCTTGCATTTTATTTTGTAGTTATATATATTCCTTGTATCCATTTAAAAGTAAGTCAAACCCACAGATGAATCGGTTTGCCCGCCGTTATTTTTGTTACTGGCTGTGTTTGGGATTAATTCTAATTTTAATCACATTTTCGCTTCCTTCTCATTCAGTTAATGACCAAAAAGCCAGTCATCTAACCACAACAGAAATTCGTGGGGTTTGGCTAACTAATGTTGCTAGTGGCGTGTTATTTGTACCTTGGGGTATTAACCGTGCTGTTAACCAACTCTCGGCACTGAACTTTAATACGATTTATCCTGTAGTTTGGAATCGGGGACATACTTTTTATAATAGTGCGGTTGCCAAGAGATTTATAGGTATAGATACCCAACCTTTTCTGAAAATTGTGCATGGTGGACAGGATGTTTTAGACAAGTTTATTAAACTTGCTAAACCTAAAGGTTTAAGTATTATCCCTTGGTTTGAATATGGGTTGATGACTCCATCTAATTCGGAATTAGCAAAGAGATACTCGGATTGGTTGACAATTGGGCAAGAAGGTATCAAATCAGTTAAAGAAATTCCCCCGGAGGAAATCGAAAATAATCATACTAGTAAGCAAGCTTGGCTGAACCCTCTACATCCGCAAGTTCAGGAGTTTATTCAAGAGCTAATTGTGGAAGTTGTGAGTAATTATGATGTAGATGGTATTCAGCTTGACGATCATTTTGGGATGCCAGTACAGTTTGGTTACGATGCTTTTACTGTTGAACTTTATCAGCAAGAACATCAAGGTAAAAGTCCGCCAAAAAATCCTTTTAACCCAGAATGGATGCGTTGGCGATCTGATAAAATTACTGATTTCATGGCAGCAATTTATCAAGCGGTGAAGGCGGTTAAACCTTATGCCAAAATTTCTTTGTCTCCCAACTCTCAAGCTTTTGCTTACAAATACTACTTACAAAATTGGGAAGATTGGATCAAAAAAGGTTTGGTGGATGAGTTGATTTTGCAGGTATATCGCGATGACAAACGTAGTTTTATCCGAGAACTAGAACAGCCTGCGGTGGAATTTGCGCGCAGTCAAATTCCTGTAGGTATTGGAATTACAACGGGAACTTTACGGAATTCTGTGGATATTGCGCAAATTCGAGAACAGGTGAAGGTAGTGCGCGATCGCGAATTTCCTGGTATTTCTTTTTTTTACTGGGAAAGTTTATGGGGTTATATCTCGCCGGAATCACCACAACAGCGACGCAGGGCTTTTCAACAGATATTTGAGGCTAAAGCTACAAGACCAATCCTACTACCAAAGAGAATTTGATGCTGTTTGCGCCTGCTAAAACTCAATTTAGCTTTACATTACAATGGACGATCGCCACTTTTAGCGGTTTTTTGGTGAGTTTGCTATTCATTGAAATTGGTGAAAAGCCCGATGTGGGGATTCTACAAGCTGTTATTGGCGCACTAGCGATCGCAGTAGCTCAAAGTCTCATTCTCAGACACACCAGCTTTGCTAGCAAATGGTTGTTTTTCACTGTAGTCGGTTGGATAGCGATCGCAATTATGGGTTTGGGTGTATTGGGTTGGATTGTACCTACAACTCAGTTCTTTCCCCAAAGAATCCTCATGGCTGCATTTTACGGCGCAGTCGGCGGTTTTGTCATTGGGCTAGCTCAATGGTTAGCAATTTACCAATCAGTTCCTTTAGCGTGGCGCTGGATATTCATTAGCCCAGTTAGTTGGGCGATCGCTATGTCTATTGGTTCCGCTATTGGGATAATTTTACGCCAAATTACCCAAATATTTTTAGGCGAAGTCATCGGTTTAGCGATCGCTTGGCTGGTAGTTGCAATTCTCACTGGTATGAATGCATATCAATTGGTTAATTGTCAATAGTTAATGGGCATGGGGCATTGGGCATTGGGCATGGGGCATTGGGCATTGGGCATGGGGCATGGGGCATTGGGCATGGGGCATTGGGCATGGGGCATTGGGCATGGGACATGGGGCAACAGTCTGTAGGGGCGGGTTTATTTAGATCATTGTTGATCCACGAGGATATCTGTGAACCCGCCCGTACAACCGTCAACCGTCAACCGTCAACCGTCAACCGTCAACCGTCAACCGTCAACCGTCAACCGTCAACCGTCAACCGTCAACCCCCATCTATGAAGAATTATCACAATTCTTGACGATCCTGCTTGCTTATACATACAATACGTGCAAAAATCTTAAGGAAATGTTAACAGTCAAATCTCGAAATCTCTTTACACTAATTTAGCCATTCATTTTCGCCTTCCATGAGTAAGAAATTTTTCAGCTTATTTATATAGGCTTTTCGAGATTTTTGATTGTAAATAGCAAATAGAAACAAAATATCAATAAATAAGGGCTGACAATCCTTTGCTTGAGGCGCTAAGGAGCATTTTTACAACACTAAAAATAAGAGAGCGCCTAGATGAGTAACTAATACCAGACAGGGATTCTCTGATGAATATTAATCAATCTGAATCAATTGTAGAGATGAAACCACTATCACCGCCTTATTTTCTCTTCGGAACAGATGCGGATAAAAGTAGTAGTGAGCAGTTTCTACTGAGCATATATGATTCTGGGCAAGCATCTATTTTTGTGGTTGATGTTCTGGAAGATGGGGATTTTCGGTATGTGGCGCTTAACCCTACTCATGAACGATGGATAGGTATTCGTTCAGATGAGCTTAAAGGTAAAAGACCAGAGGATATCCTATCACCAACGGATGCGGCTAGGGTACGCCAGCATTATAGTGATTGCGTGCGTTTTGGCAAAACCATTTCCTACGAACAATGTTTGCAATTTCAAGGAGTGAAGACTTGGTGGAGTACGACTCTGACACCATTGCGGGATGGTAACTCCAGGATTTACCGACTAATTGGCACTAGTAGTCATATTACTCCGGCAAAGCAGGGAAAGGTTATTGATAGACTTGGGCAGCAAAGAGCGCAATTAGTAGAAGAGATCGCCCAAAAAATTGGTCAATCTCCAGAGTTAGAGACAATTCTCTCACAGATAGTTCAACAAGCGCGGAATTTATTAGATAGCGATCGCGTTTTAGTTTACCGTTTTTTGGCTGATGGCAAGGATACGATCGTTGCCGAAGCTACTGTGGCTGCTAGCGGCTCGTTACTGGATAAAAATATCACAGATCCTTGCTTTAGCAGCAAAAATCGCGATCGCTATAAACGGGGTGGAATCCAAGTAATTGAAGATATTTATGCAGCTGGATTACATCCTTGCCAAATAGATTTTCTCGCTTCTTTGCAAGTGAGGGCGAATTTAGTTGTACCAATTATTGTACAGCAAGAGTTATGGGGGCTATTAATTGCCCAGCATTGCGGTAAACCCCATCAATGGCAAGATTCAGAAATTGACTTACTCAAGCACTTAGCAACTCAAATCGCCATTGCGGCGCAGCAGACAGAACTTCAGCAGCAAGTAGAACAGCTCAAAGCTGAGATAGAGTTGCAAAGACATAACTATACAGCCCAGTTGCAGAAAATTCAGGAATTCCAAGCACTAACGCGACGCATCACTGAAACAATCCGCGACAATGTAGACGCAAGCCAGGTACTAGCAACAGCAATTTCGCAATTAGCCGAATTACTCGAAAGCGATCGCTGTCACATTGAACTCTATGATCGTGATTGCACCATAGCAACCATTGCCTATGAGTACAGCAATAGCCCACCTTTCTGTGAAGGATTGAGTAAAACAGTTGCAGACTTTCCCGAAGTTTATCAACGACTGTTAGAAAAACAACCTCTGCATTCGTTGGAAATTTTACCGGAATGGCAACCAAAATTGCGAGTAATTACCCAGACAGCTTATCCGATTTTTGATGCTCAAGGAATAATCGGCAATCTTTGGGTGATTCGCGCCAGACAACAGCCATTTGATCAATGGGAAAATTGCATGGTGGCGCAAATCGCCAATGAATGTGCGATCGCCCTTCGCAAATCTCGGCTGCATGAAGTGATTCAAAGCCAGGCGAAAGAATTAGAAACTAGCGATCGCCTCAACAGCCAATTTCTCCGCACCCTAGCCCAACAACTGCGTACACCGATCACCAGCATCAGCCTTGCAGCCCAAACCCTGGAAGGTTTGCTGACAATCGAGAAACTTGCAGATAAAGACATAGTTTCCCAACTGTTGCAGATTCTTTATAGCGAGTGTGGAAGAGGTAGCAAATTAATTCACGACTTACTGACACTTACCCAAAACCAAACCCCATGCGATCGCCAAACCCTGATCGCCATCGACATCCAAACCTGGCTTCCCCCCATAGTCGAGTCATTTCGCGAAGTGACAGCTTGTCAGCGACAGCATTTAAAATTAGATATTGAAACAGCACTGCCAGCATTAGAAACAGATCTCACAGAATTAGAGCGCATTGTCACAGAACTTTTGAGCCATGTCTGCAAATACACACCTGCGGGAGAAACAATTACAGTATCAGTGCAATTGATAGCAGATATGATGCAGATTAGTTTCCACAACTCCGGATTAGAAATATCTGCCAAACAACGAGCAAGAATTTTCGAGCCGTTTTATCACATTGCCAAAAACGACCCTTGGAAACATAGCGGGACTGGACTAGAACTAGCATTAGTACAGAAAATGGTCAGACATTTAGGCGGTACAATTCACGTAGAAAGTGTAGCCGGGGGAACTACCTTTATCGTCAAATTCCCCATAGCCTAAATATTTCACCGATATAGCACTAGTAAAGCCGCCAGGAATTTGCTATAATCACTTTTCGTATGGGTGACTAGCTCAACGGTAGAGCATCGGACTCTTAATCCGCTGGTTCTGAGTTCGAATCTCAGGTCACCCATCTTTTGAAAGTCTTGAAATTATTTAGATAGCGATCGCATTTTCAATGAAGCTTGAGAGTGAGTGGATGCAATGCCTACGGTGGTAAGACATACACTGTTGCCGATGATGGTTGAGATAAGCGATCGCAAAATTTCATCAGCTGTACTCACTCAAATCACGACGTTCATCGAGAACATGACGACGTTCGTGATGAAAGCGATCGCGTTGGTGACGAATCTAATTACGTTCGTGATGAAAGCGATCGCGTTGGTGACGAATCTAATTACGTTTGTGATGAAAGCGATCGCGTTGGTGACGAATCTAATTACGTTTGTGATGAAAGCGATCGCGTTCGTTACCAACATAACCACGTTCGTGATGAAAGCGATCGCGTTGGTTACCAAGCAAGCGGCTGAGATTAAACTGATGTTTGAGACGAGGAAATGCGATCGCACTATTTTCTAAAACCAAATGGGCGATGATATTACTGAATTTGTCAATATTATTTAATACGAATGTCTTTAGAATTGGTATTGATATAATGACTGATAGCGCGACTAGTTCGCCAAGCTATAATGGACGCGATCGCAAATGACACCAGCATACTCACAGTCACGATTAATCTCTCAACTCCTTTAGTATGCTCTACAGAGATTGTCCTTTCGACCTCTTTAACTTCAGCATTTTCTAAAATGTTAGTCAGTGTTTGAGAAAGCTGCTCTAGCCGCATAGCTGTGTCGCCGTGCATAATTTTGAGCAACCGCTTTCGGACTGAGTCAATTTTCTGCGGCTGCACGTTTTTGGCATCAATCTCCCGCAACACAGGCTCTATCTGATTAACATAAGAGTCTAGGTTAGTTGCATAATCCTCCAATAAAGCCTCGAAAGTAGTAATTGTTGCTGCTAATGCTTGAGGTTGTGCGTCAATAAAACCATTAATTTGTGACTCGAAGCGCTTAGCTTTCTCTACACTTTTTAGAAAGTCAGCTTTTTTAGTTTGTAATATTTGTGGATCTTCTAAGACTGCGACTAAGTTGAAGCTATATAATTGTGCCCCGATAACTGCGTTTTTATAATTGGTAAGTAGTTGACTTTGCTCATGAGCTTGGTTAAATTGCCTAACTTCTCTTCCCCGGTAATAGTTTGCGATTACCAAACCTATGATCGAGCCATTCAACGCAATTCCAATTGCTACAACATACCCATAGCCAATTTTTTGTTCTATCGTCCAGGATTTCGCTGGCAGATTTTCTCGAATCCACTTATTATTAAAAACTTCTTGGTAGATACGATTCCGTACACATAAAAAACCATGTTTGGGTCTTACAATACCTGAAAGCTTCAAGTGGGATATAATAAAAGATTGGTCTTCATCGGAAATGGGAGGCTTACCTTGGCGGATCTTTCGATATGTACTTAAGAGATAAATCTTCTCTGGTGCCCACTTAACTAGCATATCGCGTACAAATTGCAAGTTATTATCTTGCATACTCATCACACCAAAAAAAGTGCTGCTCACTATTTGGTCTATGAGGACTTCATTAAAAACATAAGATTGTCCTGCTGCTTCTAATCCTTCAGATTTCATGTGTTTTAATAAAACACCACACAAACGCTGGGTTAAATATGGGTGTCCCCCCGTCCACTTCAGCACCCACCGAAGCACTTGCTTTGCCTCCTCCGTAGGCAAACTCAATCCATCAGCCAGGGGTAAAGCTTCCTCAAAAGTAAAATCAGTTAAATCCACACGTTGGCCAATGTTAAACGGCGTGCGCCTGGGATCGCGAATTAAATCGCTGGGAGTTGCCACACCAATCAAGACCCAAGAGAGACTCTGAAACTCAGGATTAGTCGCACGGGCAACGTAGAGATAACGAATCGCTGCATAGAAATCATCTGTAAACTCTAGGCTGAGAGTGGTATCAATCTCATCGACAAAAATCACCACTCGTTCCTTTACCTCAGCCAGTAACACCTGCTGACAGAACAGCGTCAGCCGTTGCGAAACTCCCAAATATTCGTGTTCTTGCCACCAACTCACCACATCTGTATTAAACATGAGTTGGTCATCCAGCTTCACCAAAAAGCCAAAGTACCATTGTTCTGCTGTAACCTGCGCCCCCAATTCCTGAAGGTCAACAATAACAGCCCGTATCCCCTCCTCTGCCAATGTTTGCGCCGTGCGTACCATCAAACTCGACTTGCCCATCTGGCGCGGCGTGAGGACATAAGCAAAAGTTGCGTCCCGGCATAAATTCAATAATTCCTCATCAGCTTGGCGGGGAATGTAAATCCCACCACCAGCCTGCACCGTCCCGCCGACTGTGTAAATGGTTGGTTTAGACATGATTATTCCCCCCTTGCCCACTTATTCTTTAACTGGATTGCAACGCCGTCGTCACCCCACCCCTTGGCAAGGCTACAGTGTACACACAAATCGGAGTTACTTTGAGATCCGGGTTTTACCCCCCTTAATCCCCCCTTATAAAGGGGGGAAACCGGAAAAACTAGTTCCCTCCCCTTTATAAGGGGAGGGTTAGGGTGGGGTAATTCGAGGACTGGTAATGATTCGATAACTTGTGTGTACACCTTAGCCTCACCCACGAAGATTCTCCCGGAAATAATCAGCGTAAAGTTGACAACGCGGGATCACTGTTCTCCCCTCCCGGCGCACCAAACCCGCACCCCGCAACCTAAAGAAAACGCGCTCATCATCGCAAGTATTATGGCGAATTACCTGAAGCATACTTTGCACCAATTCCGCTTTACTATGCAACCTAAACAAATGGTTACGCAAATGATTACCAAAGGGGCCATTATCCGCCGTGGCTTTGGCAAATAATTCGGCAGTGGTGAAGCGCTGACTGGCTATTACATAAAGCGCCAACCGCACTAAATAAGGATGTCCATTCAGCAACGCCATTAACTGCTGTGCTTCATTCGAGTTCAGCGGTGAACTGTGACGGCGATTGAGGTCTGTAACTTGTGCAGCGGTAAAATCTTCTAAGTCAATTACCTCGCCCACATTAAACGGCGATTGGTTGAGATTATCAATTAATTGGTAGGGTTCGGTGGAAGTCACCAGGGCTAAATCGAGTTGCTTCCAAATCGGTGTGGTGGCGCGGTTGTTGTGCCAACTGCGAAGCATTCCAAAGAAATCGGAACGAAATTCGGTATCAAAAGCCCTCTCGACTTCATCCATTGCTAACACCAAGGGCTGACCAAATTCTTTCAATAAATAGCGCCCAATATAGCGGGTGCAACACTGATTATTACTTAACTTGGGATTCCAAAATTCATCAACTCTATCCGCCATTTCTATTTCATCCGTTAGCCAAGAGCAGAATTGCCGAAAGAATAAGTCAGCATTAGTTAAGGCTGCTTGATCAAATAATTGAAAATCCAAGAAAGCCACCCGCTTACCTGCTTTTATCGCCGCGTTACAGGTGCGAATTAACAAGGAACTTTTGCCCATTTGTCGGGGGCCTTTAATGGTGATTGTCACACCTTGTCGCTGAATTGCATTTAAAGCTAGAACATCACAAGCGCGTTCCACATAAAACTGAGACTCGCTATCCATTGTCCCTTCTGGCATTTCCAGCGATATCGGCTGTGCGGAAGGAAATGGCTGAGGTAAAGCTGATGCTTGACGTGGCTGAAGTATATCAGCTTTATTTGAGTTTGCGATCGCCAATTCACCCCCAGAAATCGCCTGCATCAATTCGGCAATCAAGCGCGGTGTATCCTCGGCATTTCGCCAAATTGCCCAATTAATCCCATCAAGATAAGCACTCAAAGGATACTGAAACGGTTCTAGATACGCCAGCCGCACGGGGAGAATCATCGGTTTTCCGCCTTGTTGTTTAGCCATGCGGTTGGCGGTAGCAATTTCCGCTTCTACCATCTCACTGTGGACAGAATGCTCGGAAAGGAAAACAATCAAAAAATCGGCTTGGTAAAGTTCAGCTTCAATGCGTTCAGCCCAGCGTGTACCTACCGTGATAATTTGGTCGATGAAAACTGTGTGATGTTGAGCCAGCGCTTGGTAGACTTGCAACGCAATCGGCTCATCGGGGGTAACATTACGCTTGTAGCTGATGAAGATACGTTTGGGTGAGGAGTTGGGGGAGGGGGAAAGGGATGAGATTTCTGGTTGTGGTGCTTGTTGTGTAAGTGGGGGTTTACGGCTTTTTAGCACAGGGGTTGCATATTCGGGGATATTTTCTAAATCAATGGCAATTCGCCCAAACTCATAAGCATCATCGTAGGATCTACCTGCCCCTAGAGCATCATAAAACCCGACAGCAAATTTAATTGCCGCGCGATCGCCGATCGCTTGATTCATTCCCACTACATAATTAATATGCTGGTAAATCGCCTCAGCTTGCGCCTCACTATAACAGGCGTTTAACACCACACACTCTATGCTGTCCTGAAATAAGTTAAACAGCCTACCGAGTGAATCTGTACTCACCAGCTGCAACTTTCCGGTATCATCTTCCAAAACCAAACCTTTATCCCCTTCTCCATGTCCAGAGAAATGGACAATCTGAGGTTGATGATCTAAAAGCGATCGCCGCAAATCCTCAGGACGCACAGCCCATTTTGTAATCATCTCAAACTGCTCTCGAATCCGGGCACGTTCCAACCCCGCCTGAATTTCCCTTACTTCCTCATCCAAGCGCCGTCTCGCCGTATTCTTAGGATTTGCTGATAAAACCAGGATTTTTTTCACAATGCCATTCAGTATTGCCACTAGGCTTTGTCTTTAGTTGCAGTTTACTACAGCAGAGTTATGGAGAATTACGCGCAGTGTTAAGAATGTTGGGGGGAGGGGGGAAGGGGTAAAGGGGAAAGGTGAAGCTAGTGGCAAATGAGATCTAAATACTCGTTAAAGGACATCCAATTTTTTAAATACCCATTAAGACCCCGCCCTTAATTGTAGTGCGAGCGTCTCGCTCGTTAGTGTTCTCATTTGTAGTGCGATCGTCTCGCTCGTTGGTGTTCTCATTATTTAATACGTGTAATTATTTACTTATATTCTGACGGTATTTATTAAGTAATAAATCGCACTAATTTTATTACTTAAATAAGTCAGTAACAAAAAAATAATGTAGATAAATAAATAAATATAAATTTATATTGAAAGTGTGTTTTTACTGAGGTAATGGTAACTAGAATTATTGACGTTGCGTTGTCGCGCAGCCTGAAAAAAACGCTATTTTATAGTACTTTGGGAACCACAGCAAAGCATTGGCTTATCTACATTGAAATTTGTGAACATAGGTTTAAATTTTACGCTGACTTACTTACTTATCTTGTGAATCTGTACAGATTATTACAAGAGAAAAATTACCAAAAATAAAAAGGTAAGTAAAAAGAGTACAAAAATATACTAAACATATGTTAGATTCATGTCTATTGTTTTTCCTGACTCCAGAGGGTAACCCTCAGAGTAGGGTAAGCAAATGAATGTGTATGTGATCCCAATGACAAGGCTGACAGGTGGAAAATGCGTGATCGTTTAACAGATCTAAAAAATTACTCAATGTCGAAGTATGAAACGCTTAGTTGTCTGCTGTGATGGAACTTGGCAACAGTTAACCAATCCTTACCCAAGCAATGTGGTGAAGTTAGCTCAATCCGTCAAACCAATTGCCAAGGACGGAGTAGCGCAGATCATATTCTATGATGAGGGGGTTGGCACTGATAGTCAAAAAGTTTTAGGTGGAGCAACCGGATTAGGAATCGATAAAAATATCGAAGATGGCTATCGGTTTCTTTGTCTCAACTATGTTCCGGGTGACGAAATTTATCTGTTTGGCTTCAGTCGTGGTGCTTACACAGTCAGAAGTTTAGCGGGGATGATTTATTGTTCAGGTCTTCTAGAACGTCCCCATGTGACTAAAGCACATGAAGCTTACGAACTGTACCGGACACGAGGTATTAAACCAAAGGATAAAGAAGCAGTAGAATACCGTCAAAATTATGGCGATCGCGTTCCGATCACCTTGCTGGGTTGTTTTGACACTGTTGGTGCGCTGGGTATTCCTGGGTTAGCCGCCTTTAAAAAGTTTCACGATCAGATCAATCAGCGCTACAGATTCCATGACACTACTTTAAACAAAAGTGTCCAGAATGCACTGCACGCTGTAGCCATTGACGAAATGCGGGAAATCTTTGATGTCACTCCCATGCAAAAGCACCCTGAAGCCCAAAACCAGAAAGTGATTCAAAAGTGGTTTCCCGGCGATCATGGTTGCGTTGGCGGTGGAACCAAAGAAAAGAGCGGGTTATCAGATGCAGCCTTAGAGTGGATGATTGATTCTATCGGTCACCTAGGATTGGGGCTGGACTTGGATACAAATGTGATTCCCACAGGTATTCACCCTGATTATGAATGTGAGTTTAAGAACGATCCGGGATTCTTTAAATTGGCAGGAATCAAGCTGCGTGATGTTGGCGAAACGATAGAAGATCTTCATGAAAGTACAGTCAAGCGGTTGAAACTGCGCAAGGACTATCGACCCAAAAATTTACAAAAGATTATTCCCAAAATCTTGGATTAATTGTTCAAAAGAGATTCTAGGTTCAAGCAAAACACCTAACACATACACGAAGAGTCTCATGTCTGATTGAGAACAGTATGATAATATCCCTGTGGAAAAGATTGCAAAAAGAGCCAAACTTGTCGGTCAGTAGATAGCGACTGATTGGCGCGGCTTGTTGACAAAACTGAGAGAAAATTGAATACAAAATTGGAAAAAAAGAGGAATAATTATGACTGGTAAAAGAGACACATCTAAAGACGGATTCAGCAACAAACTGCAAACATTTGTTTTAACAAACTTTAAAGGAATTTGGGAGTTAGTCCAAAGCAATGAATCGCTAAAACGTAAAGTGAATAAAACACTGCTCAATAGTCTCATCTACAAAATTCCGACTCGTCCCAATCCCTACAGTATGATGACACTAGATGAGCATATTCCTGATACTAAAATTCCTAAGAAACTTGATACTTATACTTCTTGGGAATCACTTAACGATCGCACTTATACCGGACGACATTTACCACCCGATCCCAAGTTCAATTCTGAGGATAACCTCCCAAAAGTTGAAGACCTAGCTGTTTTATTTCGTAAAAGAGATGGTCAAACCATTTACTCTACCAAATCAAGTATGCTGTTTCCCTATTGGGTCCAGTGGTTTACTGATAGTTTTCTCCGCCTGGATAATTACAATAAATTAAAAAATACTTCCAATCATGAAATTGATTTATGTAATGTTTATGGTTTAACCAGAAAACAAACACACCTTTTAAGAACCTTTGAAAAAGGTAAATTAAAAACTCAAAAACTCAAACGCCAAGATGGTGTAGAAGAAGAATATCCTCCGTTTTATTATGCCGATCCAGCGCAGGGTCTAGTTGACTCTCAATTTATTGGTCTTTATGAACCCATCAATGATGAAAAAAGGCAGCCAGCAGATAAAAAACAATATCTGTTTGCGATGGGAGTCGAACGAGCAAATGTGCAAATTGGCTATGTCATGCTCAATACTTTATGTTTGAGAGAACATAATCGTCTATGTGATGTATTAGCAAAAAATTATCCCGATTGGGATGATGAACGTCTCTTCCAAACTGCCAGAAATATTCTCATGGCAATTATTCTCAAAATCATCATGGAAGAGTACATTAACCATATCACTCCCTATCACTTTAAGTTGTTTGCTGACCCGGAAGCTTTTATTAAAGAAAGTTGGTATCGTCCTAATTGGATGGCAATAGAGTTTGACTTTGTTTATCGCTGGCATAGTGCAATTCCAGAAACCTTTAAATGTGACGGTAAACCCACTCATGTTGCTGCTACTCTTTGGAACAATAAGATATTAATTGATCAAGGATTAGGGGCATTAATGGAAGAAACTTGTTCCCAACCAGGGACAAGAATTGGTTTATTCAACACTCCTGATATCTTAGTTGAGTTAGCTGAGTTACCCTCAATTAGATTGGGGCGGAAGTTACAATTAGCCAGCTACAATGATTATCGGGAAATGTGTGGTTTTCCCAGAGTAACGAGTTTTGAGCAAATTACTGGTAATGAATTTGCGCAACAGAAACTCAAAGATTTATATGGACATGTTGATAATATTGAGTTTTTTGTGGGACTCTACTCTGAAGATGTGCGGCAAAATTCAACGATTCCTCCTTTAGTAGCACGGTTAATTGGAATTGATGCTTTCTCTCAAGCACTAAACAATCCTTTACTATCACCCAATATCTTTAATAAGGAGACTTTTTCTCCTGTAGGTTGGGAAATAATTCAAAATACAAACACCGTCTCAGATTTAGTTAATCGCAACGTTCCGCCCGCAAACAAGAAGTACAAAGTTAGTTTTGACCTTTAAGAAATTATCAGATTATTCCACATGGCGAGCGCCATGTGGAATAATCTGAATCAGGCGCTAGAGAATTGATGAATTAATCAACTTAAAAAAATGAACCTATTTACCGAATACCCAGAAAAAGACGAAGCCAAATATTGCGCTCTCATGAGTGAGCTAGTCAAAAAGAACATGGACAACCTTTACAAAGGTGAAAAGCAAAAAATTGCCAAGAGAGATACTCACTCAAAAACCCACGCTGCTGTTCAAGGTACGCTAGAAATCTTTGATTTTGATGAAGCAGGAATTAAGCAGGAATTAAGCAAACTCACTTCATTAACTGAAGCTCAACTTTCTGCAATTTCTCTAAAACAAGGTTTATTTGCACAACCGAAAAAATATCCAGTTTGGCTACGATTTGCCAGTGGTGCGTTTTCAGTTAAGAATGATTATGAAGGAGATACGCGCTCTATGGCCGTAAAAGTCATAGGGGTAGAAGGAGAACGACTAGCGCAAAGTCACGAGTTAAAAACCCAAGATATTATAGTCCACAATACTGAACTCTTTTTTATTAGAACCATCAAAGATTTCCACAGCTTTTTCTTGGCAATTTATCGAGCTGGTCTGTCTCCAATTCTCAAGCTGTTGGTGCTTTTATGGCTAAAGTTGCATCCCTACGAAACTACACTTTTACAAACCAGTTTCAAACGGTTTCCCAAGACTTTGCTAATAGAACGCTATTGGAGTGCTTCGGCGTATGCTGTAGGACTAAAATCTGATTTTGATCCATCCCAACCAGGTCGAGTTCCTGTGGAATATCCGGCTGTAATTAAATATGGATTTATTCCGGTTTCCAGCCAACCACCTCATCAACCACTTCCTCTAGAGTCCAGACCAGAAAGTGAACTAAAGCAAGCTAAAGCATCAGGTGCAGAGGACAACTACTACCGAGATGATATCATTCAAACTTTAGCAAAACCTGAAGCTGAATACACTTGGGACTTTCAAATTCAATTTCAAACTAAACCAGAGATGTCTATTGATGATACTACTATTCCTTGGAATGAAGCGGAATCACCTTTCTTTACAGTTGGTCGTCTGACAGTTAAACATCAGCAGGTTGATTCTCCCCCAGAAAATGACTTTGGGGAAAATCTCAGTTTTTCTCCGGGAAATGGTCTAGCAGTACATCGTCCTGTCGGTGCGATTAATCGATTACGCAGCATTGTTTATCCTATTGTTGCTAACTCCCGTCACAGTAAACGAGGAGTCAAATATCAGGAACCAACAGATGAGGTAAAACTTTAAGCGATCGCGCAACTAGTGGTTGATCGCATTAATTCTCTAGGTATAACTAGTTTGTAGTCAGGACTTCAATTGGTGGCTTTGGAAGCACGATTTGTGCTTACTAAAAGCACAGAACTGTTAAAATATCCTCTCGGAGGATACTCAAATTTTTAGTTGGACTAGGGCGATCGCACAGCTAATACAAAAAGTGATCGCATTTTCAATGAAGCTTGAGAGTGAGTGGATGCAATGTCTACGAAAAGGCTGAGGTAAAGCTGATGCTTCCCGTGGCTAATGTTCCCTACTATGTAGATAATTCCAGCCTAAATGAACTGTTTAAAAATATGGAGCGATCGCTTATAAAATACTGAGATAGGTTTGCTCAGAATTATTGGCAAAACCCGCAACTTTCGATTTTTCAGATCCGGTTCTAACCCTAAAACTTCCATAGGTGTAACACCCAAAAGAGCATAGGGTACATCCGTTAGTTCCAAACAATCAAAAGTGCCTTGGCGTTCTCCAATACTTAGTTCAACATCTCGGAAAATTCGCCCTTGCTGCATTCCCGCAGCCGTCTCTACCTGAGCTTCTCCACCTTGGACTAAACCTAATTGACTAATAATGCTCTCAAACTGCAACGCCATATAAATAGTTATGGAGTGATTATTTTCAGTCCGTACTAACTTAATAAGAGATACTCCGGATGAGATTCCAATTGGTATTCTTCGTGATCAGTTTTGTGACAAACTCAGCATGGCAAATTCAAGATATGAAGCAATGTGCGAAGAGTCATGAAAACTCTGTTGAAACTGGGCGAAATTATTTTGTTTTTCAGCAACGCTTTGCGGTTAAATCCAGACGAGTTTATGCACAGGAACTCAGCTTCCAGCCCAATTCTGCCTATAAAAAAGAGTCAATTCACGGTTTTTCAGTCTGGATCGCTCAGGATGTGCTTGAACACAAGCAAAAAGCTAAAGAGATGCTCAAAGAACTAGATTGGCAGCTTCTACGAATAACTCGTGTTGTGCCTCCCAAGCCACTGTCCGCCTTGCAAAAAGTCCGGATCTGGGTTGAGTGGGAAAAGCAAAACGGGGCTGCTGAATTCCACGCTTCTGCAGAATGGCTCAGGCACAATGGCTACAACCCCGATAAGGCTGGTTGTGTTGAGGTGTCAAACACCCGCAACTTCGTCAATTGGTCTCGTAGTGATCAGCCCTGGATAATTTTGCACGAGCTAGCTCATGCCTATCATTTCCTCATACTTGGTAATCTGTATCCGGGTATTGAGGCTGCCTATCAGCACGCAGTGGATAGCAGATTGTATAAATCTGTCGATTACATCAAGGGTGGCAAACGGAAAGCCTATGCTCTGACAAATGCCAAAGAATACTTTGCCGAGTTGTCAGAAGGATATTTTGGGAAGAATGACTTCTACCCTTTCACGCGCACTCAATTGAAAAAATACGATCCAGTAGGCTATCAGCTGATGGAAAAAACTTGGGGCAAGCCTAATAACTCCAGCGTATAAGTAGCTCAACCTAATTAAACGTCAAATGTCATTACGAGCGGAACGCAGTGAAGCGAAGTAATCGCCAAGACTCTATTTTAAGTTTTTCAATGTTGACCTACTTATTTCATTTCACTCTATTTAATTACTTTCACCATTGTCCCTTGCACGTTGTACCTTCTCAACTTGCTTGAGCGCTTCTACTTCTCTAAAGAGTAGAATCGCTTTATCAAAATTTTCCTGACTTTTTTCTAATTCTTCCATCTTTTGATAAGTCAATGCCAATTGATAGTAAGCTTTAGCAAGGTCACATTTAGCACCTATTTTCTCCAGCAGTTCTATCGCTTTTGAATGATAAGAAAATGCTGTTTCAAATTCTTGCTGTTCTCGATAAAGTTCTGCTAGACCAGTTAAAGCCCTAGCTTTAATTTCAGTGTAATGGTTCTCATCAGCAAAAGTAACAGCCTGATTGTACATTTGAAAAGATGTTTTGATATCTCCTAAGTTTTTATAAGTTAATCCTAGAAATATAAATCTATGTCCTATAGCCCATTCATTTAATTCATCTGAATCATCTTTTGATGGATTATAACTTTTATTCGCAAAATCTTGTGCTTTTTCTTTAAAGGATGTATTTGAATATATAAAAGCTAAAGAATAGTATGCTTCTATTTGAAAATTATAATGATTTTTTTGCTGAGAAATTTCTAAAAGCTTTAAAAAAATTTCTTCTGCTTCTTGCATTTCTAATAAATCTATTTTACAAAGACCCTTGCCTACTAATGAGACCATATAAAACCTATCTAATATTAAATCATTCTGGCTATTAGTATTTGCATGTAAGCATTCTATATGTAATATTTCTGCATTTTCATACTCCCTAAGGCTTTCAGAAAGATTACCAACAATCCAATAGCTTACAGCAAGATTAAGGTGAATGCTTGTCAAATTTATTCCACGTAAAACATTACCAATTATTTGAGTTCCTGCTAATATCAGTTTTTGTAATAAGCCTAATGTCCGAAGTGAAGTACCTAGATTTTCTCCACCTTCTAAATTATGCCATTTCCATTTTGATTGTCTTTTATATACAATTACACTACAAGCCGCTTCAAAATCATCAATAGCTAAATAATGATAGTAAGCTTCAAAAGCTTGTAATGCTTCTTCAAGAATATCAACCTTATTAACACTATTTGTCCAAAATTCTGCTGCGTTACGGTTTGCTGTCTCCCAATCTTCACTTACTCTCAGTTTATTTATTGCTTCTTCTCTAATCACTGGATGCAACCAGTATTTGCCATTTTGAAACTCTACTAAAGAGCGATCGCGCAAAGAATTAACTACGCGCAGATGTTGTGACTCTGGCACATCCCATAGCAAAGAAAAAAGCCCATCAATCGGAACTGTTGCAATATCTTGATAACGATAACATCCTAAACGGCAGAGGAGTTTAAAAGCTGGAGAGTGGTGTTGTGACAAACGATTAAGCTGACTGGTGACTAAATCTCTTAAATCAGCCTCAACTAACAAATCTCCCTGATTCATTTGCCAATACTGCTCTACATTGCCTGCATAATCTACTTGAATAGCACCAACAATAATTTCCATTGCTTTAGCATTTCCTCCGTAGGCATTATGCATAGCACTCAAGGCTGAAGAATTTGTTTGAATATTGCGGCTGTGAAAATATTGTTGCCATGTATTAACAGACAAACCTTCCAGAATATAATTCCAAACAGAAACATCAGATTCATGTAGGCGATCGCGGCTGGTAATCAGCGTCAAGGACTGCAAACTTGCATCGGCTAAAACTCGCAATAGCTCTACATAGCGGCGGTGAGGCTTGATAAATTTACCATTCTCATCCAGTGCGGGTTCAAGATTATCAATTAAAACTCCAATTCTTTGAACCTGAAGTTTCTGCCGAAAGCGTTCGAGTGATACGCCAAACTCCCGCCCTGGTTCTTCATTAAGTTGGCGTAGCCGTTCCTCAAGTAAACTTTCGATGGGAGTAATATTCTCGGTTTCTTTGGCAATCGGAAACTCTATATAAGAACCAAATTTTTGCTTGAGATAATTTCTGGCTAAAGTTGTCTTACCTACACCACCTTTTGCTTGAATCAGGATAACTTTTGCACCTTGGCTGTAGAAGTCGTTGACATCTGCGATCGCACTTTCACGCCCGACAAAATTATTATCTGGTATTCTCTTCTGAGTTATCGGTTCTAATGTTGCGGTTTCTATAGAAGTTTTACCACCTACTAACTCTGGCTTGTACTGCTGAAAAAGAGCAATCAAATCAGCACGTTTTGAACGGCGTTCGTCTGGAAACTCATTTTCCAAACCAAACTTCCCAGAGATGATGCTGATGTATTGTCTTACCGTTGCTGTAGTAATATTTCGGGATTTGGCGATCGCTTCATCTGTCTCTCCAGCCAAAAACTTGATCAATACTTCCCGTTGCTTGTGTGTTAACTCGTTGAATGCTTTGTCAAACTGTCCTTTACTCATATTTTTATGCTAGATGCAAACGGCTTCACAAGTGTTTACTGGACTTGTTTATTAAGACTCACAGTTTTGTGCAGTCGGTGTTTATTCAACCAGTGCAACTATGAAATTAAGCCGATATCGGTTTAACAAAGCAACAACAAAACAACAAACCACTAAGTTGCTCAAAATTATCTCAAATACCAGGAGGCAAAAAGTAATGAGTAGTTTCGAGAAGATTTCCGCCCTCATAGCTGTCATCGGTTTGAGTATCCAGTTTTCCGGGTTATGTATTCAGTTTACTAGGTCTTTCGACCCACCTAAGTTAAATAAAGTACAAACACCAATGCTTCAAACAACCTCTGATATTAAACAAAGCAAAAGCTATATTGCTGGCTGTACTGAAGCTTTGATATTTTCCAACTCCCAACATTTAACTCTGACACAAGGGGAAACACCATGAAAACCACTGTAGATAATAGTTACAATCTCCTATTTAAGTGGACTTGTAAGGGACTGAAATATTTTCTACTGACTTTGTTTGGTTTTGTAATGGCCTATGTCATTTCTCAAGTTTTTGGGGCTGACACAATTGTGCAGATGCTTTTATCTCCAATTGTCAGGGAATGGCTTTTACGCATTGCAGTACTGCTCTTATGTGGTTTTGCGATCGCCATAATCTATGAGTCTACGCGCTAATTCTCTATGGAGATTTTTTTCACCTATGCAATATTCGATGAGATTACCTGTCCAACTCACTAAGCACATTAAAGAAATATGTTTGAGCAAAAGTATGAGTATTCAACGCCACACTGCTTTAATTCCAGTTGCACTCAGCACTATCTCTTTGGTTTACTACTTGACAGTTTTTGCAAAAGTGCCAATTCATCTAACCCTAACTACTTCTACTTTTACTGTGAAGATGATGGTTGAAATTCATCCCGATAAATGTATACATAAACCAGAGATTTACCGCTAAAAGTGTTGCTAGCTAATGGCTTCTAAAATTATGTTGTTTCATAAATTTAAAGCAACACCCTCAACAATTTCTGATTTTTTACTTGTCGAATTGAGTGTATCCTCTAAAAGCAAAAACCAGTCAAGAAGTCTAATTTTTTCAGACTTCTTGACTGCTATTTCTGTATTATCGGCTATTGTCCAGAGGTTGTAGGGGCGGGTTAAGCCAGATAGTCATAAATCATTGGATCGTATCTGTGAACCCGCCCCTACGAGAAATGCGGGTTTTAAACCATCTCAGATGAAGTCTGCACTACAGGCTGCGGCTGGGGTTGGAACATGAACAAGGAGTAAACCACATCTCGGCGGATGTTGACCATCATATCCAAGAAGAGTTCATAACCTTCGCTCTTGTACTCAATCAGCGGATCTTTTTGACCGTAACCACGCAAGCCGACAGATTCGCGCAGTGCATCCATTTGTTGCAGGTGTTCGCGCCACAGAGTATCAATCCGTTGCAAAATAAAGAAGCGTTCGGCTTGGCGCATCAATCCCGGCTGAATTTGGTCAATCTGGGCTTCCTTCATGTCGTAGGCAATTCTTACCTGTTCATGGAGAAAAGCTTTAATTTCCGCGATCGCCATATCTTCTAATTGACTTGGTTGTAAGTCCGCTAGCAGATAGACAAATTCTTTAACCTTTTCCACCAACTTTTCTAATTCCCACTCTTCTGAGGGCAAATCTGGGTTGATGTAGTAAGTAACGATGTCATCCATCGTTTTTTCGGCGTAGGTGATCACCTGTTCTTTTAAATCTTGACCTTCTAGCACCCGGCGGCGTTCGGCGTAAATGGCGCGACGTTGGTTGTTCATTACTTCGTCGTACTCAAACACCTGCTTGCGGATGTCGTAGTAGTAGGTTTCAACTTTTTTCTGTGCGCCTTCCAAGCTGCGAGTTAACATACCCGATTCGATTGGCATATCTTCTTCGACGTTGAAGGCGTTCATTAATCCCGCAACGCGATCGCCACCAAAAATACGCAACAAGTTATCTTCTAAACTGAGGAAGAATCTTGTGGAACCAGGGTCACCTTGTCTTCCCGCCCGTCCGCGCAATTGGTTGTCAATCCGGCGCGATTCGTGGCGTTCTGTACCAATTACGTGCAAACCGCCTAATTCTACAACTTCTTCGTGTTCGCGGGTAGTGAATCGTTCATATTCGTGCTTGACAAGGTTGTAAGCAGCCCGCAATTTTTGGATTACAGGGTCATCAATGGGGGCTTTTTCGGCGGCTACAGCTACTTTTTCTTCGGCTTCTAATTCCGGTAAACTGCGATCGCCATATTCCCGCACCGCCAAATCTACAGCTTCTTTTAATTGCTGTTCGGCTTCTTTGGACAACTGTGTGGGGAAAATTTCTGGCGAAGCTTTCCAAGTTTTCACTTTTTTGCCGGGGACAAAGCCTTGTCCGCCACCAGTTCCCGTTGGCAAACCTGATGCCCTTTGAATACCAAAGGTGTCCTCATCTTCTGGCTGCACAATCCGGGGCATAAAATATTCCCGCAGCTTCAACCGCGCCATGTATTCGGAGTTACCACCAAGGATGATATCAGTACCTCTACCAGCCATGTTTGTGGCGATAGTCACAGCACCCCTGCGTCCTGCTTGGGCGACAATTTCGGCTTCCCGTTCCACGTTTTCCGGACGCGCATTCAGTAATTCGTGGGGAATTTCCATCTGCTTCAGCAGTTTGCTGAGATACTCAGATTTTTCCACACTGGTAGTACCTACTAACACAGGTCTACCGAGTTGGTGCATTTCTGCACATTCTCGCGCGATCGCTTGCCATTTGCCTGGTTCTGTCTTAAAAACCATATCAGACAAATCTTGCCGTCTTCTAATCCGGTTGGTAGGAATGATTGTAACTTCAAGTTTGTAAATTTTTTCAAACTCTGCTTCTTCTGTCTTGGCTGTTCCCGTCATTCCCCCCAGTTTGGGATAAAGCAAGAACAGGTTTTGATAGGTAATCGTCGCCAGAGTTTGAGTTTCCGGCTGAATTTCTACGTGTTCTTTAGCTTCAATGGCTTGGTGCAATCCATCACTCCAACGCCTTCCGGGGAGCACGCGACCGGTAAATTCATCAACAATCACCACTTCGCCGTTGCGGACGATATAGTTTACATCCTTAAGGAACAATTCTTTAGCTTTAATCGCATTAAATACAAAGTGCGCCCAAGGATCTTCTGGGTCAAATAAATCTGTTACACCCAACAAGTTTTCTGCTTCCGCAAAGCCTTCATCTGTCAACAGCACGTTCCGCGCTTTTTCATCTACCTCATAATGCTCATCTTTTTTGAGAGTAAAAGCGATTTCGGCTGCTTGCAAATATTTTTCTGTCGGTCTTTCTACCTGTCCAGAAATAATTAGAGGTGTCCGCGCCTCATCAACTAAAATTGAATCTACCTCGTCGATGACGCAGTAATTAAATGGGCGTTGCACCACATCTGCCATTGATGTCGCCATGTTATCCCGGAGGTAATCAAAACCTACCTCACTGTTGGTAACATACGTAATATCACATTCATAGTTTTTCTGACGTTCACTGGGAATCATGTTCGCCTGAATTAGACCCACACTCAATCCCAGGAAGCGATGCACCTGACCCATCCATTCCGCGTCCCGACGTGCCAGGTAATCGTTTACGGTAATAACGTGTACACCTTTACCAGTTAGGGCATTTAAATAACTCGGCAAAGTCGCCACCAGGGTTTTACCTTCCCCAGTTTTCATTTCCGCGATTTGCCCAGTGTGCAGAATCACACCGCCCAACATTTGGACATCAAAGTGCCGCAAGCCTAAGACTCGCCGTCCTGCTTCCCGAACCACCGCAAAAGCTTCCGGCAGAATATCATCAAGGGTTTCCCCTTTGGCAAGCCGCTGTCTAAACTCGCCTGTTTTGCCTTTCAACTCATCATCGGAAAGGGCTTTAATTTCTTCCTCTAAGAGGTTAATTTCCGCAATGTAAGGTTGGTATTTTTTAAGTTTACGAGCGTTGGGATCGCCCAACAAGTTTTTTAGCATGGCAGGTTATGGCACTAAATAAAGGGGGATGGGAATTAAAGTTTTGGCATAGATTATAAAAATTTAACCCAACCCAGCTCTTTTGGTTGTTGATGGGTAGGAAATGAGAATTAACTCACAAACAGCAAAAAGGCTGGCCAATCAGTTTACTAAATGATTGGTTTTATTTCATTATGTTATGTTGTCGGGTAGGGCAGGGGCATTTCTGTCCCTTTCCCCCCTAAGAACCGTGCTTACAGGTTTCCAAGTACACGGCTCAAGCAAGTCAATAGCTACCATATTAGTACTTCCTCTGATTGGGAGGAGTATTTCGTATGATTGGAATGGATTTGTTGATGGCAGTAGTAATGCACTAATTGTAGATTGGCAAGATTATTTTTGCCGTTTTGGTGTCGGGGGGTGATGTGGTGTCGGTGAAGAGTTTCACCGTTGAATAGGGATTCATGACACACTGGGCAGAGATAGTCTTGTTTTTTTGCTATCTTTTGGTTATTGGGTTCTAGAGTTTGGAATTTGCTCTTTTCTCTTTCAGCCCAGTATTGCCTTAGTTCCGGGTCATCGGGTGAGGATGTACCTTTTACTAGGGTGTGTCTTTCTATTTTGAACCAGGAAAATTTTAACAGGATTTTATTGGATGCTTTGTTGCCAAAAACCCAGTTATCCATCCTGTCTAGGTTCAATCTTCCCCAGTATTTTTTCTCCCGCCACTTGTCCGACTTGTTAGGGTGCATTCTCTTGGTGTATCTTTTTTCCCTAATGTACATCCAGCAGTCAAGACTACTGAATGCTTCTGCGGAAACTCCTACGCGGAGATAATTAGCTATTCCCCTGATGATGGGGTTTAGTTTATCTATTAGGTAATCGATGTTCTGGCTTTTATTTTCTAGCCATACTTGTCTGATTTTGTTCCGCACATTCTGCATGGTTTGTTTACTGGGTTTTATCAGTAGTTTAAATCCTGTTTTCGTGTTGGATACAGGGTATTGTCTGACGTTGAATCCAAGGAAATCGAAACCTTGTATGAGGTGAACGATTTTTGTTTTCTCCTCAAAGAGGGAAAGTCCTCTGTCTTTCATCCAATTACTCAGGATGTCTACTGTTTTTTCTGCATCTTCTTTGGTTTCGCAGAATACTACAAAGTCATCAGCATATCGGACAATGGCGCGTTTACCTATTAGTTCGCCTCTATTATTGTGTTTTATGCCTAGAGCTTTTTCCAGTCCATGCAGGGCTATATTGGCTAAAAGAGGACTGATGATTCCGCCTTGGGGAGTTCCCGTTTCGGTTTCACAAAAAGTCCCTTTATCCACGTACCCCGCTTTTAACCATAGGTTGATTAATTTCCTTGCTGGGAAATTTCCTATGACTTTCATTAAGGGTTCATGGGAAATATTATCAAAACAACCCTTTATATCCGCATCAACTACCCACTTTTTTGCCCTATGGGGACACGCAATACCATATATTTTTGTTATTGCATCGTGAGCGCTTCTGCCTGGTCGAAAACCGTAGCTGCTACCTTCAAATTTGGATTCCCAGTATGGCTCCAATGCGTTTTTTACAATCGCCTGTAGGCATCGGTCTATGATACTCGGTATTCCAAGAGGGCGTTTCTTGCCATTAGCCTTTGGGATGTACACCCTCCTAGTGGGATATGGTTTCCAAGGGATAAATTTGGTTAGTATATCTACTAACAATCCTCTGGCTGCTGGCGTTTTTACCACTAGCTTATCCACACCTGGAGTCTTTTTACCCTGGTTGATTTGCGTCACTTTTCTTACTGAGATAAGAATGTTTGAGTAGCTTCGCATTAGCAACCTTTGCAGGTTGCGAACCAGTTTCAACTTCCCAGACCTTGTAGCCTTGAATATTCTTTGTCTCAATCGCCTGACTACCTTATTGGCTTTGCGCCATTTGACGCAATTCCATTGGGTAGTTCTCTCAGTTACATTCGCATTCCTTACGGATTGCATCCAACTTTTCCTTTTGAGTTAGGTAATTTTACATCGGTATTCAAGAGACTCACCTGCCATACGTCAGCACTCTTTCGAGTTGAGTATTACTCTATCTGTCCGGTTACTTATTCCCGTTGCCTTTCGGCTGACAGCATTCGCTTTTTATGGCATCCTTTTCCCACTGAGGAGTTCGGGTTGGATTACTCCTTCCTTACTAGTGACATAGGTCTAGCCTCTAGACCCCATTGGGCTTACTTCGTTCCACACGTATGAGATGCGATTGAGTTAGGTACTCTCTATATTCCGGGGAGTTTGGTGTCCTAGCATTAACCAGTCCAGAGGTTGTTGCCTTTTAACAAGAAAATAGTCGTTTTCTTGCCCTTTCCCAACACTGTCGTTGTATCAATTTCTTGATCACAGCCACTTGCAACAGCCTTGAATTAACGAAACCTAATTGAGAGTTCATTTTCATTTACCTTATCAATCTTCCTCTTGCCTCCCCCCGAATGTGGTTATCAGGAAAGGTTAGGCTTTTCTCTTTAGCTGTGAAACAAGGTAATTACTTACCTTGCCCCTTTGAGATGAGGACAAGCGTTGGACACTCGCTTGTAAATATCCTTCGGCATCGGTGCAATAATTTTGCTTTGGTTAAGACCTTATCCAGTCAAGATATTTAACTCAATACGTGCGACATCGAATCGCACTGGACTTTATTCATAGTATCATTTCACCCCCAGCTGAGGCAGAGAAAGCCCACCATGCTCAAGTAGCGATTTCACCCATTTGGGGCATGGGGCATGGGGCATTGGGCATTTGTTTCCCTTGTCCCCCCTCATGCCTTCACCCTTCCTCACCTGAAAAATCAGCGACAATGGCGCGAATTTCATTTGCGCCGATATCTTCTTGGTCGGATTTAGAATAAATCGTCAGTAGCAAAATACTTGTAGGTGATTCAAGTTGATAAATGAGGCGGTATCCAGCACTTTTACCTTTTTGAATATTGCTGTTGCGAACTCTCACCTTGTAAACAACATACTCCTCACCCAGACCGCTAATCTTATCTCCGACAACATTTCCTTGTTGTAGTTCCTCGATAATTGGTTGAACATCAGAGCGAATATTGCGAAATCTTTTAGAAAGGTCACGCAAGTTTTGTTTATATTCAGGAGTTAAATCGATGAATACCGATGGCTGTTCATTCGGCATCAATTCCCTCCCACATTTGGGATAGTGGTAGGCGTTGTCCTGCTTTGGCTTGCTGTAAGGCTCTCCTCAGGCTGGCTTTAATTTCCTCAACGGGTGTATCATCAGGGTCAATCTCTGCTACTTCTGAGTGTTCTGGAATCAACACAATCACCTGAACCTGATGAGGATAACTCGTTTCCTGAATCGGCTCATCGAGAATTAGGTTTCCCTGAGCGTCAATCCTACCAGTAACTGCGATCGCTTTCATCTGCCATCTACCTGATTTTGTAGCAGATCCTAACACGCCCAAATTCAGTCAACGGTCAACCGTCAACAATCACGGCGAGTTCTCCATTTCCGGACTCAGGCGGCGGAAATTGTAGTCACCTGCGCTGGGATGACAGCTAACACAACTATTAATTTGTACAGGACGTGGTAGTTTGACTTTGGGATGTAAGGCTTTAAAATAACGTGAATTGTTGACGCGATAAGCTGTTTCTTCGTCTTTGCGCTGGGGACGAGAAAAAGTTTGCAGATACCTCCACACTAAAACGCGGGGCGGATCGATTAATGGCTGTAGCTGTGCGCCGTAATGCTGGGAGTCTTCCAAAAGATTTTTCCAGGTTTGGCTAGGTAAAACTGCTGGCGGTAAAGCAATGTGACAAGTTGAGCAGTTTTCTAAATACAAGTCTTGCCCCAGTGTATATTGGGCAGGTACTACGTCAACAGTGCCAATTTCTGTATTAGGGGTAGCACCTTGGACATTGCTAGCTTGGGCTAACAGCCAGCCCATTGCTAGGCTCCATGCCAATACTACCAAAAGTAACCCTAAGGGTTGGCGTTTAAATTTGCGATCGCCTTTCGGGCGAGTTCTCCGCTTGAGCAGATTTGACATACCTCACATCCCCAAATTCACAACCTATAGCACTGATATTACAGATATTGCGCTGCCAGATCCCCGACTTCTTCAAGAAGTCGGGGATCTGATCCTATATTGTGCGACGCGCAAATTTTTGCATATGTTCTCCCTCTATGAGATATAGATGATTACTGCTATTTGAGGAATATCATGTCATACCATCTTAAATCCCTCACCCTGTTTACTTTAATACTTTCTTTAATTTGCCCTGTAGCCTCAGCAGCTAATAACCGTCTAGCACTCAAGGATACTTTAGCCCAAGCTACAACAAATCAAAACCGTCAAGCCCAAGCCAATAAGCTGTTACAGCAAGGAATTACCCAATTAAATGCTCAGCAGTTAGATGCTGCATTAAAGTCTTTACAACAAGCATTAGCTATTTATCAACAAATTAAAGACCGTGCGGGAGAAGGTGAAACACTGAAAAATTTAGGCAGTGTTTATGCTAATAAAAAAAAGAATTCTCAAGCTATTGAATTATATCAGCAGAGTTTGGTAATTGCGCGAGAAATTAAAAATAGCGATTTAGAAGCTGAAAATCTGCTGAATTTAGGTACTATTCATAACAGCATCAAGCAACCCGATCAAGCGTTGGGATTCTTGCAGCAGAGTTTGCAGATTGCTCAAACAACTAAAAATCGTGAGGTGCAATTCAAGGTTCTGCCCCTGTTGATTGAAGCTTATAATGCTAAAGGTGATCCTCAAAAAGCCCAGGAATATACACAGCAATTATTAACTAACTTTCCTGGGTTATCAAAATATTTATTAGCCTTCACTTTATTTGGTCAGCTATCAGCATATAATCAGCAAAAAAATTACCCTAAAGCTATTGAAGTAGGTCAGCAAGCCTTAGAAATATTTCAGAAAACAAAATTAGAGCCAGAAGACGTAAACTTATTGCTGAGTTTGTCCGATACAAAGTTAAAAGGTGCTTCAGCCGAGTTGATACAGACAGTTTTTCAAATTCTAGTCATGGGAGAAATTTTAACATCTTATGATGCTATTACTGACTATCCAAAAATTATTGATTTAGGACAGCAATTAAGAAAGCTTACTCAAAAACTGAAGGATGATGACTGGAAATTTATTGCAGATGTCTCAGGAGAGAATCAACCCAAGCGATCGCCTGATTACTTCAAGAAAAATTTTCAATTATTCGGTGTATATTTACTCAGTAAGGCATATGATATTTCCGGTGATTATGAAAAGTCTGTTTCCTTTGCTCAAGAAGCATTGCCAATTTCCAGGGAAATAAAAAATACGGAAACTGAAGCAAATGTTTTACTAACTCTAGCTAGTGCGTCTAATTCCCTAGCTGTGTCTGATGCGGAACATGAAAAAAGTTTGACATTGGCTCAAGAAGCTTTAAAAATTGCTAAACAAATTAAAAATATAGAAATTGAATCGGAAGCTTTAAATAAAATAGCTGATATTTACGACGATTTGGACGAATATCAAAAAAGTATTGAGTTTGCTTCTGCTAGTTTAGCAATTGCTAAAAAAAGTAAAGACCCATCTGCAATAGCCAAACCTTTATTGACATTATCTAGTACTTATCTCAATCTCGGAGATTACCAAAAATCTAATCAGTTCGCGCAAGAAGCCTTAACCACTGCACGAAAACTTAAGCAAGTTCCTACAATCGAAGCATTTTCTTTGTTATTTTTGACTTTAAATCAGTTTATTCAAGGAGATTATCAAAAAACAATTGCTTCTGCACAAGAGGGTTTAAATTTAGTACCTAAAATTAATATTCCTTACTATCAACAGCAGTTTTTAATGTTTAATAACCTGTTTTTAGGAATAGGATATGGTGGCTTGAATGATAACCAAAAAGCCATTGATTACGTTCAAAAAAGCTTGCAAGTAGCTAAGGATGCAAAAAATGCTAAATTAGAAGCTCAAGTGCTAGCATTTTTAGGTGGATTTTATCGGAGAAATAAACAATATCAGCAAGGTATTGATGCATATAATCAAGCATCGGCGATAGCTGACAAATTAAATTATGATGGTAATCGCGCTATATTATACGCAGGTCTAGCTCGAATCTATCGGGAGTTAAATCAACCAACTACTGCTATAACTTATTATCAAAAAGCGATTAACGATATCGAAAAAGTCCGAGAAAAAAATAAGGGTTTATCACGAGAATTACAAACATCTTTGCTAAAAGCAATTCAGGATGCTGATAGAACTAGCATTGCTGATATATATCGAGAGTATGCCAATTTATTACTGTCGCAAGGTCGAAGTTTAGAAGCTAGTCAAGTATTAGAACTATTAAAGGTACAAGAATTAAGTGAATTTACCAATAATCAAAAATTTGGCAATGTACCTAAGCCAATTGCGCAAACTCCAACTGAAGCAAAACTTATTCAAAAGTATGGAAGTTTGATTGCTTTTGGGCAAAAATTTGATGAATGTCAAAAGACTAGTTGCTCAGAGAAAACTAAATTAGCCGATGAAAGGGATGCTTTGATTTCTGAATTTAATCAGAGAATTCAAAACCTAGAGAAAAATGTCCGCGATCGCCTTTCTAAAGACCGAGGTAATTTAGATACCCAAGACTTACGAAGTGTCGGGAAGAAAATTGTCGAATCTCAAGAAGCTACAGTTTTAATTAATGTATTTGTGGTTGAGGATAAAACTTGGGTATTGTGGGTATCTAAGGGGGGTGTGGTTAAAAGTGTAGAAGTGTCCGTAGGTGAAGCAAAAATTCGGGAGACTGTCAATAAATTCCGCAGATTATTACAAAATCCCAGTTCTGATATTCAGGAGGTTAAAGCTACTGGTAAACAACTTTACGACTGGTTAATTAAACCTGTAGAACCAGAATTAAAAGCAAATAAAATCCAAAATCTGGTATTTTCCTTGGATCGGGCTGCGCGTTATATCCCGATAAGTGCTTTATTTGATGGTCAACAATACCTGGTGGAAAATTACAATATTTCTACAGTACTATCGGCTGGTTTAACAGATACCGAATCGCGACTTCCTTCCGGAACAGCCAATACCAAAGTTTTAGGCTTAGGTTTATCTAACGCTGTATCAGGATTTAATGCTTTACCCAATGTCCCCGCAGAAATAGACGCAATTATCCGCCAAAAACCCAGTGATAAAAATGGTATTTATCCTGGTGAAGAATATCTTAACCAAAAATTTGACTATCGGGCTTTGCGTGATAATCTGAAAGGACATAATATTTTGCACATCGCTACTCATGGCGTATTTGTACCCGGAAGACAAGATGATTCTTATTTGGTATTAGGGACTGGGGAAAAATTACCAATTCCCAAAATTGATAATTTAGAAGATTTAAGTGATGTGCATTTAGTAGTATTATCTGCTTGTGAAACTGCACTGGGAGAAACAGCAAAGGATGGGATAGAAATTCCTGGTGTCAGCTTTTATTTTCTCAACCGTCGCGCTAAGGCGGTGATGGCTTCTTTATGGTTGGTAGATGATGCTAGTACTAGTTTGTTGATGCAGCAATTTTATGGGAACTTAGCTAAAGATACTCACCAAACAAAAGCCCAAGCTTTGCGTCAAGCCCAACTAAGTTTGTTGCGTAGCAATAATTCTGCAAATACAAATGTTGATCGAGGTGCGATTAATGTTGAACAAGTACCAGGTGCATCTACAAAACCACCAAGAAATGCGACTAACTTTACGCATCCATATTATTGGGCACCCTTTATTTTGATTGGTAATGGATTGTAATATTACCTAAGTCAAAAATCTTTGTACTCAGGACTTTAAGACTACAAACTCAGTAACCATGTATTCGCTATTGTTATAAACACACTCAAAACGGGAAAACTACCAGTAAATACAATTAAAGCAAACTATGTAAAAGGGATAAAGGGGAAAGGTTTTTACATTATTACCTAACTCTTTACCCTTCTTAATATAGTTATGTAGCTTTTCACTAAGCTACTTATATTGTGTATATCCTAACTGGTAATAAATACAATGCAACCCCAACGTACTGCTGTGCTATTGATTGGTTTTCAAAATGACTACTTTGCTGCTGATGGGATTTTACATAATGTGATTGAGGAATCTTCAAGAGCTACCAAAGTACTAGAAAACACCGTTAAGCTTATACAATGTTTAGTAGAAACTCCAGTGTTGCTCATTGCCACGCCAATTTTTTTTACAATGAACTACCAGGAGTTGGTTGAACCTGTTGGCATTCTCAAAACTATCAAGGAGGTTGGAGCTTTTCAAGCAGGGACGAAAGGATCGCAGATGATTGATGAGTTGCTACCCTTTGGTAACAGAATTCTCGAAGTTCCGGGAAAACGGGGATTTAATGCTTTTATCAATACTAACTTAGATGTGATTCTCCAGGAAAAAGAGATTACCCATGTAGTTCTGGCTGGTGCAGTCACTTCAGTTTGTATTGATTCTACAGGTCGTTCTGCCCATGAAAAAGGTTATCAGGTTGTTGTTTTGTCTGATTGTACCTCTGCTCGCACGGTGTTTGAGCAGGAGTTTTACCACACTCATGTCTTTCCTTTATATGCGGAGACAATTAATCACACCGAATTACTTCAGCGTTTGACCAGTATACTCTAATGTCCGATTTCAACAATGAGTTGCACACACAAATTCAGTACAGTTTGATTGAGAAGTTGTCTGAATCCGAGCGGCGTTACCGACTATTAGTGGATAGTCTGCGCGAGATTGTATTTAAATGCGATCGCTTGGGTAATGTCAACTTCCTCAACCATGCTTGGACAAAAACCCTTGGTTATCCGATAGCAGATGTCATCGGTAGTCCTTTAAGCAATTTCATTGACGGAAACGATCAGCACTTGTGGGAAGAAACTCTAGAAAAGTTACAAACCGGAGTAGAGGTTTGTCAAGAACTGCGTTTTCAGCATCAAACGGGTGTAATTGTCTGGTTGGAGATGTCTGTTCAGTCTCGCGGTGAACCAGAATTTTCTGGTTCACTGATCAATATTAGCGATAAAAAACGGGCGGAAGCATTACTTAAGCAAACAAATGAAGAACTGGAAGCTAGGGTAGAACAACGAAATACTGAGCTAATTCAAGCTAACCACGACCTAAAAGTGACGCTGGATCAACTTAAATATACCCAGGCTCAACTGGTGCAAACTGAAAAAATGTCGAGTCTGGGACAATTAGTGGCAGGGATTGCGCACGAAATTAATAATCCAGTTAACTTTATTTATGCTAATCTTATCTATGCATCAGAGTATACGCAAGTCTTATTCCAAATCTTGCAACTCTACCAGGAAACCTATCCAGTTCCGCCGCCACATATTGAAGAAGCAATCATCTCCTTAGATTTGGACTTTATTCAAAAAGACCTAGTTAAGCTTTTGAACTCGATGCAGGTTGGTAGCGATCGCATTCGGGAAATTGTCCTATTGCTGCGAAATTTTTCCCGCTTGGATGAAGCAGAAATCAAAAATGTTGATATTCATGCAGGTATCGATCACTCAATTACATTACTACGTCATCGCCTCATCAGCAATTCGGACAATCTAGCAATTCAAGTAATAAAGAATTATGGAGTAATTCCCTGTGTAAATTGCTATCCTGCACAATTGAATCAGGTATTTATGAATATTATCAATAACGCTATTGATGCTTTACAGGAAGCAATTACCCAATCTCAAACCTTTGTTCCTACTATCTGGATTAGTACGGAAATAATTGAAAAATTTTGGCTGAATATTCGCATTAGGAATAATGGGTTAGTGATTCCCGAATCTATCATTGCCAAAATATTTGATCCGTTTTTTACCACCAAGCCTGTTGGTAAAGGAAGTGGACTTGGCTTATTTGTTAGCTATCAAATTGTTGTAGAAATGCACCGAGGTAAGTTAACCTGCTCCTCTTTGGCAAGCCAAGGAACAGAATTCTGTATCCAAATTCCGATTAAATAGAATTATTGCTGACAAAAGATTGGCTTTGAAAACGTCCTCTAAGAAACGTCGCTGATAAAACGTTTAAGGGCACAACATTGTTCACCTGTGTCAACTTAACGCGAAACCCTTGCCAAGATGTGATTTGATACAAAATCACGTACCACCAAGATCCGCGCTACCCCACCCCAGTTTTGCTGACGCAAAACGTCCCCTCCCCGTAAACGGGGAACTCGGGGCCCCCTCTGGGGATTAGGGGCAGGGATTGAGGGGTGGGGTAAAATGCCTGTGGAATAAGCGTTTTGACTTAAGTTGACACGTATGAACATTGTTGTGCCCCTACCCATGTTTTGCATTCTTTTTTCAAATTGGTATAACTCGTGAATGAGGCTTTTTGCTCCGTTAATGAGGCTCGGAAGTTCATTAATGAGGCTTTTTGCTCCGTTAATGAGGCTCGGAAGTTCATTAATGAAGCTCGGAAGTTCATTAATGAGGCTTTGAACTCCATTAATGAGGCTCGGAAGTTCATTAACGAGCCTTTGAACTCCATTAATGAGGCTCGGAAGTTCATTAATGAGGCTTTTTGCTCCGTTAATGAGGCTTGGAAGTTCATTAATGAGGCTTTTTGCTCCGTTAATGAGGCTTGGAAGTTCGTTAATGAGGCTTAGAAGTTCATTAATGAGGCTTTTTGCTCCGTTAATGAGGCTCGGAAGTTCATTAACGAGCCTTTGATACTCCAGTATTTTGAAGCACAAAGCGTGCTGAGTGCGATCGCTCAATATTAAAGACTTCAACCAGGACTAAGTAAGTCGGTGGAAAAAAACCAAACTATGTTAAGAAACGTAAATTGGCTTGAAACCCTTACCAATGACAAATGACAAATGACAAATGACAGTCCTCGCCAGTTATGTTTAATTGCACCGCCCTACTTATTCTCCAGACAAATAGCATTGTAAAGCTGATCGAGCATCGCTCGTACAGATGGCGGCAGGGATGTAAAGCAGATGTAGAAGCTATTCTCCGGTGCAGGTTTTTTTAAGACTTTGGCATAAAAATCTTCGCCTACTCCTTGAGACAAAGTTTTATTGAGCAAAATCAGCTTGAGATTTGTCAGGGGAGGTGGTAATTCTCCATCATCGCTTTTGTACTGAATCAAGGCTTCCCGCTGGGAGAGTTGGATGATTTCTCCCTCATAGAAGCGATCGCCTACATGTTTGCTTTCTAAGGTGACGTACTGGAGTAAAATCGGCTCTGGTAATTCTCGGTATTCTTCAACTGATTTGGAGAGAAATAAGTTATACTCTCCGCCTATACCGCTGATTTCATACAGGTTAATCGGGTCTTTAACTCCCTTCATCTGCACCTGTTGCTTTCCATCTACCTGGACGATATCCCGGACTTCCGATAAAACATCTTCGGAGATGATAATTTGTCCGCCGACGCTACAGGCCTCAATGCGGTAGGCGAGGTTGATGTGATTACCAACGACACCATACTTGGTACGTTTTTCTGAGCCGATGTTACCGACGACAACCTCACCTGTATGCACACCAAGACCCATTTCCAGAGGTGGGAAGCCCCATTCCTGCATCTGTTTGTTGACGGGAATCATGGCTTGTTGCATGGCGATCGCACAGGCGATCGCTCTTTCGGTGTCGTTTTCTCTGATTGTGGGCGCACCAAATAACGTCAGAATCCCATCCCCCATGAATTCATCGATTGTACCTTCATAGTGGGTAATTACATCTGCCATATATTCCAGATAAAAGTTGAGGATAGTGATCACTTCTTCTGGAGATAGCCGTTCTGCTGTCGCCGTGAAACCACGCAAATCTGAGATCAGGATAGTAATTTTCCGTCGCGTCCCGCCTAACTCTAAACCTTGGGGATGTTCGAGGAGATTGCTGACAATTTCATCACTGAGGTAGCGTCCAAAAACTTGACGAATCAGCGCATTTCTGTTTTTCAGTTCTCCATTTGTCTTGGCTAATGCTTGGGTGCGATCGCGTACCTTTGCTTCTAGGGTGTCAAACAATTCCTTTAACTGTTTCGCCATACTGGTGAAAGACTCAGCCAGTTCTCCAATCTCATCAGATCGTACAATTGGTAGCTTTTGCTCCCAGCGTCCATCAGCCAGTTCCTTAGCAGCCATATTCAAACGCTGAATCGGCTTGACAATCCAAAGAGATGTTTGCAGCCCCAGCACCGTTGCCACGATCAGCGACACTAGACACAGCACTACTGTAATTCGGGTATTTGCCTGAATTTGCCCCATAAAATCTGCTTCCGGGACAACTACCGCAATCAACCAATCCAACCCCCTACCATCCTGTAATGGCGTAACCTGGAGAAATTGCCGTTCTCCCTGAATCTCAAAGTCTAGTAGTTGGCTCTGATGAATTTGGTTAAAATTACTGAATTTTTTGTGTAAATGTTTAGCACTCTGCTGAATCAGATAATTTTTACTCTCAGAAGCTTGAATCCGTTGCGTCTGGTTACTGGTAATTTGATAGGTTGGATCGGGCGTAGATGTAGCCACCAGCATTCCCGAACGTTCCATAATAAATGTTTGCCCAGATTTGCCAATCTTCAGGCTTTGCAGAAATGCATTTACCTGGTAAAAAATAAAATCGCTACCTAATACACCCTTGAGTTTTCCTTGCTTGTCATAGATAGGTTGGGTGGCTGTAATCGACATTCCCCCTGTACTAAAGTCGCGATAGATGGGACTCCATGTCGGTTTACCTGCTGCAACAGCCTGCTTGTACCAAGGACGTTGTCGCGGATCAAAATTAGGTAGAGATTGGATCAGTTTTGTGCGATCGCCTTGTTCATTGCTAGCAAAGTACTGGTTATATCCTGTAGACTGATTGCGTTCAATTACCTGCAAATCACCAGTTGCTAAGCGTCTGGCTCCTAAATATTCTCCTGTAACACTACCGTAAAAGTTGTAGGTAATCACTGGAAAGGTACGAATTTGCTGCCAGAAATACTTCTGCTTATACTGAGTATTTTGCGTATCTAACTGCCCTAATTCAATAGCATTTGCATTCAGCCGATTAATCAGATGGGGTGTTTCTACATACAGTAGCAGCCGTTCGTGAACTCTTGCACTCACTTCATCCCGCAGTTGGGTGGCGACTTCATTCACAGCCTTTTGTCCATTCCGAAAGGAGAAATATCCGGTTAGCCCTACAGCCGTAATCACCTGGAGTAGAGTGGAGAGAATAAAAATGATTCTTAATGGTACTTTGGAATACATATTTCTTTGGGTAGATGCGTGGTTTGCATTAAGTACTTTCAGTACTGAATATGTTTCTTTTTTTATAGATTCCCATATCACGAGATGAATGTCACCAAAAATTTCGGGTTGATTACCTTTACTCAAATTCAACACCCTAGAAGGATGCTCTGATAACAACAAAGCCCGCGCAGGCGGGCTATAAAGATGGAAGTACTGTACTTAGGGAATGGGGAGCGATCGCAATAATCGCTCGACAACGCTTCTCGCACTCCGCCCTCCCCTAGGAATCAGACGATGGCAAAGCACATGGGGAACAAGAAATTTCACATCATCGGGAATGGCATAATCACGCCCTAAAATAAAAGCTAAAGCTTGGGTCGCTTTTTGTAAGGACACCGTACCCCGAGGACTCACACCGAGAGAAATTTCCTCATCCTGCCTAGTAGCCCGCACTAAATCTAAGATGTACTGTTGTAAAGCAGGTTCTACTCTGACTTGAGAACACAGTTGCCGCAATTGCGCCACTTCTGCCAAGGTAATGCAAGGGCGTAAATCATCAACCTTGATATTATTCGCCAGATTTTGCAGCATTTGCAGTTCTTCTGACTCCGAGGGATAGCCCAAACTCAAAGACAGCATAAACCGATCCATCTGCGCTTCGGGTAGTGGGAAAGTCCCTTGATACTCAACTGGGTTTTGGGTAGCAATCACAAAAAAAGGCATGGGAACAGCACGAGATACCCCATCAACTGTTACCTGATGTTCTTCCATTACCTCCAGCAAAGCTGACTGAGTCCGGGGTGTAGCGCGGTTGATTTCGTCAGCTAGCAGCACATTGGCAAATATGGGGCCTGGAAGAAAGCTAAATTCGCCGCTTTTCGGATTCCAAATGTTAGTACCTGTAACATCTGTAGGCAGTAAGTCAGGGGTACATTGTAGCCGTTGAAACTTACCATCAACTGAACGAGCTAAAGACTTAGCTAAAAGGGTTTTACCAACACCAGGAACATCTTCTAGTAAAGCATGACCACCACCTAAAAGAGCAACCAGCACCAAACGTATTGCTTCGGTTTTACCAACGATGGTACGAGACAGGTTTTGTGTTAGAGCGTCAATTTTTTCTCTCATGCATCACAGGATTGGGGATTGGGCATTGGGTATGGGGCATTGGGCATTGGGCATTGGGCATGGGGCATTTGTCCCCCTTGTCTCCCTTGTCTCCCTAGCCCCTAGTCCCTAGCCCCTATTGTTCCCAACCAACCCTCACAACTCATCACTTAGAGAGCAAAACTTGTTTAGCGATAGTGCAATCAACTTGAATTTGTGTTTTCAACGCTTCTAGAGAAGAAAATTTGTGTTCGGGGCGTAAAAATTGTACTAGCTGCACAGCTAGCTTTTGACCGTACAAATCTTCATACCAATCGAACAAATGAACTTCCACCGATGTATCAGTACCAGCGACTGTGGGACGGTTACCGATATTCATTACTCCCAATAGGGGGTTAGCTGGATCTGGTGTTTGATCGACAAAGAAAACGCGGACAGCATAAACACCATTACAGGGCAAAAATTTATCTTTTGGTAGTTGGAGGTTAGCGGTGGGAAAGCCAATTTTTCTGCCCAGTTGTTGCCCTTGAATCACCACACCAAAAAGAGTGTAAGGCCTGCCTAACAGGAGATTTGCGTTTTTGACATCCCCTTGTTCTAGGGTTTGTCGGATCAGCGAAGTGCTAATTGGTAGGTCTGATGTGGGAGAAATACTGACACAATCACTATATTCTGGTAATTCAGCTTGACCTGCATATTTCTCTAAGGTAACTATTGTTACAGGTATCTGATACTTTGCGGCGAGTAATTGTAAATCCCTGGCTGTACCAGTCCGCTGTTTGCCAAAACAAAAATCTTGCCCAACACTAAGTTGCTGACATCGCAGTTGTTGCACGAGAATCTTTTCGACAAATTCTTCAGGAGATAGAGCAGATAACTCTTTGTCAAAAGGTAATAGTACCAGCTGTTCTATGCCGAGCGATCGCAATTGTTCAACTTTTTCATCGAGTGGAGTTAACAAAGCACGGGGTTGTCCGGAAAAAAACTCCTGTGGATGGGGATGAAAAGTGACAACAGTTGAGTATATATGCTCTGGTGTTGATGCTGTGGGGTTTATTGGTTGGGGTGCTGGAGTAGTACAATCTGCGGGTGAGAGTTCTAGCAAATTTCTCTCATCTGCGCCCCAAGCCCTCTGGTGGTCTTGTTTTCTTGCTGGCGGCAAAACTGGTTGAATTACTCTTTGATGGCCAAGATGCACACCATCAAATTTGCCAAGCGCAACAGCCGTTGGCGTTAGCAGCCCTTCGGTCGCAGAAGCAACCCACACAGAACACCCATTTTGAGACAAATTTAGCACTTGGATTCTGGGATTTTAGGTTTATTTAGCTATCAGCCACAAGCTACCCGATGGGTAACCGCCAAGAGGAGGAAATGCGATCGGGACGGTCTAGGATTGCACTGTTTGTCAAGCCGACATGACATTTTGTGCCATCAGCCAAGGTGTTACATACCTGGCTGCTTAGCCAAAGCATACCCTACAAGAAGTTGCAAGTGCTTGACCGCTCGTTGCTGAGTCCAGAGAACCCTATACCAAAGCCAAAAAGGCTTTAGCTGTGCATTTTGGGTTGGGCGAGGATTTGACTCGCAAAAGCCCCAACAGAGCTAGTCTCCAGGCTTTTTTGCTCCTAGGAGTGAACCCGCAAAGCGTGTCCTCCAGTTTTCGCAGTTTACCTCAAAGGTCACTCTCCTGCTGAGAACTTCTGATCACCAATCTAATCTAAAATCTCGAATCGCTGCGACTGCAACCTTTAGACAGCAAATTAGCTTACTGACAAAGATTCTGATAAAGTTCGGGAAACTGGAACATTGAGTACCATTCCTTCCCTGGCCATGATTGCATTCGGAAATTGCTCAACCGCTTGTTTCCCGACATGATCTAAAAAATCATCGTCGTGTGCGGGGTCATGGTGGAAAATTACCAGAGTCTTAACTTTAGCGGCTTTGGCCACTTTCACGGCTTCTTGCCAAGTGGAATGTCCCCAACCGATTCGGGGTGATGTGGGAGAATGGTACTCTTCATCAGTATAAGTAGAATCGTAGATGAGGATGTCAGCGTTCCGAGCTAGCCACAGGACATTTTCATCTAAGCGATCGTGAAAATGTTCTGTATCAGTAATGTAAACAGCAGCGCCGTCACGCCAGTTAACCCGATATCCCACAGCTTCACCTGGATGGTTGAGTGGTGCTGTTTCTAGGGTAATGTCATTAATATGTATTGGTTGCCCCGGGGTAATGTCACAAAAATTCAAGTTGGCCTGCATAATTTGCAAAGGCACAGGAAAATTTGGGTGGAGCATTTGGTCATTGAGACGCTGTTCGATTGTGGAACCGTCGGGAGCAATTGCGCCATAAATCTTAAAATTGTTCCCCTTGACAAACCCTGGTGCAAAGAACGGAAATCCTTGCATGTGGTCCCAGTGGGAGTGGGTGAAAAATATATGACCTTCTAACGGCATTTGGCGCAACAAAGATTGCCCCAAAACATGTAGCCCGGTTCCACCATCGAAAATTAAGCGGTTACCACCGACTTGCATGGCGACGCAAGGGGTGTTACCGCCATAACGCACGGTGTGTGGCCCTGGACTGGGGATGCTGCCGCGAACGCCCCAAAATTGCACGTTAAATTGGTTATCTAACCTAGACATGGGTGTTGCTTTCTGGACTAAGCGGGCGATCAATAAAACAAATTGTTACTTATTATTCTTCAGTTTATGCGGTCTTACCATTTTAGTAGAGGAGAATTTCTTGGTAAAACAGCATACCTTTTTTTAGGCTAGTTGTGTAAACCTGAGTGAGATATTGCTAAGCACAAGCCTGAAGTTTTTTAGGCTGAAGTTTAGCTGTGGGATCAAGAGCGCTCCTACTTTATAGCCTAAATTTGGGGAAAATGTAGTTAATTACCTCCTGAGTTGCAAAGTTTTCTTAAGAACACAAGGTTTTTACGTAAATTTAAATTCCCACTCCGTCAATTGGCTGATGCCAGTTGCGTAGGTGAGATTGTATTGTAATGGCGTTACACTAATGTAATTTTTACGGATAACATGCACGTCTGTGGGAATGTTCTGAGGTAAATTTAAACCTTCTGGGGGTTCTACATCCTCAAGAACTTCACCAGTTAACCAATAGTAGGTTTTACCGCGAGGATCGACGCGCTTGTCAAAAACATCAACATAGCGCCGTATTCCCTGGCGAGTGATAGCCACTCCAGCAATTTCTTCCCACTTAACTGGGGGAATATTTACATTGAGTAACATTAACTCTGTTAGGGGTTTGGCGGCCAGTTGTGCTATGAGAATTTGAGCAAAGCGAGCAGCAGCTTGAAAGTCTTTAGATGTATGACTGGCAAGGCTGAAGGCTATGCTGGGAAGACCTTCAATTATACCTTCCATAGCAGCAGACACGGTTCCGGAATAGAGAATTTCTGTTCCTAAATTGGCTCCTTGATTAATGCCAGAAAGTACTAAGTCAGGGGGTGACTCTAACAAAGCCCAAAGTGCCAATTTCACGCAGTCCGAGGGAGTACCATCGCAAGCCCAAGCTTTGACTGCGGGATGAAAAATCGACTCGACAATTTCGGCGCGAATTGGTTGGTGTAAGGTTAATCCATGACCAGTTGCCGATCGCTCTCGATCTGGACAAACTACAGTCACATCATGACCTGCCTCTGCTAAGCTGTTGGCTAAGGTACGAATACCTAAGGCAGAAATTCCGTCATCATTACTAATGAGTAATTTCATTGTTATTGGTCATTAGTCATTGGTCATTGGTCATTAGTTATTTGTTATTTTTTATTTGCCATTTGTCAATGTCGAGGGTCACAACTAGCAGACAAAAAAACATCTGCAAACACCGAATCCCCTTTAAACTGGTAAACAGAGGTTTGGTTTTTACCCTGACCTTCGGTGAATTAATGGCATACTACTAGGGTTATTTGCCGAATAGTCTACGAATTTGGACTATTGACCATTGACCATTGACTATTGACTCTTGAGTATTAACTAATGACTAGCAATTTAGAGGCTCAACTTTTAGCACTACGGCAGGAAGGAGAACAAGCGATCGCATCTGCTGATACCTTAGAACGCCTAGAAGAACTCAGAGTCAGCTATCTGGGTAAAAAGGGGCAACTGGGGGCACTGTTACGCAGTATGGGGCAGATGAGTGCCGAAGAACGCCCAAAAATTGGAGCGATCGCCAATACTGTTAAAGAATCCCTACAAAATAGTTTAGACAAGCAGCGTACCGCCCTAGAAACTGCTCAAATTCAAGCCCAGTTAGAGGCGGAAACTCTGGATGTGACTATGCCGGGAATTTACAGCCCCCAAGGTCGTATCCATCCTCTTAATGGTATCATTGACCGAGCGCTGGATATCTTTGTCGGCATGGGCTACACTGTGGCTCAAGGGCCAGAGATGGAAACAGATTATTACAATTTTGAGGCGTTGAATACCCCGCCTGACCATCCTGCCCGTGATATGCAAGATACTTTCTACCTCCCAGATGGTAATCTCCTGCGTACTCATACTTCTTCAGTGCAAATCCGTTACATGGAAACTGAAGAGCCACCGATCCGGGTGGTAGCCCCAGGGCGAGTATATCGGCGCGATAACGTAGATGCTACTCATTCAGCAGTTTTCCATCAAATAGAACTTTTAGCCATTGATGAGGGATTGACATTTACAGACCTCAAAGGTGCAATTAAAGTATTTTTACAAGCGATGTTTGGCGATTTGCCAATTCGCTTTCGTGCTAGTTATTTCCCTTTTACAGAACCTTCAGCAGAAGTTGATTTGCAGTGGAATGGTCGCTGGCTGGAAGTTATGGGTTGCGGTATGGTCGATCCGAATGTCTTAAAATCTGTGGGTTATGACCCAGAAGTTTACACTGGGTTTGCCGCTGGTTTCGGTGTGGAACGCTTTGCGATGGTTTTACACCAAATCGATGATATTCGTCGCTTGTACGCCAGCGATTTGCGGTTTTTACGCCAGTTTTAGTCATTAAAAGGTAGCAATAATGACCCAAATCTCTAGGTTTGATCAAATTCTAGAAAGCGTTGAAAACTTATCCGCCGATGAACAAGAAGCATTAATTGATGTGATACGTCATCGACTCAAAGAACGTCGTCGTGATGCAATTGCGGCGAATATCGCTCAAGCAAAGGTAGAATACGAATCTGGTCAGGTTTTTCGGGGAAACCTGAGTCAAATCATGGATGAGTTACGCAAATGAGAAATCTGGTTCTGACATCATCGTTTAAACGGGCATTTAAGCGATTGGTGCGACGACAACCAGAATTAGAACAGCGAATTGAAGAACGATTGGCAATTTTAACAGTCGATCCATTTGATCCACTATTGCAGACCCATAAGCTTAAGGGCAAGTTGTCAGGGGCTTGGGCTTGTTCAGTGGAGTATGATTGTCGTATTGTTTTCAATTTCGTAGAAAATCCAGACTCAGGTGAAGAGGATATTGTGCTAATTGATATTGGCACTCATGATGAAGTCTATTGATTTGTAGCTGAGATTTTGGTATTTTCCTTTTGCTAAGGTGGAACTGAGTTCCACCTTTTATATTAGGATTTTTGCTTTGTTGCCTTTAATTACGAATTACGAATTACGAATTAATAAACAGCGATCGCAATGTCCACAACGCCAATTAGCAGCTTCTTTGTCAAAACCAAAGGCGGTTAGCAAAAATTGCCAGCGACAATGTTTGCTATGCAAATACTGATTCATTTGCTTGGCTGCTTGGAGTTGGGTTGCTGGTTGCTTGTCTACTCCTTGCTTAATTAAGTAATGGAAAGGGTCAAGCCAGTTTAATTGACCGCTACTATGGAGTAAAGATAGGGCGATCGCACCTTCAGGAAATTGTCGCGCTACAGCATTTACTTCTCCCTGTTTTGGGAGTTTTTTCACGAGTTGCTGTGCTGTTAGCTGTTGCGATCGCATTTGGTCTTCAAAAAACTGCTGTCTTTGCTTATCCTCTGCATCTAACCAGCCTGTCGGTTCACTTACCAAAGTCAGTGCTTCGGCGGGTTTACCATCTCTCCCAGCTCTTCCAATTTCTTGCACATATTCCGAAAGCAACAGCGGCGCGTGAAAATGTATTACCCAGCGCACATCTGGTTTATTAATCCCCATGCCAAAAGCACAGGTACAAACCACAAATGGCATTTTACCACTTAACCAGCTAGCTTCGACAGCACGGCGCTCTGTTGCACTCAAACCTGCATGGTAACTCGCTGTAGCATAACCCTTTTCTGTTAACCACGCTGCTAAATTCTCGCTATCGCGGCGGGTACGTACATACACTAACCCCGCTTGTGGCGATCGCTTTTGGATAAATTTGATTAATTTTTGCTTTCTACCCCTAGGAGTCCAAGCTATGCAGACGTTGAGATGCAAATTCTGACGGTAGGGATTGAGACGATAAATATCTGGTTGTTGTAATTGTAAAACTGTGGCAATGATTTTTTGGGCTACAGGGTCGGCAGTCGCCGTAAAGGCTGCAACACTAATTTTTGTTCCTGGTGGTTTTGATTTCAGCAATGCTGGTCGCACTGCCCCTAATCTGCGATAAGCTGGGCGAAAGGTTTCACCCCACTGGACTAAACAATGAGCTTCATCCAAAATGATGCCGTTAATCTGCAATTGCGGCTGAGATAATCTTTCCCAAACTGGGGTACTCAATAAAGTTTCGGGTGATAAATACAGTAATCTGAGTTTTTGCTGTGCCAATGCTTGCAGTGTTAAGCGCCGTTGGGATGCAGGTAATTCGCTATGCAACATTGCTGCACTCAGGTTTAACTGACGTAGTTCCTGCACTTGGTTTTCCATTAACGCCACTAAAGGGGAAACTACCAAAGTTAACCCTGTTTGTAAGAGTGCGGGAAGCTGAAAACAAATCGACTTACCCCCACCTGTGGGCATAATAATCAGTGCATCTTTTTGCGCTAATAAACTACTGACAATTTCTCCCTGTGGCGGACGGAAATCATCGTAACCCCAAATTTTTTTGAAGGTAGCTAGGACTGAATTCCAAGATGTGGCTCCTGCTTGATTCATAATTCATAATAGATGTATCCCTGTCTTTGCTGAATATAGCCTTTTTGATTCAGCAAACGTTTCAGTAATTTCATCATATGCTGCAAACATTTAAAGTTTGTTTTAGATGCCTATCACATGCTTGGATAGCTGTGGAATTGTTGAGTCAAGAACAGCAGTTATCATTCATTGCTTCTTACACACCTTACAATTCATTTCTTGAACTCATAGATGCACTGCTAGTTTTTCTCAAGAGAAGCGATCGCACAGTTGTCAGATGGAATACTGAACCAATTGAATATGAATTTCAGTTTTATAATCATGGTCAGCAGGCAATCTTAGATATTCTAAAGCTTAGAGATTGCTGGACTAATAGGCTAGCAAATGAACTAGTTTTGAGAATAAATAGCTCACATCTATCTATAGTTCTACCATTCTGGCGAGCTTTGCGTCATCTGCAAACTGATAGCAATTTTGAACAACAATGGGGAAGAGCTTTTCCCCAACGAGAAATGAAACTGTTAGGAGAGTGTATTCAATTTTATAAAACCAATCCTCTATCCATAATGTAATTGAGTTCATCATCAAATATATTGAGGTCGCCATGAACGAAGAATTAAAACATAGATTTTACATCAGCACAGATAAATCCAAACTCGATATCGCCATGATTCACAATTTTCTGTGCAGTTCTTATTGGGCGGAAAATATTCCCTTAGAGATTTTGGAAAAATCAATACGAAATTCTTTATGCTTCGGACTTTACGAAGATCATCAGCAAGTAGGGTTTGCCAGGGTAATTACTGATTATGCTACTTCTGCTTTGTTAAAAGATGTGTTCATTCTCGAACCTTATCGCGGACAAGGACTAGGAAAATGGTTTGTACAGTATATTTTGGAATATCCAGAACTCCAAGATGTCCCTAGGTGGTTGTTAGGAACTAAAGATGCTCATGGATTGTATCGGCGCTATGGGTTTAAAAATTTAACAGAACCAGAAAAAATGATGATGCGTTTACATCCTCATGCCGATCAGCATTAAGTTTATGGCTATCGGAGATAATTAATTCATTAAATAAAAAATAATATAAAACTCCCTTGTGATTTTTTCCTCAGAAATGGGCATTATAAATATGGTGACTTTTTTTGGCGATTTTTTATTGGTAAAAACCTCATAATTTCTTTATTTTCTCCTAATAAAATTGGCAAAGAGGCTGACTATAAATTTTTATTGGGCAAAAATAAATCAACAGTATGAGTACACTTATAAGTGGTATTTATGACATTCGGTTATTAATACTTTCAGTAGCGATCGCACTTCTGGCTGCTTACACGGCGTTAGATCTAGCTGGACAAGTGCGTACTTCTTTCGGGTATGCGCAAATCGGTTGGTTGATTGGTGGTGCGATCGCAATGGGAACTGGTATTTGGTCAATGCATTTTGTGGGAATGCTGGCTTTTTGTTTACCAATTCCTGTGAAATACGATATTTACACGGTGCTGATATCTATTCTGGCAGCTATCTTCGCCTCAGGATGTGCTCTATTGGTTGTCAGTCGAGAAGTGATGGGTATCCGCAATTTGCTAGCTGGTAGTCTGTTGATGGGGATTGGCATTACCACCATGCACTACACTGGGATGGCAGCCATGCGTTTACCTGCTAGTATTCATTACAACTATTTATTAGTCGGAATTTCAGGAGCGATCGCTTTTATCGTTTCCTTCGTAGCTTTGTGGTTAGCATTTCATTTACCCGATCAACGTATTAGTGCCCATAGAAAGCAGAAAATAGTTAGTGCAATCATCATGGGTGCAGCTATCCCCATCGTACATTACACAGGGATGGCAGCTACTAGCTTTCATGTTACAGCAGTAGCAGAGATGTCATCAGTTATGACCTTTGATTCTTCTGTGCTATCTACTACGATCGGTATTGTCACTTTTGCCATTTTAGGATTAGCATTACTAATTTCTTTAGAAACAACCGCAATTGAGAGAACAGTAGCCTTAGCCAATCTCGAACATGAAATTGTCCAACGTCAGCAGGTAGAAAAACTTTTACAACAAGAACAAGCTAGGAAACTAGAACAAGCTTTACAACAATTGCAACTTACTCAAGCCAAATTAGTTCATACAGAAAAAATCTCTTCTCTAGGACAGCTAGTTGCCGGTGTTGCCCATGAAGTGAATAATCCGGTAAATTTTATCTCTGGTAATTTGTCTCATGCTAATAACTATATTCAAGATTTAATCGCGTTAATAGACCTTTACCGCCAACAGTTTCCCAACCCAGGTATGGCAATTGACAAGCAAATAAAAACTATTGATTTAGAATATTTACTTGCAGATTTGCCCAAAATAATTTCCTCCATGAAACTGGGTATTGACCGCATTCAAGAAATTATGAAATCGTTGCGGAATTTCTCACGCGTAGACGGAACAGATAAAAAGCTTGCTGATATTCATCAGGGAATTAACACTACCCTGATGATTTTACAGCATCGTCTCAAAGCGCAACCAAACCGTCCAGCTATTCAAGTTGTCAAGCAGTATGGTAATTTGCCTCAGGTTGAGTGCTATATTGGACAACTCAACCAAGTTTTGATGAATTTGCTAGCCAATGCCATTGATGCGTTAGAAGAGTCGAACAATGACAAAAGTTTTGCCGATTTACTTGAGCATCCCAATGTGATTACAATTAGTACCAGTAGCGATGATAGTTATGTAATTATCAGAATTGCTGATAATGGAACGGGAATGTCAGAAGAAGTGCGATCGCATTTATTTGACGCTTTCTTTACGACCAAGTCAGAAGGTAAAGGTACAGGCTTGGGATTAGCTATCAGTCATCAGATTATCACAGAAATCCACGCAGGGAGTTTGCACTGTGTCTCTGCTTTAGGAACAGGTACAGAGTTTATTATTCAAATTCCTCTATTAACAGCAGTTCCCCCCAGTTCTCCTGCTAAACTCTGCATTTCATGATTGTATAACTACCCTTTCAACTAAACCGAAAAATATTTGCTTTCCTCTCTGTGTTCTCTGCGGTTCAAAATCAATTTATCAACCAATACAGTTCACTTAAGCATTTCTTTCTTCTCTGGTGCATCCTACCCTACAAGAATCCGCTGCGCGTCTAATGCGTACTTGGTGAACCAGCGCTGTAGGCGGGTTTCCCGCCGTAGGCGACTGGTGAACCCGAAGGGCGGTTCATTAAAAAAATAACCTTGATGACAGAGTTTCAGCTTTAACACCAAGCGTATTGATTTATGAACCACAGAGACACAGAGATAAGAGATTGCAGAAGGATTAATCGTGTGAGAATTTTTGGCGTTGCTGATTGCAGTATGAATTTTGTTTCATGCAAAGGTGCAAAGAATCTAAAATTTAGATTTTTAAAACATTAATTTTCATACTCTATTCAGCAACGCCGAATTTTTATCCGCTATAAAAATAACCCTTGCAATTCTCTTCTAGTTAAAGACAATTGCAAGGGTTATAAGCCGAGATTTATTTAAACTTTCTGGGGAGTGGCTTCTTCAGACTTCTCTTTACCTTGCAAAGAAGCATACAAACGATTCAGTGCATTTACATAGGCTTGAGCTGAAGCAACAATAATATCTGTATTGGCTGCATGTCCTGAGAAAATGCGCGATTCGTGTTTTAAGCGGATAGTTACTTCCCCAATTGCATCAATACCTGCTGTGACCGATTGTACAGAAAATTCAATCAACTGGTTAGGTACGTTGACTACGCGGTTAATTGCTTTGTAAACCGCATCTACAGGGCCAGTACCAATTGCTGCATCGGTTAACTCTTCACCTTCGGGAGTGCGCAAGGTGACTGTGGCGGTAGGTTGGGCGTTGCTACCACAGGAAACTTGTACCAATTCTACCTTAAACAAATCCGGCGCTTGTTGGATCTCATCGTTGACGATCGCTTCTAAATCCCAATCAGAGATTTCTTTCTTTTTATCGGCGACTTCTTTGAATCTAACAAAGGCTTTATTTAACTCGGTTTCTGACAGTTCAAAGCCCAATTCTTTCAAGCGGGTGCGGAAAGCATTTCTCCCCGAATGTTTACCCAATACTATTTGATTGTCTGTTAAGCCAATCAATTGGGCATCCATAATTTCATAGGTGAGTTTGTTTTTTAATACACCATCTTGGTGAATGCCAGATTCGTGAGCAAAGGCATTTGCCCCCACAATTGCTTTATTTGGCTGCACTAGCATCCCTGTCAAATTGGAAACCAGACGTGAGGATCTGTAAATTTCGCGGGTGTCAATATTGGTGAGTGGCTGTTCTGAATCTACTGTACGTCCTAAGAAGGGATTAAAATATTGTCGCCGCACATGCAAAGCCATGACTAATTCTTCTAAGGCGGCATTGCCGGCGCGTTCACCAATACCATTGATGGTACATTCTAATTGTCTAGCACCATTTTTGACTGCTTCTAAGAAGTTAGCAACTGCTAAACCTAAGTCATTGTGTCCGTGAACGGAAATAATCGCTTTGTCGATATTCGGGACATTTTCTTTTATCCCCTTAATTATTGCCCCAAATTCGCTGGGGGTTGTGTAACCAACAGTGTCAGGAATATTTACTGTTGTTGCTCCAGCTGCGATCGCTCGCTCTAATACTTGATACAAAAATTCTGGATCGGAGCGTCCGGCATCCTCTGGCGAAAATTCTACATCATCAGTGAAGCTTTTGGCATAAGCTACCATTTCTTCGGCGATCGCTATCACTTCTGACTTCGTCTTTTTCAGCTTGTACTGCAAATGAATATCAGATGTGGCAATAAAGGTATGAATTCTGCCTTTAGCCGCTGGTTTAATCGCTGCGGCTGCTGCTTTGATATCATCTTGTTTTGCTCTTGCCAAACTGCAAATCACCGGGCCATTTTCTGTACCGACAACTTGGGCAATTTTGCTGACAGCTTCAAAGTCTCCCGGACTGGCAAAGGCAAACCCCGCCTCAATTACATCTACACCCAGACGCGCCAGCTGCTTGGCTATCACTAGCTTTTCATCTATATTTAAGGTCGCGCCTGGACATTGTTCTCCATCTCGCAATGTCGTATCAAAAATGATAATTCGCTCTGGTTGGCTGCTCATTTTCTCTTTGTTTAGTTGAGGGTGGACTTTTTGCTATAACTACATTGGATCTTAAGTTTTTTACTATTTACTTTTGTAAATATTTGTTAACTATAATTAGCCTTCAGTCTTTTCTATTCGGTCTCTAATATCATTCAAATCTATATATCTATCAGTAGCATTACGTAATTCTCTGGCGATCATCCCTTCTGTCGAAACTACTGTAATATGAGTATTTTTTGAGCGTAATAGTTCAATTGCCCGTTCAAAATCACCGTCCCCACTAAATAAAACTACTCTATCGTACTGATCTACTGTATTGAACATGTCTACAACAATTTCAATATCTAGATTAGCTTTTTGCGAGTACCGCCCCGAGGAATCATCATAATATTCTTTGAGAATTTTCGTTCGTACTGTATATCCTAAACTAATAAGAGCATCTCGGAAACCTCGTTGATCTTGTGGGTCTTTTAAGCCAGTGTACCAGAAGGCATTAATTAAGGTTGTTTCTGATTGTTCGTTTTTAAAGTATTCTAAGACTCGCCTTGGGTCGAAAAACCAGCCATTTTTTTGCTGAGCATAGAACATATTGTTTCCGTCTACAAAAATAGACAGACGATTCATAGGAGAAACCATAAAAAATTACACCTAATAATAGTAAAGATTTTTAGATTGAACAATAGATTATAGCAATTATCAATCGGTCAATTTGCTAATATCTATAAAGTATAACTTCATGTATAGCTTTTATCCTAACCTCTTTTACAAGTTAAAAATTGTCAAAACATTGGAGGATATCCTGAAGGCTGAAACTTATTCATCTCAGACACTACAAGACTTACCCTATGATCAAAATCTACCAATAAATTTGACTTAGTAACAGTAATCTTAACTGTATTACAGTTCAGTTTACTCCTAAAGAGGTATGGTAGTGATTGCAAGGTAGAACTTAAGCTAATGCCCATCTCAAGGTTTTGCCATCAAAAAGAGGACACAGTTTTTGCTAAATATCTCACCCTGTACCAGTGACAGAAGTTGCCAAAGCGAAACTTCTGCTCAAGCCTCTACTAGTACTTCACCAGATAATTACTCTTGGGTTACGAGGGGTCAGATCCCTGACTCGTTAAAGAAGTGGGGGAACTCGCAGCCCATTAAAATTAATGTGGCGATACCAGGGTAATACCTGTGGGATTTCTGGCTGAGGTCTGTGGAAAAATAAAGTTAGCACCGCTTGGGGAGAATGAGGTTGGCAGTGTTAAGAAGGGGAGACTCCTGCACAGAGGCGATGGCAATATAAATTTGTTGAGGAATAATAGATAGTTGACAAATGTATAAGTTTTTCATCTAAGTCCAATTTCAATGTAGTTGCACTAAAACAGGGTCTGAATAAATAAAAGTTGTTGTACCTTAATCAATCAATAACACGATATGGCAGAAGAACCTACATCAACCCTAACTAAAAAATATGTCTCTGCTGCCAATGGCGGGTCAAGCAAACCGACAAAAGCAACTTCGACCACATCAACCAACCATTCCAAGCTGATAACTTGGTTTGGTCATCTGCTGACTGGTGTTTCAGCAATCGGAGCAGCACTGCTGAGTACTTCTGGTATGGGTACGGTGCAATCGATGGAAAGTCAGGCGCTTTCGACTTTTTTCCAACTGCGCGGGCCGGTTGTCCCTCCAGAAGACATTGTGATTTTGGCAATCGACAATGACTCCATATCAGTCCCTGAACAGTACTATAAAACAAATCCACAACAGTATGCTTACCTGGAACCACTGAAATCTTATCCATTTAAACGTGCTGCATATGCCGAAGTCATAGAAAAATTGATGCAGGCTGGTGCGAAAGCCGTGGCCGTAGCTGTGGTTTTTGATACATCAAGTAGTTATGGTGTTGCCGACGATCGCCAACTGCAAGCAGTATTGCAAAAATACGGTAATAAAGTCACCCTAGCAGCAGTCTACGAAGAATCTTGGACAGAACAGGGAAAATCCGTCCAATTGAGGCAACCGCAGCTAATGTTTCATCAGGGGTCAGTCTCAATGGGGACTGTGAACTTTCCCATAGAGGCAGATGGGAAAGTTCACCGATTAACCAGTGAATATCCCAAGTTATTACCAGAAAATGATTTAATCGCCGATAAATTGCCCTCCTTTAACGAAGCGGTACTGAGAGCAGCCGAAATTAATTATCCCCGACCAAAGGGCGATCACATCTATTTTTGGGGACCGGCGGGGACATTTAAGCAATTTCCCTTTTGGCACGTATTCGATCCCGAAAATTGGCAAACCTATTTGCATCAAGGAAAGGTGTTCCAAAATAAAATTGTGGTGATTGGAGCCACAGCCCAGTTGGCAAATAATTTTTATCCAGTAGCGGACAGCAGCAACCCTGAACGCATGTCAGGAGTAGAAATTCATGCCAATGAGATCGCCACCTTGATGACAGGGAAAGCCATCGCCCCAGCAATTGTCAGTCCACCCTTGCGCGGTTTATTTGTGCTGGTGATAGTCACAGGTGCTATATTCCTCTGTACTAGAAGCAAGCGCGGCATCAATCGATTTATCTCTAGCATTGGCTTGGCGAGTATTTGGGGAGTCATGAGCTATGTATTATTTGTACACGATCAGTTGATTTTTCCCACCACCATACCTATGGTAGCGATCGCTTTTTCTGGATTGTCCTATCTGGGAACCGAAGTCGCCAGAGAAAGCATTAAAAAACGCCAATTAATCGATATCTTTCGGAAACATCAATCTTCTGCGGTTGTGCAAGAAATTATCAGTCAACAAGATGACTTGCAAGACCTACTCCAGCAAAGAGATTTAGCCTTAGCCGGCAAAATACTTGGTGGACGCTACAAAATTGTCAAAGTTCTTGGTTCTGGTGGATTCAGCGAAACCTACATTGCTGAAGATATCCAACGTCCGGGAAATCCCCGATGTGTAGTGAAACAACTAAAACCAGCAAACACCAAAACAACAGGATTGCAACTGGCTAGACGGTTATTTAACTCCGAGGCGCAAACCTTAGAAAGATTGGGCAAACATCAGCAAATTCCCCAGCTATTGGCTTATTTTGAACAAGAAGAAGAATTTTATTTAGTTCAAGAATTTATAGTTGGACATCCTCTGAGTCAAGAATTGCAATTAGGTCAATCCGTTTTAGAAGCCAAAGTTATCGATATTTTACGAGATTTATTGCAAACATTGGCATTTGTCCATGAAAATAGCGTGATTCACCGTGATATTAAACCTAGCAATATTATCCGGCGACACTCAGACTGGAAGCTAGTATTAATTGACTTTGGTGCAGTCAAAGAAGTATCTGCACTGCAAATGGAAAATCAAGAACATACCCCCTTCACCATTGGGATTGGAACTAAAGGTTATGCACCAAATGAACAATGTTTTGGCCGTCCCCAATATAGTAGTGACATCTATGCAGTCGGGATGATTGGTATCAAAGCTTTGACTGGTATCGCCCCCCACGAGTTCGCCAGAGATAGTGAGGGAGAGTTGCTATGGCAAGATCAGGCAGCAGTCAGCCAAACTTTGGCAGAAATTCTCAGTAAAATGGTTTTGGAAGACTACAAGCAGCGCTATCAAACTGCAATAGAGGCGCTAGAGGCGTTTAATCAGTTGATAGGTTATACACCAAGAAACTATGTAAACGACAACCAATCATCAATTAAAACTGCACCTTCAGATGATCCAGATGCATCTACTACACCTTGGGAATGATCGTCTGGAAAAACGGCGTTGCTGAATCTAGGATGAATGTCTCACGCATACCAGCGAGGCGGAACCTGCTTGGTAGACGCAAAGGAAAATTACGAAAATCATCTTGCATTTATGCAACGCCAAAAAAAACTTATACATGAATTTGGCGATCGCACTTTTATGCAACAGCTGTACTGTAGAAGAAATTCAGATGAGAACGCTGTAAATCTAATTTCTTTCGCCACCTCAGCTATTTTTCCTTGGGGAAGTCACATATATAATTAGATTTATATCTATACAGGTTCAATAATTTTAACATTTTGAGACTCATAACCCTACCTTCCTGAACACTGGTAGAGTTTATTTTTCACATTTAATTGTCAATAAACAGCTAAATTGCTGTAATGAAAGCACTGAAACCTTGACATGATTTTTATTGTTATTACAGGAATAGATGAGAATAATATCAGTGCTAGCTGTTAAACTTCAGAACTGGCAGAGCTTTCAAGGGGTAGGGAGTCAACACTTGTATGTCAGAATTATGGAATATTTTTTTTAGTTCCGGGTCTTTTATCCCGCATGGGCACTGCTATCTATGGAAAACTGATTTAGTTTGGCTACATATCTTATCTGACGCAGTCATTGCACTAGCTTATTATTCAATTCCATCTACACTTTTCTACTTCGTTAACAAGCGGCGGGATCTTCCCTTCCATTGGATATTTCTACTTTTTAGTGGATTTATTGTCGCTTGTGGCACTACTCACTTAATGGAAATTTGGACGCTTTGGCATCCAACCTATTGGCTATCAGGATTAATCAAAGCCCTAACTGCAACTATATCTTTATTTACAGCAGTACAACTTGTACCTTTAGTTCCAAAAGCATTAGCACTTCCTAGTCCTGCTCAGTTAGAACAAGCAAACCAACAACTACAAACACAAATAACTGAGCGGTTAAAAATAGAGGCGGAACTCAGAAAATACCAAAATCATTTGGAAGAGTTGGTTGCTATTCGCACTAATGAGATTACCACAACCAACGAACAATTACAACAAGAAATCGCTGAACGCCAACGCATTTTAGAAGCTCTACGTCAAAGTGAAGAACGCTACCGTTATCTAGCTGAAGCCATTCCCCAACTGGTATGGACAGCAGATGCTAACGGGCAATGTGATTATTTCAACCAAAAGTGGTGTAATTACACTGGGCTAACATTAGAACAGTCCTTGGGTTCTGGTTGGGTAGCAGCATTGCATCCAGATGATGTCGAAAGGACTTCGGAAATCTGGTTAAATGCTGTTAGCAATGGCACTTTATATGAAACTGAATACCGCTTTAAACGAGCGGCTGATAGTTCCTATCGTTGGCAGCTAGCACGCGGCTTACCCTTGAAGGATGAGCAAGGTCATGTAGTGAAGTGGTTTGGAACTTGTACAGATATTCACGAACAAAAGGAGATACAACAAGAACGCGCCCATTTACTAGAATTGGAACAAGCAGCCAGAGCTAAAGCAGAAACAGCCAATCGAATTAAAGATGAATTTTTGGCTGTACTTTCCCACGAATTACGTACCCCAATGAACGCGATTTTGGGCTGGTCAAATTTGTTGCAAAGTGGCAACTTAGAACGAGAAAAGACATTGCAAGCCCTAGGGACAATACAGCGCAATGCCAAGTTACAGATGCAACTGATTGAGGATTTGCTGGATATCTCGAGAATTTTACAAGGTAAACTGACACTGAATGTGAGGAATATTCACTTAGACTCTATCGTTTTGTCTGCACTGGAAACAATGGCTGTAGCTGCACAAACCAAGTCAATTCAGGTGAGTACAGTTTTTCAGCCAAGTGTGGGGCCAGTATTGGGTGATGCAACTCGCTTGCAACAAGTCGTTTGGAATTTACTTTCTAACGCTGTCAAATTTACTCCCAACGGCGGAAGGGTAGAAGTGCGCTTGAGCAAAACTGATGGCTATGCTCAAATCATCGTTAGTGATACAGGTAAGGGGATTAGCGCTGAGTTTTTACCTTATGCATTTGATTACTTCCGCCAAGCAGATAGCAGTTCTACCAGAAAATTTGGGGGATTAGGTCTAGGATTGGCAATTGTCCGGAATATAGTCGAAATGCATGGCGGTACAGTCACAGCAATGAGTGCAGGAGACAATCAAGGTGCAACTTTCACAGTCAATTTACCGCTTCCGCAAAACGAAAATCAAGATTTGATAGCAGAACAAAATCCTTCCTCTGACTTAAGACCTAAGTTTTTGTCTCTGGCTGGAGTGCAAATTTTAGTGGTTGATGATGATCCAGATTCGCTAGATTTTGTGGCGTTTGTCTTAGAGCAAGATGGGGCTATGGTAATAACAGTATCTTCCGCCTTAGAAGCATTGCAAGCTATAGAACAGGAAAAGCCAGATGTATTAGTCAGCGATATTAGTATGCCCGATATGGATGGCTATACCTTATTGCGTCAACTGAGAACTTGGAGTGCAGAAAAAGGAGGACAAATTCCGGCGATCGCTCTGACTGCTTTCGCGAGACAATACGATCAGCAGCAAGCATTCCAAGCTGGTTTTCAGGTTCATTTACCTAAACCTATAAACCCAGAAGAATTAGTTGCAGCCATTGTGAGACTTGCTGGGGTAGGGTGAGTCTGGTGAAAATATTGCTAATTCTGGAATTTAAGTTTTTACTTTATGTATGTTAAGGTAGGCGATCGCTTTAAATATTTTTATTGAGGTGATTGAGGAAAAGTTTTACTTTTACTAATCAAACGTTTAATTTCTCCTAATAACACTGTCGGTTCTACAGGCTTATTCACATAGCTTTGAAAACCTGAATCCAGCGCCATGCTGCGACTTTCGTCAGAACTCAAAGCAGTTAAAGCGATGGCTGGTATCTCCCGTTGTTCGGAAATGCTGCCTTCCCTAATGTTGCGAATTAAAGAATAACCATCCATTTCTGGCATAGCGATGTCAGAAATTAAAATATCAAATTTTGATTGTTTGATTGTTTCCAGAGCTTGTGATACTGATGTTGCTGTTTTTACTTGCAAACCAATGTTTTCCAGAATAAACGTCGTGAGGATTAAGCTGTCTTCATTATCATCTACTAATAAAACTCGCAAGCCATCTAGAGATTGAAAGTCTTTTGTCTCTTCTTGGAGATGCGGATCTTCAGCGTTATTTGTCATGTTTAACATGTGCCTCCTTAGTTGCCTGCATCAATTACGGAGGAACTCCCAACAGACAGCTATTATTTAGCCGTCTGTTGGGAATCTAACAACAAGCTACCACAACATTAGGCATCCGCCAGGGGAAATATTTTTTGCTTAATGCAATACACAACCTCTGTAAGCCTGTATTCAGTTCTGTATTATTTTTAAAGGCGGGTGCGGGAATTGAACCCGCTATCCCCAAAATGTTGGAGATAAAACCGATAAACCTAAGTTCTTCGTCCCCGAAAGGCAAGTTGCGAACCAGGATAACCCGCCATGTAGTATAAATTCTCAAAGTTGAAGGGAAGGAGGACAAGGGAAGAGGGACAAGGGGGACAAGGAAGCAGAGGAAGCATAGGAGAAATAACAAATTCCCAATGCCCAATGCCCCATGCCCTATGCCCACACCTTTTTAAAGTTCCCCAGTAGCTAGCATCTGGATAATGCGAGGTGTTCCTGGGTCGAACCCAGCTAAATCCCAGGAAAGGGGATCTTGAGGATCTACCAAGGTAATGTTGTAAGGTGCTAGGGTGACATATACTGCCTTAGCGTTGGGGTTCACCTTCTGGCGGTACTCCGCCAAGGCTTGACTGGGATGCTTAGAACCAGCCCATGACTCATTGTCAGTCCAAAAGCAAACTACATCTGCTTTGAACTTATGTTTAATCATCCAGTCGTAAGCGACAGAAGCATCTGTACCACCGAAGTTTTGCTGGCTAGCTTTACGCAGTGCAGAACTAAAAGTATCTTTGGCTGTGATACCTAATTCGCGAAATTCTGTAGCAAAGCCCCGAATCATGTAGTTTTGCTCAGCTTTGGCTGTGACTAACGCCATTGTCGTCGCAATTTCACAGCAGCTTAAACCAACTGAATCAACCACACCCCAAGACATGGAGCCAGAAACGTCTACAGCGTGCATGAAAACTTTACCTGTGGGTTGGACGACATCAAAAGATAGTTCAACCGCCTTTTCTAAGATGTCTACAATCCGGGGGACTGGTTCCCATGTCTTCTGGCTGCGTCCTAATTTTCCACCAGATTGATAAGTTTTCAAAGCTTTTAAAACATCAATCGGATGGATACGACCTTTGCGCAGATGTTCTTGGTTGTTGAGAACTCCTTCGACTCGCAGAATATTGGCACTTTCATCAGTTCGCAGTACACCTAAGTCAGTCAAAGAACCAAGGTTACGCAGCATTGCACCAATGGGCATTTCTTGGAAAAGCAGCTGCCAAGCTTGTTGATCCATTTTACCCACAGGTGCAGCCATTTCGTGGGTGAGGTGTCCTTGCGCGATCGCAGTATGAGTTTCGTTAGGATTCCGCTTTAACCACTCATACCACCAAATCTGCGCTAATGCTTGCGAAGGGATTTCTGCTGGCAAATCTTCCCAACCTTTAACTACCCACTCAAATAATTCACGGTGAGTTTCTGTAGGTGGTTTGACATGAAACAACCGCAATGCATCTCGGTGAGTGAAGCCTTGACGCTGTTGATATTTCAACAGTTGATAAGCCAAACCTTTGACATCTTCACGAGATAGCCAAGTTTTCCCAGCTTCGCGCACCACCTTACCAAATCCCCGCAGCGATTTGGTGTAGTTTAGCCATTCGTAGAAGTGGCTACCTGTGCGGATAACTTGCCCAAAGATTTCCCCAAACGCCTTTTTAGCTTCTGGTGTTTCACCCATCGACAGCAGCACTAAAGCCAAGATAGGCGCACTGTTGTTGATGGCGCGGCCATCGCTAGCATAGAGAATTTCCTCTGCAACACGCCCTGGATTCTCTGCCACAGCTTGTTTGACAACATTTACAAAATCTTCTGTTAGTTCCTGCTTTCCTGCGTAGTAAGTGCTTTTTGCTGTGCCAATTAACAGACAACGGCGCAGCATTTTCCAAATACCCGCATCAAACATATACCCGCCGGAACGTCCTTTAATCATCTCTGCTTCCCGTCCGGGGATAGGCTGATTTTGCGGTGTATTGGTTTTCTTTTTAGTGAAGAAATTGTAATTCATGACTTCATCTCCCGGCCCTTGCGGGCAAAAATGAAAGGTGGCAGGGCAGGATTTGAACCTGCGACATCCCGCGTGGAAGGCGATAACCCTCATTCTTCGGCCTTTGCAGGCAAGGGGTGAACAAGGATGTTTTAGGCGCTCTACCAACTGAGCTACCTGCCACATGAAAATTTAAAATTAGATTTTGGCGGATGGGGCAGGAATTGAACCTGCAACTTTTGAATTGACGATAACCCTCGAATCGTCGGCCTTTTCAGGCAAGGTTGTGAACCAAGGACTATGGGTGTTAACCCATTCAACGCTCTACCAGATTGAGCTACCCATCCATGTAAAAATTCAAAATTAGATTTTGGGTGGCGGAGCAGGATTTGTAGACGCATTAGCGAAGCGGTAGCGACGTTCGCGAAGCGTCTCCCCTTGGGAGAAGGAGCGTCAGCGGCTTCCCGAAGGGTACCTGCAAAACCTATAGGTTGCTAGATACGATAACCCTCAACTCTTCGGCCCTTTCGGACAAGTCATGAATTAAGGTTTTTTTTCAAGTGCGTTTACCAATTTCGCCATCCGCCACATAACTGTATTTGGTGTAGTGGGGCGGGATTTGAACCCGCGATTGCTCGTTTTGCATACGATAACCCTCAATTCGTCGGCCTTTGCAGGCAAGAGGTGAATAAGGGTGTTTAGCGCCTTACCACTTGGCTACCCACCACAGGAAAATTCAAAATTAGATTTTGGGTGGTGGGGCGGGAATCGAACCCGCGATCGCTCGAACCCAATCGATAACCCTCAATTCGTCGGCCTTTTCAGGCAAGAGGTGAATAAGGATGTTTAGCGCCTTACCACTTGGCTACCCACCACAGGAAAATTCAAAATTAGATTTTGGGTGGCGGGGCGGGATTTGAACCCGCGACCTTCCCGATTATCAGTCGATAACCTTTATTCTTCGGTCTTTTCAGACAAGGGGTGAACAAAGATGTTTTTGGCGCTCTACCACTGAGCTACCCGCCACATAACAATTCAAAATTCATCTATCCGCTACGGTTGAAAGTTGACTCCTTTTTGAACGTTGCTTTGTATTATTAATGTAGTATGCGTATTACTAGTTGTCAAGTGCTTAATTTTCTTAACCTTGATTGCCAGATCCCCGACTTCTTTAAGAAGTCGGGGATCTAAGTCCCTTGCTGCCAATGCATACTGGTATATATAAGTATTTTATATTACTTTACAATACATATTGTTCTATTTTGGCTTAGCGGCAAAATCAAGGTTTTGCGGCAAAAATCCTTTATTAAAGGGAATTACAGACTCAATATTTGGGCGATCGCTCCGGTATTTTTCAGCGTATAAAAATTATTAATGTTATATTTTTCCTACAAATTTGCCGTAAGTTTGCCAAAATATACAAAAAAATGTCACAATTTTTGCCAAGATAATAGTTATTTCTTTTTTCACAATTCACTTGGCAAAAATGAGCATGAGTGAAAAGACATTAGAAGGCAGCGGGAAGGCTTTTCTCGTTCTGCTTTTGCCAATCTCGTTTTTGATTATTTTCCTGGTTACTACTTGGAAATTTTTGCTAGCTTTGATGCTGCTGCTGATGGGTTTCAATATTTGGCAGTGGCAGCAATGGCAAAATTGGTCTCGGCAAGTTAATCCAGTTTTCCATCGACTAGTTATGGACAACCAGGGCAGAGTAACACCGATGGACTTGGCAATCAAGGGTAATTTTTCTGGAACAATCGCCAAACGTTACCTAGATACGAAAGCCAGCGAATTTGGTGCGAGTATTCTAAATTCTGAAGATGGAAGTCCGGTTTATTACTTTATCAATGCCACCATTTTGGGAAGCATACTCGAAAGTAGTGATCCAGTCAAAGAACTTCCGGCTAAATCATTTGTTCAAACTGCTCCTGTATTATTAGCACCAACGCTACCACAGCCGCAGCCAGAAGAAACCGAGGCTGAATTATTGCCAACAGCAACTCATGAAGAAGTCAAAATCCCTTTGGAAAAACAGTTAGTTTTTGGCTCTCTGATTCAATCAGAACTGGCTAAAAGACTAAATGTTTATTCCAGCACGGTATATAAACGGCGTAATGACCCAGATTTTCCCGAATGGAGCCGCAGCCGCGATCCAGATGGCATTGCTTGGTCATTTTCCCGCAGAAACAAGGAGTTTTTCCCCCTGGAAGAAAAAGATAAAAGTTAAAATTATTAGCTTGATTTTCCTGGTTTTTTGCCAAGGAAAAAATATCAACAATCAGTCAACAGTGAACAGTGAGGAGTTTTTCAGATGGGATTTAAATTAACCCATTTCTGGAATTTGTAAGTTTGAGTTGCGGTATCAATCCCAACTCAAACTTTAAGAATTTATCGTTCTTAACTCTTCTCAATTTTTAGTTTTTGCGGCTAAACCGACAGCCGCATTAATGGAAGTTAATCCGCTTTCTTCTAACTTAGAAAGTAAACCTGTGAGAATGCGGCGTACCATCAATGGGCCTTCGTAAATCCAGCCTGTGTAAACCTGAATTAGGCTAGCACCAGCAGTAATTTTTTCCCAGGCATCTTCTGGGGAAAAAATACCACCAACGCCGATAATTGGCAATTGCCCTTGGGTTTGCTGCCAAATAAAACGAATTACTTCGGTGGAACGATCGCGTAATGGTGCGCCGCTAATTCCACCAGCTTCTTGTATCACAGGGTTTCCTGTTTTGTCAATTATTTGAGTTTTGAGCAAATCACGGCGAATAGTGGTGTTAGTGGCAATTAACCCGGCAATTTGGTAGGTATTAGCCAGGGCAATAATATCAGCGATCGCTTCCCATTCTAAATCAGGTGCTATCTTGACAAAAATCGGCTTTCGTGTTTTATTGTCTTGTTGCAATAAATCCAAAATAGAGCCGAGCATGGCTGCATCTTGGAGCGATCGCAACCCTGGCGTATTGGGGGAAGAAACATTGACAACAAAATAGTCTCCTAAATGCTGAAGTAAACGAAAACTATTGAGGTAATCGTTTGCAGCGGCTTCTAGGGGTGTTACTTTAGACTTGCCTAAATTTATACCTATAGGTATTCGCTGGTTTAATTCTTGTTTCCCTTGTGCCAATCGCTCTGCCATTGCCGCCGCACCGCTATTATTAAAACCCATGCGGTTGAGGACTGCTTGATCTAAAGGCAAACGAAACAAGCGGGGGCGGGGATTTCCCGGTTGGGGAACAAATGTGACCGTTCCCAGTTCTGTAAAACCAAAACCAAAATTTGACCAGATCTGGGCAGCAACGCCATCCTTGTCAAACCCAGCTGCTAAACCTAGAGGGTTGGGAAAGTTTAACCCAAATAGAGTTTGTTCTAAACGGGTGTCGGATAAGCATAATGACTGCACCAGGAGGTGATTAACCCATCTAGCGCTGAGGCGATCGCTTGAAAGTGATAGCCAGCCGAGAGTGTTCATCGTCTTTTGGTGTAACCACTCTGGATCTGTTTTGAGCAGATTAAACAACAGTGGCCTAATTGCTAATTGATAAATATCCATTTCAATTTGAGTTGCCGACTAATAGTATCGAAGATAGGGCATTGGCCAAACAGGGCATTGGGCATTGGGCTTGTGGCGGGACAGGGTTATTGGGCATTTGTTATTTATCCTCTGCTTCCTCTGCCATCTGCCATCTGCCTTTTTGAACAACAAAACCTTTTCCCATCTCTGCTATTTTTAGATGCTATTTTTAAGCGCAACTTAGTATCAGGGTGCTTTTCTGGGCATCTTATATATTACAAGTTATGTTGACTAATAATCAGATGGGACCGCCAGAAAAACCTATAGCTGCTGAAAAACAGATACTTTCCTTGGGGCGTGTCCTTCAGAAACTCAGGGAAGAGGATAATCTTGAAGTCTTAATTGAAACCACTATTGCTTATATTAAAGAGCATTTTGACTATGAACTCATTTGGATTGCTCTTTACGATCGCCTAAAACATACATTAACTGGCAAAGGTGGCATCACCCCTACGAAAGAAAGTAATTTCTTACATCAGCGCTTAGTTCTCAGCCCAGGAGATTTATTAGAACAAGTCGTTATTGAACAGCGTCCCTTAGGTTTAGCGGATTTAAGAGAAGAACATCGGGATCAGACATTAAAAGAAGTAGCAAAAAAATTTCAAATCCAAGGAACGGTTATTTTACCAATTCGCTATCGAGACCGCTGTCTGGGTTTGGTATTACTCGGTTCCCAACGCTGGGGCTATTTACTAGGTGGAGAAGCCAAAGCAAGGCTATTAATAGTGTTAGCCGAATTGGGGGCAGTACTGTATCAATATGAGATAGATTTGCTGCACAAGCAAACTAAGCGGATTGAGGAGCCTTTGTTGCAATTACTAGAAAATTTACGCTCCCTCAATAACTTGGAGCAAAAACTAGAAACATTAGTGGAAGCAATCCATAAATTTGTTGCTCCCTCGCGAACAAATATTTACTGGTTTCAAAGAGAAGGACGCTACTTTTGGTGTCGGATGAGCGATCAGCCTCCCAACCTCAGTCGCGACGCTGGCCCCCAGCAACCAGCAGTAGGAATTTCCGCCCAGGACTTAACCGAATTTTATCATGCTTTAGCTCTCAATCAAATTGTCTGGATTGGTGAATCACGTAGTTCTCTTAACAGCCATGTTACAGGCAAACTACTACAACGCTTGCGAGTGCGATCGCTTTTGGCTGCTCCCATCATCTGCCAAAAGGACTTATTGGGTTTTTTAGCAGTAGAAGGCTATCAGCCCCGCATCTGGGCTGATGCAGACAAGAATTTCATTCAAAGTGCTGCTGGCTTAATTTCTTTAGTTGTCCCTACTGACGACATGGAAAGCACTATCAAACAAATTCAAGCCGATGCCCAGTTAACTAGTCAAGTTGCCCAAGCTATTTATAGTCAGCATGACCTTCAAGAAGTATTACGCATTTGTGCCCAGAGAGTTTTAGAGCGACTAGCCACTACCCGCTTTTTAGTGTTGCGGTACGATCCTGACCAAAATTACTATCAAATTCTCCACCAAACCCAACTTCAAAATCGCCGATCTTTAACATTTACCCTCAGTGCGCTCAAAGATTTGGATAGACAGCTTTTGCAGCGTGTCACAGAAACCGTGGAGATTGAGAATTTAGACGAAGATTTGCGATTTTTTAATTGGCGTCCCTTTTTTAGCGAACATGGCGTGCGTTCCTTGCTGGTTTGCAACTGCTCTCAAGGGAATTCACCTACAGCGCTTGTAGTTATTGCTCATGAAAATTACCGTTCATGGACGACCTTAGAAAAAGAACTGCTGTGGGTTGTTAGCCAACAAATTGGTGTGATTGTCCGTCAGTGGCAGCTACAAGGCAGTAATGAGCAGCAAAGAACCATCTTGCAAAGCTTTCAAGAATGCCTGCGTATCCTGGCACAAACCCAGAGTAAAACAACACAGACAGAAGAATATCATCTAGAACACACTGCACTGCAACAAATCGCATCTGTTCTCAATTGTCCCTTAGCAATCATGCTATCTTGGTCACCAGGTGAGTATCAAGCAAAAATTATTCCTGGGGTAGTTAGCAATGAGGGATTTGAGGTTGTTGTCAATACATCGATTTCCATCCAAACTGAAGCTCTAATTCAGTGGGCACTTACCCAAGAAAGTTACCTCAGCCTGAGGGTAGAAGATTTGCCAAGAGAAACCAGAACTTGGTTCAACGGGGCTAATATTGGTCAAATTTTGGTGATGGTATTACGCACTGCTAATGCTTATCAACCTACAAGTGTAGTCATATTAGCAGACCATCGAGAGCGTTATTGGTCAGAACAAAGCCTCAGTGCGGCGGAAACTCTTGTTTATCAGTTAGCTTGGTTGCATCGTCAAAAGCAAATCACTCAACTTCTCGATTCCGCAACTGAGGACTTACAGCAACTCAATTGGTACAAGCATCGCCATCTAGAAGAAATTTACACAGCAGTAACACCATTGCTCTCCCAAATCAATGATTTAGGCATTCCTACTCAGGAAATGCGGGAAACCCGCTCTTTCCCTGGATTGCGACAGTTAGAGAATGCAACAGATGCGATCGCCAAACTGCTAAAACATGAGCAGTGGCAGTTGCAGATAAAATGGGAAACTATAGCCGTAGCCAGTTTACTCAAGCGTGCAGTCGCCAGATTAGACAATTTACTCAAACAAAATAAGCTGTGGATCGGTGTACACGGTTTAGGATCATCAGATGCAAATCCAGATTCCCTAAAAACTTCTCCGGATCTTAGTACTCAAAGCTTTGTCAATCAATCTGCAATGGCGATCGCTTGTGACATCAAAAAAATTGAACTAGTACTGTATGAATTGTTGCTTGCAGCCTGTCACCGTTCTCCGTCTGGCGGCAGAATTGATATTTGGTGTCGCCGCCTAGAGAAGGGAATGTTAGATATTTCCATTACAGATAATGGTTTGATAGAAGCACAGCTACTGGCAGAACTTAATCAAACCCAACCTAAAGATGTGCTTGCTGTCTCTAGCCTAGATCAACCGCCGGGTTTGCATTTCCTCATCTGCCAACATATCATCCAGCAAATGAAAGGAGAATTGCATTTCTATCAGTTAGCAGATAATCGCATAGTCAGTCGTTTAGTGTTGCCTTTAGCAACTCATTGAACTGGGGATTGGGAAAGGGGAAATCAAAACAATAATAATTTTTTCTGAACTGCTGTCATACATAAAGCAATGCGGGAATTGATGTCTTTTTGCTCAACTTCATCAATACCCAATTTCACTTTCAGGTGTTGGATATGATTTTGCACAGCCCTGAGTGATATGTAAAGACGATCAGCGATCGCTTTGCCTAGATCCCCGACTTCTTAGAGGATGCTGCTGGCGAATCAGGAGTAATACCCCTCACTGATCCCGAAATCCCGCCCTCACCATAGAATGGTGGGGCTAATCGAACAAAGCCCACGAAGGTGGGCTTTGTAGCGTTAGCCCCAGGCTTTTAGCCTGCGGGCGGTATGTCAGGTAAGTGAGATAACAGTGTATATCAATATTGACGGATCAAACCCACCATTCGCCAGCAGTATCCTTAGAGAAGTCGGGGATCTGAATTTTCTGTGGTAAAAAGTGCGATCGCCCATGAGGGGCTAACTGGAAAATGAGGCGTTGGAAATTTGTCAGGGTTTCCTCGCCCATAACGACTATTCTTGACACGCAATTATGAATTTAAGTGGCTAAAACAGCAATTTTAGCCTCAAAAATAGCAATTGTAGTCTCGAAAATAGCAATTGTAGTCTCAAAAATGGCAATTGTAGTCTCAAAAATAGCAATTGTAGTCTCAAAAATAGCAATTGTAGTCTCAAAAATGGCAATTGTAGTCTCAAAAATAGCAATTGTAGTATCGAAAACAGCAATTGTAGTCTCAAAAACAGCAATTGTAGTATCGAAAATGGCAATTGTAGTCCCAAAAATAGCAATTGCGTATATGTATTCAGGTTTTTTTGAATTAGTAATTTAGTCTGTCAGCGCTATAAATGCTTTGGTATCTAAGTAATTATCTGTATTTAAGAAGTTTTTATAATTACAAACATTGTTAACTGATTTTGTGAGGGGTATGACCCATAAATTTGCGGTATTTTTGCTAATTGTGAATCCCTGCGCTCACTGAGATTTTTCTGGGTATACATAGCTGGTAATACAGCCAAAATCTTTGTCTAAAAGGGCTTTGACAACTGATATAGAGTCTCAACAGCCAGAAATCTGCCTGAATCTCTCGCTAGGATGAGGGGAAATAACCCTCTAGGGGGATTAACCCCACATTTCTTGGGAAAAAGTATCCTCCTTTTGTAACAATTTGGTTATAATATTTTTCCATCGCTCTCGCAAATTTTTTTTCTCATCTGCACAGGAGCAACATGGGGCATAAACGTTCTAAATCTGACTTGCCTACCAAAATCTGTCCGGTATGCGAACGTCCCTTCACCTGGCGCAAGAAATGGCAAGATTGCTGGGACGAAGTTAAATACTGCTCAGAACGTTGCCGCCGACGGCGTTCTGAAGTTAAAAACGAAACAGATTCATAAGCACACCACTCTCGTCGCAAATAGCGCAAATAATATATGAAGTTACAGGTGCAGCCAAAATTAATTATTCATGGAGGGGCTGGTAGTTCACTACACGGAAAAGGTGGAGTGGAGGCGGTGCGCCAAGCGCTGTATACAGTGGTAGAGGAAGTCTATGCCCTGTTGATTTCTGGAGCAAGTGCTTCCGAAGCGGTGGTGCTGGGATGCCAATTATTGGAAGATAATCCCCGTTTTAATGCTGGTACTGGTTCAGTACTGCAATCTGATGGACAAATCCGCATGAGTGCTTCGCTGATGGATGGGACATCAGGGCGCTTTAGTGGTGTAATTAATATCTCGCGGGTGAAAAATCCCATTCAGTTGGCACAATTTTTACAAACCTCACCAGATAGGGTACTCTCAGATTACGGTTCCGCAGAACTGGCGCGGGAGTTGCAAATTCCCAGCTACAACGCTTTAACAGATTTGCGCTTGCAAGAATGGATACAGGAACGTCAGGATAATTTTAGAAGCACGATGGCTGGGGTGGTAGCAGAACCAGAACTTGTGGAAACCAGCAATGCCGGACGCGGGACAATTGGTGTTGTAGTTTTGGATACACATGGTAGAATAGCTGCTGGCACATCTACTGGTGGTAAAGGCTTTGAGCGGATTGGTAGAGTGAGTGATTCTGCGATGCCTGCGGGTAATTATGCTACAAGCAAAGCTGCTGTGAGTTGTACGGGAATTGGGGAAGATATTATTGATGAATGTTTAGCAGCCAAAATTGTAGTCCGTGTGACTGACGGAATGTCTTTAAATGAGGCGATGCAGCGATCGTTTGCGGAAGCAGATCATAACCAGCGGGATTTAGGAGCGATCGCACTTGATGCGACTGGTGCGATCGCTTGGGGTAAAACCAGCCAAGTCTTACTCGCCGCCTATCACGACGGTAACAAAATTGGTGATACCTTAGAATTGCCAGTGGCTACAAATGTCGGCTGTATCGTTAGTGCGGAATAATTAAAACTAGCCATAAAAAATTGCATAACCTCTGGGGTGTGGGAGATATATAACTTGTGAAGCTCTGCTAGTCATAATTTGACCTACCCACAACAGAAGTTATGCGTTATTGCCGAATCCTTTTAATTGCTTTTATTACCTTCCTGGTAGTAATTTCACCAACCTTTGGGCAAAATTTATCAATATTGTTCCCTGCAACTCAGGTGTTAGCCCAAACGCCGAATCAGACAAAAAATGCTGCTGTATCAGGGAACTTTGTTGATTATTTTGCCGAGTTACAACAATTTAAAGGACATGAGGGTAGTGTTAACAGCGCCAACTTGAGCCAGGATGGTAAACGCATAGTCACCGCAGGTAGTGACGGAACTGCCCGGATCTGGGATTTTACGGGTAAAGAGTTGGTGGTATTACAAGGACATCAGGGAAGTGTGCGGAGTGCGAATTTTAGCGCTGATGGACAGTTAATTGTCACCGCATCTTTTGATGGTACTGCTCGGGTGTGGAATAATTCCGGGCAACAGTTAGCTGAACTCAAAGGACATGAGGGTAATGTTTACAGCGCCAATTTTAGCCCGGATGGAAAGCGGATTGTGACTGCGGGTGCTGATAAAACTGTGCGGATTTGGGATGTTTCAGGAAAGCAGTTGGCGGAATTTAAAGGGCATGAGGGGAGTGTTTACAGTGCCAATTTTAGTCCTGATGGGCAGAGAATTGTAACTGCTTCGGCTGATAAAACGGCGCGTGTTTGGGATTTTTCGGGTAAGGTGTTGGCGCAGTTGCAAGGGCATACGGACACGGTATGGAGTGCGAATTTTAGCCCTGATGGTAAGCGGATAGTTACAGCATCCGATGATAAAACGGTGCGGGTGTGGGATTTATCAGGGAAGCAATTATTAGTTTTGCAAGGGCATAAGGACAGTGTGTTGAGTGCGAGTTTTAGCTCCGATGGCAAGAGAATTATCACAGCATCGGTTGATAAGACTGCCTTAGTTTGGAATTCTGCGGGGAAGTTGATAGGTAAGTTAAAAGGACATCAGGGTGGGATTATTGGCGTAGCTTGGAGTCGAGATAGCAAGTGGATTGTCACTGCATCTATTGATGGTACTGCGCGGGTGTGGGACACTTCCAGCAAACTTTTTACAGAACTCCAAGCAAATCAAAGTGATATTGATAGTGCCAGTTTTAGCCCCGACGGGAAACTGATTCTCACTACATCTTATGATAAAACTGCGAGAATTTGGGACAATTCTGGCAAGCTAATAACTGAACTTAAAGGGCATACTGATATTGTTAATAACGCGAATTTTAGTCCAGATGGTAAGTTAATTGTTACTGCATCCAGGGACAAAACCGCCAAAATTTGGAACACTTCAGGTAATCTGTTAGCTGAACTCACTGGACATACTGATAATGTCGAAACAGCTAGTTTTAGCTCAGATGGCAAGTTGATTGTTACTCGATCTACCATGCCTGACACAGTTCGGGTGTGGGATAAAAATGGTAAGTTCCTGGTACAACTCAAAGGGCGTAATAGTGATGTGAATATTGTCGGTTTTAGCCCAGATGGGAAGATGCTTGTTATAGCATCCAAGGACAATCCTACTCGAGTCTTGGATACTTCTGGCAAGCTGATAACTGAACTCAAAGGGCATCATAGTTTTGTCACCGATGCCAGTTTTAGCCCGGATAGCAAACTAATTGTCACTAGATCACTTTTTGGTAACACCGCTTGGCTATGGAATATATCTGGCAAGCTGCTCGCAGAACTCAAAGGACATGATGAAACAGTCCGACAAGCCAGTTTTAGCCCCAATGGTAAGTTAATTGCCACGGAAGATAAGCACACTACCCGATTGTGGGATACCTCTGGTAAACTGCTTGCTCAACTCCCAGAAGGTGTAAGTGCCAGCTTTAGCCCCGATGGACAACGCATAATTACTGCATCTGGTCGAATATGGGATATCTCTGGAAAGCTGCTCATAAAACTCCCAGAAGGTGACAAAGCCAGCTTTAGCTCAGATGGCAAGTTGGTTATTACCGTATCCAATGACACAGCCAAAGTATGGGATACCACTAACCAATTGCTTACCAAACTGGAGTTACCCAAATCATCTCCTTCTAATATTCAGAAACCCCAGCAAAAGTCCAAAAAGCCTTTAAGTAATGAGTCGGATCAAGATGTTAACACAGCTTATTTTAGCCCCGATGGTAAGTTGGTTGTGACTGCATCAGATGACGGAACTGCCCGCTTGTGGGATACATCGGGAAAGTTGCTTGTTGAACTCATTGGGCATCAAGAAGAAGTCAAAAGTGCCACTTTTAGTCCGGATGGTAAGTTGATTGTAACTGCATCAGATGACGGCACTGCCCGACTATGGGATACCTCTGGCAAAATGCTGGCAAAACTGTTCACTAAAGGTCAATATTTAGTTTACAGCGCTAGTTTTAGTCCAGATGGCAAGCTGATTCTCACCGGATCTGGCGATCGCACTGCTCGGTTGTGGGATACTTCAGGTAAGCTGCTCACAGAACTTAAAGGGCATACTGATAGTGTTGGCAGTGCCAGTTTTAGCCCAGATGGTAAGCTGATTCTCACCGCATCTTGGGATGGAACAGCCAGGGTGTGGAATATCTCTGGTAAGCTACTAGCCGAACTGACTGGGCATGAAGGTTGGGTTACTAGTGCAGAGTTTAGCCCCAATAGCAAGTTCATTGTCACCACATCACTTTTGGGTAAAATCGTCAGGGTATGGGATACTTCTGGTAAATTACTAACTGAACTCAAAGGGCATCCGAGAGAAGTTAGAAATGCCAGCTTTAGTCCAGATGGCAAGCTAATCGTCGCCGCATCATCTTATGATGGCACTGCCTTGGTGTGGGATATCTCTGGTAAGTTATTAGTCAAACTTACTGGCTATTCAGGCGGTTATGATGTGGCCAGTTTTAGTCCAGACAGCAAACTGATTGTTACCGCAACCGGATCATCTGAGAATGGTGCTAGTGCCGAAGTATGGAATACTTCTGGCAAGTTGCTTGCAACTCTCAAAGGACATAGTAGTAGTGTCAAAAATATCAGTTTTAGCCCTGATAGTAAGATGATTGTTACCGCATCTAATGACGGTACGGCTCGATTGTGGGATATTAATGGCAAATCCCTAGCTTTCTTCAAAGGAAATCCCAATTATTTCAAACACGCTAGTTTTAGTCCCAATGGCAAACTAATTGTCACCGCAACTGATGACAACACTGCTCAGTTGTGGGATGCAAATGGTAAGCTTTTAATCCAACTCAAAGGGCATCAAGGCAAAGTTAACATTGCTAGTTTTAGCCCAGATAGCAAGTGGGTTGTCACCGCATCTGATGACAATACTGCCAGGGTGTGGGATACCTCTGGTAAATTACTAACTGAACTCAAAGGGCATCAATATTTTGTCAGATATGCCAGTTTTAGTCCTGATAGCAAACTAGTTGTGACTGCTTCTTGGGACAACACTGCTAAGGTGTGGAATACAAATGGTAAACTTCTCACCGAACTTAAAGGGCATCAACAGCAAGTCAGCAGCGCCAATTTTAGTCCTGATGGCAAACTGATTGTCACTGCTTCTTATGACAAAACTGCTAAAGTATGGGATTTATCTGGCAAACTGCTCACCGAACTCAAAGGGCATGAAAGTGTACTCGAAAGTGCCAGTTTTAGTCCAGATGGTAAACTAATTCTCACAACACCTTGGAGTCAACCTGTTCAGGTGTGGAATACAAATGGCAAACTGCTCACTGAACTCGAAAGCGTATCTTTAAGACACAGTGCCACTTTTAGTCCCGATAGCAAGCTGATTCTCACCCCATCTATTGATCCCAAAGTTTGGGATACAAACGGCAAATTGCTAGCTGAACTTAAACTTAATAAAGGTTATGCCACAAATGCTAATTTTAGCCTCGATAGTAAGCTGATTGTCACCACATCTAGTGAGGGCATTGCTCAGGTGTGGGATACCTCTGGCAAATTGCTAGCTGAACTGATTGGGCATCAAGGCAATATTAATAGCGCTAACTTTAGCCCAAATGGACAGCGCATAATTACTGCATCTGATGATAGTACGGCTCGTATATGGAACATCTCTGGCAAACAACTAGCCTTATTGAAATCGAATGAAACAATTACCTCTTCCCCAAAAGTACAAGCCAACAGATTGCGCGATTTAGAGTTTCCCGCCCCAAATTGTGCCCTGGCATTCAACCCTTGGGAAAAAGCCCAGAAAATCTACCAAGAAATTGCAGACTATGAAAACCAAGCTGTTATCCAAGAAAAACTAGGCAACGCTTACTATTGTCTCAGCGATTACACTAACGCTATTAATTTCTACATCCAAGCATCAATCATTGCCCAAAAACACAATTACCCAGAAATTACAGCCAGAAATCTCTCAAATCTTGGTAGCGTTTACAATTCCTTAGCAGATTATCAACAAACAATTAAGTTTTACGAAGACGCATTAAAACTTCTCCAACAACAAGACACTCAACTCAAAGCAGAAATTCTCCGAGGTCGAGGTAATGTTTATAATTCCCAAGGTAAATATAACGAAGCTATTAAAGATTACTCGCAAGCATTAGCCATCGATGAGAATCTGCAAAACGGCTCTGGTATAGGAAAAGATAAAGTCAATTTGGCCAATATTTATTATGTTTCGAGTGATTACTTCAAAGCTATTCAATATTACAAAGAAACTCTAGATTTCACACCTAGCGAATCTTTAGCAGGTTTAGGAAATACTTATCTTTCTCTAGGTGACACCGCCAAAGCAATTGAACTCCACAATCAAAGCTTGGCGAAAGCACGACAAAATGAAGACAAGGAAGCAGAAGGTAACGCACTGAATAATTTAGCTTATGCTTTGATTAAATCAAAGAATCAACCAGAAGCCGAGAAAAACCTCTTTGAAGCTATAAAAGTTTGGGAATCTCTGCGCGCTGGATTAAATGATGCTAATAAGGTTTCTATCTTTGAAAAACAATCTCGCACCTATCGCCTGTTGCAAGAAGTTTTAATTGCTCAAAATAAAATTAATCAAGCGTTAGAAATTTCTGAACGCGGACGTTCTCGTGCTTTTGTGGAATTACTCGCAAGGCGCTTATCTCCAAACAAAACACAGCCATCAAATATTACACCGCCAAATATTGAGCAGATTAAACAAATTGCGAAAGCACAAAATGCCACTTTGGTGCAATATTCAATAGTTAATCAAGAAGATAAACAACAAACCAAAGAATCAGAAATCTATATTTGGGTGGTTAAACCTACAGGTGAAGTTGCATTTCATCGCCAAGACATCAAGCCGTTATTGCAAACAGAGAATAAAACTTTAACCCAATTAGTTGATATCTCCCGACTCTCTATAGGGGTAAGAAGTCGCGCAGGTGGGATTGTCGCCGCAGCAGCTGATAATGCAAATAAACCCAAACGCTTACAACAACTGCATGATTTGTTAATTAAACCGATCGCAAACCAGCTACCTAGCAACCCCAGCGATCGCATTATTTTCATCCCCCAAGGTTCCCTGTTCTTGGTTCCTTTCCCCGCATTGCAAGATGAGCAAAACAAATACTTGGTCGAAAAACACACAATTCTCACTGCGCCATCGATACAACTGCTGGATTTAACTCGCCAGCAAAAGCTAGCACAGAAAGGCAAATCGGCTGATCTAGCAAATTTAGTGGTCGGTAATCCTACGATGCCTTTTGTATCTCTGATACCAGGAACACAACCGCAACAGTTGACACCTTTACCAGGTGCAGAAAAGGAAGCAAAAGCGATCGCACCGCTACTCAACACCAAAGCGATCACCGGTTCTCAAGCAACAGAAACAGCGATCGCGCAAAAAATGACCCAAGCACACATCATTCATTTAGCAACGCATGGATTTTTTGATGATTTACGTGGTTTGGGAAGTGCTGTAGCCCTTGCACCGTCTGGTAAAGATGATGGTTTGCTGACTGCTGAAGAAATTTTGGATCTGAAACTACCAGCAGAACTCGTGGTTCTCAGCGCCTGCGATACTGGACGAGGAAAAATTACAGGGGATGGGGTGATTGGTTTATCTCGCTCTTTTATCAGCGCAGGTGTACCCAGCATTGTGGTTTCTCTGTGGCAAGTTCCGGATAGTCCAACAGCATTTTTAATGACTGAGTTTTATCAAAATATAAGTAAAAAACCTGATAAAGCTAAAGCGTTGAGAGAAGCAATGCTAACAACGATGAAAACCAACCCCGACCCTGTAAACTGGGCGGCGTTTACCTTAATTGGAGAAGCGGAGTAAATTCAACAAAACAAACCTCACCCACCCAACCTCCCTCTCCTACAAGGAGAGTCTGGGGTAAGAAAAAGTACAATTCTTACTCCCCTCTCCTGTTAGGAGAGGGGTTGGGGGTGAGGTCAATTGTTTAAGGCTGATTCTCAGCACTTTTGTTGCGCCAACCAGGTTTGACTACCTGACGCGCACGGGCAATCACCATCGCATCATCAGAAACATCTTCTGTGACAGTTGAACCAGCGGCTATATAGACATCATTACCTAAAGTAATTGGCGCAACTAAAACGCTATTAGCACCAGTTTTAGTGCGATCGCCGATTTTGGTACGATGTTTTTTCACACCATCATAGTTGGCAGTAATAGTACCTGCACCGATGTTGACTTTTGTGCCAGCGGTAGTATCACCTAAATAAGACAAATGTGCCACATTAGTGCGATCGCCTAACTGAGTATTTTTTAATTCCACAAAATTACCAACACGACAGCCAGCGCCTACTTGCACTTGACCGCGTAAATGGGTAAAGGGGCCAATCTGACATCCAGCTTGTACAATGCTGCCCTTAACTACAGAATATTGTACTGTGACATTTTCACCTAACTGGCTATCTTCAATTAAACTCCCAGGCCCAACATGACTTCCGGCTTTAATCACAGTATCGCCACGCAGGTGAGTTTGGGGTTCAATAATCACGTCTGGCTGTAATTCTACAGTGTCATCAATCGTAATACTATGAGGATCTATGAGCGTGACACCCGCCAACATCCATTTTTCTTTAACTCGTGTTTGTAAAATCTCGTAAGCACTTGCCAGTTGTAAGCGATCGTTGATGCCAAGAATTTCTTGATAGTCTTGCACATCAACAGCCATCACTTTTCCAACTTGAGTCACAGCATCGGTGAGATAATATTCTTGTTGACTATTATTTGCCTGGAGATGGGGCAGTACTTTTGCTAAATTTTGCCAACGGAAGCAATAAACCCCAGCATTAATCCGGCGATTCTGTTTTTGAGCATTGGTGCAATCCTTGTCTTCCACAATTTGTTGCACAATATTTTCACTATCGCAAAAAACTCGCCCATAACCTTTAGCATCAGGCAAATATGCTGTGAGAATAGTGGCAGCATTCTCATGTTCTTGGTGAGTTTGCCACAAAGTTGTGAGGGTTTGGCTAGTTAATAGCGGCACATCACCGTTTAAGACGATTAAATCCCCGGCGTAATCTTCCAAGTGAGGAAGTAATTGCTGGATCGCATGACCAGTTCCTTGTTGTACAGTCTGTTCGACAAACTCCAAACCAGGAATTGACTGCATGGCTGCTTTTACTTCCTTGGCCTGATATCCCACAATCACTAACCGCCGTGAAGGAGAAAGAGGTTCTACACTGTTAATCACTCTCTCTACTAGCGATCGCCCACCCAAAGAATGTAAAACTTTGGGCAGCTGTGATTTCATCCTTGTGCCGCGTCCCGCCGCTAGAATTGCTACAACTACCATAACTTAGCTATCAGCTATTAATGAATTGCGCTTTCGCGCTTGGTATTTTGAGATTGAGCCTCAAATATTACCAGCTAATCATCATAGTCTGAAATACCAAGAATTAATTAGATCAATATCAAAGCTATTATTAAGTCAAAAGGTTTTCATTTTCACCGTAGAGCTTGGTTTGCTACTTCAATTATCTGTTTTGCGGCTTTTTCCTTGCGTTCGCTGTAGCGATCTGTGAGGTAGTCTACTTTGTCACGTAGTAACAAGGTGAACTTATAAAGTTCTTCCATCACATCCACAACGCGATCGCGATAGGAGGAATCCTTCATCGTACCGTCCTCGTTAAACTCCTGATAGGCTTTAGCTACCGAGGATTGATTGGGGATAGTAAACATCCGCATCCAGCGCCCCAGAATTCTCAAGGTGTTGACAGCGTTGAACGACTGCGATCCACCGCTGACTTGCATCACAGCCAAAGTTCTCCCTTGAGTTGGGCGAACGGCTCCAATATTTAGGGGAATCCAGTCAATTTGGTTTTTCATAATGCCACTAATATTACCGTGGAGTTCCGGGCTAGACCAAACCTGTCCTTCTGACCACTGGCTCAATTCCCGCAACTCTTGCACTTTTGGGTGAGTGTCAGGTACGCTACCGTGGATTGGCAATTCTCGTGGATCGAAAAACTTTACCTCTGCGCCAAATTCTTCAATGATGCGTGCTGCTTCCTCTGCTAAGAGGCGGCTATAGGAACGCTCACGCAGAGAGCCATACAAAAACAAAATTCTGGGGGGATGGTCAAATGTTGTCATAGAAATGTCAGCATAGAAATTAATCATCTAAAACGGATCGCAAGGAAAGAAAAATACATGGTAGGGGCACGGCATCATCAAGATTGTTAACTTATCGAAAAAATTTTGGCTGCCGTGCCTTCTGCCACTGCTACTATCATCCCAGCACGACAAATCTTTATCCCACAGGGGTAAATTCTGCTGTCAGTGACTCAATTAATTGAACCACTCGTTCTTTAATCTCATCGCGCACTCTGGGGAAAATTTCTGGCTGTTCTGCTGGATCATCTAATTGCCAATCTGCAAATACTTCTCGTACAACCCACTCTGTTGGCAAATTCACACCACAGCCACACAGAGAAATCACGACATCAAAATCTTCTGCTTGGAAGTCACTTAGAGGTTTGGAATGTTGATCGGTAATGTCGATGCCAATTTCTTTCATAGTAGCGATCGCTTCTGGTCTAACTTCACTTGCTTCTAATCCAGAGCTAGTTACATCAATCTTTCCCTTACCCAGTGTTTTGGCAAAGCCTTCCGCCATTTGGGAGCGTGCGGAGTTCTTTTTGCAAACAAACATGATGCGTTTCATAGTTAGATTCCTCTAGAAAGTTCTCGATTCAGATGCTGAGAAATAACGTTTTTCAAACCAGAAAGCAACATTAACAAGACTAATTAATACAGGTACTTCCACCAGCGGCCCAACAACAGCTGCAAAAGCCGCACCTGAATTAATACCAAATACTGCGATCGCCACTGCGATCGCAAGTTCAAAATTATTTCCTGCGGCTGTAAATGCTACACTTGCGGCTCTGGAATAGTCTGTCTTAATTCGCCAAGCCATGTAAAAGCTGACCAAAAACATGAAGATAAAGTAGATAATCAGCGGAATTGCAATCTTAATCACATCTAGAGGAATTTGAACAATTAAATTCCCTTTCAAGCTGAACATGACGACGATTGTAAATAACAAAGCAATCAATGTGATGGGGCTGATTTTAGTCACAAATTCCTCGTGATACCAGCGCTTGCTTTTCGCTTTCACTAAAAAGAAACGAGTGAAAAATCCAGCTAAAAAGGGAATACCAAGATAGATGAATACACTTTGAGCTATCTCGGAAATGCTGACGTTAACGATACTACCTTGCAATCCAAATAGAGGAGGTAGCACACTAATAAAGAACCAAGCATAAGGGCTGTAGAAAATGACCTGAAATATGCTGTTGAAAGCAACCAATCCAGCTGTGTACTCAGTATTGCCTCGTGCTAGATCGCTCCACACAACTACCATTGCAATACAACGGGCTAATCCAATTAAAATCAATCCCGTCATGTATTCTGGATAATTACGTAAGAAGATAGCCGCCAACGCAAACATGAGAATTGGCCCAATAATCCAATTCTGAATTAGTGACACACCGAGAATTTTTCCGTTACGAAATACATCACCTAACTCTTCATACCGCACCTTGGCTAGGGGTGGGTACATCATTAAAATTAAACCAATGGCAATTGGTATATTGGTGGTTCCTACCTGAAACTGATTAATAAATGCTTCGACTCCAGGAATAAAATAGCCTATACCCACCCCGACGGCCATTGCTAAAAAAATCCATAAAGTCAGGAAGCGATCGAGAAAAGAAAGCTGTTTAGAAATGGTTTTCGTTGTCATCACTTATTCCACAAAAACTTATCAATGTTTGAGTTGAAAAAGACCTAGAATTTCGCTTCTTTGCGTAACAACTCACCAATTGTTAAGTTCATTTGGGCTTTTCCATCAAAGACTGTTCCTACTTTGCCTTTGTACAAGTGAACATAATTGATTTGGTAACCATCATCTGGTAAAGGTATATACCCTACAGAACTGACTGCTTTTGATGCGTTCTTAATATAGAAATCTGCGAACGTGTACAGCGTTCCTCTGTTTGCTAAAGACTGCGGATTGACATAGATAAACAAAGGTCGAGAAAGCGGTTGATACTGACCTTTCTCGACGGCTTGACGTGATGGCGAGACTGCACCACGTCCGTTATCAATGGAGAGCGCTTTTAACTTATCTTGATGTTTTTCATAATATGCGTAGCCAAAGTAACCCAAAGCATTGGGGTCTTTACGTATCCCGTCTACCAATACTTCATCATCTTCACTGGCTGTATAATCGTTACGAGAGGCTCGGACTTTACCTACAACTGCCTCTGTAAAGTAGTCAAAAGTACCAGATTTTTTACCTGCACCGTACAAAGATAAAGGACGATCTGGCCAAGATGGGCGTATTTGGTTCCATTTGGTAATTTTTCCTTCAGCCGCAGGTTCCCAAATCTTCTTTAATTCTGCTACTGTGATATCTTTAGCCCAGTTATTTTGCGGATGAACAGCAACGGTAAGGGCATCAAAAGCGATCGGAAGCTCTATGTACCCTACCCCATTTTTCTTGCAAGCTTCCATCTCTGAGAGCAAAATCGGTCGGGAAGCATTGTTGATATCTGTTTCTCCAGCACAGAATTTTTCAAATCCGCCTGTAGTACCAGAAAATTTCACTTCTACTTGCGACTTGTTATTGGAGTTCGCTGTAAAGTCTTTGGCGATCGCTTGCGTTATTGGATATACAGTACTAGAACCATCAATTTTTATTGTTGTGCCATTCTTTTTAGTATTACTAGCTTCTATAGCATTTGGGGACTGTTGACTTTCACTACTAGAAGTTGAGCTAGCTGCACAACTGCTTACTAAAGCCACCGTTCCCAGCGCCAGAGCCAATTTCTTGACTTGTGCTTGCATTGACTTCTCTACCCTGTGTTGTCGCTAAGTTTGTAGACCTGTCATTTCAATAAAACTTGATATGTCAGTATCTTGTCAACTACAGAATATAAAAATTCATCAAAAAAATTTGATGTATTATTGGTAAATTTAGCAGGGGCGGGCAGGTAAAATTTTGGCTAGGCGACGATAATCGGATAAATATTGTTCTAGAACGAGAAATTGAGCCACATTCAGGCTGTAGTAAATCCAGCGTCCTTCTTGACGCGATCGCACTAAGCCTGCATCTTTGAGAGCTTTGAGGTGAAAAGACAGCTTTGACTGCGTAACTCCTAAAGTCGCGCACAAGTCACACACACACAGTTCTTGCTCGCGCAACAGTTCCAAGACTTTCAGCCGCAAAGGTTCAGACAGCGCATGAAAGCCTGCTGCGATCGCATCGGAAGTTAAGGTCGAGGAGGAATCCATCAAGTTTAATTGAAATATTTTGTGCTGTTTATCATACTAAACTAACTTCAACCTTAACTTCATTGCACCTGGGCACTAAGAAACTTTTGTTTTGATGAAATCGACAAACTGCTGCACGAGTTCAGGATTGCGCCAACCGGTATTGGTTTCTTCTAGCATGATATTAAGTGCTTCCTCTGGAGTAAAACTCCTTTTGTAAGGTCGTTCGCTGGTTAGAGCATCATAAATATCGATGATCTGAAACACTTGTGCTATGTAGGGAATATCATTACCTTTGAGACCATCAGGGTAGCCCGATCCATCCCAGCGCTCGTGGTGATGGCGAATAATCGGAATTACACCCCGCATACTGCGTAGTGGCTGGCAAATTTTTTCCCCAATAGAAACATGCTGTCTCATAATCTCCCACTCTTCCTCAGTGAGTTTGCCTTTTTTCAATAGCACAGCATCAGGTATGCCTACCTTGCCAATATCATGCAGATAACCACCCCACATCAAATCTCGAATTTGGTTGCGTGAGAGACAGAGGTATTCACCAAAAGCTTGTCCTAGTTTTACCAACCGTTCGCAGTGGTCGCCAGTATTGGGGTCTCGACTTTCGATGGCTCTAGCAACTGAAAATAGGACTTTTTCGGCATGATCTAAGTCTTCATTGAGACGCTTTTGACTGACTAATGATTTAACACGGGCTGCAAGTTCTACCCGATCAAAAGGTTTGGTGAGAAAATCATCTGCTCCAACTTCAATACCCCGAATACGCGATCGCCTATCATTTAAAGCCGTAATAAAAATGACTGGAATTAGCCTAGTAAGCTCATTTTGTTTCAAGATCTGGCATACTTCAAACCCATCCATTCCCGGCATCATCACATCCAGCAAAACTAGATCTGGTTGTTGTTCTGAAACCAGATCCACTGCCTTAGAACCACTGTCAGCTTCAATAATTTCGTAACCTTCCATCCCCAAAAGTGCAACAGCAGTCATCCGACTGGCGGCATGGTCATCTACTACTAAAACTTTTGGTAGATCTGAATCCCCGCTATTCACTTTAGCACTTTGGTTTTGTGGCTTTCTCGAGTCTAATGATTCGTCATCTTTATGCAAATTTTGCTGTTTCATCCAAGAAGGCAATGCTGGGGTGTTTTCAAGCATAAACTCTCCTTTAGATAAGCCCATTGAATCACCCTCTACATTTTGTAATTCTAGGACATGATTTGAACTTATATTCGTTAATTTGCTGAGGGGGTTAGACCCACTAGCGACTTTTTCGTTAGAGTTTGTATGCTTGCGTTCCCATTGAATCACAAAAGTGCTCCAGTTTTTTCAATAAACGTCAACGGTTTCACTTTTTTAAACTTGTTAAGTTTAGTATTTGCCTTGATGACAGCCAATATCTTGCCAAATTTCCTAATTAATTTATAATACACATATTTTTTTCCCTTAAATACATTATGTTTTTTAATAATTTTTGAAAAAAATTAAATAAACTTCCTCACTATTTTAGGTGCTTGATTTCTGCCTGAGACATTGACTGAGCAAAGCGTATCAGAATTCATTTTTTAATTGCCACTGCTCTAGAAGACAATAGGCACTCTGGCAATGGTCATTTCTGACAAAATTTCTGTTCGTCGGAGACCTTGGCGTACCCCTGCGCTTAAGCAAGCTAGCAAGAGGCTATCCTTGAGCAGACACGAGATGATCGGGACCTTCGCTGCGCTTACGCCGAGAACCGACGCTCAACGCCAGATGCTTTCCGCAGTAGGGACAGGAAGGCAGTGACTCGACGGTAGCAATTTCTCATCGAGCAAATGGATATGGGTAGGCAGTGAGTGACGGGTACGCAGGGGTTTCTCGTGGGCGAACTGCCGTCATGAGGCATGAGATTTTTTTATGAATGATTGAGGATCGCTAGAGAAAAATTTCTCTTTATTTATCAGTGAGTGGGGAATTTAAGTTTTTTCTTTTCCTCTGAAGATATTAAATAATTTCGCTAATTGTCTTTAGTGTAGTATCTACTAAATTAATGCTATGTTTGGGTGATTTAGAACACAAAGATTAATGATCTGCATTACTAGGAAAAACTTCAATTAATTGGGAAGTAGGTATGAGAGGCTAGGGATGAGGGATGAGGAAAGAGTTTTCGCAATACCTATAACCCCAGACCCAATACCTGCGTAAGTCTTAACCAAGTGAAAATCTGCTGTAAATTAATTAAGAATTGGCTTGTTGAGAATTGCTGGCAGCACTGTCAAACAGCCACCTTTTTCGCCAGCGAGAGGTAGACTCTAATGAAGAAGCTTGTTGCTCTTGTTGTCGTCGCATCAATATTACATCAGCAGGGTCGATCAATTGGGGGTCACGGTAAGGAATAGCAGCACGAGTGAGTAAATGCTCTTTTTCTGCTTGGCAAAGGGGCAAAAGTGTTAAGTTACCAGAATATTTCTGATGAACTGCTACAGTACCAGGCGATCGCCTTCCTACTGGTGGGGTAGAACCGATAACTAAACCAGCGCTTAATAGAGCCGTGCGTACAGCAGCAGCACAGGAATAAGTAGCTAAAATGCCATGTGGATGCAAACACAAAGAAATTTGGTTGACGAACTCCACAGTCCATAACTGAGGACATTGAGGCGGGGAAAAAGGATCGAGGAAAATTGCATCCGCTAAAAAACCAGATTGATTGAGTAATTGAATCGAATTTCGCGCATCCCCAATGATTAACTCAGCCTTCAGGTATTCCTGCTGCACTTGATAGTTAAAAGCTAGCTGATGCAAAATATCGGTATACTTGTAGCCCCAATTGTCAAATAAGTGATGGGCGATCGCCGCTTGTGGGACAGCAGGATTAAGTTCTAACGCTATGATTTCAACATGACAATGAGGATTTATGTCCCAGATTGTCTGCAAAGCAGCAGCTGTGTTGTATCCTAGACCATAACAAATATCCAACAGCCGCAAAACTGGTTCTTGAGCGCGGAAAGCCAGTTGAGTCGGTTCTGCAAACTTGAGAAAACTCTCCTGCTTGGCTCCATAATGACTATGAAAGTCTTCGCCAAACTCTTTGGAAGTAAAAGTGAAGGAACCATCTGCCGTAGTTTGGGGGATAAATTGTTCAGAATCTAGCATTTTATGAATAAAAGAGAGATATGGAACTGGAAGAAGGACAAGGGAGACAAGGAGAAGATGACCATTGACAAATGACAACTGACAAATGACAACTGACCATTGACAAATGACAAATGACAAATGACAACTGACAAATTAGTTATTTCACCAGCATGGTTATTTGAACATCTGAATGATCCGCAAGTTGTAATTGTGGATTGTCGGTTTTCACTTGCCGATCCACAATTGGGAAGACAGCAGTACCAATTAAGCCACATAGAAGGATCTTATTATCTAGATTTAAATCAGCATCTTTCCAGTCCTGTAGCAGAACATGGCGGGAGACATCCTTTGCCCAATCCTCTAGATTTAGCTCGTAAATTAGCAGAAATTGGTGTTAATTACCAAAAAACTTTGGTTGTAGCTTACGATGATTCTCGCTTCGCCTTTGCAGCGCGTTTGTGGTGGCTTTTGCAATATTTAGGTCATGAACAAGTAGTAGTACTTGATGGCGGCTTTGCAGGATGGCAAAAAGCTGGTTATCCCGTAACCAATATTATTCCTCAACCCCAAACTGCTAACTTTGTGCCCAAAATCAAAACAGATAAAGTAGTAGATATTAATACGGTAAAAAGTACAAAAGATTTGCCAGAGGTAGCTCTAGTAGATTCCAGAGAAAGCGATCGCTATCGAGGTGAACGCGAACCAATCGATAAAATTGCCGGTCATATTCCTGGTGCTGTTAACTATCCTTGGCAAGAAGTCACAGATTCTTCAGGGTATTTACTCCCCCCAGATGCACAACGCCGTCGTTGGGAAAACTTAGCAAAATCTGAGGAAATTATAGTTTACTGTGGTTCTGGTGTTACTGCTTGCGTAAATTTACTCTCCTTGGAATTAGCAGGGATTTCTCAAGGTAAATTGTATGCTGGCAGCTGGAGCGATTGGATTAGTTATATGTAGTTTTTAGTTGTTAAATTTGCGGCGATCGCTATTGGCGAAATAATCTATTAGAATAAAATAAAAATTGTCAAGTTTTTTATTGATTATCCGGAAAACTGCACAGCTAAAACTGTAGCAAAAGTAGTGGGCAACATCATTCAAGCTAAGAGCAAATGAGCGAAACTAGCCAGCGTCGAATTGTTATTGGAGATGTGCATGGTCAATATGAAGGATTAATGACTTTATTGGCAGCCATTGCTCCAGCATCGAACGATCAACTTTATTTTTTGGGAGACTTAATTGATCGCGGTCCTCAAAGCGCACAGGTAGTGAATTTTGTCAAAAACAATAACTACCCTTGTCTGCTGGGAAATCATGAGCAGATGTTGTTAAATGTATTGACCGGTAGCAGCGCTTCTAATTCAGCGATGCAATCCTGGCTATACAGCGGTGGTCAAGCAACCATAGCTAGTTACCAAGAAGCGACCATTCCCCAAGAACATATCGATTGGTTGACAACCCTGCCCACTTATATTGATTTAGGGGATGTTTGGTTAACCCATGCTGGTGTTGACCCACTGATTCCTTTAGAAAAACAAACCGCCGAGCAATTCTGCTGGATCAGAGAAGAATTTCATGGCATTGAAAAACCATACTTCCCTGATAAATTAATTATTATTGGTCACACTATTACCTTTACCCTACCTGGTGTTACTCCTGGTCAGCTGGCACAAGGAAGAGGATGGATAGATATAGATACTGGTGCGTATCATCCCCGTAGTGGCTGGTTGACAGCACTAGATGTCACAAATAACCTGGTTTATCAAGTTAACGTATTTAAAAAGCGCGTCCGCACTTTACCTTTAAAAGAAGCAACCGTTATCATCAATCCATCGGAAATCAAAGGTACTCGCCGCCACCAGCAGCGAGCATAGTCAATTGAAGGATGAAATATGAGGGCTGGGATGAGGAAGATTTTGCTTCCCCATCTCCCCCATCTGCTTTTTGAGTCTGCACAATATTCGCAAAATTAAAGTAAGGCGCGGATATTAGCTTTATAAGCAGCATTATCTAATCCATAACGCCCATTGCTAGGTTGAGAATTAATAGAGCGTTTGAGAGTATTAATGCGATCGCTAGTTGCAGGGTGAGTACTTAAAAATGTCGGCGTAGAACCCTTACCTAGCAGCTTTTGCATAAAGGAAACCATTCCCGATTGAGCATAACCACTACGGGTCAAAGTTCTTAAGCCTCTTTGATCCGCATCAAATTCATCTTGACGACTACGGGGAAGGTTAAGTGCTAACTGTACACCAAGTCCTACCACTTGATTGCGATCTAAACCTGCGGCTGTAGCTAAACCACCAGCAATGGCTTGTTGTCGCATCTGTTTGACTAAATGTTTACCGCCAATGTGACCGATTTCATGAGCAATGACACTGGCTAGTTCCGCTTCATTGTCAGCAGCTTTCAGCAAACCGGTGTGGACATAAACATAGCCTCCCGCAGTCGCAAAAGCATTAATAGCCGGATCGTCAACTACTTGGAATGTATAAGGGAGATTGGGGCGATCGCTATTAGCAGCCAACCGCCGTCCAACTTGTTCCACATAGCGATTAACTTCTGCATTACGATAAAGCTTAACTTCACCACTTACTTGCTGATTAATATCCTTACCCAGATCAACTTCCTGGCGATCGGATATATTAGATAGCTGAAATATTTGGACACCCTGGAACAGAAGCGGTAATAAATCAAAAGCCCTTCCGGGAAGAGGTGCAGCCAGAGATACACTCAGCGCAACGAAGAGCGAAATTAACGGATAAAACCAGCGACGCCGCCACAAACGGTAATTTGTCAAAAAGGCATTCCAAGCATTCATAATCCGGTTTTTATAGATAATCGTTGAAGAACATCACATTATTAGACGAATTTAGACTTTCTATGTTGCATTTTTGTCATTAGTCATTAGTCATTAGTCAATTGTCAATTATCATTAGTCATTTGTCCCTTGTCCTTTATTAAACACCCACGACGATGATCATTGACCCTTGACCCTTGACCACTGACCATTGACCAAAACACAAAGCCGGAATTTTAGAAGTCGTGATAAACTGTCGCTTGACTGCAAAGGCCAGCTGCTTCTGAGGCTTGCTAACTAGGTAAAATTGCCATTATCCTTGTCAAGCCTACTGCTACAATCGATTACTCTGCTGATATCTGGGAAAATTTATTATGGCTATTTTAGATTCCAAAGGTCGCTTGTTCGGCAAAATCAATCTCCTTGATTTAGGTGCTTTACTAGTAATTGTGCTAGTTATATTCGGCATATTTGTCTTTCCCGGTACTTCCGGTTCTGTAGCCCAGGTAGGTACAAAAACAGTACCTATAGAAGTAGACCTAATAGTTCGGGGTTTAAATGTCCGCGATCCACAGCAATTATTTGATAAGGGATTGAAAGCCAATGGTAAAACCAACGTAATTATCCGCAATCAACCTCACGGTGAAATTACTATTAAATCTGTAAAACAACTACCAAGAACAATCAATGTTCCCCAACCGGATGGTTCTCTCAAAGAGTTACCAGATCCCAAAACCAACAATTATAGTACAGATATGCTGTTGACATTAGAAGGTAAAGCACAAATTACGGCAAATGGCCCAGTTTTAGGGAACAGCAAAGTAAAAATTGGGATGCCATTTGAGTTAGAAGGCTTCAATTACAACTTTAATGCCACAGTCATTGATTTAAGATTGCAAGAAAAATAGAGATGAGGAGCTAAAATTGTGACTCCGCAACAGCGTTCAATATGGAAACTGGGCAAATTCTCTTGTATCAAAGTATCAGCAGTCTATTAATCCAGTACCGATACAGGGTAGGATAGGACATCGACAATTAACAACGAAAGTGTTAAAACGCCTTTACGTGGATGTCACATCGACAGTCCTCTCCTACCTAACCTCCTAAACTGGGAGGAAAGGAAGAAGTAATTTAAAAATCGGGGTTTTCTGCTTCTACTTTGATCGCACAAAAGCCAAACCACATTCATCGAACTCACGTTAATTGAGTTTTTACCAGAATTACCAGAAAAATCGCCAAATTTCGATTTGGGTCGGTTTTGGGAAACACTGCTGCTTTACATAGTTATTTTTTCCTTCTCGTTAGAGAAATTTTGAAATCCGTAGACGAAGTAATAGAGCCTTGAATAAGCTATTGTTTACAGGTAAATCTTTTCGCTTTATGACTTGTGTCGTACCGCTGTTAATGTGGTGGGGATACAAGGAAATTAAAAGTCAAATTGTCCAACCGCAAGCAGTTTTAGTGTTAGGCGGTTCCACGAAAAATTTAGAGCGCGAGAAATTTACAGCAAATTTTGCTAAGAGGCATCCAAATTTACCAATTTGGATTAGTGGTGGTAGTCCACCGAGATCGACTCAAAAGGTGTTTGCTAAAGCAGGAGTTGATCCCGACCGTTTACACTTGGATTATGAAGCTGTAGATACAGTTACTAATTTTACAACCTTAGTCGATGATTTGCAAGCTCATGGCATCCAGAGTGTTTATTTAATTACTTCCGACTTCCACATGCGTCGTGCTTGTGTCATTGGTGAGATTGTTTTGGGTAGTCGGGGGATCAAATTTAAAGCTGTGTCAGTTCCATCACCGAAAACGTCGGAACCTATCGAAAAAACTTTCCGTGATGGCGCTAGAGCTATACTTTGGGTAGCTACTGGTTATACGGGCGCAGAGGAGACAGCGGCTAAGTAGGGGCTAGGGGGGATGAGGGAGATGAGGGAGACGCGGGGACACGGGGACACGGGGACGCACAGAAATCATCAATGCCCAATGCCCAATGACGCCAGTTGCCTCAAGTCGGGAAACCCGCCCACGGCACTGGCTCCCCAATGCCCAAGTTCACACTAAATCCTGATGAGTAAATGACTTAGCATTCGCTCCAGTGTAGGTAGCTACAATATGACCATCGCCTGTCATTTGATATTTATAGGTTACCAATCCTTCTAAACCAACAGGGCCTCTGGGAGGCATTTGTTGAGTACTGATTCCGACTTCTGCGCCAAAACCGTAACGGAAACCATCGGCAAAGCGGGTAGAACAGTTGTGGTACACTCCCGCTGCATTGACAAATCCTAAAAAGGTTTCCGCAGCGGCTAAATCTTCTGTGACGATTGCTTCTGTATGGCGGGAACCATATTCGTTAATATGGGCGATCGCTTCTTCTAAGGAATCGACAATTTTAATTGCCAAAACTAAATCGCTATATTCTGTTTCCCAATCTTTTGCTGTGGCACTATTAATATGAGGCAAAATTTTAACAGTGCGGCCATCACCTCTTAATTCCACATGTTTTTCTTGCAATGCTGTGGCAACTTTGGGTAGGAATTCTGGGGCAATGCTGGCGTGAACTAGCAAAGTTTCTATAGCATTACAAGCTGCGGGATATTGAATTTTGGCATCAACAGTAATGTTAACCGCTTTGGCAATATCCGCTGCTTGATCTATATATAGATGACAAATGCCATCGGCATGACCCAGTACGGGAATGCGGGTATTGTCCTGAACAAACCGGACAAAAGAATTAGAACCTCTGGGAATAATTAAATCTACATATTTATCTAAATTTAAAAGCTCTAAAGTTTCTTCCCTGGTTGTGAGCAACTGTACTACATCTGGGCTAACAGCAGTGGGTGCTAAACCTTGCTTAATTGCTTTGACAATCGCTTCGCAAGAACGTATTGCTTCTTTACCACCTTTGAGAATTACACCATTACCGGATTTGATAGCTAAAGAAACAATTTGAATTGCTGCTTCGGGACGGGCTTCAAAAATAATCCCCAAAACGCCTAAAGGGCAAGTAATCCGCTTGAGAACTAAGCCTGTATCGAGTTCGCGGTGAATCTGGACTTTACCTACAGGATCGGCTAGTTTGCCTACGTCTCTCACTCCCGCGATCGCATCTCTTAATTTATGTTCATCCAACTGCAACCTTTTATACAAGGGTTTGGCAATACCATCAGCAGTAGCAGCTTTACAATCCGCAATATTAGCTTGCAAGATTTCATCCTTTGCCGATTCTAAAGCGATTGCGATCGCCTCAATAGCTTGATTTTTTGCCTCAGTCGAGAGAACAGCCAGCTTAAAAGCAGAGGAACGGGTTTTTTGCGCGATCGCAATCAGGGGAGAAGCAATTTCCAGACTAGTCATAGCAAACAACAACTTTTCAGTACGGCCACAATCTGTGCCTTTTCCCTATCCTACCAACCTTAGTTACTACCTAAACTAATTCTCTACTGGAATTTACTGCCCCTTTGATTTGACTGCGGCTACAAACGGTAAAAGCACAACGGCGGTTGTGCTCTCACAAAAGATAGATATTCTACACAATTGAAAATGACTATACCAATCCTAAATTATTTAGGAAATATCCCTTACGAACTGTTGACTGTCAACTGTAGTCAAATAATAGCTAGCAATGATGGCTTTCACAAATGAAATAGGATGGCTATCTAATTTCCTAACCCTCATCTCCAATGATTAATAATGAGTGTGAAATGAATCGATTTTTATCACACTAAGCAAATAGAGATATTAACTCAACCACGTTGAACTCGTTTTTCAAATTCTTCACGGGTTTGTTCAACTACACCAACAGCAGAGGAATAGATATCATCATGTTCCTGTTGCAGCCAAGTTAAAAGGCTAGCAATTTGGGCATTCCTTAAATCTAGGTCTGTCTGAAAAATAATTGAAGTTGCCATCAATTGAGCATATTGAGGTGGATGGCCTTGTTGCACCAAATGAGCTATTAAGCCGGCTAAAGCTTCTTGCCGGACTGGATCGGGGTTTGCTTCCTTAAACATTTGTTCTAGACAATGATAATTGTTGCCATCATCCTATTTCATGTAACTGACTATTTTGTATCCGTAGTTACACTGAAATTGAAGAGCGATCGCACTATATAAGAGTGAGTGATGTTTACGCTGATATTTTCATTCTGAGTTTTGTAACAACCTTAACTTATACAAAATAGACAAGATACAGTAAAAAACTTACAAGTCAAATACAGCAAGCTATTTTTAAATCAAACAATTTAAACATTTTTAAGTATTCACAGTGTATTTTCTTAAACATTGTTATATTTGTTTACATTATTTATGTTGTAATGCTCTTTACATTTGAAGCAGGTGTTAATAGGATAGTTGCAGAGATTGAGAAAAGCGAAAGCCAATCAATCTTCAAAACGACAACAATGAGTTTAAGGTACAAAAAAATGGCAGTTGAAAAGACTAATTCCTCCTCCAGCTTGGCAGAAGTTATTGATCGCATCTTAGACAAAGGTATCGTTGTAGATGCTTGGGTACGTGTTTCTCTCGTAGGTATTGAACTATTAGCTATTGAAGCTCGGATCGTTATCGCTTCTGTTGAAACCTACCTGAAATATGCAGAAGCTGTTGGTCTAACTCAGTCAGCCGCAGTACCTGCTTAATTATTAAGTAGATAGAAAAACAATAGAATTAGCAATTAACTAATTCTATTGTTTAAACCTTGTCCAAAGCAAACACAAACCACAACCAAATTAAGGTGCAATCATATGGCAGTCGAAAAAACTAATTCTTCCTCCAGCTTGGCAGAAGTTATTGACCGTATCCTAGACAAAGGTATCGTTGTAGATGCTTGGGTACGTGTTTCCCTCGTAGGTATTGAACTACTAGCTATTGAAGCTCGGATCGTTATCGCTTCTGTTGAAACCTACTTGAAATATGCAGAAGCTGTTGGTTTAACTCAGTCAGCCGCAGTACCTGCTTAATAACTAAGCAGCATTCAAAATCAGAATTTTTGGGTTGAGATTCTGATCTTTAGTCTGCTTTTTTCTGATTATCTGGATTTGCTGCAACCAAGCTGATCCAAAAGATAAAAAGAAAAGAGCAGATATTCCTTGAGCTACATTCACTGCAATAAGTTATATGCAGTGGATGTAGTTAATTCACGATGATTTAGTTTTATTGCGGAGAACCTCATGACTCCTTTAATGATAAGAATCAGGCAAGAGCATCAAGGAATAGCTGAGGAAGTAACTCAACTATTTCAAGATACTCAAGAATTCTTGTCCGCGACCACAGCTAAAAGAAAAGCGCAAGCTAAAGAGCAAGCAGAAAATCTGCACCAATTCCATCAGGAATTAGAGCAAAACACTGAAGAGTTTTTGTCAGATACTGCTAAACAAAGAATGGCGCAAGCTAAACAGCAAGCAGAAAATCTGTACCAATTCCATAAGGAAATGGAGCAAAATACCCAAGAGTTTTTGTCAGATACTGCTAAACAAAGAATGGCGCAAGCTAAACAGCAAGCAGAAAATCTGTACCAATTCCACAAGGAAATGGAGCAAAATACCCAAGAGTTTTTGTCAGATACTGCTAAACAAAGAATGGCGCAAGCTCAAGAACAAAGACAACAGTTACACCAATTCCGCCAAGATTTGTTTGCTAGCATTTTTGGCATATCTATTGGTTAATTAATGCTCCGAACAAAAGGAGTTTATCTGTTGAAGAACAGGGACCAATAGTAAAACCCCCTAATCTTCCAGGTAAAAACTGGTAAGACCAGGGGGTAGTCAAATTCAACAATGAGTTTTAGCACGAAACATAAATAACATATATTGTCACTGATGACAAGGCTTCAGCAAAAAACACTGACAACCTCTTTTTTACCTCTTTTCTACCAGTGAACAATATATAACTCTAACGAGTTTTAATCATCCAAACAACCGATAGAGGGTTATTTATAGTTTCTATCACCATCGTAGCACATAGATGCATAAATCGCATCTAATTTCTGTTATTTTTGTAAATTTTTCTGCCCATCATCATCAACTTATGACTAACACCGAAAATCATAAAAAAAGAGCCGTTCTTCGTGTCCGTCCTGGCCAGTTTGTCATCACACCTGCTATTGAGCGAGTAGCAATTCGGGCGCTGCGTTATCTCACTTCAGGATTTGCAATTCACTTACGTGGCCCAGCGGGAACAGGAAAAACGACCTTAGCCATGCATCTAGCCAACTGTCTAGATAGACCAATCATGTTGATTTTCGGAGATGACGAATTTAAGAGTTCTGATTTAATCGGTAGTGAATCTGGTTACACGCACAAAAAATTATTAGATAATTACATTCACAGCGTTCTCAAAGTCGAAGATGAATTCAAACAAAATTGGGTTGATTCTCGGCTAACTTTAGCCTGTCGGGAAGGCTTAACTTTGGTCTATGACGAATTTAACCGTTCAAGACCGGAAGTTAATAACGTTTTGCTCTCAGCTTTAGAAGAAAAAATTCTGACCCTTCCTCCTAGCAGTAATCAGCCAGAATATTTACATGTTCATCCTAAATTCCGGGCTATTTTTACCTCCAACCCCGAAGAATATTGTGGAGTTCATGCTACTCAAGATGCTTTAATGGATCGACTGGTAACTATTAATATGCCAGAACCAGATGAGCTAACTCAGACCGAAATATTAACCCACAAAACAGGACTAAATCACGAATATTCTCAGCTAGTTGTGCGATTAGTCAAAGCATTTCGATCGGTAACTGGTGGAGAAAAGACTTCTGGATTACGGTCTTGTTTGATCATTGCTAAGATCTGTGCAGAACACGATATTGTGGTCACACCAGAAAATTCAGATTTTCGAGAAATTTGTGCAGATGTTCTGTTCAATCGGACAAAATTAACTGCAAGCGAATCGACAACTGTGTTCCTAGAATTACTCAACCACTTACACGCAAATTCACCATCAGTAGAGCCAGTAGATAACAGTGACCCCTATGATGTGGCTGAGACGGAAATAGTTAGTGAAGCAGAGCCGCAAACAGAAGCGATCGCCGAACCTGTCACTCTAGACGAAAGCTTGTTAAGCGACAATCCCAATTGAGGCTTTCAACAAAAAGCTTAGTGATTAAAAAAGGCCGTGTTTATATCATTCAAGAGTCTAATTTATCGTGACTACCACACCCATCCTGCCAACACGTTCTCAATCTAACTCCAGTCGAGCTATTACCACATCTACCCAAGGTTCTACCTTGGCAGATATTCTCGAAAGAGTTTTAGATAAGGGAATTGTGATTGCTGGTGATATTTCCATATCTATCGCCTCCACCGAACTGATTCATATCCGCATTCGCTTGTTAATTTCCTCCGTTGATAAAGCCAAAGAACTTGGTATTAATTGGTGGGAAAATGACCCTTATCTCAGTAGTAAGTCTCAACGGTTAGTTGAGGAAAACCAACAACTTCAGCATCGACTTGAGAGTTTAGAAGCGCAGTTACGTTCACTTACTACTGCTAATATAAACAATCCAGAGCTATTAACAGTAAATGCTGAAGATGATGGACGCAACGATGACGAAAATTTGCCATTGCCAATAAATTCTCAACTTGATGACTAGACTGAGTTTACTCAAAAAATAAATTACCCAAAGGTGGCATCATGGCAATGGTTTGCACTCCAGTTGAAAATTCCAACGATTTGCTAGCTACCAATTCTCAAGCTAATAAACAAGCTGGGTTAGTTCCTTTACTCTTAACTGTAGTGGAACTAATACGTCAGCTGATGGAAGCTCAAATAATTCGACGTATGGAACAGGAGTGCCTCACTGAATCTGACTTAGAGCGAGCCGCAGAAAGTTTGCAAAAGTTAGAGGAACAAGTTTTAAATTTGTGTCAGATTTTTGAAATTGATCCAGCAGATCTAAATATACATTTAGGAGAGCTTGGTAGTCTTTTGCCGCGTGCTGGATCTTATTATCCTGGGCAAACTGGAAATTCTCCTTCTGTACTAGAACTCTTAGACCGTCTTTTAAACACAGGAATTGTTGTAGACGGTGAAATAGATTTAGGTATTGCGCAAATCGATCTCATTCACGCGAAATTGCGTTTAGTTTTAACTTCAAAACCTTTGTAATTACAAAATAATCTTTTCTTATGGATGCTGGGCTTTATTTGTACGGTATTTTTTCTGAGCCAATTCCGCCAACAGTTGCTCTCAAAGGATTAGATTCCCAACCTGTTTATAGTCAAATCGTTGAGGGGTTTACTTTTTTATATTCAAACGCTAAACACGAAAAATACTTAGCTTCTCGCCGAAATTTAATCAGTCATGAAAAAGTTTTAGAACAAGCCATGCAGGAAGGGTTTCGGACTCTTCTCCCTCTCAGATTTGGATTAGTTGTGAAAAATTGGGAAACAGTAATTGCACAACTAATCCAACCTTGTGAAAGACAGTTGCGAGAGCTATTTCAAAAATTGTCAGGTAAACGAGAAGTTAGCGTCAAAATTCTTTGGGATACCAAATCAGAATTACAAGCAATGATGCTGTCTAATCCCGAATTGAAGCAGAAGCGCGACCAAATGGAAGGCAAAAATTTGAGTATGGAGGAAGTTATTCAGATTGGCCAATTAATTGAAAGCAATTTACAACTTCGTAAAGAGGCTGTCATTCAAGCTTTCTTTAATGAGCTAAATCCCTTAGCAGAAGAGGTTGTAGAAAGTGACCCCATGATGGAGGAAATGATTTACAATGCTGCTTTTTTAATTCCTTGGGATAACGAAGCTTTATTTAGCCAACGTGTCGAAGCTATTGACCAAAAATTTGGTGACCGTTTACGCATTCGCTACAACAATTTCACCGCACCTTATACATTTGCCCAAATTGATTAATTGGAGTTTATCGTATGCTTGGAAAAATTTTACTATTCCCAGTCATGGGGCCAATTAGTGGACTGATGTGGATTGGAGAACAAATTCAAGAGCGTACTGATACTGAATTTGACGCTCAAGAGAATTTGCATAAACAATTATTAAGTCTGCAACTTTCTTTTGATATTGGCGAAATTTCTGAAGAAGATTTTGAAGAACAAGAAGAAGAACTGCTGCTGAAAATTCAAGCTTTGGAAGAGCAAGCTCAACTAGATGCAGCATCCTTAGAAGATGAAGAAGATGAAGAGGATAAACAGGATGAAGTAGAACAAACTTACTTTATAGCAGAATCGGAAAACGATAAAGTTCTGGCTGAAGTATTGCGGGGTAATAACCAATATGAAGACAATGAAAATCTCGTGTTATCACCCTAATCTTTCTAGCACATGACTTTAATGTTTAGATTCAATTAAAAACCCGCATTTGCGGGTTAATAGTTTAATTTTAGGCGTACTGATATTGACGAATTAATTGAAGCTAGGAAAATCAATATTCTATTTCAAATGCTTGATAATTTTTAGCTTCAAAAAAGATATTAGGGCGCTTGGGTAAAGAAGAAGGTCGAGAATCAGCGTGGCGTAATTTATTAATAACTGTTTCTGTTTCTGCTATCTGATTCTTGAGTGAACCCAAACGTTGTTTTAAAAGTACTGTGCGCTGCTCTATAAACTGCAACTCCTGCTTAATTCTTTGCTGTTCTGTTACCAATTTGTAAAGCTCCAATTGACTAGACGCTTCAGATTTACTACGAGGCATAGTAGTTACTTTAGGTCTAATAGAACCGCGATTCCGAATAATTTTCATTGAATTTACCTGAACAATTGATTGTATTATAACCAAGAAAATCAGATTGTAAAGGCTAAAAAATAATTTCTTAGTTTTGTATTTAAGGTCATTATGGGTGGTCTAATAATCAATAAAAATCTCACTCCTTTGGATTTGGTTAAAAAAATGGAATCATTAAATCTTTACACCTATGCTTTTTGTCAAACCCTTAATATTCCCTTGAATTTACCAAAAGGTCATGCAGGTCAGCTATTCTTAATTAATAGTTCTGGTATTTCAGCCGTTGTCGAACAAGGACTATCTTTAGAATCAGTACAAAATAATGATGAGCAAGTGATCAAAATGGTGTTAGATCACGATCGCATCATTCGTGAACTATTTCAACAAACCACAGTTTTACCTTTGCGTTTTGGTACTTCTTTTGCTTCTTCTGACACCTTGCTCAACCATATACAATTTCATGCTGAAGAGTACCGAAAAACATTAGATAAAATTCAAGGAAAAACTGAATATAATTTAAAACTAGTGCCTCGGACTGTTAAAGAACCTGTAAGATCAACTGTGGGCGGGGGGAGAGACTATTTTCTAGCGAAAAAACAGTATTTTGAATATCAAAAAACTTTCATGATTTCACAGACTGATGAAAAATCCAGTCTGATTAATTTAATTACAGAGATTTATCAATCTTCCGTTATTGTTCAAAATAAAGGAGAAGAAATCAAGATTTATATTTTAGTCAGTGACCAAGATAAACCTTTATTTTTAGAACAATTTTTGAGTTGGCAAGAAGCTTGCCCATCTTGGGATTTCTTCTTAGGAGAAGGTTTACCTCCCTATCACTTTGTTTAATGATGATTTACAAGTTCTGTTGTAAGTTTAAAGGTGAATGATGAACAACTACGATTCTCTAAATTTAGTCATGTTTAGCGGTAAAGGTGGGGTTGGTAAAACCACCATATCTTGCAGTTTTGCGCGTTATTGGGCAAGAAAGTTTCCTCAAGAAAGAATTTTATTAATTTCTACAGATCCAGCCCATTCTTTAGGAGATGTTTTACTTGCAGAAGTGGCAGATATTGCCTTACCTGTAGCCGATTTACCTAACTTGAGTGTTCAGGCATTAGATGCACAAAAACTGCTATTAGAATTTAAAGCAAAATATAGCCGCTTTTTAGAATTATTAGTTGAGCGGGGGAGTTTAGCAGACGGAGAAGATTTAGCGCCAGTTTGGGATTTAAATTGGCCGGGTTTAAATGAACTCATGGGGTTGTTAGAAATACAACGGCTGCTTTCGGAGAAGAAGGTAGATCGGATAGTTCTAGATATGGCTCCTTCTGGACATACATTAAATTTATTACGATTAAAAGATTTTTTAGATGTTATTTTAAATTCCTTTGAATTATTTCAAGAGAAACATCGTGTGATTACCCAAAGTTTTAAGGGTAGTTATACAGAAGATGAAGTTGATAACTTTTTAGTTGACATGAAGTTTCAGTTAGCAGAAGGCAGACGCTTACTGCAAGATGAAAAATTTACTGGCTGTTTAGTCGTAGCAATTTCTGAACCTATGTGTTTTTTAGAAACTGAACGATTTTTAGCTAGTTTAAAAACCTTAGAAATTTCCTACGCCGGATTATTTATCAATCGGTTTTTGAAAGATTCTGCTCTCGAAAAAGACCGTTATGCTGAACAGCAAAATTTACTCAACAAATACTTACAAATAGCACCTGACAAACCTGTTTTTATTGTACCGCAACAGCAAGTACTCCCCTTAGGTGGGGTGTTGTTAGATAATTTAGCTACCCAATTTCAAACCATTGATCGAGTTGAACTTGCACCACCACCATTAATTCAATGGCCGAATAAAATCCTCCCTAATTTTGGGGATTTTTTGGCTAAAGGATGTCAACTAATTATTGTTGGTGGCAAAGGAGGTGTAGGTAAAACAACAGTAGCAGCCGCAATCGGTTGGGCTTGTGCGCAGCATTATCCCCATAAAAAAATCCGTGTAATTTCCATAGATCCGGCGCATTCTTTAGGAGATGCTTTTGGGCAAACTTTAGGTCATGAGCCTGTAATGTTAACTGCTAATTTGAGCGGTCAAGAAGTTGATGAAACTAAAGTTTTAGACCAATTCCGTGCTGATTATCTCTGGGAATTAGCAGATATGATTAGTGGTGAGGGAGCAGGAACAGATTCTCAAGTAAATGTTGCCTACTTACCAGAGGCTTGGCGACAAATTATGTCTCAAGCTTTACCTGGTATTGATGAGATATTATCTCTGGTAACAGTGATGGATCTATTAGACAGCAACCAACAAGACTTAATTATTTTAGATACAGCCCCTACAGGTCATCTGCTGCGCTTTTTGGAAATGCCATCGGCTTTAGGAGATTGGTTAACCTGGATATTTAAGCTGTGGATGAAATATCAAAATGTTTTGGGTCATGTGGATGTAATTGGGCGGTTGCGAGGTTTACGTCAACAAGTTGTGCAGGCACAAAAGAAATTAAAAAATCCCCAGGATACGCAATTTATTGGTGTAATTCAGGCAGAAGCAGCAATCATTGCTGAACACATAAGATTAACAGCATCATTGGCAAAGATGGGAGTTAATCAACCCTATGTGGTACAGAATCGCTACAGTCCCGAAGCGGAAATTGATGGCAGTTTATTTCCTGAACAAACAATTATTCGCTTACCACGCTTACCACGCTCTGTAGAGCCACTGGCGAGAATTCAATGTGCAGCACATCTGTTATTTGAATTTGAGGAATTAATTGCCAATAACAGATGAATGTCACCAAGAAAATAGTGGGATTTTTGGAGTCAACTATCGGAGGTATTTTATGAGTGAATTATTTAAGGGATTTGAGCAGTTATTAGAGTTAGTGAAAACTCTAGAAGAAAAAGTAGAGAAGGGCGAAATTAAGACAGATGTGCAAATTAATTCTCGTCCGATGAGCAGTATTCCGCGTCATGGGAATATGCCGCGTCCTAATAATATGGCTAATGATGTGGGCACTAGTCGCTTCCGCACTCAACCTCCAGCTAATTCTGGTGGTGGTGGTGGTAATGATCCAGCATCTGACCCAATTGTGCCACCTAATGCACCTGCCGATCATAGTCTCAAAGATGTTGGTGGATTGAGTGAAGTTCTTAAAGAACTTAAGGAACTGATTGCTATCCCCTTAAAACGCCCCGACCTACTAGCAAAACTGGGGCTAGAACCGACACGAGGGGTGTTGTTAGTGGGGCCTCCTGGTACTGGCAAAACACTCACCGCCCGCGCCTTAGCTGAAGAACTTGGCGTTAACTATATCGCCCTCGTGGGGCCAGAAGTTATCAGCAAATATTACGGTGAAGCTGAACAAAAACTGCGGGGGATTTTTGAAAAAGCTGCTAAAAATGCTCCCTGTATTATCTTTATTGATGAAATCGATAGCTTGGCCCCAGACCGTAGTGCTGTAGAAGGCGAAGTAGAAAAACGCTTGGTGGCACAACTATTGGGACTGATGGATGGTTTCTCCCACAGCGATGGTGTAATTGTCCTAGCGGCGACAAACCGCCCCGACCATCTCGACCCAGCTTTGCGCCGCCCGGGAAGATTTGACCGGGAAGTACAGTTTCGCATCCCCGACTGCAACGGGCGCAAAGAAATTCTGCAAATTCTCACCCGCGCTATGCCCTTGGATGAGACAGTTGACCTGGATTTCATCGCCGAACGGGCTGTGGGATTTGTGGGGGCTGACTTGAAAGCCGTCTGTCAAAAAGCTGCTTACACAGCCTTGCGCCGTCAAATTCCTTCGATTGATGTGCAAGTTCCAGAGAATATGACAGTTAACCAGTCTGATTTTTTACAGGGACTCAAAGAAATCAAACCGGCGGTACTGCGGAGTGTAGAAGTTGAAGTTCCCCATATTGCTTGGGAAGATATTGGTGGTTTAGACACAATTAAGCAAACCTTGCGCGAATCAGTAGAAGGGGCGTTACTGTATCCAGAACTGTATCTGCAAACCAAAGCTTTAGCGCCCAAAGGGATATTACTGTGGGGACCTCCGGGAACAGGTAAAACCTTATTAGCCAAAGCTGTAGCTTCCCAAGCCAGAGCGAATTTTATTGGTGTCAACGGCCCAGAATTACTCAGTCGGTGGGTAGGAGCCAGTGAACAAGCAGTAAGGGAATTATTTGCCAAAGCCCGACAAGCAGACCCCTGTGTAGTATTTATTGATGAAATTGATACCTTAGCCCCAGCCAGAGGCAGTTATAATGGTGATTCAGGAGTAAGCGATCGCGTAGTTGGTCAATTACTCACCGAATTAGATGGGTTACAGGTGGGAACTACTATCTTAGTAATTGGGGCGACAAATCGACCTGATGCCCTCGACCCAGCTTTATTACGCGCTGGACGCTTAGATTTACAGATGAAAGTAGATTTACCAGATTTAGCCAGCCGTCGGTCAATCTTGCAAGTTCATAGCCAAGGACGACCACTGCAAGATGTGGATTTGGAATATTGGGCAGAAATGACCCAAGGCTGGAATGGTGCAGACTTGACATTGCTGTGTAATCAAGCGGCTGTGGAAGCTATTCGCCGTTTCCGCTCTCAAGGACAAACATCTCCTGATGAGATTCGGATTACTACTGATGATTTCAATTATGCTTATCAGGTTTTAACTGAACAGCGGCCTGGTTAATATTAGGCTTCGACTTCGCTCAGCCGCCAGGGCATGGGGTATGGGGCTTTGTCCCCTTCCCTTCCTTGTCTCTAGCCCCTAGTCGCTAGTTTTTGAAGTTTTACGGAATAGTAATTACTTTTTAGATCCCCGACTTCTTGAAGAAGTCGGGGATCTGGCAATTTTATTTACGTACAATCTGCTGTAATTATAACACTCAAAAAATATATTAAGTATATCTACTACTATTCTTTCATTATTGATTGACCAGAAAAAACCCTTCTCCAAAAAAACTCACTTTTGCGGAAAATCGCTAATTTCCTATGTATTTATATTTAGTGAAAGTCGCTTGAGAGTTTGATTTTATTCTTTGATTATCAAATATTTTTTGGAGAATTTATGGGTTTAATAACAAAGTTGACGGTGGGATTGTTGACTTTTGGAACATTGATGAATACAGTACTACCTGCAATGGCTCGTCCAGCAACCTTGACGACTGACAGTAATTTGCGAACCAGTGCATCGTTGACAGCATCTGTACAAGAAGTCTTACCATTGGGTAGTGATGTAGAGGTTTTGAATATTACCTACGGCGATGAAGGCGATTACTGGTACTATGTGCAACCAAGGGTGGAAGGAACTGCCAAGGGTTGGATACGTGGGGATTTAGTTAAGTTTCAGCCGAGTAAGAAGCGTTATGCAACCATAGCTGGGGAGCGCGGGTATACAATTAATGTGCGTGCCTCTGCTAACTTAAACAGCAAGGTTCTGTACAGCGCAGTGTCCGGTGATTTGGTAACAGTTGAAGATTCGTTCCAAAAAGCGGGTGAATATCGTTGGTATCGCATCAAGTTCCCCAATAATGTGATTGGTTGGGTGCGAGAAGACTTGCTATCGATATGGCCACAAGGATGTATTATCACTTGTCCATCGCATTAGGCGATCGCATCTGGGCAAAAACCTTAACCCTGGTTCCCCTAGCCCCTAGTTTTTAAAGTTTTACGAAATGGCAATGACGAATCCTGTATCTATTGAGTATTGATCGATCAAATACTACTCCTTTTTTAAGGAGATACTATGTCATTGCAATCTGGTTTAGATGCCTTTAACCAAGGACGTTATTCCGAAGCTGTTCAAATCCTAGAACAAGTGTGTCGGAATACTGTTGATCAAAATTCTTCAGATTATCTGTCAGCGCAGATGTGGCTGATGAAAGCTTATCAAGGTACAGGCGAAATTGAAAAAGCTAGTATTTTGTATCGCAAATTGTTGATGAGCGACAATCCCCAGGTTCGCAGTTGGGCTGAACAAGCGGGAACATCTCTGACACAAGTACCAGCAACCCCTGCTCATGCTATCCAAAAGGCTGGACGTGCGGCGACTGCGGGCGCGAAATTAGCAATGGGTGGTGTCGGCGGAAGTCTTGTATTAGCTTCTGGTGTCACCATCACCTTGCTGTTTGGCATTGTATTGGCTTTAGGTTTGAGTTTAGTATTTATTTTGGGTAGCGACGATCCACTTCAAGGATTAGCGATCGCTCTGACTATCACTATAGTTTTTAATCTGGCTGCTTTTTTCCTCTCGCCTTTCTTGATGGACTTAACCCAAGGTTGGCTTTACCATACCCGTTGGGTAGAGTTAGCAGAAGTGGAAAGCCTTAGCCCAGAGACAGCAAGAGTTATTCAGCAAGTTTGTCAACAAAAGAAAATCAAAACCCCTCGACTGGGTATTATCAACGACCAAAACCCCACAGCTTTTACTTACGGCTCATTGCCAAATAGCGCCCGGTTAGTCGTCAGTCAGGGACTTTTTACTTATTTAGATGATGATGAAATTGCTACTGTCTACGCTCACGAATTAGGGCACATTGTTCACTGGGACTTTGCCGTGATGACGGTAGGTTCTACTTTAGTGCAAATTTGCTACTTAATTTACAGCACAGCGAGGACGTTTGGTCGCGGTGGCGGTGATAGCAAAATTAAAGACGCGATGCAGACTGCGGCTCTCGTTGCCTATATTTTCTATATTGTAGGTACTTACCTCCTACTCTATCTTTCCCGTACCAGAGAATACTTTGCTGACCACTTTGCTGCTGAAACCACGGGCAATCCTAATGGATTATCCCGCGCTTTGGTAAAAATTGCCTATGGGATTTTAGAAGAAGGTTCGCGCACACAAGAACCCAGTCGGTTGATTGAAGGAACCCGCGCCTTAGGTATTTATGATCCGAAAGCGGCTGCTTCCACGGGAACCGCTTACCGCATCGCTGATGATACTCAAAAAATCGGGCGCGTCTTTTTGTGGGATATGTTTAACCCCTGGGGTTGGTGGATGGAGTTAAATTCTACGCACCCCCTCACAGGTAAACGTGTCCGCGCCCTTAGCACCTATGCAGAACAGTTGGGTTTACCAATTGAGTTTGATATGGGGCGAGTAATTGGTGAAGGTAAGAGTCTGAGTAAAAAAAGACTTTACGGTAATTTCTTTTTAGATGTCGTGCTGTACGGCGCAGAAACCATTGGGTTTATAGTTGGCTTAGTTATCAGCATTATTTCGTTGTCTAGTTCCTCCCATTCTGGTTTGGTATTTGGCGCACCATTCATTGGCTTAGGCTTAGGAATTTTGGTCAAAGCCTTGGTGATGTTCCCCGACTACAAACAAGCACCACAAACTGATATTCTCACTTTGATGTCCGACCCCTACGCTAGTCCTTTACGGGGTCAACCTGCAAAACTAGAAGGACAACTCATCGGGCGTGGTGACGCAGGTTATAAATTTGGTTCTGATTTAAAAATTCAAGACCGTAGCGGCATGTTATATCTGCACTACGCCTCACGTTTTGGCCCCATTGGTAATTTCTTGTTTGGCATGAAGCGCGTGCAAAGCTTAATTGGTGAACAAGTTGGGGCTGTAGGTTGGTTCCGTCGTGGCGTTGCGCCTTGGATGGATTTAATTCAACTTCAAAGCGAGAACGGTACGGTTGTCAATAGTTACCACCGCTTCTGGTCATTTTTACTGGGTGGTGGGGCAATTATTTTCGGATTGGCCTTGACGATACTTGTGAGCAGCAGTTAGCCTGTCAAGAGAGCATTTCTAATTTATCCAAGCTGTAATTTGATAGGGGTGGTGAATAACTACCTCTGTTTTTTTGTCATTTGTCATTTGTCATTTGTCATTTGTCAACGGTCAACAGTCAACGGTCAACGGTCAACGGTCAACAGTCAAGCCTATTTCCAAATTAGAGGCTAGCAAAGCGCTTGTCTGTTCTCTATCCAAAGGACGGGAGAATAAGTAACCCTGGGCTTGGTCACATTGCAACAACCTAAGTTGTAGCAACTGGTTTTTTGTTTCCACCCCTTCGGCGACCACATTCATCCCTAGGTTGTGCGCCAAGGTCACAATAGCGCGAATAATCGCTAATTTCTCACCATTCTCATCCATTTGATTGACAAAAGAGCGGTCAATTTTCAAAACATCAAGGGGAAAATGGTGCAAATAAGCTAGGGATGAGTAACCTGTTCCGAAGTCATCAATACACAATTGCATACCCAAAGCTTTGAGTTGTTTGAGAACAATGGCGGCTTTTTCTGGGCTGGTGATAATTGCGCTTTCGGTGATTTCTAGTTTTAAGCTACTGGGAGCAAGACCAGTTTCTTGCAAAGTTTGGTGGATTTGCTCAACTAGATTGGGCTGGGAAAATTGTTTACCAGAAAGGTTGACGTTGATTGTCAAGGGCTTCATTGTGGGAAATTGTCGCTGCCAGTGGCGCAGCTGTTGGCAAGACTCACGCAGTACCCATTGACCAATGGCGATGATTAGCCCTGTTTCTTCTGCTACCGGAATAAACTCATTGGGTGAAATTAGTCCTCGTTCTGGATGCTGCCAGCGCACTAGGGCTTCAAATCCGGTAATCTCTGCTGTGGCAACAGACACAATTGGTTGATAGAAAACTTGCAATTCCTGGCGCTCAATTGCCCAGCGCAAGTCTGTTTCTAACTGCAAAAGCGCTACTGCTCGGTCATACATAGTAGTGTCGAATACTATGTGCCCAGCTTTACCCTGCTCTTTAGCACGGTAAAGGGCAGTATCAGCATCTCGTAGCCAATCAGCAGCTTGATTATATCCAGTCGTACTTAAGGCAATGCCAATGCTGGCACTTGTAAAGACTTCATATCCATGCAAGTTGAACGGTAACTTAAGTAATTGATGAATTTGTTCTGCTGTACGGGTAGCATCATCGCTGCTGTGGATGTGAGAAAGTAAGATGGTAAATTCATCTCCTCCTAAGTGAGCGACAATATCGTCAGGTTGTAGGCTGCTTTGCAGGCGTTGGGCGAGTTCTACTAGTAGTTGATCGCCTACCAAGTGTCCTAAACTGTCATTGACAACTTGAAAGCGATCGAGGTCAAGACACAAGACAGCAAATAGCTCATCCGGGAAGCGTTGTACCCGTTCTATAGCTTGTCCTAGCTTGTCCATAAACAAAACTCGGTTGGGTAATCCGGTGAGCGCATCATAGAAGGCATGGCGGACTAACTTTTCCTCCATCTGTTTACGCTCACTAATATCTGTCGCAATTCCTTCAATGCGAATAGGCTGACTATTGGAGTCATAGATTAAATGACTGCGGTTCAACACCCAGCGTACCTGGCCATCTGGTCTGATAATCCGGTATTCTAGTTCTTGATACCCAGTCAAGAATAAGGGTTGAATTGCCGCCTGAATTCGTGGTTGATCGTCTGGGTGAATCACCTCAAACCAAAGGTTTAAGTTATCAAAGAATTCAGCTGCGGGACGACCATAAATATTCAGGACAACAGGATTGATATAGAGAGTTTCAAAAGTATCGGCGGAAATCGACCAGACAACATCTTCCAGTGAACACAAAATTCCATCGAGACGTTGTTTACTTTCCTGTAATGCGGCTTCTGCTTGTTTACGTAAGCGAAGCTCGTCGTAGACATCACTAATATTAGTAATCATGCCCAAGACACCAGCATAATTCCCCTGGTCGTTAAACATTGGGGCACAAGAAACGATCGCCCACAAATCTGAACCGTCTTTACAGCGGAATTTAAAATCGTGTTTCTCGTTAATACCTTGATGACGACGCTCAAGGTTGGTTTTAGCAATCTCTACCCCCTCTGCATCCATAAAGGAAAACAGTGTCGCCCCTAGCATCTCATCGGTAGTGTAGCCCAACATCATTGCCATTTGTTGGTTGACAAAAGATGTCTGGTTATGCTCATCCAGTACCCAAATGCCCTCGGTTGCTGTTTCCACAATCCGGCGATACTGTTCTTCTCGCTGCTTTAGAGCCTCCAGCGCCTGCAAGTGTGCGGTAATATCGGTCTGCACGCCAATAAAGTGAGTTAAGTTACCCAAGGCATCAAACACAGGCGCTATGTAGAGTTCATGCCAAAAGGCAGTCCCATCTTGACGATAGTTGCGTAAAATTACGTGACATTCTCTTTGTTCTTGAATAGCTGTACGCAACTCATTTAAGGCGGGCTGATCGCGATCGCTTCCTTGTAAAAAACGGCAGTTACGTCCGATAACTTCACTAGCAGCGTAGCCTGTAATGGCTTCAAACGCGGGATTGACGTAAATAATCGGATTGTCTGGTTGCTTGGCATCTGTAAGAATAATCCCGTTACTGCTAGCGGCGATCGCTCTTTCCATCAAATTTAAGCGTGTCTGTGACTGCTCAAGTGCGATCGCTAACTCTTCATCTCTTGTATATTCGGGAATACTTGCAGGACTTACATCTGACAACTTAGTTTGAGTTTTATCTATGAATGTGAACAGCGCCGCCAGCTTACCATCATAATGAACAACCTTGGCACAGAGTTGGGCGGCAAAAATATCTCCGTTCACTCGTTTGAGTTGGACTGCACGATGCTGAACTGATTTGCCACTTTGAAGTTTGCCAATCAACTCATGCCATACAGCAGGATTAGCGTAAAAGTCGGAGGTGATTTTGTCGATGCTTTTGCACGATTCAACGCCAAAAAAATGTTCTAAAATCTGGTTTTTTAATAAAATTTGCTGACTTTCCAAACAAATCAGCGCCACTGGAAATGGGCTGAGTTCTGCAAACGAGTTTATTAGTTCTTGCCATTCTAGTTTCGACTGTTTATAAGCCTCTACTGCGGCAAATAAAACTCGACTCGAATTTTTACATTCAGCATTGCACGCGGGAATTAGAGATAACAGGTTTTTATGGGGATAATTGAACCTATTCTGATTTTTATACACGTAACCTTGAGTAAAAACCATTGTTACTGTTTTATAAATTGCCAAAAAAAATCAGGCAACCTCTGACAATTTAGCTCAAAGCACTTTTCTTCTAGTAGAAGAGAAAAGCAGTGATTTTGCTTTGATTAATCTAGAAATAAAACTAATTTTCCAGTAAACGTGGTAGCAGATATCACAGATATCCGAAAACAGTTTAACTGTTTCGAGTTAAGCATCTACGAATTTAGAAGTGCTAAGCTTTTGTTTGTCAAAGATGATTCTTAAGCTAATCTTAACTTTACTCCTTCAGATAGATGTAATTACATTTCTTATAGAAAATTCATATTTACAATATATTTCTTCATTTTTACTCTGCCCCTAACGAAAAATTGAAAGCGATTATTTTGTAAAACTAATGTTAAGCAAACATGAAAAAGTCATAAAGAAAATTAGCAATTTAACTGTATACGAGGAAACATAGTTAATAGATTTAAGCAAATTTTTTCATAGCTTAAGGAGGACCTGATGGTTACAGCAACAGTACCAGGACAACAGGTCAAAATCGGCCCAACCCAGCTGCTGATCAATAATGAGTGGGTAGACAGTATCAGCGGTCGCCGATTTGCAACGATTAACCCAGCGACAGGCGATACTATTTGTACAGTAGCAGAGGCAGACGCAGCGGATGTAGATAAAGCGGTGCAAGCAGCTCGTAAGGCTTTTACCAGTGGGGACTGGCCGAAGATGTCTGCTACCCGTCGCGGCGAGTTACTTTTGAAGCTAGCTGACTTAATTGAGCAAAACATTAATGAGTTAGCACGGCTGGAAACTCTAGATAATGGTAAGCCTTTACATGATTCCTTGGGTGACTTGGGGTTAGTTATAGCTTGCTACCGCTACTATGCAGGCTGGGCTGATAAGGTACAAGGTAAAACCATCCCGATTAACGGCCCTTATTTCTGCTATACACGCCATGAGCCTGTGGGTGTGGTTGGTCAAATTATCCCCTGGAATTTCCCCCTGTTGATGCAGGCTTGGAAATTAGCGCCGGCTTTAGCTACAGGTAATACTGTGGTGATGAAAACGGCGGAACAGACACCTTTATCAGCATTGCGGGTAGGGGAATTGATTGTTGAGGCTGGTTTCCCGCCTGGTGTGGTGAATTTGCTTTCAGGATACGGCCCCACGGCTGGATCTGCCATTTCTCATCACATGGATATTGACAAAGTGGCATTTACTGGTTCCACTGAAGTCGGACATTTGATTATGGAAGCAGCTGCCAAGAGTAACTTGAAGCGCGTTACTTTAGAATTGGGCGGTAAGAGTCCAAACATCGTCTTTGCTGATGCTGATATGCACAAAGCAATTGAAGGTGCCCACCAAGCTTTATTCTTTAATCAAGGACAATGTTGCTGCGCTGGTTCTCGGTTATTTGTGGAAGAAAAATGTTATGACGATTTTGTGGCTTTGGCTGTAGAAAGAGCTAAACAGCGGGTTGTTGGGAATCCCTTTGATAGTAATACAGAACAAGGGCCACAGGTAGATCAAGAGCAATTCAACAAAGTTATGGGTTACATCGAGTCAGGAATGCGAGATGGCGCTCAAATGCTTTGTGGTGGTAGTAAAGTGGGTGATAAAGGTTTCTTTATTGCACCTACAGTCTTTACTGATGTCCGCGATGACATGAAGATTGCTCAAGAGGAAATTTTTGGGCCTGTGATGAGCATCATCAAATTCAAAGATATTGATGAAGTGATTCAACGGGCAAATAATACCCTGTATGGTCTGGCGGCTGCCGTGTGGACTCAAGATATTACAAAAGCCTACGCGATCGCAAATAATGTCCGTGCTGGTACAGTATGGATAAATTGCTACGACGTATTTGACGCAGCTGCACCCTTTGGTGGCTTCAAGCAGTCTGGTATCGGTCGGGAATTGGGCGAGTACGGCTTGCAACAATATACCGAAGTTAAAACAGTTACTATCAAACTGTAAGTTATAGATGCTGCTAAATCAGGACTTCAGTCCTGACTACGAGTAATTAGCCCCCCTGATTCAGTTAAAAAAATTGGGTGTCAGGGGGGTTACCTATGTGATATTTGTGATGGGTTGGGAATGATAGATAGATACTACATACCACCTAAAGAAAGTTCTGATGATAAATGCGATCGCAAATAGATTTCGCCAATTTATGATTGGCTGGAAAAGCCAGATTACCTATTTTTACAGAGGTTACGGGAAAAAGAAAAGCCAGCGTTCCCCACAACAACTTATTTGGCTAGCATTAGTAGGCGGACTGATAACACTATTGCTGGTGCTTTCCGTCGTCAACCCAGGAATCGCCCAACAACCTGAACCAGCAACAAAATCATTTTTAGTAGCTACAAGAGTTATCCCACCCTTTGTATTTGCTGACAATGGTAAACTATCAGGCTTCAGTATTGAACTTTGGCGCAGCATTGCTAATAAGATAGGTGTACAGTCGAAATTTGTTGAGTATTCAACTGTACCTGATCTGCTTGCGGCTGTTAAAGATGGCAAAGCAAATGCCGGAATTGCAGCTATATCAATTACCGCCGAACGGCAAGAGAATTTTGATTTCTCTTTACCAATGTTTGCGGGTGGGCTTCAGATTATGGTAAGACCGCCAGAAGCTAATAGTGGTGGTTTTTCTAATATTTTGCAATTGTTATTTTCTGCTACTCTGTTGCAGGTATTTGGTATTGCTTTGCTGTTGATTGTTGTAGCAGCTCATGTGATTTGGTTGTCAGAACGCAACCATAAAGAAGGGATAATTGATAAATCATACTTCCCAGGAATTTTCAAAGCTTGTTGGTGGGCAGCGGCAACATTAGCAACTCAAGCCGACGAAATGCCCAAGGGTGTATTGGGAAGGGTAATAGCTATTATCTGGATGTTCATCGGCGTTCTCTTCGTCGCCTACTTTACAGCCGCCGCTACCACCTCGCTAACTGTGCAGCAACTTCAGGGTGATATCAGAAGTGTAGACGATTTACCGGGTAAGTTAGTAGCAACCACAGCTGGTAGCACAGCAGCCAAATATTTACGCGATCGCAAAATTTCAGTTTTGGAAGTTCTCAAGATTGAACAAGCTTACGATGCCCTACAAAGCAAAAAAGCTGATGCTGTCGTCTTTGATGCTCCCGTACTTCTGTTTTATGCTGCTAATGAAGGTAAAGGAAAAGTAGAGGTAGTTGGTAGCGTCTTCCGTGAAGAAAACTACGGTATTGTCTTACCTAATGACAGTCCCTACCGCAAACAAATTAATAGTGCATTATTGAGTATCAGAGAAGATGGCACATATCAATCGCTTTATGATAAGTGGTTTGACGTGAAGAAATCTTAAGTTAACTTTCATCAGGCGATCGCTGGAAAATCCCACCCAAATCATCCCATCTTAGGAAAAAAGCGATCGCCTTGAGTAATTTAATTTTTGAAAGTCCCTTAACGGAAAAATATATGATTTAGGTGCGTATCAGCTTATAGCTTCATCCACCATATAACTCATTACAGTTAACTTCTTGCATATGTCAAAATAGAGATCGGCGGCTGTCAGACAATGGCTAATCAAATTCCATTTAGCAACCATGACCCCTTCCTCACCCCTAGCGATTCCTCAAACAGACCAAAAAGATGAGATAATTTTTCCCCAAGGAGAATTTTGGAGTGATGAACCTCCTTTGGAAAGTAATTTACATCTACGGCAAATTTTAATCCTAATTCAATGTCTAGAATGGGCATGGCAAGATAGAGATGATTACTTTGCTACGGGTAATCTGACTATTTACTATAGCCCTCATCAAAAAAAGTCAGAAGACTTTCGCGGGCCTGATTTTTTTGTCGTACGGGGAACAACTCGAAATCAAGAGCGCAAAAGTTGGGTAGTTTGGCAAGAAGGGGGAAAATATCCCAATGTAATTGTCGAAATTCTCTCTGACAGTACCGCTAAAATAGACAGGGAAGAGAAGAAAGAAATTTATCAAGATATCTTCCGGACACCAGATTATTTTTGGTTTGACCCCGATAGTTTAGAATTTCAGGGATTTACCTTGATTAGAGGAACCTATGAACCCATTGAAACCAGCGAACAAGGATGGTTATGGAGTCAACAATTAGGGTTATATTTAGGAATTCATCAAAAACAATTACGCTATTTTACTCCTGATGGGGAGTTAGTTCCCAGCCCGGAAGAAGCAGCTACACAAGCGCAAAAACAGGTTGAACAAGAAAGACAACGGGCTGAACAAGAAAGACAACGGGCTGAACAAGAAAGACAACGGGCTGAACAGTTAGAAGCAAAGCTGAGAAGTTTGGGAATTGACCCCAATGAATCATGAAATATTTATTTCGTTGTTTGTGTCCCCTCCCTCATCCTTCCTGCGCAATTTGCGCCTTTGCCTGTTGCCACAAAGCTTCCAACTCTGCCAAAGAGTAATCGGAAAGGGGGCGGTCAACAACTGCCTCCATTTTTTGTAACCTTTGGATAAAGCGTTGATTTGTGCCTTGCAAACCGACGCTAGGATCGAGATTATGCCAACGGGCTAATTGAATGGTTGCAAATAGTAAATCGCCTAATTCTGCTTGTTGTGCTTCCGGGGTTTCTGCGGCTAAAGCCTGTTGAAATTCTGCTAACTCTTCATGAAACTTATCCCATACCCCCTCAATGTTTTCCCACTCAAACCCCACAGCCGCAGCTTTTTGGGAAATCTTCATCGCTGCCGTTAAGGGGGGAAGGGTACGCCCATAGCGACTGAGTTTAGCGCTGAGTTTTTGATTTTCTGGGGATGGTTCGCCCTTTTCTGCGGCTTTGATTTCTTCCCAGTTTTGCCGCACTTCCTCAACACTCGCCACTTCCACATCACCAAATACATGGGGATGACGGCGAATTAACTTTTGGGAAATCCCTTCAGCAATTTCTTTGAGAGAAAATTGCCCAGATTCACTAGCGATTTGCGCTTGCAATACTACTTGTAAGAGTAAATCACCTAACTCTTCCGCGATCGCCTTTTGATCGCCACTCTTAATTGCATCCACCACCTCATAAGCTTCCTCAATCACATAAGGAGTCAGACTTTCCGGTGTTTGCGCCAAATCCCAAGGACACCCCCCATCAGGCGATCGCAATTTCGCTACCACCTCAATTAATTCTTGTAATGCTGCTAAATTTTGGTTCATAGTTATTGGTCATTGGTCATTGGTCATTGGTCATTGGTCATTTCCCCGCGTCCCCGTGTCTCCCCGTCTCTTTGTCTCTCCCATCCCCCTTGTCCCCCTTGTCTTTCTTGTCCCCCCTGTCCCCCCTCTCCCTGTCCCGTTCGCCGAGCGAAGTCGAGGCGCTACCCCCTTCCGCGTTGATTTACGTTTCTTAATTTTCCCACTTGGTAGTAACGCCTTGATGCCTTGTTTTTTCACCCGCTTGTATGTGGAATTGCTCCAATCGCTGAGAGAATGGCTCATCGCACCGAGTTCCATGCCTAAGAATAAGGCGAGAAATTCAGTACTGTAACTTGTGAGCGATCGCCCAACTTTTCCCCCGACGTTTTGCCAAATAGAGGCGATATTCAACAGCTTTTCGGCAATTACTAAAATAAAAATAGCGGCGATCGCAATTAAGCAACTCAGATAAATTACTCGTAGCGTCGTGCCAATAATCGGCCCGTGGGATAAAAAAGAGCGATGACGCAAACTTTTTTGATAGGGTAGCCAAATCCAGCGCAAGAAACCCCAGCGTTGGTATTGAATTGAGTAGATATCTAAATCGGGGCCGAACATCAACCCGCCAAACAGAAACCCGCCGGCAACGAATAAAGTCACATTGCTACTGCCAGTCTGCCAGAAAGTCACACCCGCCACAACCGGCAGAGCATACAGCGTAATGCTATCGTGGGTTCGACCAGAGGGCATTTTAAGGTTCTCAAAAAATTTTTTCTCAAAAATACTAGCGCGATTCAAAATCTTTTGCTATATTCTTTAGAAGTGAGCGCAAACGGGCGGTTAGCTCAGTTGGTAGAGCGCCTGCCTTACAAGCAGGATGTCATCAGTTCGAGTCTGGTACTGCCCATCACGTTAAAAAGGCTAGAAGCAAGTTAAAAGCTGTTTCTAGCCTTTTTTAATGCTTCCTGAAAAGGCAGTGGTACCCTGCGGGTTCTGCTTCGCAGTACTACTTAGCGGTAGTTGAGCGAAGTCGAAACTACCGCTAAGTCGAAACTCACCAAACGGGCAGACGACAGAGCGCAGAAAGGAAGAGGTTTTTAGGTAAATTTTCATTGCACCCAGATTTTATAACAATTCCCAAAAATCTTGATCCAGATATATTTGTTGTAGGGGTTTAGCATTGTTCATTGGTGTCAACTTAAGCTAGAAATAGCCTCTCTCATAGCTTTGTCACCCGCCTTGGAATTCATTCCAAGGCTAACAGATCAAGTAGGGGCGGGTTAAGCGAGATAGTCGTGAATTATTGGAGCATATCTGTGAACCCGCCCCTACTGAAGTAGACTAGGGATTTGTGAGAATTTTTAGTCATCTTTAGATGACTTTTGTTATGAGACTCCGAATTCATAAGGGAGGCGGGCTATGGGTTTCGCGTTAAGTTGACACCAATGAGCAATGCTAAACCCTTAGCCACATATTTGTATCATGATAAAAGTGAAATGGTATGAGACGAGATTTAAGTCATTGAAAAATTTGCAAAAGGTATGTAATTCTCATGACTACAAACACACATTTTAACGCTAGAGTCAACAACGGGAACATTGAAATTCCTGTTGAGTATCAAGACGAAATTCGCAACGCGGAAATTGTGCAAATTGTTATCTTGAAAACCAACCCAAGTAAAAAAAGCTTTCCCAAAACAGGTATTATTGCGCAGCTAACCGCAAATCCCATTCAAGTTGTAGGTTTCAAACCACTCACCAGAGAGGAAGCCAATGAACGCTGGTGAAGAGAAGCGATGCTTTGTTGATTCTAATGTTTGGTTATATCGTTTCATTTTGAGTTCTACTGATGCAAGTGCAATCCAAAAGCAACAAATAGCCACAAACATTACAAGTCAAGAAAACTTAGTTGTTAGTACACAAGTAATCAATGAGGTTTGTGCGAATTTAATCCGCAAAGCAGGTTTTAATAACTCACAGATTCAAAGCTTAATTACAGAATTTGCAACAGGCTGTGAAATTTTACCTGTTGCCCTGGAAACGCTTGAGTATGCAGCACAATTGCGGGATGGCTATTTGTTCTCGTTTTGGGATAGCCTCATCGTTGCTAGTGCAATTGTAGGGCAAGCAAGTATTTTGTACTCAGAAGATATGCAAGATGGCTTAATCGTTGAAAATGCCTTACAGATTGTGAATCCATTTGTAGAGCCAAAAACTTGACTCTTGAAGTTTACTCCAAGACATCAAAATGAGAATAGCTATATTTTGTCTTTTATTGATAAGTTTTGCTTAAGCTGTGGTAACGACAACATAAGCGTTTGCCACAAATAGATAAGCATTCGTAACGAAACAAGTTGCGTTGGTAACGAACGGATAAACATTCGTAACGAAACAAATTGCGTTGGTAACGAACGGATAAGCATTCGTAACGAAACAAGTTGCGTTAGTAACGATCGCATAAGTTGTCGTTACCAACGGATAAGCATTCCTAACGAAACAACTTGTGTTGGTAACAAAAGGACAAGCTGTTGTTATCAACAGATAAATATAATCAACTACGCCGCAACCATTCTACAATTTCGTCAATCGGCTGACTGGGTGGAAAAAATTTGAGAGTGTTGTGATTTGGTATGGGGTTGCTCATAAAACAAATCGCTCCCTCAAACTTGCTAATGTCACTGAGAAAGCGATCGCTGTATTTCACCTCATCTGTAGTATTAGTTGCGCTTGGGTAAAATACTAAAACCACACGCTTATCAGTTTCTAGCAATTCCCAATAGGTTTGCAGTTCCGCCATTGTTTTCGGCGTACCATCTTCACATTTAGGACAGCCAGCTTTGACGATTGTAGTGTAAATTTTGCTAGCTGGGTTATCTGGGTCGATGAATTTACTGGTGTCGATACAGATTAAGTGAATGTTGTGGCTGAGTTGAGAGTCATTGTTAATTGCAGCTTGAAAGCTTTGAATGAAGTCAATTTGGTTAAAAGTTTCTTGACATTCTATCTTTTCATCTTCATACTTGCCTTGATGCCAAGCATTATAGAAATCTGTATAGTGCATATTTTGGGCACAATGCCAGAGGACTAAATAGGAACATTTGAAACGATAGAATTGATTTTCATAGGCTACAAAAGGCTCACCATGAGATGGAATTGCAACAAACTGATCTATGCTTAAACAGTCCCTTAAACCTATGATCACTTTTTTCATAAGCAAACTGTCTGCAAGAATATTTATTAAGCTCAAAGCAGACCTCAGAATAATACTCCGATTTTGGCTAGAGTACAATCTATTCAGTAATTTATCTATTGCATCATTACTTTCTCCAAGACTTTTAATTGCATTTAACTCAATATTTTCATACTCAATTGAATAATTAATTGGGTTTAAGTCGGATTTATTTTTCCAATGCTCATTGCAATTGTCGCCAAACAAAGTTAAGTAGATACAATTAATAGCTTCTCTTTTCATAAAAGTAGGATAATCATCTATATCATCCTCACAGGACTTTTCTATATCATCTATGTATTTAGATAATCGAACATAATCAAATTCTGATAATGTTGCCATAGCTGCCTTGCTAAGGGGGTTCTCATCAGAATGACCAAGGCTCCATTCAAAAAGCTGTGCGACAATATTATCACTTTGAGTGCAATTTTTAAATTCTACAATACCCATTGCTGCTAAAAAATAAGCTCTGAAGGAATAAAAGCCCATACAATTATCATTAAATTCCACCAGTAATTTGATAAATTCTTCCTTACTCTGGGTAAAATCTTTATTTACTTCTCGTCCTAGCCACAATAAAATAACCTCTTGCCATTGCGGCTCAAAAATACGGTATACACAATTTTGTTCGTGATTTTCTAAACAATAGTTATAAAGTTTTTGGTTATAGTTTGGCCAATTAGTCCAAATACCTATTTCTTGACCTGCAAAATAATCATAGTTTCTAGGATTAAAAATAGTTCCAAAAGATTTGTAATTTGGCAATTCTATTTTGTTATTGTGATCAAGAAAAACTTGCCAATCAGTAATTGCTAAAGCTGCAAAATATTCTTGAAAATTAGGATGGAAGAAAGCATAAACTTCTTCATCATCTATAGCTATTCTGTCTACTAAGTTTAACCAACCGACATCACAAGCTAATTTAAGTAATCTCTCACCCATTTCTTGATGTGCTAACTTCCGCTGCAAGCGAAACCTCGCACTACTGTTAATACCTGCAAACGCTAATCGGCTTAAGGCATCATGTAATTCATTCTTTAAATCATCAGATTGATATAACTCAGCAAATAATTCTGATTTCCATTCATAAAAATAGTGGGTAAACCTCTGATAAAGCGCTGCTTTTGTTTCTGGCAATTCTCCCTGCCGATCCAAATCAAATGTCTGACACAACAGCGATAACCGCAGAGGATTTGTCACTAATTTACGAATGTTTTCATGTTTTGTTTCTTTTAATTTTACTTGTAGTATCTCTCCTTTTTGGGAATTTTTATAATTTTTAAACCACTGCTGAATAAAGTCATCAATATGTTCGGGTTTAAACTCTTGAGTTTTATAAGTATCAAATCCTGTGAGTGGATTGCTAACCTTGGCATCCCAAACATTTAATCGACAAGTCAATACCACCCGCCCTTGTCTCAGAGATGCTGTCAATTCTTGGGTAATTTTGGCTAATGCTTGCACCGGTGAATTTTCACCCATTTCATCCACACCATCTAACAGTAGCCACACTCCCCCCTTACCAAAACACTCAATTAATTGACGTTCAATTTCTGGAGTAGGTACAACAGTAAGTTCACCTGCTCTCATCGCTTCAGGAAGCCATTGCTGACGTAAATATTCCTCAATTGTTCTTCCCTGTAAGTTGGCGAGAGAAATAAAGATGGGTAAATCTTGAGTTTTGTCTTTAATAAAGGAAGCAATGGTACTTAATAAAGTAGTCTTACCTGCTCCTGGTTCGCCGATGATAGCAATATGCTTATTGTTTCCAGGTGGCTGTTGTGCAATTACTTCTCGGAGAAATGCGTCATGTTCATAGGTTTTGACAATTACTTCTTGGGTTAATTCATAGACATTTTCTCTGTCTCGCTGTTCATCTAAGTGTCGGCGTTGCTGCTGTTTGCGTTCCACCAACCCCAAGGGAACATAAATGTTAATTTCAAAACCTTGCTCTGTCGCTTTGCGTCTGAGTCTTGCAGCCTCCTGCTGACTTTTCAGCATTGCGGTGCAAACCTCACGCCAATTGATGTTTGTACTAGTATCTATGATTTGAGGTACTGTTTCTAACTGCAATTTCTCTTGAACTACCGTTATATTTTCAGGTATTGAGGCATCTTTATGTTTTAAAGTGAGGGTGAATATCCAATATCGTGTATTCTTCTTATTTTCAGGACGTTCATCCTTCCACATTTCCAAGTATTCTAAATATTCAAATACATTTTGCACTACCTCAGCTTTTCTCTGTTCTGTATTGACTCCAGCATTCTCATGCTGACGTTGGGGAAGCTGCAAAGAATTATCTGTTTTCTCTGCAAGTTCCCATAAAGCATGTTTGGTTGTACCTGCAACAATTTTGTTTTTTATTTTATTTTCCCCAGTTACCTGCAATTGGTTATCTGTAACCCATTGCACCTTAACTGCTGATGCTGCTGGTTCCTCTGGTGTCAATTCTTGATTTGATAGCATTAGTAACGCTTTGACAAGACTCAGCACATTCCGTTGATGAGTTTCTCCCGTGCCAAATTTGCGTTTAGGTTTTTCGGGCATTTCGGAAAATATAAACTAAATATTAAGATTTTTGTGCTATCTCTTTGGGCAAGATTCCCCAAGCAGCTAATGCTTATTATAGACAAGCTCAACGATTGGCTTGGGGAATTTGTCTGGGGAAATGCCCAAAAAAATAATTCACCTTGTAACCCAAAAAACAAGGTGGTTGAAATGTCTGCTAAGAAATCTAATTCCCGCCCAAGTCAAAAATTAATCGCTGTGTTGCTAAGTCTAAAAATCCTACTAGCTGGTATGCAAGCCGCAGATAGTATTCACAAAGGTGAGTCAGTAACAGAAACACTAATTTGGCTAATAAATCAATGCATTCCGGTATTGCAACAAGCCAGTCACCAGGAGGATGAGGATAAAAAGAGTGATGAGTAAATGTGAGTGCGATTGAAATCATCTAAGGCTGACGCACAAGCTAAGATTTTAGATTATTACGTTGGCGTTAGCTTTTCTAGAGTGCGATCGCGCACCTGTTGACAAAGCAATAAGGGCACAGCAGTGCTCATTGGTGTCAACTTAAGCTAAAAAGCTATATACGGCGCGTGTTGTACAAAAACCCTCGCCCTCATCCCCTAACCCCTTCTCCCTAAGGGAGAAGGGGAATTGAATCTCTGGCTCCCCTCTCCCTTGGGGAGAGAGGCTGGGGGTGAGGGCAAAACCTTGCCACCAAGCGGGTTTCACGTTAAGTTGACACGTATGAGCAGTGCTGTGCCCCTACGGTAGATTATGTAGATGTGGGTAATTAATTTTGGGAACGGGGGGCGTTGAAGGCTTCCCAGGCGGCTTTGGCGGCATTTTGTAAGCGATCGCCAAAATCGGCGATTTCTTTTAATAGCAGGTGCCAATTTTTATCAGCTTCTTCTTGGATAACTGCAAAAGAACGTTCTAGGCGATCGCGTTCAATGAGTTTTTCGCCTTCTAAAGCTTCTCTGGCTTGGCGTACAGCGTTCAAATATGTTTCGCGGGTGAGAGTACCTGCTGATTCGGCTTCAGTTTGGGCGCGTCTTTTCAGTGCTTCAATTAATGCTTTGGTTTCGCGCTTGACTTCATCTGTTTCGCCAGCCATTTCAGTTTCTACTAATTCCTCAGTTTGAGGACTAATTTCGACTACTACTGTCGATTCAAAATTTTTCTCAGTCATAGTTGCGATATCCTTTGGCTATGGTTGACGGTTGACTGTTGACTAATAAACTGTTGTGGTTAGTTCTCGTTCTAATTTGAGTAATTCTTCTACACGCGCATCTGTGGCGGGGTGGCTGGAGAATAAGTTACCTAAAAACTGTCCAGAGATGGGGTTGATGATTAACAATGGCTCAAAGGCTGGATTCCCATCTAAAGGTAACTGTTTGGCTGTCAGTTCTAGGCGTTGCAATGCTCTCGCTAAGGCGCGGGGATTACCTGTTAATCTTGCAGCACCAGCATCGGCGGAGAATTCTCTGGTGCGGGAAATTGCTAGTTGGATGATTGTGGCTGCAACAGGGGCAAGTATTACAGTTAACAACACTCCTAAGGGATTACCGCCTCTGTCATCATCGCGGGAACCACCGCCAAACCATAAACTGTAACTTACCATTTGCGCCAAGAAGGAGATTGCACCAGCAACTGTGGCTGCAACAGCTTGGGTTAAGGTGTCGCGGTTGATAATATGGGTGAGTTCGTGGGCAATTACGCCTTCTAGTTCATCTTCCGGTAATATCTGCAAAATCCCTTCTGTTACAGCAACAGCCGCGTGTTCTGGATCGCGTCCTGTGGCGAAAGCGTTGGCAGTTTGACCAGGAACAATATATACTCCCGGCATGGGAATTTTCGCGCGATCGCTTAATTTCTTCACCATGCGATACAGCCCCGGTGCTTGGGATTCTGTTACAGGCTGGGCGCGATATACAGCCAGGGCAATTTTATCTGATTGATACCAAGAAAATAGATTTGTAACTGCTGCTAAACCTATACCTATAATTAAACCACTGCTGCCACCAATTACCCAGTAACTAATTGCAATTAACAAACCACTGAGAGTAGCTAGCAATACTAAAGTTTTGAATTGATTTCCCATATTATGCTCTCCTGGTAATGCTGTAATTGATGTTTTAGACAACAGCATTATTTAAGTCGCTCTTTGATCTTACCTAGCTCATCCCTAATTTAGATTACAGAAAACCTCCCATTGAAGTACGGTTTTCCCACGTTATTGATGCCAATGTCATCAAAGGTACATAAAAGGATTTAGTTTTTTTAATGCTTTTTTTACCAAAAAATTAGACAGCAAATATCATAATCAACAGCATCTATCTATGGTATTGAATTTAATAAATAGGAAATAAAAATCTATGAATAAAATTCCTCAAATTACGTTTAAACCGCAGAGGACGCTCCAGAGCGCAGAGAAAAAACAGATTGCTCACAGAAGTGTTGAAACTCACTAATCGGGGAATGTGGGGAGTTTTCTTTCCCATCTTTGCCCAATGCCCAATGACGGCAGTTGCTATAACGGGGGGAACCCCCGCAACGCACTGCCTCCCCAATGCCCATTAACTTATTTCTGGAGTGCTTGTTGAAATGTCTTGATTGCATCAACATGATTTACTATATTGATGCAACGTACTAATAAGTCCAAATCGATTCCTTTGACTTCTTCACTACTGGAAATTTTTTCATACTCAAGTGTATTGCCTTCTCCACGCAGGTGATAGACTTCTAGTACTCCATCTTCCCAAAACCACACTTCTTTTATTTTCAGTCGTTTGTAAGCTTCTAACTTGTTGATACCGCCACTGGTAAATACTACTTCGATCGCCAAATCGGGACGCACTCGACCAGGAGCAAGTTTATAAGATTCATCCGCCTCTCGCTTGACGGCGACTCCTTCATTTTCCAGGGTCATTGAACCAGTTGGAGTAAAGTCAAATCCTGCCATCAACAGGTAAAGCTCTAACAAAGCAGCAATTCTCTTTTTAACGGTTTCGTGGGGTTCTCCAGGCATTCGTCGAATCTCCAAAATTCCATCCAGGAACGATAACCGATATCCTGGACGATCTAACAATTGCTCAACGGCTTTGAATTCTCTCCAAGTCAGTCCCTCAAACAGAAGGGGTGATTCTTTTGGTAGTGTGGCAATCGTTGCTAGGGTCATGTAAGTCTCCAGTTGGTTTCCAGATTAGAAGTAATCAGGTTTGGAGGGCGATCGCTCTATTCTAACTGATCAATAAACTTCCGTACCTTCATCTCATGAGGGGTCAGATCCCCGACTTCTTGAAGAAGTCGGGGATCTTTTAGTGCATGAAAATTAATGTGGTGGAATACGCGATCGCATCATAGTTTATAAAGACAAGCCGGTGGTAATCCGCTGCATTGCTTCTTCTACATTCTCCCGGCTATTAAATGCAGAGATGCGGAAGTAACCTTCGCCAGCCGCGCCAAAGCCAGAACCAGGAGTTCCGACGACGTTGACGTTTTGTAGTAATTTATCGAAAAATTCCCAACTGGATAAACCATTGGGAGTTTTCACCCAAACGTAAGGTGCATTCACGCCACCATATACTGACAATCCTGCGGCTGTTAGCTTCTCGCGGATAATTGTGGCATTTTCTAAATAAAAGCTGACTAATCCTTTAATTTGCGCCTGTCCTTCTGGGGAGTAAACCGCCTCTGCACCCCGTTGGACAATGTAAGATACACCATTAAACTTGGTAGACTGGCGGCGATTCCACAACTTCCACAGTTCGACATCGGAACCATCAGCGGCTTTAGCTGTTAATGTCTTGGGAACGACAGTTAAGGCGCAACGAGTTCCGGTAAAGCCTGCATTTTTGGAGAAGGAACGAAACTCAATCGCCACATCTCTTGCACCTTCTATTTCATAAATAGAATGAGGAATTGCGGGGTCAGTGATGTATGCTTCATAGGCAGCATCAAAGAAGATAATCGAGTTATTCGCTTTCGCATAGTCTACCCATGCTTTCAGGTGTTCTTTGCTTGCAGTTGCACCGGTGGGATTATTGGGGAAGCAAAGATAAATTAAATCAACTTTTTGGGCAGGTATCTCTGCGGTAAAGTTATTCTCGGCGGTAATGGGGAGATAAACTAAGCCGCCAAACTCGCCTTTGTCGTTAGCGTCACCTGTATTACCCGCCATGACATTAGTATCTACGTAGACAGGATAAACCGGATCGGTAACTGCGATCGCATTATCATGACCAAATATTTCTAAAATATTCCCTGTATCGCACTTAGAACCATCAGAAATAAAAATTTCCTCGGCGGAGATATCCGCCCCCCGTGCTTGGAAATCTTGCGCCGCAATCTTTTCCCTTAACCAAGCATAACCTTGTTCGGGGCCATAGCCTTTAAAAGTAGCGCGATCGCCCATTTCCTCTACAGCCTTAATCATCGCTGTGCGACAAGCTTCTGGTAGAGGTTCTGTGACATCGCCAATCCCCAAGCGGATAATTTTAGCATCAGGATTGGCTTGGGCAAAGGCATTTACCCGCCGTGCAATTTCGGGAAATAGATAACCTGCTTTCAGCTTTAGGTAGTTGTCGTTAATCGTTGCCATAGTAGATTAAGAAAATGCCATCACAAGCTTACTGCGAACAGATTACAAATTATAAAGTTTTGTGCTGATTCCCGAATTGTTCACAGCCAGTGACATCACCGCAGGTGTAATATTGGTGACCACAAACGTGATTTACCTAGGGGTTTAGCACTGCTCATTGGTGTCAACTTAACGTCGCCCGCCCGCCTCAGAATGAATTCTGAGTCTAAGAGGATGTTTGAAAAGTCCTGTCGTGGGTAGCAAAACGTTTGAGATCCCCCTAAATCCCCCTTAAAAAGGGGGACTTTGATTCTTTTCCCCCCTTTTTTAAGGGGGGTTAGGGGGGATCTATTAGTGCTAAGATACAGCCAACCACTTTTCAAACAACCTCTAATAGCAAAAGTCATCGTCAGATTCCTAAATATCCCTCAAAATTTTGAGTCTACTTCAGTAGGGGCGGGTTCACAGATATGCTCCAATAATTCACGACTATCTCGCTTAACCCGCCCCTACTTGAACTTTGGTCTTTGGAATTCATTCCCAGGCGGGCAAAAGCTATGTGATAAAGTAGCAAATGAAACCTTTAACTAATCAGGCGATCGCCAGAACACAAATTAGCAGTTAGTTTTAGTTTCAATTAATTCAAAAAATTGCGAAATATCTTGAGTCGAGCGAATGTGATAAACACTTTTGCTGCTTTGAGCCTGCTTAATATACTCACGATACTTTGGGGTCAAATATTTGTCACATAACCAAAGCACGCGGTAGCTAGTCAGCGAACTCTTCCATATTGGACTATTTTCCGGCCAGCCTGCTGGTGGTTTAAGGTAGCCTGTGATTAGTCGTTTAGTTACCCACCAGAAATGCACGTATAGAGGTAAATCGATAAATACCAGAGTATCCGCCTCGTTCAGTCTTGGCCAAAGGGTTTCTATTGAACCAAAGCCATCAATAATCCATCGGTCACTAACTAAAATTTCCTGATGGATGCGCTGATAGTCTTCATCTGGAACCTCAACACCCCCTGATTGATATTTAATCTTGTCTAAGATGTAAAGTGGTAAACCAGTGATTTGGGATAATCTGTTGCTGAGAGTTGATTTACCGCCTCCAGCATTGCCAAACACTGCTACTTTTTTCATTGCCACTCTCCTTTTAGTGCAATCAAGTCAGCTCATAGAATAGATTCAGTAAATTGCAAAGTTTTTCCAGAGAAAGTACATGAGAATTTTGTAACTTAACGTCTAAATTTTGTCAGGCGATCGCTTTGAGCAACACTTCATCAACAATAGTGCGTAGGCGTAGCCCGTCGTAGACATCGCTCATATTGTACAAATCCCTACATAAACTCGTAGACGCACAGTGGCTCCTCAAGAGACATCGCTATATACTGAAAACCCCTACAAAAAATAATTACGAATTACGAATTATAAAGTTTTGCTGTAATTCGACAATTGCCTGCATCCAGGTGAAAGTCTAGAACTGACATCATCACAGGAGCGATCGCGCTTTTTAAAGTCAAGCTATCATGTACTCGACAACTATGCAGCATCAAACCCAAAGTTTTGCATGAAAGTAGCAGTCTTCAGTACCAAAGCCTACGATCGGCAGTTTTTAGAAGCTGCAAATTCTGACAAACAGCACGATTTGGTATTCTTTGAACCCCGCCTCACAAGAGATACAGCCATCTTAGCCGCCGGATTTCCAGCGGTTTGTGTATTTGTACACGATCAGGTGGATGCTTCAACCTTAGAGGTTCTCGCTTCACACGGAACTCGTCTGATAGCCCTCCGCTGTGCAGGGTTTAACAATGTAGACTTAAATACCGCAGCGGATTTAGGAATTACAGTTGTGCGTGTACCTGCCTACTCACCCTATGGGGTCGCAGAACACGCGGTAGGATTAATTTTGAGCCTGAATCGCAAAATTCATCACGCCTATAGCCGCGTGCGCGAAGGCAATTTTTCCCTCAATAGATTGTTGGGATTTAACCTCAATGGACGTACCGTGGGAGTTATCGGTACAGGGAAAATCGGTTTAATTTTAGGGCAAATCATGAAAGGGTTTGGCTGTCACCTCCTGGCTTATGATGTGTATCACAACCCAGAATTAGAAGCATTGGGTGGCAAGTATGTAGAATTACCAGAATTATTTGCCAACTCTGATATTATCTCTCTCCATTGCCCCCTGACTGAGGAAACCCATCACTTGATCGACGAGCAAGCGATCGCCCAGATGAAACCTGGGATGATGATCATTAACACTAGTCGAGGTGCGCTGATTGATACCGAAGCGGTAATTGAAGGGTTGAAATCTGGTCAAATCGGTTATCTTGGTGTCGATGTATACGAGCAAGAATCAGAATTGTTCTTTGAAGATTTGTCTGGTGAAATCATCCAAGATGATGTTTTCCAGCACCTCACAACATTTCCCAACGTGCTAATCACTGGACACCAAGCCTTCTTTACAGAAGAAGCTTTGCGTAATATTTCGGATACAACAATGTCTAATATTGCCGACATTGAACAGGGTCGTCCCTGTCACAACGAAATCCGCGCCCAACCGCAAGCTGAAAATAAGGTATTGGTGAAGTAAACCTGAAGAAGAACAAGAAGATTTTGCTTTTTGTTCTTCTTTGGGACTTCCAAATAAAAAAACACTCAACCACCTAATACCAATTTAAATAGTGTTCGCGGCACATCAATATATTCTAGAGGGCATGGCAATGCCCATTGGTGTCAACTTAAGCTAAAAGGCTTATTCCACAGGCATTTTACCCCACCCCTTAATCCCCTCCCCGTGAACGGGGAGGGGACGTTTTGGCTTTAGACAAAACTGGGGTGGGGTAATGCGGATCTTGATGGTAGACGATTTGAGGCAAAATCAATTCCTGATAAGGCTTTCGCCTTAAGTTGACACGTATGGGCATTGCCATGCCCCTACCATCTGTCGCATTCTTTTTTTAAATTGGTATAACGCAAAAAATCTCTCAAACCCTCATTCCTCTGCGTCCTCTGTGTCTCTGTGGTTAGTTTATTCACCGAGCAGCAACCGTGCCAGACTGGGTAAAGCTTCCCCATAGGTGGGATGGATGTGAACCGATCGCTCTAACAACTGCCAAGTTGCGCCTGCTTCCATCAGGGATAAAAATACATGGACTAGTTCAGCAGTTTCATACCCCACCAGGGTTGCGCCCAGGATTTTGTCTGTATCGCTGTCGATTACCAGGCGATAAAATCCCAGGTCATGCCCCCACTCGATGGCACGGGCAATTTGGCTCATAGGTAAGGTGACAGCACGGGCGTTGATGCCTTGTTTTTGAGCTTGTTCTAAGGTCATACCCACTCGCCCCACCTGGGGTTCTGTGTAGACTGCATAGCCCAGGACGCGATCGCTTCTTGTCCGGTTTTCTCCAGACAAAATTGCTTTTAAGCGGCGATAGTCTTCCCACGACACATGGGTAAAGGCAGGCTGTTTGGCAGCATCCCCGATGGCATAGACTCCAGAACAGGTGGTATGGAACTGGTCATCAATTTTAATAAACCCGTGATCGTCTAGCTCAATTTTGCTGGCGGCGGCATTTAATGCACTGGTATTGGGTTTTCGTCCAATCACAACCAACAAGGCTTCCCCCTGGAGTTGTTCGCCATTGCTCAGGGTTAAACTAAACAGATTATTCTCGTGGGCGACGTGATTTACATTGACTCCAAAGTGCAGATGAATTCCATCCTGCTTTAATGCTTCTGCTAAGACCTCGCTGACATCAGACTCTTCTTGCCCCAGAACGCGATCGCCCCGCACAATTAAGTGAGTTTGGCTGCCCAACCGCGCTAGTCCTTGTCCCAATTCCAAGCCAATATAGCCGCCGCCAATCACTAATAAACGGGGTGGTAAAGTGTTCAAGTCAAAAAAATTGCGGTTGGTCAAATAGGGAGTGCCGACAAGTCCGGGAATATCAGGAATCAGCGCTGACGTGCCTGTGTTAATGATTACCAAAGGAGCCTGAAGGGTAACATCCCCACCTTTAACCGTCCGTTCACCCACAAAAGCAGCTTCGCCACAAATGACTTTGACACCCGCAGTTTCTAATCGCTGGCGAACTCCCTGATTAAAGCTGCTGCGGATTTCCCGAACTCGCTCCATGACAGCCGGAAAATCCACCTCCACCTGTGTGTGGATGCCTAACTTCTTAGCCTGACGCGATCGCCCAGCTGCATGAGCCGCTGCTAAGAACGCTTTAGACGGAGTGCAGCCATAGTTGATACAACTGCCGCCTAAAGCATCTCGCTCAAACAAGACAACCCTACATCCCTCATTGGCAAAATCAGCCGCCAGTGGAATGCCTCCTTGACCACTGCCGATGACAATGACATCTGCTGTTTCCATCAGCGCTCAACTCCTTGGAGATAGTTTGCTTTCATCACAATCTCATACTCAAAGTTAAAAACTCTCTGCCCATTGAGGTAGGGTTTGAATTGAGTTATGACATCTCAAGCTAGCGAAGCCCACCCGTGATGTACAGGGTTTCGCCAGTAATCCAGGCGGAATCGGCACAAGCAAGGAAGACAACGGCAGGGGCGATGTCCTGTGGCTGTCCAATGCGACCTAGCGGTGTTTGCGCTTCAGCTTGTTGGCGACCTTCGCTTTCGGTAATTCCGGCTGTGTGCGTACCTTCTGTTTCCACCATACCAGGATTGATGGAGTTGACACGGATGCGGCGGGGGCCCAATTCTTTGGCTAGGGACTTCGTGATGGCATCAACAGCCGCTTTGGTAGCGTTATAGATTGAGGCATTCGGGGGTGTCAGGGTGCTGACGATGGAACTAATATTGATAATGCTGCCGCCCGCCGAGCCGAAGTGCTTTACAGCTTGTTGTGAAGTGAGGATCAATCCCAGGACATTGATATCGAATTGCTTATGGAAGTGCGCTTCTGTGATGTCTTCCAGTGGGGCAAATTCATAAATTCCCGCATTGTTGACTAAAATATCAACCCTGCCGAATGCTTGCTGTGTCTCTGTAAATAGATGTTCAATCTCTGCTTTTTTGGCAACATTTGCCTGGACTGCGATCGCCTTACCGCCCTTGCTGACAATCTCGTCAACCACGCGATTGGCTCCTTCTTGGCTCGATGCGTAGTTGACGACAACACTTGCACCTTCTGCTGCCAGATGTTTGGCGATCGCAGCACCGATGCCTTTAGAAGCACCTGTAACGACTGCGATTTTCCCCTCTAGTTTTGTCATGCTTGTGATTCCTGTGGTTGTTGGGCTGAAAATATCTATCCGTAACAGGTGCAAACTTATACCAATTTGAAAAAAGAATGCGACAGATTGCAGGGGCACTACCGTGCCCTTACGTGTGTATTAGACTCAACCGATAACCGCTATATCTGGTTCAAATATGTGAAAACTGCTGTAAAATCCTTCTGCGAGACTAAGAAGAGTTGGGGAGAGGTTTATTTACCGATAAGACTTTCCAAACTTGGTACATTTACCCAGCTTGCTGTTTTATGGGATTCATGGGATAAATCCATCAATAATTGGGAGTAAACTCCTTCTCGCAGTGATGGGACTATTTGTTGCTGGCTGTAAATTCCTTGTACCCATCGATCTACTACGCGGATAAATGCAGAAATGCGTCCATCGGCGTGGTTTTCGGAAAACATCAATTCTGATGGGATTTCGATTTCCGTTAAGGCTTTACCTGGTTGGGAACCCCAAACCCGAAAACCGTGGATGTAATCTTTTTGATTTTCACTACCTAAAACTAAAGTACCGCGATCGCCATATACTTCTACCCAATGGGTTCTCGGTGCATGGACAACTGCACTAATGGTAAGTTGGCAAGGTGTACCATCTGCTAATTCCAAACTCAGCACACAGGTGTCATCTGTATTTACTGGCTTGTTTTCGCCGCTAGCAGGATCAAGGCGTGTGGGAATGGCGGTAGTCAAATGGGCGTTTAATCGGCGTACAGGGCCAAATAACCAGTATATATAATCAAAGGCGTGGGAACCTAAAGATCCTAATGCACCGCCTCCTTTATCTTGAGAAGAATACCAATTCCAAGGGCGAGAAGCATCTGCACGAGAAGAACCTAACCAATCAATTCTAATTAAACGCTTGTTTCCCACATAGTCTGCGGATAATAGTTGTGAAAACTTTAGCCATCCGGGAACAAAGCGAAATTCAAAGTCTACTGTGGCGATCGCGCCGTTTGTTTGGGCTAACTGATAAAGTTCCTTCGCTTCAGTGACATTTAAGGCTGTAGGTTTTTCCAGTAATAAATGTTTCCCCGCTTGCAGTACTGTTTTTGCCATTTCATAATGCAAAAATGGTGGGGTAGCGATGGTGACTGCTTTGACTTGTGGTAACTTCACGATATCTGCAATTGTATCGCAGGCATTGGGGATACCATGAGATTGTGCGATCGCTTTGGCTTTATTGATATCTCGATGATAAACAGCCACCACCTCAGTTTGCGGATGTGCTTGCAATCCGGGAATGTGGACTTTCTGTCCAAATCCTGTACCCACAATCGCCACGCCAATCTTTTCTGGATTTGTTTGTAATCTCGCAACCATAAGGAATACAATTATTTTGACTATTGACTATTGACTATTGACTATTGACTAAAGGCATATTTCATCTTAAAAATCTAATTGTCCAAGGATAGCGATAATGTTCACCTTTATAAGCTTTGAATGCTGCAAAATTAACTAAGAAAAATTGGATTAATATCATTACTGATGTTAATGAAAGCCATACCATTAATAAAGTATCTAAAAGTGTTTGTATCTCTTTCCCCGTACTATTAGTAGTTACAGCAATCCCGCATATAGTTAGCATCATCAACAAGGATACAATAATGACAATCAAAATATAAAATGTCAGCGAGATTTGAAAATTTAAAGATTCTTTACCTTGGAAATCAACCCAAGAAGATTTGGTTTTATACAATCGCCAAATAATTAGGGGTAGGAAAATATTCAGGGGTAAATATAAAGGAATACCGAGAAATACTAAAAAAAATAACAGCATCCAAGCTAATAAAGCCGAAAGATGGCAAAACATCGCCCAGACACGCATTTGTTGTTGGGGTTTTTCTCTCATGGCTTTTTATTTATGGCTGGATTGAGCAAATAAAAAAAGCCAAACCAACGTTTAAAATTTGAGTATTTCTCGGTCATAGTTTTCCGGGAGGGGTTCTATTTCCCAGACTATACCTTCACCTGGTTCTAGAGCAACTTCTACGAAAAGTTGTTCGACGGCAGTTGTGGCGGTATCCTCGTTGTTAGGGAAGGATTGTAAATCTTCGGTGAGTAGTCGCAGTTTAAAGCCACCGGGGATGGCTGCACCTACTGTAGCGTTACGCAGTTCAAACCGCCAAATAGGTGCATCGGGTTCGCCTTGGGGGATGACTAAGAGTTCGTATGTTTGACCAGCGATCGCCAGTTGCCGAGAAACGATAGAATCTGATGGTGTTTCTTCCACACCTCTACCACCAACAAAACTCAATTGCAAATTCCAGCGTCCCCAACCGATAGTTTCCGCTGCCCCAGAAACGCCGCTTTGCAACCATTGCAAAACAGACCATTGTTCTGGTAATCCTAAACGTTGTTGATATAAGCTTTGTCGCCAACCCCCATGTTCAATTAACCCACCCCAAAGTTGAAAAGGGATGGCTAAACGGGGTGTCAGCACTTCGGACTTTCCCAAGCGAGCAATCAGGTTTTGGGCTTGTTGTTGTGGTAAACTCGGTAAAGGTAAAATGGCAGTGCGTGTGTTTGTTTGCGGGCAAAGTTCTTGAGTTACCGCTAAAACCCCAATATCATTTACAAGCTCAGTGCTATCTAAAGAATAAGTGCGATCGCCTGCATCATAATTGCCCCGATTCTTCAATTGTTCATGGGTACAGTAGCCCCAAACCCTAACATAGCCTTCATCTGGTTCTACCTGCACTGCTAAGTAATAATCACCAGCCCAACTAGGTAAATCCACCCATTCCTGTGGTACTCTTAATTCACTTAAATCTATTGTTTCACTGGGAACTAAAATCAATCGTCTTGTGTCTACTAGGATTGCGGTTCCATTTACCAGTTCCCAAAAACTAGGTAAAGCTGTGGTACTTGGCCAGACCTTTGCCTGCGGTGTAAAATCTTCTTGCAACCAAGGCAAGACTGCACTCAGGCAAAGTTCATTAATATAACCTTGATAGCGAGAAGTGGGGTTAGAAAAAGATGGACTCTGAATATCCGCTTGATTTTGGGCGTTAACGGGAATTTCTAAAATTAAATCACTGGGATTGGCAAAAGTTAATACAGTCATGGCGGTTCCTCCGGGATTTGTCAGTTGTCATTGGGCATTGGGCATTGGGCATTGGGTATTGGGCATTGGGCATTGGGCATTGGGCATTGGGCATTGGGCATTGGGCATTGGGCATTGGGCATTGGGCATTGGGCATTGGTGATTGAGTCTTTTAGTAATTCTGTTTTGTTGCTTCAATTACTATTCGGGGATACTCAATTACTATTCGGGGATACTCAATTGTTATTCGGGGAAACCCAATTGTTATTCGGGGATACTCAATTGCTATTCTGGGATACTCAATTGCTATTCTGGGATACTCAATTGCTATTCTGGGATACTCAATTGTTATTCTGGGAAACCCAATTGCTATTTTGGGAAACCCAATTGTTATTTGGGGAAACCCAATTGCTATTCTGGGAAACCCAATTGCTATTCTGGGAAACCCAATTGTTATTCTGGGAAACCCAATTGCTATTCTGGGAAACCCAATTGCTATTCTGGGAAACCCAATTGCTATTCTGGGAAACCCAATTGTTATTCTGGGAAACCCAATTGCTATTTCTACCTTCCAATGCCCCATGCCCCATACCCCTCATTCCAGAGATACACCGTAATAGTTTTGTAACCATTCTTCCATTACTGTACTCATACTCTTGAGTAGGTCTGGAGTAATTGAAATATGCAAGGAGTCTCTACTCCAAGTAGCTAAAGACCGCAGTAAGTTTTCCCTGGCTTTTGTCAATCGCCGTGAGACAGTGTACTGTTTGATTTCTAGTTGTTTGGCGATTTTATCCTGATTGAGACCTTGAGCGTAGTAAAGTTGGACAATCTGTTGCGCCTCTGGTTCTAATTGGGCGATCGCATCCGCTAAAATCTCATTAATTTCAGTTTGTTGCGAAGTTCTGGTTTGTTCTTCTTCTTGGGTAATAATGTCCTCAATTAATGATGGTTGTTGATTTCCTGGGAGATTATCGAGTACTTCCCAAGAATTATCTCCGCCTTTAGTTATATTGAGAGATTCCTGGGTGGGATAAAGATATTTGCGTGAAGTTTTAGCCGCATTGAGTAAGCACTTTTCTAAATTTTGGATATTGATCTGCTGGCTACTTTGAGAATTGTAAGCGTTGGCGATCGCTTCCCAGATGCGATCGTCTGGGCGAGAAAGCTGGCGCGAGGTTCCTTTGGCGGTGGGAACATAAAAGGTTTTAAAACAGTTCCACGCCAGGATGTAGCTCTGAACCTCATCTTTGGATAAACCCGCATATTCCAAAGCCTCCTGCAAACGCTTTTGCGAGATTTTGCGTAACATTCCCCAATCTGTACAGATATCAACTTCGTGACGTTGGCGTAAAGTTTCGCGGATCGCACTGGCAAAAATCGGGCTGGCGTAGTTTTTAAGAGTATAACCTTGACTAGAGTTAAAACCTTTGAGGACGCGATCAATTTGAGCGATCGCGATCTGAAAACAGTCTGATAACTGGTACTGCGTACTAGCAAAACCATTTACAGTTTTTAGCGCTACCCAATAGCAGGATTCTTGCAAGTAAGCAGTGAGATGTTGCTTTGCTAGGGACTGAGTTTCGGGAAGTTGCCAAAACTTATACCAATAAAGTGCCCAAAAGTATTCCGAACTTTCTTGCGGTGTGCGTTTGAGACAACTTCGCATACTGCTACGCAATTTTGATTCTGTCGCCCAATGACTGAAGCGATCGGCAACAAATTGCACAAAAGTTGAAAAAGTTTCAATGATGCTTTGCCGAGGGTGCATAAAAAACGTGAAGCCTACCTAGAGAAGTAGTGAAGGCGTTTAAGAGTGCCTCCACAAACTTTACTACACCAAATGAGAATCATGTTGCGACTTTCAATGAAATCTTTAGCACTTGGTGGTATGGTAGCCCTTTCTACAGCAACTAGTGCTTTTGCGCAAATACCTGTGCTACAAAATTTACATTTAACTCAAGTACCAAGCTTTAATTGTGTTCCCCATCTTCAAACTTACACTGTCAAGCCTTTACCTGGATTTCTCACAAAATTTTCAAACTTAAGTTTTCTCGTTGTTAATAAATCGTAGGGGCGGGTTAAGCCAGATATTCACGGATGATGGGAGCATATCTGTGAACCCGCCCCTACAGCTTGTGAGAAATGCGGGTTTAGATAACCGTCAAGCTCAAGGTATCCGTTGCGTCAAATTGAGTGAAGGTGGACGAGGAAAAAGTTAACTCCTGTGACTGGCGGTTTTGATGTTACAGGTGCTTGGAGTGAAAAATGGCGGTAATAAATTGGTAAATTATCAGTCCTAATTTCCGCCAATATCTATCTATTATTTTCAGCAAATACAGAAATAAACTACTAAGATTGGAGACCTAATACAATGTTGAAACGTTCTTTAATGATTGCTGCTTCTAGTGTAAGTTTAGCTGCTGCACTACTCAGTCCGGCTTTGGCTGCACCTGCTGATTTCGTTGGAACTTGGGTTAATAAAGATAGTAACACTCGTGGTGTAACTCGCTTAGTTGTCACCTCAGCAGGTAGCAATAAATTAAACATTCAAGTATTTGGTAAATGTCATCCCACAGATTGTGATTGGGGAACAACATCAGTTGTCACCTATGGTCTAAATGTGCAAGATACAAACCACACTTATGCAACAGCTAACTACAATAAAGGTTTTTCCAACACATTATTAACCTTAGACAATGCTGGCTCTCAAATTATGTTGCAAAGCTTCACTCAATTTTTAGATAATAGTGGTCGGCAAAATTATTATGCTCGTGACTACTTTCAAAAATCTCTAAAAGTGAGAGTTACTCTGGATTTACCAACATATCGCATAAACCCAAGCAGATAAGTTAGATTTGCCAATTACAGGACTTAATATCTTCTGGTCAAGAGTCAATGGTCAAGGTTTTTTGGACATTTGACTCTTGTCTCTGGACGGTTTTTGCTGAAAGAATCTCACACTTACGTAATACCAATTTAATATGAAGTTGCATATATCTAGATCCCCCTAAATCCCCCTTAAAAAGGGGGACTTTGATTCTAGTTCCCCCCTTTTTAAGGGGGGCTAGGGGGGATCGAATTCTATGCAGCCTCATAAAAAATCGATATAAGTCCTAAATTATTACAAACCTCCTAATTAATACCAATTTGCAAAAAGAACGCGACAGATTGATTAACAGAACTCATACACAGAGACTAATCCAAAATCTAAAATCTAAAATCCAAATTGATATTAATTGAGCGGATCGAAATGCTGCAAGATGAGAGCTATGAACACTACTGGCAAGCCTACACCCATACAAATGAGAGCTTGGGTAAATGTTAAAGGTGTGGTATCAAACACTTGATTCATCATGCTCCACTGACTGAAAAGACATTGTAAAATCACTACAGTCACAATTCCAAAGGCAGGTGCATAGGCTACGGGTGTACGTTTACCTTGAATTCTGGCAACTAGAGATGGTAAAAACTGGCTAATGCTTAACAGGTAAAAGACTTCAGCCGCCACTAACCCATTAATTGCCATTGTTCGCGCCAATGGTTCATTGCCTGTAGTTTGAAGTATCCATTGAAACACCCCAAAAATTACCAGCCAATTGAAGACGGAAATCGCGATGATGCGCTTGAGTAACCCACCCGATAAAAGTCTTTCTCTGGGGTTGCGCGGTGGTTGTTGCATCACCTGTCCAGATTTTGGCTCAAAGGCGAGGGGAGCAATTAATGCTATTGAACTGACCATGTTAAGCCAGAGAATTTGGATTGGTAAAATGGGAAGCACGGTTGCCAGGAGAATGGCAATCAAAATCGTCATGGATTCTCCAACATTGATCGGCAGCAAGAAGGCGATCGCTTTTCGCAAGTTGCGGTAAACACTACGTCCTTCCTCCACAGCAGCTTCTATTGAGGCGAAGTTATCGTCAGTTAGCAGCATATCCGCCGATTCTTTGGCAACCTCTGCCCCAGCTATGCCCATCGCTACACCAATATCAGCCTGTTTGAGAGCAGGAGCATCGTTGACACCATCTCCAGTCATGGCCACAATTTCACCTTTGAGTTGCAACGCTTTCACCAGACGCAACTTTTGTTCTGGAGCAACTCGTGCAAATACCATGCCTTCCTCAGCTGCTTGGGTGAATTCTTTTTCATCCATCTGAGCTAATTGCCGTCCGGTGAATACCTGTGCTTCAGTCGAGCAAATTCCCATTTGGCGGGCGATCGCAGCTGCTGTTAGTGCATGGTCGCCTGTAATCATTTTTACCTGAATCCCAGCAGATTGACAAGCATTTACTGCGGCGATCGCTTCTGCGCGAGGCGGATCAATTATGCCTTGAAGTCCCAAAAACACCATTCCTTGAGCGATATTATGGCGCTCCAAAGATTGCTGAGCAGCAACTTCTTTTCTAGCAAAAGCTAGCACTCGTAAACCTTGCTTTGCCATGCCAGCAACTTCCTGTTCCACTGCGGCGGGATTAAGCGCAGCCTGTTGTCCTTGAGCGTTGAGCATGTAATCGCATCGTTGGAGAATTGCCTCTACAGAACCTTTGAGATAAATCACATTCAGCCTTCGCTTTGCATTTAACTCATGCAAAGTCGCCATGTATTGAAATTCAGACTCAAAGGGAATGGTATCTATTCTGGGTAATTCTTGTTCTAGATTTTCTCGTGTCAATCCTGCTTTATTAGCCGCAGTAATCAATGCTCCTTCGGTTGGGGTTCCGACTAAGTTCCACCGTTTGTCTCGCCATTCGATGTGAGAATCATTGCACAGTAATCCTGCTTCCAGGGATTCCCAAATAGCAATATGTCCATCTGCATTCAAATCAACGGGTTGCTGATTCATCAGGATTTCACCATCTGGAGCATAACCAATACCGCTAACGGTGTAATGTTGCCCACCTGCATAAATCTTTTGAACCGTCATCTGATTTTCGGTCAACGTGCCAGTTTTGTCAGAGCAAATAACGGTGGTACTTCCTAATGTTTCCACGGCGGGTAACTTGCGAATAATCGCATTACGTCGTGCCATCCGGGAAACCCCGATCGCCAAAGTGATAGTAACGATCGCAGGTAATCCTTCGGGAATCGCACTGACTACCAGAGCCACACTCGCTTTGAAAACATCAATCCAAGATTCGCCTTGTCCTAATCCGATTGCAAATGTCAAACCAGCCAAACCTAAAATGACATACAACAAGCTTTTGCTAAACTTGTCAATATTTCGTGTCAGCGGTGTTTTCAGATTTGTGCTGCTTTCAATTAACTGCGAGATGCGACCGGTTTGAGTAGCATCTGCGATCGCAACTACAATCCCTTCTCCCTGTCCAAAACTAACGAAACTTCCTGCATAGGCCATATTGCTGCGTTCGGCTAAGGGTGTTTCCACAGCCAACAATGAAGTTGCTTTCTCCACCGGAACAGATTCCCCTGTTAAAGCAGACTCATCAACTTGTAATCCACGCACACTTAATAACCGCAGATCCGCAGGTATTTTATCCCCAGAAGCTAGCAGTACCAAATCACCCAGAACAAGTTCAGTTGAAGCCAGACGGGTTTTTTGACCATCGCGAATCACAGTTGCTTCAGTAGTGACAGCTTTGGATAGAGCTGCGATCGCGCCTTCTGCTTTCGATTCTTGAATGTAACCAATGATGACATTAATCAGGGTGACACCAAAAATTACTCCCGCATCTATCCAATCTCGCAGCAGCAGCGTTACTACTCCCGCCGTCAGCAAAATATATAGTAGTGGTTGATTAAATTGCTCTAAAAATTTTAGCCAAGGACTTTTGCTACCTTTAGTAGTTATTTGATTTGCACCCATCTGTTGATGCCGTTTTGTAGCTTCTTTATCGGTCAAACCTGCTTCTGGATGGCTGGCTAAGGTTTGTAAAATTTGTTGTTCCGCCAGAGTATGCCATTCATAATTGAGTAAATCCTTTGTGGAATCAGCAAAAGTATTTTTAGCGATCGTATCTGCTGTCATCTCTGTCTCCAAAAAATAATTAGTAATTAACAGATTTCATCTGGATTTATCTGTTTGAATCTGTACGTTTCATTTTTCCAATTGGTGTGAGTACGAGAATCTTTTGTTGAGTTCAAAAATATGCCACTCTCGCACACCCCAGTAATGGAGAATCAATTCTGCTTGCCATATTTCATCGGCTGTTCCCTCTACCTTCACCAAAAATTCTTCTTGACAGGTGCTTGGCTCACAGAGTCTAGTTTGCCTTTCGGGAGCAAACCAACCTTGAAATGCACCATAAACACTGCCAAAAATCGCACTCGCTCCACCCGCCAGCAGTGTACCCATCACAGATTCAACCGCTAATGCCGGGCCAAAACCAGGAATAATTAATACGCCAAGTCCGGCTGCGAGTGTCAGGAAACCCCCGGCTGTCCCTCCTGTAATTGCTCCCGCTTTGGCACCTTCGATAGGAGTTATGGGATATTTACCCGCATTAACGTCCTCATGCAAATTTTCTTGTTCAGAGTCTAAAGTAAACACAGAAATTTTCTGCATAGGAAAGTCAATTGCTCTAAGTTCATCAAGCACCTGTGTTACTGCCTGACGGGTAGAAATGATGCCGATTGCATTTTTAACTGGACTGAAATTCATCACAACATCTCCTATAAAAATCAGTAAGTTTAAAACGAAGCTTTATTAATTTCCAAATAGGAAAAATATATTTTTATAGTGTGAGCATGAACCGTATTAGTTCGGATATTAGTTTTAAACCTCAGTTGGTTGAATTTCGTTTCTCTGCTTCTTTTCCAGGATGACGGATAAATGTGAACGAAAAGTGAATAAATCATTTATCCTACTCAATTTCACTTTTAAATCACATTTGTCCCTCAAGTTTAAAGACAACACCTGTGAATGAAGTAATTGATGATGAGAACTGCAAATTAGCTTTAAAAAAAGGTCAGTAGTTTCCTCTCATGGACTTTGCTCACTTTTCATGGATGTGTCGTTGTGAGAGACAATAACTCTACTACGAAATATACCTGCGGGATTGTCAGTGAGCATTATTGTTAAATCATAGAAATATTTGGGAATCTTAGATGTAATCCAAACAGTTCCTCTCGCCAAGCTCTATGCTCTCCATCACTGAATCTCTGTCTGAGCCGCCGTTCCACCTCCCTGGTTACACCCTTGTCGAGCAGATATATCAGGGTTCTCGCACCGAGGTTTATCGAGCGATGCAAACGGCTCAACAGCGTCCAGTGGTGATTAAGGTGTTGCGGCGAGAGTACCCCAGCTTCAGCGAATTGGTACAGTTTCGCAACCAGTTTACGCTCCTGCGGGGCATCACCGATGCTCACAAAGAACACCAACCCGTAGCGGGAGTTATTCAGCCCCTGAGCCTGGAACCTCTGGGGAAAGGCTATGCCCTGGTGATGGAAGATTTTGGGGGGATTTCGCTCAATCACTATGCCCATCAGCGCCCCCTGGAAGTAATCGAAGTGCTGGCGATCGCGGTTCAAATCGCTGAAATTTTGCATGACCTGCACCGACATCGCATTGTTCACAAAGACCTTAAACCCGCCAATATTCTGATTCATCCCGACTCAAAACAGGTCAAACTGATTGACTTCAGCATCGCCTCCTTGTTGCCTAGAGAAACTCAAGAAATCCAGAACCCAAATCAGTTGGAAGGAACCCTGACTTATCTGGCTCCCGAACAAACAGGGCGGATGAATCGTGGGATTGATTATCGCGCCGACTTCTATGCGCTGGGCGTGACGCTGTATCAGTTGTTGACCGGGCAGTTGCCATTTCAATCAGATGACCCGATGGAGTTAATCTACTGTCATCTGGCGAAGCACCCCACCGAGGTGCATCATCTGAATCCGTCGGTGCCGCCGATGCTCTCGGAAATTGTATTCAAACTGATGGCAAAGAATGCGGAAGACCGCTATCAAAGTGCGATCGGACTCAAGCACGACCTTGAACAATGTTTGAAAGAATGGCAAGACACAGGAAATATTACTGAATTTAGATTGGGGCAGCGGGATTTAAGCGATCGCTTCTTGATTCCCGAAAAACTTTACGGGCGTGAAGCAGAAATTCAGCAGTTATTAGCAGCCTTTGATCGCGTCGCCAACGGCAAATCAGAACTCATGTTGGTGGCGGGATTTTCTGGTATTGGGAAAACAGCAGTTGTCAATGAAGTGCATAAGCCGATTGTCCGGCAACGGGGTTATTTCATCAAAGGCAAGTATGACCAATTCAATCGCAACATTCCCCTCTCCGCCTTTGTTCAGGCATTGCGAGATTTGATGGGGCAATTGCTGTCGGAATCGGATGCCGCCTTGGAGCAGTGGAAAAACCAAATTCTGACAGCCGTGGGTGATAACGGACAAGTCCTAATCGACGTGATTCCAGAATTGGAGCAAATCATTGGTAAACAGCCAGCTGCTCCCGAATTGTCAGGCAGCGCCGTCCAAAACCGATTTAACTTGCTATTCCAAAAGTTCATTGAGGTTTTTACCACTCCAGAGCATCCCTTGGTGATCTTCCTGGATGATCTTCAGTGGGCAGATTCCGCCTCGCTGCAGTTGGTCAAACTGCTGATGAATGACAATGGTTATCTGCTAATGCTGGGTGCTTATCGAGATAATGAAGTCTCCCCCGTTCATCCCTTCATTTTGACTGTAGAAGAACTCAAAAAAGCTCAGAAAACGGTTAATACGATCACGCTATCACCGCTAACCTTGCAAGACATGAGTCATTTGGTTGCAGATACCTTAGCTTGTTCGGCTGAACTGGTTCAACCACTGACTGAGTTAATCGATCGCCAAACCCAGGGCAATCCCTTTTTCATCACCCAATTCCTCAAAGCAACACATACAGCAGGTCACATCACCTTTAATCAGGATCGGCGCTATTGGGAATGTAACATCGCTCAAATCAGTGCTGTGGTGATCACCGATGATGTAGTGGAATTCATGGCGCAGCAGTTGCAAAAATTGCCACCGGAAACCCAAAATGTGCTGAAACTAGCAGCTTGTGTAGGCAATCAATTTGATTTGAATACGCTGGCGATCGTTTCTCAACAATCCCAAACAGAAGCCGCAACTGCACTGTGGAGAGCGTTGCAAGAAGGCTTGATTATTCCCATTTCTGAAACCTACAAGTTTTTCCAAAGCCACGAAAACCAAACGGCTCAACAGAATATTGCTGTACCCTACAGATTTCTACACGATCGCGTCCAACAAGCTGCTTACTCTCTCATTCCTGAGACTTTAAGAAAATCAACTCACTTTCAAATTGGTAAACTTCTGCTGGCTAATGTTTCCCTAGAAGAACAAGGTAGCAAAATTTTTGCGCTCGTCAATCACTTAAATAAGGGCTTTGAACTTCATCGCAGCCAGGAAGAATATTCAGAACTTCTACAGCTAAACTGTATTGCCGGAAAAAGGGCTAAGGAGTCTACTGCCTATGGAGTTGCTGTCAACTACTTTAAAATGGCTGAAAGTTTGTTACCTCAAGATAGCTGGCAGCAATGCTATGAAAAGTCTTTAGAAGTTTATTTTAATTTGGCAGAAGCTAAATATTTGTCCGGAGATTTTGCATCTTCTATGGCAATTATTGAAACAATCTCTAGCTTTGCCAGACAACCAATTGAAAAAGCTGAAGCCTTTAACCTGGCAATTCAAATGTTCACATTGCAAGGAAAATACCTCCAAGCACTTGAGTATGGACAAAAGGCATTATCTTGCTTGAATTTTGATTTATCAGAAATCGATTTATCAAATAAACTTGAATCTTACCAACATGAGATTCAAATTAAATTGGCGAATCGTCAGCCAGAGCAGTTGGTAAATGAACCAGAAGCAACTGCTCTAGATAAACGCTTGATTATTAAAATCCTAAATAATTTAATCGTACCCGTTTATGTTCTCCAAAAAGGAGAGCTATACTTTTTAGTTGCATTATCGATGGTTTCTGTATCTCTCAACTTTGGCGTGATAGGTGAATCTGGAAACGGATTTTCCGCCTATGGAATGTATCTGGGATATTATCACAATGACTACCAATCTGGTTATGAATTTGGAGTACTTGCAGAAAGTTTAGCCAAACGCTTCAAACAAGCAGATAATCTCTGCAAAGCTTGCTATATGCTAGGGAATAATCTCCTTTCCTGGGTGCGTCCTTTACGTTCCTCACTGCCTATTTTTGAAGAAGGATTAGTAGCAGGACTACAATCTGGGGAGATGGTTTTCTCCGGTAATCTTTTGATGTATAAGCTGCTCAATTCGTTTTATGCAGGAGACAGCGTATTAGAAGTTCAGCAAAATCTTCCTGAATATTTAGAATTTTCTGCCAAGAAACTTAACTATCAACTTGCCGTAGATGTCATCTCTGGATTAAAAATTTGGCTCCCTGAACTGACAGCTAATCGTACAGAAAATCTCCCAACTGAGCAGCAGCATCTTGAGGTATGCAAGAGCAACAATAGCGACTATGCAATTTGTCACTATTTGCTTCTCAAAACTCAGGTCTTATGTTTTTACGGGCGTTATGCAGAAGCAGTGGCAGCCGCTGGGGGGGCTGAAGACCTTGTTGGCACTATTACTGGAAAATATCAAGTCGCAGCTATCAATTTTTATCAATCTATTGCTATAGCTGAATATTGTCGGACTCATTCTCTAGGTTTAGACAATAGTTATATCCAAAAAGTTAAATCAAATCAAGCACAACTGAGTTTATGGGCAGCGAGTTGCCCGGAAAACTTTGCTCATAAGTACGCTTTAGTAAATGCGATTTTAAGCATTTTATCGGGAGACAAAGCAGAAGCAATTGAACTGTTTGATCGCGCTATTTCTCTTGCTAAAATCAACGGCTACCTCCAAGAAGAAGCCTTAGCCAACGAACTTGCAGCTAAATTTTACCTGGAGTGGGGCAAGGAAAAAATTGCAGCCAGCTACCTACAAGAAGCTTACTACTGCTATGCCCGCTGGGGAGCTAACGCCAAAGTCAATGACCTGGAGCAACGTTATCCCCAATTGTTACGCCCGATTTTGCAAGCCCAACATAGCCAACAGACGATTTTAGAAACTTTGGCTACTATCTCGGCTCCTAACTATTTACACCCCGCTACCAGCAGCAAGAGTTCTGACAGCGGCAGTATCAACACCACGCTCGATTTCGCCACCTTGCTGCAAACCTGTCAAACCCTTGCCAGCACAATTGATCTAGATGAATTGCTGAGCATCCTCACCCAAACCATGCTGCAAAACTCTGGCGCAGACAAATGTGCCCTGATACTTTGCCCGCATGGGCAATGGCAAGTTCGGGTGATCGCCGATCTTGAACAAACGACTCTGCAAGTTACCCCCCTAGAAAACAACAACGCGGTTCCTGTCAAACTCATCCATTATGTTAAAAATACGATGACCACCGTTGTCGTAGATGCGCTAAAGACTGATCTCCCAGTGGTAGGTGAGTATTTGCATTACCATCAACCCCAGAGTGTGCTGTGTATACCAATTCTGCGTCAGGGCAATTTAGTTGGCATTTTGTATTTGGAAAATCAGACAACTCGTGGCGTGTTTACCAGCGATCGCATCCTTGTACTCAACTTCCTCTGCACTGAAGCCGCGATTTCTCTCGAAAATGCCCGCCTCTATCAACAAGCCCAAACCTATGCCCAGCAGCTAGAGCAATCCCAACTGCAAATTGTCCAAAGTGAAAAAATGGCATCCTTGGGCAATCTGGTTGCAGGCATTGCCCACGAAATCAATAATCCCATTGGTTTTCTCAATGGCAGTATCAACAATGGCAAAGACTATGTGCAAGATTTGCTCAATCATCTCGCGCTCTATCAACAAAACTATCCCAATCCTGTCTCATCGATTCCAGACAATGCAGAAGATATTGATCTTGACTACCTGATTAATGACTTACCCAAGCTGCTGGACTCGATGGCAGGGGCGACTAATCGCATCAAAAATATCAGCACCAGCCTGCGTACTTTTTCTCGTGCTGATACAGAACATAAAGTCAACGCCAATCTGCATGAAGGTCTGGATAGCACGCTATTGATCCTCAAGTATCGTCTCAAAGCCAATGAGTTTCGTCCGGCAATTCAAGTCACTCAAAACTATGGCGAATTGCCAGATGTGGAATGTTTCCCCGGACAACTCAATCAGGTGTTTCTGAATATCCTGGCTAACGCCATTGATATGTTTGATGAAGTTGCCCAAACCCATTCTTTTGAAACACTCACAGCCCATCCTCAGAAAATCATCATTTCTACAGAACAGGTTGCGAATCAGGTATTAATTCGGATTCGAGACAATGGTAAGGGAATGAGTCAGGAAGTACAAGCCAAAATCTTTGATCATTTGTTTACTACCAAAGCGGTAGGAAAAGGAACCGGATTAGGATTGGCTATCGCCCGACAGATTGTTGTAGAGAAACATAACGGCAAGCTGGAGGTACAGTCTGCGATCGCTCAAGGAACCGAGTTTTGGATCTCAATACCGTTGGCAAAATAAGAGTATGAACAGGTAGGGCGTTTCGTAGTAGAGTTATTGTCTCTGACAGTAGCGTCTCCCCTGCTCCCAAAGGGAGAGGCTGCGCCAAGGCAGAGGACAGGGCTATAGTGAGGGTAACCGCAAAAACGGCAAGTAGACTCACCACCAACAAATAACTACCAAAATATACAGTAACAGTGCTGGCTCATCGATTAAATATTGATGTTCCTCAGAGATTTGAAGCCATGAATCAAACATTGAAAACTAAAGCAGAACACATTCATCATTGTTATTCCACAAGTTCATAGCGCACTAACTTTCTAACATCCTCACGGGGTAAACCTAGTTCTTGGGCAATTGTCACTTCTATCTGGCTGAACTCTATCGTTGGTAGTTCTAATTCCAATCGCTTCAGGATGGGATCTGCTGTTTCCACTTCTACTTGGGTAATTTTCTGAGTTCGGTTTACAGTGGCGTTAATCAGCAATACATTGACTGACACCCGTGCTTCGAGTTGGGTATCTGACTGAAGTTTTTTGTCTGTGGAGTAGGATCGGCTTAACTCTTGGGCAGCCAGAAAACTACAGCCAAGCCAAAACACAACCGCTACCACTGGTAGCGGCAACCAAAACTCTAATCCCAGTCCTCGCAGCCAACGTTTACTAATACGCCACACTCTACACCTACTTCGGATTTTGCTCGGTCACACTTCATCTATATCCTAATGAGATAGAGAATCCCAAGAAATCTAACTGATGAAAGACGCTCTCGATAATTTCAATACATTATTGTTTATAAAAACAAGTGTGCAGAGGTGATGAAAATCTTACTAGCCGAGGATGATCCAAAGCAATTAATGCCACTGCAAACGGTTCTTTCTCAAGCTGGACACAGTGTCGATGGTGTCAAGGATGGTGAAACCGCTCAATGGCTTTTGGGTGAAAAAGAATATGACCTGCTGATTTTGGATTGGATGTTACCTCGGATTAGTGGAGTAAGTTTGTGTCAACAGTATCGGGCTGCTGGGAAAACCGCTCCTGTATTAATGATTACGGCTAAAGATACAACACTTGATAAAGTAACAGGATTAGATGCCGGAGCAGATGATTACCTAGTCAAACCAATTGATATTATGGAGTTCATGGCGCGGGTGCGAGCATTGGGGCGGCGATCGCCTCTTTGGCAAGGAGATACCCTCTGCTTGGCAGACCTGGAACTTCATCTGGACGCACTGACTTTGGAGCGACAAGGGGTGATCGTCTCCCTTTCCAGTCAAGAATTTCAATTACTAGAATATCTTATGCGTCATCCCAGGCAAGTACTCACTCGTAACCAGATTGAGCAAGCTGTATGGCAGTGGGGTAGTGAGCCAGAAAGTAATGTCATCACCGTTCTAGTGCGTAAACTTCGCCAACGTTTGCAAATAGTAGCAGCAGCTGATTGGATTGAAACCGTCTACGGTATGGGCTATCGCCTCCAGCCTCCAGAATCATCTTGAAACTTAATAATGGCTGAGACGGAGACTAGGGAGTAGTGTGGTTCAATTATTTGAAAAGTCTTGTAATTACGAATTACGAATTACGAATTAGCATAAGTTGTGTTTAACCGCAGTCGTCGTAACTTAGCTCGTTGGTTTACCCTTTCGATGGGGAGCATTCTTGTTCTCTTTGCTGGGGTGATTTATCACATTGAGGTCAAAGACAAAGTTCATGCATTAGATCAATTGCTTTATAAAAGAGCAGAGTTAATGGCAGCTAGTTCGCAATATCGACTGTATCAAGGACAAAAACAAGTCGATTTGAGCAATATACCGCTATTAGGTAATGGTTCTCATCCTGCTGATATTGAACTAGTCTATGTTCGCTGGTATGACCCGAATGGTAAACTTAAGCGTTTTTTTGGGACTCCAGCTCTAGAACAGTTAAAAACATCATTTGGCTTTCTCACCATTAAGTCTGTAGACTCGTTCACGGGTGAGGCACTTTGGCTGCGTCAATTCACCCTACCTGTTCAAGGAGGAAATTCGGTCATCGGCTATCTGCAAGTGGCTATTCCACTCCAAGATACTCAAAACGATCTCAGACAATTTCTGTTAATGTTGACGCTGGCTGTGCCTGTAGCGCTTTTGTTAATTGGGCTTACAGGTTGGGTACTCGGTGGTATAGCCATGCAACCTGTTCAGGAAGCTTATAACCAACTGCAACGCTTTACATCCGATGCCTCCCATGAATTGCGATCGCCCCTTTCGGCAATTTTGACCAATGCCCAAGTTGGGTTACTCATAGCCGCAGATCATCCCCAAATCCATCCTTCAGTGGAGAACATTATCGATAGTGCCAAGTCGATGAGTACCTTGGTCAATAACCTACTGCTATTGGCTCGCCATCAGGGACAATTAACTCCAGAATCACTCAAAAAAGTTAATCTCAATAGCTTGCTAGAGAATTTAGTTGTTTATTACAATGATGTTGCTGCAAAAGCGTCGCTCAAGTTGATCAGCCATTTACCAGAAAAACCAATTGAGTTATGGGCTGACCCTGCTTTGCTGCGGCTAGCTGTTGAAAACTTGCTCAACAACGCCTGCAATTACACTCAGTCTGGTGGAACTGTTTGGTTACGCTTAGAACCTCACCCAGAACGGGCAATAATTCAGGTTATTGATACTGGAATTGGAATTCCAGCGGCAGATTTACCTTACATTTTCGACCGCTTTTACCGAGTTGATACAGAACGTGCCAGAGAAAGCGGCGGATTTGGTTTGGGATTAGCGATCGCTCAACAAATTGTCCAGGCTCACGGCGGTCACATTCAGGTGATGAGCAATGAGGGTAAAGGCTCGACGTTCCAGATAAAATTACCGCTTATGAAGCATAATTTTCCGCGCCAGCTAGTCTCTAAAAAAGTGATGTAAGAGCGCTAATATGCCGCCGCTTATTGAAGATCATATTTGCGGCCAGGAACACCAAAAAACTCAAGAATCTAACATCGCTCTTGGGTAAGATTGGCAATTTGTTGGATGTGGGCGATCGCAACCTTTAAATGCTCAACGCATAAGGTACAGCTACCTTCTGATGTTTATTCAGATAGTTAACAAATAATTGCTTCAGTCGCGGACTTACGCCAGCATGTTCAAAAAACCCAAAGCCGAGATTCTTCGCTTTGCTTAAAGTTTCTTCTGGTGTTAACCCCTCTTGAATGGCTACACTCAACAACGCAATTCCCGTGGAACGCATAGCAGCAGCGCAATGTATAACGGTTGGTTTAGGAAGTTGGTCTAGTGTTGTGAGGATTTTTGTAATCAGCTCCTCATTTAAATTTTCTAGCTTCAGCGGCACATTCGCATAATCCAGCCCCAATGCTTCCACTATCTGTTGCTCATCCTTATTAAATCCTAATTCGTCTGGGGAACGCAAATTTAGAACCGACTTAAAACCTTCTTGCTTAGCTTGTTGAATCTGTTGTTGTATTACTTGTCCTGTTGTTGTCAGGTTTTCATTAATCCGAATAGCGTTGTTCACGTTCACTCCTTTGAACTGTAAATAGTAATTTTGCAAGACGAAGAGTCAGGATTCAAAATAGAATCCCGGTTCTCAGATTTTTGCCAGCAGTTGCGCATCTGCTGTTGAGTCGGTTTTGAGAAGCTATGCAAACAAGCACAACCAAATACAGCAAAAATCAAAAACTCTTTCTTGATGGTTTTGAGATTTGCTTTCTCAGGTTATTGTGATTGCCGCTTACAAACTACGGTTAGTCGCTCGGTTTTAAGTAATTTAAGCTATTATACACTTTACCGATAGATTTACGAGTGTTTGCATGAGAAATTTTTCTGAGCGAGAAAAAGCTTTTACAGTCAGCAACAGAGCATCACTAGGGCTTTCTGTGCATCAAAAATAAAAACTCCAGATTCACTAATAGTGAGTCTGGAGCCAAGAAACAAAGGAAAATAATGCATGACTCTTCACCTAGCTATAATCACCCCTTGCTCGCGGGATTTCATCTACGCCAGGTACATTATTACCTGATTCATTTGTAAATGAAATTGGTTACTTCAAAGACAATATAAAATACTTATTTAGATTGACTACTGCCACCACTTGAGTAAATATTTCTTTCATCGTATCAAAGGAAATAGTGCGCTCCATATTTTGTGGAGTCGTCTGGCACTTTATCAAAGCATTCATCGAAATATTTAAGCGGGCAATCACTATTTTGTATACTTAACTTACATTATTGCCAGAATGTCAGCCAAACCACATCTATTTTGAGAACCATAGTTTTAAAAGTAGTGGGAGCATTTTGCTCCCTGCTCTTCGTAGCGGGCTTTCAGTCCCGCACCACTCCAGGTTTCAAAATGGACGAGGTTTAGCAAAGAATCTATAAAGACTTCATATAAATTAACATACAAGGCAGAATGAAATTATCGGATACAAAATCCAGGTTTTAGAGAAGACTATAACTTAAAACAATTGTTCTAAAATCAATCTAGGTAGGGTTGAAAGCTATGATTTTTAGGGCTTAATCAGCCACGACTTTAAAGCAGACTTAGCTATTTTTGTAGTGATCAAAGTGATGACTATAATTGCGATACAAGTTCTGTATGGATGCTCACCACGCTCATCTTGATGGTAATTCTGACTTTGAGAAGCATAATTATGGCAATCATTAAGCGATGCACATCTACTAGCAACAGTATCTTGAGGAATAGCTAAAGTTAATATAATTGCTATTAAGCATGGACGAAACAGTAAAGTCCAACGATTCATAAAATAGGAACCTAGGAACTAGACAGTTATTTCTACACAAGCTGAAAAATCAATTTCTGAAATCTACGCAAAATTAATCAAGAATGTCTAAATTTTTCTAGCTAAACAACCCGGTTTTGACGGATACACTCTGCATACCATTCATAGCTAGCTTTGGGAATACGTTGTTGCGTATTGTAATTTACATAAACAATCCCAAAAGGACGAGAATATCCCCAAGCCCACTCGAAATTATCTATAAAAGTCCAGAGAAAATATCCCTTCAAAGGATAACCTTCATTGATAGCTCGATTAGCTGATTTAAAATACTGCCGTAAGTACATAATCCGGTCAGTATCTATCATTTCACCATTAGCATTTAAATCATCCTCTGCGGCACAACCACTTTCAGTAATCATCACTGGTAAATCATCACGTCCTAAAGTCTCACTGACGTGACGAATTCCCCAATAGATACTTTCAGGTACAATCTGTAACCAGGGCATATGCATTCGCGGGTAGCCTTTGGGAAAGTTGAGTAATTCATACCCTTTTTCGTTATCTACAGCCCGCACATAAGCGCCGCTGTAAATATTAAGACCAATTGCATCTAAGGGCTGATGAATTATTTCTAAATCTCCAGGTTTAATCTCTGGAGCATTTTCTCCTAATTCCTCAAGCATGGCTGGACTGTAAGCGCCAGTGAGGGCGGGTATAAGAATAGCCCCATTGAACCTAAAAGTCGGGAATGCTTTTTTAGCAGCTTCTATATGGTGAGGAGATTCGTTGATGGGAACAGTCACGCCGATGCTATCTACTAAAGCAACTTTGCAAGGAACCGGTGAAGCGGCGCGGATAGCTTGACATCCTAATCCGTGAGCAAGTAAGGCGTGATGAGAAGTCTGGAAAACTGCTTTTTGGCTGCTGAGGCGTTTACCTGGTGCGTGTAAGGGTTCTAGCTCAAAACCATAACTTGCGTGTGTGAAATAATAAATTTCATTAAGTGTCATCCAGTGGGTAATGCGATCGCCTAAACGACTGACAACCGCAGTCACATAATCAGCAAAATCTACAGCCATCTGCCGATTTTGCCAAGTTCCATATAAATCTTCTAGGGCTTGGGGGCTATCCCAGTGATATAAGGTAGCGTGAGGGGTAATATTATGCTTGTGCAGGCAATCTACCAGCCGCTTGTAGAAATCAACACCCTCTTCATTAACTTTGCCGCGACCATCGGGAATAATGCGGGGCCATGCAATACTAAAACGATAGTGCTTGATTCCCAATTCTGCCATCAGCGCTACATCTTGTTCATAAAGATGATAATGATCGCAAGTAATGGTAGCAGTATCATTATTCAGAATTTTTCCGGGTGTAGTAGTAAATGTATCCCACACACTGGGTTTACGCCCACCTTCATTAACTCCTCCTTCTATTTGAAAGGAAGCGGTAGCAACGCCCCAATAAAAATCTTCAGGAAATTGATATATAGTCATTTTTAATACTTTCTCTTAGAGAATTGGCATTAGGAAACAGGTTACTGATTAGACTTTCCCTAACTCCAAGTTAGATTGCACTCACATGCAATAGAGCTAACATCTTTATTCTCTTTATTAAAATTTACGCACTACAAAAAAAGTTTACTTACAAGCTTAGTTTTACACTCTTTGGTCAGTAGGATTAAGTAGTTGTTTCTCCCAGATTATGTGTCAGATTGAGATTCAATAGCAGCTTTGACATAAGCAACTACCAAAGGTATGAGTTTAGTTTCCAGTTGAGTGACAAAAGCGCGATCGCGTTCTGACCAAACTCGCGGTCTGCCAAAGACAGCAGGTTGTAAAATTCCCCATAATTGATGATTTTGGCACAAATGAGCATGTATCAAAGCTCTATGTCCCATGTACTTATGCTCAAATTCTTTATTCACAACTTCTGGACTGGCGGTTTCTATATCTTCAACATAAACAGAAGGATCATTGCGGAGTGCAGCGGCAAATAACGGATCTTCTTGGGGTAAAGATTCTGGATCTAATCTCCAATTTAAGTCTGTAATATCTGGTATCTCTTGATTTCGCCGCCAGCAATAGGCGACTTTTGCTAACTTAGTTTGAGGATTTCGCAAATAGAGAAAACAGCGATCGCACTGCAATTCGTCGCCAATTATCGGCAAAATTTCCCGGAAAATAGCATCTGGCTCGGTGTTTTTATCTAGAATTTCTTGTACAATTTCTGGCAGAACTAGGTTAGTCATCAACAGGTAGATAATTTCCTTTGCTATTTTCTCAATGCTCTGCAATCGAAAACATCATCCTGCTGATACAGATAGCTAACTAGGCTGTTAACCTTTCTCTTTTTCCTCTACAAAACTTTACATAGTTCGGTTTAATCGCGCCTACTTGCTTTGTGCAGGTTTGATCAGTTAAGAAGCTGACACTATCTCAAAACTTACGTGTAGTGACTCAATATTTTTGCAGGAGGCTCAAAGATGCAACTTATCTCTGTCAATGTCGGACTTCCTCGTGAAGTATCTTGGAAAGGCAAAACTGTGACAACTGGTATCTTTAAGGAACCAATTTCCGAGCGAGTGATGCTCAGAACGCTTAACTTAGATGGTGATGGACAGGCCGATTTAACTGTGCATGGTGGTGTGGATAAAGCAGCCTATGCTTACCCTTGTGAACATTATGACTACTGGCGTAACGAACTGCCAGATGTGGCTCTATCTTGGGGAGCATTCGGGGAGAATTTTACAATAGTTGGATTGAAAGAGGATGGTATTAATATTGGCGATCGCTTCCGCATTGGCACAGCTGAAGTTATGGTTACACAACCACGTCTGCCCTGCTATAAACTAGGAATTAAATTTGGCCGAACTGATATTGTGAAACTATTTTTAGCAAGTCGTCTGACTGGCTTTTACTTTTCAGTAGTACAAGAAGGTGAAGTCGGTGCAGGCGATACACTGGAACTCGTTCATCAAGACGAAAATCAGATTACAGTTGCTGATATCACTCGGCTGTACCTCCACGAAACTAACGATTCAGAACAGCTGCACCGTGTTGTCAAACTTTCAGCATTACCAGCAAGCTGGCGAGATTATTTTATCGAGCGGATCAACAAACAATAGAAAGCACAAGAGATTTTTAGCTTGTTTACACAACTCTCTAAAGTTTAGCCTTTTAACCTACTTCCACTGTCTCCAGACTGCTTTCCATCCCAGAAACTATGAGGCTCATCGTTTGTAAAATTGCGGCGCGATCGCCTATTTGACACCGCGCAAACAAAATTTCTGCATCTAATTCCTCATGCTCTGCTATTGTTTCAAGAATATTTTCTTTAGCCTTGATGTTGTTATTGGCACAAGCAGCATAAAGTAAAATCCCTGCCATTGTGTACATATCTAACATCGGCTCATCAGTACCTTCGAGATGGACAATCTTGGGAAACTCAGAGAGTGGATGAACGAATTGGTCAAAGGTTAATTGAGTCATAATTGTAGTTGAGTCAAAAATCAGGCATTAAGGCAATCTGCTACGGTTGAGACGAAAGAATTAAACTTACCTTGGTTACTAGGCGAAATTCTTTGTGCAGTTAACCATACTCTAGTAACAGGATGCAACTGGAAATTAGCGTAGACAAATTCAAGAGATTACAATCTCATGTTGCATAATTTGTACAAGCATATATACTTAATAAATAAGGGACAAGCAACCCTTGGATTCCTAAATAAAGATGAGAAGCTAACTACTAGAAAAAGCAGCTAGCTTCCAGGTCGTCTACCGTTTCTTAGTCTTCAGCCGCTTACTGCTCCTTGTCACTATACTAAGCTTGTCATTTTTTTTTGTCAAGCTGTCATTTAAATGTGACAAAAACAAATGTCTTGCGTTTTGGACTTCCTGAGAGAAAATAGAGACAAGGATAAAATTCACAATTTCGGCATATGACTGATAGAAGGCGTTCTGATGATTACAAGCAAATTAGCGGCTATATCCCACTGGATTTAGCCCTAGAGTTCAAAAGCATTTGTGCCCGCTTAGGCATCTCCCAAAGCGACGCTTTAGAAGAGATGACTCAAGAGTGGATAGCCAAAAAAACAGATGCTCATGCTCTCAACGCCCAAAAAGCTACCCCAAAAACAATTGCTGATTTAGTCCGAATCAATATGGCAAAACTCAAGCGTTGTGGGGTGAAAAACTTGCCCGCCTTGGCAAAAGGCGAAGTACTACCAACACCAGGGGACTTTGCCATCATTACATCGGCTTTAGCCCTACCGGAGGAGGAAAGAAAAAAAATCTGGCAAGAAACTTTCAAAATTTCCGTGTATCAGGACTCTCAGGGTGTAAAAGTATATAAAGATTCTGGAGGTGTCAAAGAAGATGAGTGCGAGTATTCTTAAAATCCTCAACTTACCGGGGTGGAATTATAAAATGTCTCATGAAGGGGTTTCAATTTTTGCCCCAACAAAACGCGATGCCACGTATCTGGCGCAAAGCTACGGAGAAGAACTCAGCGAAACTGCATGTAAAATTAATGGCAAAGTGCGGATTAAATGGCGAGGCTGCAAACAACCGATTGAATTTTTCTCTTGGATGGCAAGTAAACAATTGCCTACAGCCTCGGAAACAGCCGAACGCATTTTGCAATATCAGGGTGCAGTTTTTTGCAGCCAGTTACACATCCCATCACAGTTGTTGTACAGGATGGTTGCGGCTGCGGAAAATGATCGTCCCGTAAGTATAGTCAGACAAGATACTCGCAAACAAATCATTGTGAATAAGCCAATGGCTGACATGTTACAGACACCGCCAGAAATTGCCACTCACAGGATTATGACCCAGTTTTGGCTACCTGAGGATTTAGCCGAACTGGAACAGAGATTGTACAACGATCGGCGGTTCACTTGGACTTATTCTGCTGGGCTAAATGAAAAAGCTTGGGCAATCCTGACAACCCAATTTGAGGCTTTTGAGGTTGAGGGGATTTGGTATAGACAGGGAATATGCTTATCAACTCCGCAACTTGTGCCAATTCCCTCAGGAGTATTTGAACCAGCTTAGATCAACAAATTAGCTGCTTTACGAACTCAACTAAAAGTTATCAGGTGCTTCCATTTTTTCGGATAAATAGCTGAATCGGGGATGGGGGAGACAAGGGGGGACAAGAGAGACAAGGGAGACAAGGGGGACACGGGAGACACGGGAAGGGGGACAAATGCCCAATACTTCGACTTCTGGTGCGTCCGCTACGCGCTAAGCGTTGGCGCAGCCTCTCCGACAGGAGAAGCTATGCCGCAGGCTTTACGCTCAGTACAAGTGCCCAATGCCCAATGCCCCATGCCCAACTTAATACTGAGTGCCAGATTTACGATGTTCGATGGCGGTGACACCGTCATGTTCTAATACTTCTCCCTTATCGATTACGGCATAAATCAAGTATCTGTCACCACATTCGAGTTGATTTTGTACCGTACATTCTAAATAAGCTAACGCCTCAGAGAGAATCAAGCAGCCATTATCGGCAGTTTGGGTGGGAAGATTAGCAAAAGGATTTTCGCCTAAAGTGCTGTGATTAGAAAAATAGCGGCGAACATTTCTGCCTTCCTTGAGGATGTTCAATACAAATTTGTCCCCAGGATGACGCATTAAATCGGCATTTTGTTCTTGAGCGATCGCAATCATAATCCCTGGCGGGTTAAAAGTTGCCTGGGATATCCAGGAAGTTAAGATACCTTTATGGTTGTCTTGATCGCGAGTGGTGACGACACACAAAGAACCAATAATTCTACCTACTGCTTGTTCGGTACGATCTACTTTGGCTTCTGTTACAACCTGACGGGAAGTCCGCAGTTTTTTCGTTTTCTTCAAGTTTTGGGCAAAGGTAGCGCCTGCATCTTGGCACTGCTGTATAGTATACGGCGTAGGGCTGAAGCGTACCCGAATTGTCTCAAAGCCTAAACGATAATTGGCATCTTTCAGCTTATTTTCCAGTAAATCAATAGCTTCGCCACTCCAACCGTAGGAACCAAACACCCCAGTTAGCTTAGTTTTAGCCGCAGATGAGAGGACTATTCCCAAAGCCGTTTGAACTTGAGTTGGTGCGTGTCCCCCTAAAGTGGGTGAACCAATAATAAATCCATCACAAGCTTCGACAATGCGGCTAATCTCTGCTGGTTGGGCTAGTTCACAGTTGATAGATTCAACATTAATACCATTTTCAATCAAACCTTGAGCGATCGCATTGGCGAGAATTGCTGTATTACCATAAGCCGAGGCATAAAGCAAAGCCACGCTTAACTCTTGAGACTTTTGCCCTTGACACCATTGGCGATAATCATAGGTAAAACGGCTAAGGCTGTAACGCACAACCGGGCCATGTGCTGGGGCGTAACATTTTGCACCCAAAACTGTTAATTTATCTAAAGCAACTTCAACTTGTTTAGATTGAGGAGCATGAAGACAGTCAAAATAGTATCTACGCTCCGGATCTAAAGCCTTCCAATCTTCATCAAATAAAGCATCTTCACAAATATGAGCGCCAAAGAACTTGTCAGTGTAGAGAATTTTGGTAGCCAAATCGTAGGTACAAAGCCCATCAGCCCAACGGGGAGTAGGGACGCTGATAAATGACAGTTGATGTCCTTGTCCTAAATCTAGGGTATCTTGCGATCGCACAGATTGAATACGTGATTCCCATTCAGGAAAGGCGGTTTTTAAAGCATTAGCCGCTGGGCGAGAACAGATTAAAGTTGCTTGAGGGGCTAAAGACAGCAACTCTTTTAAAGTGGCTCTACGGTTGGGGTTGACATGACCAAGCACAATATAATCTAAAGTTGTCAAATCTAGATGCTGTGCTAGTTGTGCCAAGAAAATTTCCGTAAAAGATTCACCGGGCGGATCAATTAAAACCTTTTTATCAGCTTGGATCAAATAAGAGTTGGCTGTAGTTCCTCGTTGACGAGAATACTCAACCTCAAATTTTAGCCGTTCCCAAGTACGCGATCGCAATATCAGCGTATTTACACCAATATCCGCAACCTGAACATCTCTATGGCGATTGGGTATTAAAGTAGCAGTAGACATAGTAACCTCTTTGTCAATGGTCAGTTGTCAGTTGTCATTCGTCATTTGTCATTTATTATTTCTCCGCGTCCCCGCGTCTCCATGTCTCCCCATCTTCTTCCTAACGTCCGTTGTTTTTCGCTAATTCTTCTTGATGGAGACGTTTATAGCGTTTAGATACTTCTTGTTCTGGATCAATTCCTTCAAAGGTAGGGGGTAACCAAACTCGCAAGAAAAGTAGGACTCCTAAAACTAGTAAAAATGCACAAGTTGCTAAAACTTGACTCGAAGTTATTTCTAGTACGCCTTTAACAATGACTTCTCGCAAGGCGGAAACGATAGAAACTTCCACAGCTACGCCAATAGATATTCGTTGTTCTTGGAGATAAATAATTAGGAGTCGAAATAACTCAACTAAAATGAGTAAAAAGAGGATATCGGCAGTTACAAGATGAAAATCTAGAGGCGGAAGCAACGAGAGAAACATATCTCTCACCTGAATCACCATGAAACTAAATAAACCGATACACAAAGAAATAACAATCAAGTCTTGGATAAATTCCAAGCTGCGAACGATACGCGCTCGATTGATTTGAAATATAGAGATTGGATTATTTTCAGCAGGCTGATACATATAGCACTCTCAATTAATTAGTGAAGTGGTAAGAAGTAGATCGGCGTTATGAAAAAGCAGAGAGGTTGGGGAAGGAGGGCAAAGGAGACAAGGAGGACAAGGGAGATAAATGCCCAATGCCCAATGCCCATTTAATAATGATTGCCAATTTTGCGATGATGAACGGCGGTTAATGCATTGATTTTGGCAACTCTTCCAGTTTGCACAGTGCTATAAATAATCCAATGATCTCCACAATCCATGCGGCTGGTAATTTCACATTCCATATAAGCTAAAGCGTCAGCTAATATGGGAGATTCATTAGTTGCAGGATAAGTTTTAACGCCAGCAAAGCGATCTGCACCAGGCGCAAAGCGCTTGAGGAAATGTTTCATTAATCCTTGATATTTGCCTTCTTCTAAAACATTTAAAACAAAGCGATCGCCTACATGCATCAAGGATTCTATGGCTCTGTCTTTAGAAACAGCAATTGCTACTCCTAAAGGATTGAGACTCGCTTGTGTGACCCAAGAAGCCAGCATTGCACTTTGAACTTCGCCTTTTTTGGCTGTAATAATATACAGTCCATTACTAATCCTACCTAGAGCTTTTTCTAAATCTGTATTGATGGATTTAATTTGTTTAATTGTGCGATCGCGGGTTAACCATTGACCTAAATCTGTCCCAGCTTCTTCACACAATTGTTCTATAGATTGGGTAGGATGTTCTTTGACTAAAATAGGCGCGAAACCTTCAGTTAATCCTAATTCTTGGAATTTGTTGCGTAAGGGATAAACTGGTTCATCTTCGCCTCCACCCGACTCTACTAAACCAATTGTTTGTTTCTGATGAACCGCTGCTAAAATAGTGCTGATAGCTGCTTGAGCCGTAACTGAATTTTGGGACGGCATACTAATAACTAAACCAGCAGCTTGTCCGACTAATTCCCTAACTTCTTGCGGTTCAGCACTATTAATATCTACTAATTCTACTGCTACACCTGTTTTTGTACAACCATGCGCTATTGTCCTGACTAATTGTTCACTATATCCATAATCTTCAGCATAAAACATTGCTACTAATGTCTCTGTTTTTGCTTGTTCTCGGCTCCAAGTTCCATACTTGCCCAACCATTCAGAAATATACTGTTTTAGTAAAGGGCCATGTCCTGTGGCAACTGTGCCGATTTCTAATTTTTCAATCCGCTTTAAAGCTGCTAAAACAGAACGTGCATTCGGCCCCATCAGACAGTCGTAGTAATATTTAAAATCTTCTTCTATGACATGAAAATTCTCATCATAGGTGTGATCATCACAGTAATGCATTCCAAATACATCACAGGTGTAGAGAATTTTAGTTTTATGGTCATAGGTCAAAATTGTGTCTGGCCAATGTAAATTAGGTGCAGAAACAAATTCTAATTCATGCCCATTACCTAAGGCTAAACGTTCTCCACTTTTCACCAATATTGATTTAAATGGCTGGTGAACCATATTTTCCAGAAATTGAATGGCTACCTTTGCACCAACTATGGTAATGTCAGGAGCCAGTTCTAAAATGTTTTTCACTAAGCCACTATGATCGGGTTCTGTGTGGCTAATAATTAAGTAGTCTATTTTGCTTGGCTCAATTAATCCAGTGATTAAGTCCAGATATAAACTTTCAAATTTGCGGTGAGAAGTATCAACTAAGGCAATTTTTTCACCTTGAATTAAAAAAGAGTTATAGGTTGTCCCATTCCGTAACCCAAATTCAATATCAAAACGTTCTCTATCCCAATCAAGACAACGAATTGCAGTAGTTTCGGCAGCGATTTGGGCAGTTTCAATGGTCAACAGTCCGGGAGTTGTATTAACTGGAGTTGCTTCTGTAAGTAATGCCATGTGTTTTTACCAACAATATATTTTCTATAGTTAAAGTTCTTATTCTTATATTGACTGCAAACTAGTCAATTAGTAAAATGCTAATTTCTAAATATAGCCATCAGAAAGATTTATTATTGTGGTATTTGAATAATCATTGAATTTACTCAATGGTTATCATTTAAGTTTTAAAGTGTGGTATTCAATACTACTCAGTTAAGCGTTTTGAAATTAAAATTGGTTTTGGGTAAAAGGTGAAAGGGTAAGGGTTAAAGGTTTTTTCTTTCCCTTTTCCCATTCCTCTTTTTCCCCTTAACCGAAAAGTATTGGTGTGGTATTTGAATAACCATTGAATTTAATCAATGTTTATCATTTAAGTTTTCAATTATTAGGAATAAATCTGCGTGTCGGTCGTTCGTCATTTGTCATTCCTCAAAGGGAACAGAGAACTCTTAACAGGAGAAAACTTTGAATTATTTGTCTTCCTTGTCTCCCTTGTCCCCCTTGTCCCTCTCTGCTTCCTCTACCTTTCTTTCCTGACGCGCCCAAATGTAGCTCTAAATACAATTTACGGGCGTTTTTTGGTATTAAATACAAGATATTACTTGAAAAAACCTATATCTTTAGTAGGAGAAGAAATCTATCTAAAGACATAAAAACTTGCCAGATAATCAATTTCATCTTATAAATGGATAATTTGGGTAATGACAAACAATTGTTTGTCTGACTGCGGTGGATTTATTGAGTGCGTAGGTTCAAATTTTTTGGGAAGTATTGGCAAGGCTGACTGAAGACGCATGAATCCACATTTTTTCCTCAAGACGAGAATCGCTTCAGCTGGAAAACTAAAGGATGAAATACTGGATCGGGAAATTAGTCATTTGTCTATTTTTTCTGTATAACTGGTTACTAGGAACTAATTACGCAGTCGCCAGCCAACTTGCAAATATTGATGTGCCGGAACTTCCTGGACTGACCGCATGGGAAAATATCGCCAGTGCTGACAATATTTTTGGCGAAAGTCGAAAGGAAGATTGGCGGCGATTTCGGGAGATAGTCAAAGTAACTGAGAAATTAGAGGGACTATTCACGGTTTATCGCCATCCAGAAGATGGAAGAATTTACTTAGAATTGACACCAGAACAGCTGAATAAAAATTACTTAGCTACAGTGACATTAGAATCGGGATTGGGGGAAAGTGGGATTTATAGCGGCTTACCCCTGTCTGATTTTCTTTTCTATTTCCGGCGAGTAAATAACAATTTGCATTTTGTAGTCCGGAATGTTAAATTTCGTACAGAACCAGGTGAACCAGAACAGCGATCGCTTGCTCGTTCTTTTAGCGATTCCGTTCTTTATGCCCTGGAAATAGACACTATTGATCCACGTAGTAAAAATATTCTGATTAACCTAGACAATCTGCTGATGCAGGATTTTCCAGGTTTAACTCCTTTATTAAAATACTCTTTGCAAGCTGATTATCGCTTAGACCCAAGTAAGTCTTATTTTGATGCTGTCAATAGCTTTCCCGAAAATCTAGAGATTGATTCCATTTACGGGTTTTCCTCATCAGAAGGTGCAAATTTAGTTACCTTACCCGATAGTCGGGCACTCTCGTTAAAAGTACACTACAGCTTTTCCCAACTGAGAGAAAATAACGGTTATATACCGAGAATTGCTGATGATAGAGTAGGATATTTTATTACAGCCTTCCAAGATTTCTCAGGCGATCGCACTCAAAAACCATTTGTACGTTACATCAATCGTTGGCATCTAGAACCAGCCGATCCTGATGCACCTTTATCGCCACCCAAGGAGCCGATTGTGTTTTGGATTGAAAACGCTGTGCCATTAGAGTACCGCGACGCGATTCGTGAAGGCGTGCTGATGTGGAACAAAGCCTTTGCTAAAGCGGGATTTAAAAATGCCATTGAAGTGCGACAAATGCCAGATGATGCTGATTGGCAGCCCGCAGATATGCGTTACAACACTATCCGCTGGTTCAATTCCCTAGATGCAGGTTTTGCCAAGGGGCCGATGCGCGTTAACCCATTCACCGGGGAAATATTGGATGCAGATATTATCGTCGATGCAGGTATGGTGCGTTCAATTCAGCAAGAATATCGCGCCTTGATGGATGCAAATGCGAGTAAAAACCCATGTGGAGATATTGGGGAACACTCAGTTCTCCTGTCGGAGACGCTACGCGAACGACTCCGCTCACTGAGCGAAGTCGAAGTGAGCGGAGGAGAAGTGAGACAGATCGGAGAGGGTAAGAATTCTCTGCTTCTACCTTCTTCGGAAATATGCTTTGGCAAGGATTCCTTAGATCAAGCAGCTATGGGGGCGCTGGCTTTATCGCTGTTGCAGAACAATACACCCAGTAGCGAAGCCATGAAGGAATATGTGCATCAATATTTGCGTTCTGTGATTGCCCATGAAGTTGGACATACGCTGGGTTTACGCCATAATTTTCATGGCAGCACCATGTTAGCGCCCCAGGAATTAAATAATACGGAAATTACCCAAACCAAAGGTTTAGCTGGTTCGGTGATGGATTATTTACCTGTAAACATCGCCCCACAGGGAGAACAGCAAGGTGACTATTTTCCGGGGGTTGTGGGGCCTTATGACGAATGGGCAATTGAATATGGTTATAAGAGAAGCCCGCAAGCTGCACTTGATTCTATGATGCCAGAAGCAGAAAAAAGCTTTTTAGAACAGATTGCTTTAGCGTCGCCGCAGCCAGAATTATCTTACGCTACGGATGAAGATATTTGGGATATCAATCCCCTAGCAAACCTCTGGGACATGAGCAGCGATGTTTTAGTATATTCCCAATGGCAAATGGATAATGCCCGCGTCATGTGGGAACGTCTGGATCAGCGTTATCTCCCGAAAGGAGAAAGCTATAGTAATTTGCGTGTTTTATTTAATCGCGTCCTGAGATACTATTTTCGCAACGCCACCTTAGTTTCTCAATATATTGGTGGGCAGTCTTTCCGACGTGTTCATGCTGGTGATGATACATCTTGGGCATTTGTACCAGTTTCTTTAGACAAACAACGTCAGGCATTGACAAAGCTACAAGAGTATGCTTTTGCTGAGGATGCTTTTAGTTTTTCACCACAATTATTAAATCAACTAGCACCGTCACGTTGGCAACACTGGGGGAATCCTGTACCTAACGATCGCCTAGATTATCCCATCCACGATCGCATTTTTCGCTTCCAAAGTCGGATATTGCGATCGCTCCTCAACAGCGATCGCCTAAATCGCTTACAAGATATAGAATTAAAAACACCGCCAGGAGAAGCACTTTCCATCCCCGAACTGTTTGATACCCTCCAAAAAGGTATCTGGACAGAAATTTTAACTCCCCAGAATCCAAAACCAATTTCTAGCATCCGCCGTTCCTTGCAACGGGAACATTTGAATATTTTGCTAGAAATGATGTTACAGCATACTGACGCAGCTGAAGATGGGCGAACCTTGGCTTGGTATGAATTGCGTCAACTGCAAACAGCGATTGACAGCCAAATCAAGCAATTTGGTGAAAACCTCGATATTTCCACGATAGCTCACTTGGAACTTTCGCGAGATCGCATCACCAAGGCGTTCAATGCACAGTTACTTTCTAATTAGTTTGGTCATTTGTCAATAGTCAACCGAAGGCTGAAATATTCATACTTCATACTTCAGTTGAATATTATAGCATTTCCTAATCATATGAAGTACATCATAGCCCCCTCCTCGCTTGCGGGGAGGGGGTTGGGGGTGGGGTGACTATACCTCACTTGACAGAGAAACGCTATATCAAGCTTTGTTGCAACTTGGTGTGAGCCAATGAAAATCTCGCTAACTTGAAGATAACTCTGTACTAAAATCAAGTCGGGGGAATTAATAGCTATGACAGGAATAATTTTAGTTTCGACTTTCTGCTTGCTTTGGCTGGTTGGCTTTTCACTTTTGGCAGAAGCTTGGTTTTTTGAAGAAGAAGAACAGTAATAAAGGCGCTAATTATTGCTTAATAAACTTTTCTCGTGAAAAGTTAGATCCCCGACTTCTTAAAGAAGTCGGGGATCTGGACAGCGTGAATTTTCCTAAATTATATAGGATTGCTATAGGCGGGATTTACCCGCCCCTACAAATTTATGTATTACTCATTGTTAATGTGGAAGTAAGTATATCTTTGGGTTTGCTAACTGATGATATCTGACGAAAATATTGGCGAATTACCTGAATGTTTTTCTCAATTTCTTGGCGAGGATAGCGAGGATAGGTAGGCAAATAAAATAGTTCTTGCTCAACTTTTTTAGAGTTGGGACAGTCACGATAAAATTCTTGATATCGGGGAGAATCAGCAGTGCTAGTAAAATGACCAGCCGCTATATCTCGATGATGAGTAAACATAAATCGTAGTAGATCATCGCGACGCGAATATTGCACTGGGAACCAAAGATAGGTATGAGAGCCATCAGTTCGCAAAGGAGGTAAAATTAATTCATCAATATCTTTCAACCCTTCGTAATAAAGCAGAGCATTATCAATCCTCTTCTTAATATCATGATTGATGTACTTCAGCCTTGATAAACCAAGGCGAGCCTGAAATGGTGTGTACAAGGACTTGTATACATCAGGTAGATGTTCTGCTGGTTGGCTTTCTTGGGGTTTTCTACGAACTTTTTCGTTCACAACTTCAATGTCTTTCAGGTAACTAAATCTAAGTAGGGGATAGGTAAATAGCTGAAAGATTACAGGGAAGGAAGCAATGTCTTGTATCAATCCTGATTTAACTTTCCGCTTAATACCAGGAAGCGGGGGATAGCTAAAACTTTCTAATTCAGCACGGATTTTTTCTACCAAATCTGTGCGGTTGGAAATTACTGCTCCTCCCAGCCAGGTAGTTAAATTTTTATGCATTTCAAAGCTGAAGACACCAACATCGCCAATTGTCCCGACAGCTTTTCCTTGTTCATACGCGCCAAAGGATTGAGCGCAATCTTCGATCATTGGGATGTGAAAGCGATCGCAAATTTTCTTAATTTGGTGAGCCTCAGCTGCAATTCCATGCAAATGAGTAATCAAAACGGCTCCCGTATTTGGGTTTATCAGACGTTCTACCTCAGTAGGAGAAATATTGCAGGTTTGGCGATCCACATCTGCAAAGACAGGACGCCCTCCCGCAAAAATCACCATATTGATCACATCCGCGATCGTGTAAGGAGACAAAATCACTTCTTGTCCTGGCTTGATTAAAGCTTTGACAGCAAGATATATCCCCATTCGACATTGATACACGCAAATTGCATGTTTAGTAGCAAACCGCTCACACAGCGCCTGTTCAAAAAGCTCAATATCTTTTCTATCTTGCTTTGATTGCCCTCCCAGAATATAACCTAAAAACAAGAAGTAACTGTTCAGATTTGTATATAAACGATTCTTAGGACTAGTCCCAAAATTCAGCATATTTTTTCCCTCTAAAACTTGATTATTCAAAACTAGGATATTCTTTCTATATCTTTGAGACATTGCATAAATGCGTTGATTGTATGAATTTTTCTTTGCATCTTTGCGACAGACATTTTGAAGACTGTTGCTAGAAATCGGTGAATCCTTTTAGCAGTCGCTACAACTGAGGAAACTTCCTTCCTTTTGGATGATCTAAAAGCGTCGCTGACAGCGACGCTATGCTGAAGGTTTGACGCTGCAAATATCGCCAGTCGCCTGCGGGAAAACCTCCCGCAACGTTGGTCTCGTCGCAATGCGCTGTCTCCTCAAATCGGGAAACCCGCTAACGCAACTATCCTCATCTTTGAGGGAGACACTCTTCCGTTGATTGAGCAACGGTAGCTTTGGTATTTGTAATACAAAGTGCTTATTAATTTGTCATAATTTTAATACACCGAACCGGAAAATATTGTAGTTTTCCCCGTTGTTTATGTATTTCTTCATGTTAAATTTATATTCAAACAGTAACATTATTTACTTATCACTCATAGTGAGAACTTTAGTTAAAAATCTCGGGGAATACAGGTGCTTAATAAACAGCAAAAATGCAGTTAGAGACAAGTGCGTTCGTCGTTCGTGTAGCGTTTCACAGAAAAAAAGTTGCCGTAAAACGCTTCGGGCATAGCTTCATACTAAATTTATATACACTAGGTTCAAAAGATGACACAATCTTCTGAAGATACGTTAAAAATTGCGCAGCAAGCCTTTGAGCATTTTCAGCATGGTCTAGCAACTGCTGAATGGCAAGGGTTTTTAAATATGCTGACAGAAGACTTTAAATTTTGGTTTCCCATAGGTAAATTTCACGGTTGGAATCAAGGAAAAGAAAAAGCTAGAGAGTTTTTTCACTATGTTTCTACCGCTTTTAATCAGGGTATAAAGCTGACTTCTTTAGACCGGATTACTAGTAACCAAACAACAGTTGTGTTTGAATTTCGGGATGAAGGACTGTTATTAGGACAACCTTACAAAAATCGGGTAGCTGTTTTTTTTGATGTGCGTGGAGACAAAATTTGCGCTTATCGAGAATATTTTGGTAGCGATGGCAAATCTTAATTAATTATGAAAATTCGTAATACCAGCAATTATAAAAAATCATAACACAGATACATCCGTAGGGGCGGGGTCTCCCCCATTGGTGTCAACTTAAGTTAAAACGCTTATCCCACAAGTCTTTCACCCCACCCCTTAATCCCCTCCCCGTAAACTCTGAGGGGACGTTTTGGCTTTAGACAAAACTGGGGTGGGGTAACGCGGATCTTGATGTTAAGCGATTTAATTCAAAATCAAGCTTTGGCAAGGGTTTCATGTTAAGTTGACACGTATGGGTCTCCCCGCCCTTTGCTTTGCGACAATTCGTATGTCAGGATATTAATAAATTCTTAATTACGAATTACGTTAGCGAAGCGGTAGCGAGGAACGAGCGTCATTACGAATTAGTAATTATTTTGTTAATTATTCTCCAGATTAGGTTGATTAATTTCTTTGCTTTTAGCCTCTGCGGCTTGATATGCATTCAAGTAATTTTTACCACCTAACATCACATCACCATAATATTCATAAGGTGCGTCGCCATAAATTGGTAGGGGGTCATCTTCGGGATAATCTTCTTTAGATTCTTCGATGATTGCTTTTAGTTGCTTGACAGTGAAGCTTTCTGCGGGAAAGTAGTAAAAATACTTGGTATTTTTTTGCAGATAGGGTAGGTTTGGATCAACAATAGACTCTTCTAATTCAACCCAAGCGTGTTCAATGGGTCGATACGGCTGACCAGGAAACACTAAAAATCCCTGGACATACTTTGCTTTCTCAGTCGCCAGTGCTGCTTTATAAGCATTATCAAAGGTTTTTTTGGCTTTGCTTTTGATGCGTTGAGAAATTTCAACCGAAAGCGCTTCATCCAATGGTTTATTCATCGATCGCAACGAGTCAAGCAGCTACTCCAACATCCTACCACTCACAGGGATTTGAGTTGCTACAGTTGCATAATTAAACCCTTGTTTACGGACTAATTTGTCTGTTTCGCGTACCCAGAATCAACTTCAGGGTTCCCGGAATTAACTTCAGGGTTGACGTTTCCGTGTTTCGCGTACCCAGAATCAACTTCAGGGTTCCCGGAATCAACTTCAGGGTTGACGTTTCCGTGTTTCGCGTACCCAGAATCAACTTCAGGGTTGACGTTTCCGTGTTTCGCGTACCCAGAATCAACTTCAGGGTTCCCGGAATCAGCTTCAGGGTTGACGTTTCCGTGTTTCGCGTAGTCTGTAGCAACTTCCGACTTCCCTGTAGGAATACCAATTGGAAAAAAGAATGCGACAGATGCGTAGGGTTTCCCCACCCTTTGCAACAATCCGGATGTCACAAGCGGTAATTGAATTGGATCAGGGGAATGTTGACTGTTGACTGTTGACTGTTGATGGTTGACTGTTGACAACTGACAAATTATTAATAATAATGTCGCTAAATATATACCTAAAGATATATTGTAAAAAAAACAATTTATTTATATTGTGAATAATTGCGATCGCTCCGAAGCAAAAGAAAAAACCTAGAATTAAACAGAGTTTAATTAGCGGCTAGGGTAATAAGTTATAAATAGTAAGAGTGTTATCTTAAAAGCAAGGTCATTTACTCAGTTTTTGAGGAAAAAACCATGACGGCAACGCTCTTAGCAGGTAGTTCTATCGAGTCTTTTTTAGGTAAAGAAGCAGAAGATCTGCTGACCTACAAAGCAAAAGTTTCTCAAGATTTACTACATTTACCGGGACCAGATTTTATTGATCGAGTTTGGTTAAACAGCGATCGCAATCCCCAAGTGTTGCGTAATCTCCAACAACTTTATTCTACTGGTCGTTTGGCAAATACGGGCTATCTCTCAATTCTGCCGGTAGACCAAGGTATTGAGCATTCAGCCGGAGCATCTTTTGCACCTAATCCGATTTATTTTGATCCAGAAAATATTGTGCGGTTAGCAATAGCTGGCGGTTGTAATGCTGTGGCGACAACTTTGGGTGTATTGGGCAGTGTTGCGCGCAAATATGCTCACAAAATCCCTTTTATCGTCAAATTAAATCACAACGAACTGTTGACTTTTCCCAATCAATTTGACCAAATATTATTTGCTGATGTCGAACAAGCTTGGAATTTGGGCGCAGCAGCAGTAGGTGCGACGATTTATTTTGGTTCAGAACAGTCTACCAGGCAAATTCAAGAAATCAGTCAAGCATTTAAATATGCCCATGAATTAGGCTTGGTAACTATTCTCTGGTGCTATCTGCGGAACAATGCTTTTAAACAAGATAAAGACTATCATGTTGCAGCTGATCTTACCGGACAAGCAAATCATTTGGGTGTCACAATAGAAGCCGACATTATTAAACAGAAGTTACCAGAAAATAATAATGGTTACGGTGGTGTAGCCAAAGCCACTGGTGAATCTTACGGTAAAACCAACGAGCGAATTTACACAGATTTGACAACCGACCACCCAATTGATTTAACTCGTTACCAAGTACTCAATTGTTACTGTGGACGTGCAGGATTAATTAATTCTGGTGGCGCTTCTGGTAAAAATGATTTTGCAGAAGCAGTGCGCACAGCGGTGATTAACAAACGCGCTGGTGGTACAGGATTAATTTCTGGGCGTAAGGCGTTTCAGCGTCCCTTTGAGGAAGGTGTGAAACTATTTCACGCTATTCAGGATGTTTATTTATCCCCAGAGGTGACGATAGCTTGAGGCTGAGAAATTAGAAGGAATATTTAGCTAAAAAGGTGGGCAATTTGTCCACCTTAATTTTATCAGGACTTACGCAACTGGCACATATATTCTGGTCAAGAGTCAATAGTCAATAGTCAATGGTCAAGATTTTTTGGACATTTGACTCTTGACCGGAGGCGGAGCGTCTCCGGCTCCGCTCTGGACGGTTTTGGCTGAAAAAATATGACACTTGCGTAAGTCCTATTTATGATTAAATCGCTCATAGCAGATGATTAACCACTCAACTTAATCACACCTTGACTTACCAAATTTTCCAGTTGAGAATTGTGTTCTATTTGTTCGCGGACTAACTTAATCTGCTCGTGGCTGACAACATGTAATCCCGGACGGATAACATATCCTTTGATGGTGACACTTTGTGGCTGTTGGCTGTCGCTGCGATTGTAAGTAATAGAAGGCATATTTGCACAAGGTAGTTGAGAACTAAGGCACAGGAGAATATTTCACTTTATTCCTACAGCTTTACACAGGTTTTTAAAGCAAGGGAATTTCTCAGACTTATCTGGTATACTTTTGAGCTAGCTATCAATTGGGTGCAATTCGTTGCATGGTAGTGGTGGACAGGTTTCTTGGTAAGCTGAGATTGTAGTGATCTGCAATAACGCCAGATCAATTGCGATCGCTACTTCCATAGGTTAACAGGCAGAACATAGCATAGGGCGACAATGCAAAAACTTCTTTTTCATGACAGAGGTAACTTTAGAGCGCAGGCCCTATTCCTTGGTAAGAAAATTAACCTACAATCATTGGAGAATTACGTTTGCTTGGCGACTATGCCAATTATGGTTACAGTCGGTGAGCATGGCTGTGCAGTACTGCTGGGCTATGGTGCAGTTGTCCTGTTTAACCTTGAGCCTGTAGAAAAGGTAGCTTTCTTAACTAAACTATCCTCTCAAGTTATTGACCCTTTTGCTAACCCGGAAACAGAAGAGGTAGAAATTCAGCTCAAACTTGCCGAAAGTGAGAGAGTGAAGGAAGGAAAAATTTTACTCCATGATTTTAGTATAGAACGCTTGCAGATCGTGGCTGATATTCTCGCTAAGAGTGTTGTGCTGTCTCATTATGAAACTAGCCTAGCTACTGTATTCGATCAAATTGAACCGTTTGCTGCTAGTCTCCAGAGTGAACACAGGAGTACACGCCAGAGTCGGGAATTACTGCGTCAACTCGGTACTACGTTGCTAGTTCAACATAAGATTGTGGGTAGAGTAGAGATTATCGATAAGCCAGAGTTGCTTTGGGAATCCCCACAGCTAGAAAATTTATATCTGCGCTTGGAAGATGAATACGAAATTCGTGAGCGTCACCATGCTTTGGAACGTAAACTAGAGCTAATTTCCCAAACTGCACAAACAGTGCTGGAGTTTATGCAGCATAGCAGTAGCCAACGAGTAGAGTGGTATGTAGTAATTCTCATTGTGGTGGAGATTCTGCTGTCACTGTACGACATCATTTTTAAACGCTAACGCACCACATCTACTACTGTTGACTGTTGACTGTTGTACGGGCGGGTTTGTACGGGCGGGTTTAACCGACATATCTGTTTTCTTTGTAAAGATCTCACAGAACCCGCCCCTACAGACTGTTGACTGTTGACTGTTGACTGTTGACTTCTGCACTAGCCACCATAAATTCTCTTTTCAAAACCTACCCATTCTTTCTCGCGTAACAGATATTTTTGAATTTTACCTGTACTAGTTTTGGGCAGAATAGTAAATTCAATCGTAGTAGGACATTTAAAAGCAGCAATTTGCTGGCGACAAAATTGAATTAATTCTTGTTCTGTAACTTCTACGCCCTCTTTCAAGGTAACAAACGCCTTGGGTACTTCACCGCGTTTGGGATGAGGTATGGCAATAACAGCACACTCTAACACGGCTTCATGGCGATAAAGGCATTGTTCAACTTCAATACTAGAGACATTTTCGCCGCTAGTAATGATGATATCTTTCATGCGATCGCGGATTTCAATATAACCATCAGGATGCATCACTGCTAAGTCGCCACTATGAAACCATCCGCCCCTAAATGCCCTTGCGGTCGCTTCTGAGTCGTTATAATAGCCTGTCATCACCATATTTCCTTGCATCAGCACCTCACCCATTGTTTGTCCATCAGCGGGGACATCATTCATATTTTGATCGACAACTCGTAACCCATCTCCTCCAATATAAGGTACGCCTTGACGCGCCAGAAGTTTTGCTTTTTCGGTAATATTTAAATCGTCCCAATTCGATTGATATTCGCCCACTGTATAAGGGCCATAAACTTCCGTCAAACCATAAACGTGAATAATTTTTGCACCTATTTCGCTAATTTTGCCAATCAATGTTGGTGAAGGTGGTGCGCCTGCTGTGGTGATGGTGAGAGGTTTTTCTAAAAATGCCGGACAGTCGCGATTATTTACAAGAGAAATTAAAATTACAGGTGCAGCATTTAAATGTGTAACTCCTTCTTGTTGAATTAATTGCCAAACATGGCTAGGGTTAAATTTACGCAAACAAATATGAGTCCCACCGATAGCAGTTACCGCCCAAGTAAAACACCATCCGTTGCAGTGAAACATCGGCAAAGTCCAAAGATAAACTGAATCAGCAGTTAATGTTGTCTCTATTATTTCTCCTAAAGAATTAATATATGCGCCTCGATGGGAATACATTACACCCTTGGGTTTCCCAGAAGTTCCACTAGTATAATTAATTGAAATTGTCTCCATTTCATCAGTAATTACCCAAGGTAAAAGAGTAGGATTCCCAGTTTGGAGAAATGCTTCATAATCTTCCCCATTTAAAGGTGCAAATTCTGGTATATCGCTGATATTTATAATATGTTTGACAGTCTCTAAAGTATTTTTAATCGGTCGAATGATATTTGCTAATTCTGTATCAACAAACAAAAATTTAGCACCACAATCATTTAATATATAAGCAACTTCTTGGGAAGTTAATCGAGTATTAATAGATACTAAAACACCCCCAGCCAAAGGTACTGCAAAATGGGCTTCTAGCATGGGGGGAGTATTGAAACAAAAAAAGGCGACGCGATCGCCTTTTTCCAGTCCAGCATCACGCAATGCTGAGGCTAAACAATTGATCCGTGCTGCATATTCGCCGTAAGTGAAGCGTTTTTGATTATATATAATCGCGACTTTATGGCTATATACTTTAGCATTGCGTTGAATAAAAGTTAACGGTGTGAGGATGCTGCGATAAACGACTTCAGGGTTCATAGCTGATGCTAATAGTGAAGATTCACAAGCAGCATATCATTAGTCAAGAGTCATTGATGGGGGACAAGGAAGAAAAATGACAAATGACAAATGACAAATGACAAATGACAAATGACTAATGACTAATGACTATCTCACATTTCTTACTAAAAAATCTGACTGTCCACAGCTTGTTCGAGACATGTTAAGAATTTCCTCACTACAAATACCTGGTTTACCGTCTTTAGAATAGCAAAAGAAAACTTCTTGCAAAAATCTTCCTGAGCCAGAACAATAAGGAGCTATGCTATTACTATTTAATTCGGGATTAGCATTAACAAAGGTATTTTGGAGTCCTTGAATTGTTGTGCGGAAAGGTTTGCTAGGACGATTATAAGCTGTAGGAATAGCAACAGAATTTTTTAATTGTTTAGATAATGCCAAATATTGTTGAGGAGTTTTACCAGAACAAGTACCATGTTTTTCCCATTCATGGCCATAAAGCTGATCGCTAGGGAATAAACCCGGAAACTGCTGTTTGACTTTTAGTGGTAATTTTTCAGTAGAACAATTAGCCGGATAACCTTTTTGATACTGAGGCCAAAGCCCATGTAATACAAAACCGAGTTTCTTACCAGCTTTGCATTGCTGTGGATCGCGATCGCCATTTTTGGCACAATAATCTGGTGACCAGGATAAAGTCAGTACGTAAAAATCAAACTGGCCAGTAGTTCCCCGATTTTGGGCGCTAACGGCGTTAGGGATCGCAAAGCTGGTAATTACTAGGGAAGATGCTACCAGAATGTTCTTGAACTGCATATTCGTAGTCAGTGTTAAGTGTAGTTAAAGTTACGCCTTCTACCTTAACCTATGTCTATAAAACTTCTAGCCCACCTTCGTGGGCTTTGTTGATTTAGCCCCAGGCTTCTAGCCTGTGGGCGTTTTTGCGTTTACTTCATATCGTAGCCAAACAAATTCGGGTCAACTTCACCTAGTTGCAAATCTGCTAACCCATACTCAGCCCAACGTCTATCAACCATCGCCGCTACATCTGGATCTGATTCCAGTGGCGCGCCCCATTCATGGTCTGTTTCTGGGGGAATTTTGGTGGTAGCATCAATTCCCATGCGTCCACCTAAACCAATTTTCTCGCTGGCAAAATCTAAAGTATCAAAGGGTGTATTCGGTAAAATAAACACATCCCTGGTGGGGTCAACTTTAGAACTAATCGCCCAGACAACTTGGCGGGGATCACGAATATTGATATCTTTATCAACCACAATCACAAACTTGGTGTAAGTAAATTGTGGCAAAGCACTCCAAAACGCCAAAGCTGCCCGTCGTGCCTGTCCGGGATATGCTTTATCAATGGAAATAATCGCCGCTTTGTAACTCAAAGCTTCCATTGGTAAGAAGAAATCGACAATTTCTGAGACTTGTTGTCGCAGAATAGGGGTGTAAATCCGATTAAGTGCGATCGCCATCATCGCTTCTTCTTTGGGTGGACGACCGCTAAATGTTGTTAAGTAAATCGGATCTTTGCGGTGTGTCATACATTGAAAGCGAATTAATGGCGAATCTTCCACACCGCCGTAATAACCCATGTGGTCACCAAAGGGGCCATCGGGTAAAACTTCCCCTGGTGTAATTGTCCCTTCTAAAACAAATTCTGAATCCGCAGGAACTTCCAAATCTACAGTCTTACACTTAGCCAACTGCACCCCAGAACCGCCATATAGCCCAGCAAACAGCCATTCTGATAAATCTACAGGTATGGGTGTCGCAGCTGCCATAATAATTAAAGGATCTACACCAAGAGCGATCGCAATTTCTAATTTCTTTCCCCGTTCTGCGGCTTTGCGTAAATGTCTCGCCCCACCCCGTACCGATAACCAATGTACGGTCATCGTATTTTTTGATTGCAGTTGCAAGCGATACACACCTACGTTTGGCGTACCTGTCTCACAATCCTTGGTAATTACTAGCCCTAGGGTGATAATCTTTCCTGCATCCCCTATATAAGGACGTATCAAAGGTAACTTATTTAAATCTAACTCTTCCCCTTGAATTACCACCTGCTGACAAGCGGGGAAAAAGTCTCGTCCTGGTTTAGCTTTCAGGACATCAAACAGCACCTTACCAAAATCTATCGCTTGGGAAATCTTCTTCGGCGGCTTTGGTTGTTGCAGCATACTCAGCTTTTTCCCCAGAGTTTCCAATTCCTCTGGCCGCTGCATATTCATCGCCCAGCAGATCCTTTCCACAGTTCCCATCAAATTCACCGCCACCGGGAAGGATGCGCCTTTGACATTTTCAAACAATAACCCCGGCCCACCTTGTTGCAGCATCCGGTTAGAAATCTCCGCAATCTCTAACTCTGGGTCAACTAAAGCAGAAATTCGCTGTAATTGTCCCCTTTCTTCCAGAAGTTTGATAAATCCCCGCAAATCTCTCGCCATTGTTTTAGTAAAGCTGAATAATTAAGAACTGTGAAGCGTTCTCTTATATTATTAGCTATTCTTTGCCCTTTCACACCGAAGAAGATGCATAAGCGTCTTACGCTTAATTAAAGTAAACGAATTAATATATAAGGTCAGGGTAGGTGGGTGAGTGCGTTATCTGATGAGGAAATATACCAGGAAGTCGGTAAAATAGTAGCAAATTTTGAGCTATATCAATGTTATGAATGTGCTTGTGCTGTAATGCATTGGTTAAAACAAAATGAGATTAAAGGACGGATTAAGTAAGTCGGTGGAAAAAAACCAAACTATGTTACGAAACGTAAATTGGCTTGAAACCCTTACCAATGACAAATGACAAATGACAAATGACAGTCCTCGCCAGTTATGTTTAATTGCACCGCCCTACTTATTAAAATTCAAACAGCTTTCGGTGAGGATTATATAATTAGTAAACGTCTAGAATCACAGGGAATAAACGATTCGATTACTTTAAATGGAACTCATTACGGTATGGAGGTGAAAGATAGAGTATTTGATAACCTATCAATACAAGGATTAAGTGTTAGGGATTGGCTAAATGATTTTGAATGTCCAAGCGGAGAATTTTTGATTGATTATTTAGATGAAATTGCATAAATAATCGTTGCAGGTTTTAGAGATGAGTAAATTATTTGAGATTTTGCAAAAAATCCAAACCAAACCAGGTATGTATCTGGGACAAGCTTCGGTCAGCGATTTGTTCCATTTCCTAGTAGATTTCAAAACAGCTTTGAGAGAATTGGGAATTGCAGCTACAAAGGAAGAAATGGATTTTTATCGAGAGTTTCAGCCTTGGTTACAAAAGAAATATCACCTGTCAACCTCGAATTATTGGGCAAAAATAATTATGCTCAATTGCGCGAATGAGCAAGAAGGTTTTAATACTTTCTACAAGTTATTAGATGAATTTCAAAATCGCAATAAAAATAATGACCCTAACCAATCTGACACATTACTCGTTGTACTGGAATCTCAACTATAAACTCGGTTCCTTGCCCAGGAGTGGAATAACAATAAATCTTGCCGTTGTGTTTCTGAGTGATAATTTGATAGCTGATAGATAATCCTAGCCCAGTACCTTTACCAATGGGTTTGGTGGTAAAGAAGGGATCGAAGAGTTGAGAACGGATTTCTTCGCTGATACCGATACCGTTATCAGCGATCGCGATCGTTATCCAGTTATTATTGGTAACGCAGGTACGAATAGTAATTTTAGGTGTGCTGTTAACCCTTGACTCTTCCAATGCATCAATAGCATTACTGAGAAGATTCATTACCACCTGATTGATTTGGCTAGGATAACATTCCACCATTGGCAGTTTTCCATAGTCTTTGATGACTTGAATTGTGGGATGTTCAGGGCTGGCTTTGAGGCGGTGTTGCAAAATTAGCAGAGTGCTGTCGATACCTGCGTGAATATCCGCAGGTTTGAGTTCGCTTTCGTCTAGGCGTGAAAAGTTTCGCAGAGACAGCACGAGTTGGCGGATGCGATCGCTCCCCAGTTTGAGAGAATTAAGCAACTTGGGTAAGTCTTCCGCCACATACTCCACATCCACCTCTTCCATCCAAGCTTGAATTTTCGGATGGGGTTGAGGATGACATTCCTGGTATAAAGAGACAAAGGTAATCAAATCCTGAATATGTTCTTCGGCAGGTTTCAAGTTGCCATAGATAAAATTGACGGGATTATTAATTTCGTGGGCTAGACCTGCGACCAGTTGACCGAGGGAAGACATTTTTTCACTCTGCACCAAATGCATCTGTGTCTGTTTTAAGTTGTCTAGCGCCTGCGAGAGTTCGCTGGTGCGTTGTTCCAGAACCTTTTGGGAATTGTGCAGTTGCAGGTGTACTCGAATTCGTGCTAATGCTTCTTCATGTTGGATGGGCTTTGTAATATAATCCACTGCACCCAGACTCAACCCTTTGACCTTATCCACTGTATCAGAAAGAGCGGTCATAAAAATCACAGGAATTTCGCGGGTGGCTGATTCAGCTTTGAGTCGCTGACAGGTTTCAAACCCATCAATTCCTGGCATCATTACATCTAGTAAAATGATATCAGGCTGATAAGATTGTAAGCGTTGTAGGGCTGCTTCCCCACTTTTGGCGATCGCCACTCGGTAGCCAATTTCGCTTAATATATCAAACAAAACTTGAATATTGGTGGGGTTATCATCCACTACTAAAATAGTTCCGGTGCGAGCATTAGTTTCAACGATCATGGATGAACTCCTTATCAAAATTAAAACTAGAAAATTTAAAAATGGATATTTTTAATAATTAATTTTAATAAGTATAACTACATATAAGGTTGTAGCAAATTAATTATGCCCTCATCATCAAACTTCTGACTCAGGTCTAGCAACTTGTTAGCAAAGGACGTGTACTGGGGATTGAGTTGCTTGAGGCGGTTCGCTTCCTGCTGGATGTCAGCCATAAAGCCGTCCTGGGCTGCTTGATAAAGGGCTGCCAGTTCCGCTGGTACGGGCACGACCCAATCCGCCAGATTGTCAGCTACAGCAGAAGTTTCATTCGTCTGTGGTGGAGTTTCGTAAATCCACTGCAACTCTAAGTGGCGCTGCAACTCACCTAACAGTCCGGCGAAGTCTATCGGCTTAGGGAAAAAGCTATTACAGCCTGCGTCCATCGTCTGTTGCATATCCACCTCAGACAAACTGGCCGGGGAAGCAATAATCGGTGTTTTAGCAAAATCTGGCAGTTGACGTAGGCGGCGAGTCATTTCCAGCCCATTCATGTTTGACATCATGACATCGGTAATAATTAAATCTGGACGGATCTCGATTGCTTTCTCCAATCCAGTCTGCCCATTGTCTGCCTCCGCTAACTTGAAACCTAGGGGTTCTAACATCCCAATCACCACAGCACGATTCTCGCGGTAATCGTCAATCACCAAAATTTTGCGCCGTTCGCCTTGATAGCCGATCACCTTTTGGTGGGCAGTTGCAGTCTGAGAGAGCCAATCTGCGGCGGTGGGCAAATCGATATCAAACCAGAAAGTGCTGCCTTTGCCAAGAATGCTTTTAACCTGAATTGTGCCGCCCATCATCTGCACAATTTGCTGACTGATTGCCAACCCTAACCCTGTACCTTCAATATTGCGATCGCGTTTTCCGGCTTGTTCAAAGGGTAAAAAGATGGCTGCTAGTTTTTCTGCTGCCACACCAATACCCGTATCGTCTACCTGGAAGCGGATTCTTGTGCGATCGCCACTTTCCCCATTCTCTATTGCTTCAACGCTAAATGTCACGCTGCCAAAGTCGGTAAATTTCACTGCATTGCTCAGGAGGTTCAGCAACACCTGCCGTAGGCGTTTATCATCTGCGTGAACTGCGATCGGTAATTTATCAGCCAGCTGGTAATGAAACCCTATGCCCTTTTGCTCGGCTTTAATGCGGCAGATTTCCACCGTAGTTGTCAGGAAGTTTGCCAAATGGAAATCCTGGGGATAGAGATCCATTTTCTGCACCTCCAGTTTAGACAAATCCAGAATGTCGTTAATTAGCGTCAACAAGTGAGAACCGCACTGATGAATCACGCCCAATCCCTTTTGCTGCTTGTCGGTGGTTGCTGGATCGCGCTGGAGGATTTGAGCATAGCCGAGGATACCGTTCAGAGGGGTTCGCAATTCGTGGTTCATGTTAGCAAGAAATTTGCTTTTGCTGTGGTTGGCAGCTTCGGCGGCTTCCTTTGCCTGTTGCAGTTGGGCGGTGCGTTCTTCTACCCGTTCTTCTAGAACTGCATTACTTTTTTCTAAGGCAGTGAAAGATTCGCGCAATTGCCCTACCATGTGGTTAAAGGAATGGGCAAGAATGTTGAGTTCCTGGATATTACCCTCTATGACTGTCTGCTCTAAGTCACCGCTTGCCATTGCCTGACTTGCCTGATTCAGGCGCAGGATGGGACGCGCAATCCAACGAGAGGTAAAGATACCCACCCCGGTTGCCACCACTAGCGCCCCAAAACAAAGTAAAATACTAGTCTGGGTGTTGGCATTAATTTGTGCCATAAAGGTGCTGTCAGGAACGCTGGTCACAACCAACCAGTCCAAGCCATATTGGTCACGCCAGGGAGCAATATGTACATGATATTTTTCGCCTTGAAAATTGATGTTCAATTTCTTGGTATTGGTGATTGTCTTGAGGTTGGGAATGCTTTTTTGCAGCTGCTTGGCAATACCTTGAACAACTAAATTGGGGCTGTCTATTGCTTTGAGGCGTTTAATTTCGTTATTGGTAACAGTAAAAGGTTGCTCCTGAGCGGAATTGGCAACTAACATCCCATCCCGCTCCATAATCAACACTTGCCCAGAGTGACTGATATCTAAAGTTCGCAAAAATTCGCTCAATTTCAACAGATGGATGTCAACCCCCACCACAGCAATCAGCTTTTTGCTGGCATCATAAACCGGGCGACCTGCCGATGCCACAATATAAGGAGGAAAAGCGGGATCATAGTAAGTGTAGATGCGATTCCATATCGCTTTTCCAGCTTTGGCGGGTTCGGTGTAATTAATCTCGTTGAGGGTATCCCAGGTAGCAGTCGTGAGGATTTGAGTCCGGTTGCCATCGTTGTCCGTCAAGTAAGTGATCATATTTTTCGGTAGACTGGGCGTTTTGGCGACATTATCGTCAATAGTGACAGTCTTGCCATCGTAACGGCCTGCTCCACCCCCTTCTCCTGTAGGAAGGTTGAAGCTAATGTAAGTCAAGTCATAGGCTTGCATTTCGTGCCAGAAGAACTTACCAACGGTTTTGCGATCGCGCACATTCAGCAACCCCATCCGAATTGCATCAGCATTGATTTGGTTGACTTTATGGGGAATCGATAGGTAAGCATCCAAATGGTGATCTACCTCGCTGCTGGTTCGCTTCATCAACTGCGCGGCTAGATCCTGAACCGCTTTTTCACCATTTTTGAATGACAAATATCCCACCAACCCCACTGCGCCAAACACTTGCACCACAAAAGGAACGATGAGGACAAGCTGTAATGGCAATGCCCGGAATTTACTGGATGATGGATGGGTGTTCATAAACTAGAAATTTTGGTTCATTTTGCAGGCTGCTGGCACAGATCTGAATTCACCGATAGCCTTAACTAAGATGATTCCCCAAAAATTTCTACCTTGAACACAATTCGCTTCACACTTCCTGTGAGTTTATTCCTGCATGATTTTTTCCCTCCAAAATGGAAGAAATTATTAACAGGTGATATTTCTCTATTAACTACAACTTAACCAATTTCTTTACTTTTCTTAACGACTGATGCTGCACAATTTGGTTAACCTAAATAAGGATAAAGCATTATTTATTACAAATAAGCGTTAACCAGATCAAACATGGCCAGAATATAAAACTAAACCCTGGCAGGCAGTCTGATTATCTGACACCTGCTGGGTTTATCTATTTGCAAATTTACTAGTGTCAATTGCACTCAGGGATGAGGGAGACAAGGAGAGAAGTCTGAGCGGAGGCTTCCTCCGATCAGAACTTCTCCCAAGGGGAGACGCTGCGCGAACGGAGGGACAAGGAGAATTATTGACCCTTACCCAAATAATCCACTGACATAATCTGCGGTTTTTTTATTTTCTGGGTAATTAAAAATCGCCTCTGTTTTACCAAACTCGACCAACTCACCTAAATACATAAACGCCGTATAGTCAGAAACACGGGCAGCTTGCTGCATATTGTGAGTTACAATCAGGATGGTAACCGTTTGCTTAAGTTGAGTAATTAACTCTTCAATGCTAGAAGTTGCGATCGGATCTAAAGCCGATGTTGGCTCATCAAATAATACAATCTCTGGGTCAGTTGCTAAAGCACGGGCAATACAAAGCCGTTGCTGTTGACCACCAGAAAGGTTAAAAGCTAAATCCCGCAACCTATCTTTAACTTCATCCCACAAAGCTGCACCACGCAAAGCTTTCTCCACTTTCTCATCAATAATTGCCCGTTTAGATTCACCTCGCACCCGCAAACCATAAGCCACATTTTCATAAATTGACTTAGGAAAAGGATTAGGTTTTTGAAACACCATGCTAATCCGCATCCGGACTTCAATTGGATCAACTTTATTACTCAATAAATTAATCCCATCCGGTTCTAAAGTAATTTCCCCGCGATAACGATTTCCCGGATACAAATCGTGCATCCTGTTGAAACAGCGCAACAAAGTAGTTTTACCACATCCAGAAGGCCCAATCAGTGCAGTTACTTGTTTATCACCTACTGGTAGATTAATATCCTTGAGAGCGTGAACTTTGCCACCATAATAGAAATTCAAGTAATTAACCGCAGCTTTGATTGGTCTTTCTAAAGTTGAAGATTTTTTTTCTACCATTTGATTTTTTGACGTAAACGATAGCGGAGAAAAATAGCTACAGCATTCATAGCCAAAGTCATAGCAATTAACACAATACCTGCGGCTGCGGCGTTCACCTGAAATGCTTCTTGGGGACGAGACACCCAATCGAACATTTGAATCGGTAGAACAGTAAAAGGTGCTAATAACCAGGAAAAGGAAATAAAAGGAAACTCGCCTTTAATTGGAGAATCTGGTAGAAAGGCAATAAAAGTTAGTGCGCCAATGGTGATTAGAGGTGCAGTTTCACCTATAGCCCGTGCTAAAGCCACAATAATTCCTGTGAAAATGCTACCAGTTGAATAAGGTAGAACATGATCCCAAATCATTTGCCACTTAGAAGCCCCTGTAGCATAGGCAGCTTCGCGGATACTATTAGGAATAGCACGCAACGCTTCACGAGTGGTAACAATTACCACTGGTAGCACTAACAGTGCCAATGTCAACCCCGCAGTTACTACACTAGGGCCAAGCTTGAAACCATAGACAAATAAACCCAAAGCCAACAAACCATAAATTATGGAGGGAACACCAGCCAAATTGGTGACATTAATTTCGATTAAATCGGCAACCCAATTTTTTTTAGCATACTCTTCTAAATAAATTCCTGATGCTAGACCAATAGGAATTGCCGCTGATGCTGTTACTAACATTACTAAAAGCGTTCCCACCCAAGCGGAGAGGATACCTGCATTTGCTGCCCTGCGGCTGGGAAAAGAAGTAAAAAATTGCCAAGAAAGACGCGGCGCACCGTCACTAAATAAATCAAATATGAGTGCAAAAAGAGTGACAATCCCAATCAGCATCGACAATAAACCAACGATGCCAAAAATATATTCAGTAAGCTTATTGCGTTTGATAATATTGCGAACTTGCCGCATATTTTGAGTTGTCATAATAGAAGGCGTAATTCGTAATTCGTAATTAAATAACTAATGACAAATGACAACTGACAAACTAATAAATTTCTCGATAGCGCTTGGCGAGGAAATGACCGATGATGTTGAATACCAAAGTCATCAGCACGAGAGTCAGTCCCACAGCAAAGATAGTCTCGTATTCCAAAGTTCCATGTGGTAAGTCGCCTAAACTAACTGCAACAATATAAGCAGTCATGGTTGCAGCTGGTTCCATCGGGTTCAAGGTGAGATTGGGTTGACCGCCAGCTGCGATCGCGACTATCATCGTTTCACCAACTGCACGGGAAATTCCTAAAATATAAGCTGCTGATATCCCAGAAATCGATGCTGGTAATACAACTTGCAAAGCTGTTTGCAACCGGGTAGCACCCGTTGCATAAGAACCTTCCCGTAAATCTGCTGGTACTGCACGCATCGCATCTTCACTCAAGGAACTGACATAGGGAATAATCATAATCCCGATGACTAAACCCGCACTCAACATATTAAAACCAGGTAGTTCTGGCAATATCACCTGCAACAAAGGTGTAACAAATAATAATGCAAAATACCCATAAACTACTGTGGGAATACCTGCCAATAATTCTAAAGCTGGTTTGACTACCTCTCTCACTAATGGTGGTGCAAATTCACTCAAGTAAATTGCAATAATTGTACCTAATGGCACTGCTACTAATAAGGCAACCACTGTGGTAACTAAAGTTCCTGACACTAAAGGCCAAATCCCATAGTGTTTGTCATCAAACAACGGTGTCCATTGGCTATCTGTGAGGAACTTCCATAAAGATACTTGCTGAAAAAATAATATAGATTCGTAAACTAAAATAGCAACAATCGCTAAGGTAGTCGCCACAGAAGAAAGTGCTGCAAGAAACAAGACAAACTCAATTGTCCGTTCTCGTATATTACGCATTAGCTTGGGAGAAAGTCGAGTTTGTTTTGTACCAATCATGCTGGAAATATGAATTGCAAGTAAGATAAAGAGAGGTAAAAACCTCCCTTTAATAAATTTTGAATTTTGCGCGAATTTAACTTGAGTTCGACGCACAGAATTTTGACCTCTCGCCTAGAAAGACAGAAGCTTAAAACGCTGATTATTTCTTCTACTCTTCTCTCTATTGCTAGGAGAGGGAGGCTAGGTGGGTGAGATATTTATAATTCACCTCAATTCAAAATTCAGGAATTGGTTTATTCCTTAGCATCACGGCTTAGCAGCTCGTTAATTTTTAAACCAACTGCTTCCTTACCACCAAATACGCTACCAAATCTCTTTTTACTGAAATGGCTCTGGGCGGTAGTATAAGCTGACCCTGGTAGGGCAACATATCTTACCTCTTTGGAGAATTTAGCAGCATTCTGCAAATAAAATTTCACAAACTGCTTCACCTCTGGTTTATCAATAGCCTTAGAACTGACATAGATAAACAGAGGACGAGATAAAGGAGTATAAGTGCCATTTTTTACTGTAGCTTCCGAAGGCAATACACCATTAATTGCTACAGCCTTCAGTTTGTTACTATTCTCTGCGTAATAGGCATAGCCAAAATAACCAAGGGCATTTTTATCCCGGGAAATACCCTGTACAAGAACATTATCGTCTTCACTGGCAGTAAAATCACCCCGGCTAGATTTAGCTTTGCCAACCACAGCTTCAGTAAAATAGTCAAAGGTTCCAGAATTAGTACCAGGGCCAAACAACTTTAAGGGCGCATTGGGGAATCCTGAACGCACTTGGCTCCAGTTATTGACTTTACCCTGTGCGCCTGGCTCCCAAACTTTCTTGAGTTCAGCAATTGTCAGATTCTTTGCCCAGTTATTTTGAGGATTAACTACAACTGTTAGAGCATCATAAGCTATTGGTAGTTCTACATAACGAACGCCATTAGCTTTACAATCATTAATCTCTTTCTGTAGAATAGGACGAGAAGCATTGGATATATCAGTCTCACCGCGACAAAACTTTTTGAAGCCGCCGCCAGTACCAGAAATACCAACAGTAACTCGAACTCTACCCCCTTGGGACTTTTGAAATTCTTCTGCTGCTGCTTCGGTAATCGGGAAGACGGTACTAGAACCATCTACTTGAATTGTGTTAACACTTTGGGACTGAACCGCAGACATTGATAAACCAAAGGTGGCTGTGACCAATGACATTAAACCTAAGACTGTCAAGCTATTAAGCTTCAAGTTCATTTTGCTCACCAGGATACTCCTCATTTATCGGACGTGCAATTGCCGCCCAATCAATCCAAAACCACAATAATTTTTAAAATTTAAGAGCTAGTGAACATATGAGTGAACAGTTCACTAACTGAAATTTGACGTACTCAGGTAATATAAAAGTTAACTAGTGGTTATATGGAGGGTAACTTGTAATATCAAATCCGTTTTAATTTTTGAAACTGTTTGCGTATGGAGGGAACCGGGAAGAGGAAACAGGGAACAGGAAAGAAAGAATAAAAGTGTACCTAGCTTCGCACAAATCAAATAAGAGTCCTATAGCAAGTAAAATTATGGTTTGTTAACAAATTGATAGCTTGTTTAAAGCTCAAAGGCGATTTACAGAGTATGTATTTAACAACTTCTCACAGACTCTACTATTGAAAATATTTTACTTCTATATAGAAGTTTACAAATAATTTACAAATATTTTCTCAATAAAAGAGTAGAAATAATCTCATAGAGAAAGAAATTTTAACTTTTCTGATCATTCAAATTTGCTATCACGCCTTTGTGACCATGAATAAATTAGTCTCTGCCATAAAAGTCAGCAATTTTAGTTTTTATTACGATACGAAAAAGATACTTGAAGATATCTCAATAGATATCTATCAAGACAAAGTAACTGCAATTATTGGACCTAGTAATTGTGGTAAATCTACTTTTCTCAAATCTCTCAATCGCATGGCCGAACTAGAAGGAGAAGTACGTATTCAGGGAAAAGTAGAATTTTTCAGTCAAAATATTTACGAGCGTCGTGTTAACTTAAATCGGGTGCGTCGCCAAATTAGTATGGTATTGCCAAAACCAAATCTATTTCCTATGAGCGTTTATGATAATGTTGCTTATGGGGTGAAACTTGTAGGATGGCGTCCGAAAGCAGAATTAGATGAAATTATTGAATCTGCTATTAAAAGTACTAACCTCTGGGATGAACTAAAAAATAAACTGCACAAATCAGCTTTAGATCTTTCTGGTGGACAACAACAACGTCTTTGTATTGCGCGTGCTTTAGCCGTCAAGCCAAAAATTCTCTTAATGGATGAGCCTTGTTTTGGACTTGATCCCATCGCTAGCATGAAAATTGAGGAACTAATCCAGAGTTTACGCTCTAATTACACAATTGTGATTGTTACCCACAATATGCGGCAAGTTACTCGCTTATCAGATTTTACAGCTTTTTTTCATACCAATGAAAATCATATTGGTAGCCTGGTTGAATTTGCTACTACTGCTAAAATCTTTGCTAATCCGGTAGATTACCGTACACGCGACTACGTTTTAACCCGTCTAAATTAAGTTACTAGTACAACACGGCGTAAATAAAGCTACCATTTCAAACAGTCACAAGCCTTGATGTATTAAGCTTTTGACTTTTGACTTTTGACTTACTCGGCAGCGATACTATCTACCTTCGCAAATTAATAATTGGAAATAGCAATAGTATCCGTTGTTTCTTATTCTCTTACATTCCCCAATTTAATTTTATTGAAGACTAGTTATTAGATCTCAAAGATGATGAAGTTTTTGATGAGAAGCATGAGCTAGGATGCGCCATCATGGCTGGAATTGCAACCAGGCCTTCACATCAAGGACATACCAAGGATATATGCATCAGCTATATATATAATAATTATTCCTACGGATATATAGATATGACATTAATGACACATAACGGCTAAATCGTTAAGCGTGTTCTGTGTAATTAATTTGAACTACTGATAAATCGGATAAGAATATTTTTACCTTTGAGAAGTAGAGATTAATTATCTGTATATATCTGTATATATCTGTATTTATCTGTAGGATTATAATTTTTTTATATTTTTTCTGTAAAGTTTATAAAAACTTTACGCAATTGTCGTGAATAAATGGGTACAAGTGAGAAAGTCTGCTACTGCTTTCTAGGCGTAAGGCGGACAATAAGAGAGTTTGAGCGACATTTAGTCCCGGTTACATAATTGGGTTTTTTATTCAGTGTCTTTGTGCATTTCTACTTAACTTCATAAAAACTAAACAATTAACCGTTCTGCTCAATCCAGTTTGCGATCGCACATTAATCAACATGAATCACTTACTCCCAGCCATAAAAGTCAGCAATTTTAGTTTTTATTACGATAATAAAAAGATACTTGAAGATATCTCAGTAGATATTTATCAAAACAAAGTAACAGCAATTATTGGCCCTAGTAATTGTGGTAAATCTACTTTTCTCAAATCTCTCAATCGCATGACCGAGCCTGACAAAAAAGTAAAAATTGAAGGAAAAGTAGAATTTATTGGTCAAAATATTTACGAGCGTCGTGTAAGTTTAAATCGGGTGCGTCGCCAAATCAGCATGATATTTCCCGAACCAAATCTGTTTCCCATGAGCATTTACGATAATATTGCCTATGGGGTGAAACTTTTAGGATGGCATCCGAAAGCAGAACTAGATGAAATTATTGAATCTGCGATTAAAAGTGCTAACCTCTGGGATGAAGTCAAAAATAAGCTGTACAAATCGGCTTTGGAGCTTTCTGGTGGACAACAACAACGTCTGTGTATTGCTCGTGCGTTAGCCGTCAAACCAAAAGTTATTTTAATGGATGAGCCTTGTTTTGGCCTCGATCCGATCGCTAGCAGAAAAGTTGAGGAGTTAATCCAGAGTTTACGCTCTGATTACACAATTGTGATTGTTAGCCACAATATGCGCCAGGTTACTCGCTTATCAGATTTTACAGCTTGCTTTGACAACAATGACAGTCAGATTGGCCGCTTGGTTGAATTTGATACCACCTCCAAAATCTTTAGTAGCCTGTGTCTGCAAACTACCTAATCTCGTAGTATATAAAAATCCGGTTTGATTATTGAAAAACTGATCTGCTCTGGAAGCTTAAGTGTAGGTAGGGCATTGTCCACCATAACCAAGATATGGTGGACAATGCCCTACCTAGCTAGAAAATAGAGGCGCTTAAACTTGGGGAACAGAGATTTTCATCTTTGGTTGTGGGATTTTTCCGTGATTGACTGACATAAAAAACTGTTGTGTACCAAGTAAAAAATACTAGTTCCTAGCCCAAGCTTCCCTTTTTCATCTGTCTTGTACGCAATTCATGACAGCTACTTATATTTACAAAATAACAATATCCCAAAACTTACCTCGGCCATTATATTAAAATTTATGAATTAAACTTTTCAGATTGCGCACACAGAAGTGATTATCAGCACAAGACAAGCTGAATAACAAGATGAAATGTCCCCGATGTGAATCAACTTCATACCGCAAAAACGGTCGTCGGAACGGTAAACAGTATTATTTGTGCAAAAATTGCCGTAAACAATTTTTTGAGCCTGCATTAGTCAATTCCCTGAAAAATCAGTTGATTGCAGATAGTAACGGACATACTCAATTACCTTTAGCTGAAGCAACAGAACTTTCTTTGATAGAAAACTCGCTGACAGAAAAGGCTACAGAGGAGGTTGACCAATCTTTTGCTTTAACTTTAGTTAATGAACTTTTGCAAACTGTCTTATCACCTGAATGGCTGGAATCTCCTGAGTTTTCCCAATTTATTCAGAAAATTCACCAAAAAATTGAAAGCAAAACTAAATTAGATCGAGGAATTTCTCTGCTACTTTTAGATGTAGAAAACCTCAAATTAGATATTCCTGCTGAAAACTTTTTAGCTAGTATTTGTAATTATCCTCTACAGGTAAAGATTGCCTTTGCTAACTGGAAAAATCCGAGCAATAGCAAGCAGGATATAGAACTATATGAGCGTGGCTATCAACTTGTTCATGTGCCAGAGGGTAAAGATAGTGCTGATGCGAAAATGATTGCCTTCGGTGCGGGTCTGTCACGTTATTATCCAACAGTTAAAGAAATATTAGTCTGTTCTGGAGATAGAATTTTAAGCCACCTCTGCAATGAACTACAAAACCAAGGTATGCTTGTCTATTGGGTGCGGAGACAATCACAAATTTTATATATAGAAAACCGCAATACTGGAAAATTTATCTATTATTCATTACCACTAGTAACGGAAATTCCCTCTTTAGAAAAAGTTGTTGAAAAAATTGATAATTTAATTAAGTCTGAACAAGAATCAATTAGTTCTAGATTAAGCGATTTGATGGCGATCGCCAATCTTTTTCAAGAAAGATGTAATCTGCAATTTAATAAGAAAAAGTCAACTCAAGACGATCAAGCCACAGCATCTTCAGAGAAAATCAATTCAACAGAGGCTATAAATAGTGTAGAAATAGTCAGTTCTCCTAAAGATATTGGCTCAAAAGAAGATTTAGAAAAACTACTGTTAGAGATTATTAATAGGATGCAATCTCAGTCTCCAACAACTAATTTATCTGTATCTATACTAGGGACAGAATTACAAAAAGTATGCGGACAGTCTCCTAATTCAATTGTCAAAAAGTTAAAACTTGGTTCTAATTTTACTAAATTTCTACAATCGTCTACCCACTTTACTTTGAAGCCAAAAGGCAAACAATTTGAAGTCACAAAATCTGATAAGTAGTAATCATTTCCGGCATACACCAAGATATATGAAAATGGGCATGGGGCATAGGGAAGAAATTACTAATGCCCAATGCCCTTAGACGACTATTAGCGCCAGAAAGCTCACCCGCTCTTGGGATGGAGTTTCCTGCCGCTTTCAATGAAAATGGGTATGGGGTATCGAGCCTCGGAATATTGTCATTCTCGATTGAGCAACTCACCCTGTCAGCGTTTGTTGAAGATTAGGACTTACGCAAAAAACCTCTCAAACTCCTATTCCTACCGAAGTTATGATCTGAAGTTATGATCTAAGGAAGCCTTATCTGGTGACTTCTCTGTGTGTACTCTGTGTCCTGGAGCGGTTTGATTTTCCGTGACCTGTGCGTAAGTCCTGATGTCAATGGGTAAGTCCTAGTTCCTACGCTGTTCAAAATCGCTACTTCTTCAGGTTGGATTTATCCAAAAATCAAAATCCAAACTCTCCCAACCTTGCTAACATAACTCTGTATATATATAGTAGTGAAAACGGATTGTGACTGTTAAACCAGACTGGTTGCGGGTGAAAGCGCCTCAGTGGGAGCGCGTCGGTAACGTTAAAGAAATTTTGCGGGATTTAGCGCTCAATACGGTTTGTGAGGAAGCGTCCTGTCCGAATATTGGTGAGTGTTTCCAAGCTGGTACGGCTACTTTTTTGATTATGGGGCCAGCTTGTACTCGTGCCTGTCCCTACTGCGATATAGATTTTGAAAAAAAGCCCAAGCCTTTAGACCCCACAGAACCAGAACGATTAGCAGAGGCTGTTCGCCGCATGAAACTCAATCATGTGGTAATTACCTCTGTGAACCGAGATGATTTACCTGATGGTGGTGCATCGCAGTTTGGGGATTGTATCGCCGCAGTTCGCACTGTCTCACCCAAAACTACAATTGAGGTTTTAATTCCTGACTTGTGCGGCAATTGGAATGCGTTAGAGATGATTATCGAAGCTGCACCAGAAGTATTAAACCACAATACAGAAACCATACCCCGCCTGTATCGCCGTGTGCGTCCCCAAGGTAACTATGATCGCACATTGGAATTACTATTGCGATCGCGTCAAATTGCGCCTTGGATCTACACCAAATCCGGAATCATGGTTGGACTTGGTGAAACTGATGCCGAAGTTCGTCAAGTTATGCAAGACTTGCGTGCCGTAGATTGTGATATCTTGACCATTGGGCAATACCTCCAACCTAGCCAAAAACACTTGAAAGTAGATAACTTTATCACCCCAGAACAATTTGCTGCTTGGCAAGCCTTCGGCGAAGAACTGGGTTTTCTGCAAGTAGTGTCTTCCCCCTTGACAAGAAGCTCATATCATGCAGAACAAGTGCGGCAACTCATGGAACTTTACCCCCGTAGTCGGGGATGAGGGGGATGAGGGGGATAAGGGGACAAAGGGGACTAATGATCATTGACTATTGACTATTGACCAATGACCAATGACAAATACCAAATGACAAATGACAAATCCGTAGCAATTTTAGGCGCAGGTGCTTGGGGTACAGCACTGGCAAATCTGGCTGCGGCGAATGGTTATGAGGTGCGTCTATGGTCGCGGTGGGGATCGGTAAGTTTAGCAGCAGTGCTAGAAGATGCCCAAATCATCCTTTCTGCGATCTCGATGAAAGGTGTCAGAGATGTGGTGATGCAAGTCAAGTCTTTCCCCCTGTCCCCAGACACAATTTTTGTGACGGCGACGAAGGGTTTAGAGCCAGAAACTAGCTGTACGCCGTCGCAAATTTGGCAAACAGCTTTCCCTAACCATGCGGTAGTTGTTCTTTCAGGGCCGAATTTATCAAAAGAAATTGAAATGGAATTACCAGCTGCAACAGTTGTAGCCAGTACCATTGCTACTGCTGCTGAAGCGGTGCAGCTGGTGTTTTCTTCTAATCGGTTTCGGGTATATACCAATCCAGATCCCGTAGGAGTGGAATTAGGCGGAACACTCAAAAATGTAATTGCGATCGCAGCTGGTGTATGTGATGGTTTACAACTGGGAACCAATGCTAAAGCAGCCTTAGTTACCCGTGGACTTACAGAAATGGTTCGCATCGGTAATTTCTGGGGTGCGAAGACAGAAACTTTTTATGGTTTATCCGGTTTAGGGGATTTACTAGCAACTTGCAATAGTCCTCTAAGCCGCAATTATCAAGTTGGTTACCAGCTAGCTATTGGTAAGACACTTACAGAAATTCTTACGCACTTACAAGGAACCGCTGAAGGAGTCAATACTTGCCAAGTGTTGGTGCAACGAGCCAGACAGCAAAATATTCCGGTTCCCATTACGGAGCAAGTTTATCGCTTACTTCAAGGTGAAGTCACACCCCAACAAGGTCTTGATGAATTAATGCTGCGAGACATTAAGCCAGAATACAAATGACAAATGACAAATGACAAATGACAAATGACAAATGACAAATGACTACTAACAACTGACAACCGACAACTGACAACTGACAACTAATATTTGTATTGTGGAGAATGTGCAAATTTTGGTGCTGGTGCAAATTTACCGCTATTTCCCAGTACTCTCTCCCCAGGAGCAAATCCCCAATCTCTTGGAAAATCAGAATTCAACGACAAAGAGCAGGAATATCAGACGTAATGGCTTGGTATTAGCACTTCAGCGTTACTACTAACGCACTGACCATGACCATCACTTACCCTTCTTACCAAATATTCCCTAGAGAAAAATTAGCAAATTGTCAGGATAGTACTTCTATCCCCATGTAGATATGACTATAGCGATTATGAACATGATTTTTACTGAAATATGTTTATACCACGTTACTTTTGTAACAGTCAAGTCCCATCAAAATTGAAATGTTGAAAAACTGTTTCAAAGCTTAAAGGTTAGCTGTAGATGTGAATAGCTATTGGTTCAATTAGAGAACTACAGCAGCCGACTATTTCGGTAGTCATGTTTAAAAAATCACCAATACAGTTTTTTTTTAGATTTTTTTAAAAAAAACTGTAATTGGACCCTCAACCGTGTTAGTTCACCTTGAATCACGGGAACAATAGCAACAGTTAACTAGCTGACCTGTTATTTTTAGCTGACCGTAATCTATTGTTACCTGGAGCCATTGAGACGATCTTTATGCCAGCAACATCCTTTTACGCAGATGCCCCCTACAACACCCCAAAATCCCAGCAAATCTTGGATCGAGATCTCACGGTTGACGACAATGAGTTAGCTGTAGATGATTTGCAGGATTTGGAGTTGGCTTCTGTAGATTCTGCTCATTTTGCTGCTAACACCAACCGGAGGAGTACAGACCTAGTACGCTTATATCTTCAGGAAATTGGTCGGGTTCGGTTGTTAGGGCGGGATGAAGAGGTTTCAGAAGCTCAAAAAGTCCAGCGCTACTTGCGGATGCGGATAGTGCTTGCCAATGCTGCCAAGCAAGGAGATGCAGTAATTGAGCCTTATCTGCGGTTAATTGAAGTTCAAGAACGTCTAGCATCTGAATTGGGACATCGCCCTTCTTTGGAAAGATGGGCTACCACTGCTGGTGTGAACGTTTCCGACTTGAAGCCTATTTTGTCAGAAGGTAAGCGCCGTTGGGCAGAAATTGCCAAGATGACGGTGGAAGAACTGGAGCAAATTCAATCTCAAGGACTCCAGTCTAAAGAACACATGATCAAAGCTAATCTTCGCTTGGTCGTTTCTGTTGCTAAGAAGTATCAAAATCGCGGCTTGGAATTGTTGGATCTAGTTCAAGAAGGCACGCTAGGCTTGGAGCGAGCTGTCGAAAAATTTGACCCAACTAAGGGTTATCGCTTTAGCACCTACGCTTACTGGTGGATTCGTCAAGGTATTACCAGAGCGATCGCTACTTCTAGCCGGACAATTCGCCTGCCGGTTCATATTACTGAAAAGCTGAACAAAATCAAAAAAGCTCAACGCAAAATTGCTCAAGAAAAAGGTCGTACTCCTACCCTGGAAGACTTGGCGATTGAGTTAGACATGACTCCGACTCAAGTCAGAGAAGTTTTGTTACGCGTACCTCGCTCCGTTTCTCTAGAAACTAAAGTTGGTAAGGATAAGGACACAGAGTTGGGGGAATTACTCGAAACTGATAGTGTCACTCCTGAAGAATTACTAATGCGAGAATCTTTACAAAGAGACTTGCAACATCTGTTGTCAGATTTAACTAGCCGCGAACGTGATGTAATTCTCATGCGGTTTGGTTTGGCAGATGGTCATCCTTACTCTTTAGCAGAAATTGGCCGCGCTCTTGATTTATCTCGCGAACGAGTACGGCAAATCGAATCCAAGGCTTTACAAAAACTACGCCAACCCAAGCGACGTAACTTGATCCGCGACTACTTGGAATCTCTGAGCTAGTGCTTGTGCGCATTAATTAAGTTCGTAGTCAGGACTTGAGTCCTGTCCTGGATTTTTAAGCACACTTTGTGCTGACTACGAACTCACCAAACTGATCAATAACCGAGTTGCTTGATCCCCGTTGCCAAAATCTCTCTTTTAGTTTATGGCAAATTATTTTCACTTAGGTAGGCTAGAACTTTGCTCACTCTAACCTCAAAATGCTTTGATAGCGGGGATCATCTATTACTTTGGTTCTTCAAGATTTGAAAAATTATTCTTTCTTCCTTAGCAAATATTCGCAATAAGCTATGGTTGTTGCAAATTCAGCAAAAAATTTGCTATATTCTCAACTATCAGGCTTTGTTGAGAAAAATTAGTATGACTGTTTACACATCTAGTTCACTCAAAGCAGAATTAAACGATCGTGGCTGGCGTTTAACTCCTCAACGTGAAACAATTCTACACATTTTCCAAGAACTTCCGCAAGGTGAACACCTCAGTGCTGAGGATCTTTACCATCGACTAGAGACTGACGGTGAAGGAATAAGTCTGTCAACTATTTATCGGACTTTAAAGTTGATGGCCAGGATGGGTATTTTGCGGGAATTAGAACTGGGGGAAGGACATAAACATTACGAACTTAATCAGCCTTACCCTCATCACCACCATCACCTCATCTGTGTGAGATGTAACAGCACAATTGAGTTTAAAAATGACTCAATTTTAAAAATTGGTGCGAAAACTGCTCAAAAAGAAGGTTTTCATCTTCTTGATTGTCAGCTAACTATCCATGCTGTCTGTCCCAAGTGCCAAAGGGCACTAATGCCTTTATAGCACTTGGGTGGGATAACAAGGCGGAGTCTCAAACTAACCAAACAATGGCATTTTGAGCAGTTAATTATTCGCTGTTATCGGAGGTAGCAACTAGTTGAAACTTACTCTCAGTTTCTGTGCGGATGCTAAAAGCGTCCGCTCCTTATATCGCTGAGGCTGATCCCGTAAAATTCTTGGGCTTGCTTAATTGCTCTTTTGGTATCATCAGCCATGACACCGTTGAGTTCACCTTTGTAAAAACCCTTTTCTTGTAGTCGCCGTTGAATTTCCAAAACGCTAAACTCACTTTTGGGAGTATTAGTCACTAAGCTATATAACTTAGCTCTGGTAGTTGGGCCGGCGATCCCACTGGGTGCTAAATAACTAGCTGCTTGAAATCGGCGAACAGCATCTGCGGTATTGGGGCCGTAATAGCCATTGGGTTCTCCCTGTAAGTATCCGGCTTTGATCAAATGTGCTTGCAGAATCCGAACTGCTTCACCGCGATCGCCTATACGCAGTTTATCGCGATCGACCACTGCTTTAGGAGTATCTTCGCCACCACCAACACCAGCTGGCGGTAGTTTTCTCAGAGTTGCAGGACCAACAACGCCATCAGCTTCTAAATTGTAAGCTTGTTGAAATCGCTTGACTGCTTCTTCAGTAATCGGTCCGAATATCCCTGTGGCGTTACCGTAATAAAAATTAGCAACACGCAAACGTTCTTGCAGAACTCTTACCTCTTCACCTTCATCTCCTCTCGACAGGTAATTAGGATTGTTACGCTTGCTCGTTGATGCAGTAGCAACAGTAGTTTTTTTCGCGGTTGTATTTGTGCTATTTGGCTTGGTAGTTTGTGTACTGACAACAGTTGGCTTAGTAGCTTGGTTGCTAGTAGGTTTTTTTGGCTGTGTAGTTGTAGCATTTACAGCCTTGGGTCGCCAACTGTCTAATTTTTGCAGCGTAGTGGCTCCCACGACACCATCTACAGGTAAACCAGCGGCTTTTTGAAAACGCCGCACAGCATCTTCTGTGGGGAAGTCATAGATTTGAGTAATGGGAGCTTGATAAAAGCCTACTCTTTGCAACTTTTGTTGTAGATTCCTGACAGAAGGGCCTTGATCGCCGCGTTCCAGTGCCATGACGCTACTAACAGCACTGAGAATAGATAAAGTGAGGGCTAGAGGTAACATATACCGCCAAGCCTTACCCGAAAGCCGTTTCCAGTCTGGTGTTGCTGCTGTGTTTAACAGAGCACTCAGGGAAACCAATTCACTGGGTTGGCTGTCTTCGTAAGCAAAAGCTGAATGGAAATACGCTAGGTTGTCCATATTCGGTTCCTACACCACTGTTTGTTCTTCTATCGCTGCTTCGGCTTGATGTACAAGGTTTCGTAACATTTCTAATGTTTGTATATTTACATCCTGCCATAAACCGCGCTTATATGATTCTAATAATCTCTCAGCAATATCACGCAATGCCCAAGGATTCTTTTTGTAAATAAACTCTGACACACTGGGATCAAGTAAATAAGCTTGTAATACGCCCTGATACATATAGTCTTCCACACATTGAGCGGTTGCATCATAGGCAAATAAAAAATCCATTGTCGCCGCCATTTCAAATGCTCCTTTATAACCGTGGCGCATCATGCCGGTGATCCATTTAGGATTAACTACACGAGAACGATATACCCTAGCAATTTCCTCTTTGAGCAGGCGGACTCGTGGTTGAGCGGTAATTGAATTATCACCAAAATAAGTTTGGGGATTTTTTCCTTGAAGCGATCGCACTGCGGCTGTTAAACCTCCTTGAAATTGGTAATAATCATCGGAATCAAGCAAGTCGTGTTCGCGGTTATCTTGGTTGTGCAATACAACTTGTGTCTGCATTAAGCGTTGTTTCAAGGCTTCAGGATCGGCGATAGGGGATGTGGAAGATGAGGAGGAATAGGCGTAGGAACTCCAGTTGATAAAAGCGGTGGCTAAATCGTTGTCATCTTGCCAATTTTGCGATTCAATTAAGCCTTGTAATCCAGCACCGTAAGCACCTGGTTTAGAACCAAAAATGCGATAACGCGATCGCTCAATTGCTTCCTCTGAAGTTAAACCTTGTGCTGTCCAAAAATCAGTATCTTGGCGAACTTGATCTGCTAGGGGATTTTCCTCTGGTGCTTCATTTAATGCTGCTACGGCTTGGACGGCTGAATCAAATAAATCAATTAAGTTGGGAAAAGCATCGCGGAAAAATCCCGAAATTCTTAAGGTGACATCTACACGCGGCCTTCCCAAAACTGACACTGGTAAAATTTCAAAATCTACTACACGCCTAGCTGCACCATCCCATACAGGTTGCACACCCAACAACGCCAAAGCTTCGGCAATATCATCACCCCCAGTCCGCATTGTGGCAGTGCCCCATACAGATAATGCTAGTGTTTTAGGATACTCTCCATTATCTTGAGTGTAACGCTCAATTAAAGTTTCCGCTGCTCTTCTGCCTATATCCCAAGCTGTTTCTGTGGGTAGGGCACGAATATCGACAGAGTAAAAGTTTTTACCAGTTGGCAGGACTTCCGGGCGACCGCGTGTAGGTGCGCCAGATGCAGCACTTTGGATATATTTACCATCGAGTCCGCGTAGCAAGTTGGTAATTTCTTGCTGAGTTTGTTGTAATGCGGGGAGGAGTTTTGCAGCTATCCAGTTGAGAACTTTGAAGGCAGAAGGCAGAGGGCAGGAGGCAGAAGGAGTAATATTTTTTACTGTAGGCTGTAACCCCGTAGAGCAAAGGTTTAAGATATCTATTGAACTCTTGTTCAGTCTTTTTAACTCATCTGGATGAGAGTCCGCTTCTAACTGTTCCCTTCTGCCATTTGCCTCCTGCCATCTGCCTTCTTCAATAGTTATCAGTTGTTCGACTAGGAAAGCGGCGTATTCTTCTAGGACTTCAACAACATCACCGAGAGTGTAACATTTTTTGCCATTGACTACTGACCACTGACCACTGACCCCTTCGGGGTTCGCCAGTCGCTCATGGGGGAAACCCCCAAGATCGCGCTGGCTCACCATTGAAAAATCTGCTGTCAGGGGATCGAAATCTAAACCCCAATCTTGAGCTAGGGCGCGGGTGATACCGATGGAATGGCGATTAGGGATGCGGGCGATGGCGACTATTAAATCGCGTAACTGTCGTCCTTGGGGACATTGCCCAAAAATGTGCAATCCGTCACGAATTTGCGCTTCTTTGAGTTCGCAAAGATAACCATTGATGGAATTTAAAATTAAATTTTCAAAATTTAAAATGTCTTGTTCATTCGTAATTCCTAAATCCTGATGTAAATTTTCTTGAAGCAGAAGTTCGCGGATGCGATCGCGAATCATTGGTAATCGCACTGGATCTAAACTTTCAGCTTCGTAGTATTCATCAATTAAATTCTCCAGTTGTTGCAGCGATCCATAGAGTTCTGCACGAGTCATGGGGGGTGTTAAATGGTCGATAATTACCGCTTGGGTGCGCCGTTTAGCTTGTGAACCTTCACCAGGATCATTAACAATAAACGGGTATAAATGAGGCATTGCCCCCAAAGCCACTTCTGGATAACAATTACTCGATAAAGCTAGACTTTTACCGGGAAGCCATTCGAGATTGCCATGTTTTCCCACATGCACCACAGCATCCGCCCCAAAACATTCCCGCACCCAATAATAAAAAGCTAAATAGGCGTGGGTGGGTTCTAAATCTGGCGCATGGTAACTCAAACTCGGGTCAAGATCATAGCCTCTTGCTGGCTGAATTCCTACGAAGATGTTACCGAGTTGGATACCGGGAATGGGGAAGGAGGACAAGGGGACAAGGGGACGCGGGGACGCGGGGAAAAATTGATTCTCCGCGTCTCCCTGTCTCACCATCGCCGCGTCCTCTTCTAAACCCCAGCGTTGAGAGATACCTTGTTGTACTGGTTCTGGTAAAGTAGCGAAATAATCTTGATATTCTGACAAAGAAAGACTTTGCGTTACTGGACGCCAATCTCTGCCTTCTGGATCGTTCGTTACTCCAGCCGTGAGACGTTGAATTAATTCATCGCTATCAGCAGGTAAATTTTCCACCAGATAGCCAGCTAACTGCAAAGCTTGGAGAATTTCAATACAACTAGCGGGAGTATCTAAACCTACACCATTAGCTAAACGTCCATCACGGTTGGGGTAATTGGCGACAATTAAGGCAATACGCCGTTCTTGGGGTGGCTTGGAACGCAGGCGTACCCAATTAGCTGCGAGTTGGGTGACGAATTCAATGCGATCGCTTACTGGCTCATAAACTACCACATCGGTTTCTAAATCTTGATTTCGCGTTTGCACTGTTTTAAAAGACACAGCGCGACTAATAATCCGCCCATCCACCTCTGGTAGTGCCACATTCATAGCAATATCGCGGGGAGAAAGTCCTGATAACTGTGACTCCCACTGCTCAACTGCTCCGCCACTGAGAATAACTTGTAACACTGGCACATCCAAGTTTTCCCATAATTCAACCTGGGGTGTTTCTGTTTCCAACCGCGCCAGAGAGAAACTTGTAGTATTTAACAGCAGTGCAATTGGTTCTGAGTCTTTTGGCTGGAAAAACTCGCTCAACTCAACTTGAATATCCGGTTCGCGCAATGAAGACACAAACACAGGTACAGGTTGTAAATTTTTCTGTATCAATGATTGACATAAAGCATCAATTACCTTGGTATTTCCTGATAGATGATGGGCGCGGTAGAAGAGAATGCCGACTTTGGGCATGGGGCATTGGGCATTGGGCATTGGGCATTGGGCATTGGGCATGGGGCATTGGGCATTGGGCATTGGGCATGGGTAATTGTTCTTCTCCCCTTGTCCCCCTTGTCCCCCTTGTCCCCTTCCTCCCTTTTCCCCATTCCCCATTCCCCACTCATACAACCCCATACGCGGAACTAACTGCGGGGAAGGGGGAGCGAAAGAAGTTGACAAGCAAGTATCAGCAATAAACTTGAGTGCGTTAACAAAATTTTCAACTCCACCCTGGTTAAAGTATTGCCAGACTTGGTTAACAATATCTAAAGGCACGTTAGACTGAGAAATTAACAGGGGATCAAAAGCATCGTCCCCTGGCATTACAATGAGGTTTATATTATTTCGTTGAACAATTTCTTGTACAACTTCTAAGCCGTAAGTCCAGTAAGAACGTCCGCCTAAGAGGCGGATAATAATTACCTGGGCAAATTCTAAAACTTGCTCACAGTAAGTGTCTATACTAATTTGTTGCTGTAATTGCAATAAGTTGGCGACTCTTAGAGCCGGGAATATTGCAGGTAGTTTAGGAACCGCAGCTGCCAAAGTTTGAATGTCGGTATCAGCAGCCGTAATGAATACAAAGGGAGCTGGAGTTTGTTCTATAAAAATCAGATCTTCCGACTGATTCCAACCTCCGGGTGTGGCACTTACACGATGCATAATTCTCTATTACCGTCTTAAACTGTTGATTACAATACAAGAACAAACTTTTGAGCTTTAGCAGCTAGCCCCTCACTACAATTTTGAACATGCTTAGTTCTCCTGATTTAAGCTTCTCCCGAACCTTACCCTTAGATAAATTTAATCAGCTTGGGGAATTGTTAGCGCAGATGGCTCAATCTGTGGAAAATGGGGCTTTGGTGGTAACAGAAGCTGTACTGTTAAGGATTCGTGTACCTGATGATTGGGAGGAGCAAAGGTTTACACTACTGGTTTCCGAGAATTTTAGTGCGCTGTTGCTGGGACATATTGTCCAAGAGGAAACAGCAATTAACTCGACAACATCAGTTTCGACAACGGGGGTAAGCCCAACTGGTAGTTTGCTCAATTCGGAAAATTTGCCAGAGGAACTTTATTCTACATCGAACCAGAGAAACGTCTACAGCGATCGCAATTGGGCAGAACTGGCTACTAGCTTGACATTTAATGCCGAGGCGATCGCTTCCTTTGTCGAAAAATTGCGAGATTTGTTTGGGTTTGATTCTAATACTTATCAAAATCTGGAACGTTATCGGCAAATTCCGACTACTAATGATGGCACGCTTCAAGGTCAATTTAGCCTCTTGTTATTAGAATGTTTCTTGCCGCAAATTAATCAAGAGGTGGAATTAGCCCCGACTCTAGACTATAGCAGTAGTTACATCTGTCAGCCTGTAGAAGATGCTCTGAAAAAACAGATTGTCCAAGAACGACTGTTGAATCAGGTGACAAACCAAATCCGCCGCAGCTTGGATTTATCAGTCATTATGGCGACAGCCGTTACCCAAGTACGCGAGTTTCTGGAATTAGACAGATTGGTAATTTATAAATTTGAGGATGCCAAATTTACAACTGTACAACATCCCTTCGACACTGGTTACTTAAATGGCGCAAACCGGAGCAATCGCCTGAGTACTCAATGGGGAGATCCCTTAGAGTCACTCAACGGGCAAAACTCACTAGAAGATTATCAACAGCATGGGGGTTGTATTGTTTATGAAGTTAGGGCTACAGATGCGATTCCCTCAGTCTTGAATTACAGAGAAGAAATGTGTTTTTTGCCGACTTGCCAATGTTGGGATAAGTATCGCCAGGGCTTTACATTAACTGTGGATGATGTGGAAAAAACTTATGCTCTGGAAGAATGTTTGTTACATTTTTTAAGAGAAGTCAAAGTCAGAGCCAAGATAGCCGCCCCGATTATGTTTGAGGAAAAACTTTGGGGGTTGCTAATTGCTCATCAGTGCAATCTTCCACGGGAATGGACAGAAAGTGAAAAAAACTTGCTGACAGCGATCGCCGAACAATTAGCGATCGCGATCCACCAATCAGAATTAATGCGATCTCTGACTCAAGAAAAACATACCTTAGAACAGCGCGTAGTTGAGCGGACAATGGCATTAAGAGACGCTTTACTCGCCGCCGAAGCCGCTAGCCGCCTCAGAAATGAATTTCTCGCCACCATCAGCCATGAATTACTTACGCCTTTAACTTATGTGATTGGCATGTCTTCAACACTGTTACGCTGGCCTTTAGGTGAATTGAGCCAACGCCAACGAGATTATCTGCAAACCATCCATGACAGTGGTGAACATTTATTAGAAATGATTAATGACATCCTCGATTTATCGCAAATTGAGGCAGGTAAAACAGTTTTAAATATTACAGAATTTTCCTTAACAGATGTGGCAGAAAATACAGTTAAGGCGCTAGAAGAAAAAGCTGCAAGCGAACAGCTGCACCTGACACTGGATTTGCAAATCGATCCCAGACGCGATCGCTTTACCGCCGATGCCACAAGAATCGAACGGATTATCTTAAATTTACTAACTAATGCGATTAAATTTACACCTAAAGGTGGTAACGTCACCTTGCGAGTTTGGGTAGAAGACGACTCTGCTATTTTTCAAGTAGAAGATACAGGTATTGGCATTCCCGAAGAACAATTACCATTACTGTTTGAAAAATTTCAGCAACTGGATACACCCTATCGTCGCCGCTACGAAGGTACAGGACTGGGTTTAGCTTTAACCAAACAACTGGTAGAATTGCATCGCGGCCGCATTGAAGTAGAATCTACCGTAGGCATCGGTTCAATTTTTACCGTCTCAATACCAGCCCAGCCGATAACGGTGTTGAAGTCTTGAGCGATGAGTGGAAGGGGACAAGGGGGACAAGGGAGACAAACAATTCAAAATTCAAAATTCGCTCATTCAGAATTCTATTTGACTTTTGACTTTTGAACGCCAGTTGCTACAACGCGGGAGACCCGCGCAACGCACTGGCTCCTTTTGACTTTTGCGCCATACCCCATACCCCATACCCTATAAATCAGCGCTGAGTTTTGAATAATTATGAAAATACTTGTACTGAATGCCGGATCTAGCAGCCAAAAAAGTTGTCTGTATGACATTAGTGATGATGCTTTACCCAAGGAAGCACCTCATCCACTTTGGGAAGGTAAAGTCAACTGGACTCAAGACGAAGGTGTAGCAGAAATTGAAGTGAAAACAGCTACAGGTGAAGTACTGCAAGAATCAATTCATGCAGATTCTCGACAGTCAAATATCAGCTATATGCTTGATACTCTGACTAACGGTGCTACTAAAGTAATTGGTGATCTCTCAGAAATCGATGTGGTAGGTCATCGTGTAGTACATGGGGGACAAGATTACCGTAATAGTACGGTAATTACAGAAGATGTAAAAAAAGCGATCGCTCAACTTTCTACCCTAGCCCCAGCCCATAATCCGGCAGCGGTGGAAGGGATAGAAGCCATAGAACAAAGCTTAGGCAAAGTTAAACAAGTTGCAGTATTTGATACCAGTTTTCATGCTACTATCCCCGATGCGGCAGCTATCTATCCCGGCCCTTATGAGTGGGTAGAACAAGGTATTCGTCGCTATGGCTTTCATGGTATCAGCCATCAATACTGCGCTCAACGTGCAGCTGACATCCTCGGTAAAGATTTAGCATCGCTAAAATTAATTAATTGTCATTTAGGTAACGGCTGTTCTTTAGCAGCAGTTAAAAACGGTCACAGCATTGATACCACGATGGGCTTCACACCCTTAGATGGACTGATGATGGGTAGTCGTTCTGGTTCCGTTGATCCGGGGATTCTTATTTACCTGTTACGAGAATCTAATTGTTCTGCCGAAAAGCTTGATTATGTTCTCAATAAAGCTTCAGGTTTACGTGGAATCTCTGGGATATCTAGCGATTTACGGGAAGTAACCGCCGCGATCGCCCAAGGTAACTACCGTGCCCAACTCGCTTGGGATATTTACGTACATCGCTTGCGTTCTGGGATTGGTTCGATGCTAGCCAGTTTGGGGGGATTAGATGTTTTAGTATTTACCGCCGGTGTCGGTGAAAAATCTCCCGGAATTCGCCAAGCTGTTTGTGAAGGTTTTGGATTTTTAGGGCTGAAAATCGATCCAGAAAAAAATCAAAACAACCCCGTAGATATTGATATTGCCACACCAGAATCAGCCGTGCGAGTATTGGTGATCCAAACTCAAGAAGATTGGGCGATCGCTCAACAATGTTGGCAACTTTTGAAATAATTCGTAATTCGTAATTCGTAATTCATAATTGAAGACTGTTTGGAACTATTACTACACCTGACTTAAACAAAACTCCCTATAAATTCATGGTGTTTCAGTGAAAATTACGAATTACGTAGACACCCTCCAAGTGTCTTCCTCAACTCCTTCGGTAAACCCGTAATTACGAGTATTAATAACTTAGTGCTATGAAATTTTTGCGCATTTATACGCAAAAATTTATTAATTCTCTGCCCTTTGGTTACTGAGCAGAGTCGAAATGCTAACCTCAGCCTTCGGAAAATATTCCCTTGGCTGTTAATTTTTAGTGTGCTGTAATTATATATACATATAACCAGTTTCTAGCTAACCCCTAGTCCCTATAAAGAAATGTTTGTTCTATACCGTCAAACTATTGGTACATCTTTGACAGTTTGTTTGTGTATGTTAGGAGTTGGCTTAATGCAATATCCCCAACTACACAAACTGTTAAATAGCCGAGAAACTGCTTCACCAGAAACTATAGAAGCAGAAATTAAATCAGAAAGAATCCGCCTCAATTTTCTCAAAAATGCCCCCAGTTTTGGCTATGATAATTTAATTGCCGATTGGGTATATATCAAGTTTTTAGAATATTTTGGTGACGATGAAGCCCGGAAAAAAACAGATTACAGTTTTAGCCCAGAATATTTTGAAGTTATTCTCGGACGCGATCCACGATTTTTAGCTGCTTATCTGGGTTTATCCACTAGTACTTCTATGTATGCTGGATTGCCTGAACGCTCCACAGCATTGATGGAGGAAAGTTTAAAATTCTTATCTCCTAAAGTTCCAGAGAAATCTTATTACGCATGGCGTTATAAAGGCATAGATGAATTATTATTTCTAGGAAATTCTCAAGCCGCCAAAAAATCTTTTCTCAAAAGTGCTGACTGGGCGAGCAAATCTGCTGATGAAGAAAGTAAGTATATAGCTAATATTTCCCAGAGAACTGCTCAATTTATCAGTCAAAATCATAATAGTAAATTTGCTAAAATATCAACATGGATAATGGTATTAAATAACGGAGTAGATGCAACCAGTCGTAAAAGAGCAATTAAAGAAATTGAAGCTTTAGGAGGTAAAATAATTTCCACTCCCCAAGGTAACAAAGTGATTATGCCTCCAAAGGATTAGTCAATAGTCAATGGTCAATAGTCAATAGTCCACCTCATCCCCCTCCCCTTGTCCTCTTTGTCCCCCTCATCCCCCTGAAGGAGGTGAGTGTAATTTATTGGTATAACGGTAAATTATTCGAGTCCCAAACCCTAGAATTAAACATTAACGATCCGGGGTTGCTTTATGGGGCGACAATTTTTACGACAATGCGGGTTTATGAGAATTCCCTCGATAGCAAGTTAACTCACTGGAGTTTACACTGCGATCGCTTGCTGTTCTCAATTAAAGCTTTTGGTTGGATTGAACCAGATTGGCACCAGGTACGTCAAGGTGCCCAAATTTTACGGGAACACTTTCCTGTTCTCAGAATTACCCTGTTCCCCGATGGTAGGGAGTGGATCATAGGTAGGTTGTTACCAGCAGATTTAACACCAAAGCAAACCAACGGTATAGTCTGCGCCGTTGCTAGTATAGAACTATCTCGTAGTCTGCCTGCTCATAAAACAGGTAACTACTTGAGTGCTTGGTTAGCCAAAACGTTGAGCCAGCAGTTAGCAGCCCAAGAAGCGATTTTAGTGGATGGGGGAGGAAATTGGCTAGAAACCAGCACAGGTAATCTTTGGGGATGGCGGGATGGCTGCTGGTGGACACCGCCTTTAGCTGTGGGGATTTTGCCAGGAATTATGCGATCGCAACTTGTCAAATGGCTGGAATATCAGCAGCAGGAAGTAAAAGAGCAACCTTGGACAATGGATTTAATTCCCGGATTTGAAGCGATCGCTTACAGCAACAGCGTCATGGAAATCGTCCCCATCCATACCGTTCAGCAGCCTCAAGGATCGTTAGAATATGATCCACACCATCAAAGTTTGCAAATACTCCGGAGTTTTTTTAGCATGACAACGTCACCATTTTGGTATACGTTAAGATAAGTTAACATAATTCTTAAAAATGCTCTCTCTTTCTGAGAAGTTACGCGATCGCACCAAAAATATTAGGAGGATTTACCTCAGTGAATAAAAGATGGAGAAATGCAGGGCTGTATGCGCTGCTGTTTATCGTTGTCATTGCCTTAGGAACAGCATTCTTTGACAAGCAACCGCAAAGCAGAGAGCCGTTACGTTACAGCCAGTTTATTCAAGAAGTTGAAAAAGGCAGAATAGATAAAGTCAGTTTAAGCGCAGACCGTTCTACGGCGTTAGTTACATCCAGAGACGGTAACAAAAAGGTAGTGACATTAGTCAACGACCCTGACTTAATTAATACTCTTACTGCAAAAGGCGTTGATATTTCTGTATTGCCTCAAACCGATGAAGGATTTTGGTTTAAGGCACTCAGTAGCTTATTTTTCCCAGTATTGCTTCTAGTTGGTTTATTCTTCTTGCTACGTCGTGCGCAAAGTGGCCCTGGTAGCCAAGCGATGAACTTTGGTAAATCCAGAGCCAGAGTGCAAATGGAACCCCAAACCCAGGTGACATTTGGTGATGTTGCGGGGATTGACCAAGCAAAACTGGAATTAAACGAAGTTGTAGACTTTCTGAAAAACGCCGATCGCTTTACCGCAGTTGGTGCAAAAATTCCTAAAGGCGTATTGCTAGTAGGCCCTCCTGGTACAGGTAAAACCCTCCTAGCCCGTGCTGTTGCTGGTGAAGCTGGTGTACCATTCTTCTCCATCTCCGGCTCTGAGTTTGTGGAAATGTTCGTAGGTGTCGGTGCTTCCCGCGTCCGTGACTTATTCGAGCAAGCTAAATCTAACGCTCCCTGTATCGTCTTCATCGATGAAATTGACGCTGTAGGTCGTCAACGGGGTGCAGGTTTAGGTGGTGGTAACGACGAACGGGAACAAACCCTCAACCAGCTACTCACCGAAATGGATGGCTTTGAAGGTAATACCGGTATCATCATTATTGCTGCTACCAACCGTCCCGACGTACTAGATGCAGCGCTGTTGCGTCCCGGTCGCTTTGACCGTCAAGTAGTAGTAGACCGTCCCGACTATGCTGGACGTAGCGAAATCCTCAAAGTTCACGCCCGTGGTAAGACATTGGCAAAAGATGTGGACTTAGATAGAATCGCCCGCCGTACCCCTGGATTTACCGGTGCAGATTTATCTAACCTGTTAAATGAAGCCGCAATTTTAGCAGCACGGCGGAATTTAACCGAAATCTCGATGGATGAAATCAACGACGCGATTGATCGCGTATTAGCTGGGCCAGAGAAGAAAGACCGGGTAATGAGCGAAAAGCGCAAAACCTTGGTAGCATATCACGAAGCCGGTCACGCTTTAGTTGGTGCTTTGATGCCCGACTATGACCCAGTACAAAAGATTAGCATCATTCCTCGTGGTCGTGCAGGTGGTTTAACTTGGTTTACTCCTAGCGAAGACCGGATGGATACTGGCTTGTACAGCCGTGCTTATCTGGAAAATCAGATGGCGGTAGCATTAGGCGGTCGGATTGCGGAAGAATTAATCTTTGGCGAAGAAGAAGTTACCACCGGTGCTTCTAACGACTTACAACAAGTAGCCCGTGTTGCGCGTCAGATGATTACACGCTTTGGGATGAGCGATAAACTTGGGCCCGTAGCCCTTGGTCGTCAGCAAGGCAATATGTTCCTTGGTCGCGATATCATGTCAGAGCGCGATTTTTCTGAAGAAACTGCGGCGGCAATTGACGAAGAAGTTCGCAAACTGGTAGATGTAGCTTACACTCGCGCTAAAGAAGTGTTAGTTAATAACCGTCACATCCTCGATCAAATCGCGCAAATGCTGGTTGACAAAGAAACAGTAGATGCGGATGAATTGCAAGAAATTCTTGCAAATAACGATGTGAAAACTGCCGCTTTTGCATAAGCAGTTTTGGCGAAAATTTAAAATCTCATAAAATTGGGGTAATTCAGGAATCTTCCAGAGTTACCCCAATTTTTTTATTCGTACTTTGGGTTGAGGAACTTAGTTTGCTTCCCGAAGGGTAACCCAACATTATTGTTTTTTCTATTTTGGCTGAGATTTTGAATTGATGATTTCAAACAGTAATTTGCGGAAAAATCTGAGATAAATTTAGGGATAAATCGGAAAAATAAGGGATAATAACTGACTGATTAGGTAAGAAAATTCGCTTGAGACGATAAGCGAAATTAAGAGTTAATTCTTGATAAGGTTCGCTATAGCATTCTAAATGTTGAGCAACTAAATTAAATATCCAGTAATCGGCAATTCCGGCTTCGGCATAAAGGGGTATTTTCACTTCTTGGTCATAATTCAAAGAAGAATCAGCAATTTCAATTACTAGTAAAACATCCTTTGGGCTGGGATGAGCAGATAAATAATGATCATCTGTAGAACGCGCAATCACAAAATCCGGTTCTGGTTCGCTACCAGAAGGCAAAGTAATGGGATCTTGACATTGTAATTCTGCCTGACTTCCTACTAATTTTGCCAGTTCTCTAAGTAAATTTCTACAACAAGTTGAGTGTGCGGTTACTTTAGCTGCCATCTGCATCACTTCGCCACGAATCAATTCTACTCGCTCATCTTCATGAAACAATCCGATTTCAGTTAAACGATGATATTCTTCAAGAGTAAAGCGTCTGGTATTTGTAATAGTCATAATATTTTTTTATATTTCCCTATATACTAGAACACATCCTTCAAGAAGCCAAAATCTCTAGCAGTTGATCTCATCTAGAACTTCCTTCTGACAGCGGAACCAATTCTTCTAACGCTTGTTTTTGCGTCCTTCCTTTCCCCAAAACCCTCAGCAGTCGAGAGTTGAGCGGACTTGTACTGAGCGTAGTCGAAGTAGTCGAAACTCGGTTTACTGGTACTTTATTTTCATCCAAGCCCCTCATTAGTATTTTTTCATATCCAGGAATAATATTTCAACGAATGCCAAGGTTTAAGTTTATATATTCTCAATTTGAAAATCTCGCGGATTTTTGAGAGATTATCAGGTTATATTGATATCCCCCCACTCCTCAAATCAGGGGAGAATGTTTTTTTAAATTTTGGCTGAAGTTTTATTGATAAGTGCGATCGCCTAAAATTATGCAGTTAAAAAATAATACAAATACATTTTTGTAAACACCGATTTTTTTTATGCCAAAAATTACTGAAGTTTTAAAGTAAAAATATGTGTGGTTTACGTACTTACTCTGTGGGATTTTGCCGATCTCATCTGTAATAGTCGAAATAAGCTATTGGCTTCTGCTGTGCAATGTTTTTTGATGCAGCAGTGAATCAAAGGTATTGAAAAGGCAGGCAATTAGCAATGGGCAAAGCAATAGGGATTGATCTGGGGACGACTAATTCTGTCGCGGCTTTTAAGTTGGCAGAAGTGGAAGTGGTGACAGCAGATGATAACACACCCCCAGACAGAAAACTAACGCGATCGCTCGTTGCTTACGAGCAAGGTAAATTGTTGGTAGGCGATCAAGCATACAACCAGCTACGGGCGGATGCGGAAAATGTAATTATTTCGATTAAACGGTTGATAGGTAGGGGTTTTGCCGATCCATCTGTACAGAAACAACAGGCAGAATTTGCTTACAAAATTACCCAGCCAACTCAGGGAACAGATAACGGTGTGGCAGTTTGGCTAGGAGGTAAAGAATATCAGCCTGAGGATATTTCTGCGGAAATTCTCAAAAAAGTTGTGCAAAATGCCCAAGCTTATCGCCAAGGTATTGGCAAAGATGAAGTTATAGACCAAGCTGTAATTACTGTCCCCGCTTATTTTAACGATCAACAACGCCACGCTACCCGCATCGCTGCACTCAAAGCCGGATTGACTCCTTTAGAATTGCTACCAGAACCGACAGCAGCCGCCATATCTTACGGTTTTTCTCCCAAGGGAGACGATTTTAAAACAATTTTGGTGTTTGATTTTGGCGGGGGGACATTTGATGCTTCATTAATTCAAGCTGCGGGAACTTCATTTATTGAATCGGGGAAAGCAGGTGATTTATGGTTGGGAGGAGATGACATTGATTCTCGGATGATTAAGTTTGTCAAAGAGCAAGTTTCCCAACAAGAAAAAATCACTGATATTGATGGCTTAATTGCCAAAATGCCCCACTATCAACGCATCCGATTTAATGCTGACTTAAAGATAGCAGTCGAACGAGCGAAAGTTGAATTAAGCACAGTTACAGCAGCGCAAATTTCACCGGCTACCCCATTACTAGATGAATTAGGCATCGCTATTCCCATTGAAGTGACAATTAGCCGCGAACAGTTTGAGGAAGTAATTTCTGATTTAGTAGACCGTTCCATTCAAATTTGCCGCAAAGCTTTAGAATACGCTCAACATCACATGGAAATGGTGGATGTAGTACTAATGGTAGGGGGTTCTTCGCAAATTCCCTTAGTACAACGCAAAGTTCAAGAAGCCTTTGGCGCAAATAAAGTCATGGTACATCCCCGCCCAATGTACGCAGTCGCAGAAGGTGCTGCTATTGTCGCGGCGGGACAGACAGACAAGGTTACTACAGTCTCTCGTGATTACTATATTAAGTTAGTAGATGGTCAGTATAAAGTTATTAGCCGGGGTGATATTCTCCCAGTCACCACATCCCACACATTTAAAACATCGGCTGATGGACAGAGGTTGATTCACTTTAAGTTTTTCAGCCCTGATGAAAATGAATATTATGAAAGTATTGGCGATATGTGGTTAGGGTTAAACCATCACTATCCACAGGGGACAGAAATTCTCGTCAACTTGGTGTTAGATGAGAAAAATGGTGTTTTGGCGATGACCGCTACCTTAAAAAATGACCCTTCAGAAAGAGTGAGTTGTACTTTTTCGCGGGGGCGGTCAGATGAAAAAATATATCAGGAATTAGAAGCAGCGATTGTTGAACTCAATGATCAAGATTTAACTGATTTGGGTGTGGAAGAAGCACTAAAGTTAGCATTACCAGTAGTGCAGTTAAGCAACCAAATTATCGATACCAAAACAGGAGAAGAACGCATTGATTTACGCGATCGCGCGGCGCTCAACCTGCAAAAATTCCAAGTATCCATGTCTAAGGAACGTCTAGAGGCTGATTACCTAGTGCATGAATGCGAGCGCACAGTGAAACTCTGCGGCTTTATGATTCCGGTACTCCAGCAAGAGCGATTGCAAAAGCTGAGTCAAAATTTACAAACGGCGATCAATGCTAATGACATTTCCCGGATGCAGTCTTACAGCGAAGATGCACAACAGGAACTCAATAATTTACCCGAGCAAGTCAAACTAATTCAAGCTAGTCTTGCAGCTATCCGCCAAGCCAATGCAGTTGCACCCACTTTAGCAAATGCTATGTATGACAAGCTGTTTCGGATGCTGGATGCGCTGGAAAACAATGAAGCACAAGAATCCGATCGCTTGTGGCGTGAACTACAACCAGATGTGAAGCGTTGGCTACATGAGGAACCCACTGGCAAAAGCATTGTCACAGGACTCTCACGATGAATATTATTCTTAACTGTCCTGTGTGCGGTTATCAAGAAGTTGCTAGTTATATTTGTCCTAACTGTGATACTGACCTGTCGATAATTCGGATGCTGCAAGAATTACCTTATGTAAAAACCAAAGTTCAAACAGTAAAATTTAAACGTTTCCCTGTAGCCATTGTAGCCATTAGCTTATTGATACTGATCGTTAGCATTTGTTTAGTAGTGGGAAGCATACTGCTTTTCCCGCCACCGCACCTAGAAACATTTACTGTCTCTTCTGAGCATCACGTTGCAACCAGTAGTCCGCTCCCAAAACTATCAATTAATCATCAATCCCCACAAGCAACTACCTATACTGTCCAATCGGGAGATTACCTGAGTGCGATCGCCAAAAAACTTTGTGGCCCAGGAACTTCTTGGGAAATCATGGTGAAAGCTAATCCCCAACTGCTAGGGCGGGAGAATCATATATACGTAGGGGAGGTATTCAACATTCCCAACTGCAAGGAGCAAGTATGAGTATCCTTGATAGTTTCAACACCTTCAGTAAAATTTTGCTGGGTGTGGGGATAGTTGATGTCTGGAAACAAGCAGCAAAAACTAAACAAGCCCAGCAAAAAGCCGAAATACTGGCTAAAAATAAGCACCTGCGGGAAGCAGTCAACATTGCCGAGAAATCCTTTGCTGTTTGGTCTAAAAAGCCCGGTTTTGGGGAACGTTTGCTTTGTCGCTTGTTTATGGGTAATTTATTAGACAAATTGACTCAGCAATTAGAGCAATGGCGTAAACAAATCCAGGAAGCAGACAAACTAGCTGTGAAAGCGAAAAACCTGCTGAAGCAAGATCATGGCGATCCGTTAGAAACTGAAGTCATGGTTAATGCGATCGCTCTTTATCAAAGCTGTCTGCAAATTCTCGACGATCAGCAAATATTACGAGCAATCAACCAGTGTGAACAGGAAATACAACAACGCCAACATTTTCAGACACTAGTCAAAAAAGCACAATCACACGCAGAAAATCGATATTTTCAACATGCGGTCGCCGTTTACCGTCAAGCGGAAAAATTATATTCCACTGAAGCTTTACAACAGGCGAAGAAGGCTGCGAAATCCCAAGTAGCAGAAGAAAAAATCTATGACTCGACGCTCAAAAGAGCGCAACAAGCGCAAAATCAAGGAAAATTAACAGCAGCGATCGCCCTTTTAGAAACTGCGCTGACTAATTTTCCGCGTTCAGATGGACTCGAATTATTACAAGAATTACAACAAGCAATCAAGGGTAGAGAACATTTCCGCCAAGGGTTAGCAGCAGAGAAAATCAACGATCTTAAAACCGCGACATCTTTGTATGAAACTGCTAAATTGTTTTTACCAAACCCCATAGACTGTCAAATCAGGTTAGGAATCGTTGCAATTAAAACGCAAAACTGGGCGATCGCCTTATCTCATCTCATCGATTTACCGGGAGAACAAGCTGCTTATTTGCGGGGATTTGTCTACGCTCAACAAGAGAATTTACAACAAGCTTATCGGGAATGGCAAGGGCTATCTGCTACGGAAATTACTGCACAGCGAGAAATTCTCAATACTTTAGCTCAACGTCAACGCCTGCTCGCAATCCAGAATATTGAAGTATGTGTTAATGCGGAAAATCTGGATCGTGCGAAAACTGCCAGTGAAGAGTTTAGCCAAAAATTCGGCTTTGACCCTTTAGTAGAAACAAATCTCAAAGAATATATTCAGCCGCGCATAGAAGTAGAATTATGGCAAAAATCCGAGCCTAAAAATCTGGTCACGCAACTGGAAAAACTTTGGCTTGCCCAGCCTAATATTACCACTTTACATAATTGGGCAGTAGGGATTTATTATGGCGATCGCAGCAATTTCACCAACATCGCTAACTTGATCATTGCCTTATCCACAGCCTTAGCCAATTTAACTGAAGATCCCATCCTTAAAGATGTACCTTGGTTAGGAAATCAACCAATTGATTTTAAATTAATTTCTTTAGAGTTAAAACGCCGTTTAGAAGCCGAAATTGATACTTACAAAGATACAGATATTCCCACATATTTGACTTTAAGAGATAAATATCGCTTAGAATTAGTAGCCCTCAAATTTATGGGCGAGCCTTCCCGGCGAGGAATGAAGGTAAATAATATATTTATTACACCTGGTTGTTATCAGCACTATATTTCTTACTGGCAAGATATTGTAGTTGAGCGGATAGATTCTAGTCAACAAATTCTCCGTTCCCTTTATACCCCTTGGGGATTAGCGGTAGCCGCTTGTTTAGAAGGAGATAGTCACAGAGCAATTCAACTTAAACCCACAACGAAAAGTACTAATAATCTGGAAATATTTGCCCAACAATTTGTTGCTTATTATGAAGGCTGCCATTATCTCAATCACAAACAATGGCGCAAGGCAATTAATCCTTTAAAATCAGCCAAATCAGAAATTAGCGATAGTCAAGATTGGCAACAAGAAATAGATAGACTAGCCGGATTGCAGCGTCAAGCAATAATAGAAAATGCCGAGCATTTAGAATTTGCCCAATTTTGGTATGAAATCGTAGGTAGTCAATCTGCGAAAAGTTATCTAGCCGAATACAAAGCCGAAAAAATTCGCGAGCAAATTTCCCAGGGAAAAATTTCCTTAAGTAAAGCTTTAAAAGACCTGGAAGAAATCAAAAAAAATGATTCCCAAAATCCGATTGTTCTGGATTTAATTGAGATGATTGAATTCCAGCAAGAAATCGAAGGTATTGAAAACTTAATCAAAAATAATCAATTAGAAGCAGCAGTCACACGGGCTAAACAATCTCAATTGCAACGGATACGTTATATTGTGGCGGAAATTTGCGTAGACATATTAATGAAAGGGTTTAAAAAAGGAGATTTAAGCTTTGAAGAGATTTACAATTTAGGACAATGGGCTTACGAACTTTGTCCTGATGAGAAGACTGTCCAAAATATTTATAGATTTACTCAAGAACTGAAGGAGATTCAGTATTTGATGAAACGCGATCGCTTTGATGAAGCAATTAAGCAGGCCAAATCTTCACAACACGAATCAATTCGCCACTATGTTGCAGAGTTCTTGATTATGACCTTACTTCAAGGAATTCAAAAGAAAAATTTATCTTTGGAGATGATTCAGCAGTTAGGGAATTGGGCTTACGAACTTTGTCCCGAAGAACCGGCTTTTCAAGAAATTTTCCATAGCCTGAAGTTAAGTTGAATAAATGTTATCTTATTCAAAATTAATCAAGCCAGACATCACAAAGGTTTGAGAGTATATATCGGTTCCATTCTTTTTAAAAATTGGTATTATTTATGGAATATAATCCCTATGATATTTTAGGTATCACCCCAGCTGCATCTAAAGCTGAAATTACCAAAGCTGTAGCCGTAGCAATGAAGCGCAAGCAATATCCTATAGATATGATTGCCAAAGCACAAAAAAGCTTAATGAAGCCAGAAGAGCGGATTATAGCCGACTATTTACGTCCGATATTACCGACAATTAAACGCTTTAAAAATAGTGATTTCTCGGCTTTGTCACAGCCAGCACCAAAACTCATCTTACTACCACAGTTAGATGGATTAGAGCAAGCGATCGCTCAAGCTAACCAACAAGAGCGTCTAGAACGAGAGCCTTTACCGATGAGTTTATCAGAATTAGTCACTGAAGGCATCACAGCTTGCAAAGCAGGCCGTTATCCCAAAGCCATTAAGTATCTTGAAGACTATACTCAACGCTGTACAGACCAAAATCATCAAGATTATCTTCAAGCGCAATTGTGGCTAATCAGAGCTTATCATATGAGCGGACAGTTACAAAGAGCGATCGCTCTTTGTCAATTTTTAAGCAATCATCCCAATTCCCAAGTGCAAACTTGGGTAAGTAAAACTTTATCTGTGCTATCTCAAGAGGTTTCTCATGTCTGAATCGCCCCAAACCTCCATCAGATTTTGGAATTGGCTCAAATCTACAATTCTTGGTTTTAATTTCCCAGTATCCTTATCTTCTCAAAATACATCACCATCAACTACAAACCACTATCTGATGACCCAAGAGAAACGTGATTGGCTGATTAGAGAAATTGGGGAAATTCAAAAAGAAAATGTTTTATTACAGCAATCAGTGCGAGAACAACAAACCCAAATCGCAACTAAAACAGAAGATTTATTCTTAGAACTTTTAGAAGTTTCCGATGCATTAGAAAATTTGCTGGAATATTTAGAAAATAACACTGAACCCAACCAAGAATTTCTCCAACGCTTACCCAAATCTGTCGGCGCAGTTCATCGCAAGTTTCTGAGTATACTAAAAAAACGCCAACTTGTACCTATAGAACTAGAAGATACCCAACCAGATTTTAATTTGTGCCGAGTAGTTGATCGAGAAGTACGAAATGACTTAGCAGACCAAACAATTACTAAAATTGTTCGTCAAGGGTTTCGCTTACAAGACAAGATTCTCCGCCCCACAGAGGTAATTACATCTAAAACAGATTGAGAAAGGGACTAGGGCGTGTTTTCAAACTACTCGTTTAGCTTTCTAAATTTCTCGATCCCCCTAAATCCCCCTTAAAAAGGGGGACTTCAAGACTGTTTTAGCCCCCCTTATTAAGGGGGGTTGGGGGGATCTGCGCCCAATTTTAGGAATAATGATTAGTTTGAAAACACGCCCTAGGCTGTGTTATGAACCGTGGAGACTTAAGCAACGAACTGCTTCGCAGTAAGCATTTACGTGTCTAGTTTTCACAACATTTTTCAGTGAAAAATCCGGGCTACTTACCTACTTACCATAAAGCCGTTTAATGTGATCAGCAAGTCTAATTGCTAACGCCACAACTGTCAGAGTTGGGTTAGCATAACTAGAAGTTGTAAATACAGAACTACTGGCAATATATAAATTGCTGAGATCGTGAACTTTACAATTTTCATCTACAACACCATTTTGGGGTGTGCTTGACATTCTCGTTGTCCCTAAATGATGTCCGCCTTGTGGCGCTGGAGATATTGTTGGTGCAGATACAACCTTGCCGATTTCACCTTTTTCTAGTGCTTGCTTGAAGATATCAACAGAACGTTCAATACTTAAAATATCTAATTCGTTAGATCTCCAATCTACTTTGAGTTGATTAAGTCCAAAACTATCCTTTCTATCGCTTAAAGTTACTTGACTATTAGGGTTTGGTACTTGCTCACTATCAATGCGCAATGTATAGAGGTTAGATTTATTTCCGACAATCACAGAAGGTAATTTATTTTTGCTCAAAATTCTTTTGGTAATCCATTTATAGGAAAAACCTAGCATCCCTTGCGGATCAAAAACAATATTTTTGAGATGCGCTGCGAAATCTTGAGAAAATTTTGGTTGTTTGAGCCAAACTTTAGCTAAATAAGTAGCTGAAAGAATACTATTTTGATGGCTGGGATCTCTGAAGTTGGGACGCTCTACAAAAAAACGTTGATTTAATAGTCCATATTGCTTGCGTTTATTTTCCCGAATGGCAATTGAGTGTTGATAGTAATTACCATTTGGTAATCTTTGATAGTCCCAGATAATCGGCTTATTTTCCGAAAATTGAACTTGAATGCGGCTATTTAAATGTCCCATGTAATAGCGACCTAAGAGATTAAAGCGATTCCCAATTCCTTGTTTATGAACATTATTAGATAGTAGTAATAATCTGGTTACTTCTAGCCCTCCAGTTGCTAAAACATATTGTTTTGCCCGCACCATAAAATTATTTCTTCTTAATGAAGAAACATTTAAGTATTCCACTTGATTACCCGTTTCATCAGTGGCAATATTTAAACATGTGGCATATAAAAGCAGATTTATATTTTGCGTATTTTTTAATATATCTAAGTAATGCTTACCAAAATTTGTAGGTGGACTAAATACATACACTTGCTCAGTAGAGATATCTTCTGAGTTTAAACCGGGAATCATCGGTTTTGAGCCATCAGCAGCATAATTGTATGCTCCCATTTCGCAATAAGTATGTGCAACTTCATAATAAGGATCTAAATCTTTCTTAGTAATCGGCCAACCACTATAAGGTATATGGGATTGGTACTCAAAGTCAGATTCATCAAATGGTACACATCTACCGCCCCAGACTATTGTTGCTCCACCAAGCTGTCTACGTCGATTTTCTTCTAAAGAGCTATGAGTTGCAAGGTCTACTTCTCCTTGATTTAATAAATCAAGACTTTTATCATAATTAAGTCCGCCACTTTCCAGTAGAAGAACTTTCATATCCTGGTTACAGAATTCATGGGCCAATGTGATACCAGCCGCACCCGCACCAACTATGCAGATATCACAATCGAGTGTTTCAGCTTCTGCTACATTCCGAGCATCTATAATCATTAACTTAGTCAACTCCTGTGAGATAAATTTGAGATAAACTATCTAAAATAAAACTTACGTATCCATTATCAAATGTAGGGGTAATACATGAATTTCCCCTACGCTAATCAGGTTTTCACATGATTATTGTGTCAGTCCTGTTAAATCTCCAGACAAAGAAGCCATTTCTTCATCAGTCAGAATCGGAGAAGCAAAAGCAGCTAAATTTGTTTCTAAATGTTTACGACTACGTGTCCCCACAACAACTACAGAAACCTGATCAAATTGCAAAACAAACTGAAGCGCAATTTGCGCGATCGCATCCTTTCCCTTTTGATTCACCAGTTCTTGCAATTTTTGGTATTTTTGCGTGTTACTTACTTCGGGAAATAATTCCGGTTTTGCAATTAGTTCAAAGAGTTTACCTGAAGCGAAAGCTTGTCTAGCAATTATCCCTACAGAATCTTTTTTGAGCGCCGGAAAAACTTTGTGAATAGCGTCTTGATTCAGTAAATTAATTTCTATTTGAATTGAAGAACATCCAGGGTAATTTAAACAAACTAATGCATCTTCTACTGTCCGACAAGCTACACCATAGTATCTAATTTTTCCCTGCGACTTGAGTTTTTCCATCGCTGACAGCAAATCACTATTTTGCAGGACAGACATGGGTGGTTCATGAAGCTGAAAAATATCTAAATAATCAGTTTGTAATCTTTTTAAACTAGCTTCTACAGCATTGACAATGTATGCACCAGAGAAATCCTGTCTTAATTGTGAAGACCTGGCTTGTAAAAGTTGCTTTTTTACTGGTTTAACTAACCGGATAATCGGTTTGAGAAAAGGTTTAATTTTAGCGATGATATTGCCAGTATTTGATAAACAAAATCCGGCTTTACTGGCATAAATTACTTTATCTCTTTGCTTGTTAAATGTTTTACCTATAACTCTTTCACTTTCTCCCTGTCCATAGATATCAGCAATGTCATAAAAATTAATTCCACTATCAAAAGACTGTGACAGAGTTCTGATAATTTCTTGAGGTTTTTGTTGATTAATCATCGAGCCAAAGTGTGAACCTCCAATTCCCATTTCAGAAACTACAAGGTCAGTACAGCCAAATTTTCTATATTTCATAAAAAGTTCTTATCCTCAGTGCAGATATTAAATAAGCTGTTTTCCATTTAGCTTATATCATTAGAATGCCTATCTTGCCTATCCTACAAAAGTTAGATGAAATCTAGATATACAAATTCAATAGGTTTTAAACCTCGTCCATTGTGAAAACTGAAGTTTTATATTCAACTATTAAATTCACAGCAAGAAGGAACACACAAGCAATCACTAAGTCTTGTTTTTTGCGCTATATGTGAGTTTGTCTGCTCGAAATTACGAAAGCTGTTTTTAGTAGATGGGTTTTAGCTTAACAATTCTATGTATTGATTGCGCGTTAATGATTCTGACTTTTTGTTTTGTAACTTGTTCCAAATAGAACAATATTTTTAAATGACTTGTATATTCTTCTCGACTTGAAAGCGAGAATAGCTAATATTGCTACCCATAATTTTCAATTTATAATTCGTAATTATTTATGGTTATTAATTTTTTCCGTACCTACTTAAGTGATAACCGATACATTATATCACAAAGCTTTTTTTGCCAACAATTTGAGCTAATGCCAGTGCTTCAGGTTAAAAAAGACACAAAAAAAGCTCTCATCTGTCATGACAAAGAGAACCTGAATCAGGGAGGGGCTTTTGGACGGCAGTTGAGAGCTAAGGGTTTTAAGCTCGTTTTTCAACCACAATGGTGAGATGAGCAACCATTGCGCCAATCACGCCAACAGCAGCGATGACTGGAAATAGAGCCGCACTGATGACACCGCCAACGACTCCAACGGTTAACGGGATTTCAATCAATGTCCCCCCTTCTTCATTTTTGATAATAATGCGGCGAATATTTCCTTGATGAATGAGTTCCTTAAATTTGCTAACTAGAGCATCACCAGTGATGCGAAATTCTTCCACAGCAACCTTTTCCTGAGTATTCGCTTCTGGCTCTGTAGGTACTATCTCAGCTTGAATCTCTTGGATGTTTTCTTCAGGACGATCAATAGGTGCTTTCATATTTTAACCCTCCATCGTTGGTCATATCTAAAGACTAGACGACAATGTTGAGGAGATTGTGAGGTTAGTTCAACAGCGGAGGTTTTTGTTTTCCCAGATGCGAGAACGTTATCCATGCTGTCGAGACTTCTGGTCAAAAACACCCCGAATCTTGGCAGCGATTACAGGAGCTAAGATTAGAAGAACTAACCCAATAGGCATTAATCCACCTTGTAGCAAATTGTAGTCAGCAGCGATTCGCTCCCAGGAATAGCCTAAAATGAATCGTCCCAAGCAAATCTCGAACGCCAGGGTGAGCAGTAGCCACAGCAATCCAATGCTGAGCAATTGCCATGTACGGGTAGCATCAAGCCATTTCACGAAAATAGTTGCGATCGCCACAACCAAAATTGAACCCGTAACAAATGAAATTTGATGTGCCCAAAAATCGCCCAAAGATGGTATGAGCCAGAAATTGCGAACAGTTCCATTCAGGCTTTCCGCAAAAATAAATACTAACCAAACAACAATACTTCTGAGGAAGATCATTTTGTGTATCTCCTTTGAGTTTTGCTCCATGTTCAATACTTAAGGCTTCATGCTTAATCTATTTGCTGGGGTGATTAATGCTAAATATTCATCTCGGAAATAACGCAAGGTACTAAATACCGGATTAGGGGCAGACTGACCAAGCCCACATAAGCTGGTATATTTCACCATGTCGCACAGTTCTTCTAGCAGTTCCAAGTCAGCCATTGAGGCTTTACCTTCCCGAATTTTTGTTAATAACTGATGCAATTGCACCGTCCCCACCCGACAGGGGATGCACTTTCCGCAGGATTCTTCCATGCAAAATTCCATAAAGAAGCGGGCGACATCTACCATGTTAGTAGTTGCATCCATGACAATCATCCCGCCAGAACCCATCATCGAACCAAGTTGAGTGAGTGATTCGTAATCTACTGGACTATTAAAAGCTGATGCGGGGATACATCCCCCAGAAGGGCCGCCAGTTTGCACGGCTTTGACGATACCGCCATCTGGTACACCACCGCCCATTTCTTCCACAATCCGCTGTAAGGGAGTTCCCATTGGAACTTCGATTAAACCTGTGTTGCGAATTTTTCCTGCAAGGGCGAAAACTTTTGTACCTTTACTTTTTTCTGTACCAATGCTGGCGAACCAATCAGCACCTTTGCGAATAATTGGTGAAATGTTGGCGTAGGTTTCAACGTTGTTAATTAAGGTAGGAGATCCCCACAAACCAGACTCAGCGGGATAGGGGGGACGGGGTTCGGGAGTACCGCGTTTACCTTCAATAGAAGCCATGAGTGCAGTTTCTTCGCCGCAAACATAAGCACCCGCACCAATGCGGATATCAATTTTAAAATCAAATCGAGAGTCAAAGATTTGACTACCCAAAATACCGAGGCGTTGTGCTTGGCGAATTGCAGTTTGTAAACGGTTGATGGCTACAGGATATTCAGCGCGAATGTAAATATAGCCTTGGTTTGCACCAACAGCATAGGCAGCGATCGCCATTCCTTCTAAAACCCGATGCGGATCACTTTCTAAAACACTGCGATCCATAAATGCACCTGGATCGCCTTCATCGGCGTTACAAATAACAAATTTGCGATCGCTTTGCTTACCTTTGGCTTTAGCAACCGTCGCCCATTTCACACCTGTAGGATAACCAGCGCCACCCCTTCCCCGTAAACCACTGCGAGTTACAGTATCTACGACTTCCGCCGGAGTCATCTCCCGCAGCACATGATAAAGCGCTTGATAACCTTCAGCCGCAATATAAGATTGAATGCGTTCTGGATCAACTTTGCCACTGTTTTCCAGGACAATTGGCATTTGCTGGGTAAAAAATGGCTGAGTTAAATCACCTTTTTGAACTTTCGTTTCTCCTCCATCAACAGCAGCGATAATTAAAGGTGCATCTTCAGGGGTAACTTTTTCATAAAGTGTGCCGAGACTTTCTGCTTTATTGCTAGAGTCGGCTTTTGTCGTTCCCTTGACTTCCACTAATGGGCCATTACAACACAAGCGCATACAGCCAACACCAGTTACTTGCACTTGTTCTGCTAACCCAGCATCTGTAACAGCTGCTTCTAAGCGCTGTTTAACAGTTTGGGAATTGGCTGAGAGACAACCTGCTGCAACACAACAGCGAATTTGCACTGGTTTTTCCGAGAAACGTTCTTTTTGGGCAATTTCCTGTAATTCAGCGAGATCCATTTTCTAGCCGCCTCCTCTGGCATCATTGCTTTGGCTCTATCCTGAGGTTAGGAGAAAATATTGAGGAACTTGTGAGGAAATTAATTGCTAAGGAAAAAAGAATAGTTGCGTAAGTCTTGTGTTCATGTTGTTGCTAATCTTTATTTTTCATTGTTTTCTATAGTTTAAAAATTAAATTCTTTATAGATTTATTTTTTTAATCTAAAAGTTTTAAGATAGTCGTTACATCCTTTAACATAACTTTTACCCATCCTTTTTTTTGGCAATTTTGAGAATCATTAATGCATTTTAAAATATCACGTCTAGATGCATGATCTTGTTTTTTGACAGCAGCAATTGCATATTCATAAATTTCTTTACACGGATTTTTCTTTTGATTAGATGCAATTTCTGAGGCTTTTTCCCAAGCATTGTATACTTCATCTATATTTATATCTTCTTGAGCTATTTGAATTTGAGCAAGAGTAATTAAACCAAGATTCCAGTAAATGTAAGCTTCTTTATCTAGAGTAATATTAGCAGCTTTATCTATCTCACTTCTTGCTTGTTTTAATTTGTTTTTAATTTTTTGTAAATGTTCCCTATGACTGACATTGAAAAGTTCTTTATATAGGGTATCTTTTTGAAAATCACAAAGCTTTTCTTCCTTTTTTAATTGAACTTCTTGGTTTTTAAATTTGTCTAATTTATTTTTACATTTTTTTATGTTATGTTGTATTACTATTGATAATAGCAGGTTGTTACTTCTGTTTAAATTTAATAACTCTTTTTCTAACTCTTTTTTTAATTTTTTTAATTGCTTAATTGTTCTTCGCACATAAGGCAAAGGCTTTTTAATATCAATAGCTTGAAAAAGATATGTTAAAGCTAGTCCACTGTGAACTGTATGCAATTCCTGGGCATCTTTTAAGTATTTGTTAACATCTTTTGCTTCTGTAAATTTTTTTTCAGCCTTTAGATAGTCGGTTAATTTTTCTACATCTCCATATAAGTATATAAGTCCAAGATTATGGTAAGGTTTCCAGAAATGATCGTGCCAGTATTTATTATTTTTTTGACAAGCAACGTCATACTGTTCACGAGCCTTTTTAAAATTCCCTTGCTGAAAATATACATTACCAAGTCCATTTTCAGGATAGGGAAAATCTTTATTGACTCTTTTAGCAAGCTCATATTGATTGATCGCATAATCGAATTGGTCTTGTGTGTAGTAGACATTTCCCAGTCCATTATAAGAATATTCACTTTTAGGATTAACTTCTAAAGATAACTGAAAGGCTATATTAGCATCCCAATATAATTTTTCTTCAAAATAAGCTCTGCCAATCTTATAGAATAAGTCATCAAGTTTCTCATGTTTTTTTTCTGCTTGGTATGCATTTTCACAATTCTTTTTAGCATTATCAAGATATTCTGTATCTCCAGTTTGCTGATATTGATAGTAGCTATAAATTGCTTCAGTAAAAAACTTGAAACCCTCCCATGTTTGAGCAGTAATATCTGGTGCTAAATATTTAGCAACCTTATAAGCTAGATCCTCAATTTTCTCAGTCATTGGCTGTGTATGATAATTTTCCCACGTCACCTCCCAAGCCTTTACTTGATTTTGATAGTCTAATCTGACAAACAAACGAGTTGTCGAGCCGTAGTTTTGTAGGCTTCCAGAGATTACCCTGTCCACACCTCCAAAAGGCCATAGATGTTTGAGGGTTAGAATTATGCTTCCAACAGAGAAACTGGTTTTACCAACTTCAAAAGTCGCAACATTAGTAAGATGACTCTCTAAATTTTCTTGTGTGGAAGTTAACGGAGGAAAGTTAAATTTTCCCAATCTCTGTAACTCAATATTTTCTTCTCCTGTCTTGATAGTCTGAGACATCTTAGTGTGGATGTGACTAATTTTATGAAGTTCCTCAACTAATGAATCAGCGATCGCTTTACCCTGATTAGATGTTTGTCTAGAGTTGTTATTTGGTGCTTCAGATTGTGATGCAGTTGTATCATCAAAAGGAAGAACTACTGTACCTCCTCTACTGCTGGATAGCCAATTAATTAAAATAGACACAAATACAAACAAGAGGAGCAATCCAATAATATTTAAAACAGTATTTACGTACTTTCTTAGTTCTTCTAAATCGTCCGTATTTAAATAAAAATTACTATAGAAAAATATATGTATTAACCTGATAAATAATGTAAAAATTAGCAGTATAATTATTAATTCAATTCCTAGCTTGCTAAATAAAAATATAACAATTTTCTTTAAACTGTTAGTTAATTTACATAGCAGTGATGCGGATTGATGTATATGATATGCCCATTGTTCTTGTCGGTATTTTATATATATGTTTCTAATATTTTTTAGGCATCTCCTGACATAAATATCCCATTCTCCGTCTTTGCAATGATAGAAATAACAATGTGTAACCATCACATAGGCTAAACCAAGAGAAATTGGATTGAATAAAATTAAAATAATTAACCAATTTTTAACTATAAAATGCCAAATTTTTTCAACATTAGTTGCTATAAAATAATTATAAAAGCAAACTATTTTATTCTCAATTATTTGAACCTGATTTTGAATAAAATAAATATGCATATTTATTCTATATTTCCTAATAGAAGTTTGAATTTTTTTTAACCATCTAGTGGCTAATGATTTTCTATTTATTCGTGCTGCTATACCATCAGCATCTGTCACAACGACAAGTATTGTATCTTCTGCCATAATATTGTTTGTGTCATTTTTTTCCTCATCTTTACCTTCCTCAACTTTAATAGAATAAATTGAAATTGAATAATTATCAGCAATGTTTTGGATATTTTTAGTAATTTCTGCTGCTCGTCGTGAATTTGTGTATGGATCTTTGCTTTTAATAGTAAATATTTCTTGCCTATCTAAGCACACAACACCGTTCTGCTGGCATGAATTAGTTGTTTGGGAGTGAGCAGATAGAGGTAATATAATAGTAAAAGATACTACTAATACGAAAGTGATAAATACAAAAAAATATTTATTCAATTTCATAACTGATCATCCTAAGTTATGAGCCAGATTTAAATTGCAGGAGGAATGTATGTAAAAATTGTGATTTACATTTCCTCCCGCAGGTTTTTTAAATTTTCATGTTCGCTAAAGAGGAAACTGAATATTAGGATTGAGGCGATCGCTCTTTTACCTCTAGCCATGCTTTAATGCGTTATACGTAGCCATTCGCAGACTGATTCAGCAGTTTGATTACCTAAGACTGTGCCATCAAACACTACGGCTGGTGCAATTCCACATGCACCCAAACACCTGGCGGTTAATAATGAAACTTGACCATCAGACGTAGTTTCACCAGCACGAATATTTTCCGACTTTTCTAGCTCTGTCAAAATAGTTTGAGAACCTTTGACGTAACAAGCGGTACCCGTACATACCACGCAGGTATGCACGCCACTAGGTGCAAGTGAAAATAAATGGTAGAAAGTAGCCACCCCATAAACTCGACTAGGCGGCAATTTCAAACTGTGAGCAACGTAAAGTAATACATCAGTTTCTAAAAATCCAAAGAGTTCCTGCGCTTTATGCAGTATTTCAATCAATGCATCTTGCTGATACTGGTAGCGTTTGATAGTTGCATCCAGCATCTTAAAGCGTTTATCACCGCTAGAGTGGTTTGCTGAAGGCGCTTTTTTCGGGTTTTTCGTTTGAGATGCAGATGCTGGATTCATAAATTTGAACCTTTGTATAAGCAGTTCGATATAGCTTCCGCGCACTTAAGTTTATAGGGCAATAATTTGAGGAACTTGTGAGGATGCAAGAATTGGGCATCCCTTCGGCTTCTCTTCGAGACGCTACGCGCTAAGCGAAGCTATGCCGAAGGCTTTACGCTCAGGGCAAGTGGGCATTGGGCATCCCTTCGGCTTCGCCTAACGGAGACGCTGCGCGAACGCTCAGGGCAAGTGGGCATTGGGCATGGCGAAGAGATGCTGGAGATGAGGAAGAAAACTCCCCACACTCCCTCATCTCCCTTGTCCCTCTCATTCCCCTCATTCCCTTGATCCCTCACAACTTCCTCAAATTGTTTTCATAAGATGAGAGTCAAGCCAACATAAAATGACTACCAAAATCTGGAAGGGACAATGCATCGTTGTAGCGCTACTGTGCTTGGCGCAATAGCGCTAGCAGCAAAAATTTAAAAAAGATTATTGACAGAATGTGCAGGAGCTAGCCATGAAAACCCAACATGATTATTTCAGACACAATGAAGTCCTCATAGGTTTGGTGCTAGTTCTGCTAACGGTAGTAGGAGTAACTTCTTGGTGGACGTGGCACACCACAAAACCTGACTATCTTACACCGTTTACTGTTCCTTCCGCACAAGAGATATATCAGGTGTTTGTTTAGGTTTGTTAGTGAGTCAATTTTCCTGTAAAACTTTTTAACGATCAAGGAGAAGAATCTATGTCTACTACCAGCAAAATTGGTCAATTTTTCCAATCTATTGGAGAATTAATTCAAAAAGTCATTCAATTTATTTATAGTGCAGCCGCCAGAACTTTTAGCCCAAATAATGATGATTACCCAGAGTCAGGAGTACAACCATACGAAGGTGATCCTTCCGTAAAAGGCAAACATTATTAACTAATTCGTAATACTTCGACTTCGCTCAGTACAAGTGACGCTCCTTCTCCCAAGGGGAGACGCTAACGCGAACGTCGCTAACGCTGCGCTAACGTAATTCGTAATTCGTAATACTTCGAGATTATCAATTACGAATTATTTTAATACCCACGCCTAGAGAGGAGGGAGGGATGGATACAATCAAAAAAATTAATGATGATTTGGCGATCGCAGGACAAGTGGCTCCTGAAGAGTTGAAACTATTGGCCCAGCAGGGATATAAGTCTGTACTTAACTTGCGATCGCCTGATGAACAAGGTTTTGAAGATGGTGAGCAACTTTATACTCAGTTATTAGGATTGCATTACGCAAATTTACCCACAAAAATCACCGAAATTAATCCCCAACTTGCTATCAAAGTCCTACAAAAAATTGCGGAAATGCCTAAACCAACCTTGATTCATTGTGATAGTGCAGTGAGGGCGATCGCAATGGTGTTAATGTATATCGCTACCAAACAAGGTGTGTCTTTAGAAGCGGCTTTTAAGCAAGCAGAAAATTTTGGTTTACTAGATGATGTAATGAGTGTGAAATCGTGAAAAATAAAGGCTCTAGGGCAGATGGTCACTGAGCGTAGTCGAAGTGACCAAGCAGAAGGTGAAATAAGTTTTACAGCAAGTTATGGTAGTAAACATTATTTACGCGATCGCTTTTTTAAGTTAACTGAAAAAGCCAAAATAAATCTCACTATTTAAAAATAAATTTACCAAACTCAAACCCCTTCTGCCATCTGCTGCCTTGAAAGAGTCATTTGTTATTTCCCCGCGTCAGTGCGTCTTTTTGTCCCTCTTTTATGCATGACGATGAAAAAATTTTCATCGGGACTGCCTTGTTATTATCCAACACCAAAGAAGATCATGGTATCGTCGCATCAACCAATCTGGGCATTACCTGTTGAAGAAGTCTATGAGTCACTAGGTAGCGCTAGTGATGGCTTATCGACAGATGAAGCTGAACGAAGATTTGCACAATTCGGCGCAAATGAGTTACCTGAACCGGCTACACGTCCCCTGTGGCTGCGTTTTACTGACCAACTAACCCATTTTATGGCTTTGCTGCTCTGGGTTGCAGGGATTTTGGCGTTTATTTCCCGGACACCTGAACTCGGTTGGGCAATTTGGGCGGTAATCTGGATTAACGCTATCTTTAGCTTTTGGCAAGAGTTTCAAGCAGAACAGGCGCTAGCAGCTTTAAAAAAAGTATTACCGATGCAGGTGAAAGTGTACCGGGATGGCGAACTCAAGCAAATCCCCTCACGGGAATTGGTGCGTGGCGATGTTATGCAGCTAGAAGAAGGCGATCGCATTTCTGCTGATGCACGTTTGGTATCTGCTGACAACTTGTATTTAGATGTATCGGTGATGACGGGGGAGTCTCTGCCTGTGGGGCGGAGTCCTTACCCAGTAAGGCTACGGGAAACTGTACCGATTCGCGGCGGGAAAACTTTGCTACGTCCGGGGGAGCAACCTTTACAAGAAAATGTGAATCCCTCAGAAATCGCCAACCTGGTTTTAGCTGGCTCGACTGTAGCAGCAGGACGCGCCGTGGCTGTAGTTTATGCCACAGGTGCCCAGACAGAGTTTGGGCAGGTAGCCCATTTGACGACAGTGGTAAAGCGGGAACCAAGTACATTAGAAGTCCAGGTTGCCAGTATCGTGAGGATTATTACTGCGATCGCTGTCAGCATGGGAATTATTATCTTTTTGCTGGCGTACTTCCTGGTGGGGATAGAGGTAAAAGAAAGCTTTATTTTTGCGATCGGCATCATTGTCGCCCTAGTACCAGAAGGATTATTACCAACTGTCACCTTGTCTTTAGCGATCGGTGTCCGCCGGATGGCGCGACGGAATGCCCTAGTAAGGCGGCTTTCATCGGTGGAAACTCTCAGCGCTACAACCGTGATTTGCACAGATAAAACTGGGACATTAACTAAAAATGAAATGACGGTGCGCTATCTCTGGCTACCTCAGAATGGTTTAACTGATGCTTCTAGCCCCAATTCCTTAATTGAACTCACAGGGGCAGGTTACGATCCGACAGTTGGTAAAGTAAATTTACCATCAGATGCTGCTGTAGCGTGGAAAGCGAAGATTTTACTTATCGGCTCTGCCCTTTGTTCTAACGCCCGCCTGATTCATCTTACCGCCCCTAGTCGCTGGCAAGAAATTGGCGATCCGACGGAAGCAGCTTTGCTAGTAGCAGCCGCGAAAGCGGGACTGAATTTAGAAAATTTGCAACAGCAGTTACCGCGCTTACGGGAAATTCCCTTTGATTCTCGCCGCCTGATGATGACGGTGGTGCTAAATTGGCAAGCCGGGGAGTTATGGACAGATGAAAAACTCCACCCACGGATCGGAGTTTTTGGGCATGGGGAAGAAATTACCAATGCCCAATGCCCAATGCCCAAAGCGGCGGGGCGGTTGTCCCTCTCCACCCACGAGGGGATGGAGTTTCCCGCCGCTTTCAATGAATTACCTTATCTAGCTTTTACCAAAGGTGCGCCTTTAGAAGTTTTGAAGCATTGCCATACAATTCTCCACGATGGCACGGTGCAGGAATTAACCCATGAGGCTTGGGATGATGTAGTGCGGGCGAATGATGATTTAGCTAGGCAAGGATTTCGTGTTTTGGGGTTGGCGGCGCGTAGGGGTAGCCAAGATTTGCTGGATCTCAAGGCACAGGATTTAGAGCAAAACCTGATTTTTATTGGTTTGGTAGCCATGTTCGATCCACCCCGAGAAGAAGTTGGGGATGCGATCGCTAAATGTCATCAAGCTGGCATCAAAGTCACAATGGTAACTGGTGATTATGGACTGACTGCGGAAGCGATCGCCCGCAACATCGGTTTGGTGAGCGATAAGGTGCGCGTTGTCACTGGGGAAGGTATGGGACACATCTCTGATGCACAACTGCGGCAAATTGTCAAATACCGCGCTGGTTTAGTGTTTGCCCGGATGTCACCAGAACACAAACTGCGCCTAGTGCAAGCATATAAAGATATTGGGGAAGTAGTAGCAGTCACAGGCGATGGCGTGAACGATGCGCCTGCTCTGCGTGCTGCTAATATCGGGATTGCGATGGGGTTGAATGGCACAGATGTTGCGAGGGAAGCCGCAGACATTGTGCTGACAGATGACAACTTTGCGACAATTGTGGCGGCGATTGAGCAAGGGCGCTCAGTCTATCAGAATATTCGCAAGTTTATGACCTACATTTTGGCATCCAATGTTGCCGAACTTGTGCCATTTCTGGCAATGGTTACCCTAAAAATCCCCCCAGCGTTGATCATTATGCAAATTCTGATTGTGGATTTGGGAACCGATATTATACCAGCCCTAGCATTGGGAGCCGAGCGTGCTGAAGCAGGTACAATGCAGATGCCGCCTCGTGCTAAATCCAAACAACTCCTCGATCGCTCTTTGCTCTTGCGGGCATACTGTTTCTTAGGATTAATCGAAGCAACATTGGGGATGATCGGCTTCTTCATGGTTTGGCAAAGCTACGGTTACAATTTTGCATCATTGCAAGCGATCGCACCAGCAATTCTCTCTCGCACCGCCGAGCCAGCAATTACCCTAATTTATGCTCAAGCCACCACAATGACTTTGGCAATTATCGTTGCTTGTCAAGATGGAAACGTTTTTGCTTGTCGTTCGGAACGCACTTCAATCTTTAAATTAGGATTCTTTTCCAATCCTTTCATCTGGCTGGGAATTGCCACAGAATGGGCATTGATTATTGCCATCATTGACATCCCTCCCCTGCGCCATATCTTCTCCACCTCACCACTGACACTGTTGCAATGTTTATTTTTGCTCATCTGCCCACCAATTTTACTAGGTGCAGAAGAACTACGCAAAGCACTACTCCGTAAACCTCGGCGGCGTAGCCATTTTCAAGGTTAAGTTTCTCAAGGGCGGGGTTTGTTGCCCTACAAATCAATACAGTTCAGTTAGCGCCAAAAACCTGTGCGGTAATTGAGTGGGTGAATGACCATCTCAAAAACCTGTGCCAAATAGAACATTCTCGCCATCGTAGTGTATTTAACTTCTTGGTCAATTTGATGGCAGGTTTGGTCGCTTATACTTATCTTCCTAAAAAACCCTCGCTTGATATTTATCCAAAAGACCTACCTGCTCTACCTCCTGCTGTTTTTTAATTCGTCGAACTCACGTCGTTTATGTTTGCAGTTCGCTACAGGTAATAGTAAGAAGCGCATAAGCATATTAATTTACTCTTGTGTGGATTTATTAAAGCTGTCTTGCAAGACCGTAATAATCCTGATGACATAAATATTAAAGATTACTTAATCTTATGTTGATGCCAAAAAGCGTTGGATTGGAGTTCAGTTAATGCTTATTGACATCTGTATTTTATATTCCAGATGTACAAAAAATTACTTTTACAAAAAGAACTCTTTAAGAGGTACTTAGAGCTTGACAACAGTATTAAATGCATCTCCCGAACAATTTGTCAATACACCTGCTGTTCAACGCATCGCTCAACGTGCTTTGCGCTATCTACAGTCAGGTTTTTCAGTATATTTACGTGGTTCTGCCAAAGTCGGAAAAAGTACTCTGGCAATGCATCTAGCTGATTTGCTCAACCAGCCTATCATCCTCTTATTTGGAGATGATGAGTTTAAAACCTCAGACTTGATTGGTAATCAATTAGGTTACACCCGCAAAAAGGTTGTTGATAACTTCATCCATAGCGTTGTTAAAGTTGAGGATGAACTCCGACAACATTGGGTTGATGCCCGATTAACCCTAGCTTGTAAAGCAGGATTTACGCTGGTTTACGACGAATTCAATCGATCGCACCCGGAGGTAAATAATGTTTTACTCTCCTCAACGAAGGAGAGTTTGTTAGTATTGCCAACAAACCAACATCGAGCCGAGTATATCCGGGTTCATCCTCAGTTTCGGGCAATCTTAACATCAAATCCTCAAGAGTATTGTGGAGTCCATGCAACTGTCCAAAAACTCCACCCAGATGGGGGTGGAGTTTTTCATTTCAAGGCACGCTCAACTCCATTGCGATCGATGTAGTGGAAAATACTCCCCAAATGGACACAATGATCTACAACGCCGCTTACCTAATTCCTTGGGAAGCAGAATCACAATTTAGCGAACAGGTTGAAGCACTCGATCATCAATTTGAAGAACGTTTGCGAATTCGCTACAACAATTTCACTGCCCCCTTTAAATTTGCTCGTCTGCGATTATTCAGTTCCAACTAAACAGCAATAAAAATTGATATTATACCAATTTGAAAATGGATTCACAGAAGTTATATACAGAAGGCAATTCATAAACCGTATGGGAAAGTTTGCTCAAGCTCGTAAATTTGCGAAAATAATCGGAAATCATGTGATTTTTTATTTATTTTTTCTAAAAAAATATTGTAAACTTTTCAGTCTTTTTTGATTATTTGCTATTTATTTTATATTTTTGGGAATACTAAATCCAGGATGAATAAAACACATTGTGTAAATTTTACCTACTGCTCAACCAGAGCAAGATGAAACCAATAATTAAATTTACTTGAGGAAGAGAAAATGGCTGTTGAAAAAGTTAACGCATCTTCTAGTCTGGCTGAAGTTATTGACCATATTTTAGACAAAGGAATTATAGTTGATGCTTGGGTGCGCGTTTCTTTAGTCGGTATTGAATTGCTAGCACTAGAAGCTCGCGTTGTGATTGCTTCAGTTGAAACTTACTTGAGATATGCCGAAGCAGTTGGTTTAACATCTCAGGCTGCTGTTCCAGCTACTTAACACCACACTAGAAGAAGGTAGTCTTTTTGGCTCCCATTTAATGTTTCTAATTAAAAAAATAGGATATTTTAGCTGATGTCTCTCAAGAATTTATGGGAACAAGAGCGCGATATATAAAGAGGTGCGATCATTGTGTATCAATTGTTCAACCAACTTCAAACTAAATTATTCACAGGCAAGCTGAATATTGAAGCAAGGGATGGTCCAACTTGGACGCTATATTTTCGTTTAGGACGATTAATTTGGCAGGCTGGCGGTTCTAATGCCGATGAGCGATGGCGACGACACTTGTTGCAGTACTGTTCTAATCAGTATGTGACAAAGTTGGAACAGCTGATCTCTCCCCAGGAAAGTTATCGCGAGTATTACATTCTTGCTAAGTTGCGAGAACAAAAATTAATCGAACAACAACAACTTGTTAACCTGATTACAAGCTTAATAGCTGAAGTCCTGTTCGATATAATGCAGTACATTGAAACCAAAAGAAATGCCAGCAATCCAGCAGGGAATTTGTCTCATACTACCGTTGTTGGTGAAGTTCCTGGGTTTCTCCTAGCTGTAATACCAACTGAGGAAGTCTTGAAACAGGCTACACAAGCTTGGCAAGAATGGCGAGATGCAGGACTGGCTAGTTTCTCCCCAAATTTATTTCCTGTCATTCAAAAACTTGAGCTACTCCAAGGGCAAGCGTCCTCTAAAGTGATTATTTCTTTAGTTGATGGTACAAAAACTTTACGATATCTAGGGCAAAAAACTGGTCGGGATGTCTTAGCTTTGACTCGGTTATTGATGCCATTGGTAAAAGCAGGGGCGATCGCTTTTTCACCAATTCCAAGCTTGAGAAATGTTGGGATTAGTAAAGAAACTGACAACCCGTCCAGTGCAGTTAATAATTCTAATTCTTCACTGAACACAGAAGAGAACACTTTTTTACAAGTTGCACCCAATATCACAAAGACTGCCCCCCCAGCGACTAGCAAAGAAATTGTCAATTCGTCCAGTGTAGTTAATCATTTAAATTCTTCACTGAACACAGAAGAGAACACTTTATTACAAGTTGCACCCAATATCACAAAGACTGCCCCCCCAGCGACTAGCAAAGCAATTACTGATGTCTCAAGACCTTTAGTAGCCTGTGTGGATGATAGTCCGGTGATCTGTCGCACTCTGGAGGGACTTTTGATCCATCAAGGTTATCGCTTTGTTGGCATTCAAGAGTCCTTGACGGCAGTTTTAAAGCTCATTAAAAGCAAGCCCGACTTCATTTTTTTGGATATTTTAATGCCAACAGTGAATGGCTATGAAATTTGTGCTCAAATCCGTAAAACTCCCAGTCTCAAAGATGTGCCGATTGTCATCTTAACGGGGAAAGACGGACTAGTAGATCGGATGCGAGCAAAATTAGTGGGGGCAAGTGATTTTTTGAGTAAACCCATAGAGCCAAATAAAGTACTCGATGTGCTTGAGAAGTATTTAAAAGTTTAGGTTGAAGCCACAGCCTTACCAGTGGCTCCCCTATACCCATTTTCACGGCAGATTTTGAGTAGGTGTTAATTTATTTGTCGCAATCATTGCTTCAAATTCTGGATGAAAATATCAGTAAATAAAAATGAAAAAAGTTCTTTTAGTTGAAGATAGCCTCACAGAATCCGAAAAGATGACACGTTACCTGGAGCAAGGAGGATATTCAGTTTATGAAGTTCGCAGTGGTGAAGAGGCTCAACTCAGGTTGAAACAACAAAAACCTGACTTGATCTTACTAGATTTGATTTTGCCAGGACAAAGTGGATTTGAGTTCTGCCGCAAGTTGAAAGCCGATCCCACAACAAAAGTAATCCCGGTAGTGATTTGCTCAACTAAAAACACAGAAGTTGATAAAACTTGGGGCACTATGAGTGGTGCCGATGGTTATTTAATCAAACCTGTAGATGAAAAGATTTTGCTCCAGACTGTTAGTAAATTTATTCGCTAAAGGAAACTGGGGCAATGGTACAGGTCAATGATAGCTTTAGAGCGCTACCCATTAACAGCCAATTTCGTCTTGTTGAAAACTCTCCCCAAGGAAACAAGCAAAGGTTTTTAAGATTTCCGTTGAATGGAAAGGTGAATGGTTTACTCCCACTAGCTGATTTGCGGGGAGTAATTCACGTTCCACTCACAGAGATTTTACCAGTACCACAGGTAGCAGAATGCTTGTTAGGCATAATGAATTGGCGGGGAGAAGCTATCTGGATTCTTGATGTAGCAGGTTTACTGGGAGCAATACACTGGTGTCGGCGAGAAAGCGTGCGAAAATCTGGCATGGCGATGCTTGTTCAAGTCCAGAATCAAACTGTCGGGCTGTTGGTGGAGCAAGTCCATACCATTGAAGTGTATAACCCCCAAGAGCGGTTTGCGATTTCGGCATCAATGTTACCCGCCCGACTAGGCTCGTTCTTGCAGGGTTACTTTATAGATTCTCAAGGTAGCCCTTTGATGTTAATTGATACCCATGTTGTGATTCAAACTTTTCAGTCTCTTTAAAGTTCAGAGCTTCCTACCCTACTTTGTAACTACGGTAACGCCAAGGGCTGACGCAGAGAGCCTTCTGTACATTGAAGCTATTCTAGAAAGGTTATAGTAGCCTCCGCTCTACCTTCTAGTTATTGACTCCGACAACCTTAATAGCAAGAAAAATTATGGTAAAGCAACACAATCTTACACCCAGCCAACCACATTCAAATTCTAGCAACGGTAATAAGGACACCAGTAACGGGCATACCGTTGATGTACCAGCAAAACAGCAAATCATCTCCACTTTAAAAGAATTGCTAACCGAACTGGATCAAGCTGATTGGGCAGAAATAGAGCCATTGCAACAGAGAATCTACAAGTTAAAAGAACTGGTAAATGTGTTGCCGTTGCCATATCAAGACACAGATGGATTAGAGGTAGAGCAAGTACAGGAGATCGCCAGTAAAATCCGCCAATTTTCCGATCTAGATACCTTGCTTGCCACTGCTGTCATGGAGATACAAAGCGCCCTGCAAGCCGATCGCGTGGTGGTGTATGAGTTTACCAATCCGACGCTAGGGATAGTTGCTGCGGAGGCTATGAGAGATGGCTTTACCCCAATGCTGAAGGAAAAACTGCCCGCCGTCACTTTTGGGTTAAGTTCTACCACACTTTATCAACAAGAAAAATTAGTAGCGATCGCGGATACCTACACTGCAAGCTTGTCTCTTTACCAAAAGCAGCTCGTGGATCGGTTTCAGATCAGAGCTTGTTTGAGCTTGCCGATTTTAACAAAAGATGGGGTTTGGGGTTTGTTGGTAGTGCAGCAATGCACCGCACCTCACCAGTGGCAGAATGCGGAAATTCGCTCACTAAAATTGCTCGCACAGGAATTAGAAGCTCAACTGCAAGTTGCTGTGATTCAAGCTACATTGCAACAAGAAGTGGAAAAAGACCAAATCCTGACCGGTGTAGCCAATAAAATTCTCCAGTCCAAAGATGCGGATACCATCTTTCGCGTTGCCACCCAAGAAGTGCGACAGTCATTAAAATGCGATCGCGTGGCAATCTATCGTTTCCAGCCAGATTGGAGTGGGGAATTTGTTGCTGAATCTGCTGGTTCTGAGTGGGTTTCTCTCTTAGAAGAACAGCGAAACAATCCAGCAATTGTCAAGAACGTTAACTATTGCAGTGTGAGGAACCTTGCAGACGCGGGGGGATTAGTTGGGTCAACAGGGCGATCGCACGATAGCTACATTCAACACACCCAAGGCAAAACTTTCCATCGCGGACAAATTTATCGAGTTACTAATGATATCTACAGTGCTGGTTTTTCAGACTGCTATATCAAAGTTTTAGAAAGCTATCAAGCCAAAGCATACATTATTGTTGCCATCTTTCAGGGAGAACAATTGTGGGGCTTGCTTGCTGCTTATCAAAATTCCGGCCCTCGTCAGTGGAAAGATAGTGAAGTTCGACTGATGGTGCAGGTGGCATCTTTGTCTAGTATTGCTATTCAACAGTTGCAATATCAGCAACAACTTTATAACCGTTCTGAAGAGTCAGCCAAACTAATTGAACGAGAACGTACTGTTTTCCGCATTATCGAAAAGATTGGGCAAGCAACGGATATTCACAACATTTTCCGCACTGCAACCCAAGATTTGCGTCGATTTTTAAAATGCGATCGCGTTGTCGTTTATCAATTTTATCCAAATTGGAGTGGCGAAATTATTGCTGAATCTGTGGCTGCTGGTTGGTTGTCACTGTTGGAGATGCAGGAACAAGACGGCATTTTAAAAACAGGTCTGATGTCTTCAGAGCGTTGCACTGTTAAGGAATATGGCTCCCCTGTGAAACCTGATGCCGATACCTATCTTAAAGAAACCCAGGGTGGAATCTACGCCAAAGGAACGCGCTTCCGTAAAGTCAACGATATTTATGCTGCTGGTTTTTCACCTTGTTATTTAGAAACATTAGAGAAGTTCCAAGCCAAAGCGTACATTATTGTTCCCATCTTCCGCACTGGTAAGCTTTGGGGTTTGTTAGCAGCTTATCAAAATTCTGATGTTCGCAAATGGACTGAAGAAGAGACTGGTGCTTTGTTGCAGATCTGTGAACCGTTGAGTATTGCCCTCCAGCAAGCTGAATATATCGAACAGCTACGGTTAAAAAATCTAGAAATGACCCAAGTAGCTGAAGTAGAAAACGCCATTGCGCGAATGGCAGAGAGAATGCGTCAATCCCAACAGCTAGAAACGCTCTACCGCACTACTTTGGTAGAATTGCGGCAGTTGTTTAAATGCGATCGCCTCGCAATATATCGCTTCAACTCTGACTGGGGTGGTGAATTTATTGCCGAATCTGTAGGAAGTGACTGGGTGCCTCTGGTTGGCCCCGATATCAAAACCGAATGGAAAGACGAACACCTACAGCAAACCCAAGGCGGACGCTATCGCAATAATGAAACTTTTGTCGTCAATGACATCTACACTGTTGGTCATGCCCAGTGCCACATCGACCTGCTGGAACAGTTCCAGGTTAAAGCCTACACCATCGCTCCTATTTTTGCTGGCAACAAACTTTGGGGTTTGTTAGGAGCTTACCAAAATAGCGGCCCCCGCCAGTGGAATTCTGATGAGGTGCGATTGCTGACCAAATTGGGCATTCAGTTGGGGTTAAGCGTCCAGCAAGCAGAGTATATCGAACAGCTCAAGAAGAAGAACACAGAGTTAGCGCGAACCGCAGAAGGGGAACGAGCCTTGACAAGGCTGGCAGAAAAAATTCGCCAAGCTCAAGAGCTAGATACAATTTTCCGCAATGCCCTACCAGAGTTGCGATCGCACTTGGAATGCGATCGCCTGGCAGTGTATCGCTTCAATCCAGATTGGGGTGGGGAGTTTATTGCCGAATCTGTAAGTCGTGAATGGGTAGCTTTGGTTGGCCCCGATATCAAGACTGTGTGGGAAGACGAACACCTACAACAAACCCAAGGTGGACGCTATCGCAACAATGAAACTTTTGTAATTAATGATATTTACACTTCTGGTCATGCCCAGTGCCACATAAAAATTCTCGAGCAATTCCAGATGAGAGCCTATATCATCACCCCGATTATTGCCGGAAACAAGCTCTGGGGTTTGTTAGGGGCATATCAGAATGACGGGCCAAGGCAATGGCAAGATAATGAAATTAGCTTTGTCACGAAAATCGGCACGCAGTTTGGAGTTGCCGTCCAGCAATCCCAATACTTACAACAAACCTTAAGCAAGAATGAGGAACTGACAAAACTGGCAGAACGGGAAGTAGCAAACGCCCGATTTTCCTATCGCCTGCCAAGTCGGTTAACAGAGATGGCCCAAAGTCATGGTGATGTTCTGGAATTTGTCCAGTTCGCAACCCACGAACTTCGTCAACTGCTCAAAGTAGATCGAGTTGGAGTTTACCGTTTTGAGCCTGATTGGTCTGGAGAATTTGTCGTTGAGTCTGTGAGCGGGGATTGGCCTAAGCTTGTGGGAACTAGCCTTGCCAGAGTTAGAGATACCTATCTCCAGTACAACCAAGGAGGGCGTTATGCCCGCAAGGAAAGTTTGCGGGTTGACAATATATATACTGTCGGTCATGACGAATGTCACATCCAATTGTTAGAACTGTGGGGAACTAAAGCCTACATGATTTCTCCGATTTTTCAAGAAAATCGGCTCTGGGGGTTGATGGGAGTTTATCAAAATAGCGCCCCGCGCCAGTGGGAGCAATCCGAGGAAGATGTTCTCAACCAAGCCAGTGTCCAGATTGGTCTTGCCCTCAATCTTGCAGATTACCTAACACAGGTGCGTACTCAAGAGCAGCAACTAGCAGAAGCAGCAGAGCGCGAACGCACTGCACGGGAAAAACTGCAACAAGGAGCAATCCGCGTTCTCATGGCTTTAGAACCATCCTTCAGAGGCGATCTCACCGTTCGCGCTCCCCTATCTGAAGATGAAATTGGGACGATCGCCGATGGTTACAACACTACGATCCAAAGTTTGCGAGATTTAGTGCGACAAGTGCAGATTGCTGCTGGCAGGGTAAGTGAAAATTCCAGCAATAACACTACCTCAGTAGTAAAACTATCTGACCAAGCTCAACAGCAGGCAGAACGGCTCGAACACGCTCTGGAACAATTACAAATGATGGTAACTTCCACCCAGATAGTCGCTGCTGATGCCCAAAGAGTAGGACAGGCGGTTCAAAGAGCTAATAATACCGTCCAAGCTGGTGATTCCCTGATGGAAAGAACCGTAGATGGCATTTTGGAGATTCGGGAAACCGTGTCGGAAACAGCGAAGAAGATTAAACGCCTCGGTGAAGCTTCTCAGAAAATCTCGAAAGTAGTGAGTCTGATTGAAAACTTTGCCACTCAAACTAATTTGCTGGCTCTCAATGCTGCGATCGAGGCTACCCGTGCCGGAGAGTATGGCAAAGGCTTTGCGGTGGTTGCAGATGAAGTTCGTTCCCTGGCTTATCAGTCCGCTAGTGCCACCACAGAAATTGAGCGACTCGTGCAAGAAATTCAAGCTGGTACCAACGAAGTTACCGAAGCAATGGAAATAGGGATTACCCAAGTTGTCCAAGGCTCGAACTTGATCGATGAGACTCGTCATTCCCTCAGTGCGATCGTGGTAGCTACCAACGAAATTGGTGGACTGGTGCAAGGAATTACCCAAGCAGTTTCCCATCAAAGTCAGCAATCCCAGATGTTGACAGAGGCGATGATGGATGTTTCGGCGATCGCCCGCAAGACTTCAGAAAGTGCCATCCACATTTCCGAGTCTTTTGAGGAACTACGGATGACTTCACAACAACTGGAAACCAGCGTTAGCCAGTTCAAAGTTGACTAATCTCGCAAAACTGTTATGAACCCCGATCCCAGTAGTCAAGAGCAGCTAGAGCAGGCTTTTCTTGCTGAAGCAGCAGAGTTGTTGCAAACCATTGAGCAGAGTCTTATCGGTCTACTTGATGAAAAAACAGTAGAAAGAGTTCACGCCTTGATGCGCAGCGCCCATACACTCAAAGGGAGTGCTGCCAGTGTTGGACAGGAAACGATTAAGACAATCGCCCATCATTTGGAAGATGTATTCCAGGCGTTATATGCTCCTGAACTAGAAATCGATCCAGAATTGGGCGCTTTGCTTCTAGATGCTTATGAGTGCCTGCGAACTCCATTGAGTGCAACTCTGATGGGCTTAACCTGCAATGAGGCAGAAATACTCGATCGAACTGCCTCAATCTTCGCCCAACTCCAACATAAACTAGGCGACTTTTTTGGTCGTGAGGCTCCGCTTCCCAGTTCGGAAGAACTTGGCTTTGATGTGGTAGAGTCAATCTTTTCCGGGAGTGTACTCCAGGATTTGCAACAGCTTGAAGCTGACATCCAAAGCCAAGATCCGCAACAAATTCAAACAACACTCAACTCCCAAGCAGAATTTTTTGCCGAACTAGCAGCATCTTATAGCTTATCTGGATTGGAAGAAATTGCTCAGGCGACCCTAAAGGCGCTGAACCACCATCCAGACAAACTACTGCAAATCGCTGAGGTGGCTTTAGAAAATTTTAAAGCGGCTCAAGCAGCAATACTTGCAGGCGATCGCACTCAAGGGGGAGAGATATCTCCACAATTGCGAGAATGGGCAGGACTAACTACTCTTATCCAAGAGCTGCAAGGGCAGCCAGTTTCAATTGCTACTCAAGCAACACAAACGGCTACAACTGAGAACAAGGAATCGCCCTACTCTAGTGCTGTCGAATCCGAATCATTTTGGTCGTTTTTCCCGAATCGAACTGATAACTCCGTACCGAAAGCACTGGAGGTACTGGAACCGATTTCTCAGGATTCGGTAGTAGCCCCCTCTGCCATAGATCGGATTTTACAGTCAATCTGGACAGGAGATCCACAGACATCCTACCGATACTCATACTCAGAGCAGCAAGCCTCTCCAACACCAGCACCAAGCCTCCAGGCTCAGTCATCGGCATCACTTCCCAGTATCCGAGTAGCGATTGAACAGCTTGATCGCCTCAGCCACACGATTGGGGAATTGCTAATCAACGAAAACCAACAAAACCTGCAATCTAACCACATCCACAAAGCAGCTCAAGACACTCTACTACAGTTTTTGTACTGTCAACAACAACTTAGTAAAGTTTTTACTTGGTCGGATCGACATCTGCTGCTTCCCGAACGCAAGCAGCGACATATACATGGCTCTCCACGCTCAGTTCCAACTACCGAGGCACAATCCAATTTTGATGCCTTAGAAATGGATAACTATAGCGAGTTGCACATTCTCCTGCAAAATCTTACAGAAGACATGGTGCAATTAGGAGAACGGATTGAGGCTGTTAATGGCTTAGTTCAGCAATCTCGCTTCAGTCTCGGAAAGCGCAAGCAACTGCTTTCAGGAGCGCAGGAAGATTTGCTGCAAGCCAGAATGGTTCCACTGGGAACAGTGTTGAATCGATTACCCCGCCTCCTGCAACAGATGGTAGCAACTTATCATAAGCCTGTTGAACTCAAGCTTGGCGGTACGAAGGTACTGGTGGATAAAGCCATTTCTGAGCAGTTGTACGATCCTTTGCTGCACATGATTCGCAATGCTTTCGATCATGGCATTGAACCGGTAGAAACCCGCCGCCAGCAAGGTAAACCAGAAACCGGAACAATTACAATTCAAGCGTATAATCAAGGTAACCGCACTACTATTGAGGTACGGGATGATGGTCGAGGCTTAAACTGGGAATCGGTTCGGCAGCGAGCTATAGAAAAACACCTGCTGACTCCCGAACAAGCCGCCTACGCCTCAGAAGACCAACTGGCAGAGTTATTATTTGAACCAGGCTTTTCTACCGCCAAGCAGATTGGTGAGTTATCTGGCCGTGGTATCGGCTTAGATGTGGTTCGCACTCAATTGCAAGCTTTACAAGGTTCGATTGTAGTGCGATCGATTTCCGGGCAGGGAACCACCTTCATCCTGCAATTGCCTCTGAGCTTGACAACAGCACGCTTGCTCGTTTGCCAATCTCAAGGTATTACTTATGCCTTGCTATCTGAAGGAATTAGCCAGGTTTTATTACCACAGCCAGAGCAGATTCAAGCCCAGCAATCTTTACACGGGCAAGGCATCCAAGAATTCTGGCAGTGGGAACAAGGGGAAAGTCAGCAACTAGTTCCCATCCGCCCGCTGGCCAATTTGGTGGATTACAAATATCCTTTATTCACCCAAGACCAAAATTTAACTCTAAGTCCTTTTCCAGTCAAACAACGGAACACCGTCGAACCTCTGCTGCTGTTGCAAACAGAGCATCAATACCTGTGTTTGCAAGTCGAGCAGATTTTAGTCGAGCAGGAATTAGTGATTAAATCCCTCGGTAGAGTCCTGACTTTACCTAGTTACATCCAAGGCTACAGTGTGTTGGGAAATGGTAGCCTGACTTTAATCATTGACCCGTTGGAGTTAGTTCGTCAAGCCTGGGAGACAGATATGATGCAGACTTCCCCAGCATCAAGTTTTGCAAATAAACTATTGCCCGCGCCTGAGCCTGTGCTTGCTCTAGAGGGGCAGCAATCCCAGCTAACTCTAACACAACCACAGCAACAAGCAATGGAAGTCAATACAGCCGTTGCGCAACCTAGCCGAATGGCGGTGTTAGTGGTGGAAGATTCGGTTGTACAAAGGCAAAGTTTGGTGCAGACGCTCCAGAAAGCTGGTTATCAAGTGTTGCAAGCCGGCGATGGTCGAGAGGCGATCGCGCAAATGCTTCAGCATGGTGATGTTGATTTAGTGATTTGTGACATTGAAATGCCGCAGATGAATGGATTTGAGTTTTTAGAACACCGTCGCCAAGACGAGCGTTTGTCGGAGATTCCTGTAGTGATGCTGACTACTCGTAGCGGACAGAAGCACCGTCAATTAGCTTTCGCTTTAGGGGCGAAAGCTTATCTGACCAAACCCTATTCAGAACAGGACTTCCTAGCCACGATCGCTGAACTGGTTAATACCCCTTAGCCCCCACCCGTAACTTGCTATGCTTAACACTCCCTTTCCGTTTAAGCGATTATCTGGCGCTGTGAGCGAGCGCGACTCATTACGAGTCGTTGTTTTTGCGATCGCAGACTATTTATTTGCGCTGCCAGTTGGTGCAGTTCTCAAGGTGATTGCTTGTCCTCCTATTAGGAGTACGGTTGAAAGTGGTATCGGGATGGTTGATTTGGGAGCGCAAACCATCACAATTGTAGACTTGCGCCAGAAGTTCATTTCGCAAGTACAAGCCCAACAGGCGCACCAAGTTCCCTCTGCGGTTGACACTTCAGGGCGTTTCTTACTTCTGACTCAAACACGGACTGGAGAAATTTGTGGCATTCCTGTAGACAAGCCTCCTGCCTTAATCGATATTCCTTTGTCAGCTGTACGCCCGGTGCCGTGGTCTTATCGGCAAGTGGCGGAGTTAAACTTTGTTAGCCATATGGCTGTCTTGTCTGTGGCACCAAACGAGGAACCACTCACAGTACTTCTTCTAGGCATGAGCCAGATATTAACTAACAAGTTGGAGTTGTTCGGAACAACCCCAACCTTGGCTCCTGGACTGACATCAAGCGAACAACGGCAAAGATTTCTGCGTTTTTCTTTGGGAAATCAAGGAAATGGATTACTACCATTCCACTCAGTACTGGACATTCTTCATGTCGCTACCCAAGAAATTTCCCCAGCCCCATCCTTACCAAGTTGGATTTTAGGATTCTATCCTTGGCAAGGACAGATGCTGCGGCTGGTTGACTTAGAACAATTGCTTGGTTATGCACCGCTTTTTAAGCGGCAGTCACGACCAGAAAAGCCAATGGTTCTGGTTCTCGATCTGCAAAATCAGGTAGTTGGGTTTTTGGTCGCTCATATCTTAGATGTAGAATGGCAGGATTTACAGCAAGCACAATCAGCACCAACCGACTTTTCCCCCAACAAACTGCTAAATTTTGTTCGAGGTATTCTGCCAGGCGATCGCTGGATTTTAGACACCAGAGCGATCGCCCAGACATTGCAATGGCAAACCTACTGATTTAACTTGATGCTGCCAAGGAGTTTTCCGTCACGATCGCCACCTTAAACCCTGATTTTGAAACCCAGCCTGTTGATAATCAAATCCAGATAGAAGAAATTTTGGCTCATGTGGCTGTGATCAAAGCAGTCTTTCAATCTGCTAAGGGAATAGTAGCTCCACCTGCTCAACATCTGTCATCGCCTCCCCAAAAGCTTGAATCCTTCGATCGCTCACAGTTACTAATGCCAGAATGAGCCAAGATCATAAACAGACTTTGGACAAAAAAATTGGAAGTCCCCAATATCGCGGAAATGTTGGGTTTCGTTCCTCAAACGCCACTTGCACGACTGCCGGTAAACCCGTAAGGGCGCAGGGCTGCCCCAACCTACAATTTATCTAGGGTAGGGAAATCCTACCCGAATAAATGCATCTAACAGATTCTTGTTTTTAATCGTTATTACGCCCCGGTAGGTTCTGTATAACCTTGAATATTTTCCGGTTCAAACTGACGCAACACACGAGTAGCTTGGCGAGTTAATTCTTCCGTACCCTTAACCACAATCAAATACTTACCTGCATTCAAACGATTACGATAAGGTAAAGCATCGCCACTGCCTTCAGTTAAACCTACAGCACCACCAACAAAGTAAGCACCTAAAACACCAGAAATAGCACCCAAAAGTCCAGCAAGAATGTGATTACCAAAAGCATTAAACGTCGGGAATATTTCAATTCCTGTGAGAAAGTTAAAAGTATAACCTGCGAGAAATCCTAAAGGTACAAGCCAGTAAATTAGACGTTTGGCTCCTTTACGAGCTTGTTTTTCCGGGTTAATTAACCCATACTCATCAGCACTTTTATAGCCACTGCCTAAAATGTCAATTTGGTTATCAGGTAAGCCTTCTTTTTCTAGCGCTGAATAAGCTGCTTCAGCTTGCATCCGGTCTGGTAAAACTGCCACAATATAATTCATAAATTACCTCAACTTATTGCTGAATGAAAATCGATTGAGGGTTGAAGAAGTAGCATAATTAATCCCACCAATACGAATGATAGGCTAACCCAAAGCAAAACTAGATTCAGTCGCATCTTTCTTTCCTATTTGATTTATACTGGACAATAAAAAATTGCCCAGTCGCTATTTAGGCAACTCAATAACACCTTATTTATTGCAGAGTAAACAATATAAAATATCAAAACCTCTTCCTTAAGGCTCAATAATTTGTACATGCAAATAGCCAGTAGTAGCAAGTAGGGTGTGTGATGCCGCAGGCTCACGCACCAAAAATCTCAGATGGCGATATATTATTTTTCTGTTTCCGTCTTCAGCCAAAAGATGTTTTATATATCAAACTAAAAGTATAATTGATTTTAGTTAATTGATTTGGAGGTTAATTAACTGTGTGGTTTTGGGAAGAAGACTCGATTGAATACGAAATATTTAAGCAATACGAAAGAGCGTTAGTAGCCGTCGGTGTGAATTTTTCCTTGGAGGAAGTCCAAAATGCTCTAGAAATTTGTTCCTCTGGTTTAGAAAATGCCTTGAGAAGAACAATTGAGTATGTACTGTGGTTGCATGAGCATCAAAGAGAGATTTTTCCCAATGCAATTTTAATTCGAGCCTTGCAAGAACAATGGCAGCCTGTAGCATGGCGTGATGAATACTTGGAACTACCAATGTTGCAATCGTCAGGACAAAGGTGGTGGAATGCTGCTGCAAAAATGTGGGGACAAGATTTACGTAATCGCCTGGTAGCTGATGTATTTTATGATAACGGTCAAGAATTTATTAAATTTACCAATGGCAAAGAATTAGTAGTGGAAACTGCATGGCGTTGGGAATGGGAACGGGTACTAAAATATGCAACTAGTTAGTAATTCATTTGGAGAAATTCCCAATATAAATACCAAGCGATCGCGCTGTTTCTACGAGATAATTATTTGGGTCTACCAGTGACGGACTTTTAGCTAATACCGCTTCTAAAGGAACTGCGACAACTTCCCCATTTTGCCAAGCTACCATTTCTCCCGATTTGCCCCCAGCAATTAAATCTACCGCAGCTTTACCAAAAGCGGTAGCTACCAACCTGTCTAAAGCTGAAGGAATACCACCGCGTTGAATATGACCTAAAACTGAAGCGCGAATATCAATTGTGTCATGGCTGCAATTGCTGAGTTCATCAGCAATCAACTGTCCAATACCGCAGGATAGTTTTTCACAAGATGCATAATTAGCTGAATCTTCGGGAATATGAGCGCCTTCTGCTACTACTACAATGGCAAATCTTCGTCCCCAGCGATCGCGTAATTCTGCTAGATGTTGACAAGTATCCTTAATAGTATAGGGAATTTCTGGAATCAAAATTACATCCGCACCGCCTGCAATCCCAGAATGCAGCGCTAAATGTCCGGCTGTGCGTCCCATTACCTCAACAATCATCACGCGATCGTGACTAGCAGCGGTAAAAGTGAGACGATTGAGAGCATCCACAACTGTATTTACAGCAGTATCAAAGCCTACGACTCTTTCTGTCAGCGCCACATCATTATCTATAGTCTTAGGAATCGCAATAAACTGCCAATTGCCCTTTTGTTGCAATTGGTTAAGAATTCCTAAACTACCATCCCCTCCAATTCCAATCAAAGCATCCAGTTCTAAAGCCTGGTAGCCCGCCATAATCTCATCCACATGAGCGAGAGTATCACCTTTATTGATACTACCGAGGATAGTACCGCCCATGCTTAATAAAGGATCTATCCCACGTAAATCTAAACCGTGGAGAGAAAGCGGAACCGCTTTGATTTCCAGCAAACCTCTGGTAGCATAAGGAATCCCCACTACTTGCCAGCCATAGGTAAGCGTAGCATGGCTGACAACCGCGCGAATCACCGTATTCAGTCCCGGACAGTCGCCGCCACTGGTAAGAATACCCAATCGTTTTTGTGTGGTCATAGCACTTGAGCTAAAACACTCTATTTAACCAATCAAAAATTTCATCCAGCTGGTTTAAAGTCACCAGCCCATATTGCCAAAGAATCATGGGTAACAAACTAGGGTTTTGTTCAGGATGTCGCAACGCCAGTTGCAATCCATCATCTGGAATTGCCAAATCTTCTTGCAAAAAATGCAGGAATTTTGCCAGTCTTTTGGTATCCATTGTAGTTACCCCCTGTTTTGGCTATAGGAAGAGGTTAGGTGAAAAATCTGAGGAACTTGTGAGGATTGGATATTGATAATTACAGGCGATCTTAGCGCATACAAATTTGAATACTAATAAGATTTACGCAAGATGTCACCGAAAACTTGATTCTTGCGTAGCGTTCATTGGTGTCAACTTGAGCTTCAAACGCTGATTTCACAGACATTTTACCCCACCCCCAACCCCCAATATTAAAAGTTTTTCCTGATCTTCCCCCTCTCCACCTTAAGCGCAAGCGATACCTACTAAGGCGGGCTACGCCGGAGCAACGCCTGGACTTTTGGTCATGTTTTAGTCGAGTACTAGACTAAAAACCTCACAATTGAACAACTCCGAGGGCGATTTAATTACTAACCTCAGATGTCGATTGCTAAATAAATTTTCTGCGTAGACAAATTAATATCCAAACTAACACATGATGCAATTATGATGCAATTATTATGTTAGAGAATGTGTTAAAAGTCCTCTCCTGCGTAGCAAAAAATTATAGATCCCCCTAAATACCCCTTTCCAAGGGGGACTTTGAGAAATTTCCCCCCTTTTTAAGGGGGGCTAGGGGGGATCAGCAAATACCTAAAATCACAGCAAACAACTTTTCAAACAACCTCTTATATATTCTCCGGTGTCAGATTGATCATCCAGGCTGATAGTCTGATACGGATAAATTTTCCAAGCCTGTAAGTACGCGGCATTTATATGGTCAATTACTGGCATAATTTTAGATTGAATGTATTAGATAATGTTGCATATATTCAACAAAACGTGTTATTTCGCCAAAACAGTGCTTGATATTTCTACTTACCTGAAAAAGGCTAAATCAAGGGGATTTGAAAGGCATCTCATCGAGTATTTGTATTAGCGATCGCTCATATGTAAAAAATTGACTTGACTTTGATGAAGAGCAGGTAAAGTTTTCCATGTAGATGAGCTTTAAACTATAGTAACAAAATAATTATTTAATTTTGTCTTAATTATTTTATGAAGTTAGCCTTCAAATAACAAATAAATTTCTTGAATCAAACTTTATATAAAAAAACGTATAAATACAGTTAGCTTTTCAGTATCAGAAGCTACAAAATGTCATGTAAAGGTTTGTAAAAAATCAGAGCCAAAAAACATGACGACAATTTCTCACTTGAATAACGGAATTTTTACTGTTGATGCAACAGGTAAAGTCAGCGTCGATTTTCTTTATGATGGTGGGCAGAAGAAAGGAGAGATAGCCATCTTCAGCCTTGAAGGTATGGAAAATCTAGAGGTAGGTTCCACAGCCTTTATTCAGGAAGCTACTAGACGCGCTCTCAGTAATTCTAGTTCTGGTTATGTAGTGGTAAGAGATGAGATTGATCGCGCTCGGTTCACCAATCTCAATGATGAATTAGCCTGGGAAAAAGATTATAACGGCGGTATTTATCAAGGAACGCAAAAGTTCCAGATGGTGGCTGGAACTAAGTTTGCGATGATGTTAGTTTCAGACACCACAGTTGCTAATATTGCACAAACTTCCTCTCCTAGCACCAGCAACGTTCTGTTTTCTTTCGGTTCAGTCGATTCAACAGGACAAGTTTCCAGTCAAATTGCAGACATCACAGGTAAAGGAAATACCTTCGGTTGGGAAGATATTAATACTTTAAACTCAAACGTAACCGATCGCGATTTCAACGATATGGTAGTTCAGGTGTTGGGCGCAACAGCCATCGCACCCAGTTTCCAAGATTCCATTTACTCTAATCGCAACTGGTTAAATACCAATGTTGGCAAAGAATTAACACAATATGCTAACCGTCCTCAGTTTAATACAGGTACTTTCATAGTCGATGGTACAGGCCAAGTTCAACTTGACTATCTCTATGATGGCGGTTGGTATCAAGGAGAAGTAGCTGTATTTAGTCTCAAAGGTATGGACAAATACCAAGCAGACTCCTTAGAGTTTCGCCAAGAAGCTATAGCGCGTGCTTTAAGTAACTCCACACAAGGTCATATCTTCATCAACGATGCCACAGAAGGGGCACGTTTTACCCAGAATAATGCTAGTTGGGAAGATAACTTCGGTGGTGGTAATTACCAAGGCGTTAAGTCTTTTAAGATGGGCGCTGGGGATGAAGTAGCATTTATGCTAGTGCAAAATACCACCTTTGATGAAGTTTATAGCAAACCCTCCATTACTTCTGAGTGGGGTAAGGATGTTATTTTCTCTACCAATCAAAGACAGATAGTTGCAGTAGATAATAATGGGACGATAGCATTTGAAGATAACAGCGTTAGTGCTGGTAAGGCTGACCAAGATTTCAATGACCTGATTTTCCAAGCCAAAGGACTCAAAAGCAATAACACCAACAGCATCAACACAGAAATTAATTCCGGCAGAGATTGGCGAACCACTACTAGTGGACAAGAATTACTCAAATATACTAGCCAATCTACATATACCGAAGGAGTATTTCAAGTTGGTGAAACTGGTCAAGTAACCTTTGATTTTCTTTACGATGGCGGCTGGTATCAAGGAGAGATGGCTGTATTTAGCCTCGCAGGAATGGAAAATTACCAAGCTGGTTCTGAGGCTTTTATTCAAGAAGCAGCTCAGCGCGCTCTCAGCAATTCTAAATTAGGTTACGTCTTATCTGACGACTCTTCAGAAGGAGCGCGTTTCACTGAAAAAATGCCTTGGGAAGATAATTTTAATTCGGGAAATTATCGAGGAATGACAACTTTTGAGATGAATCCAGGAGATAAATTTGCCTTTATGTTTGTCCCTCATACTAATGTTGAGGAAATCAAAAATGCTCCGTGGCTCAGTAAAGACAGCCAGATGTGGCAATATGGTAAACTCCCTCTCTTTTCCATCCCCGAAGCTAATCCTAATATGGCTGTCGGACAAGTTGTAGATGTAGATGGTAACGGAACTTTTGCCTTTGAGGATATTCCCACTGGTTCTAGTACTTCCGATCGCGATTACAACGATTTTGTTTTCCAAGTCAAAGGTGCTAAAGGAATTGTTCAGTCAATTGATAATTTCTCCAACTTTGAGAAGGATTGGCGCAAAACCAATGTAGGACAACAATTACTTGAATATTCTAACCGGGGACTGTTTGATGAAGGAGTTTTTGTTGCTAATCAAACTGGCCAAGTTAAAATCAACTTCCTCTACGATGGCGGTTATTATAACCAAGGGGAAGTCGGTATCTTTAGCCTGCAAGGAATGGATATGTATAAAACCGGCTCTACAGCTTTCATGACAGAAGCAGTGCGCCGTGCTAATAGCAATACTTCCAGTGGCTACGTTGTGGTTCAAGATCCTCAAGAAGGGGCGCGTTTCACGGACAACGCTAACATTCTCAACTGGGAAACTAATTTTAATAATGGCTCGTATAAGGGCGAGAAAATTTATCAGATGCAAGGGGGAGATACTTTTGGTTTTGTTTTTGCAGCCAATGGAACTCTTAATGATGCTTTGACTGGACAAGGTGGGACAAGTAACAAACTTTTCTTCTCGATGTCGGCTGCTAATTTAAACAATACTGTACAAGTAGCAGACTTCTTTACAGGATCTAAAGGCGCGGTTATCGGTTTTGAAGATGTAGCTATTGATAGTGGTTCTAATCGCGACTACAACGATTTTGTGATTAGTCTAGGCGGAATTAAGACTGTCGGTGTCTCCAATATCCAAGATGTCATGGCTTACAACCGCAATTGGGTGAATACAGCAGTTGGAACTGAGATTACTAACTACTTTAATAATATGACTTTAGTTTAAGCATCTGTGTTGTGTTCTAGATTTGTGGTATGAGAATTGTTTGGTTTGTTATCAGGTTCGACTAATCTCTTAAATGGTCTCAAATGTGCAATACCAAATACTATCTGCATCAAACAATAGCAAGGTGAGTAATTTCGGAGTTAGGGCTAAAATCCTAACTCTGAAATACACAAAAAGGCAAAGTTTAATTTTCTGTGCTAAACGCGAACTGCCTCCTGCCCTCTGCCTTTTCTTAATGATAAATATTCACGCCGCGTTACTTAAATAAAAACTGCTCTTGCTGAATGTATAATCAAGAGCAGTTTTTATTTAAAATATTATGTTTGATAATTAGTGATACCCAAAATAAAAATTTAGGCATCTTCCATTTCAAATTGAGCCACCGTAACAGCGTTAAATGCAAAAGCAAATACTAATGGCATAGGGCACTTAAACAAAACGGTAGACAAGATAGCTACAACTGTGCCAATTATTGCTGAGATCGACCACAATCTTTCTTCAGAAGTTAGTCCCTTTTCAGCTTTAATCAATCGGAGGACGTCTACTGGAATTGGTTCAGGCATTACACCGCCTGGAGGAAAAGCCCAGTAGTTATTGCGCCGCTCGACAAATAAGTCTGTCCAGCCATTTTCTAGGCACCATGCCTCAATCCATTCGATAGCGTAATGATTCATCATCGGGTTGCTAGTGTAATTTGTTGAATTGGCGTAGTTTTCTGAATATAAATACTTATTAGAATCGAGAGTAGCTGTCTAACTGCTATTAACTGAAGGCTACTTTTCCAATTAAATACAGCTTGATCGGCAGTTGAAACCCATATATCAATAAACTCAAACAATTCTTAGGTTAATTACAAGGCTAACAGCCTATTGAGGCTGGTTAAATCAAAATACAATAAACTTAACCAGAAGCTAAATAAGTAAAGTAATGTAAATAAGTTGCTGGATAATAGCTGGAATCTAAAATAGACCTAAAAAAAATATATATGCTAAAAATCTATTTTTTAAGTCAAGAATTGTAAACAATATGTAGTTATGCCAATAGTGCAAGATAGCCACGATCCCATAAATTCGAGAATGTTTTCTCACATGCAGTTTTCTGGTATTCAGTTATCTGCTTGTAGGTAGATTTTGGCGATCGCCTAGAAAATGTAACCAAATATAAAGCGATCGTCTGTTAATATTTCTTAATTCTTGCCACCAATTCCCCTAGTGGACATCCAATTTTTTTAATACCCAATAAATTTGTAGTGCGAGCGTCTCGGAAGCTAATGTTCATTCATCAAGCAAGATGCTCGCACTACAGAATATAGGTAATTTATCAAAAAAGTGAAGGTTCAAACCTCGCCCCTTCTTCAAAAGCGAGCAAGATGCTCGCACTACGGAATATGGGTAATTTATTTTTTGTAAGTCCCTAGAAGCCCCATAGCTTCATCGCCTGTCATCTTCACAAGTTCCTCAAACTCTTTGTCTATAACTCAAGGGGGGACTTCCAGAAGCTAAAGGCAATTCTGATTGAGGCTAGGAGCAATGTCTGTAAAAACTTTAACAATCAACGACAACCTTATTAGCGCTCGTGAGGAGGAAACTATTCTTGAAGCAGCTCAGGAAGCTGGTATTCATATACCGACGTTGTGTCATTTAAACGGAGTATCAGATGTTGGTGCTTGTCGTCTTTGCTTAGTAGAAATTGCTGGTACTAATAAACTCCTACCTGCTTGTGTGACTAAAGTAGGGGAAGGAATGGAAGTTACAACCCATAGCGATCGCTTACAAAAATATCGTCGCACAATTATTGAAATGCTATTTGCAGAAGGTAATCACGTTTGTTCTGTCTGCGTAGCTAATGGTAATTGTGAATTGCAAGATCTGGCAATCGAGATGGGTATGGATCATGTACGTCTAAGTTATCATTTCCCCAACCGCAAAGTCGATGTTTCTCACGATCGCTTTGGTGTCGATCATAACCGTTGTGTGCTTTGTACCCGTTGCGTCCGTGTCTGCGATGAAATTGAAGGTGCGCATACTTGGGACATGGCGGGGAGAGGAACAAAATCTCATGTCATTACAGATTTAAATCAACCTTGGGGAACCTCAGATACTTGTACTTCCTGCGGTAAATGCGTTAATGCTTGCCCAACAGGTGCGCTTTTTTACCAAGGTTCCAGCGTCGGTGAAATGAAACGCGATCGCGAAAAACTCGATTTTTTAGTGACAGCAAGAGAAAAGAAGCAATGGAATCTTTAGTTGACGGTTGACGGTTGACTGTTGACAAATGACAAATGACAAATGACAAATGACAAATGACAAATAAGAATTATTATGGCTCGTTTAAAATTAGCAACGGTGTGGCTGGGTGGATGTTCTGGGTGTCACATGTCCTTTTTAGATTTGGATGAATGGCTGATTGATTTAGCCCAGCAGGTGGATATAGTTTACAGTCCTTTAGCTGATATTAAGGAATATCCCCAAGGTGTAGATGTGGTATTAGTTGAAGGTGCGATCGCTAATGAAGAACATTTAGAAATGATTCGCACAGTGAGAGAGCGATCGCAAATTTTAATTTCCTTTGGAGATTGTGCTGTTACAGGTAATGTGACTGCTTTGCGCAATCCTTTAGGTAAGGCCGAATCTGTGCTTCAGAGTTGTTATATTGAAGCCGCCGATATCTACGGGCAAATTCCCCAAGCACCAGGCATTGTACCGCCCTTATTAGATAGGGTACAACAAGTGCATAAAGTCGTACCAGTTGATATTTATTTACTCGGTTGTCCACCTTCAGCAACTCGAATTCGTGCTGTTTTAGAACCAATATTACAAGGCAAAAAACCCCAATTAGAAGGACGTGAATTTATTAAGTATGGGTAATTTGTCAACCGTCAACCGTCAACCGTCAACATTTCCCCTACCCTGTATCTTTACTAAAATAACTATGTCTGAAAAAATCATTATCGACCCAGTGACGCGGATTGAAGGACACGCCAAAATCTCTATTTATTTAGATGATAGCGGACAAGTCAGCGATGCTCGGTTTCATGTTACCGAATTTCGCGGATTTGAAAAATTTTGTGAAGGTCGTCCTTTTTGGGAAATGCCAGGAATTACGGCGCGGGTTTGTGGTATTTGTCCAGTAAGTCACTTATTGGCTTCAGCAAAAGCAGGCGATCGCCTTTTATCAGTTACAATTCCTCAAGCCGCAGAAAAACTGCGTCGCCTGATGAATTTGGGGCAAATTGTTCAATCTCATGCTTTGAGTTTCTTTCACCTCAGCGCCCCAGATTTCCTATTAGGAATGGATAGCGATCCGCAAAAACGCAATGTATTTGGATTAATTGCAGCTGAACCAGAACTAGCCCGTGGCGGAATTCGCTTGCGTCAATTTGGACAAGAAATTATTGAAATATTAGGCGGAAAGAAAATTCACCCATCCTGGGCTGTTCCTGGTGGTGTACGCGAACCCTTAACAGAAGCAGGACGCACCCACATTCAAAAACGCATTCCCGAAGCGCGAAACACAACTATAAATGCAATAAGTACATTTAAACAAATACTAAATGATTATCAAAAAGAAGCGCAAACATTTGGGAATTTTCCCAGTTTATTTATGGGGTTAGTCACACCAGAAGGTTTATGGGAAAATTACGACGGACATCTTCGCTTTGTAGATAGTGCAGGTAATATTATTGCCGATAAACTTGATGCTAGTCGCTATCACGAATTTATTGGTGAAGCAGTGCAACCAGACTCATATTTAAAATCTCCCTACTATCGTCCTTTAGGACATCCAGAAAAAGATGGTCATTGTAGTTTGGATAGTGGTATATATCGAGTAGGCCCACTAGCACGGCTGAATGTTTGCAGCCATATTGGTACACCGCTAGCTGATGCTGAATTGCGGGAATTTAGAGATAGAGGTAAAGGCACAGTTACCTCATCATTTTTCTATCATTATGCTAGATTGATTGAAATTTTGGCATCAATAGAACGAATTGAAATTTTACTTGACGATCCAGATATTCTATCAACTAGACTGCGGGCTGATGCGGGGATTAACCAATTAGAAAGTGTCGGTGTAAGCGAAGCACCACGCGGCACATTATTTCATTTTTATCAAATTGATGAAGATGGATTAATTCAGAAAGCTAATTTAATCATTGCCACAGGTCAGAATAATTTAGCCATGAATCGCACCGTGGCTCAAATTGCCAGACATTTTATTCATGGGCCAGAAATTCCTGAAGGAATGTTAAACCGTGTTGAAGCGGGAATTCGAGCTTTTGATCCTTGTTTAAGTTGTTCGACTCATGCAGTCGGACAAATGCCATTACATGTTGAATTAGTCGGGGTAGATGGTACGGTTATGAATGAAGTTTGGCGGGATTAAAACCTTGGCAATTATTCGGGAAAATTATATCTAATTGGTAGAATAATCGTAAATTCACTACCTTTAGCAACTTCAGAATTTAGGGTAATTTTACCTTTATGTTTATCAATAATTTTATATGCAACCGCCAGCCCTAAACCTGTACCTTTACCCACAGGCTTAGTAGTGAAAAATGGGTCAAATATTTTGCTTTGAATTTCAGGTGGTATTCCTGAACCGTTATCTCGAATTTGGATGCAAATTTTATCTTGTGTAAGTTTTTTAGTTTCAATGACAATTTGCTTATGAATTAACGACTCCTGACTTAGAACAGCATCAACAGCATTGCTCAAAATATGCATAAAAACTTGGTTGAGTAATGCCGGAAAACACTTGATTCGCGGTAATTCACCATATTTTTTGATAATTTCTATCTGGTTGAGTAACCTAGAATTAAGAATTAATAGTGTACTCTCAATACCTGAGTGTAAATCAACTTCCTTGACTTCGGATTCATCTAAACGCGAAAAATTACGCAGCGATAAAACAATTTTACTAATACGCTCCGTACCATTATTCATCGATGAAATAATCTTTTCTAAATCTTTGATAATAAACTCTAAATCAATATTTTTAATTAATTTTTTAATTTCTGGTGTAGATTCAGGATAATTATGTTGATAAAGATTTACCAAAGAAATTAAATCTTCAATATATTGTTTGATATGGGGCAAATTTCCATAAATAAAGCTCACTGGGTTATTAATTTCGTGGGCAATACCAGCTACTATTTCACCTAAACTCGCCATTTTTTCGGACTGAATTAACTGATTTTGGGTTTGCTGTAGCTCATCTAATGCTTGTTGTAATTTTTGTGTTTGAGCTATTAAAAAAGCGTTAAAACTCCAAAATAAAATCCCAAGCGCTCCAGCTGCTAAGAGTAAAGCAACTATAATGCCTATGTCAGACATTTGATCGGCATTATTCTTTTCATAAACATATAAATTACTCAAGCGATTAATTTCATCGCTGAGACTGTTGAAGGTAGGATCTACCTCATCTTCATCAACCTGGATTGCTAATTCAATCTGTTTTGTTAAAATTAAATTTAACTCTTTATCTAATGCTTTATTGTATTGTTTATATAGTTCGATTAGTTGTGTTAAATTTTCATAATTTAATTTATAGTTATTTAAACTAATAATTATTTCAGATACATATTTTCGCCGATTCTTTATCTCTTGAACTAATTCAGGCTCTATCTCCTTTGTGGCAATAGCCTCCCATTCCAGAGCGCTGATGTGGTTTAATTCTCTAGATATTTTGAGCAGTAAAACTTCTGCCTTGTAGCTTTTGTCAGCCCATCTTTGTAATGTCAATATATTAGCGGCAGTAATTATTGCAATCCCTAGAGAAACAACTAAAACTGTCCAGCTTGGAAGGCGAAACTTGGGTTTACTCATATTTTGCTATAAAATCTCAGATAAGAATCATTAATACCATTAGACTCATATAAACCTCGTCCATTTTGAAACCTGGAGTAGTGTGGAACGGAAAGCCCGCTACGATGCGCAGGGAGCAAGATGCTCCCACTACTTTTAAAACTATGGTTCTCAAAATAGATGTGGTTTATATAAATAAATTTCCCAAAATTTTTACTTTAATCACAGTTTGTTGATTTTTTTCGGATTCAACTTAATTTTTAATATCAGACTATCTAAAATTTTGAGCGATACTGAATTAAGTATTGACAAATCATGAGTTAAAGCAGTTATGATTCCTGCTGAGCTATTTTTTCACAACTTCTTCCAATTTGTGATTTAACTTCACAATAGAATCAGCAGAGTGAAAAACAATGAGCAATATTGTAGCTATCGGTTACGGTAATGACTTACGGAGTGATGATGGTATCGGACAACGGGTAGCGAATACGTTACAGTTATCAAATGTGAAATCTTTGGCTGTCCACCAACTCACCCCTGAACTAGCAGAAATTTTAGCAAGTGCAGATTTAGCCATTTTTATCGATGCTTGTTTAACTAGCGAAAGTTCCGAAGTGCAAGTGCGATCGCTTGCTCCTGACTCTAGTGGTAATATCAGTGGACATATAGCCGATCCGCGATCGCTTTTAGCCCTCACACAAGTCCTTTACGGCTATTGTCCAACCGCTTGGTGGGTGATTGTTCCTGGAGAAAATTTTAACATAGGCGATCGCTTATCACCCACTGCGGAAACTGGAATTGCGATCGCTCTCGAAAAAATCGCCCAAATTATCCACTTTCGCCCATAACATCAGCTAAAAATCTTGGACAATTAAATATTCATTGTATATATTTAGGTTATTGAGCTTGCTAAGTATTATAGTATACTTAGCTACTTCGCTCTCATAACTAATTGAGTACTAGCCAATGACTTCTTCAGAAATTGCAAATATCAACAATAGAGTAGCGCTTTCTCACCCTGAAACTATCACTTCTTCTACTAGTTCAAAAAACTTGTATCCCTTCAAAGTAATTCAGTATTTTTTACTGACTTCCTGTGTTGGCTCTAGCATCGTTTTTCTGGGTTTTCGCGATAGTCAACAAGCTGTAATTATTGGCATAGTTGCTCTCACTATTGCAATTTTTCTCTACTTGATCAACAAAGAAGTACTGCAAGCTTCTCAACAGGCTGCAAAACAATCTGATATCAGTAAAAAAGCCGAACTCTATAGCTATCTCCTAGCAAATAATAGCGAATTGTATAAAACCACAATCACACCAGCTAGAGAAAAGGCTTTGCAGTATTGCCAAGATTTGATTGATGATTACAAGCGGACACGTAATCTCGCCAGAAATCTTTATTATATTTTGCAGATTTCCACTGTGATTTTATCAGGAGTCACACCAATTTTAGTTTTGGTAGACAAATTAGAAACAGGACAACCTTGGTTGAAGTGGTTACCCGTAATCTGTCCAGCAATTGCCTCGATAGTTGCAAGTATTGTCACATCTTTTCCTTTTCAGAAAAATTCGGTTGCTGCTAACACAGCCGTTGAATTATTAGAAGCTGAACAAGAAAAGTTTATTTTGGGAATTACTCCGCTTTATCGTTCTAACAATTTGTCTTCTGAAACAGAACAGTTGCAAACAGCTAACCAGATCATCGAAAATTTTGTTGTGCAAGTGAATAACATTCATCTCCAGCAAGTACAACAAACAAGTGAGCAATCCTCAGAGAAAAAAGATACTTCACCAGCGAATGAACAAAACAAAGAAGCCACAAATGAGGAAAAGTGAGCTAAAATTCATAAATCATTTGTGAACAGCAATAACCCCGGTTTATCATAGAAACCGGGGTTAGGTTTTTTGTGGGCTTTTCCACAAGAGGTAAAAAGTTAAATATCCTCACAACTTCCTCAACAATGTTTCCTACCCTCATAATGTCTTGGTGAGAATCCATAAAAGACGCTGTCCCATTAGCGAGGTTTAGCACAATGCAAACCCCCAATATCCCTAATATATTTAAAACAGATCCCACCTCCGACATCCTCCGTACCGAGCGCCAGCCCCTCAGTTCTATTTTTGCGCCGACAACGGTGGCTGTAATTGGTGCTAGTGACTCGCCTGGGAGTGTAGGCCGTACCTTGCTGTGGAATTTAATCAGCAATCCCTTTGGCGGTACGGTATTTCCTGTGAACCCTAAACATCACAGTGTTCTGGGTATTAAGAGCTACACAAATATTGCCGAAGTACCGGACGAGGTAGATTTGGCAATTATTGCCACCCCTGCCCCGACAGTACCGAAAATTGTGCGGGAATGCGTAGCAGCCGGGGTCAAAAGTGCGGTAATCGTGTCTGCTGGATTCAAAGAAATTGGTGCCTCTGGCATCGAACTGGAGCAGCAAATTTTACATGAAGCCCGTCTCGGCAAACTCAGGATTATCGGCCCCAATTGCTTGGGTGTGATGAATCCCCATACAGGATTAAATGCTACCTTCGCCAGTACAATGGCACGTCCGGGGAAAGTCGGCTTTATCAGCCAAAGTGGCGCTCTTTGCACGTCTATTCTCGACTGGAGTTTGCGCGAGAATGTAGGGTTTAGCGCCTTTATGTCCATCGGCTCGATGTTAGATGTCGGTTGGGGCGACTTAATTTACTATCTTGGTGATGACCCCCACACCCAAAGTATTGTCATTTACATGGAATCCATTGGGGATGCGCGATCATTCCTCTCTGCTGCCCGTGAGGTAGCTTTGACCAAGCCGATTATTGTCATTAAAGCAGGTCGAACTGAAGCCGCCGCTAAAGCCTCAGCTTCCCATACCGGAGCCTTGACTGGTAGCGATGAAGTACTTAATGCTGCCTTCAGGCGCACTGGGGTACTGAGAGTTACTGAGATTTCGGAACTATTTTACATGGCGGAGGTATTAGCAAAACAGCCCCGCCCCAAAGGCCCACGCCTGACCATGATTACCAACGCCGGCGGCCCGGGAGTCCTAGCAACTGATTTTCTGATTACCACCGGGGGAGAACTGGCAGAACTCGCACCAGAGACGATCGCTTCCCTCAACCAAACTTTGCCACCTTACTGGAGTCATAGCAACCCCATTGATATTTTGGGAGATGCCGATCCAGAACGCTACAGCAAAACCTTGGAGATTGCCGCCAAAGACCCGAACAGTGATGGTCTCCTTTTGATACTCACTCCCCAGGCAATGACCGATCCCACCCAAACTGCTGAAAAATTGAAATCTGTAATTGAAAAGGGACAGGTTCCTTCAGGCAAACCGATTCTGGCAACTTGGATGGGCGGTGCTGAGGTGATGGCAGGGCAAGAAATTCTTAATCGTGCAAGCATTCCTACCTTTTCCTACCCGGATGCTGCTGCCCGTGTATTTACTTATATGTGGCAGTCTAGCTATAACCTACGCGGCATTTACGAAACTCCCATATTACCAGCAGAAGAAGATGGTATACCTAACCGCAACCTGGTAGACAAAATAATTACCACAGCCCATCAAGCAGGGCGAACCATTCTCACAGAGACAGAATCCAAGCAAATCCTTGCAGCATACGGTATCCCAGCGCTACAAGCCTGCATCGCCGCCACAGAAGACGAAGCCGTTGGCTGTGCAGATTCCCTTGGTTATCCCGTAGTCCTAAAACTTTTATCGAAGACTATCACCCACAAAACTGATGTGGGCGGTGTCCAGTTAAATCTCATGGATGGGGAAGCTGTGCGCTGGGCGTATCGCAATATTAAAACATCTGTTACCGAAAAAGTAGGGATAGAACACTTTTTCGGGGTAACAGTGCAGCCAATGATTAACCTCAATGGTGGCTATGAATTAATTATTGGTAGCAGCTTGGATGCACAATTTGGGCCAGTACTGCTATTTGGCGCAGGGGGACAATTAGTGGAGGTGTTGAGAGATAGAGCGATCGCACTTCCACCCCTAAACACTACCTTAGCTCGGCGGATGATGGAACAAACGCAAATTTACAAAGCTCTCAAAGGCGTGAGAGGACGCGCACCTGTAGATTTAGCAGCCTTAGAACAGGTATTGGTGCGATTTTCGCAATTAATCGGAGAACAGCCCTGGATTAAGGAAATTGATATCAATCCCTTGTGGGCGCGATTTGAGGGTAGGGGTAAAGAAGAAGACAAAGGAACTGCGTCTTCCTCATTACTAGCTCTAGATGCGCGGATCGTCCTCCACCCAGCGGAACTAACAGAAGAGCAATTGCCAAAACTAGCGATTCGCCCCTATCCAACACAATACATCACACCTTGGACACTCAAAGATGGCTCATCGATTACCATCCGTCCCATCCGTCCCGAAGATGAGCCGTTAATTGTGCAGTTCCATCAAACACTCTCAGAGGAAAGCGTCTATTTTCGTTACTTCCATTTGCTTAAGCTGAGTCAACGAATCGCCCACGAACGGATGACGCGGATATGTTTTATTGACTACGATCGCGAAATGGCATTAGTTGCTGATTATAAAAACCCCACAACAGGAAACCATGAAATTCTCGCCGTCGGTCGCTTGAGTCAGATGCATGGCTTCAAAGAAGCGGAATTTGCCTTATTAGTTAGCGATCCCTACCAACGCTTGGGGTTAGGTACAAACATCTTACGCCAACTGTTGGACATCGGTCGTCATGAACACATTCAGCGCATCACTGCTGACATTCTGCCAGATAATGTTGCGATGCAACGAGTCTGTGAAAAAGTTGGCTTTCGTCTCCATCGCAGCGCTGATTTAGTGCAAGCGGCAATTGATTTGTAATACCTATTCACAAAAGTTCTCTTACACATAGATTTGTCTTCAGGGCATAGCATTCCTATGCCCTTAACCATGTATTTATATGATTATTAAAGTGAAATAAGTAGCTCAATATAATTAAACGTCAAATGTCATTACGAGCGAAACGCAGTGTAGCGAAGTAATCGCCAGGAATCTATTTTACGTTTTTCAAAGTTGACCTACTTAGTATTAAGCTAAAATACCGATCAAGTTTGCATATTGACTATTAAATGTTTAACGCAGTGACAGGTCAACACAAAGACGCAAAAAAGCTAAAATAAACCCATTAACACATGATGCCGTTGGAATTTTATGGGCATTACGCAAGAATTAGATTCAACTGAAAGCATCTCTGAAGAAGTGATCTTTCCCCCTGGTGATTTATATAGTGACGAGCCTCCCTTGGAAACAGAACTACATCTAGAGCAGATCATGCTCTTACTCAAATGTCTAAAATGGCTGTGGCGAGACAGAAATGATTTTTACGCTGCGGGAAACTTGACCATCTACTACAGCCCCCGTCAACGTAAATCAGAGCAATTTAGAGGGCCAGATTTTTTTGTTGTGTTGGGAACTGAACGTAAAACTCGTAAAAGTTGGGTAGTGTGGGAAGAAGAGGGGAAATATCCCAATGTAATTGTCGAAATTCTGTCAGAATCAACAGCGGATACTGATAAAGGATTTAAAAAAGAACTTTACCAAGATACCTTCCGCACACCCGATTATTTTTGGTTTGACCCATATACATTAGAATTTGCCGGATTTCATTTATTAGATGGTGAGTATCAACCTCTACAAGTTAATGAACTAGGACATTTGTGGAGTCAGCAGCTAGGGTTATATCTGGGAATTTATCAGGGACTATTGCGGTTTTTTACACCAGAAGGGCAATTATTGCCGACACCAGAAGAAGCAGCAGAACAGGCAGAACAAAGACTTGAACAGGCAGAACAAAGACTTGAACAGGCAGAACAAAGGGCACAACAAGAAGCTCAAAAAGCCGAACGGTTGGCTGCCAAACTGCGGGAGTTAAATATCAACCCAGATACAATTTAAATAATTACTAATTCGTAATGACGCTCGTTCCTCGCTACCGCTTCGCTAACGTAATTCGTAATTATTGGTGAAACAGTTTTGCATAATAAGTGATGAAGCAAACTTGAGAAAACGATAAAATACTGATAATCCTCCCACCTGAAGCGGCAATGGTTCAAACTCCGACTAAACCTTTGACCCTGGAAGAATTTCTCCAGATCCCAGAAACTAAACCCGCCAGCGAATTCATCAACGGTCAGATTATTCAAAAGCCTATGCCCCAAGGAAAACACAGCACGGTTCAGGGAGATCTGGTATCATCTGTCAACACAGTGCTAAAACCAAACCGGATCGCTCGCGCCTATCCAGAATTACGCTGCACCTTTGGTGGTAGATCGCTTGTTCCCGATGTGACAGTTTTTACTTTGGAACGCATTCCCCGCGATGAGAATGGCAAAGTGTCCAACACGTTCTCGATCGCGCCTGACTGGACAATTGAAATCCTTTCCCCCGATCAAAGCCAAACTAAAGTCGTTCGCAACATCCTCCATTGTCTGGCGCATGGTACGCAGATGGGTTGGTTGATTGACCCAGAAGAAGAACTGGTGTTTGTCTATTTTGCCGATCGCACTCTCGCAGTTTTTGAAGAACAAAGCGATCGCATACCCGTCCCACCTTTTGCTGAGTCCTTTCATCTTTCCATTGGTCAACTCTTCAGTTGGCTAAGTGAATAATTTAATAACCTAACTTGGTAGACAAGGGAGACAAATGACAAATGACAAATGACAAATGACAAATGACAAATGACAAATGACAAATGACAAATGACAAATGACAAATGACAAATGACAAATGACAAATGACAACTGACTCATAACTGTAAAATCACCCGCGCCAAATTAAAGTAAATCAAAACGCCAAGTACATCGACAGCTGTGGTAATAAACGGCGCTGACATCAATGCTGGATCGAGGCGGAGGAAGCGAAATAAAAACGGTAGCGCAGAACCGGAAATCGAAGCTAATACAGAAATTGCTACTAAACTAGTGCCAACAGCGATCGCTACTTCTAATCTTCCTTGGAGGAAATAAGCCCAGACAGTGGCGATTGTGCCTAACATGACTCCCAATAATGCACCCGCGATCGCTTCTCTGACAATCACCTGTAATGGCCCCAATAATCTAATTTCTTCGGTGTTCATCCCACGAATCACGACTGTAGAAGATTGTGCCCCAACATTGCCACCAGTACCAGTCAGCAAGGGAATAAAAGCTGTAAGTGTTACTACTTTTGTCAAAATATCTTCTTGGGATTTAATAATTGTTCCCGTAACTGTATTTGTGATCAATAAAACAAATAACCATACAACCCGTTTGCGTGCAACTTCCAGTAAATTCATCTGAAAATAATTGTCGCCACCTGACTGCACACCACCACCCAAGGCGTAGATATCTTCTGTAGTTTCCTCTTGCAGAATATCTATAACATCATCCACAGTAATAATACCGACAAGGCGCTGTTCTCGATCCACTACAGGCACAGCCAAAAAGTCATATCTTTGAATTAATCTGGCAACTTCTTCTTGGTCTGTATCGGTGTGGACAAACACCACATCACGGGTCATGATCTCACCAATTAATTCTTCAGGTTGAGATATTACCAACTCCCGCAATGACACAATCCCTGTCAATCGTCTGGCTGTATCGGTGACGTAAAGATAATAAATGATTTCACTGGCTTTAGCTAAGCGGCGAATTCGCTCTAGGGCTTGATATACCGTAAAATTTTCTTTGAGCGAAATTAATTCTGGGGTCATAATTCGCCCAGATGTACCGGCTTCATAACCCAAGAGTTGGGCTGTAGCTGTGCGTTCTGCGGGACTGAGTTGTTCTAGGAGGCGATTAACAACTTTTGCTGGGAGTTCGTCAAATAACCTCGCTCGATCGTCTGGCGACATTTTATCAACGATGTCTCGAACTTCTTGGCTTCTGAGTTCCTCAATTAGTCGTTCTTGAATACTATAGTCGAGATATTCATAAACTGCGATCGCTTCATCCTTAGAAAGCAAGCGAAAAGCTAAAGCGTGCATTGCTTCTGGTAAACCTTCAATCGCCTCAGCAATGTCCGCCGGTTGTACAGGTACGAGAATCGCTTTTGCGCCACGTAAATCCCCCTGTTCTAACAGCATTTGTAGCTGAATTCTCACTAAATCTCGCAATTCTCTCCGCGACATATCCGGGAGACTAGAGGATAAATTATTCATTTCTGTCACAAATTACACTTTCCTCCGGCAGTTTGAACAAGGTGGCTACACAATATAGGAATCCGCTTTGATAATTAAATTTATCTGTCTATGCAGGGAACCCTTAACATGGAAATATACGGAGTTTTGGTCAAAAATCAAATAGGACTCCTAATATAATTGCATTAACTTTATATAGATAATATTTTTCCTAAAATATATCGGTTTTCATTTCCATTAAATACGAAACCCTAGCTCCTAGTCCCTAGCCCAAGCGCCGCTTTTCTTTGCTAAGGTGGATTGAAATCAACCGAGAAGCGCTATATATCTAATCTTTTAATTGCCTCAGCAAGGCAGTTCTACAGGAAAATTCTTTCATAGCCATGCATAAAATGTAAAGGCACAAGAGTTCAACATAGTTGTCTGATTGACAAATACAGATTTTTAAATTTTGTGAGTAATGATTGGTTAATATCAAGCTGTTTAGATACAAAAGTTATTATCCTACTTGATGCCACTCAAAATATAACCCTAAATTTAGGTGCGCCTCATCAAATTATTAGTGAGTGAGTCACAGTCTTTACATTTATTCATAAAATCAAAGCTGACTTATATGTGTAGCACCACAAGATGCATTTTTTGTGAGAAAATTATTTAATTTTTTGCTAAAAATCTACTGTTTATCTTGGTTTATCTTAATAGATAATTTATGCATGAAAATGCAATGATTTGCTTTGATTGCCTTATCTATAGTATGCATATTAGTTTCTTATAATACTGATCCAGTGATAATTGGAACCTTGTCAAAGCTGGAAATTACCTCAATAGATTACACGCTTCATAATTTGTAATTTATCTGCAAATTTATGATTAACAAGCACAAAGGCTATTACAGCTATAGCTTGGTGTACTTCATCTGAGTTAAATAAGTTGGCACAAATAAACCGAACTATGTAACAGAATGTAAAATGCACGAAACCTTGGCGATGACTACTCTGTGGGAACGCTTTCTAGTGCATCCGCTACGCTAACGGCAAACGTTTCACTCGCTGCGGACATACCAGGAAATTGTTACGCCAACTTAGCTTTATTCCCCAGCAAATAATTACAAATTGTTAATTATTAAATGTTTAGATATGAGAGTAGTCTGCTCAGATGTAACAAAAAAGTTACACAGAGGTTAGTTATTTTAGCGGAACATTTTTTTGGTTAGCTTGTCGTGTTTAAATATGACATAATCAAAATGTCCAATTTTTTAGAATTCATCAGATAAAGTCAACACAGGTAGACACTTTTAGTAATTCCCCGAATATGACTAACAAAAAGCATAGTGATGATTACAAACAAATCAGCAGCTATATCTCACTTGAGTTAGCCCTAGATTTTAAAAGCATCTGTGCCCGTTTGGATATTTTTCAAAGCGATGCCTTAGAGCAGATGACTCAAGATTGGATAGCCCAAAAAACAAGTCATCGTCGTTCTGTAACCTCTCAAAAAGCTAAGCCAGAAACAATTGCCGATTTAGTTAATGCCAACCGAGCAAAACTAAGAAAGTGTGGGGTCAAGAATCTGCAAGCACTAGCTAAAGGGGAGGCATTACCAACACCAGGAGATTTTGCTATTATCACATCAGCTTTAAACCTCCCAGAAGAAGAAAGAAAACAAATCTGGCAAAAAAATCTGCGAAATTTCCATAGATTGCGAAATTAAATTTAATTTCCATCTACAGCTTTAAGTTTTAAGATAATTTGGTTAAAAACCCCAAAATTCGTTTAGTGTTATCTGTGAGAAGTTTACGCCGATAGGCATCAGCTGCTTTTTTAATAGCTTCAGCCTGAGTTGGGTAGGGATGAATGACACCGCTTAACTTATTCAAACCTAGCTCACCAACAATCGCCGTAGTTACTTCCGAAATCATCTCCCCAGCATGACGAGCAACAATAGTTGCGCCAACAATTTTATCAGAACCTTTTTTGTGAAGAATTTTCAAAAATCCTGATTCTTCCCCATCTGCGATCGCACGGTCTATACTACTAAAAGGAATTTTAATCGTATCTACATCAATACCTTTGGACTTAGCTTCTACCTCGGACATCCCCACATGGGCAATTTCCGGGTCAGTATAAGTTACCCAAGGCATAACTAAACTGCTGAGTTTGGAACGTCCTAAACCAAAGGGAGAAAACAGCGTATTCTTAATGACAATCCTGGCTGCTGCATCCGCCGCATGGGTAAATTTCCAATTCATGCAGATATCACCAGCCGCATAAATCTTGGGATTTGTCGTTTGCAAATAATCATTTACCTTGACACCGTGGCGTTTATCGTACTCCACCCCAACAGCTTCTAAATTTAAACCTTCTACATTAGGAGCGCGTCCCGCACCTACTAAAATTTCATCTACAGTTACAGAATCTCGATGATTATTAGAGGAAAAGTAAAGCCGCTTACCTTCGGTGACAGTTACCACCTCTTCTAACTTGGAATTTAAGACTAAACGAATTCCTTCCTTAATCAAAACCTTTTGCAAAATTTCCGCAGCTTCCCCATCTTCTTTATTTAAGATGTGAGAACTACTATGAAAAAGCACCACCTCACAACCCAAACGCCGAAAAGCCTGAGCTAATTCGCAACCGATAGGGCCACCACCAATCACTGCTAAACGTTCCGGTCGTTGAATCAAAGAAAAAACCGACTCATTGGTGAGATAACCAGCTTTGTCCAGTCCCGCAATTGCAGGTTGTGCAGCTCTTGCGCCGGTAGCAATTACAGCTTTTTTAAACCGCAGAGTTTGTCCACCAACCTCCACTGTATTTTTACTAGCAAATCGACCGCTACCCAAGAAAACATCCACCCCCAATTTTTGAAAGCGTTCCGCCGAGTCATGAGGACTAATCCCAGCTCTAATGCGGCGCATTCTCGCCATCACCGCAGAAAAATCAACATCAATATTTTTGGGAATATTAATTCCTAATTCCTTCCCATCCCACAGTTCGCCTATCACGCGAGCCGAACGGATAATAGTTTTCGAGGGAACGCAACCCACATTTAAGCAATCTCCACCCATGAGATGCTTTTCAATTAACGCCACCTTTAAACCCAAACCCAAACCCGCCGCACCCGCAGCTACAACTAATCCCGCCGTTCCTGCACCAATTACTACCAAATCATAAACATTAGCTGCTTCTGGATTCACCCAATCTGCTGGATGAACATGAGATACCAAAGTTTGGTTATACTCATCCATTGGGCGAACAGTTACTCTCTCAAATTCTAAATTAGACATTATTTATATCTCCGGAAAAGTCTAAAATCTAATTAACTTATAATTCTGATTCAAAATACTTAATTTACAGCATTTTTCACGTAGTTGAACCACACTCTCAGGGCACAGCATTGCTGTGCCCCTACAGCATGAAAATAGCTGTAATGTGAGTTCAATGCATAATACTTTGACCTCACCCTCAAGCAAATCTGAAACGTCTTGACTCTGTGTTCTCTGCGTTCTCTGCGGTGCAAAAAAAATTTTAATTGTTACTCACCTCCTCCTCTAAAGCCTTCCTGGCTATGCGAGTAACATAAATAGTCACAGCGACTGTAGCAATAAAACCTATAATCCGAATTGCCCATTTTACTGTAGGGTTAGTAGGTTGAGTTTCAGTCCCAATTCTTGCCAAACTACCAGCTAAAGAACCGATATAAACATACATAATTGTTCCGGGAATCATCCCCACAGAACCAATAAAGTAATCCTGCAAAGAAACACCTGTAATGCCAAAGGCATAGTTTAATAAATTAAAGGGAAATATGGGCGAAAGTCGGGTTAACAGGACAATTTTTAATCCAGCTTTACCCACAGCATTGTCAATAGCCGCAAATTTTTTATTATCTGCAATTTTCTGAGCAACCCAGCCTCTAGCTAAATAACGTCCTACCAAAAAAGCTGCGGTAGCGCCTAAAGTTGCACCAATAAATACATAAAGGGAACCCCAAACTACACCAAAAACGACACCAGCGCCTAAGGTTAAAATCGAGCCTGGTAAGAAAGCAACGGTAGCAATAATGTAAAGTGTAATAAAAGCGATCGCTCCTAGTGAACCCAGGCTATCAATCCATTGCAAAGCATCTCGTAAAATTGTTTGGGGATTAAAGGTAGTGGTTGTAGATTGCTGTGCTAAGGCTAGGTCTGTGGTGGATAGGAAAAGGATAGTTACTGCTAGCAATGTTAATAAAGTAAGCTTTTTTAATGAACCGCCTTCTCTACGAGACACTACGTGAACGCGCAGCGTCTCGCAGAGAAGGACGCCAAATCCGCCAAGGAAGAGAGGAAAGAAGAGGTAGGAATTTCTTACAGTCGCGGTAGATGGTTTGAAAATCTGATTAATTTTAGTTATTTGTGTCATGGGTATTTGTGGCTGTTGCTACACTTTCTTTGAGAGCTTTTTGAGCAACTTTTGTAACATAGATAGTCACGGCGACTGTAGCAATACAACCCATCACTTGGATGACCCATTCTCCGATTTGAGCTTGAGTATTACTAGGCTGATTAGGCGTATTCAGCATGGCAAGATTACTAGCTAGAGAACCGATATAAACATACATCACTGTACCCGGAATAATGCCTATAGAACCTAAGATATAATCTTTGAGGGAAACTTGGGTCACCCCAAAAGCATAATTTAATAAGTTAAAGGGGAAGATAGGCGAAAGCCGAGTTAGTAGTACAATTTTCCATCCTTCTTTGGCAACTGCTAAATCGATTGCTTTAAATTTAGGATGCTGATCAAGTTGTTTAGCTACCCAATCCCGTGAGAGATAACGCCCAATTAAAAAGGCTACGGTTGCTCCAATAGTTGCCGCAATTATTACATAAACAGACCCCCAAAAAACGCCAAATAAACAACCTCCTTTCAACGTCAATATGGAACCTGGTATAAATAATAAAGTGGCTACGTTATAAATCGCGATGAAAGCAATGGGGCCAAAATAACCAAGGTTATTAACCCACATGACTGTGGTTTGTAAAATTGCTTGAATGTTGAGATATTGACTAGCAATTATGACCGTGGCAACTAGACAGCTTAATAGTAAAAGTTTGAGTTTGGCATTTGGCATGGGGCATTGGGCATTGGGCATTGGGCATTGGGATGGGGCATTGGGCATTTGTTATTTATCTCCTTTGTCCTCCTTGTCCCTCCCTCATCTTCAACCAAAATATTCTACTTCCCTGAGAATCAGCTTAATTCTTCCTAAATTTTTCTTGGCGATACCAGCGACGAATTCGCTGTGGTGATATTCCCAGTAAATAAGCGATGATGACTATTTGATTAATTAGGGTGGTTTGAAGAATTCCCTTACGCAACCAACGCCGAGCAGATGTGATAACTGATTCTTGGATAATCGCAATTTTACCAATGCATTTTAAACGGCGGATGAGTTCAAAATCTTCCATAATCGGCAATTCAGGAAAGTTGCCAATTTGCTGAAATATATCTTTTGTGATAAAAATTGCTTGATCGCCGTATGGCATTTGCCAAAAATGCGATCGCACTTTTACCCCCAATTCCACCAACCTCATACCCCAACCCGATGCATCAATCCGCAAGTTAAACGCACCTGCCACTGTTCCCGGTTGTTGTAGTGCGGTGCGAATCATCACCTCAAAGCCAGCAGGTAACCGAGTATCTGCATGGAGAAATAGCAGAATTTCACCGCTAGCAACTACAGCACCAGCGTTCATTTGCACCGCCCGCCCAGGAGATGAAGAAATAACTTTTACACCTAATAATTGGGCTATGGCTACAGTGTCATCTTGAGAGCCACCATCGACCAAAATAATTTCTGTATTTGTACTGTTTTGAGTTGTGATAATTACATCTTCAATATTTGCTGCTTCATTGAGAGCCGGAATAATGATAGAAATTTTGGCAGCATCAAGATTCTGATTCATGATTACTGAGTTTTCTTTTCCGGCTGATTAGGAAAGGAACACTCTACCGTTACCTTGAGATTACTTTCAGCCGTACCTTTAGTCACGTAGGGTATACCCGCCTCACCACCAACTTTGATGCCAAATTCCAGAGTGACTTTATCGATATTAGCCACAGGGATTTTCTTAAAAGCATTCAGCGTATAAACAGTGTAAGCCCGAATCGTCCCTTCAATTGCCTGAAAATTCTGCACTATCTGTTTTTGAGCAGCATCAGCATCCCATCCCTTATTAATCAAAGCTTCTTCCTCACCCTCTGGAGAAACTTCAATGCTAACAGGCGGCGCATCGACATTATTTGTGGCTTCAATGTAAATAATCGTGCCATCTTCTAATTGAATCGGTGTGAGTTGGGGCATAGGATAAATCTCGCGTAATACAGTTACTTAATATCATGTCAAGCTCATTACCTAAAGTATCTACCCCTTTCCAGGTGGCTCAGAAAATCTTTGCTTTCCTCTGGAGCGTTATCTGCGTCCTCTGCGGTTTAAAAGTATTTTATTTAACCGTATAGCATTTCTCGGTTGAGTGAGAAGAACCCCACCCCCAACCCCCTCCCCGCAAGCGAGGAGGGGGCTATTGTGCATTGGTGTCAACTTAACGTGAAACCCGCTTTGTGAAAACGTTTTGCCCTTACCCCCAGCCCCTCTCCCTTAGGGAGAGGGGTGTTTTTAATCAGATTCCCCTTCTCCTTTAGGGAGAAGGGGTTAGGGGATGAGGGCGAGAGGGTATTTGCACAACGCTCGCCCTATATAGCTTTTAACTTAAGTTGACACCAATGGCTATTGTGTACCTCATTTGATGAGGAAAAGCTATATTAGGCACAGAGTAAACAGGGATTTTTTGAGCAAAATTTTTACTCATCTTGAAAGGGCTACCTAAAGTATCCTTACCAATCCCACCCCGCTAAACCTAAATTTTACTCCCCTCCTCGCTTGCGGGGAGGGGCTGGGGGTGGGGTGCTAGTACTTTGGGCAATTTAACTAACATCAATGATTACTACACCATTTTTACGGAAAATACGGTAAATTTTCTGTATAACCTAGAAATAATGCGACACAACTATCATAAGGCTTACCAGGATGAGTCGAGACGCTTTAGTAGTGGGAATTAATAGCTATGACCGCTTAAGAAGTCTCAACGCACCCGCTGCGGATGCAGAAGCCATAGCGCAAATCTTGGAAAAGTACGGGGAATTTAAAGTAACGCGCCTACCTGCTGTCAAAGACAAAGAAAATGAGACAATTCGCATTGGTAAGCAAACTAAAGTTAGTTTAACGCAATTAAAAAAAGCGATCGCTCAACTATTTAAGCCAAAAGGTAATCCACCAGACACCGCGCTACTGTATTTTTCCGGTCATGGATTGCGGGAAGAACAAGGCGTTGAGGAAGGCTTTTTAGCCACCAGTGAAGTTAACCCAGAAGCGGGGAATTGGGGATTATCTCTGCAATGGCTGCGGCGACTGCTACAAGAAAGCGAAGTTAGACAACAAATTATAATTTTAGATTGCTGCTATAGCGGCGAAGTGCTAAATTTTGCTGAGGCAGATCCAGGGGATAGAGGTAAAGGCAGAGACAGGTGTTTTATTGCGGCTTCTCGTGATTTTGAACTGGCGTATGAAGACATTAATAGCCAAAACAGCGTTCTTACCGCCGCACTAATCAAAGGTTTGGAACCAAAACAAGACCGTTGGATAAGTAATTACACCTTAGTAGACTTTCTCAATCAAACACATCACCCCTTCCCCCAGCGTCCCATTTTTGCTAACTCTGGTGAAGCAATTAATCTTACCCGTCAGTGGAATACATCGCCTACCAACTCCACCGTACAAGAATCAGCTATCTGTCCTTACAAAGGGTTATCTTATTTTGACTGCACTGAGGAAGATGCTAAGTTTTTTTATGGCAGAACTGCGTTAACAGATGAATTATTAGACAAAGTGCGTTCTGGTAATTTCCTGGCTGTGTTGGGAGCATCAGGAAGTGGTAAATCTAGTGTTGTGAGAGCAGGTTTACTTTATCAATTAAAATTAGGACGTAGGTTATCGGGTAGCGAAACTTGGCAATTTAAAATTTTTTGACCAGGCGCTAATCCTTTGCAAAGTTTAGCATTAGCATTTGTAGAATCAGGATTATCAGATGTTGAACGCGCATCACAATTAGATAAAGCTGAAGAATTAATTGCTAAAGGAGCAGTCGGTTTAGGAAAATTGATTACTGCTACCCAAACTCAGCGTGTGGTATTAGTAATAGACCAGTTTGAGGAAGCTTTTACCCTGTGTAAAGATGTTAAAAAACAACAAGAATTTTTTGAATGTTTGCTAGGTACTTTGCAGCGTGATGACAATAAACTCTGCTTAGTAATTACAATGCGAGCCGATTTTTTTGGGAAATGTTTAGAACAAGAGTATGGCGGACTTGCTAAGAAAATTCAGGATAATTTAGTAACATTAACACCGATGAGTCGGGGGGAATTAGAATTAGCAATTATTAAACCTGCTGAACAGGTGAGTTTAAAAATAGAACCGGAATTAGTTTCAGAAATGATTGCGGATGTAGAAGGTTCACCGGGAAGTTTACCATTGTTGCAGTATACGCTAACAGAACTTTGGAAGCAAAGAACTGAGCAACAGTTAACCCTTAATGCTTATACCAGGCTAGGTGGAGTTAGGGGAACGCTGCAAACACGCGCTACAGAAGTTTATGAATCATTCTCACCAGAGGAACAGCAGGCAACAAAGCGGATCTTTATAGAGTTGACGCAGTTGGGAGAAGGAACAGAAGATACGCGTAGACAGGTTGTGCAACGGGATTTAGTGAGTTCGCAGTATTCAGAAGTTTTGATTAATAGAGTAATTCAACGGTTAGCAGATGAGAAGTTAGTTGTTACCAATACTTTAGATGTTGCGGAATCCAGAGATGAAAATCTCACGCAAAGGCGCAAAGACGCAAAGGAACAAAGAAGAGTTTATACATCAATTCAGCAAGGTAAAATTGCTGTGGTTGATGTAGCGCATGAAGTATTGATTCGCCATTGGTCGCTATTACGCAAGTGGATTGAAGAAAGTCGGGATGTATTGCGACAAAAACGCAAAATTGAAGCGGCGGCTGTTGAATGGCGAGATAGAGGAAAGGCGAAAGATTATCTACTTCAAGGAAAGCGGCTGAGAGAGGCAGAAGAATTTCAGAAGCAACAAACTGATAACTTAAGATTATCTGACCTATCTGCTGAGTTGATTCAAATAAGTGTCAGACAAAGACGGAATAATCGCTTTATATCTGTTGGTTTACTCTTAATTATCTCGCTGGTTGCGTCAGTAGTTCTGGGTATTGTAATAGAGAGACAAATTAGGATAAGCCAACTTAAGCATGACCTAGATACTGCTAAAAGACAGAATAATCGTTATGCATTCAATACAGCGATGGAGAAGCTAGTGAAAACTAATGAGAGCCTAGCTCATGGAAATTTTAGTGGTGCTGACCTCAGCTTTGCCAACCTCAGTGATGCCGACCTCCGCGCTGCTAACCTCAGCTTTGCTAATCTCGGCTTGACTAACCTCAGTGGTGCCGACCTCAGATTTGCTTACCCCATCGGTGCCAGCCTCGTCGCTACCAACCTCAGCGATGCCAACCTCAGCCGTGCCTATCTCAATTATGCCGACCTCCGTGGTGCCAAGTTCATCGGTGCTAAGCTCATCAGTGCTGACCTGAGCAATGCTACACTCTTGCTTGCCCTGTTCATCGGTGCTGACCTCAGGGATGCCAACCTCACTAATGCCGACCTCAGCTATACTAACCTCAGGTATGCTAAAAATCTTACTCCTGAGCAAGTTAAATCTGCTAAAAATTGGGATAAGGCAATATACGACAAAGATTTCCGTGCCAAGCTTGGTTTACCACCAGAACCAGCTAAGTAGATGGGCAAAATATTTACAGTCATTGCGAGCGAAGCGAAGCGATCCCAGCCATTGCGATTGCTTCATTCCGCTTCGCTACATTCGCAATGACTTTTTATCATTAAGCGATAATTAAGCGATCGCACCACACAAAAACGAACCTTGTAGCGGCTTTCCTCAACTCAATAGCGGCTTTCCTCAACTCAATAGCGGCTATTCTCAACTCAATAGCGGCTATTCTCAACTCAATAGCGGCTATTCTCAACTCAATAGTGGCTATTCTTAACTCAATAGCGGCTTTCCTCAACTCAATAGTGGCTATTCTCAACTCAATAGTGGCTTTCCTTAACTCAATAGTGGCTATTCTTAACTCAATAGCGGCTTTCCTCAACTCAATAGTGGCTATTCTCAACTCAATAGTGGCTTTCCTCAACTCAATAGTGGCTTCCGCAAACTCTGCATCTAATCTGAAAAAATGGCATTAAAGAGCGATCGCCCTTTTCGAGATTGCTTTGCTGGCAATGACTTTTTATAATTAGGCGATCGCGTTAAAATTGAAGCGGTATGTAGTTCAAAAATCATAGATGCCTGCTAAGGATGTTTACCATAATGCTGTGAGATTTGCATTGATCAAGGATGGCTGGGAGATTTTAACAGAAGATTATACTTTGGAGTATGGTGGCGATCGCTTATATGTGGATATTGCAGCCGAAAAATCGATCGCGGCAGAAAAACAGGGTCAAAAAATCCTTGTAGAAGTCAAAAGCTTCTTAGGTAAATCGTTTATTAATGACTTAGAGCAAGCTGTGGGTCAGTATGTTGTTTATCGAGATATTTTGCTAGAGACAGCATTAGATTTTGAACTGTATTTGGCGATTACACAAGGAACCTATAACAGTTATTTTCAACGTCAGTTAGCTCAGATGATTATCAATCGGAATCAGGTTAAATTGTTAATCGTTGATGCAGAAAATGAGGTAATTGTGCAATGGATAGATTAAAGCATCATCGTCAAATCGTCCAAGAAGTTTTAACAGAATATCATCAACTCAATGAAAAATCTGGTTCTACAACTGTTAGTGCTTTAGCCTTTGATGAGGTACGCGATCAGTACCTTTTGCTATTGATGGGTTGGCACAAAGACGAACGGATTAAGAGTGTGATGATTCATATCCGTTTGCAAGCTGACAAAATTTGGATTGAGGAAGATTGGACAGAGGATGGGGTGGCGACAGATTTGTTGCACAAAGGAATTGCCAGGGAGGAGATTGTTTTAGCCTTTCATCCACCTCATCTCAGACAATATACTGAATTTGCGATCGCGTAGCAACTCACCAAGTAAAAAGACTTGAAGTTAAATTAACTCCAAGTCTTAAAAGTAACATTCTTTTCTTAAGAAATTATTCTTATACCAATTTAATGTGAAGTTGCACATATCTCGATCCCCCTAAATCCCCCTTAAAAAGGGGGACTTTGATTCTTTCCCCCCCTTTTTTAAGGGGGGCTAGGGGGGATCGAATTCTATGCAGCTTCATAAAAAATTGGTATTACATTGTCAAAGATTGCGGATTGGTTTCAATTAACTTAGCTAAATCTTGCAAGAATGCAGCAGCATGAGCGCCGTAAATAATCCGATGATCTGCGGTAATATTTACCTGCATTTGTTGCTTTACACCAAACAAACCGTCAGGTGTGGCTACAAGTTGCGGGCGAGATGCGCCGATCGCTAAAATTGCACCTTGTCCAGGTGGTAAAATCGCGTCAAATGTATCTACACCAAACATTCCCAAGTTTGACACGGTAAAGGTGCCGCTGTTGTATTCATCTGGTTGTAGTTGTTTTGCTCTCGCACGCTCTACTAAAGACTTCCAAGTGCGCGATACCGAATAAATATCTACTAAGTCTGCATTCTTTAACACAGGTGTAATCAATCCGCCATCATCCATTGCTACAGCAACAGAAATGTTGATATCAGAATGATAAACAATTCCTTGCTCTGAATAGCTAGCATTGATTAATGGATGTTTTTGCAGCGTTACGGCTACGGCTTTTGCCAATAGCGCTGTCATTGTCACGCCTTTGGATTTAATCTGCTTATAAAGCTTGTCTAGCCCATCGGTGGTAATTGTATAACCTACACGGAAAACAGGTACAGATAAGGTAGCTACCATGTTCCGGACAACTGCATTTTGGAAGGTAGTTAAAGGTACTACCTGTCCCGGAACAGCACTGGCGACGGCGGGGATGGGTGCAGGTGCGGGTGCAGATGGGGGAGTAGGTGGTGCTACTGGGGTGGTTGTGGGTACAGATGGTGGCGGTGCTACTGGTGCGGTAGCGGCTGGCTTACCTTGATTTGCAGCTGCTTCTACATCTTCAGCAACAATCCGACCGTAGGGGCCACTACCTTTGAGCGTCTTCAAATCGATTTTGAACTCTTTCGCCAACTTGCGGGCGCGGGGTGAAACCACTAACCGCCCGTCTTTGTGATTTGAGCCATTTTGAGACGTTGGTATTGCTGTTGCAACAGTTGCGGCTACAGGTACAGGAGCAGCAGTAGCAGGCGCAGCTGCACTACCAGAATTTGCAGCAGACTTGGCGGCTTCGATTTCCGCTTCTGTTTCGACGATGAAAGCGATCGCATTTCCCACAGCCGCAGATTCACCCGCAGGCACTAAAATATGAGCTAGATATCCTTCATAAAAGGATTCCACATCCATATCTGCCTTATCTGACTCCACAACCACCACTGTTTCGCCTTTTTCCACTTTATCGCCTGGCGACTTCACCCAAGATACAATCTTACCTTCGGTCATGGTGGAACTCAGCGCCGGCATAAATACTTCGTAAATGCTCATAGGGTGGTTTGGTGAATCAATGAATTTATGGACTTTAACAGCTTTTACCAGATCGAATTGTATCTTGGTGTGAGGGTTTTCGCTTCGGGATTTTTGACTGCGCTTTGCGTATCTGTTAACGGTTGACTGTTGACTGTTGACTGTTGATTGTTGTACGGGCGGGTTCACAGATATCCTCGTGGATCAACAATGATCTAAATAAACCCGCCCCTACAGACTGTTGACTGTTGACGGTTGACTGTTGACAAATGCCCAGGAACCAAAACCCCAGATGAAGGTCTATATATAAAGCAATTAAATTGCGATCGCTAAGTATTTACAATCAATAGCCACAGCAAGTATTGTATCCCGCAAATGAGTTTGTTATCTATCTTTATTTCCCGCATAATTACTTACCTGATTTCAAAGGCTGCTGACAACCAAAAGGTAGACGCTCAGCGATTCAGCTTCCATTTACAATTCAAAGTTGATAATTTACTTGTTTGAAATTCTTGTTTAATTTTATGTCAGTAAAATGGAAATTGTTTTTGATTGTGATACTAAGTATGTTTGCCACTGCTGGCGCGGGAGTTTATTTCTCTCAACACCAGCCATCAGTACACAGTTTGGAAACTAAAAATGGGCAAGCACAAGAAGTAGCAGCAACTGAGATATCTCAGGATATTAAAACTTATCCAGAGCGTACCCACTATAAAACTATCCCGCTTGCAAGTATTAACTCTACTCTTCAAGGTAGCGATCCTGCTACTCTGGCATTAAATTTGTTTGAGGACAATGTATCAGAGGTAGGCACACGTAAAGTAGAGGTAGCTTATCCCCAACGGAATCAGGCTTTAGTGATGATTACCCAAGTTCAACAGGGCGATAATTCTACTAGTGAAGTTAAATATCGGGTGGAGATGAGTACCTTTGGGCGATCGCTGTTAGTTAGCTCACCTCCTGTATGGGAAATCGTCTGGGCTGGCTCCCAGGTACAATGTATGCCTGGAAGTCGCCCTAAAAAGAATTTCACCCTCAGCTGTCAACCCCCGATTGAGGACTACAAAGCCGGAAATTCCTTGTGAACAGTTTGCTTGCTCAACAAATCCACGCCACAGGCAATTTTCTCAATGATTGCTGTGACATGGATTAAAAACATGAATGCTAAAAAAGATCAGTAGATGCTTTGAGATCAGTCATTAGTGATTGGCTAGTAGAACATACACAGCAAATGACTATTGACTATTGACAAATGACCAAATTTAGATATCGCCACGAATTTCTTCTACAATCCCATCACGTAGAACAATTTCGACTTGGGTTTTGCTGATGAGGTTATCGCCTGGTTCGATGCGGAAAAAACCTTCCATTTGGAATTGGTTAACTTCCTGATCTAACTCCAGATATTGTACTTGCTGGAGGTTTTGCAGGAATTGATTTTTTTGCTCTAGGAGTTCGCTTTTCTTTTGATTGACTTGGAGTTGGATATTGTCAATTTGTTGCAGGGTTTGCGGTCCTGGTGGTTGCAAACTCTGCTTTTGAATTGCGGTAATTGCTCTTTGTCCTTCAATGTCTAGTTGTTGCAATTGCTGATCGGTTTGATTGATCTGAGCTTGCAATTGCTGTTGTACTTCATCTTTCCACAGAGGAGTTACAATGACTTTGACATTAACGACGCGTTTCAAAAGCATTTGTTGAGATTTCGAGGCATCCATACAGTTTCACGTTCACTCTATATTGATTGTTTGTGCGGAATTATTAGCCAAACATGGCGTTAATAATATCGCGATAGCGTTCGGCGACAATATGACGCCGAATTTTTAGTGTTTGTGTCATTAAGCCATTTTCAATGGAAAACGGCTCGGGAATGAGTTTGAATGGGCCAATGCGATCGTCGGCTCGATAGCCGGGACGATTTTGCACTTCCCGATTCAATTCCTTCCTATATAATTCCTGGATTATTTTACTCTCCAGGTCTATTTTTTGACTGGGTGAGGCGGTAATATTATCATTTTTGCTGCTTAAGTCAAGATTTTGAGTTTGGGCCCATTTTTCTAAGGCTTCAAGATTAGGTACAATCAAGGCACCGAGGCTACGTTGATCTTGACCGACAAGCATAATTTGATCGATGTAGGGCGATCGCAAACAAGCATCTTCTATCGGCTGAGGCTCGATATTTTCCCCATTGCTTAAGACAATCGTATCTTTTGCCCTGCCAGTCAGCACCAAATCTTTTTCCGGTGTCAACCAACCCAAATCGCCGCTATCAAACCAACCTTCTGCGTCGATGGCTTTTGCTGTCGCTTCTGGATTTTGGTAATAGCCTTGCATAATTTGCGGCCCTTTCAACAGTACCAAGCCTCGCTCCCCAATTGGCAGAGATTTGCGAGTCTCTGGATCGACAATTTTAATTTCTGTAGCAGGTAGTGTGGGGCCTGATGAACCACGCACATTATGCCAAGGACGACGCACATTAGTCACTGGGGATGTTTCTGTTAAACCGTAGCCTTGCAAAATTTGAATACCAATGATTTCAAAAAAATTATCTATGTGCTTAGGAAGTGCGCCACCACCGCTAATTACATACTTGATTCTTCCTCCCGTTGCTTCTCGGACTTTAGCATACACCAGTTTTTCTCCTAAGGCATGGATCGGGAATAAACTAGAAGCTAGTATCCTAGCTGATAATCGCTCAATTGCTCCTGAGTGAAGATGCTCTAAACTTAATTTTTGGGCAATGCGCTTGGCTTTAATATAGCGATCGCTATTGTTTAATAAAAAATTAACCAGGCGTTGCTTTTTGGCTGGTTGTTCGCGAAACTGCTTTTGCACTCCTTCATAAATTGATTCCCAGAGCCGGGGGACAGCCACCATATAATGAGGTTTAAATTCTTTCAAATCTTTTTTCACAGCACGCAGGTTAGTGTAAACCTGTGAGCAACCTTGAGAAAGTAAGTAATACTCAGCTGTTCTTTCATAGCTGTGCCAAGTTGGCAGGATACTTAAGGCTAATTCTCCTACGTTGGGTTGTAGTACTGTCCCAAAAGTATTGATTTGGTGCAGTAAATTCCCATGAGTCAGCATCACACCTTTTGGTTTACCCGTCGTCCCCGAAGTATAAATCAGTGTTGCTAGGGTATCGTAGTTTTGCTGTACTGGTGCTAGGGAATGGTTACTACCAACTTCTATGATCTGCAAGAAATTCAAAACTTTGAAATTTTCTTTTGTTGGTGGGGTTTCGTCTGAAAGCAAGATTACCAGTTGAATTGGTAAATCGTTGAGTCTATCTTGCAGTCTCTTTAGCGTTTTTAAATCCTCGACTACTACCGCCGTGCTGTCACTATTTGCCACAATAAACAGCAATTCTTCCTTTTCTGCTTGGGCGCTACGTACCGCATCCACCCCCCCAGCCGTCATTATCCCTTGATCGGCAATAAACCATCTGGGACTATTATCGGCAATTAAGGAAATGCGATCGCCTGCTTTCACCCCTAAAGCCTGTAAACCCGCTGCAAATTTTTGAATTTGCTCTGCCAATTGAGTATAATTAAGTACTACTTCTGGTTTGCCATGAGGATCGTGTAGAGCAACGGTATTACCAAAGAACTTGGCTGCTAATGGCCAAATTTCCGGAATTGCATTCACATTTGTATAATCTGCCAAACGCTTTAATGCTAAGCGTTCTCGCTCACTAATATTAGCTAAATAAATAGATGCGGATTTGGTTGTTGACATAACACATCACCTAAATACTGGATGGACTGTTTTTTGAGAGGATTTTACTATTCTTCGGCAACAAATCTCTTTAATATACACAATGGCTTCTGAGATAGCATTTGCGGAAAACTCACGCTTCCATTAACAAAAATTTATGATAAGATGAACTTATATAGTCTTAAGGCTATGGATGTAATTGTATTTAATGCAATTACAGAGATTTTCCTAACAGCCAACAATAGTGACCACCTATTTTACAGGGGGGTGATTACCTGTGGTTTTAAAACACGCTGCATTACTGACAATCATCAATACTGTTGCTTGTCTGGGGTTTCCCAAGCTGCTCTCAATCATTCTCTCATCTAAAGCTAAAGCTGCCGAAACTTCAGCCAATGCTTCCAGTCCGCAAAAAAGCAAAGTAGCAATAACCACCTTTCCTTATTGTACAACTCACACATTGACTGGAGATCCATTCTGTAAGTTCCGTCCTCATTTCTGCGATCGATGTACTCCTAATTAACAAAGTTTTGGCAGTATAAATACTGCGCGAATATTTTGCTGGACGGTTTTGGATCATGCTTCAGAATCCGCAGGTGCATTCATACCATTTTGAAGTGGAATTTTTATCTACCTTGAGATACAAGGACTTTTTCGCCCACAATTCCACTCGGTTTTAAACTTTCACTGTTTGCATAAATTAAATCAAGCTTGAAAAGCTGATTATTGGTTGATTTATTCATAAATAATCATCAATCAGATTTATTTCACACAAGTAATTTATCTTGGCGTTGATCGCTGATTAAATATTAATATTTTGATTTTTATAGCGTTTCTCTGTCAAGTGAGGTATAGTCACCCCACCCCCAACCCCCTCCCCGCAAGCGAGGAGGGGGCTATGATGTACTTCATGTGATTAGGAAATGCTATATATGATAAACATTGAAAAATTCAATATTAATTAAGGTAGACAACACGCGGCGAAAATGATTAAATATTCCTTTAAAAGTCAAATTTCTAGATGCGTCTTTCCCATTAGCTATGCCAGAAATTAAGGATTTGCGAAAGTAGGAAATAGCCGTAACGCAGTGCATGTCGGCAAGTTAATATAAGTTAACAATGGATATATTTGATTAGCTTATAGAGGCTAGAAGAAAATCAAAATTTTCAAAGTAGTTAAAAGTACAGATTTTAAGTCACACTAAGAAATAGACTCACAAATTGTTCATTCAGGAGGCGGTAATCTATGAGTTTCGTAGATTGTATATTATTAACGCTCATCAATACTGTAGCCTGCCTTGCATTTCCCAAGCTGCTATCGATGATTTTGGCAGTCAATCAGAAAAAAAATGCGCCATCCCCAACTCCCATCAGATCAACAGAGTCTAGCCCTGAGATTCCCAGTTTTCCTTAAGCACTGGTTGAATCTAAAACGTTTTCCTACCGACAACAGGACTTTTAAAACATCCTCTTAAGATATAAAGATTAGATCCCCGACTTCTTGAAGAAGTCGGGGATCTTGTGTAAGCATTTCTCAGCTACATCAACAAATAGCGATCGCCAAAGAAAGGTTTTATTTGTAATACCAATTTGAAACAAGAATGCGACAGATGGTAGGGGCAAGGCAATGCCCATTGGTGTCAACTTAAGTTAAAAGGCTTATCCCACAAGCGTTTTACCCCACCCCTCAATCCCCTCCCCGTAAACGGGGAGGGGAGGTTTTGCGTCAGCAAAGCCGGGGTGGGGTAACGCGGATCTTGATTTTAAGTGAGAGAATTCGCTCATCAAGTCTTGGCAAGGGTTTCGCGTTAAGTTGACACGTATGGGCAATGCCTTGCCCTCTAGAATATATTGATTTGTCGCAAACATTATTTGAATTGGTATAACATAGGAGTCGGGTAGACAATCAAGACAGTCGCTACTGGCGCGGGAAAATGACAAATGACTCCTTGATTAATGAACCTTAAGCCTTGATCGTTGAATATTTAGGCGATTTGTGGAAATATCCTTAGATATAGCCTACAGCAGCTAAATGAATTCCCTGATGGAAATGAGATAAGCTAAAAAGCAGTGACCTAGACACTACATGAGCTAAGTAAATATGTTTTGGCGGCAAGGGTTGGCATTAATTTTGGGGATAATGGTATTGTTCACAGCTTCCCCTGCGCTTGCAGACTGGACTCATCCCCTGTCCTTCAGCAATGCAGAATTAACAAGACATGATTTTTCCGGACAAAGTTTGCAAGCAGCAGAGTTCTCTAATGCTAATTTAGAACTGACCAATTTTACAGGTGCAGATTTGCGGGGAGCAGTTTTGAGCGCTTCGGTGATGACAAAATCAAATTTGCATGGGGCAGATTTAACAAATGCATTGATGGATCAGGTAAACTTAACTGGATCTGATTTAAGTGATGCCGTTTTAAAAGAAAGCCTTTTATTACGTACTATATTTACTGATGTGAACATCAGCAATGCAGATTTCACTGATGCAGTTTTGGATGGGGCACAAATTAAAGAACTGTGCAAAAAAGCCAGTGGTGTCAATTCTCAGACTGGTGTAGAAACTCGTGATTCTCTAGGATGTCGATGAAGCGTGTTGGTATAATTGGTGGCGGACAACTTGCCTGGATGATGGCAGATGGGGCAAAAAAGTTAGGCGTGGAATTAATCGTCCAAACTCCCAGTCAACATGATCCTGCTGTAAATATTGCCCAAGAAACTGTTTTTGCTTTAGTAGATGACGCTAAAGCTACAGAGATTTTAGCCGAAAAATGTGATGTCATCACCTTTGAAAATGAATTTGTTAATCTCGAAGCTTTATCTGTCTTAGAAAACCAAGGTGTTTGTTTTCGTCCCAGATTAGCAGCTTTGGCTCCCCTATTAGATAAATATCACCAGCGTTGCTATTTACAAGCATTGGGTTTACCAGTTCCGCATTTTTTTGCTGTCGATGAGTCCTTAATTGAGCAACCGACAGAACTACAATCGAAAATTGCCCATTTAAGTTTTCCCCAGAAAAACCCCATAGTTCTCAAATCTCGTCGTCACGGTTATGACGGACAGGGTACGTTTATTATTAAGGATGGGGATAGTTTACAGCAAAAGCTCACTAGTAGTAGCTCACACTATTTAATTGAAGAATTTGTCCCCTTTGAGCGAGAATTGGCAGTAATCGCCGCCCGTTCTGTAGATGGCGAGGTGGTGACATACCCAGTTGTGGAAACCCAACAAGAACAACAGGTTTGTCGGCGAGTGATAGCACCAGCAGAGATTACAGCTAATTTAGCAGCAGAAATAGACGTGATCGCTCGCACTTTATTAAATAATCTAGAAGTAGTCGGATTATTTGGCATTGAGCTATTTCTCACCCCAGATGGGAGAGTTCTCGTCAATGAAATAGCCCCCCGCACCCACAATTCGGGGCATTTTTCCCTAGATGCTTGTGAAACCTCCCAATTTGAACAACACCTGAGAGCAGTGTGTGGTTTACCTTTAGGCGCTCCTACACTCAAAACTCCCACTGCTGTGATGGTAAACCTACTGGGTTACGAAACTTCCCAAAGCGACTACCAAAGCCAACGCCAACAAATCGCCGCCATAGCCCAATCCTACATCCACTGGTACGGCAAGACAGAATCCCGTCCAGGGCGTAAATTAGGACATGTAACGGTTTTACTCGATACTCTAAACCGAGATCAGGCTCAGGCGATCGCTCGTACCATAGAATCTATCTGGTATCCCAGTTAAATTTCTGAGAAAATTTCTATATAAAACACACAACCAGTTTTGAAGGTTATAATGAGTGAGTTGCACTACGACGTTGGTGACTGCCATCAAGTTTTTTGATCTATGTCTTTAAAGAAAAGGGAATCAACAAGTCTCGTGGCAGTAAACCGGGCAAGTACCCGGAAACTTTAAACGAGGGATTTGATACCCACCTGGTTTAACCAGGTCATAAACTTAGGTAAAACGGCGTCGCGGTGAACTCAAAAATTTTAAGCTCCCAAAGTTAACTTCAACCTTGGGAGCTTTAATATTATTAGTCATTAGTCATTTGTCATTAGTCATTTGTCATTTGTCAAAAAGGCAATAGTCATTTGTCCCCCTTGTCTCCCTTGTCTCCCTTGTCCCCCTTTTCCCCATGCCCAATGCCCAATTCCCAATTCTGTATAAATTGATTCTGAATTAGGCCCCTTTCAGAGTTAAGATGGCAAAATTGCGTTAAATTGTGGTTAAAGCTACAAAAAATTGTCACAACAACAACTCATTGATACCTTGTTTCCAGCCTCGGTTGTCCATCTCGACAATGGTTTAACGTTGATTCATCAAGAGATTCCAACTACCCCTGTAGTTGTGGCGGATGTGTGGGTGCGTGCTGGAGCCACTCTAGAGCCAGAATCTTGGTTTGGGATGGCGCACTTTTTAGAACACATGATCTTTAAAGGTACAGCAACGTTACCGCCTGGGGTTTTTGATCATAACATAGAAAATAAAGGTGGTGTGAGTAATGCAGCTACAAGTTATGATTATGCTCATTATTCCCTGACAACAGCTGCTTCTTACCTGGAAGAGACTTTACCCCATTTAGGGGAACTGTTGCTCAACGCCGCAATTCCCGATGATGAATTTAGCCGGGAACGGGATGTAGTCCTAGAGGAAATTCGCTCTTATCATGATGATCCCGATTGGTTAGCATTTCAATCTCTGATTGGGATTGTTTATCAAAACCACCCTTATGGACGTTCTGTGCTGGGTACAGAGCAAGAAATCATGCAGCACTCACCAGAGGCTATGCGCTGTTTTCACCGCGCCCATTACCAACCGGAAAATATGACTGTGGTAATTGTGGGCGGAATTAATCAAAATTCAGCCGTAGATTTGGTAAATTGCTCTTTTGGAAATTTTACCCCCCGCGCTGATTGTCCGCTATCACAACCAAGCCAAAAGCCCGTTATCAAAGGAATTCACCGTCAAGAACTGCATTTACCAAGACTAGAACAAGGGCGGTTGCTAATGGCGTGGCTAGCACCAGGAGTAGAACAACTCCGTACTGCCTATGGTTTAGATATGTTATCAGTGTTACTGGCAGAAGGGAGAACTTCTCGCTTAGTGCGTGATTTGCGGGAAGAACGGCAATTAGTACAGGGAATTTGTAGTAATTTTTCTTTACAACGGGAATCGAGTTTATTTACAATCACTGCTTGGGTGGAACCAGAACACCTAGAAAAAGTAGAGTTCTTGATTCGCAATCATTTGTCAGAATTGCAGAATACACCAATCAGCCAGCATGAACTGGCGCGTACACGTAGACTTCTATGTAATGAATATGCTTTTTCTACCGAAACGCCCAATCAACTGACTGGGCTTTATGGCTACTATAATACGATCGCCCAAGCAGAATTAGCAGTTACATATCCTCAACAAGTTCTATCTTTTGATGGGGAAGAACTGCAACAATTAGCGAAAAAGTATCTCCAACCAGAAAATTATGCTGTGACTGTCCTCAAACCCTGTTAGCCATTAGTCATGAGCTAATACCAATTCTATGTGAGGCTGCACGTTAACGCCCTCACCTCCGGGTGGGTCTAAATAAACAAAGCTTGCCTCCGCAGGCTAGATTATCAGAAAAATGGGTCTAAAACCCCGTCCTTTGGTATAACGAGGATGTTTATTTCACTTCTTCTCACCCCCTTCTGTTGTCGGGAAGGGGGAAGATTCAAAGTATTTGGACTTGTAGGCTAGGGTCGGCAAATTATTAGCCGTGAAATGGTGTATGATAACAGTAAGTCAGCCCTCTCACTTAACAAAGACACAGAATCTAGCCTCCAGTTTGTCTGGAGTTTCGAGGAAACCGTTGCGAGGCTGTTCTCCTAGACGGTGAAATTCCTTCCAGAACAAAACTTGTGAGCAAGGGACGAGAAACCATGTGTGACTCCTGGCAAAGAATTAAAGGGTTATTGGGATGCGGTCAATCACCCTATTGCTGTCTACCCGAAAGGAATCTGGAACAGCAAGCCTCATCCCCTTGTGGGTAAGGCGGTTGACTTATTGACTAATGACTCAAACTGTGAAAAAATCTATATTTAATTCCCCGATTCACCGTACTGTATTAAGCAATGGCATTGTCGTCTTGGTGGCAGAAAATCCGGCGGCAGATATCATTGCAGCGCGCATTTTTGTCCGTGCGGGAAGTTGTGCCGAAAGCCGGGAACAGGCCGGACTAGCACATCTATTATCAGCAGTGATGACAAAAGGATGCGATGGACTTTCTAGCTTAGAAATTGCGGAAAGAGTCGAATCAGTCGGAGCGAGTTTAAGTACAGATACTGCCAATGATTATTTTTTGCTATCTCTGAAGACTGTTACCTCAGATTTTGCGGAAATTTTAACCTTAGCAGGGCTGATTTTGCGATCGCCAATATTTCCGGAAACTCAAGTTGAACTAGAACGGCGTTTAGCACTACAAGATATTCGCTCCCAAAAAGAGCAGCCGTTTACCATTGCTTTTGACAAACTGCGCCAAGCAATGTACCAAGATCATCCCTATGCTATGTCGGTGCTAGGCGATGAAACAACTATGAGCAGCTTAACTCGTGCGGACTTAGTTGCTTATCACAAAACTCATTTTCGTCCAGATAATGTAGTCATTAGTATTGCTGGACGCATTACACTAGAGGATGCAGTCAAACTGGTAGAAGAAGTATTTGGTGATTGGCAACCTATCAGCGAAAAGCTGCCAATCTTGAATCTGCCGGAAATTCAACTCCAACCCCAGCATCAGCTACAGCCCCTACAGACACAGCAATCCATCGTCATGCTTGGTTATTTGGGTTCCGCCGTAGCTGATGCTGACTATGCCGCTTTGAAGTTGCTGTCTACCTACTTGGGTAACGGACTTTCTAGCCGCTTGTTTGTGGAACTGCGCGAAAAGCAGGGCTTAGCTTATGAAGTATCCGCATTCTATCCCACCAGGCTGTATCCAGGATCGTTTGTAGTTTACATCGGTACAGCCCCAGAAAATACCAGCATAGCTTTGCAAGGACTGCGGAAAGAAGTCGATTTACTGTCTACTACTGAGATAGCAAAAGACGTACTTCAAGCCGCTAAAAACAAAATATTAGGACAGTACGCCCTAGGAAAACAAACAAACGGGCAGATTGCTCAGATATATGGCTGGTATGAAACCTTGGGATTAGGAATTGAATTTGACCGCGAATTTCCGGAGCTAATTACCGCCGTTAATGCAGCAGATGCGATCGCTGTAGCAAACCGATATTTACAAGAACCTTACTTGTCTTTAGTCGGCCCGGAAGCAGCAATTAATAGTGCGATCGCTTAGTTTTTAGTTTGAAGTTCGTAGTCAGCACAAAGCGTGCTTCATCATCCACTGACTAAAGTAGGGGCACGGCATCCAAAGAGTAATCTTGCAGATGCCGTGCCTCTACGAAATAATTTACACAGAAAAAAAAATCACCTGCTTTTTTCTTGGCTCAAGCGGCTGTAATATTAGCATCATGAAGATTGCGGGCATATACCATGAAAGGCAGCCGTTCAGTAAGTAGCTTAAGCCACTTAGATTCACTCAAATCCTCTCTCAGCTCCAGTACCAACAAATTGAATTGGTTACTTTTGTTTTCTGCTGTGCCTGTGTTGATTGCTGCCTCTACCTTGGTAACAATTGCAGCACCACAGAAAATTTCTCAAGCAACCCCAAGCGCTGACATCAATCGCCCTACCCTAGGTATTGGTAGCCAAGGCGAGCGCGTTTCTGAACTTCAGGCGGCTTTAAAGCTTTTGGGTTTCTACACAGGTGCAGTAGATGGTAACTATAACAACATTACCGCCAGCGCTGTTTCTCGCTTTAAGCAAGCAGCAGGCTTAAATTCAGACGGTGTTGTTGATGCTGCTACTTGGCAAAAATTGTTTCCTAGCCAAACAACAGCATCATCAACAGTTCCTGCACCTAAGCCAACCCCAAAATCAACACAGCCAGTCATCGTTCCTGCACAAGCGGGCAACATCAGAAGACCTACTCCTCAACCGGAACCAAAACCTGCGCAGCCAAGACAGCCGACAACTCCAAAGCCACAAAGAAATACCAATCGTTCTACAACCACTCGGACTCCAGCACCTCGGACACCACAAATCCCGCGTTTTGAACGTAGCCCTGGTATTCAATACACCACAGAAGGATTACCAATTTTGCGTTTAGGGAACCGTGGATCGGAAGTTGGTAAATTGCAAGAAGTTTTGAAAAGGCTGGGTTTCTTGAGCGGTGATGTAGATGGAGACTTTGGCCCAACAACAGAAGCAGCAGTCAAAGCTGCACAAAGCCGCTATGGTTTGGAAGCTGATGGTGTCGCTGGTGGCGGTACCTGGGAAGTGCTGTTAGAGCGATCGCAGCGCCAGCGTTAGACTCATAAACAGGGGGTAGGGGGAAAATGATTGTTGACTGTTGACTGTTGACTGCGCCGCACTGAAGCTCACTCGAAGTGTTGATTGTTGACTGTTGACAAATGACAACTGACAACTGACAAATGACTATTGACAAATGACAACTGACTATTGACAAATGAAACACTTTTTATTAACGTGGCTCGGTACTGCCGTGGCCTTAATAATCACCTCTAACATCGTTGATGGATTCAAGATCAAGAGTTTTGTGGCGGCGCTGGTTGCTGCTATTGTCATCGGGCTAGTTAATGCCTTTATTCGCCCTATTTTACGTTTTTTCGGAATTCCCATTATCTTGCTCACCTTTGGTTTATTTACATTTGTGATCAATGCGTGGACTCTTTGGTTAGCAAGCTTCCTTACTCCCGGTTCGGGTTTTAAAATTGAGGGCTTTTTACCTGCTTTGTTGGGATCAATTGTGTTAGCGATTGTTTCTAGTGTGATTAACTATTTTCTGCGCGTGGTTGAATAACACTCGCTATTCTTTCTCATCCTTGAGCAACGGCTATTGTAACTGCTCCTGGTTCGCCCTGTAAGCGGAAAATTTGTTTAGGAACTAAGCACCTTACTCCTTCAGCAGTTATAGCCGGAGTCAGGTGTGATGAACTTGAGTTCAGGTTGAAAGCTAGTATCTTAGTTTGCCAGTTAATATCAGCAGCTGCAAGTATAGCAGCAGCTTCTGCTACACTGGGAGTTCCCATTGCTTGCTCGGTAATCTTAGCCGGATTGGGTACACAGACGAGACGGAGAATTTCAGCGGGAAAGGTTTTAAAAGTCAAATTGTGTAATTGGCAAAATTCCCGTAAACATACTTCTTTAGCCTTATTGTCAATGGTAGCAATACCTGCGATCGCACTTTGGTCGAGTTGATTTTCTTGAAACACCTGCTGAATTGCTTTTTCAAGCAAATGTGTTGATGTACCTCGCTGACAGCCAATTCCTACCCACAAACTTTGTTGATTCACTACCAGCTTTCTCCGCTGCTAAATTTAAAATTTTTATTTTTTCTCTAATTGCAGGAATCAGCGCGAATTAACCTTTTTATATGAGTTATATACTTTCAGGTTCAGTATTATACATAAAAACTGATCTTTACAATACTTTTCCCAAAAATAAAAAACTATATATTGTTTACATCTAGCACAGTAGGAAACGCCGAGGGAGAGATAAGGTAAAAGGTAAATGTCCTGATTCTTTTTGAATTCATGAGTATGCTTGAGGCGCAAGCATTTTACCTTCTCTATCTTGGTGTTTCAATTTCTTCCTTCTTCGTTGCAGCAAGAGTTTAAAAGTTGCGACGGAGTTTTGCTCTCTTCACTATATCTTGAACTTTTCACTAATCCCATGTAGTTTTATATCTGTTTTAGCCAATATTGAAAACTCCATTTAGGGACTTCCAAGTAAAAAAATCTTCCATTAGTAAGAATATTTAACACAACCGATTACTGTTAATATTTTCAGTAATTTCCTCTGGGTATATCACTTTCGGATAGTACGTAGATACTATTAAATGGCGATCGCGCTGTGCCAGTTGCGTAAGTCCTGTCAGATTTATCAACAAAGGCAGAGGGCAGGAGCCAGCTATGCTCAAGGGAATTCTGATTAGATCCCTTTGGCACGACCGAAAGGGAGTAAAGGTTTAAGACCCCCAGCAGATTGAAAATTTGGGGCTGCTTGTTTAGGAGGGGTCGGAATCCCCTTCTAAATAAAACCTTCTGCCTTCTGCCTTCTTCAAGTACCTATTTTAGAAATTAGTTGGTGAGTTGACCGAACCAAGAAATGGCAGATTTCTACACATAGGTTTATACCAAGATTTTGGTGTGGCAATCATCATTAATTGAGTGATATTAACCGAACTAACAATCTGATTATTAAACATTACTATAAGAATCAAAGCAATGAATTAAAACTTCGATTGTTCAAACAACTAAAGACTACTAAAAAGGAAATCAATATGTTAGTTCGTTACAACCCCTGGCAAGAATTAAACGCTATCCAACGTCAAATTAATAGCCTATTTGAAGACACCAGAGTACCATCTACAGTGTTTTCCAAAGGCTTGGTAAGAGTGCCGGCGGCTGAATTACAAGAAACTGAAGAAGCTGTTCATCTCAAACTAGAACTCCCAGGATTAGAAGCTAAGGACTTGGATATTCAAGTTACCGAAAAGGCTGTGTATGTTAGCGGTGAGCGCAAAACAGAAACTAAAACTGAAGATAAAGGCGTGACTAGAAGTGAATTTAATTACGGTAAATTCCAACGTGTAATTCCTTTACCTGCGCCAATTCAAAATACTAACGTAACAGCAGATTATAAAGATGGTATCTTGAATTTGACCTTGCCGAAAACTGAGCAAGCAAAGAACAAAGTTGTGAAAGTAAATCTTGAGCAACCTGCTGCTTAATCGGTGGGAATGCGACTAAGTGGTAAATAAATTTGTAGTTAGGACTTTAGTCCTTGATTTGAGGACTTAAGTCATCACTACAAACTCATGAAAATTAAGCTAAAAGCCTGGTCATCGCACTGACTGGGCTTTTTTTTAGTTGTTCAGCGATTGAAAATAACTATATTCAGAAGGGGAATGGGGAATGGGGAATGGGGAATGGGGAATGGGAAAGTAATTGTGTCCCTATCTTTAATCTCACAGATTTCTCTTCCCCTTTACCCTTTACCCCTTTACCCTTTCCCCTACAAAAATTTACATAATTCGCTAGAATCATGCTTACTTAATTTTTAGTCTCATGTATAACTGATAGAGCTTTGTTTACAAGCAACGGATGTTTTGGGGGTATGGGTTGGCTAAAGTCTAGACTGATTGAGCGATCGCACTTTTCATGAAGTGATGGAAACAACCAGGCGATCGCCACTTAAGAGAGTTTATTCGGCTATAACAGTAGCGATCGCACTCTTAACAATAGCAAAATAATTGGCATTTTTCCTGAGAGTCGGTGACAAGGAGATAGGATTGGGGATGGACGCTGCATATTGTTTGTATCAGACGCGCAAAAACTTTCACAAGCACAGTCGAGAATTTTCCTTAAAGCGGTTGATGTATAATTCCCTGATTCCTCCTTGGTGGATGATTAAAGCAGGCGATCGCCGATTTTGCGTTTTATACCGCGACCAAAATATTCTTTGGAAAAAAGGTATAGTTGTTTGGGGACGCATAGTGCAAGCGAACAATTTACTATTTGATCCGGGAAAATGGGATCATCCAGCAGTCATCGTTTTTAGTCCTGTTCCTGTATTTGATAGTAAACTCAAAGATCTGACAAGAATCGCCCATGATCTTTATGAACTCAAAGATAAAAAACTGAACCATCCAGAGATGGCGGATTTTGTAACTTTTGCTGAGGCGATTACCAATGAAATGGATTGTTTGTTTAACGTCAAAATCCCCGAATCTTTAACATTAAATCAACTAGTATATTTCACATCGATTATGGTATATCGTAAACATCTCCCTGGAGGCTATTTAAAATCTGGTTGGTTTCCGATTTTAATTGCTCCAGACAAAACTCCTGCTGCCATGATTTTACCAGCGAAATATTGGTTTTCTGAAATATTAGATTTATGGTGTTGTGATTAAATTGTTTTTGTCATTTGTCATTTGTCATTTGTCCGCGTCCCTCTCATCCCTAACCCCTAGGGCGTGTTTTCAAACTCCTCGTTTAGCCTTCTAAGTTTCTCGATCCCCCTAAATCCCCCTTAAAAAGGGGGACTTGAAGACTCTTTTAGCCCCCCTTTTTAAGGGGGGTTGGGGGGATCTAAGACTTTGAAGACACGCCCTAGCCCCTAGTCCCTAACGTCGCCAATTTTCCTACTCTTGACTGAAGACAAAATGACATATATCCCCAAAACTGAAGAGATATTAGTAAATTGAGAATCAGGCGAATCCCATGTACAAAAATAAGGAACTTTGGCGCGTCATCCTTGCAGTATCCATCATTATCGTTGGCGTGACGCACTTTGTTGTTCCCCAACCATTTGTGAAAATTATGCCGCCACAACTGCCATATTCTTTAGAATTAGTTTATCTCAGTGGCTTTTATGAAATTTTGGGTGGTATCGGCTTATTAGTCCCACCTGTGAGTAAAGCGGCGGCTTGGGGATTAATTTTGTTATTTATTGCGGTTTTTCCTGCCAATATCAATATGGCAGTTAATCATATTAAGATTGAAACCATACCATATTCCGATTCACCTTGGTTGCAAGCAATTAGGCTTCCCTTGCAAGCAGTTTTGATTGCTTGGGCTTGGTGGTACACTAAACCTTCAGATAAAGATAAACAAGCCTCAATAATTCCCAAATCACTGATTCCCAAAGAGTTAGAATGGTAATTTCCTAATCTTATGAGTACATCACAAACAGTACAACAATTGCAGGCAGAATTAATCACACCAGAAAACTTTCAACGTTATGGACAGGTGATTTTTCCGAGTTCAGATGGTAAGGCTTTTGATGGGGAAGATGCCGAATTAAATCTGCAAAATGGCACTCCCCGCTTTTATATCATGCGCCTGGATAGTAGAGGGCGAAAGTTTCACAAAATTACTCGCCATGTGCAATGTACTCAATGTTTAGGTTCTTTATCAGGGAAAGATTGGTTCATTGCGGTTTGTCCACCACATAATGAATTGAATGAACCAGTGTTAGAAGAGATGGCTGCTTTCCGAATTCCTGGGGATTGTTTTATTAAGTTAAATGTGGGAACTTGGCACGCTGGCCCTTATTTTGATCATGAGTTTGTAGATTTTTATAATTTAGAATTGAGTGATACGAATGTAGTGGATCATTTCACTCATGATTTTCTCAAGAGTCATCGGTTAACGTTTGAGATGGTTTAGCTGCAATCCTATCTGATTTGTGAGAATTCGCGTTGTCCAGATCCCCGACTTCTTTGAGGATGTTACTGGCGAATGGTGGGTTTGACCCGTAAATGCTGATACAAATAATTCTCTCGCTTACCCGATATACCGCCCACAGGCTTCCAGCCTGTGGCTAACGCTACAAAGCCCACCTTCGTGGGCTGAATTCTTTAGCCCACGAAGGTGGGCTTTGTTTGATTAGCCGCACCATTCTATGGTGACGGCGGGATTTCGGGATCAGCGAGGGGTCTTACCCCTGATTCGCTAGCAGCATCCGTAAAAGTTGTCGGGGATCTTATTACCCACGAATGATTTAGAACTGCAATGCATTAATGGGAATTTCTTTCATCTCATGTGGCTGGTGAATTGGTAAAGCGCGATTTCTTAAAAAACCACCAGAACGGTTAGCTAATACAGCTTGAATTTCTGCGATGATGGATAAAGCGATCGCTTCTGGTGTATCTGCGCCAATGTCAAGCCCAACTGGGCTATGCAATTTTTCTAGTTGTTCTGGGCTATATTCTCCGCCTTCAGCCTGCAATTGGTCAAGTAATTTTTCACTGCGACGCTTCGGCCCCAAAATACCCAGGTATTTTACACAAGAGGGTAATAACATTTTCAGAATTGCTAAATCGTCGAGATAATTATGAGTCATCACTACTGCGACAGTTTGCTCATTCACAGATATTTGTTGATGTAAAATCTCTCGCCGACTGAGAATTACTTCATCGGCTATAGCAAAACGTTCTTTAGTCGCTTCATTGGCGCGACAATCAACTATAGTCACTCGCCAGCCTAAAGCTTTGGCAAACTGGACTGTGGGTAAAGCATCTTGTCCTGCACCAAATATTATCAGGTTTGTGGGTGGCTGGATAATTTCGATAAATACATCTACAATCCCTGAAGAAAATTGATATTTATTAATAGTTGATTTTTGATTTTTTAAGGCAATTTGAGTATCGTTAATTAATGCAGATTTTAAAGTAGATTCTGTGATATTAGTAATTATATTATTGTCTGGTTGAATAATTAAGCGATCGCCTACTTTGACATTAATAGCACCATCGACAGCAAATACAGTGGCGATCACACCTGGTTGCTGTTGCTCAAAACATTGCTGAATCAACAGCAAAGGGTTACATAAGTCACCTGATTCTAACCGTTCAATCAGTACTTGCACTAATCCATTGCAACCAAGCCCAAACCCCCAAAGGATATCTTCATCAGCAGTAGAGTCATAGGCGATCGCAATTGGTCGTCCATCCGGCATGGAAACACGAGTATGTTCAAACACATCATTTTCCAAGCAACCAGCGCTGATTGTGCCGATGATTCTACCTGTTGGCATCATCAACATCCGCGCCCCAGGACGACGATAGGTAGAGCCTTGAACATTAACTACAGTTGCCAGAAAAATTGATTCAGCATCATGCTGAATTTCTGCAAATGCTTGCAAAATAGCAGTAATTTCTTTCATTTGTCATTTGTCATTTGTCATTTGTCATTTGTCATTTGTCATTTGTCATTTGTCAACAGTCAACAGTCTGTAGGGGCGGGTTTATTTAGATTATTGTTGATCCACGAGGATATCTGTGAACCCGCCCGTACAACCGTCAACCGTCAACCGTCAACCGTCCCCCTTTACAGCAACTTATCAGGTGTTATGGGTAAATCACGGATGCGTTTACCTGTGGCATGATAAATAGCATTGGCGATCGCAGCTGAAACTCCGGTAATACCAATTTCACCTACACCACGCGCCCCGGCTGGGTTAAAGTTTAAATCTGGTTCGCCCACGAAGATTACTTCAATGCGGGGAATGTCTGCATGGGCGGGAAAGTGGTATGTGGCTAAGTCGTAAACTACGGGGTAGCCGATGTTGGGGTCAAGATGACATTCTTCCATTAAAGCTTGTCCAATACCCATAATTACGCCGCCACGGATTTGGCTGGCTGCGGTTTTGGCATTCATGACTTTACCAATGTCCATCACCGACACCCACCGCGTTACTTGTAAGCGACCAATTTCTTCATCGATGCTGACTTCACAAAAATGTGCGCCCCAAGATTGAAATGCCCATTTCTTCGCCTCATCACCAGGGGCGCTGGTAGCTGTGGCTTCAAAGGCTGATTGACCAGATTGTTGCAACTTTGTCAAGGCTTCTTGAGCAGTTTTCGCGTCGGCAGTTTTTAGGACTTCCGCACAAGCTGACATGACTGCTGGAATTAGGGATGCAGTCATTTGGGAACCACCTGCTAAACCACCATCTGGTAATAAAGAGTCTCCCATCTCTACCCGGATTTGTTCAACTGGTAAACCCAATATCTCTGCGGCTGTAGCAGCAACAATGGTATAAGCACCAGTACCCATATCATTACCAGCAGTGAGGATGTGGGCTGTACCATCTCCTAGCAACCTGGCTTTGACTGATGCTTGACCTCTCATCCCGGGGAAGGTGGCGGCGGCTACTCCCCAACCAATGAGTTTACCATCACGAGTGAGCGTTCGCACTTGTTTTGGTCTGTCTTTCCAGCCAAATTTATCTGCACCGACGCGCAAACAATCAGCAAAATGCTTGGCGGAGAAGGGTAAGCCATGTCGCTGGTGTTCTGTGGTTTCGTTGTTTAACCGCAGTTCTACTGGATCAATTTTCAACGCCCAAGCTAATTCATCGATGGCTGATTCCATTGCCCACATCCCCGGATTTTCTCCCGGCGCACGCATGAATGTGGGTGTACCAATATTTAAGGTGGCCATGTCTTGCTTGAGGCGCAGATTTGGTGCATCGTACATTACTGGGGTGATGCCGGTGCAGCCTTCGGGAAACACATCTACAGGTGAGGTGCAAGATTTCGCTTCATGCTCAATTACAGTTAGTTTACCATCAGCCGTTGCCCCCAAACGAATTAATTGCTCAGTTTCCGAACGGTGTCCGGTGTTGGCTGTTAAGTGTCGGCGGCTGAGGACAACTTTCAAGGGACGTTGAATTTGTCGCCCTGCTGCTGCTGTGAGGATAGCATGAGGCCAGGGGAATGCTTTAGAACCAAAAGCTCCACCGATAAAAGGAGTGACAATCCGCACTCGTTCTGTTGGTAAGCCAAAAAGTTGGGCATAGGTGCGTTGCGAACCCGCTACCCATTGCGATGGCTCGTAGATTGTCAACGAGTTGTCATCTTGCCAATGGGCAATAATGGCATGGGGTTCCATCGGTGCGTGCAGTTCAGTAGCAGTGGTGTAAGTTGCGGCAATTTTCACCTGGGCGGCGGAATTACCTGCTGCTATATTACCTTTTTCAAACTTTAGCTCCTCACCAAACAAAGGTGGTGCATCTTTGAAGGTGGCTTTTTTCGCATCTACTAGGGGCTGTTGAGTTGTGTATTCTATCTTCAGTAAGTGGGCAGCGTGACGTGATCGCTCGAAGGTATCTGCAACCACTAAACCGATAATTTGCCCACCATAGTAAATTTTATCATCTGACAACGGTAACCGCTCCTCATAAATTTTCGAGGACATAAAATCGTTGGCAGGTTTAAATATCTTGGGTGGGTTTTTGGGGGTAAAAACTGCAATTACCCCTGGTGCTTTTTCGGCGGCGCTGGTATCGATACTTTTAATTTGTCCGTTGGCGATACTGGCGGTGACGAGATAACCATGAACCAACCCAGGAATTTGATGTTCGGCGGCGTAGGTTGCAGTACCCGTTACCTTGGCTCGTCCATCTTTGCGGTTTACACCTGTGCCAATTACTTTATTCATGCTACACCGCCTCCTTTGGCAGAAATCGTGAGTGCGCGCCGAATTGCTCGTTTTGCTAATTCGATTTTGTAACTGTTGTGAGATAAAGGCTTGGCTTCCTTGAGCGCAATTTCTGCTGCTTGTTGAAAGGTTGTGGTTTCAGCAGTCTTACCAATTAAAAACTCTTCTGCATCTTTTGAGCGCCAAGGTTTGTGAGCGACACCACCAATTGCGAAGCGGACAGTTTGAATTTTATCGCCTGCTAAGTCAACAGCCGCTGCTACGGAAATTAGTGCAAAAGCATAAGAAGTGCGATCGCGTAATTTTAAATAAACTCCCGATTTAGCAAAGGGTAATGGTGGTATAATCAACGACGTAATCAACTCCCCAGGCTCTAAATTTGTATCTCGCTCTGGTGTATTTCCTGGCAGCCGATGGAATTCTGTAAATGGTATTTGTCGCTTTCCTTGAGTGCCGACAACATCAACCACCGCATCTAAAGCCGCCAGCGCTACACTCATATCGGAAGGATTCACCGCAACACACTCCTCACTAGCTCCTAGGATAGCGTGCATCCGATTAATTCCACTGATGGCTGGACAACCTTGCCCTGGTTGGCGTTTATTGCAAGGAAAAGCAGTATCGTAATAATAAGGACAACGGGTACGTTGCAGTAAATTCCCGCCGACAGTCGCCATGTTGCGAATTTGCTGGGATGCGCCCGCCAGAATCGCCCGGGAGAGGATGGGGTAATTACGGCGGACATCGGCATGATCGGCGACATCAGTATTTGTCACCAATGCGCCTAAACGTAAACCGCCATTCGCCATTTTTTCAATTTGCTTCATCTCCAATCGCGAAATGTCAATCAGTTGCGATGGCTGATCTAAGAATACCTTGAGGCGATCGACGAGATTTGTTCCCCCTGCAATAAACATAGCATTGCGATCGCTAGTTGCTTTTTGAACTGCATCTTTCAGGGAACTAGCGCGGGCGTAGGTAAAATTATTCATGCACTTTCCCCTGCTTCACTAAATATCACATCTGCAACCGCAGAAGGTGGTGTTTGTCCCAGTGCTTGTTGCACTGCTGCTACAATGCCGTTGTAGGCGCTACATCGGCAAAGATTACCACTTAATCGCTCTTTAATTTCCTGTTGTGAAAGTTCCGCCAACTGTGGGGGACGAGTCAAATCTGCGGTGACAACACTAGCACAACCTCGTTTCACTTCCTCAAGTAACGCCACAGAAGCACAAATTTGTCCTGGTGTGCAATAACCGCACTGAAAGCCATCATGCTCAATAAATGCTGCTTGTACTGGATGGAGAGTATCGCCCTTTGCCAAACCTTCAATAGTGACAATCTGCTTATCTTCTTGCATCACTGCCAGAGTTAGGCAAGAATAAACTCGTTGACCATCAATTAACACTGTACAAGCCCCACACTGCCCATGATCGCATCCTTTCTTACTGCCCACTAGCCCTAAATTTTCACGCAATGCATCTAGTAGGGTGACACGCGGCTCAATATCCAGAGTTTGCAACTGGCCATTCACTGTTAGTTTCACCGTCATCTCTCCTGGGGAATTTGGGGTAACTTTTTTAGCTATGCTGGTTTGATTGAGCAAAGTCGGAGCAGCTATCGCCGTACCCGCAGCGGTTAATGCTTGTCCGAAAAAACCGCGACGGGAAGTTTTTCCTCCGCCTTTTTCATTCTGCGACATGATTTTTCCCTTTAAATTTGCCCGGTTAGTAGTTAGTCAAGACTTTAGTGCTAGATTTGAGGACTTGAGCCGCTCACTACAAACCGTTCAAACTTTACTTGATCGAGTAGTCATAAAATTATTTTTACTATGAGTTTGTTCATCTGACTGTGAACTACACAGAAAATCTACCTAAAGTTTGACACTCTCAGGGCTGAAGCCACTGAGATTCTGCGGACAGAGTAAACTTAGGTAGCACCCAAAGTCTAACTCTCGCTACGGTTGTCAAAGACCGTCTACCCAGTAAGCCTAAGTCTAAGCTTAGATTGCTGGCTACTTTTCTTAAAATATTTGCTGCCCCATTGAGGTCGGCGTTAACGATTAAACCTTTAGCTGACTGATACAATCCACGTTCAACGCGCTTTCCTGATGCTTTCCACCCTGGAGGTTTTTCGCCATACTTGGGCAGGGAGTCGCCATCTAAGTAGCTGGCTTTTGACGTGTAAGATTCTTCGGTTTCTTGATATCTAATTCCGTGTAAATCACAAAGCTGTTTCAATCGGTCTTTGAGCTTACCTAATGGCATTTGAACAAACTTTTGATTGTTTAGTCTGCCCATGTCAGCATTAGACTTAAAGCCTTCATTCCAACCAATTATTAATGTTCCAATGCCATATCTAAGACAATGGCTGATAATTAGCTTCGCTGCTTTGTTGATGCCATCACGCATTTGATGGTTACGTTTACGAGTTACACGGTCTAGCCAGTTGTCCCAATAAGCTTCTGGTTTACCTTCTTTACGAGTCGATACTTTCTTGTTCCATAATTGATTCATTGCCTTCATTGCACGAGCGTCAATCAGCAAAGAATTCCCCAAAGTATCAACACACGCCGCAAGATTATCAGCAGTGCCAAGGTCAATCGATAAAGCTTGATTAATGTCTAATTCGTGCTTTTGTTTCTCCACCTCATAGGACATCTCAAGATAAAAAGCACCATTTTTAGGAAGAATGGTGAACTCTTTAATCTTTGAGTAATCAATGTTTGATGGCATTGGTAAAAAAAATTCTGAAATACCAAACCAACGTTTTACTGTCAATCCCAAAGAGAATCTAAGTTGTCCATTAATTAATGTTGGTTTCTGTCCTCCAGAATTAGGATAGGCAACTTTAAACAACTTAGAACCTTTTAGATAATCAGGAGGTTTAGGTTTGAAATGTAGCTGTCCTTTGAAGTATAGCTCTCTAAGTTCTTTAAAAGATTTAAAAGCTTCTGTCACTGACATCAATGTTTGTTGCATAGGCGTTGATGGTAACGATTGAGCAATCAAGGTTTTTGAAATTGATGGTTCAAAAGCTAAATCAAACTTTCCAGTCAGCAACTTCCCTGTTTTAAAAAACACCTGACGGGCAAAGTATACACAATTGTTATATAGCTTGCCTGCTTGTTGACAGAGATACTCTAATAACGCTGTAGTTTCACTATCAGGAGAAAGTAAAACTTGTTGTACTCCGATTGTTTTCTTCGCTTTAGCCACTGGCTCGACCTTCCAGAACTTTGTTGACTGTTGACTGTTGACAGTCAAAACGGATATTTTTTCACAAATAAAAAAAACTGGGATTTTCAATTAATAATAAACGAATTCAGTGATAATTTTTATGTAAAAAAGTTATCAAGCGTAAAATATTATAACACGATCAATTATCATTCTTAACTAAAAATTAAGTTATTTAAATAATATATTTTTTAATCATCCCGCAATGGTGCATTACTGTATATTTATAAGCTGTTAAGCTAATAATCATCGTCAACGGGAGCATCCCAATTTTGCCTTGAATAAATTCGTAGTGGGAGCATCTTGCTCTCTAATGCAAACGCAGCGGGCAAGATGCCCGCACTACAAAAAATGAATTTTATTATAGATGTACCCCTGTCAGATAATTCTAGAGCTAGCTTGCCTGATGAAAGATAGATTTTCCATCAGCAAAATTAGCTAATTATTGGACTTTAGTTTTGGCATTTTTAGGGTAAATACGGGTAAAATTCCTGATCATTGGCATCTACAAACCTGAGTGAGTTATTTTGCGCAGTTGATTCAAATTTCTGTGTGGTGACTACAGACTTCTGTGTGGTGACTACAGACTTCTGTGTGGTGACTACAGCTAGTGGTCTATCGCATTAATTGTGATGAGTCGCGGATGTTCAGATCCCCGACTTCTTCGAGAAGTCGGGGATCTGACACCTGCAACCTGTCATAAGTTTTGGGAATTGCGATCGCTCAAGTTGATTGTTACCCGGAAACTGGCTGCAAGCAAACTACCAAATCCTCTTGATTGTTAAAATCTAACCAGGCTTTGGCTCAGGGACTTACTCGTAAAAAAATATTTCATTAGCGGTTCTCATTTGGATGCGATACAATGGAGGGCGGGGAAACCCATTGGTGTCAACTTAAGTCAAAACGCTTATTCCACAGGCATTTTACCCCACCCCTCAATCCCCTCCCCGTAAACGGGGAGGGGAAGTTTTGGCTTTTAGACAAAACTGGGGTGGGGTAGCGCGGATCTTGGTGCTACGTGATTTTGTATCAAATCATATCCTGGCAAGGGTTTCACGTTAAGTTGACACGTATGGGGGAAACCCCACCCCTACGCCTGTACCTAATCGGCAGACAACCGGGTATACTATTGAAGTTTTCTGATTTGATTCACCGCATCCTGATAATCATCTTTTTTGCCTTGTTGCTGATAAAGCTCTGCGGCTTTTTGAAAATCAGCGATCGCACCGGGCTTGTCGGGTAAATTTTTGCGAACAATTCCTCGATTGTAGTAGGCATCGCCATCGTTGGGATTAATCTTGATAGCAGCAGTGTAATCAGCTATAGCCCCAGACTTATCTCCTAAATCGTTGCGGGCATTTCCTCGACCTGTATAAGCATTGGCATCGTTGGGATCAAACTTAATCGCAGCCGTGTAATCAGTGATCGCCCCAGCATTGTCTCCCAATTTGCGGCGGACTAATCCTCGGTTGTAGTAGGCTAGCCCATAGTTGGGATTAATCTTGATCGCAGCGGTGAAATCAGCGATCGCCCCTGGCTTATCTCCTATATCGTCGCGGGCTGAACCTCGATTGTTGTAGGCTTTGGCATAGTTGGGATTAATTTTGATCGCAGCGGTGTAATCAGCGATCGCTCCTTGCTTATCTGCTATATCGTCCCGGACAACACCTCGATTGTAATAGGCTTGAGCATAGTTGGGATCAATCTTGATCGCAGTGGTGTAATCAGCGATCGCCGCTTGTTTATCTCCTAAATCATCGCGGACAAAACCTCTGTTGTAGTAAGCATTGGCATAGTTGGGATCAATCTCAATAGCAGCATTGTAATCAGCGATCGCCCCTTGTTTATCTCCTATATCGTCGCGGGCATTTCCTCGGTTGTTGTAGGCATAGGTATAGTTCGGATCTAGGCGAATGGCTTCAGTGTAATCAGCGATCGCGCCTCGATAATCTTTACGATCATATTTATCGTTGGCTTTAAGATAAAAATCATCCGCTTTGGGTGCAGTAGCCACATTGATACTTGGCAACTTCACCCCCAAATCTACCCCCATTGCTAACATCTGCCTTGCTGCTGAATAGATAGTAGTTCCTATGCCCGTGACAATTTTACCCTGGCTCTTGTCGCTGATTTGTTGCTCATCAGCCCTGCCGTGAACTGCTATCACTTCCCCTTGCTCGTTTAAGACTGCACCCCCACTCATGCCTTTTAAAGTATCATTATCGTAAATGATGTTATAACCATCACGCTGCGCTGTGCCATTGGCGTTTACTTGTCCTTTGTTAAAAAACAAACCGGGCTGAGAAATAGCTGCTGTTTTCGCCGGAAACCCAGCAACATAAACTGTCGTGGTGCGTGTCGCTTGATCGGAATTTCCGATTTTGGCAATGGTATAACTTTTATTACTGTTAAACTGTAATATTGCTAAATCTGTCTGTGCTAAGGGCTGTATTGATTTTATTTGATAACTTTCCCCATCGGCAGTGAAGATTTGATATTTTTGCCCACTTCTGACTACATGATAGGCAGTGATGACAGTGTAACTATTGCCAGAGCGTTTAATTATAATTCCCGAACCGGAATCAGTGGACTTTTGAGTGTTAACAATTTTGACTGTAATCTCTGTGGCAATTTTTTCGATTTCGGGTGCAGATAATCCTAATGCTACCTGCGATTGTACCAATACTATTGATGCGCCAATCAGCGCCGATGACAGTGTGTAATAATATTTCATCATCTATAAAATCAAGTAATTAGGCTGTTTGTAAAAGTGTAATATTCTGTCCGCTTGATTACTTACTAAATCCCCAGAACCCCACCCCTTAATCCCCTAAGAGCAAGCGAGGAGGGGAGACAGGTGAGGCGGGGTGGGGTGCAGTAACTATGGGCATCATAATTAATTACTCGGACATGATATAAGTAAGTAGCCGTCATAAATTGCATACACCAGGAAATAGGAAAAAACTTCTGATTCCCCTCCTCGCTTGCGGGGAGGGGTTAGGGGTGGGGTGCAGTGACTATAGGCATCATAATTAATTACTCGGACATAATATAAGTTGATATGTAGAAAACAAGATTAATTATGAATTTAAATAGACAATAGCAGACCAGCAAATTGTCAATAAAACCTACAATCTTATTGATGCCATGCTCTATTGTTGATATTTTTTAATCAACTCTAAAGCGTTTTGATACCACTCTGTATTTCCTTGTTTTTGAAGTAGTTCAGCGGCTTTTTGCAAATCGGCGATCGCTCCTTTTTTATCTCCCAATTGATAGCGGGTTAAACCCCTGCCATAATAAGCATTGGCAAAGTTGGGATCAATCTTGAGCGCAGCGTTGCAATCAGCGATCGCTTCCTTGTATTGTCCTAAATCGTAACGGGCATTTCCTCGGTTATAGTATGCATCCACATCTTTGGGATTAATCACCAGCGCAGAGGTGTAATCAGCGATCGCCCCTGGAATGTCTCCTGATTTGCGGCGGGCTAATCCTCGGTTGTAGTAAGCATCGCCATACTTGGGATTAATCTTGATCGCTGTGGTATAATCAGCTATACCCGCTGGGTATTCCCCTAAAGCGACACGGGAAATGCCTCGGTTATTGTAGGCATCGCCATATTGGGGTCGAATGTTGATGGCAGAGGTGTAATCAGCGATCGCCGCAGTATTGTTTCCTGATTCGCGGTTGGCATTGCCTCGGTTGTAGTAGGCTTCAGCATCTTTGGGATTAATCTTGATCGCAATGGTGTAATCAGCGATCGCTCCAGCATTGTCTCCTGATTTACGGCGGGCGATTCCTCGGTTGTAATAGGCATCGCCATAGTTGGGATTAATCTTAATCGCCGTATTATAATCAGCTATAGCCGCTGGGTATTCTCCTAAATCGGCGCGGACTATTCCTCGGTTGTTGTAGGCATAGGCATAGTTGGGATTAAGCTTGAGCGCAATGTTATAATCAGCGATCGCCGCTTGCTTGTCTCCGGAAGCAGCGCGGATGATTCCTCGGTTATAGTAAGCATAGGCATAGTTGGGATTAATTTTAATCGCCGTATTGTAATCAGCGATCGCCCCTGACTTATCTCCTAAATCGGCGCGGGCTATTCCTCGATTATTGTAAGCATCGGCATAGTTAGGATTAATCTTGAGGGCAATGTTATAGTCAGCGATCGCCCCAGTATTATCTCCTAAATCGGCGCGGGCTAATCCTCGGTTGTAGTAAGCATAAGCATGTTTGGGATTAATCTTGATCGTAGCATTGTAATCAGCGATCGCACCGGGCTTGTCTCCTAAATAGTAGCGGGCTACACCTCGGTCATTGTAAGCTTCCGCATAGTTGGGATTGAGGCGAATCGCTTCGGTGTAATCAGCGATCGCCCCTTGATAATCTTTCTGGTCATATTTATCGCTGGCTATAATATAAAAATCATCGGCTTTGGGTGCAGTCGTCCCATTCATACTTGGCAGATTTACTCCCAAATCTACCCCCATTGCTAACATCTGCCTTGCTGCTGAATAGATAGTCGTGCCAATGCCAATAATAATTTTACTCTGGCTCTTTTCGCTAATTTCCTGCTCATCAGCTCTGCCGTGAACTGCTATCACTTCCCCTTGTTCATTTAACACTGCACCGCCACTGGTTCCCTTTAATGTCGGCACATCATAAATCATGTTGTAACCATCACGTTGGGCAGTACCGTTAGCATACACTTTTCCGTCTTTAAAGAATAAAAAATCTGGGTTAGTGATATTTGCTGTCTTCGCCGGAAATCCTGCAACATAAACAGTCGTGGTGCGTGTGGCTTGATCCGAGTTCCCGATTTTGGCAATGCTATAACTTTTGTTACTGTTAAACTCTAAAATTGCTAAATCTGTCTTTTGTAGGGGCTGCATCGATTTTATTTGATAACTTTGCCCATCGGGAGTGTAGATTTGATATTTTTGCCCACTTCTAACGACATGATAAGCAGTTAGTACCGTGTAACTATTGCCATTACGTTTAATAATGATTCCCGAACCAGAATCGGTAGCATTTTGAGTATTAACAATTTTGACTGTAATTGCTGTGGCGATTTTTTCAATTTCGGGTGCAGATAATCCTAATGCTACCTGCGACTGCACCAATACCATTGATACACCAATCAGCGCCGGTGACAGCGTGTAATAATATTTCATCTTTTTACCCAATTTTTTTAATTTTAGATCCCCGACTTCTTGAAGAAGTCGGGGATCTGAGCAGCATACACCACCGCATTCACCAAAACATAGTTACTTGTTGCATAGTCAAAATGTATACAAACACCAACTATCTACTCAGATGCTAATGCAAAAAATCGGTAAATTGTAGGGAACACTAAGCAAATCGAGAATTTCCCGATAGTCTGTAGATGTTCCCTACTTGTCTGCATTCACTCACTCCGAAATTTTTACTTTTCCGGTGGGATGTTGTTCAAGAAGGTATCAAAATCAACGTAGATTTGCGTATCATCATTATTTTGATTGAGAATCCTTCCCGAAGCTAAACCACGCCTATCTAACAGCCTTTCCGCCGCCAGTCGCGCATTCGCACCTCGCTTGAGGGTAAATAAAACACTTTTGCTGGTGCAAACATCGTTTGTACTCACAGCAGCGCAGACTACCGGATAACCATTGACTGTTCCAGAGATAATAGTTCTGAGATTACCGCTGTCATAGTTCTGTTGAAATCTGTAAGATACTTGCTTACAGCGTTCTAAAGCCGTCAACTTAGAAGAGAAAAACTTTTCGTCACTCCAGCGAATTATTGGTCTTGGTAGGCCATCTTCTGTATACACAACGGTTGCAGGCTTACCCTGGCTCTTAGCACATCTAAAAGCTGGGCTGCTAGCATAACTAGGCTGATGCATAATTACAGTTGTCGTAGATGCCATGAGCAAAGCTACGCCAGAAACTCTAGCACCCTTGGTCAAAATGGAACTGACTAAATTGCCAACCATAAATTTATGTGTGTTTGACTAGTAGAAAAGGGTATAAATTTAATTATCGGGAAAATATCGCTATTGACAAACTAAATTTGCAGAATTTCTGCATAATACTTAAACATATCAGTAAAAATTACCTTCTTAGATGAAGAAAATTAAAGTTGGCTGTTAGATCTTCAGCCTTTTGTGTCAAAAAAATCACCAAATGTTATGGCATTATCTTCAAGCAGGGAACAAGTCGTTAACGGTTGACTGTTAACTGTGAACCGTAAACCGTTAATAATAGCAATGGAATATTTTTTGACTGGGAAGTACCTAAGAAAACAAAAATACGAAAATATTCGGAATATTATGTAACTTTTATGGCAAGCATCGAAAATATTTCTTGAGAAGGATAAACTAGCCCAGCCTAAAGAAATATTAATTTTTAGTAAATGATTTAGGATGGCTATATATAAGCCAGCGGGTCATCAGTTCTAGGATTAATGGGTGAATATCAATGAATCAAAAGCTTGGTGGACGTTACCAAATTCTCAAACAAATCGGAAAAGGGGGGTTTGGAGTGACTTTCTTAGCCGAAGATACCCAACGTCCTGGAAATCCCAAGTGCGTTGTCAAACAATTTCAACCCATGTCTACCAATCCCAGAACTTTAACCGAAGCACAACGTTTGTTTCAAACCGAAGCTGAGACTTTAGAAAAGTTAGGAAAGCATGACCAAATTCCCCAGCTTTTGGCGCACTTTGAAGAAAATCAAGAATTTTATTTAGTTGAAGAATATATTGCCGGACAGGACTTGAGTCACGAATTGCTTCCTGGGACAAAATTGAGCGAAGCTGATACAATTCAACTGTTAAAAGATATTTTAGAAGTTTTAATTTTTATTCATCAGCAAAAAGTAATTCACCGCGATATCAAACCATCAAATATTATCCGCCGCACAGATGGTAAAATTATTTTAATTGACTTTGGTGCCGTTAAACAAATTAGTACCCAAATAGTTCTTTCTTCTGGACAAACACAAATAAGTGTTGCTGTTGGGACTCCAGGCTATATGCCTAGTGAACAAACATCTGGTAATCCTGTGATTGGTAGTGATATTTATGCAGTCGGAATACTGGGTATTCAAGCTCTTACAGGAATACAAGCACAACAATTACCAAAAGATGTCAATCATGAAATTGTTTGGCGCGATCAAGCACAGGTTCACAAAGAGCTAGCATCTATTTTAGATAGAATGGTGCGTTATGACTTTCGCCAGCGTTATGAGTCAGCAGAGAAAGTATTACAAGCTCTACAACAACTGTCACTAAACTCAACATTACCCCCAACAATTCTGCACAAATATATACCTGATGCAATACCTTGGAAATGGATAATTCCTTCTTTTACAGTTGTCGCCGCATCTATTGCCATATTTATTATCTTTAAACCGTCGATATCGCAACCACCAACGCCACCTCGAGAATTATTATCCTATGAAGATTCCGACTTAAATATCAAAATAAAATATCCTGACAATTGGGATAGACAAGATTTGAAAAATCCGATTACTGGAGAATGGGTAAAATTTTTATCGCCTAAACAAAGCCCAAAAGATAATTTTCAAGAACAGCTAACCATCAAAGTTGAAGACTTTTCCAAAACCTTAGAAGATTCGCAAACCGAATTTGTTAAAGAAATTAAAAATTCCAGCAACTCGAAAATTACTAGTAGCAATACAACTACTTTGGCGCATAAAAAAGCGTATCAATTAATTTATACTGTCACAAATGAGGAAAACAATTTAAAAAATTTGCGGATTTGGACTTTAAATGGCGATAAGGCATACATTATCGTCTACACTGCTGCTATAGATGATTATGATACATTTCTGCAAACCGCCCAAACAATGATTAAATCATTTGAAATTAATTAGTCATTTGTCATTTGTCATTTGTCATTTGTCATTTGTCATTTGTCATTTGTCAGAAGGAAGATGGCGGAATTTTGAATTGCTTGTCCTCCTTGTCCTCCTTGTCCCCCTTGTCCCCTTTCCCGTTTCCCCTTCTGAATACAGTTACATTTATTTCCGTTAGTCTATTTACGAATTACAAATATCGGGACAGCCCAACTGAGATGATTAATTTGCTTATGTAAATCCTTATCAGCTTCGGAACCATCCACAAATACAGAAGGCGCATCCCACAAAGGATTGGCTTGCATTCCATTGACACCAACTAATTCACCGCGATGATTGAGTAATGGACCGCCACTCATCCCTTTTTGGATATCATTACTGTAACCAAATTGATAACCACCTTCTAAAGCTTTGGGTAGTAAAAGTGAGACTTTACCAGTAGTGAAATTAAATGTTTGTTTTTCTTCATCTTCTTGTGCAGAAAAACCACTAGCAAACACTTCATCGCCTACTATTGGTTGAGAACCAATCGATGATACTGTATAATTTTTTTTAGGGCTGCGAAACTGCAATATTGCTAAATCATTTTTGCCAAAGTTTGCGTTTTGAGGTAAAGTCGCTGCATATATGTGCCCATCAGGTGTTTGAATTCGATAGGGAGCATCACCGGCTCTGAGGACATGAGCATTAGTGACAACTGTATAAATAGAGTTTTGTTTTTGCAAAAGAATCCCAGAACCCAAGAATTCTTTTGACATGACTTTGACAGTAATAGCTTGAGCTTGCAGACGTAACTTGTCTGTTGAGATTTGCGCTTGGGGTACTCCCCCACCGACAGCTTGGGGGATAGGTGATTTGCAATTAGCGATCGCACATTCACGGCGCTGGCTCCAATATGATGCTAATGCATATATTGCCAGCAATAAACAACCAACACAGGTAACTAGTGTCAATTTGTGCTTAGTCATCCCATGTTCAAGCTCATAACTGTAGTTTGAGAGCGATCGCTAAATCTCACTTTAGCGAGAATATATAATTCTACAAATTCAATTTACCGCATTTTGCAATCTTCGGGACTTCCAAGTAAAAAAATATTCCATTGCTATTGTTGTAGGGGCGGGTTTAACCGACATATCTGTTAGCACCGTGAATATCTCACAAAACCCGCCCGTACAAACAGTCAACAGTCAACCGTCAACAGCCATACCTGAAAATTGCTGTAAGTTAGTAGTCAGGACTTTAGTCCTTGACTTTTTAACTGAAGTCCTGACTACGGATTAGGTTTAAATTAATACAGCAGTGTTGGCATTATTTAATGATGCTAGCGGATTTGTACCCGGAGCTAATATTTCGTAAGGTCGCATCATCTCATTGTCTTCATGGGAGAGAATATGACAATGCCAGACATACTCTCCGGGAAGGTCGAAGGTGGCGACAACACGGATAACTTCACCGGGATCGATCGTGACAGTATCAAGTATACCCGCTTCGTTGGGCGCTGCCGGAGTCGCTGCTCCCTGATATTGAATATTGATTAATGGTGCTGTTGGTGAATACGCTCCTGTTAGTGGATCAATCTGAGTTGCAGTAAAATCCTGTCTGTCGAGCAGTTGGAAACCCGCTTCGTGCAAATGGATGGGATGGGAATCGCGTGTAGTATTGTAAATTTCCCAAATCTCGCAATCGCCAAGTTTGATATACTCGGTAATCGGATCATCCCACATCAGCGCACCTTCCCGAATCGTTCCCAGCATCGGTGTGATGCGTCCAAAATCATCGCCGGGGTTCTCAAATAGAGCTAACTGTTTTGCGATCGCTAATCCTGTGATTGGATCGGTTGGAGTAACATAATTTGTAGGGTTCTTAAAGCCATTAAAGCCTATATAGTCAGGACTTGTATGATCGTAGCGATCAATCTGGCTAACACTAGTCGGTAGCAATATCCAAGCCGGTTTAGTCTTATCTCTAGGGTTATCGGTTCGTAAGGTTGTCGGTAAGGGAGTATCAGCAACCGTTACCTGATTCCCTACTCTAAAAGCCATAATCTGACCCGTTGTATCTGGGTTGTTGGGAATTGGTTCACTGGTAATACCACCAGCAAAATTATTCAGAATTAAAGTTTCTCCCTGATACCCTTTAAAGTCTACAACTACATCCGCTCGTTGACCCGGTGCAAGTTCCAGGTGAGTAAGTTTCACTGGCGCATTGAGTAAACCTAAGTCTGTACCAATCTGGTAAAAGTCTAACCCTTGTTGCAGTTTGAGGCTGTAGAAGCGCGAATCAGAACCATTCAGCAGGCGGAATCTGTATTTCCGTGGCTCAACATCTAACACAGGCCAGGCTTTCCCATTCACAAGCATAACATTACCAGCACCGAATTCTGGTATTACACTGGGATTAGGTGCAGTTGCCGGAAGCATCCCTTCTAAGCCTGCTGCAAGTAAATCTGCATTGGAAGATGGATAAAATAATTTACCATCTGCTGTAAATATCTTGTCTTGAATAACTATGGGATATTCATAGTAAACATCTGGGTCTTTGCGCCAATTACCTTGGTAATCGAAATTAACGTAATTACCTGGAAGTGCGTTTTCGATTTGAGGTGTTTTTGGATTATCAGGTATGCCAGTATCATATTGATCCCGCAAGATATAAAAACCTGCTAAGCCAGCATAGACATTGAGGCGAGTGATTCCTAGGGCGTGGTCATGATACCAGATGGTGGCAGCTTGTTGATCGTTGTCATAGGTATAGGCTTGGATCGCACCTTTATTTATTGCTAAACTTCCGCCTTTACCAGTAGAAGTAAACCAAGCATCTGGAAGACCATCGTATTGAGATTTATTCTTTCCGCCATGCAGGTGGGCGACTACTGGAACACCGTTTTTGCTAATGGTATACTTAGTGCCAGTATAAGCCCAATGAAGTGTGGTATCTACTGGCAGTAAATGTTGTTTAGGAAGCTTGCTCTTCCAATTTATAGTAATTGGTGTACCTTTTTGTGCCACAATCGCCGGACCAAGGTAATTAAGACCAGCCGCATCCCAAGCTGGAGCAAAAGCGCTATGGTAACCCCAGGTTTGGGTTAGAGGTATTCCTGTCCCTAAACCAAAGTTATGAGTCCCTTGACTCATTGTGATTGTATATCTACCTTTACGCCTAGCATCAATAAAGAATCCCGGAGCGAGTAGGTTTGGTAATTGATTAGTGTATTTAGGAATAGTCAGTGGATTGAGCAGCGCAACCATAATAGATCATCCCTGTGTAATTGAAGTAAAAACCATAGAAAAAACCACAGCAAAACCAGCTTAAGCATCGTCTTGAACTATCTTTGTTTGCAGTTTGTTCAGCGATGTTAACCGATGATGTAGTTGAGTTAATTTGTGGTCGATTAAATGTTCAAAAATGCTCTGGCTCTCCCAACATATCAGTAGCATCAAAAGCTAAGAAAAATCTCGCCTTCATTCCCTACATAGGAAATGAAGGTTTCGATTACGAGAGTCAAAGCTTTTATGTAATTAAATTAGATAATAATTGTGAGGAACTTGTGAGGAAAAAATACAGCTAATAATTTTTACAAAATTCTATTTTTGGATAGAGTAATTGCAATGATAGCTATTTTTAAATTATCAAATTTTGTTACTTTTTTAATAACTCAAGATTAAGATATATTTCATAATTAGAAAATTTGCTATACAAATTGAAATGTAACCATGTTTTGAGGATTTGTCCTACTTATGCCTATTTTCTCATGCCTATAAGCTATTAAAATTTTCCTACTTTATAGCTAATTAACTATTTAGTAAATCACACAATGAGCATGATAATCCTACTTTCTCCGCCCCTAGCCCCTAGCCCCTAGTCCCACAACCAAGGAATCAAAATTAACATTCTATGACAAATGACAAAATGCAAAGTCTCTTGTCAAATTTGCGCCAATCATAAGTTTGTCAGCGAGAAAAATCAACTGACTATAGAGCCGGAACTATAGCCCGATCCTGAGCTAACTTACCATCTTCCATGTGAACAATGCGATCGGCAATATTCAAAATCCGGTTGTCATGAGTCACCATGACAATAGTCACATATCAGCTTGGGTGTTGCGCTTTTCGGCAGCTAAATAGGCTACGGTTACTTGTAAGCTTTGTTGCTTTATTGCTGCCCATAATTTTACTGTCTCTTTACATAAAAAATCTACTTTTATGCATCTGAATTTTATTTAAATAAAGAATTTAATTTTTCATAAAATTACTTATAAATTGGGCATTTCTGCAAAAATAATACTAAAAATAGCATCTACTTGGCAAATTTAATGGTTAACCCTAAGAAAATAAAGATTGGCTTCGATATAGAACAGAAATCGCACTTACGCAAGCAATTGAGTTCCGGCTTAGACTCTGAATTAATAACAGCTTTACCTCAAGAATCGATAGTAAAAAACCACGCTGATTATGGTAATCTTTTACCACCTAATATTACTCTTTCAGAAAAGCCTATTAGCTCGCCTAATGATTACATCGTTAGTGATAGTTCAAATGGATCTCTCAAACTAGGGAATTTAAGAACTCAACAGCCCAGGACAAGCAAGAGTAATCCAATATCGAGGGACAATAGTAATTCCACTTTGTATGCACTGCCTCTAGTTGTGCCAACGTTAATTAGATATCGACCACCAGTAGTTACTGTATTACCTTCACTAGACCTCTCTCAAACTTTCTTTTTAAACAGCTTACCAGGAGCTAACCACACAATTTATTTAGATTTCGACGGTCATACCACTTCTGGTACTCAGTGGAATACAAGTAAAAACATAGCTAACATTATCACACCAAGCTTTGACATAGACGGCAATACAGCGTCCTTTAGCTTGGCTGAACTTGAAAGAATCCAGTATATCTGGCAGCGCGTCGCTGAGGATTTCATCCCGTTTAATGTTAATGTCACAACCCAGGCTCCAGCAGATATTAATGATCTGATTAAGAGCGACAGTAATGATAAACGCTGGGGTGTGCGTGTCGCTATCGGTGGTAGTAATTCTGATTGGTTGGGTACTGGAGACGGAGGAATTGCCTACATTGGTTCTTTCAATTTGAATAGTGATACTCCCGCCTTTGTTTTTGCTAAAAACACGAACAACGGTAATGAGAGAGATACGGCTTATGTTATTTCTCATGAAGTAGGTCATACACTGGGACTCAAGCATGATGGACGAATAAAGCCCGCTGAAGAATACTACGCAGGGCATGGTAGTGGGCCGACTGGCTGGGCACCAATCATGGGATTAGGGTATTCCCAGGAGCTACTCCAGTGGAGTAAAGGCGAGTATGCTTCTGCTAACAATACTGAAGATGATTTGCAAATTATTACTACCCAAAATGGGTTTGGCTACCGAAACGATGATACTGGTGATACAATTGCGACAGCAAAGACACTGACCAGTTCTGGTACGTCTGTAAGTGGTAGTGGCATCATTGAGCGCAATACAGATGTAGATTTCTATCGTTTTTCTACAAGTTCTGGTACGATTAATTTGACAGTAAATCCCTTCACTAGTGGGCCAAACTTAGATATTTTTGCAGGGTTATACAATGCTACTGGTGCTTTAATTACCTCGTCTGATCTGACAGATTCATTATCTGCAAGTATCGCTACAACTGTTCCTACTGGAACCTATTACCTCAAAATTGATGGTGTGGGGAAAGGAGATCGTCTGACTACAGGCTACACCGATTACGGCAGTTTGGGGCAATATTCTGTTAGTGGTACAACCTTCAACAATTATGTTATTACTATTCAGCGATGGGCGACAGGTCAAGGTGGGTTTTGGGATACTCAAAAATGGCTATCTGGTGATTTCAATGGAGATGGGAAAGTTGACTTGGCTAAAACTTTCAATGATGTGGGTCAAGCCAGTATGGACGTTCACCTGTCGAATGGTGGAAGTTTTGGTATCGGGCGATGGGCGACACGTCAAGGTGGCTTTTGGGATGCTCAAAAATGGCTGACTGGGGATTTTAACGGTGATAAAAAAGATGATTTAGTTAACATCTTCAATGATGTGGGTCAAGCCAGTATAGACGTTCACCTGTCGAATGGTGGAAGCTTTGGTATCGGGCGATGGGCGACACGTCAAGGTGGGTTTTGGGATACTCAACAATGGCTGACTGGGGATTTTAACGGCGATGGCCAAGATGATTTAGTTAACATCATCAATGATGCGGGTCTAGCCAGTATGGATGTTCACCTGTCGAATGGTGGAAGCTTTGGTATCGGGCGATGGGCGACTCGTCAAGGTGAATTTTGGGGTACTCAAAAATGGCTGACTGGGGATTTTAACGGCGATGGCAAAGATGATTTGGCTAAAGCTTTCAATGATGGGGGTCTAGCCAGTATAGACGTTTACCTGTCGAATGGTGGAGGCTTTGCTAGCCAGCGATGGGCTACTCGCCAAGGTGGATTTTGGGAGGCTCAGAAATGGCTAGCTGGGGACTTTAACGGCGATGGCAAAGATGATTTGGCTAAAGCTTTTGATGATGGAGGTCTAGCCAGTATAGACGTTCACCTGTCGAACGGTGGAGGTTTTGGTATTGAGCGATGGGCGACGCGTCAAGGTGGGTTTTGGAATACTCAACAGTGGCTAACTGGAGATTTTAATGGAAATGGAATGGATGATTTTGCTAAAGCTTTCAATGATGCGGGTCTAGCTAGTATAGATACTCATATTTTTATTTAGCAGCTGTTTCCACAAATGCGATCGCTGTTCTTGTAGTGCGATCGCATTTATTGTTTTCGTCATCACGATCAATCATTGCTTTGTTGTTTGGATCTGTGTAGATTCCATTTCAGTTAAAATGCTGGATTTAGGCTGTGGCAACAACCATATCTTTAGCTAACTTACCATCTTCCATGTGAACAATGCGATCGGCAATATCCAAAATCCGGTTGTCATGAGTCACCATGAGAATAGTACAACCTTGCTCTTTAGCGAGTTTTTGCATTAGGTTAACTACATCTCGACCAGATTTACTATCCAGCGCCGCAGTTGGTTCATCTGCTAAGACAATTTTAGGGCGACTGACTAAAGCACGAGCGATCGCAACTCGTTGTTTTTGTCCCCCTGATAAATCATCAGGATAATAATTGAGGCGCTGTCCTAATCCTACTTGCTCTAGCATTTCGGCAGAGCGAGTTTTCATTTCTGCTGGTGAAATATCCTTGTGTAGTTCTAAGCCCATTCTCACATTTTGCAGTGCAGTTAAACTTCCATGCAAGTTATGTGCTTGGAAAATATAGCCATGACTGCGCCGTGCTGCGGTAAGTTGAGCTGCATTAGCACCGCAGAGTTCTGTTCCTAATACTTGCAAACTACCAGATTGCGCAGAACGCAACCCCCCCACCAAAGTTAGTAATGTGGTTTTACCAGAACCGGAAGGCCCGGTCATAATGATAATTTCGCCAGCATTGATTGTTAAGGTAATATCAAACAGAACTTGCTTTTTTAGTTGACCTTGACCAAAGTAATGGTCGAGATTTTGCACAGAGATTACTGGATTCATAATGAATAGGGGACAAGGAGGACAAGGGGGATAAGATCTACAAATGACCAATGACCAATGACAAATGACAAATGACTAAAACATATCCGCTGGGTCAGCAGATTGAACTTTACGAGTAGCGATCGCACCGGATATGATACACATGACGAAAGTTAGCGTCAGCACTTGAATAGCTCGTGCTAAGGTCATATATAGTGGTAGATTTGTCGCACCACGAGTTAAGGCATACAGTCCTAAAGATACTGTCATCCCTGGGATAAACCCTAATATTGCCAGGATTAAAGCTTCCTCAAACACGACACCTAGCAAGTAGAGATTGTTATATCCCATCGCTTTAAATGTGGCATATTCTTTCATGTGGGCATTAACATCGGTGGAAAGGACTTGATAGACGATAATCACCCCGACGACAAATCCCATCGATACACCTAAGGTAAAGATAAACCCGATCGCAGTGTTTGTCTGCCAGTAATTTTTCTCAAAGGCAATAAATTCTTCGTGGGTGAGAACTTTTACATCATCTTTAGGTAGGTAAGATTTTAAAGCACTGGCTACTTGTTTAGGGTCGTAGCCTGGTTGTAACTGAATCAAACCAATACTGACACTACCTGCTTGTCGTTTAGGAAATAGTTGTAAAAAGTTCTGATCGCTGGTGATCAAGCTACCATCAGCACCAAAAGATGCTCCAACTGAGAATAAGCCATTAATGCTAATTGTCCGCCGATCTATTTCTGTGGTGACAGGTTTACCTTGAGAAATTTGTGCGATCGCTTCTTTGTAATCTCCTCTGGAAGCAGCATCAAATAATACAGTATCCGGTAGTTTAATTGTCGATAATTGGCGGTTAACTTCTGGTAAGTTAAATGCTGGCTGGTCAGGATTAAAGCCGATAATCAGCATCCCTGTCTCACGGCGAGTTTGGGGATTTTTCCACGTAACGTTGTTGGTATACAAAGCTTCTGCCGATTTTACACCAGGTACATCGGCAGCCTGATACAGTCTTCTTCTGGGAAAGGAAGACATAAAGGAGAGGTTACGGGCTTGGTTACCGATAATTACTACATCTGCATTTAATACTTGATGCAGTCTGGTGGCGCTATCATATAATGCTGACTGAAAGCCCAGCTGCATGAACATCAGTAAATCTGCAAAAGCAACGCCTGATAGTGCGACTAAAAAACGACTCCTTTGCTTATTCAGTTGCAACCATCCCAGAGGGGTGCGGCGCTGTAGTTGAGAGATAAATCCTATCATTGTTCAATCACCGCCTTGACTTGCAAATTGGTAAACTGGGCGGCTTTGGCGCTGGATGCAGAATCTAGCTTGACATGAACTTCGACTACTCTGGCATCAATATTACTAGAGGGGTCGGCATTAATTACATTTTGCCGTTGCACTTGCATCCCAATCCAATCAACGGTTCCCTGCAATTCAGTGGGGAGAGAATCGCTAATAACTTTGACACGTTGACCAGGCCGGACTTTATGAATATCACTTTGGTATACTTCTGCTACCGCATACATCTGGTCAGTTTGACCTAACTCGACAATTCCGTCATTACCAACGGTTTCACCAGCGCGGGTATGAATCTTTAGAATTTGTCCAGATTTGGGAGCGCGAATATATGCTTGATTAAGTTGGGCTTGAATTTTCGCTACAGTAGCTTGGGCGCTATCTACCTCAGCTTGGGCGTTGGCGATATCTGTAGGACGAACTTCCGCTGTTTGATTCAGGGTAGCTTTGGCTTCGTTGATTTGTTGTTCTAGTGTAGCGATGGTTTTGTCGCGGTTAGCTTTAGCTTCGTTAATTTGCTGTTCTAGTGTGGCGACAGTTCTTGTCTTTGTGGCTTGGCTTTCGATAAATTGCTGTGTAGAAGTTTCCGCGCTTAACCTGCGGCGATCCACTTCTTGATTAGAGATTGCGCCTTCTTTATATAAACTCTCATAGCGTTGCACATCAGCTTGGGCGTTGCGCTTTTCGGCGGCGATACGGGCTACAGTTGCTTGTAAACTTTGTTGTTGTCCTTGCAATTCTGCTTCTAGGCGATTAATTGTCGCTTGGTGCGTTTTAATGCTTCCTGCTAGTTCAACTTGCAGACGGTTGATCGTAGCTTGACGCGCCCCAATTTCTCCTTGCTTTGCACCAGCTCTTACCTGCGCCAGTCGGGATTTTGCCACTTGTACTTGTCTTTGGGCTTCACCCAAACTCGCCTGTAAGCGATCGCGACTATCCATGATCGCAATTACCTGTCCAACTTTAACGCGATCGCCTTCTTTCACCAACAGTTGCTCAACCCGATTTCCTTCATTAGCCGTCGGTGCAGACAGTTTAATCACCTCACCATTGGGTTCTAAGCGCCCCAACGCAGTAACAGTTTTGACAACTGGTTGAATCGGCGTTGCTAGTTCTTGCTTCTTCCCAGAATCCGCCTGAAACTTAGTTACCGTATAAACACTAGCTCCGGCTGTAATCAAAGCTGTAATTATTGCCAGGATGGTAGGTGACTTAAAAATACTTTGGGAAGCTCTAAAACCTAATAAATTCCAGTTTTGCGCCATAGTATTCCCCTCTTTTGGGCGGCATTTTTAAACTAAACCGTCCAGTTCAGAATTATGCTAAACTAAACCGAGTAGTTTAGTCAATAGTCATTTGTCATTGGTCAATAGTCATTTGTCCATAAGGCAATAGGAAATAGTCATTAGTCCCCCTTTCCCCTTTTCCCCTTTTCCCCTTTCCCCCTTCCCCCCAATCACCAGTAAGATGGTTTATAAGCAAGGTTGATGAACACATGGCACGCATAAAAGCTGACGAAGTAGAACGGGAGAATTCCGTTGAGAAAGTGGAACAAATTCTGCAAGGAGCGATGCAGGAGTTCCTCAAACATGGCTATGCTGGTACAAGCATGGACAAGGTAGCGATCGCTGCGGGTGTGTCTAAAGCCACAGTCTACAGCCACTTTCAAGATAAAGAAGGGCTATTTAAAGTTTTGTTTGAGCATCTGGCACGCCAGAAGTTTAAGTCTATATTTGGTACAGAACCTCTACAGGGAGAACCAGCAATAGTCCTCCGCCAATTAGGAACCAAAGCCTTAGAGCAAATGGTAACAGATGAACAACATTGTGCATTTATGCGCGTGTTAATTGGCGAATCTGGACGCTTTCCCGAGTTAGCACAGATTTGTGTGCGCGCCATGATTAAACCAGTGATAGAAACCCTGACTCAATACTTGGCTAGTCATCCTGAACTGAAAATAAATGACCCAGAAGCACTAGCGAGGATTCTTGTGGGGTCATTAGTGCATTTTCATATTGTTCAGGATGTTTTGCATGGTAAGGATATTTTACCAATCGAGAGCGATCGCTTAATTAATACCATGACAGACTTGATTATTAATAACGCTCAGGCTAATTCGTAATTCGTAATTCGTAATTCGTAATTACAAAACTCGGACAACAATGTTAAGGAGATTTGACAGGAGTTGAGTAGGTGGGCAGAAAAATTTATAACTACCTTAAAAGCGAATGTTCCAAAGCAGAGTGAAGCAATCGCCAGGGTTTTGCTAAATTTACATTTTGTTAGATAGATAAGTTCATACCGACCTACTTACACCTGATACAACAGAGAGAACTAGGGTAAGTTTTTCTACTTGCTGATAAGTAAGTCGGCATAAAAAAACCGAACTAAGTTAAGAAACGTAAACACCATTAAAACTCTTACCAATGACCAATGACAAATGACAAATGACGACCCTAACCAGTTATATTTAATTACGCCGACTTACTTAATCATTAATTGGGTGGATCTAAACGATTCACAACTGTCGCCCACAAAATCATCGGTGAACCCACGCCTAAACAGAACAACCACTGTTGAAAATTTAATGGTGCTGTCTCGAAAATTTCATTAATCAACGGCACATGGGCAAAGACAATTTGTAAAAGAATTGCGCCGACAATCCCAAAACCGATGGCAGGAATATCTACATTCTCCTTTATTGTGCCATCCATCTTGGCAATAAGATTGGGGATTAATTGACTAATACTCAATAAATAAAATATCCGTCCAGCAATTAGTGAGTTAATCGCCATCGTTCTGGCTAAATCTATATTTCCTGTGGTTTGGCGGATGTATTCAAACACTCCAAATATCACAATCCAGTTAAACAAAGATATTGCTAAAATGCGCTGTATTCGACTGCCTGATAATAAAGGTTCATGGGGATGACGTGGTGGTTGTTGCATCACGTTTTGTGCTTTGGGTTCAAATGCCAAAGGTACTGTCATCGTGATGGAATTCAACATATTCAGCCAGAGAACTTGTAGGGATAAAATTGGTAAATCTCTAGCGAATAATGTACTAATTAAAATCGTCATTGATTCCCCACCATTCACAGGGAGAATAAAGCAAATCGCTTTGATGAGATTTTTATAAACTGCTCGTCCTTCTTCTACAGCCGCTTCAATGGAGGCAAAATTATCATCGGTGAGTAGCATATCTGAAGCTTCTTTAGCTACTTCTGTACCTGCACCTCCCATTGCAATCCCAATGTCTGCTTGTTTTAAGGCGGGTGCATCGTTGACACCATCCCCTGTCATGGCGACAATTTCACCTTTAGATTGTAAGGCTTCAACTAGACGCAGTTTTTGCTCTGGTGCAACACGGGCAAAGACTACCCCTTCTTCTGCAACTTGAGCAAGTTCGGTTTTATCCATTTGGGCGAGTTCTGCACCTGTGAAAGCCAGAACTGAGCCATTTTTGTTAATTCCCATTCTCCGGGCGATCGCCTGCGCTGTCACAGCATGATCTCCGGTGATCATCTTCACCTGAATTCCCGCTGATTGGCAAGCTTGCACGGCTTTAATCGCACTCTCACGGGGCGGATCAATCATCCCCTGCAATCCCACGAAGATTAAACCATCAGCAATATCCGGATGATCTACTGTATTTTGCTCATTTCCTACAGGCTTTTTCGCCAAGGCTAAGACTCGCAAACCCTGACGCGCCATAATATTCACTTCCCGTTCAATTTTGGCTCGTGATAATGTTTCTACACAATCTAAGGGGTGGGATTTTCCTTCGGTATTGATGATCAGGTGACAGCGTTGCAAAAGCGCCTCTACTGAACCCTTTACATAAATAGTTTTCCCTCTCGGTGTTTCATGTAAAGTTGCCATGTACTGATAATCTGATTCAAAGGGAATCCCATCTAGTCTAGGCATTTGCTGAATCAAAGCGGGTTGATTAAAACCAGCTTTATTTGCTGATGCAATCAAAGCGCCCTCTGTAGGATCTCCCATCACCACCCATCGGCTATTTTTCACTTCTAGATGGGAATCATTGCAGAGTAATCCCGCAATTAAACATTCTTGTAAACCCTTGTCGCTATTTAAATCTACCGGGTGTTCATCTCGCAGAATTTCCCCATCAGGGGCATAACCTATACCTGTAACCGCATATTGATGTCCTCCAGCATAGATGGCTTGCACTGTCATCTGATTTTCTGTCAAAGTCCCGGTTTTATCGGAACAGATGACAGTTGCACCACCCAAAGTCTCTACAGCTGGTAATTTGCGGATGATGGCATTCCGCCGCGCCATGCGGGAAACACCTATCGCTAAAGTAACGGTGACTACTGCTGGTAAGCCTTCTGGTATGGCACTAACTGTTAAAGCAACTGCGGCTTCAAGAGCTTCATTCATACCTCTAAAACTCAATCCGACAACGAAGCAGAGAGTTGCTAACCCTAAAACCATATACAGCCAATTCTGGCTGAATTTATTAAATTTCCGGGTTAATGGCGTAGAAATATCCGTATGCTGCTCCATTAATTGGGATATTCGCCCAGTTTCCGTGGCGTTACCAGTGGCGACTACTACCCCAGTACCTTGTCCGAAGGTGACAAATCCCCCAGCATAGGCCATGTTTTTCTGTTCTGCGAGGGCTGTATCTGGTTTTAAAATTCGTGTATCTTTTTCGACAGCTACTGACTCCCCAGTGAGAGCAGATTCATCAATTTGCAAGTTGCGGGTTTGAATTAAGCGTAAGTCTGCGGGTACTTTGTCGCCGGAAGTTAACAGTACCACATCCCCAGGCACTAATTCCCGTGACGGTACGCGGACTTTCTGCCCATCCCGCAAGACTGTGGCTTCGGTGGTAATAGCTTTAGCTAAAGCAGAAATCGCACTTTCGGCTTTTGACTCTTGGATAAATCCAATAATGGCATTGGTAGTAGTCACGCCCCAAATCACTCCAGCGTTGACAAAGCTACCAGTGACGGCTTTAACTAAACCTGCACATAACAAAATAATCAATAATGGCTGGTTGAATTGCAACAGAAACTTCAACCACCAAGACTGGGTTTTCTTGGCGGTGAGTTCGTTTGCGCCCACCTCAGTTAATAACTGTGTGGCTCTAGTGCTACTTAAACCTGTGTCCTGATTGGTATTTAGCCGCGCGATCGCCTCCCCAATTTCCAAAGAATGCCAAACATCCGGCTGTCTATCTCCTGGTTCCGCAACGGTAGATACAGCTTGAAGCATAATTATTTAGTTTCCCTGAATAAGTGTTATCCAAACAATAACACTAAAATTTAGTGCAAAATATTTTTTAGCACTTGTAAATTTCAATAATTACGATAATCACCCTCAATGGTTGCCTAAAAATAAAGTATGCTTGCGATTACAGTGAGGATTGAACCGGAAGGCGAAAAAGTTGTGAGTCTGGATTTGTCTACTCCATTGCAATTGATAGGGCGATCGGCAGAGTTTCAACGTATTGTCGAAGTTTTGTCAGAAGATGGTGATTTATTAATTACCGGCGTACCTGGTAGTGGTAGGCGTACCTTAGTGAAAGCAGGAGCGCAAGACGCTGGAGCGGTAGTACTGGAGATAGATTGTATCCGCGCTACAGATGGGGAAAGATTTTTACAACTGCTAGCAGAAGCTATTAGCCAAAACTGGGAAATAGCCAAAATTCAAAATTGGGTACATCACCATGCTAGTGAGTTTTTTAGCTACGATGTCGAAAAAAAATTGAAGCTGTTGCGTTCTCTCAACCAAAAGCAACTATGGCAAGCATTTGAGCTATTGTTAGAGTTGCCACAAATGATGGCTGTAGATTTACAAAAGCGGTTAGTGCTGATTATGCATAGTTTCCCTCATATCCGCTCTTGGGATCGTAATAATTTATGGGAAGCAACATTCCGACGCAAAATCAATCAGGATACTCATGTTAACTATGTCTTGATTGCAACTATCGCTGAGACTAGCCAGCACTCAGATGAAAATAATTATCCTTTAGAAACCGTGCAATTGCCCCCATTAGCCAGAGACATCTTAGCGGTGTGGGCTAGAGAAATGCTACACGTACACAGACTAACATTTGATTCCCGTTCCCAAGCACTACCACTGTTTTTAGATGCTGTACAAGGACACATTGGCGATGCAATGGCGCTCATCCGTCGGTTACAAACTTCCTGTTTGCCAGATAGTTTAATTACTGAACAAGATGTTACACAGGCCATTGAAGGATTACTCAAAGACTTATCGATGACTTATGAATCCTTAGTGATGCTTCTCCCAGCCAATCAAGTGCATCTTTTGGAATGTTTAGCGTTAGATCCGACAGAAAAACCACAAAGTAAAGACTATATTCAAAAACACGGACTTTCTAGAGGTGGTAGCTTACAAGGTGCGCTGACTGGTTTGCAGCACAAAGGTTTGATTTACGGTGCAGAACAAGCTTATAAATTGGCGTTACCACTATTAGCTTTGTGGTTGCGGCAGCGATTGGGTTAACTATTTTGCTGTGATGATAGAATTTTTAACCAATTAATTCGTCAAGCTCAGTCAAGTCCAAAAAATTATCTTCATCTGGAATGCTATAGTGAGAACGCCAATCTACGGCTCTAACTAGCACACCTGCTACTAAAACTTTTATAGAAGCCTTAGTACATTCATCCCAAAATAATCCAGATGTTACACATGGAGATATATATAACTTAATTTGTTGTGGAGTTTGTGATTTGTTATAAGTTCCAGTCCATACAGGTGAAGTTTGTATATATTCTTTTTCCCAGGTAAAACTATTTTGACAATGCTTAATAAGTTGTCCTATTTTTCGGCTAGCATTATGCTCTGGCCAAGCATAGCCTATTTTCATTTCATAGCCATAAGAACGTTTAAATAATCCTAAAACTACTATATTTTTTGCCAGTTTACTTATAACTACAGAAAAATCTCCTTTGGGAATTATCGGAACTATACTATTATTTAGCAATGGTTTATATACTTTTATATAAAGCTTTTCAGCTTTAGTTAGCAATTCTGACTCTGGAGAGCATTCCCACCAGCCTATTCTGACACTATTAGTACGATTAATGTGACTGAGTTGATCAAAACGATGATGGTTTCTCCATCGAAAAAATAGGTTAATTGCTTTCCCTATATATAAGACATTATTATTTGAATCTAGTGCAAAATAAATGGCAGAGCATTTGGGCAAATTAGCCTTCTGCGCCAGAGGTAAAGACGGTATTTGAAACAGGTCTAATTGAGAAAAAGTCTGCACAAACTCTGAGCCTGAATTAATGATTAGTAAAAGTTACAGGGGCTGGGGAGCAGAGCGGAAAAAGAAATAATACCAATTAATTATAAAAAAGAATGTGACAAATGGGTAGGGGCACAACAATGTTCACCTGTGTCAACTTAACGCGAAACCCAGTTACCGCAAGGAACTGAACTTCCTTGCTAATAGCCAAAGTCATCTTTAGATGACTAAATATCCTCAAAATATTGAGTCTACTTCAGTAGGGGCGGGTTAAGCGAGATAGTCGTGAATTATTGGAGCATATCTGTGAACCCGCCCCTACTTGGGCTATGAGCCTTGGAATGAATTCCAAGGCGGGTGACAAAGCTAAGAGAGAGGCTATTTTTAGCTTAAGTTGACACCAATGAACAATGTTGTGCCCTGACAAATAATTTATGTATCCCAAACATTATTCAAATTTAGTCTGACAAATGACAATTAATAAAAAAATTGCCCCCTGAAATCAGGAGGCTTTATTTTTAATTAAAAGCTGTTGACTTTTAGCTAGCAACATACTCTTTGACATTGGCTCGACGACGACGTAGATGAGCAAGCGCTTGATGTTCTAATTGACGAACACGTTCGCGGCTGAGATTTAATCTTTCACCTACTTTCGCCAAAGACATTTCATTCCCATCTTCTAAGCCAAAACGTAAAGCTACAACTTCTCGCTGTTGGGGGGTTAGTTCCGCCAACAGAGTGTTCAAGTCTTGGCGCAAGAATTCCTGAGTAGTGTAATACTCTGGTGAAGGGCCGTCATCTTCTAGCATTTCTTGCAGCTCGGTATCCTGGTTGTCACCGACGCGCACATCCAAAGATACTGGCTGACGTGCCATATTCAAGTATTCGCGAATTTGCAAAGGCTCTAACTCTAGTTCTTGAGCAATTTCTGCCGGATTTGGCGATCGCCCTAGTTTCTGAGCCAGTTCACGCTGTACTTTTTTGATTTTGTTCAGCTTCTCTGTAATGTGAATCGGTAACCGAATTGTCCGCCCTTGTTGAGCGATCGCTCTGGTAATTGCTTGGCGAATCCACCAGTAAGCATAGGTAGAAAACTTATATCCCCGAGTAGGATCAAATTTCTCTACACCCCGCTCTAATCCTAGAGTTCCTTCTTGGATTAAATCCAGAAACTCCATATTGCGCTTTTGATATTTTTTCGCAATAGCGACGACTAAGCGGAGGTTAGCTTCAATCATCTTTTGCTTTGCCCGTTTACCTTGAGCAACTGTCTGTTTTACCTCAGTTTCAGGTTGGTTAACATGATCAGCCCACTCGGATAAACTCGGTTCGCGGTGCAGTTTTTTCGCCAAAGCCTCTTTAGCGTCCACTAGCGTCATCATTTGTTGCACCTGCTTCCCGAAAACAATCTCTTGCTCACGGGTTAAAAGTGGCACACGACCAATTTCTCGCAGATAGGTTCGCACCATATCAGCCGTGAATTTGGTGTTTAGGTTCTCGGTTTGGGTGTTAACAGTAGGCATTGGTGCGTTGTCCTCTACTCCGTAAACACAATGAATCTTTAATAATTAAGTCAGATTGGGACAGGTACTACATCTATCACGGAACATAGGAAGCTACCATAAGCAATCAATTTATACATTCGTTGAAAAGACGATGCTTCCCTGAGATAGGTTCCCCTACCCTGGCTAAATTTTGCAGTTTCTTAGAAATACACTGGCTGGTTATCAAGAATTCTTCTTGTCAGTCACTGGCGGTAACTGTAAAAATATGAAGTCAGTATGAGTTCTACTTTTATTATGATACGACAAATCTAGTGGATAGTAAAGTAGCCCAGATAAATCTTTTTATTATAGGGCAAAGTGGTTTGTTTGGCAAAAAATTTGAACTTCCTTTCGTGTGCTAACTATATCTATAGTGACGCGAAAACCTCTGCTTCTGTTGCCGAGCAGTAGGGAGATAACCGAACTGATTATTTGTGGGATGTTACGACAGGGGCTGGGGAACTAGCAGAGGAGGCTGTTGACTGTTGACTGTTGACTGTTGACTAAAAACCCAGATCCGCCTTGGCTAGTTCAGCCGCAGCGAATAATTCTGCGTCTGGCTTTTCTGACCAAGCTGGATCGCCAATTTCTGCATAAAAAGTTGCATCATAAGGACGGGTACGGACTACCACTGGCATGGGGACGGCGTGACCTAAAATTAAGGCTTGTTGCTTAGAATCCAACTTTGCTAATACCGATCGCAAACTGCCAGCACCAGAGACTCCCGTAAAAATTGCATCAATGTCTTTTTCGTCGTTGAGCAAAGCGGTGATGCGAGTCCCAATTTGGGACATAACTTCATTATCTATGCCCGACGGGCGTTGATCAACTACTAGAAGTGTTACGAAATATTTCCGCATCTCCCTGGCGATTGTCCCAAAGATTGTACTTTGAACGATCGCGGGGTCAAGAAAACGATGGGCTTCTTCAATGGTAATCACCAGTTGCGTGGGGCGATCGCTGATATTCCCACTGTGCAAAAATCTTTCGGCTTTGCTGACGTAACGCTCGTGAATTCTTCTGGTGATCATATTCGTCACCAACATATAAGACAGCATATCCGACTGGGAGCCAAATTCTACAACTACGTGCTTACCGGCTTCGAGCGATTGCAAAATTTGATCGATGTAATTATGGGGACAAGCGGCGCGCATATACTTTAAGTTATCCAGCCGCAGCAGTTTACGCTGTAATGACATGATTGAACCTTGATGTCCGCGCTTTTCATCGCAAAACAGCTTGATTTCTTCGTTATTCATATTCAATAACTGCAAAATCCAAGCTTTACCAAATTCTGCATATAAAATATTCGCGTTATCTAAGGCGGCTTCCGATAGTCCTAAATCACGAGAGCATAACTTGACATCTTCAATTTTAATTTGCTCATAACTCAAATAAAGTTCTTGCGCATCTCGCACACCCCGGCGCTTTGTTGATTCCGGATCGAGGGTATAAACTTCTACTTTACCGGGAAATAATTGCTTTAACCCTTTAACTGTACTATATTGCTTGCCCTCACAGACAGCTTGCCAGCCGTACTCGGAGTGCATGTCAAAAATTAAATTTACCGCCGCGTTTTTCCGGACTATCCCGGCTAAAACTAAGCGTGTGAGAAAGGATTTACCTGTTCCCGATTTCCCAAAAACTCCGTTACTTCTTTCGACAAACCTGTCTAAATCAATACATACAGGCACATCCATATCTAGAGGTTTACCGATGGAGAAGTTTTTCCTTTGGGTATCATCTTCCCAACCAAAAACGCGGCGAAAATCTTCTTCACTCGCTTCATACACTTGGCTAAAGTGGCTGGGAATAGTTTTAACTGGAAGTAATTCCATTGAGGTACTGGTTTGTGGCACAAATGAAGCCAAACCAGTCATCGATGGTACAAAAGGATTGGCAGATTTACCATTAGTGGGAGAAAAAGATTCTTCCACTTCTTCTGGGGTAAACATTAACATCGGCGCAAGATTAATCGTACCGTATGTACCACTTCCTGCTAAGACTTCCCGTAAAAAAGTATCTTCCCAATGAGGAGGATCGGCAATAATGCGTGCATTAGCAGTTCCTAGCGCCACATCTGTCAGCATACAGAAAAAGCGCGATCGCATCCCTTGCACAACTAAAAACTTACCCACCCGCATATCTTCAACAGAAATATCAGGGTGTAATCTTACTTCTAACCCTCCAGTGAGAGAGCCTTGGGTAACTGAACCTAAAGGTTGTCCAGAAATCATCTGATTAGTTATATCAATATTGGGCTGAGCTGATGTTGCATTTTAGTTGTAGAGTTCAAGCTTGCGACGAAATTTTAGCACAAATTGTCAATGGTCAATAGTCATTTGTCCTTTGTTATTAGGACTAGTCTTTTCAATGTGGGTAAATTTTGCTCAAAAAATCTTTTTTTAATCTCTCATCTCTGTGTATTCTATTTTTTCAGTTAAATAAAATACTTTTTAAACCGCAGAGTACGCAGCGAAAAGTTCCTCGAAGCCGGGTTCCCCGGCGTAGGAAACTTTTCAAGACAGAGGGCACAGAGAAAAAACAGATTTTACGAGTCACTTTGAAAAGGCTAGTCTAGTTATTTAACCAATGACAAATGACCATTGACCAATGACTAATTACTCAATTTGAATTGAAGTTGGTCTGCTGGCTGAGGGAGAAGTCCCAATTAACGGTTTCCGGAATTGGGCATAAAGGCGATCGCGCCACTCAAAGAATGGTGCATAATCGGGATTATCTGCTATAACTGGTACTCCTTTTCCTTGTAGGCTGGCGGGTAAATCTAAATAAGGCCCCTCAGGAAACTTTAATAATATCGATAATCCCGCCACTGCTAAGTCAGCTAAACTCGGCTCATCTCCTAGCAAATAAGGACTATCGGCTAATAATAGCGTCAGTGCTTCTAAGTCTTGCTTTAAATCTGCGATCGCAGATTTGATCACATCTGGACTATAACCTACCCCAAAACCCAACACTGTTAATAAATCGCGGGGTACACCTTCAATGAAATTTTTCAATATATCTGGTGTAGAGGTCGGTAATAAAGACTTGCGAAAATTTTGGTCTTGACTAATAGCCGCAAATAGTGCTTTACGACCTTTGATACCTATCGACTCATCCGCCCATTCTTCTATCAATAAACATGCACCTCTTTTCTTCGGATCTGTCGGTATCAGTGGACGTTCAGGATACTCTAAGTCTAAATACTTAGCTATTTCTGTAGAATCAACAATATATCTACTACCATCTTTCAACACTGGTACTTGCTTTTGACCAGTGAGGCGAAATAGCTCTACCTGTCCAATTCCCGGTGTCACCTCTATTTTGCGGTAATCTAGCCCTTTATAATCCAAAATTAACCGCACTTTTTCTGAATATTGAGATAGTTCCCATTGGTATAATTCCAGCATCTTGTCTACCCTATAACTAGTGAACTGAGCAATTTTACAGCGCAAAGTGTGTCAGTTGCTTTCGATCTGGTTTAATGCCTTCGGTGTAGGCGGTCTAAATATATGTTTACCACTGACTACTGACAACTGACAAAATCAATGAATGAAGAATCCTCGCACTTCTAGGGCGGGGAGTGTCAATAATTGTATCTTCAGTTTCAGTAATCGCTTTGTTAATTCAATTGATAGAAGACTCAACTTAATTGCCAACAGAGTTAAACTTTCTGGTTTTTTTTGGACAACCCATAAGTGTATCAAAAAATTATTTCTACAGGTATGCAGTTATCAAATAATTAAATTGCTTCCGTAGTTATGCATAACTTAACCTAACATCTTCTGGATGAATTTGCACCCATTATTTTCATTTTTCCGAGATCTGGATTGCATCTCAATAAGAATCTTGACTCCTTCACTAAAATAGTGTATAAAAAAATACGATTCTTCTAGAATTTAAAAGTAATTTGCAATCTAAAGTCGCCTGATTTTGATTGGAAAAATTTCCCTGTAGACCAACTCGTGCATTCTGAATCTTGGTGTTGTACAATGACTAATTTCAATCAAATTCAGCACGATCAGAAAGTTAATTAGGTAAAGGACTTCCAAGTAAAAAAATATTCCATTGCTATTGTTCACTGTTGAATGTTAACTGTGAACCGTCAACAGTCTGTAGGAGCGGGTTCTCTCTCGATATTTACACAGAAAACAAATATGTCAGTTAAACCCACCCGTACAACAGTCAACGACTTTAACGGAATAATTTATTTTTTGGAGTTCCCTAACTTAACTGGATAGACATTACCTGCATCTCAAAAATACCTTGCAAATGTTGATACTATAAATTTTGGCTCCATCCATCATGCCCACGCAGCATGATTTTGGCTAATTTTAGAGAAAATTTCTTACTTCTGAGGTGAGATTTTGTGCGTAACAAAATGTTATAAGTCTTTATGTAAGCTGTGCAAAATAAAAACAAACAAAATTTATGAAGGCAAATTACAATCAATTGCTGACAAATCTGGCAGGTATAGTCGGAATAGCAGGATGCAGCCTCTTGATTACATTACCATCTCAAGCAAAAGAGGCAACAAATCCCAACCCCAAGATTTTTAGCGAAGCCCCCTATAACCGTAGTCAACGTATAGATGCTAACGCTAACTATGCACCTGTTCAGCCTACAGAAAATACAGCAAAAGGCACAACTTCAAATGGAAATTTGGTAGCACAGAAGCCTGCTAAGAGGGGTCTTAATCCTAGCCCAAGTATTTTTAATGAGCCTCCTTATAACCGTGGTAGTCGCACTACAGGAGGTGAAGTAACTCCTCCTCCAAGCAATACCCCTGAACCTACACCCAGCACACCACCGACAACACCCGTACCAACAACACCGACAACACCCGCACCTAATCAAACTCCACCCGCAGGTGGTTCCAGCAATAATACCCAAGGTAAGACTTTGGCAGCACTGGCTGAGTCAAATGCTTCATTTACCACTTTAACTAAGGCATTGAAAGCAGCTGGATTAACAGCAACTTTAGAAGGCAAAGATAATTTCACAATTTTCGCACCCACCGATGCAGCCTTTTCTAAATTGCCACAAGATGCAGTCAGAGATTTGTTGAAGCCTGAAAATAAAGAAGTTTTAGTCAAGATATTAACTTACCATGTGGTACCGGGTAAGGTACTATCAACTGATTTAAAATCTGGCGAAGTCAAAAGTGTTGAAGGCGGAGCTATCAACGTCAAGGTTGATCCTGCTACTGGCGTGACGGTAAATGATGCCAAAGTAACTCAGGCAGATATTACAGGTTCTAATGGCGTTATTCACGCGATCGATCAAGTAATTTTACCTCCTGACTTGTAATTGCATAGCAGAGATAAATTTATAATCTGCACGATTTTTTGTTGAGTGGAAACTGATGGTTACATTACATTTTTGTATCCACCCGACGCAACAAATTCACTTTTAATAAAAACCGTTCAAGCTAAGTTTGAACGGTTTTTTATTTTATTTAGTACAAAGATCTACATTCTAAAATCTATTGACTATTGACTATTGACTATTAACTATTGAGCATCAAGATTTGGCGATCTAACTAACGCATAATTGGGCTACCGTGATGATGAACCAAATACCATTTTCCACTGAGAAATTGGAATACATTTGTAGCTATTGATTGCGCTTCTAGCCTTCTACCATTAACGACTTGGAGAACATTTTCGACCACCACAACATAAGCGATATTGTCAGCTACTTCTGTAGCCATGATATCCAAGTTAATTTCTATATAAGCAGTGTTTCTAAATATCTGTTCCCAAGAGGCGCGAACCTGCTTCCAACCCCGCAATATACTGCTTCCAGGATGAATACAAGTACTACCAGTTCCTTGTGACCATAAAGCACTCATTGCTTCAAGATCTTTTTTTTCAAAAGCTCGATAAAAAGCTGTATTAACGGCTAAAATTTCCGATGTCAGCATGAAGGATGAAGGATGAAGGATGAAGTAGGAAATACCTAATAGATAAATCTAGAGGCTATAAATCAGAATACATTTTTATTTCCCATCAAGGAACTGAGGTGTTTGTATCCATTTTTGGATGATGAAGTATAAATTGTTTAATTTTTTATATTAATAGTTCAGAATTTTTCAGTTATATAGAAAGAAAATTATTATATCATGTTCGGCTCAATAGCAGGCAATTGCCAGCGATGGGTAGACGCTGCATCAAGTTTTATTAGTCCTGAGGAAAACCTGTCAAAGTGCAAAGTCTAAGCGCCAGTTTCGGGTGATCGCCCAGCGTCAAGGCTTGTGTTAAGGTCGCACGCGATCGCCAACGTCTATACTACGGGTTCTCCCTGAGGAGTACGACAAACAGAATCTTGTAGGGACATCCAATTTTTTAAATACCACCAAAATTTGTAGTGCGAACGCCAGAGCGTGTCCGTAAAGCCTGCGGCATAGCTACGCTTAGGGCGCAGCCTCCCGCCCTTAAGGACAAATGTCTCGCGAGGTGGTGTTCATTCATCGAGCTTTTCGGCTCGCACTACGGAATATCGGTAATTTATTTTTTGTAAGTCCCGTAACAGAGGACAAATGACGACCCAAGCCAGTAAACTTTATTTGTGCTGACTTACTCATTGATATAAACTCTTTTATGACGAATACACTGGACTTTCGCGTTCAAAAAAGAACCGAAGATAGCTTTGCTATTACTCTTGCACCTTTGTCTATTGAAGAAATCTACACCAAAGCTAACGATCCAGCTAATGGTGCAGTGGTGTTGATGAGTGGTATGGTTCGCAATCAAACTGATGGTAAGCCTGTGGTTTCCTTAGAGTATCAAGCATATGAACCAATGGCATTACGTGTATTTACGCAAATTGCAGCAGATATTCGCTCCCTGTGGCCTGATGTCAACCGAGTGGTGATTCATCATCGAATTGGACGTTTACAGGTTGGGGAAATTAGCGTTTTGGTAGCTGTAGGTTGTCCCCATCGGGGTGAGGCTTTTGAAGCTTGTCGCTATGCTATTGATACACTAAAACACAATGTACCGATTTGGAAAAAAGAATTTTGGCAAGATGGTTCTAGTACCTGGGTAAGTATTGGTGCTTGTGAACAGTCAGGAGAAAATTGTTAAAATTTTTGAAGTAATTGCTGATGTCGGTGTTGAGGAAAAGCGGAAAAAGCGATCGCATATAACAGCTTTATCAGCTAACAAAAATGACCCCACCAGGAGGTCAATAATTGTTGAGTTGAACTAATTAACAGCCGCTATTGCACCACAATCAAGGATGAGGACTAGGTAGCAAAAAATCTGCAATCTTCCCTGCACAGGCTTGATATTTAGGTGTTAACAATAGCAATTATCAAACCTATACAGGGTAAAGCTTTTTTGTTATAGTTGTAAATTATAATACAACTATGTCCGAATATTCAGAGTTCGTAAAACCAGAAACGAAAAGCTTTACAAACAAAAATTATCCTTGATTTTTAATAATTGCACATAGTTTATAAAACATTTTTTTCATCACGTCACTAGGATAGATGCGGAACAATTGCATTCTGGACAAAGTGACAATCATTATGTTAATTTCATCATCTGTCAAGTAACCATCGGCAGCAACAGAAGCTCAAGCGATCGCTGCAAAGGCTTCTACTGGTCCTAGAGAAACATTGTCTTGTGTGCGTAGGTTAAAATTATTTCCAAATAAACCCATAGGAACAAAGTTTTAATGCTACAACCTTAGGATTCCCACATCTCGTCTTGATATAACAACGAGTAAATTGTAGTTTCTAATCAAGACAGTCCTAGGAAAAATTTTCATGCTCATGCATGAAAAATCAGGAGGATGAGGGGGACAAGGAGAGAAGTCTGAGCGGAGGCTTCCTCCGATCAGAACTTCTCCCAAGGGGAGACGCTGCGCGAACGGAGGGACAAGGGAGACACGGGGACGCGGTGAAATGACCAATGACAACTGACTATTGACAACTGTTATTTTTTTGTTTGAAATTGGGCATTCTTATAATAACTATGCCAATTAGGAGTTGGAAGTTAGACTATTGCACTTGAAGGTCATCACAAATGGATAGCAGCAGAGAATAATTTGTAACTCTAATTGCAGCAAAGGATGACTCGAAAGTTCTTAGTGCAGCACCAACCTACCACTCTGAGTTCGCGGCGATTAATTTGCCTTATTTGGGCAATAGTTTATGTTTTGCTACTTGCTTGGGTAAAATTGGGCACAATAAATCATTGGTAAAGTCCAAAATGATGGAAATATCAGAGTGAATCTACCAGTTGCCTTGGTTTAAGCAAACTGTTAAACCCTTAAAACCTGTCTTTTAAACAGGAATCACCTACAATTGTTGGACATTGGAGCCAAATTTTCTATGTCAGCAGATCCCAACATTGGTCGCTTACTCAGCAAACGTTACCAGATGCAAGAATTAATCGGTACTGGCGCAATGGGCCGAGTTTACCGTGCTAAGGATGTTTTGTTGGGAGGAGTACCTGTAGCCGTTAAGTTTCTGGCGTTGTCCATCCAAAATGAAAAAATGCGATTGCAAGAACGTTTTGAGCGAGAAGCCAAAACCTGCGCTTTGCTTGGGCAAAAAAGCATTCACATTGTCAGAGTGATGGACTATGGTGTAGACGACAGGAATACGCCCTTCTATGTTATGGAATATTTGCAAGGGGAGAGTTTGAGTCAGATTATTCGCCTACAAAATCTGACTGTACCAAGATTTTTGAGTATGGTGCGTCAAATCGGTCTGGGGCTACAGTGCGCTCATGATGGTATCCCAGTTGACGGCGCAATCTACCCAATTATCCATCGCGATATCAAGCCCAGCAATATGTTGGTGATTCAAGATCCTAGTTTTGGTGAATTAGTTAAGGTTCTAGATTTTGGAATTGCTAAGTTACTACAGTCAGATGGCAATGTGACTAACTATTATCTAGGTACTCTAGCTTATTCTTCACCGGAACAAATGGAGGGTAAGGAACTAGACAAACGCTCTGATATTTATAGTTTGGGCGTGATGATGTTTGAGATGCTCACAGGTACAATGCCACTAGTACCAACAACTTCTTCTTTTGGTGCGTGGTATAAAACACATCGTACTCAACAACCACTTTCTTTTGCTGAGGCTGCGCCAAATTTGCAATTACCAAGCAAGCTAGAAGATTTAGTGATGAGCTGTCTAGCTAAGGAACCAAGCGATCGCCCTCAAAGTCTCAGTGAAATCCTCAGTACTTTAGCATCAATAGAACATCGTTATCATACAAGCTTGATTGTAGCACCAACTGATGTACCTACCCAGGAGCGTGGAGTTCAATTACAGTTGGCGCAGAGGGCAAAAACTGAGTTAGAATCCCCTGATTCACGAAATGAACCAATCAGTTCCATTTATTCTTGGCCTCAAGATAAGCCAATTGCGGATATCGTATTTCCCCAAATCATCAATACTAATGCTGGCACTTTACCATCTCTATGGATAATGCTCACGCAAGAGGAAATTCAAAAGCGCTTAGTCTGTAAACGCTACAATCAATTTCTGTTTATTCCTGTTCCCCATCCTATGCTGCTGTGGATTACTGCAATCTACAACCGCAAGCATGGCCCTAAATGGTTACCTTACTACCTCGATCTGAAAAGTAGTTTCGGACAAGAAATAACTAATCTCCTAGGACAAACAGGTTACTATCGCCTGTTATTCTTTTCTCGAGAGTCACCAGGTAGCTGTTCTCATGTGCAAATCGCCACTATCGATCCGATGCAATGCCAAAAACTACAAGAATGGGCTACAAGAAGTCAAATTCTGGTTTCAGCCGCTGAACCCCACATGAGTAGAGGTTTGCTCAAACGCGAGTATGAAAAAATTAAACCCTTGATTTTAGCAAGGCTGGAAGCAGTTAATACTAATTCCCATTTTGATCTTTCCGGCTAGATACTAGATAATTTTCTTTGTATTTTACGTAACTTATGTAATATTGAGAGTGCTTTTGCTAAATAAGTTAAGTTTTATTAACAAAAAACTCTATCTAGTTGTAAGTTTTATTTATAAAAAATATAATTAGCTACGGTAAGACTTGTAGAAGCTGCTGTTCATCATAATTTCTACAAATATTACTCTGTACTTAGTCATTAGTACAGTAGATTCGTTGAATGTGCGCAGTGAAAAGTATCCAGTTATCTAACAGCTCAGTTGTTTAGTTACTAAGATGTTTAATTTGAGTGCGCGTGACGAATTTAGCCGTATGGCTAGGATTCTATAATATTGTTTTTAGTTGTTGTCGAATTTTGGTAATTGCCTATCGAAGTTGACGCCCCAGCATCCCCAGCTCCTTTCCTCGTTGGAACCGAGCAAGAGAAGGAGGTCGCCCACTGCGACTATAGAAGAGAATCTATGCCAAAGTGGAGCCTGAATCTAAGCCCCATTGGTGCTTAAGTAATTCTTGATAAGTTGCTTCGCGGACTACCATTTGCTCATAAAGCTTGACCAAAAAGTCTTTAGCTTGATCATGGCTCATATGCTGCACCTGAGTGGCAAATGAGTGGATGCTGAATTGTTGTTCCAAGGACAGTTCGATTGGACCGTTCATAGTTAACTCCAGAAAAACAACGCGTAAAGGTTATGTTGGTTTAGGTTACAGAGGTGCCAATAGCATAATCAGGGGACGGGAGTTCGTTTGACATTTGTTCCTCTGTATTAAGAAAGATAACAATAGTTTGACGAATTTGCCTACACCCTTATGGATTAATTTTGCCCACTGCCTTATGGGTTAGATTTTGGCTTGGTTATCCGACACCTCACTCTAGTGATATACAACGGAAGTCTGCCTATTCAGGCGGATATCCTGAAGTTTGTCTGTTGCTTAACCCTAGGAGGGTTAATAAATGCCCCTTACCTAGCATTTCTTTTAAGATTGTCTTAAGAAGAGAACTAAGGTAAGTGGGTAAATTATTATATTCTCTATAGCGTATTCATGGCAAGATGTCAATCTAACATAATAGGTAAAATCAACCTCGTTGAGGTAAATTTCCAGCTAGAAATAGTTGTATCAAGTTGGAAAAAGGAAAAATGCTCAGGCTGAACAAATTGCTGAGTATATTTACTAAAAACAATCAAAAAGGAACAGGGTTGGGGTAAATACCCCTAATTCGCGTGAATTAGGGGTATAGTATTGCGACGTCACGCCCAGCCCTTTTCTTCAGCGCATACAGCTGGCGAATCGTGGATCTGACACATCAATTCAGATAAAAAAGTTCTCTCGCATATCCGAAATAACGATCGCCCGAACAGGTAGCTACTGGCTCTTGATACAGAGCTTACCTTTGTGGTTTGAATTCTTTAGCCTACGTTCGTCCTTCGCGTAGTGAACACACCATAAGGCTTTCCCACTTTCTTAGGGTAGGTAAGCTCTGTACAATTAGCTGCACCATTATATGGTGACGGGGGAATTACAGCATAAGTGAGGGGACTGATCCCTGTGTTGCCAGTAGTATGCTTGTAGTATTGGACGATCTCACATGAAAAATTACGAATTACGAATTACGAATTAGTAATTAATTGTTATTTTTCCTCAACAGCAACGATCGCGACGGTGATGTTATCATGTCCACCATGAGCTTTAGCCGCCGCGATTAGAGATTCTGCTGCCTTGGAAAGTACAGAGTGGTCTTGCAGACAATCAACAATTTTTTCCTCGACTAGTTCTTCTGTTAGACCATCACTGCATAAAAGTAAGCGATCGCCCACATTCACGTCTAGGGGTTGAACATCGACTTGGTGTAAGTCTTCTCGCCCCAAACAGCGCGATAAAACATGACGAAAGGGATGAATCCGCGCTTCCTCGAAAGTAATGTCACCGAGTTTAATTGCTCTGGCTACCCAAGTATGGTCTTCTGTGATTTGTTCTAACTGGGAATCCCGTAGGCGGTAAAGCCGGGAGTCGCCAACATGGGCGCACCAGGGACTTTCTGGGTCGCGAAAAATCACTACTACAGCCGTTGTACCCATATCAGCACGTTCGGGATGATTTTGCTGATCCTGCAAAATTGCTTCATTAGCCCGCCACAAAGCCTGTACTAGTAATTCCTGTGAAGATTGAGAAGATTGCCAATTTTCTGCTAAATAAGCCTGAATTTCCTCAGTTGCAATCCGGCTGGCTTCCTCTCCACCAGCGTGTCCACCCATTCCATCAGCAACGATGCAAAATCGCTGTTGTGGGTCAATATAGTAAGCATCTTGGTTATTAGAACGAATCAGTCCCGGATCGCTGTGACCGGTGAATTTAAGTTTCATAAATTTTTACTACAAAAACTAATACATACGGTCGGAACGTTCGAGACGTAAAAGTAAGCGAATGAGTAACGCGGCGATCGCTGCTGCAATTAACCCAGCCAAAACTGCTAACAATACAAATTTATTCACCACTAAAATGGTGGCTGAAAGCGTAAATCCACTGATAAGTAGAGCATAGCTAATTCCGATTTGAATATTGCTTTGCCGTCTCAGTAAGCGTTCCGTTTCTAGAGAACGGACGCGCATACGCATATCGCCCCGCTCTAGTTTCTCTAGTGTATCTTCTAATCTACGTGGTAACCCAAAAGCAGTAGTACTAACTTGAACTGCTTGGCGACTTAATTCATTTAGGAAGCTATTGCTTTCAGCACCATTCATATTGGTCATTAGCTGCATTGCATAGGGTTTGGCAACTTCCATAAAATTAAATTCTGGATCTAAGCCCTTGCCAACTCCCTCGAGAGTGGAAAAAGCTCGCATCACAAAAGTGAAGGTTGCAGGAAATCTAAATGGTTGATTATACGCTATTTCGTACAAGTCGTCACTGATTGCGGCCACTGATTGGTTTTCAAAAGGCTTATCCATGAAATTATCCAGCATGTACTGGACAGAACGCCGGACTGGCCCCATATCATCGACTGGTGCGATCGCTCCCAAATCGATCAGTGATTGGACTACGCGATCGCCATCTTTTTGCGCAATCCCAAACAGCGTTTCCATCAGTCCTTCACGGATATTAGACTTAATCCGCCCCATCATCCCGAAATCGTAGAATATTAAATTGCCATCCGCGCTGACAGCAATATTTCCGGGGTGGGGATCGGCGTGGAAAAAGCCATTATTCAGCAGCTGAATTAGGTATGCTTGGGCACCATAACGGGCAATGAGCTTACGATCCAAACCCGCAGCCTCTAAAGCTTCGTATTGGCTAATTTTAATGCCTGGGACGTATTCCAAGGTCAGGACTCGCGAAGAAGTATAACGCCAGTGAATTCTCGGTACTTTCACCCACTCGTAACCGCGAAAGTTACGCCTAAAAGTATCAGCGTTACGTCCTTCATTCAAGTAATCAATTTCTTCCCAGAGAATCCGACAACATTCTTCGTAAATTCCCATCCAATCCCGTCCCCGTCCCCATTTGGGATGGTTTTGAAAATAACGGGCAATTCCCTTAAGAATTTGTAAATCAATTTCAAATAGCTTTTTCAGTCCAGGACGCTGCACTTTAGCAACCACAGATTCGCCAGTATAAAGCACAGCTTTGTGGACTTGCCCCAAACTAGCAGCTGCTAGAGGAATCGGGTCAAAATTCTGGAACAGATCCGGAATTTTCTTACCTAATTCTTGCTGAATAATTGCCTCTACTTGCTCATAGCTAAAGGCGGGTACTTTGTCTTGTAACTTTGCCAGTTCTTCTACATATTCAATCGGAAATATATCAGCACGAGTAGAAAATAATTGCCCAACTTTAATAAAGGTTGGCCCTAAGTCGAGGAGGGTATTACGAATCCAGATAGCTTGTGCTTTACGCCTTGCAGCTTGTTTAGCCTCCGTTATGCCGCCAGGATAACTCCAAGCTTTGTTATATCGCCAAAGCTTGAACATTAAGCTCAAAACAAAAGACCAAATGTCTACAAAGCGCCGTTTACTAGAATAATTTTCCCGATTCCAACGGTAAGCCTTGTCCGAATAACCTTTTTCCATATTTGTTGCGTACCGTTGGTTTTTCACCGAATCACTTGGAAGAAAAGACACTCTGATTCCTAAACTTTTGATGATCAATTGTCATTTGTCCTTTGTCTTTTGTCATTTGTCTATAACTTTTGACTCATGACCAATGACCCTTACGGGTTCGGCATTTGCTACAAGTCGGGGAACCCGCCCAACGCAATGCCTCACCAATGACCAATGACGAAATACGCTTCCCAGTAGATTTTATTCAACCCTTAGACTGAAGTACTACGATACTTCTGCAATTCGGTACGCAATAAGGCGATTTCGGCTCGCAATTCATCAATCATCGCTTGCAAGTCAACAGGCTCAGATCCGCTGGGGCCACGTACTGTAGTAGATTGACCAGCATTAGCAGCGTCTGCGGCTCGATTTGCCCGTTCTAGAACTTCATCTGTGAACTGGCGTAACTGTTCTCTAGCTTCAGCATCAAATTTGCCAAGTTCACTTAAAGCATCAGTCAAAGCGACCTCTAAGCGTTCGTTGACTACTTCAGCGACAGCTCTACCGACAAAAAAAGCTTGCAAAAGGGGGTTACTCATAAATTTTTGTTACGTCTATCCGCAAGAGAATTATAACTTGCTCGTATGCTTTACGGCTTCTACTGTGGAGCTAGATATTTAGGAAGGGGCTAGGGAATCGGGGAACCAGGGTTAGGGGGTAGCGATGAGAGAATGAGGGGGACACGGGGAAGAGGAGAAATAATTTATAACAAATGACAAATGACTATTGACCAATGACTATTGCTGACATTCCAGCAATTCTCGATAATATAGTTCTGGTGTACTTGGTAAATAATTCGTCATTTGCAAAGCTTGGTTACTTAACTTGAAACCTTGAGAAATGTGAATACGGCTGAGAAAATCTAAATCATGGGAAATTACCCAAAGCGCGCCTTGGTACTCATTGATACCTATGACCATTTGCTCAACGGTTTCAATATCCAAGTTATTCGTCGGTTCATCGAGAATTAATAGGTCAATTTCCGAGATGCTGATAATTGCGATCGCTAATCTGGCTAATTCACCCCCACTCAACACCGATGCGCTTTTGTGAACGTCATCGTATTTAAACAAAAAGTGTCCTAGCTGTTGACGCAGCAATTGATAGCTGAGGTGAGGATTCGCAGCTTGCATATTTTCGAGAATTGTCTGCTGACGGTTTACCAGTTCATAGGTTTGGTCGAGGTATACGGCTTTCATTCCTGGCGCGAGTAAAATCTCACCGGAATCCAAAACCGCTGTTTGCTGTTCCATCCCTAAGATGGCTTTGGCGAGAGTCGATTTACCTGAACCATTCGCACCGACAAGCGCAATGCGATCGCCTGAGCTAATATGCAGTTGTATATTTTCTATCAGCAGGCGTTGTGATACCCAAAGGTTAGCACCTTGAATATCAATCAGATTTCTCCGTTTTAGTCCTCTTTGGGCTAACTGGATACTGGTGGCTTTAGCGGTTTTTACTTTTGTTTCGGCAACATTTTGCGTAGCTTTTGCTACTGCCATTTCATGTTTCTTTTTGGCATTTCCAGCTGAAGCTTCGGCTTTGGTTTTAATTAATCCCGCTGACATCCGGTCAATACTACCATTAAGAAACTTAGCACGCCCACTGCGGTGAGATTGGGCGGCGCGTTGCTGTTCTTGCATAGCTGTTGCTTGAGTCCGTTTGAGTTCTTTTCTGGCTACTTCGTGCGATCGCACTGCTGCTTCTAACTCTATTTCTTTTTGTTGGCGATAGTCAGAAAAATTACACCCGTATAGTTTTACACCCTCAGATGTAAGTTCCCAGGTAACATCTGTCACTTGATCCAAGAAAAAAGGCTTGTGGGAGACAATCACATATGCACCAGCGAAATTTTGCAGAAACAGCCTTAAACTTTCTAGCGCCAACAAATCCATGTGGTTTGTTGGTTCATCTAGTAATAGTAAATTTGGTTCTTGAGATAAACCAATAGCTAAAAACAGTTTTGTTAGTTCACCTCCACTCAAGTTAATAACTGGTAAAGATAAATCAAGGTTGGTGTGAAATTGCGCCTGTAAAATTTCCTCAATCTTCCACCATTCATCAGAGATAGAACTCAAAAAATCAAGTACTGTCTCTGCTGTAATTTGTTGTTTGATAGTGCTGATTTGAGGCAAATAATAGACAACACCATTACGCCAAACTGAACCTTGACTAGGGCTAATTTGACCTGCAAGTATCTTCATTAGAGTGGATTTTCCTACACCATTGCGACCGACTAAAGCAATGCGATCGCCCATATTAATATTTATCTGAACTCCTTGAAATAGAGTTCTATTTAAGCCGAGTTCGTAACCTAAATTCTCAGCTAATAAAATAGAATTTTTATGCATATTAATCTCCATCATAGTCAGGAATTTAGTCCTGAAGTTTGCAGCAGGCTTTGTGCTTACTACGAATTCATCACAATTCATCACCCAGACTATTATTTATGGGACACCCATATGACTATCCCCTAAGAGGATGTTTTAAAAGTCCTTTTGTTGGTAGCAAAACGTTTAGATCCCCCTAAATCCCCCTTTTTAAGGGGGACTTGAAGAAGTTTTTCCCCCTTAAAAAGGGGGGACTTGAAGAAGTTTTCCCCCCTTTTTAAGGGGGGCTAGGGGGGATCAATAAGTGCGAAGATACAGCCAACCACTTTTCAAACAACCTCTAAGAAAATAAAGAGTATGGCGCTGATAATTGTTACATCATTGCTTGTTTAATACTTAGAAATACTCAACTACTGCGTTAACAGCAGTTGAGTAGAGTGATGAATTGTAAGTAAGCTTTTATAGCAAGAATGCTTTGCGCGAACTTGCTAATCTGTTGATTATTTTTCTTTGACACGGTTGCTTTCCAGCAACACTTTTTTGCTACTACTTCATGTCAATTAAGTTAATCGAAGCGTTTTTAGGTTTGAGGTTATCTACAGCTTACCACAATCTAATTCCGGACGGCTCTCAATAAAAATTTTTTGTTGCCCAAAATATCCTCAATCTTCGGAGAGCTTATGACAGGGATGAGGTTTTCATTGCTAGAATCTTTTGAGCGACTACTTCAGGAACAGGTATGACTGATAACCGATTTCCTGTTCTCACTAAAAGTAAATCTTCAGGACTAAACTTCTCTTTGAGCGTTGTGAGCAAGATAGGCTGGGTAAAACTCTCAACAAATTCTACAACAACTGTTTGCCAGCGAGGTGATTCAGGAGTTGATTTTGGGTCATAGTATTTGCTGGTTGGCTCAAACTGGGTCGGATCAGCAATACCTGATTTGATAACACGCGCCATCCCCACAATACCAGGAATATTAGTATTGGAATGATAAAAAAATGCTAAGTCTCCTGGTTGCATTTGGCGAAGAAAATTACGAGCTTGATAATTACGAACGCCGTCCCAGATAGTCTCTCCTTGCTGTTGCAGGTCATTGATGCTATAAACCTCTGGTTCTGACTTTATTAGCCAATAATTCATCGATTTTATGGTATTTTATATATCTGGGAATATTTTAATTTTAATTGAAAAGAGTGCCTTAATTGCTGTTAACGCACTCTTTGAAAAAATTCACATTTTGCTGTTCATATTAATTGAGTAATCTATGAGCTAATAGCGAGAGCATAAGGTTCTAAAACAGTAATTAATTTGACACTAAACTCAGCCTCAAATACGGCTTTTTTGTAATCTAAGCTCCAGAGTTCTAAGCCACAATCATCATCAGGATGTGCTGGAAAAACTAGCAAGCGAAATTCTTCGACATGGGGATAGTATTCGCACTGTATCCTTTGAATAGCACCAATTTGCCGCCGATCAAGAGCAACTGCTAATCTTAACATCGCGCTCAATTGGCTGACTATTTGGCGTTGTTGTTTGGTTAACAGATTGCGGAAATTTTCGTGTTTTTTCTTCGGGGCTGATTTGCGATGATATCGGGCTAAATTGGCGATGATTTCAATTTCAGTTTCGGTATAACCGAGTAATTCACTATTGCGAATTAGATAGTATGAATGTTTGTGGTGAGATGAATGGCTGACATAATGACCGCAATTATGTAAGATTGCCGCCGCCCATAGTAGTTGACGTTCTTCTGTACCCCAAAAATGTAATTTATTTTGAGTTTGATCAAATAAACTCAGGGCAAATTTGGCGATGCGATCGCTATGCTCTAAATTGATTTGGTATTTATTTGCTTGTTTGAGTACACTACGCTGCCGAATTGTACTTTGGAAACGCAATTTATCTTCAATTAAACCGTGGGCTAGCATCCAGTCCACGATTACACCCTCACGAAGCGCACGTTCACAGATTGTGACTGACTCCACACCCAAAAGCGTCATAGATTCCTGTAATATTACTGCGCCTGCCAGTATAACTTCTGACCGTTTTTCTGGCATACCAGGTATCACACTTCTTTCGACGTTAGTCAGTTTCCGCAAGCGATTTACCCAATCCCGTAAATCTTGGAGACTTAATTGGTAGCCATTGAGTGTGGAAGGAACATAACCCAATTTTTCCCGGGCGTTAATTAGTGCCAAAGTCTCAATCGTTCCTGAGGTGCCAACCAAACGCGGCGTTTCGCCAAATTTGAGGTTTGCCAATACTTCTTCTACAGAACGTTCTAGCATTCCCCGTGCATAAGCTTGCAGGTACTGAAACTCAGAGTTGCTAATAGGATCAGTGTTGATTAACTCGCTAGTCAAGCGGACTGCGCCAATTTTTGTACTGGTGAGGGTGCGTGGCTCGTTACTATCTCCTAAAATTAATTCTGTGGAACCGCCGCCAATGTCAACAATCATGTGCGGTTGGTTGTTAAATTCCATACCCGACAGCACACCCAGGTAGATGCGTCGCGCTTCTTCTTGTCCAGAAATCAAGTCAACGCTTAAACCTAAATCGACTGCTATCTTGTGTAAAAAATCCTTACCATTAGGTGCTTCGCGCACGGCGCTAGTTGCTACAGCCACAACCGTTTCCGCGTTGAAGGTTTTGGCAACTTTTTGAAAGCGTCCTAGAGCGGCGATCGCTTTTTCCATGATCTCGGATTTGAGATCGCCAGTAGCTAGATCGCGATCGCCCAATCTCACAGTTTCTTTTTCTCTGGCGATAATGCTAAAAGCTGGTAGTGTGGTGTCAATTCTCACTACTACCATGTGCAGAGAATTCGTACCTAGGTCAATAGCCGCAATAATCCGGTTTTGCTTAACTGTCTGAGTCGGAAGGCTCACGCAGTTAGGGGAAACTAAACTTAGCATCTAATTTTCTCTCTGTTAAAGAAAAATATTAAAAACTGGTGTCTTAAGAGCATCAAGGTAGAATTTTTAACCACTCAACCTGATTTCAGAAGATTTACTCTGGTACTCACAACTAAATTGACCTTTTAGGTGTATCTAAAGATGCAAGTTTAGGTTGTGTTTTTACAAATAGCAAATAAAGATATTCTATAGATGTAAAGATGTATGAATTCATCTAGCCAAAGTAATTACTTCATTTCTTCTTCACTTCTATGCTCAGAACGCCAGAAAGCAACTCCGAACCGATATGGCTTGTGATTATTCGGCTTTTGCGGTGGCATAAACCAGAAGGTCGGTTAATTTTGATGATTCCTGCCCTTTGGGCTGTGTTTTTAGCCGCTGGAGGTAAACCACCTTTACCTTTAGTGGGGGTAATTATCTTGGGTACTCTGGCGACAAGTGCAGCGGGCTGTGTTGTCAATGATTTGTGGGATCGGGATATCGATCCAGAAGTGGAAAGAACGCGCGATCGCCCCCTGGCTGCGCGTACACTGTCAATTAAAGTCGGGATTGGTGTGGGAGTAGTCGCGTTAGCTTGTGCAGCCGTTCTGGCGTTTTATCTCAACCCCCTAACTTTTTGCTTGTCGGCGGCGGCGGTGCCGGTAATTTTGTTATATCCAGGGGCGAAGCGAGTTTTTCCCGTACCTCAACTGGTGCTTTCCATTGCTTGGGGTTTTGCTGTATTGATCAGCTGGAGTGCAGTTACTCAAAACATTTCTCCACCAACTTGGCTGCTTTGGGGTGCAACGGTCTTGTGGACATTGGGATTTGATACTGTTTATGCAATGAGCGATCGCGAGGACGATCGGCGCATTGGTATAAATTCTAGCGCTCTCTTCTTTGGTAATTACGCCCCTGTAGCTATTGGCATATTCTTTGCTGGGACGATTGCTTTACTTGCATACTTAGGTATTTTCATCCATCTTCACATTACCTTTTGGATTAGCCTACTAATTGCCACGATTGCTTGGGTTTGGCAGTCAGTACGTTTAAGCCAGCCAGATTTACCTAACCCTGTTTATGGTGAAATGTTCCGACAAAATGTCTGGATTGGTTTTATCTTATTGGCTGGAATGACTACAGGCTCGTTATAATTCGTAATTTATCATTCGTAATTCACGATTCTAGGGGTTGAGCATTGCGCTTGACCCCTATAATTTTTGCTGTCTTTTTTTGCATTCATCCTGAATTACTTCATCGAAATTTTACATATATAGAGTTTTTACGGAAAATAGACAAAGATTTCATCAAGTTTATGAGGCAATATCCGAAATCCTACGGCTTTAGTTTAGTAGTTGGATATATAACGATGAATGTTTTATGTACCCAACACTTACGAAGCGATCGCATCTTGTCAAAATCGCTATGGTAGTTTTATTTTCCCTAGGCAGTCTTGGTATTGTTGGGGGAAGTTTTTTCCTCAAAAAAGCTTTTAGCAGTTCCAGTGAACCTGAGATAGTAACTGATACCTCCCGCTATGGAGAAATACGTAATAAATTGATATCTAATGACTACCAGGTAAAACATTTTCCTAATACAATTCCCAAAGACGCTAAAGATGTACGTATTGCTTATTCTCCAGGTTTTTTACAAGGTGGGAGTTTTTTTCAAATTAGGCTGAAACAGTCACCAGAAAAGATAAAACAATTACTTTCTGAGTATAAAAGTGTTGCTAAACATCAATATCGGGGTGGTAATACAAACGACCACGCCAACCTACCAAATGGAGTGCCAACAACATTTTTTTATACTAGTGACACATCTGAAGAATCTTTTCCACCTAGCTACGAAATATTAGTTTTGGATGCACAAGACAAAGGTAGCCCTGGCTTTAAATGGAATCATGGTAATACCTATGGGGTAGCGATTGACAGTTCAGCCTCAGAAATTGTTTATTGGAATGAACAATGGTAAAGGGATGAGGGGAAAGGGAAAAGGGGAAAGGGAACAAGGGAGTGTGGGGAGTGTACCCAATGACAAATGACAAATGACAAATGACAAAGATAATTGTTGGAGTGATGGGGCCAGGAGAAAAGGCGACAGTAAATGATTTACAAAACGCCTATGAATTAGGTCGTTTAATTGCTCAACAAGGATGGATTTTACTTACTGGCGGTCGAAATGCGGGAGTGATGGATGCAGCCAATAAGGGTGCGAAATCTGCCGATGGTTTAACCCTTGGTATTCTCCCCAGAAACAATCGAGATAGCATTTCTCATGATGTAGATATTGCAATTTTCACAGATTTGGGAAACGCGCGTAATAATATTAATGTCCTCTCCTCCGATGTGGTGATCGCCTGCGGAATGGGTGCGGGAACTGCTTCCGAAATTTCTTTGGCTTTAAAAGCAAATAAGCCAGTAATTTTATTGAATGAGGACGAAGCCAGCAAAGTGTTCTTCAAAAAGCTGTCGCCTGAGAATGTGTCTATTGTTGAGAGTGCATTAGATGCGATCGCCATTGCCAAGGCAATTTTATCCTAGTAGCCTAAGCCACCTGTACATCTTCCTGCATTAGCATATTTTCAAAAGCTATCATGACCCGTGTATGAAACCGTTGACGGTGTTTTAGCTTCCAAATTGGCTGAATAATTTCTAATTTTTTGATAGATTGTTTTTGCGGATTGGTAATTTGGACAGCGTGTAAAGTCCCTAGTTGTAATTCTTTTTTCACCATTAACTCTGGAAGTGCAGCCGCACCAACACCACTTTCTACAACTGCTTTCACCATTTCGCTAGTGTTTAGATTAAGCACAACATCGAGTTTGCTGGGTTCAATTCCCCAACTTTGTAAAGCTTGAGCAAATATCTGCTGTGCGCCAGAACCGGATTCACGCATCACCCAATTGGTGTTGAATAATTCATCTAGATAAATCTCTGTAAGTTGATACCAAGGGTGAGATTTACCGACAACAATTTGCAGGCGATCGCATCCTACTTGGGTTTTCTCTAAAGATTGCTGTAATGATGCTTTAATGTCTCCTGTCACCAACCCCAAATCATACATACCCACAGCAGTTCCTTCACAAATTTCTTCAGCATTTCCCAACTGACAATTTATAAAAATGCCGGGATATAACTGCTTAAATTGGCTAATTTTTTCGGGTAGCCAATAGTTACCAACTGTGAGACTTGCGCCTATTTTTAACTCTCCCCGTTGTAGATTATTTAATTCCTTTAAGCCACGTTCTGTTAACTCCACATGGTCGAGAATTTTTTGTGCCTCACCCTGTAATAATTTACCAGCATCTGTGATTTCAATATGACGACCAATGCGATGAAACAACCTGACACCATATTCTGTTTCCAAGCTTTGGATAGCAGCACTGACTGCTGGTTGAGTGATATAAAGTGATTCAGCCGCACGGGTAAAGTGCAGCATTTCCGCCACAGCTAAAAAAATTCGCAACTGTTCCAGCGTCACTTCGCTTTGCTCCGAATTCAAAATTCAAAATTCAAGGCTTCGGCTTGCAAGAGCCTTGACCCTGAGCGTAGTCGTAAAGCCTGCGGCATAGCTACGCTTAAGGCGCAGCCTCTCCGTTCGCGCAGCGTCCCGTAGGGAAGGAGAAGGGTAAAAATTCAAAATTTAAACATAAATAAATCGTGCAGCAGTTATTTTGAACGCCTTGAAAGGATTATACGGTAATTTTAGCGGAAATATGTAGATAACTGTAAATGTTTTTAATTACCTATTTGCAGTCATCGTTGCACAATCATAAATTTAGTCTATGGTTTTGACAAAAAAGTCTGTTTGCTCTTATTGATTGGAAGCCATAGAGTGAAACTATGCTTTTATCGCAGTGCTATTTGATATATGAACAAAAAGGACAAGGGAGACAAGGACAAGAAATGTTTGTAACTTTTACACCGATTGCCATAGCACAGACTCTTTAGTCAAGGAAATCACTAATTAGATAGATATTACATCTGAACTACAAATGGTCAACACTTGAAACCTTGATCTCATCGATACAGATGGTTAAGAGTTACTACTCTAGAGGAAACACGACGTACTCATGGGCGAATTACTGACTGCTATTCCCACAGGGCTTACTGCTTTCGCGAAAGCTACTCTCTAGAAAACCCTAATTTAGTTGTCATTAGCTGTATAAATATTGGCGCTTTTTTGTTAATTTTGCGACAAAATACTTAGGAAGAAAATTAGGGATTTTCTTTGGGATCATCGGAATCAGAAATTTTATCCAGAGTCAAAAAAAATGAGCTTTCATTTGAGCCAACTGCATCAACAGATAGATGCAAAAACTGTAAATTAATACCTAAGCTTAGGTAAATATTATCTGAAAAATCTAAATCTTCTAGGAAATAAACATGAATTTTTTCAAAAATACTCTTGTCAAAATTACTCTTGTTTGCTTGTTAGTGCTAGCAAACTTGATGATTGCACAACCATCTTGGGCAGGAAAAAAATATGCTCAAGACCCAGACTATATAGAAATTACAAAATCACTAGAATCTGCTTTACAAGATAAACAAACCCAAGGCTCTACACCAGAGATAGAACAGAAAATTTCTAATTTAAAATACCAAAAGTACATTTTGCAAACTAGTGAAGATGCTGTGGGAATTTGTCGCAATGATACAGATAAAACACTGTTAATCTACGGAGAGAAATCGAAAAAATCTACTTCAACTTACGATAATGAATTGTATCTGCTCCCCAGTGGTGTAGAAACTGATGATGAGTGGGACTGTCAAGGTGTTTATCTTCCTGCACAAGCAGCGACAGCAGAGCAAGCAGCTATACCTGCTCAAGCTATTAAGATTGTTCATGGAACTCAGTTAGTTGCTACAACTAACCCCCAAACTGGAGAAATTGAATTTAATATCCCACCTGCCAAAGTTTTCCAAGCTGGTGAAGTTAATTGGTTGATTCCTGAAGATTTACAAGCGGCGCTAGATGCTGGAATTACCACTGCACAAATCAACGATTAAATAACTGGCATGGATTGAATATGTCAATGAAGTCAAAATCGTAAATTAAAACTATAAGTCAGAACTTTTCTGGCTCTTTTTTTATATTTATATTATAAAAGCTATTCATCAATAAAAATTAATAAAAATATTTTATGGAAAATTTTATATTCATCAACTGTATAATTTAAGAATATCTGCCTAGGTTCAACTTTCATTACAAACAACTGACAACTAACAACTGATAACTGACACCCAAAGCTCATTTAACAGATAAATTGGTATGAAGATAGAAACAGCAAAACTCGAAGTGAAGAATTTAGAAAAAAAGAAGTATAGGTCAGATCGAGTTCGGGATCACTTAGCGAATGAACGCACTTATTTAGCATGGATGCGGAGTGGTATTGCACTCATGGGTTTTGGTGTGTTGATTGTGCGGTTGCGGATCATCCGACCACCATTAGCGCCACAACCTCCTGGTAATGGTTGGAAGTTAGGTTTAGCATTTGCATTAGTCGGGGTATTAACAGTATTACTTTCAACACAGCATTATTTCGCCGTGCGCAAAGATATTGACGAGGATACTTATCAACCCCCAGACCGTTGGATACTTCTGGCGAGTCTAGCTGTGACTCTCCTCGGAGGCGGTGTACTATACTATGTGTTTACAGTTCCTCTAGATTATTTGGGTAGTTATATTCTGGAGTGATAGAGGTAAGTAGGGCATGGGGCATTGGGCATTGGTTATTTCTCCTCTGCTTACTTGTCTTCCTTGTCTCCCTTGTCTCCCTTGTCCCCTCATCTCCCTTGTCCTCCTTGTCCCTACATCACCCTGATGAAAAATTATTAACAACTCCAACTGTCACCATCTGTATTTGCTTTACCCACAATCTTGATATTTAAAGATTCTAAATAACTCAAACAATCAGTGATGTTAGACAGACAACCCCGCAGTTCTAAGTCAAAACATCCTTGTCTATTAGTGTTTTTATCTAACTTGGCTCCGGTAATATTAACTGTTAAGTTATAACGAGAAATCATCTGGGAAATAATTGGTTCTCGCCAGTAATTGGCTGGAATATATAAACGCACACGCAGTCGAGTTATACTGTTGTTTCTATAAAGAAATGAAACCATAAATATAAAAGCCTTTAAATGAGATGTCCTTGCAGAGAAGATGAGTCTAACCACAGGGGTAAATTTAGGGTTTTTAAGTAATTGAAACTAGCAATCAGTTGTTGCGGTTTACCCCAAAGATCTAAATCAAACCAACCATCATCTTGCTGATGGGCGGCTAGTGAAGCTGCAATAATATTGACAGTGATTCCATATCGAGCAACTAAGTCAAAGATGATTGGTTGATGGTAATAATCTTTCAAGATGCAAACCTGCAAGCGTAGCCGGTAAGATTGACCGTTGTGAACTTCATGGGCTTGAGTATCTTGAGGTATTGGTAAGTGGGGGAATTTTTGAGTTGATTTAGGAAACGGCTGAGAGTTCAAGTTATACTGCACGTTGCCGGAGATGCTCAGCTGCATTAAATCTACTCCCAAATTCTGTAGATACAGCAGCCCATCGCAGATATGTTCTGAATTACCTTGGAGTTGCAAGTCAAACCAACCATAACTTTCTGAAGTTGTGAGCATTGCAGCGGTAATATTGACTGTGACACCATAGCGCGACACCAAACGGGAAATTAGCGGTTGGCGTTGATAATGCTGAGGTATGCGAATGCGGCTATCAATTGGGGTGATTTGCGGAAATTTCTGCTGCATAAAAATAGGTAATGAAGGAAACAGTTAATCACCGACTTCTGACGCTATTTTTGTTTTCTCTTAATCTACAGTTAGTCTATCAAAATTTAGTAGTTTATGCTTTAGTAATATATGTTACCATAATCTTGTGGTAAAAGACACGGAGACACGGAGATTCTTGGACGTTGGGACAGATGATTTGACAAGCCGACAGAAAAAAGCGATCGCAGAATCTTCTTCATCAGCTGCGATCGCCTAATTTGAAATCAATCAAAAAACAGCAGACAGGTGGGAATTGCCTATCTGCTGGTAACTTGGAAGTATTTGATGACTTTAATTAATTAGCATGGGCTAATTCTTGAGGTGCATTTTGAGAATAATTAACTGCTAAAGCAAACTCTTGCAGAACATCTTGTAATCTTTGGGCAATTTCTTGATCGAGTTGTACCGCGCCATCAGCCTGAATTTGAATTTGCTTATCGACTGCGTAAACTGTACTCAAAATGTGCCTTGCGCCTAATTCTGATAACACAGGTTTCAAAGCATACTCTACTGATAATAAATGGGCGATCGTCCCACCTGTAGCTATAGGTAGCACAACTTTGCCTGTTAAGGCTTTTTGGGGTAATAAATCCAGAAATGCTTTCAGTACACCTGTGTAGGCTGCTTTATAAATTGGCGTAGCAATAATTACACCACTAGCTTTTTCGAGTAATGCTTTTGGGTGTTGTAATGCGGTACTATCGTAACGTCCATAGGCTAAGTCTTCAGCAGGTATATCTCTGACTGAGATGATATCAATATTTAATCCTTGCTCTGATAGGGTTTTAGCTGCTTGTTCCAAAAGAGCGTAGGTTCTCGAAGGGTGAGAGGGACTACCCGCGATCGCTAATATATGTGCCATGTTCAATAAATCCTGATGTTAATCTACGGTAGCAATTGTCTTTTCTTTTACTGGCTGTTCTGGGAATTCTTGGTTAGCTACAACTTCACCAAAGGGACTTAATAGTTGCGGTTGTTGGGTTGGGAGATTTTGTAGGGGTAACCGAGGAAAGAGTAATTCTGCTACTCGGTATGCTTCTTCTAAATGGGGATAACCAGAAAAGATGAAGCTATCGATACCTAACTTTTGATATTCAAACATTCTTTGCGCCACGGTATCCGGATCGCCTACTAAAGCAGTCCCAGCACCACCACGCACTAAGCCAATTCCCGCCCACAAATTCGGACTAATTTCCAATGCTTCCCGACTACCGTTGTGTAATACTGTCATCCGCTGTTGTCCAACGGAGTCCATACGCGCGTAGGCTTGAGTGGCTCTAGCGATCGCAGTTTCATCTACATAGCGAATTAAATCGTTGGCTGCATCCCAAGCTTGGCTTTCAGTCTCCCGCACAATTACGTGTAAACGAATCCCAAACCGGATTGTTCTACCTTGTGCTTCTGCTAGTCGGCGAACCGAAGCAATCTTTTGCGCCACTTGTTCTGGTGGTTCGCCCCAAGTTAAGTACACATCTACGTGTTTAGCCGCAATTTCTTGCGCAATGGCTGAAGAACCGCCAAACCACAGCGGCGGATGAGGTTTCTGGACTGTGGGAAATAACAGCTTACCGCCTTCAATGTTAAGATAATCTCCCTGAAAGTCGCTAGTTTCCCCTCCTGCTATCTGTTGCCACACTGTCAAAAATTCAGCTGTTAATTTGTAGCGATCATCATGAGAAAGATGTAATCCATCTCCCGCCAATTCCACCGGATCGCCACCTGTAACGACGTTAATCAACAATCGCCCTCCAGAAATGCGATCGAATGTCGCCGCCATCCGTGCTGCTACTCCCGGTGACATCAACCCCGGACGAATCGCTACCAAAAACTTCATCTGCTTGGTGTGTGTTACCAAAGTAGATGCCAAAATCCAAGCATCTTCACAAGAACGGCCTGTAGGTAATAATGCCCCTGTAAAACCCAAATGATCCACAGCTTGGGCAATCTGTCGCCAGTAATCAAAGTTGACTACCCGCCCGCCTATAGCAGTACCTAGATAGCGCCCTTCACCGTGAGTCGGAATAAACCAAAGTAGCTGCATGATATCTATGTTAGAGCCAAATTTTTTATTACGGTAAGTCTATCTGTCTACCGTATTATTTTTACTCTTAGACTATCGCACAGCTAGTAAGGCAAATCAAGACCTTGGGCAAAATAAATCCGGTTAATCTATCAACTTTTAGTAGTTTTATACTTGCCGTTTGGAATTGGGTATGACATACTCATAAACATAACAACACTAATTCGACAGATTTACCGTAGTTTAATAGTGATATTACCAGCACGACTGTAAAATTGAGTGCAAGGAATTTATTATGCTTAAAGATGCACAAGGACTAGTTGTCACGACAGAAAAAGCCCAAGCGATCGCCGCCATTAACCGTTTCATCGATCAGGCGCTTTATTATGGCAAAGATGCAGAAACAGCGATTTTGCAAGCAATTGCGGCAGATCCCACTTGTGCATTAGCTCATGCTTATGCGGCTGCTTATTATCTCAGCCAAGAGAACAGCAAAGCTTGGCAGCAAGCTCAACCATATTTGCAAATAGCACAACAGCATTCAGCAAAGATTACTACCAGAGAAAAATTATATCTGCAAGCAATTTCCGCTTGGGCAAATCAAGAGATTGAAGTAGCGATCGCCATTCACGAAAAAATCACCAACCGATTTCCCCAAGATTTGATTTCCGTGCAACAGGGACAGTATCACTATTTTTACTTAGGCGAGCCAGAAAAATTACTGCAAATTGCGCAAAAAGTTTTACCTAGAAATCAGGAAAATCATTATTTATACGGAATGGTGGCGTTTGGGTTAGAACAATGTAACCAACTCAAAGCAGCAGAAAAGATGGCATTGAGAGCGATCGCCTTAAATAGATATGATCCTTGGGCGCATCATGCGATCGCCCATTTGATGGAAACTCAGGGAAGAGTCGATGAGGGGATAACTTGGATGGAGAGTTTTGCAGATACCTGGGAAAACTGCAACTCTATGCTCTACACCCACAACTGGTGGCACATTGCACTGTATTATTGGCAGTTAGAAAACTACCAAAAAGTTCTCCAACTCTACGATCGTCACATTTGGGAACGTGCTAACAAGCAATCTCCCAAAGACCAAGTATCAGCCATTTCACTGTTATTACGGTTAGAATTGCGCGGTGTAAATGTGGGGAACCGTTGGGAAGCGATCAGTCCTTATCTTTACAGCCGGATTGAAGAACACGCATTACCATTCCAGGATTTACATTATGTCTATGCACTTACCAAAGCTGGACACCATGACTGGGTAAAGCAAATGCTACAGAGTATGCAATATCATACTTTGAGAATCAATCCGTTTCTGCGTCAGCGTTGGCTAGAGGTAGCAATTCCCGCAGCTAGAGGGATGGTAGCTCATGCCCAAGGTGATTTTAACACCACCGTTGCAGAACTCAAACCTGTGTTGTCGCGCTTGCATACAATTGGCGGGAGTCATGCACAGCAAGTATTATTTCAGCAAGTTTATCAAGATGCAGCGTTTTCGGCTCAAAAGCAGAGTTGGATTTATGCAGCTTCGTGAATCAATTTTGGATTTTAGATTTTGGATTTTAGATTGGAGAATCTCATCCAAAATCTAAAATTCGGTAATTTTTGATTTTAAATTTGTTCTTTGATTAAATTCGCTTTCTTCAAGCTTTTAAACCTTGTCCATTTTGAAACCTGGAGTAGTGCGGGCATCTTGCCCGCTATGAAGAGCAGGGAGTTGCCCGCTATGAAGAGCAGGGAGCAAGATGCTCCCACTACTTTTAAAACTATGGTTTTCAAAATAGATGTGGTTTAGTACTTTAAACTCTGTATTTTTCTCTGCGTTCTCTGCGTCCTCTGCGGTTCAAAAGTATTTTATTTACAAATATTTTCAGATAAATGAACCACCGACGTTCGCGCAGCGTCTCGCAGAGTAGGCGCAAAAACGCAAAGGAAGAAATAATTTCATGGCAAGCTGACACAAGAGCGATCGCGATAAATTTGATTTAATATTTGATAATCTGCCAATTTCACAGATGCAAAACGCCTAACTCCAAATTGTGCCATCACTTTTTGCAACTCTGCATCTGGTTGGAGTAGCGCTAACTGCATTTGTTCAATTAAAGATACACCTAGATGCTGTGCTACAACCAAAGGTGGCATTGGGGCAGGCCCTAGTACTTCCACCACACGCAAATGTTGTGATAATTCGGGAGATTTGTTTAATTCTTGTTCTAATACCACACTGTCTATAGCTGCACAATCTGCCAATCCCTCAACTACCCAGCGAATTGAACGCTGATGAAAGTTTGATTGTACGGTTTTACCAAAGAAATTTTGCGGATCTTCTTCCTGAATTAACCGATGGCAGAGTAAATTGTAACCACTGTTAGAACCAGGATCGTTATAACAGAATGTTTTGCCTGCTAAATCTGTAAATTTTTTGATATTACTATGAGCATTGACAATCACATCTGCATAGTAAATCGGAGAATTGCCGTATCGTAATGATTCCATCACAGGCGCAACCAACGTCTGCAATTGATGGGAAATTATTTGGCTATAGCGAATTAGTGGTAATCCACAAATAAAAGCTAAGTCTATTTTGTCTTGGAATAATAGCGGGTCTTCTAAAGGGTCTTGTTCAGCTTGCTGTAGTTGGAATTCTAGTTTTAAAACTCGACCTAAATAAGCTGCGATCGCTTGATAAAACTCAAACCAATTGGGAGCAAGGTAAGATGTAATTTGCAACCTTTTATATAGAGTCATTTTTGTTCGACAACAGTCTCATTCTGAAGAGATTGAGTTAGCTTTTTCCCAGACCACTGGATATATAAAAAGCCCAAACTGGCAAACGCCATAGACATAATACCGAAAACTGTTGTATATGCTTTAGTGTGCCACCATAGCCGCTTGCATAATGCTGTAACTATTTGATATATCTTCCACAAAAAATGATGATTTACACTCTTATCGCTCTCAATACTGATGTGTGGGGCTAATGTCATTGCTATTGTTACCTTCAATTCAACAGTAATCTACACTAATTCTATTGGTTTAGTGTAGATTATAATCTATGTTAGAGAATTTCGTCAAAAAAAAGTGGAATGTAGAAAGATAAGTAGGTCGGCGTAATTAAAGCTAAGTGGCTATGGTCGTCATTCTTACAAAGTTCTGATCTAAGGAAGCCTTAGCTCAGACTTTGCGCTTTGTCATTGGTCATTGATCATTGGTAAGTAGGTCGGCGCAATTAAACATCACTGGCGATGGCTGTCATTTGTCCTTTGTCATTAGTCATTGGTAAGAGTTTCAAGCCTATTTACGTTTAGTAACATAGTTTGATTTATTTCCACCGCCTTAGAGGATGTTTGAAAAGTATTTAGAGTAACATTTAAGTCTCAAAAACCTCTCCCCCCTATTTCCAGAGGAGTCCCCGAGTTCCCCCTTCCCTACAAGGGAAGAAGGGTTTCAAAGCCTCTCCCCTTGTAGGGGAGAGGTTTGGAGAGAGGTTTCTAGTATACTTTGCAACTTTTCAAACATCCTATATCCCTCGCTCTAGGGTGAGTATTGTTGCAGAATGGAAATAAAGTCATGAAATTTTGATATAAATCAAACATAAGAAAATATACTCATAGCATTTTTTCAACTAATGAGGTCGCTCAATTATGTATCTAACTATATTGTTTGCTAGATAAGGCTTTGAGGTTTGAGCAACTAGAAAATAACAGCGCTCCGATTCCAGAAATATTTTTTATTTGCTAGCCGGATAAATCAAACAAAGCGACAGTAAATTTTGGATATTCAGGGAGAGGTTACTTCAAAAAAGTCATTCGGGATAGCTAGCACAAGAGTCTCAGCCCTTATTTGATGGGAATTTGAGCTAATTAGATTCTCATCAAATATTATCAAGCTGCTGAATTTACGTCAAGTACATAGATATAGTGGCCTTGAAATTCCTCGCACTGTAAAAACTATTGATTTACCAAAAATAAAGTTTTACATTGCTATTAAGTCAGCCAAACTACCAGCCGCGAAAACTAGGAGACTTTTGATGATGATCGCAACTGAATCTATACTCAGCGAATTGGAAGCTTGCAAACAAATCTGTATCGAATCCCAAACAGCTTGTATTGACACCCTTAAATACTGCAAGAGTCAAGGCGGTCAATATATGGATATGACGATGATGTCCATGATGCGGGATTGCGCGGAAATGTGCATGATGTGCGTCAACATGATTAATGACGGCTCTGAGTTTATGGGAAACACCTGTAGCTTGTGCGCCCAAATTTGCGATCGCACTGCTATGGCTTGTGAACAGATGAGTGGCGATGACACAATGAAGTTCTGCGCCGCTATATGCCGCAAATGTGCTGAATATTGTAATAAACTCGGACTGAACTCTGCTTCTTATTTCCGCAGATCGAGTTTGGTAACAGAAGATGCACTAATGTCCATCTAATGTACCCCCAAGATTGAGTTTTCTAATTTATAACAAACTGATAGTTATACCTAAATAAATACTTTTCCCTGTAGATTTAGTTTTTCGCTACTCAAAAATCTTTTTGAGTGGCGTTTTGATTTTTGACTCGATCTATTCCCAAGCGCAGATACTCAACTTTGATGCAAGCATCCATAATCACGTTTAAACCAGCATCTAAAGCTTGCTGTGCTGAAGCTTGATTCCAGATCCCTAATTGTGCCCACACGGTTTTGGCATTAATGGCAATTGCTGCTTCTATAATTTGTGGTAAATACTCAGAACGGCGAAAAATATTAACAATATCTATACTATCGGGAATTTCTCTGAGGGAAGGATAGCATGGCTGACCATCAATTTCTTTCACTAAGGGGTTTACGGGATAAACTATGTAACCTGCTTGCTTTAAAAATTGAGCAATTTGATAGCTGGTGCGATCGCGTTTATCTGAATGTCCCACGACGGCGATCGCTTTAGCGTTGGTTAATACTTCCCGCAAGGTGTTGTGATTATCTTTCGGGTTTGGCATATTATTATTGATCGTAAAAGGCAAATGGTAGAGATTAGGTAAACAAGGGAACAGGGAGGACAAGGGAACCGAGACAAATGCCCAATGCCCAATGCCCCATGCCCCATGCCCATTACCAATGACAAATCAAACACTGGGACTCGAACCACATCTTTATAATTATTTACTGTCTGTCTCTTTGCGAGAAGCAGAAATTTTGGCTCAATTGCGCCAAGAAACAGCCCAGCATCCGATGGCTAGGATGCAAATTGCTCCTGAACAAGGGCAGTTTATGGCTTTGTTGGTGAAATTAATAAGTGCGAAAAAAACTTTAGAGTTAGGGGTATTTACGGGATACAGTACGCTGGTGGTAGCTTTAGCGTTACCAAGTGATGGTAAGGTAGTAGCTTGTGATGTCAGTGAAGAGTTTACAGCGATCGCCCGTCGTTATTGGCAGCAAGCAGGAGTGGCAAATAAAATTGACCTACATATTGCCCCAGCTTTAGATACTTTGGATAGATTGCTAGCCGCAGGTGAAGCCGAAACCTTTGATTTTGCCTTTATTGATGCGGATAAGAGCAACTATGATGTTTATTATGAGCGATCGCTACAATTGGTACGTCCGGGTGGACTGATTGCGATCGATAATGTCCTTTGGTCGGGAAGAGTTGCCGATCCGCAAGTGCAGGATAACAGAACTGGCAAAATTCGCGCCTTTAATGAAAAGTTACATCAAGACCAGCGGATTACTCTGAGTTTAGTACCGATTGGCGATGGTTTGACGCTGGCGTTGAAAAAATAAAAAATGATGAAAATGGGCATTGGGCATTAAAGTATCTACATGAATATTCGTCGAAGTAGTACTTAGAGGTTGTTTTAAAAGTCATGATTAATGTATCAAATATTTTTACCTCACCCTAACCCTCCCCTTTCTAAGGGGAGGGTTAGGGATTTTTCTTTGCTCCCATTTCAGATTTGCCAGATAAGTTTTGTTATCTAAATTAAAATCCAAGACTTACCATTCGCCAGCAGCACCCTTGGAGAATTAAGGAAAATTGTTGATCGTTAATCACACAATCCGATTAAATCACTTGTACAAAAATTTACAGTCTAGAATTTATTAACCATTGCTTATTATTGCTGATTCACTATAGTATAAATACTGGAATGTTCAATTATACCTAGTGGGCATTGTCATCGCATCGGGGTTGTATTTTCGTAGGTGATGCCCAATATACAGAGATTATAGATAGTTAAGTTGCTGTAAATAACTGTCTTCTTGCTAATAAGAATATTTCGCACATATAAGCTAAATAGAATACTAGCATTATGGCTTTAGATGTACTGACCTTCTTTCAAGCTACTGACCCTAGCCGGACTTTGTTTATCAATAATGAACTGGATGCAAAGTATTATATAGACTTTTCTGCGGTGCGGGGCGGGGATATTATTAACAAGCTGCAACAGAAAATCACATATTTTAAACCAAATCAGCCTACCTGTACTTTATTTACTGGACATATTGGTTGCGGTAAATCGACGGAGTTATTAAGGTTACAGGCGGAACTAGAAAAGGTAGGCTTTCATGTAGTGTATTTTGAGTCTAGCGAAGACCTGGAAATGACTGATGTCGATATTGCCGATGTATTATTGGCGATCGCGCGGCGTGTAAGTCAAAGTCTCGATAAAATTACACTGGCAGAAACCAGCAAATTTAATGAATTGCTGCAAGGTGCTTTGAAGGTCTTAAACTCCGAAGTCACAGCAGTTAAGGTCAAAGTTCCCAGTTTTGGGGATGTGGGTTACTTGGCGGAAAAGGAAAAGGTATCTTTAGCCTTTGGAATTGGGGAAATTACCACCAAAATCAAAAACGATCCCACATTGCGGGAAAAACTCAATCAATATTTAGGGCCGCAGAAAACCAAGTTACTCGAAGCCATTAACCGCGAACTGTTAGAACCTGCGATCGCCAAACTTAAGCAACAAGGTAAAAAAGGTTTAGTGGTAATTGTCGATAACCTCGACCGCATCGATAACCGCGTCAAATCTTGGGGTCGTCCGCAACAGGAATATTTATTTGTCGATCAGGGTGAGTTTTTAACTAAGTTAAATTGTCATTTAGTTTATACCATGCCCCTATCGCTGAAATTCTCTAATGATTATGGCACTTTGACTCAGCGATTCCCCGAAGACCCAAAGGTTTTGCCGATGGTTCCCGTACAATGGCCTGATGGTAGCATCCACGACAAGGGAATGGCACTGATCCAGCAGATGGTCTTAGCAAGAGCCTTTCCTTACATGGAACCAGAGGAGCGTTTAAATCATATTACAGAAATATTTGACGATATCAGCAGCTTAGACCGCTTATGTTACATGAGTGGCGGTCATGTGCGCGACTTGTTGCGGTTGCTAAACACCTGGATTATGGAAGAAATGACCCTTCCCCTTTCCCGTGACACCTTAGAACAGGTAATACGTGCGCGTCGCAACGAAATGACAATGCCAATTTCTGATGATGAGTGGCAATTATTACGTCATGTCAAGCAGAGAAAAAAAGTCAGCGACGACCAAGGATATCAAAAACTGATTCGCAGTCGCTTTGTTTTTGAATATCGCGATCGCGGCGAGTCTTGGTTTGATGTTAACCCCATTTTGACAGAAGCCAAAGAATTAAGCAGCTAATTCTGACTGACCATATCCCAGATCCCCAACTTCTTGAAGAAGTCGGGGATATAAATCCACCGTTCCCCGTTCCCTTGATTTATGAGTGAACAGCAAACCGACCACGATCGCTCTTTACAACAACTAGCTTGGGCTATTCAAGCTTCTGTTGGGCAATTTAAACTGATTTTGGCAAGGTGCAATTATGTGCAACAGCGCGATCGCTTAATTGCCAGATTACAGGAAATCTCTACGGTTAAGATTCACGTTTTAACTCTCAAACCATCCCAAAGGACACTATACACCGCCATTCGTGAGGAATGTGGGGATAATGTCCCAGCTTTGATGATTGTGGGGTTAGATAAATTGCACGATTTACCCCAAATGTTGACTGCTGCTAATCAGGTGCGGGAAGAGTTTCGCAAAAGTTTCCCCTTCCCGATTGTGTTGTGGGTGAACGATGAAATTCACAAACAGTTAATGCAAATAGCGCCAGATTTAGAGAGTTGGGCAACTACGAAAAACTTTGCGATCGCTATTCCTGATTTAATTGAGTTTCTCCAACATACTGCATCAGAATTATTTGCCAATATTTTAAATATAAATTTAGAAAGTCTCTCGGAAATTAAATCAGCTTGGCAAGAATTACAAACTCGGACACCAGATTTAGCACCTGAGTTAAAAGCCAACTGTGATTTTGTCTTGGGTTTAGTTGAATATATCAATAAAAATCTCGATGCCGCGATTGAGCATTATAATCAAAGTTTAGATTATTGGCGGACAATTAATGATTTTGAGCGTCAAGGAAAGATATTTACACAAATTACCATTTGCTATTACGAAAAAGCTAGAGCAGATGACAGAAATTGCCTACCACGTAGAAGGCTGGGGTTAGACACCAACAGCCTAAATTTGCAGCCAAACAATCATGAAGCGGCGGATACAGCGTTAATTCATAACTCTGCACCTTGTAGAGAAGCGACTGTAAATCAACAGCCAACTAGAAATAATCTCCAACAAACTATCGCCGCCTTTCAAGCCGCCCAACGCCCCGATTTAATTGCCAATTCCCTTGAGCAATTCGGCATCATCCTCAGCTATTTAGAAGATTGGCAACAACTCAAAACTTTAGCCCAACAGGCTTTAATTTTCCATGAAGCCGAGAATAATACTCTGAAAATATCTCAGGATTATGGTTTTTTAGCAGAGTCAGCATTCGGACAGAAACACTGGCAACAAGCCCAAGAATTAGCCGAAACAGCATTAAAATTTGTCTCCACGACTCATCAGCCCGTACCGCTAGAGTTATCACAGATAAATGTCATCTCTCATCGGCAAAAGTTATTATTAATCATCGCTTTAGCCCAAGAGAATTTAGCACAACATCAAACAGCAATTAATAACTTAGAACGAGCTAGAAAATTAAGTATAACAGACAACGACCCCCAGATTTATTTGCAGATTCTGGATAAATTACAAGACTTATATTTTCAGCAAAAGCAATATCTCAAAGCCTTTGATGCCAAACTAGAAGCAAATTCCATTGAGCAGCAATTTGGTTTACGGGCGTTTATTGGTGCAGGGAGATTACAAGCCACAAAACAGTTAGATACCCAAGTTTTAGCAGCATTACAAGTAGATAATCGAGATAATATTGCCCCAGAAATTGCCGCATCTGGTCGTCAATTGGATGTAGAAAGGTTAATAGAACGCATCGGTCGCCCAGATTATAAATTAATTGTCATTCATGGGCAATCGGGTGTTGGTAAAAGTTCCTTAGTCAATGCGGGATTAGTCCCAGCTTTGAAACAAAAAGCCATTGGCGTACAAGATAACTTAGTCGTTGCTATTCGCGTGTATACCAATTGGGTAGAAGAGTTGGGGCGGGTGTTGGGAGGAGATGAAGACGCAGGGACGGGGAGACACGGAGACGCGGTGATAGAGGAAGGAAAAGAGTTGGAATTTGACACTCCGAGTTTGGAACACGACACTCCAAGCTTTTTACCCGACACTCCGAGTTTGGAACACGACACTCCAAGCTTTTTACCCGACACTCCGAGTTCAGAACACAACAATCCAAGCTTTTTACCCGACACTCCGAGTTCAGAACACAACAATCCAAGCTTTTTACCCGACACTCCGAGTTCAGAACATAACAATCCAAGCTTTTTACTCAACAATCCAAGTTCCGAACACGACAATCCAAACCCAAAACCTCCCCGCGTCCCCGCGTCCCTGCGTCCCCGCGTCTCACCTCTCACTCTTCTCACTCAACTGCGGGAAAACGAACAACACAACCTGCGAACTGTACTAATTTTTGACCAATTTGAAGAATTTTTCTTCGTTTACCCAGAACCAAAACAAAGACGACAGTTTTTTGAGTTCCTGGGAGAATGTCTGAATATCCTCTCTGTAAAAGTGATTTTGTCACTGCGGATGGATTACTTGCATTATTTGCTGGAATGCAATCGCCTTTCCAGTCTGAAGATTATTGGCAATGATATACTCAGCAATAATGTGCTTTATGAGTTGGGGAATTTTTCACCCACTGATGCTAAGGCAATTATTCAGCGCTTAACTCAACATACTACCTTTTATTTAGAACCTGCGTTAATTGACCAACTAGTCCAAGAGTTAGCCGGAGAACTGGGAGAAGTGCGCCCAATTGAGTTGCAGGTGGTAGGGGCGCAACTGCAAACCGATGAGATTACCACACTGGCGAAGTATCAAGAACTTGGGACTAACGCCAAACAAGAACTAGTGAAGCGCTACTTAAAAGAAGTGGTTGATGACTGCGGTACAGAAAATCAGCCAGCAGCGGAATTATTGCTTTATTTGCTTACCGATGACAAAGGAACTCGCCCCCTAAAGACTCGTGCTGAACTAGAAAGAGATTTGCAAGCATTAGTGACAAATGCCAGCGGCAATGGCAATAAATTAGATTTGATATTAGATATTTTTGTCAAATCTGGCTTAGTGGTTTTATTACCAGAAAACCCAGCGAACCGTTATCAACTAGTACATGATTATTTAGCCGCCTTTATCCACCAGCAAAAGGAACCCAACTTAAAGAAGGTAATGGTGGAACTGGAACAAGAAAGAGAACAAGTAAAACAATTGAAACAGTTGATGGCGGAACTGGAAGAACAAAGAAAGCAAATAAAACTTAGTGAAGATAAGCTCAGGAATTTTCTCAAAGGCTCTTTGATGGGTTCAATTGCCGCCAGTCTAATATTTGCTGGGTTAGCGTTTACAGCAGTGAATGAAGCACATACGGCAGAAGAGCAAAAAAAACAAGCCGCGATCAGTGAAATTAACGCCCTGACGAATTCTAATGAAGCGTTTTTTATTTTAGAGCAAAACTTTAATTCCCTGATAGAAGGCTTAAAAGCAGGAGGAAACCTCAAAAATGCCGAATATGCATCCCCAAGCACCCGAATGCAGACAATTGCAACATTACGGCAGGCAGTATATTTACAATCAGACGAAAATCAATTCAGAGAACGTAACATATTAGAAGGGCATAGCGATTATGTCAATAGTGTGAGTTTCAGTCCCGACGGCAAGACGATTGCCACAGCAAGTGATGACAGCACAGTCAAACTCTGGGACATCTCTGGCAAACTACTCAAAACCCTCAACGGGCATAGCGGTTCTGTCAGGGGTGTGAGTTTCAGTCCCGACAGCAAGACGATTGCCACAGCAAGTTCTGACAG
>NZ_AP018178.1:8452644-9186515 GCF_002368195.1 Calothrix sp. NIES-2100 | reverse complement strand
CAAAACCCTCAAGGGGCATAGCGGTTTTGTCTTTAGTGTGAGTTTCAGTCCCGACGGCAAGACGATTGCCTCTGCTAGTTTTGACAGGACAGTCAAACTCTGGGACATCTCTGGCAAACTACTCAAAACCCTCAACGGGCATAGCGGTTCTGTCAATAGTGTGAGTTTCAGTCCCGACGGCAAGACGATTGCCTCTGCAAGTTCTGACAGCACAGTCAAACTCTGGGACATCTCTGGCAAACTACTCAAAACCCTCAAGGGGGATAGCGGTTTTGTCTTTAGTGTGAGTTTCAGTCCCGACGGCAAGACGATTGCCTCTGCAAGTTCTGACAGCACAGTAATTTTATGGGATTTGGATTTAGATAATTTATTAACTAGTGGTTGCAATTGGCTGAATAATTACTTAGTTATTCATCCAGATGTGCTGGCAGACCTCAAAGCCTGCCAAACTACAGCTATTAAAAAAGAAGCCGCACCAGCATTAGTTACCCAAGGTGAAGAATTAGCCCGAAATCAAGATATTAATCTTGCGGTTGCCAAGTTCCGCCAAGCATTAGAATGGAATCCCAGCTTAAAATTTGACCCCCAAGCAAAAGCCAAACAATTGGCAAAAGCTTCAGCCTTAGTTGAAAAAGGTGAGAGCCTAGTACAAGCAGGCAATCTTGACGGTGCAGTTGCTAATTTCCAGCAAGCATTACAACTAGACCCCAGTTTAGACTTTCAACCAAAGGCAAAAGCATTTTCTCTGTTGGTTGAGCAAGGAGCAAGCCTGATCGCAGAAGATAAGTTTAAGGAAGCATTAGCAGCTTACACCAATGCCCAACAGTTAGATCCAAAAGTCAAAATTTCTGCCGGTTCTTGGAATAATTTATGCTGGGAAGGCAGTTTGCAAAAACAAGCCGCCGATGTGATGGTTGCTTGTGAACAAGCCGTGAAGCTTGCCCCTAAAGATGGCAATATTCGTGATAGTCGTGGCTTGGCGCGGGCGTTAACAGGTGACTATCAAGGCGCAATTGCTGATTTTAAAGCCTACATCGCCCAGGCTGATAATAAAGATTGGAAAGCACAACGGGAAAGCTGGGTAAAAGACCTCAAGGCTGGGAAGAATCCTATTACAGATGATGAGTTGAAGCGTTTAAGTAATTTGTAATTCAGAAAGCTGCTATATGAAAAGTGCCGCGCTTTCACTTCACCAATTTGAAAGTTGACATTAGGGAGCAAGATGCTTCTTAGGGAGCAAGATGCGGGAGCATCCCAAATGTGTAAAAACATATTTTGTCATTGCGAGCGTAATGAAATGAAGCGTTCGCTGAAAGCGTTCCCGCAGGGTAGCAATCGCAGCAGATAGACTTTGCGATTGCTTCATTGGGCTGACGCTCCTTCGTCGCTAACGCTGCGCTAACGCTCCATTCGCAATGACTAGTTTTAATTTGATAAATTTGCACTCATTGGGATGCTCCCGCAAGATGCTGCTTAGGGAGCAAGATGCTCACTACAAATTTATTCAGGTCAAAATTGGGATGCTCCTGCGCTTTCATTACACCTATTTTCCAGTGCGATCGCAATTACAGCCTGATTCAAAAACAGCGATCGCTTTTCCACAACACCAATTTACAGCAGCAAGTACAGATAATTGTCAGGGCATGGCAGTGCCATGCCCCTACCCGCATACCTGATTTACCTAAAATACGCTGTAAAAGTGCGATCGCAATGAAAATGAATGCATTTCTCGTGTAACAACTTCAGGGTTCTTTGAATCAACTTCAGGGTTCCCGGAATCAACTTCCGGGTTGACGTTTCCGTGTTTCGCGTACCCGGAATCAACTTCAGGGTTCCCAGAATCAACTTCCGGGTTGACGTTTCTGTGTTTCGCGTACCCGGAATCAACTTCAGGGTTCCCAGAATCAACTTCCGGGTTGACGTTTCCGTGTTTCGCGTACCCGGAATCAACTTCAGGGTTCCCGGAATCAACTTCAGGGTTGATGTTTAAGTGTTTTCCTCAGACATAAGAAAATGTAGAGACAGTACTGAACAATCTCTACATACCATAGGGTTGCAAAATTGTAGTTGTTTTACTTGAAATTAAAAAAGCGATCGCTTCGGCAAATTAACAAACTTGTCCGCGCAAAGCTTCGGTATTGATGGGTTTAATCAAGTAAAGTAGCAATAGATTCCAAACAATTGCCGCAACTAAGGGTATTTTCCGAATTACCTTCACAAATTTAGGCTGAGAACTGCCCTCAATTTCTACCAATTTCAAGTTGTAATCAGAGCAGCGATGCAAACGCGAGAAAAACTTGGGATGTTCCGTATTTAACATTACAGGAAAAGCTCGTCCAGCCGTTTCATTAGTTTTGCACACAACTTGGCGGTCAAATTCTGTGGCATCCAGCCCCAATGAGTCATAAAATCCTGCCCGTTCGTGAACTGTTAAAGTGTGGGTAGCAAACACCGATAACAGGAAAAAGCGACTTAACAGCCTGGCTTTCCAAGTTTTCCACAGTTGGGGTTGCGATCGCAATAAAGCTTTAAATATATCCCCATGACGGTTTTCATCCTGACACCAGCTTTCAAAATAGCGGAAAATTGGGTAAAACTGGTTTTCTGGGTGCTGTTGCAAATGGTGATAAATAATGATGTAACGCCAGTAGCCAATTTTTTCTGAGAGATATACCGTGTAAATTACCCAATCGATGGGGAAAAACGTATAGGTGCGTCTTTTCGTCACATCAGCCAAATCCAGCGACAGTTTAAAATCGCCCATTGCTTTGTTCAAAAATCCTGCATGACGCGCTTCATCACGCGCCATCAAATTAAATATCTCCGCCAACAGGGGATTGCGAGTTTTCAGCTTGCGCGATAGTTCCTTAAACAGCAAAAACCCAGAGAACTCGGAAATACAAGAACGTTCCAAATACTCAATAAAAGACTGGCGTGCTTGTGCGCCGATATCTTCCCAAGACTGCTCAAACGCCTCATCCCGCACAAAATGGTGGCGGTTGTAATCTGCCCGCATTTCTGCTAACATCGCCTGCAACTCTTTTTCCTGAGCAGACAAATCTAGGCTAGCCGCAGTTTCAAAGTCTGTAGTGTAAAACCGGGGAGTCAGTACAGTTTCTTTGCTTGGTGCTTTAATTCCCTGCTTTGGTTCCTTAGGCGCAGACTGGGATAAGGTATTAACCATGAGTTCTCCGGTAGTTAGCTTAACAATTAGATAGCTATCAAGTTATGATTAGTGTAATTTGTAGACTAGCTATTTTTGCTAAAAGATTTACAATCCTTTAATTTTGCAATTGGGGGATGAGGGAGACAAGGAGGAAATGTTGACGGTTGACTGTTGACTGTTGACGGTTGACTGTTGTAAGGGCGGGTTCACAGATATCCTCGTGGATCAACAATGATCTAAATAAACCCGCCCCTACAGACTGTTGCCCAATGCCCAATGCCCCATGCCCAATGCCCAATGCCCCATGCCCAATGCCCAATGCCCCATGCCCAATATCCTATTTGTTAAGTTTTAAAACGTACCTGCAATATAAAAACTCAATAACTATAGAGTTATTTAAGAGGGTAATCACGCTTACTAAGAGTTTAAGAGATATTCAGTATGGGTCGTAATTCAGACAATCGTCCTCAGGAAAACAAAAATCACACACTATTGCTCACACCTCCCGTCAATGCAGGGAATATACCGCCCGTAGATTCACGCCAACGGGTGAAGCAGTTTATGCAGAAAATCCAGGATGAAATTTGCACCGGCTTAGAGCGGCTGGATGGCGAAGCCAAATTTCATGAGGATCATTGGGAGCGGAAAGCTGGTGGTGAAGGACGTACCCGTGTGATTCGGGAAGGGCGAGTGTTTGAACAAGGTGGTGTCAACTTTTCGGAAGTTTGGGGTGATACTTTACCGCCTTCGATTTTGACTCAACGCCCAGAAGCAGCCGGACATCAGTTTTTTGCCACTGGAACTTCGATGGTGCTGCATCCGCGCAATCCCTATGTACCAACGGTACACCTCAACTATCGCTACTTTGAAGCAGGCCCCATTTGGTGGTTTGGTGGTGGCGCAGATTTAACACCTTACTATGCCTTTGCCGAGGATGCGGTTCATTTTCACCAAACATACAAAGCCGCTTGCGATCCTCATCATCCAGAGTATTATCCAACCTTCAAACGCTGGTGTGATGAATACTTCCACCTGCGTCATCGCCAGGAACAACGGGGTATAGGCGGTATCTTCTTTGACTATCAAGATGGCAGTGGTAACCTGTATGTCACCTCCCAGACGGATACACCAGCAGCGCTTTACAGTCAGCAAGTAGGAAAAGTCACACGTACTTGGTCAGATTTATTTGCTTTTGTGCAAAGCTGCGGTCAGGCATTTTTACCTGCTTACTTGCCAATTGTAAACCGACGACAAGAAACTGAATATAGCGATCGCCAGCGCCAATTTCAACTATACCGTCGCGGTCGTTACGTAGAATTTAACTTGGTATACGACAGAGGCACAGTTTTCGGCTTGCAAACCGATGGTAGAGCCGAATCAATATTGATGTCCCTACCACCGTTAACACGCTGGGAATACGGCTATCAGCCAGAACCCGGTACACCGGAAGCACAACTCACCGAAATCTTCCTGCAACCTCAAGATTGGGCAAGTAAGACGATTTGATGTATTGGGCATGGGGCAAGAGTCAAAAGTCAAAAGTCAAAAGTCAAAAGTGAAGAATAATTAGTTATTTCTTCCTTGTCTCCTTTGTCCCCTTTGTCCCCCTACCCCCTGCCTATTCTGTGTGAGGAAGTATTGTGAGATTGAAATTACAAAATTTGCCAGAGAAAGACGAACCTTTGCGTCTTGATTGGCTGACGGTGTTATTTTTTGGGGCTATTCATGCAGTAGCATTATTGGCTCCCTGGTTTTTTTCTTGGTCGGCTGTAGGTATTACGCTGTTACTACATTGGCTATTTGGTAGCATTGGAGTCTGCTTAGGCTATCACCGACTCCTTAGCCATCGAAGTTTTAAAGTGCCACGATTTTTAGAATATGCGATCGCTATTTTGGGTGCTTTATCATTACAAGGCGGGCCTATCTTTTGGGCGGCTGGACATCGTTTGCACCATGCTCATACTGAAGACGAAAACAAAGATCCTTACTCCGCCCGCAAAGGTTTCTGGTGGAGTCACATGATGTGGATTTTTTATCCCCGTGCAGAGTTCTTCAATTATGACAACTACCAGCGATTTGCTCCCGATTTGGTGCGAGATCCTTTTTATCGCTGGCTCAATAGCAACTTTCTCTTCTTGCAAATTCCCGTTGCATTATTGCTGTATGCATTAGGCGGTTGGTCATTTGTTGTGTATGGTGTGTTTGTTAGAGCAGTCATTCTTTGGCATACAACCTGGCTGATTAACTCAGTCACCCATATGTGGGGATACCGCACCTTTGAAATTAATGATAACTCCCGCAATCTCTGGTGGGCAGCTATTCTCACCTACGGCGAAGGCTGGCACAACAATCACCATGCATATCCTCATGTCGCCAAGTGTGGCTGGCGCTGGTGGGAAATTGACATTACTTGGTGGGCGATTTGGTGTTTAAAAACAATCGGCTTGGCAAAGGATTTAAATCTACCACCTGCTCAGGCTGGGAAGGCGTAATGGACTAACAAATTATGGGAAGATTGAGGCTGACGCGGGGACAGGGAGAGTGGGTGACGCGGTGATTGTTGTTGATGAAAATTCCCAGATTATCCTGCAATTATGCAACGCCCAAATTATTTTATCGCCGTGTATGCAGAGAAGGCAGAGGAAGAAGAATCTGATTATCGTCTTTCCTCTGTGTTCTCTGTTACCTCTGCGGTTAAAATAATTATTTTTTTGACCCGCAGAGGACACAGAGGCGCAGAGTAGAGATGTGTGTAAACTGTAGCTTCCGGTGGGGAGTTTCAATGCGAACTTAAAGCCTCAAATTGCTGCCAGCAAAGATACAATGCACGCGGTACGTGGAAACAGCCTTTCCATTTACCGCCTTTGAGGTTTAAAAGTACTTCCCCACGGCGATTAAGATAGCCGAACCATTCACCATGCTGGGGATCGGCAAAGTGTGACCAAGCATAATCATGCACTTTTTGATACCATTCCCAACAAACGTCACGCCCTGTCAATTGATAGCCCATTGCTAATGCAACCAAAGTCTCTAGGTGAACCCACCACAGCTTTTGATCCCATTCCAGTTGTTGTGGGGGATGTCCCTTGGCATCCATAAAGTAATACAATCCGCCGTATTCGCTATCCCAGGCAAAATTGAGGATATTCATCACCACATCTACAGCTTGGTTGATGGTTTGGGTATCGTTGCGGCGATGGGCAATATCCATAATGAACCACATCGCTTCAATTCCGTGGCCAGGATTAATTAATCTGCCTTCAAAACAATCAATGTGGGAACCATCAGGAGCAACATTTTCATACATTAAACCCTGGTCTTTATCAAGGAAATCGCCCATTACTTCCTGAACAGTCATATCCAAGACTTGCTCCAAGGTTTCGCTGGGTAGCAACCATGCCATTTCTAGAGTTAGGTTGGCTAAAATCATGGGTACAGCCAAAGATTTCATCGGGCGTGTACCTGGATAAGTTTTGGTATATTTACCTTTTGGGTTATCCTTACGGCGTAAAACATTGTTATAAGCCTGCATTGCGATATCTCTAGCCCAATCTTCATCACAGGCGAGGGCGTATTGACTAAAAGCCATTGCGGCAAAGCAATCAGAAAAGATATTGTAAGGCTGGACTAAGGGCTGTCCTTCACGGGTGAGGGCAAAGTACCAGTTACCATCAGCATCTCTGCCATGTTGAGAAAGAAAATTTGCGCCATTAGTAGCAATTTTGAGCCAATTATCGCGGTTTTCTAGCTGGTTGTAAAGCATGGAGAAAGTCCACACCTGACGGTTTTGTAACCAGATAAATTTATCTGTGTCATACACATTACCAACGCGATCGAGACAAGTAAAATAGCCACCTTGCTCCCAATCAATTGAGTGTTTTTCCCAAAAGGGGAGTACATCGTTAAGCAGTGCGTTTTTGTAGAGTGCCGCTAGTTCTTGAAAATCCTGTCTCATAAATGTACCCCAATTTTGCGTCAAAACCACAGTAATCCAATTGTGATATTTTTGATGACGCGATCGCTCTTTTTCATTGAAAGCGTCGGGAAGCCCGCAAATCAATGAAAATCTCTCTTAAGAGTCAACAGTCTGTAGGGGCGGGTTTATTTAGATCATTGTTGATCCACGAGGATATCTGTGAAGCCGCCCCTACAACCGTCAACCGTCAACCGTCAACCGCGCCGCACTGAAGCTCACTCGAAGTGTCAACCGTCAACATTATTTTCCAGACAGTGCAGAATAGAAAACAAAGAGCAATTTATCCAGAGTGTGTACATGAGCGCTGATGTAACATCTACGGCTACACCTGATTTTGCGATCGCATTATCTCAAGCTGCGGCTGCCTATCGTGGAGACGGTGGTAAACTTCCGACTCCGGCTTTGCTGGTGGATGCATTGCTAGCAGCAGAAAAAGCCGCCAAGCAGCAACGTTTAGCTTATAATTTTGAGTCTCTTGTAGGTAAATGGCGGCTGTGCTTTGCTACTGGGACTCGTAAAGTCAGACAGCGCGGGGGAATTGTTTTAGGTAAGGGTGTGTATCTGCCCAAATTTGCCGCAGCGCAGATTTCCTTTAGTGCGACTTCAGAACAGGATTTAGGTAGAGGCGAAATTGGTAATCAGGTGCAAGTCGGCCCGGTGTTGTTGAAGCTGACAGGGCCAGCAAAATATTTAGATAAGAAAAATTTATTGGCGTTTGACTTTACGCAAATGCAAATTAACCTGTTTAGTCTGACTGTTTACAAAGGACAGATTCGTTCTGGTAAAGTGCCCTCAGGAGATTTTTACAATCAGCCCATAGCCAAATTACCGTTTTTTGCCTTCTTTGTGATTACAAAAGATTTTATCGCAGCTCGCGGTCGTGGGAGCGGATTGGCTCTGTGGATTCGAGAATAGAGTCAAGAGTCAAATAAAGAAGTCGAGTTAGCTGCCCTACTTTAAGATGCAAAATTGGTGCAGCCTATGCCACGGAATCGTAAGGGGACAGTATCAGTACGCGATCGCAACGGAAACATCACATTAATCTGGCAGTACGGGGGGAAACGCTTTTATTTAGCGCTAGGACTCCCTTACACCCCGCTAAATCTCGGATTGGCAACTGTAACTAAATCACAAATAGAAATAGATATAGTTACAGGCGCGTTCGACGTAACTTTAGAAAAGTACCGACCCGATCATCAAAACAAACTAAATATACCCGCACAAAGTCTGTCTTTCGTAGAAGATTTTCTAAAAAAACCAATGCTCCGCCAGACTTCTGATGTCTATCGCGGTGCAGTCCTCAAATTTCGAGAGCATTTTGGCGATCGCAAAACAGAAATTACCAAACCGGACGTTGAGGACTTTATACAATGGCTACGCACTCAAACCGCAATCACCACGGCTAAGGAGTACACAGCGAGACTTGCAGCGATTTGGACATGGGCAATAGAAGAAGAAAAAATACAGCCTCCAAATCCCTGGACGACGCAGTGGCGAAAAATCAAAACACCTCCACCACAGCCAAAACCATTTTCAAAAGAAGAAGTAGCGAAAATACTCCAGTCGGCTCAATCTAAACATTACGGCAGTTTTATCGAATTCCTATTTCGCACAGGCTGTAGATTGGGTGAGGCAATATCACTGAAATGGGACAACATCAGCGAGGATTGCAGCAGAGTGACAATATACTCGCCAAAAACGAATAGAACTAGGGTTTTTAGTCTCTCCCCTAATACACAGCAGCTATTGATCACCCAGCCTAGAATTAGCGACCATGTTTTTACAGCGCCCCGTGGCGGAAAGATATTAGGGACGACGTTTCGGGAACGGATATGGAAGCCATTACTGGCAGAATTACAAATCCCCTACCGCAAGCCCCATAACATGAGAATCACCTTAGTGAGTCACTCCCTAGAATCGGGAATCGATCCGGTGCGACTCTCAAGAATCACCGGACATAGTACCCAAACAATGTTTAAGCACTACTTAGGTAACACCGGAATAGATTCTGTTGTCCCTGAAGTTTTTTAGAGTCTAACTTTATTCTCTGAAGGTAACTTATTCGCAAGTTAGAGTCTAAGGATTATTTTACGGCTGTAACTAATTCACGAGTTACAGTCTAAGGAATAAGTTACAGCCGTAAAAAAACGCTCTAACTCTAACTCACTCAATTTAGAGCGATCGCCCTGACCACTGTCAGTAATTTTTACTATTTCTCAAAATATTTTTTGAACCCCGAAAGCCAAGCTCAGAGCTGCTTTCAACGTCTGAAAGCCTTATTTAGAGCTAATTACGGCGTGAGTTAGAAACTACTCAAACACTGTTTGAAGCTGTAGAATAAACGTATAAAAGCGAACTCAGTACAATTCCTCGTTTTTTATGAAAGGAACAACTGTAAGTATTCGGGTAACACACGAGGAACTAGCGCAGATTAAAGCGCTAGCTAGACAAAACCTCACCTCTGTAGCCACGCTCATCCGCCAAAGCTTGGATCTACCTCCTAAAGAAAAGTAAGCGAGATTCGCTAGACCGCTACAGAAATTAAAAAGCGCCTCGGACGGCAATCCAAAAGCGCTTTTAAGTTTCTTCAAAAATGTAAACCCCATCCAGTTAGCTTTACCAGGGCGAGTCTGGATGGATTCGTAAAACAACGACGTAAGGAACGTCGATTAACCATGATTTCTAATAGTAAATTATTCCGTAAAAATCATCAAGATAATTCTACCTCTAATTTTAGCACGGATGCACCGAAACTCTATGGTAGAGAGGCTTTCGATGCTCAAGTAAATTTATCTTACAGCGAATACGATACCATCTGGATTAAGCTGGGGAATGGTATTTTTTTCGTTGGCGAAGTCTCAGAAGATGGTCGTTTTGGTGTTTGGGCAACAAAGGGACAGAAAAAAGACCGTGTTCAAACTACTTACTATGACGACGCTTTTGATCACATCTCAGAATTAGCTTACGAGCAAGACGGTGGTGTGTTTTACATACCAGGGAAGCCCGAAGAATTCCCGCTAACAGAATATTGCAAAGAATCAAACGACATCGGCGCAGAAATGGATGATGGTTCCGAAGCCGATCAGCGATTTAGGATCGAAAATTTCGCCATCCATAGCGGACTGATTCCCAACTTCCTTGTTAGCTCTGGAGGGAAAAGTCTACACCCTCACATCATCTGTAAGGAGCCTCTAGAAATAAAGGTACGCACACACTTTTCCAGATTATTTGCGATCGCTATCTTGGGAGATCCGCACGTAACAAGCCCTCACCAACCGATGCGGATCTCTGGGTTTTACCGTAAACGTGAGAAAGAAGGTAAAGAAGGGAAAGAACAATACCTACAGGTATTTACGGACAGTCGCTACAGCGAGGAAGCATTAGAAGAAGGATTTAGGAAGTATTTCGAGTTTCACAATTACAAGTTCCCGACTCAATCAGAATTGTCTGATAGTGTTTGGACAAAAATATATGGAGTCTTGACCAACAAGAGCTTAACGCTAACTGACAAGCAGAATACAATTAGAGATTTGCTTGTCAACCCAGATAAAAAAAAGGTAGCTGTCGCTAAAGACAGCGAAGATTACACGCGGGGAAGTGTGCCCACTGTTAGCTATAAGGGACAAAAGATTAAACCACTTCTTGCCTATGTCTCTCGGAAAACCTCGCAATTCGTCACAGAAGGTGTAACAGAGGGGGGACGTAATAAAACTGGGTTCAGAGTTGCGTTTCACCTTATAGGGGCGGAGAATGCACTTAGAAGGCTTGGAATTGAATATAGTGGCGATTCCAAAACTTTATTCGAGCAGTACTGTAACAACTGTAATCCTCCAATAGATGATTGGGAGAGGTCACAAATTTGGGACTCTGCTGAAGGACGTGACCCATCATCAGTAAAAAGTGATGAAATTTTAACTGCGATCGCAACTGAAGACTGGTCAAAAATTAAAAAATCTTCTAAATCCGAAGTTACAGAAGTCAGTTTAGAAGTTAGCCCTGCCACCGAAGCTACGACAGGAGAATTAGAGGTTAGCTCTAGCACTGAAGTTACAGAAGAAAACTTAGAAGTTAGCCCAAGCCCTGAAGTTAGAGAAAGAAAGTTAGAGGTTAAGGAATTTAACTTAGAGGAATGGCGCAAAGCTAAATTAGCCGAGGCTTACCCAGATGGTGGCATTAAATTGTGGCTTAAGGGCAAGGTAATCAAGTCTACGAAGGTAGAAAGTGAAGACCTAGAACCAGGCGAAATATACCAGCATCCATTATCGGAAGCGATAGCAGAAAAAATTATCGATCGCTATGGCAGCAAGGTTAAATACAAATGGCGAAATTCAGGATGGACGATCGCCTACGGAAATCCTAACCTCCCTCTAACTATCGCGAGTCCTAAGCGCTCTCAAGAACTTTTAGAGACTGGCATCGTAGCTCTAAGCTACACCAAAGGCGGGAAAATCAAAACCACCAAAGAACTCAACGACTCTCTAAAAATTTTCGCCACCAAAAAGCGTGATATTACCTTAGACGTTGACTCTTTAGACGAAAAAACGACAGAAATCTTAGGTATTGCGCTTATTGAGCAAAAATGTAAGGTTTACGTAAGTCACGGTAACTTACGGATGCCTTTCTTACGCTGGCAACAGCGAAATTTATTCTCTATCTCTCACGACACGCATAAATTAGACTCTCAATACTTAGACAAGGACATTTATCTAAGTATTGACGACTTCTTAACAGGTGTTAAGAGTCCCAAAGGGAGTGGGAAAACACACGCGCTCAAGAGCCTTGTTGACGATACCAGAAAGAGATTAAAAAAAGTTTTGGTCATTGGGCACAGGCGGCAGTTGTTGTCCGGTATGGCTGTTGACCTAGATTTATTCCTCCCCGAAGACGTAACGGAGTCCAACGATGATATTTACACCTACGGAATGGCTATCTGTGCAGATTCCCTAGTAGAAGATAGTAAAGCGAAATTCATCCCCAGTGATTGGGACGGAGCGCTATTGATTATTGATGAAGTAGAGCAATTTCTAGATCACCTACTATCAGGAAACACGTCTGTCAAAGAACGCAGAGTTAGAGTACTAGAGAATTTAGGAGAATTACTAGTGCGACTCCAACGTAGCGGTGGTCGTATCTTGTGTATGGACGCTGACCTGACAGATGTCTCCATTAATTTCTTCAAACAGTTAATTATTGATAACGGTGGTGTAGATTTTACCCCCAGGATTGAAGAAAACATCTGGCAACGTTCGAGTGGGACACGGGTATTGAACCTATTCCACGAAGCTAAACCCACACAGGCTTACGAGAAGCTATGCGAATTTATCGAGGCGGGCTACCCCGTAATTTCGATGATCGACTGTGTTGATGAGGCTTCGCCTTTTTCAGCCCGTACTCTAGCTTCTCGTATTGCTGAGAAATACGAAAACAAGCGGATTTTGGTTATTGATTCGCAAACGACACACGATCCAAGACATGAAGCTTTTTCGATAGCTGAACGCATTAATGAAGCCTTGTTGGATATTCCAGAAGAGGATAGAGCAAATGCTACGGCTAAATATGATGTTGTTTTTATCAGCCCTGCTCTAGGGACAGGTGTAAGTTACGAGCCTGAGAAACTGGGACTGCCCAGAGTTTACAACAAATCTGTAAGTTTCTTTAGCGGTGTAAATGGTGCTAGTGGCGCAATGCAGCATCTGGAGCGCGATCGCTGTGATGAAACAGAAAGGTGGGTATGGGTACGATCTAGAGGCACGGGAACCTACAAGTACAACCAGAAAACGAGCTTAGACGATTTTACAAAGTGCCGTGACGCTAGATATGTCAGCGATCGCAACACATTGAGAAATACCGGAAGATACTCCTTAGACCTAACTACTGGCACACTAACAGGGTCATCTATAGCGGAACTAACTCACGTCAAGTTGATGGTGCGGAAAAATGTCGAGTGTGTAGATTTTAGAGATAACTTTATTTTCTACGCTCAGTCGCAAGGTTACATCATCAACGATGTTGAACATCAGGATGGTGATAAGGCTAAGGAAATTATGGAGGAGATGAAAGACGTATGTGATCGTAATTTCACCTCTGTAGCTAAAGATATTAAGTCATCTCCTGTCCCCGAAGGGAGAGAAATTTGGAAGCTTAAGGAGAAACTGAAAGAAAAGAAAGTAAAAACCAAGGACGAGCGTAATTTAGAAATCAAAGTTAATCTGCTCGATCTTTATGCAATCGAAAACGACGAAGACCTAACCGTAGAGTTGATTAAGAAAGATAAAACTGAGGACTTTTATCCTAAAGCACAATTAGACTTCTACAGGACAGTCGGTCGTGAATATTTGTCAGACCGTGACGCTAACGTGGCCGATAGCATCAAAAAAACTAACCCAAAAATCATGAAACATGATTTACAAGGTAAAGTTCTGGGTGGCATTATCCAGTGGATGGATGCGGTAAAAGTAACCGAGATTGCGTCTATGGAACAGTTAGAAAGTGATGATAAGAATTTAGAGGAATTCGCGGATCGTGTTTTGGGCGATCGCACCAAAGAACGACTGATAGAGGTATTCGGGCAGAGTGGAATTACATTCTCTAAATCTGACTCACCTATAAAAGTGATATCCCGTATATTCGACAAGCTCGGTTACAAGTTGGAAATCGTAGAACGTAAACGGAGAGTAAACGATGAAAGGTATAGAGTTTATAAACTAACTGACGAGTTTGGCACGATAAGAACCGAGCAATTTAAGCGGTGGAAAGGACGCGAAATTAAAAAACGGCGTGAAACCCTTACACAGAGTACGTCCCAGCCCGGGCCACTCGATTCTTATATATTAATAGAAAATAAAACATCATCAAGTGGCCCGGAATCAAGTGGCCCGGAATCAAGTGTCCCGAAATCAAGTGTCCCGAAATCAGGTGGACAGGCTCCTACTCCCACTCCTACCCTTGCCGGACGTACACCAGGACTTACTTTAGAAGCTTACTTGACAGACGCTTTCTTGTTAGATAACTTAGCTTCCTTAAAGTGGCAGTTAGCCTCATTAGAAGAGAGATCCTTAGCCTCATCTGCTTTAGAATTACCCAAGTCCTTGTTAGACGGTCATTTTGATAACCCTTCTAACTCTACTCGTGCCGAGATTTTAATTAGAAGTAAAGCTAAGAGCGAAATGCCACACTACAAAGATGTTTTACTCCGCGATGCGGATCACTGGACACGCTTCTTTAAGATTACGGACACGGAATTAGAGTCAATATCCTCTAAACTACCGAATAGCCCTAAACAGTTGATTGTGTCTGACTGTGAGTGTATTGCCTTCTAACTTAGGTTTAGCTTAGACATAGCTTAGGATTTTACCTCTAACTCTTAAAATCCTAAGTTACGCCTAACTCTAAAAAATCCTAACTCTAACCGAATGGTTAGACTTGAGGCGATTGGATGGCTCGAAACTATTCCTGCTTACGCATTAGAAGGCGGTGCATAAAAATTTCTGGATGTCTGCTAATACGGAGTATTCTAAGCTACAATGTAGAAGTTGATAAATTCGTTTTTTTATAACTAAAGTTTTATATTTTTACCTTTGGGATTGCGAAAGTAGGTGAGAGTTAGTGGGCTGGAGCCTCCGTATTAAGCGGAGGCTTTTTAGTATTTAAAAGTACCGTAGAATTGTATTAAGCACATAAAAAATACGTAAACGTAATTTTCTACCCATACTCCAGCAACTAACACAAACTCACTCTAAAAATGGCTAAAGAAGGAATTATAAAAAAACCGCAGCATCCTTGGGACTTCGACCCTAGCATAGACACGTCCAAATCTTATGAAGCTTTCTGTATCTACAGAGATTTAGGGGTAAATAGAAGCTGTGCCGAAGCTGCGAGGATATTAGGAAAGAGCTACAAAATCGTAAGTGATTGGGCAACAGCAAATAATTGGCAAGAACGTGCAATCGCCTACGATTTAGATCAAGATAAGATTCGTAGAGATTTCTTAGAAAAGCTCACTATTGAAGAGCATGTAAACAAGCTTTCTAAATTCCGCATGTTATGCGAAAACCTTGGATGGGCGAACTTAGAGCTAGCAGCAGATTGCTTAGATATCTCTAAAAAAGCGATCGCACAATATAGAGAAGATCCGTCCATCGTGCTTAAACCATTTGAAGTTAAAGCCCTCGCATCTGCTGGCGTTTCGAGTGCAGAAATAGGGATTAAATTGGTCGCAGAAGCATTAGCTGTAGATAAATTACTGCAACAGCTTCCAGTAGACGTTGAAGCCGAGGAAGTGGAGGAATAAAGCAATGGATTATGGTCAGTTAGTTGTCGAGTTGGTCGGCGATTATTCTAAGCTGAAACGCGATTTAGAGAACGCTAAACAGCAAGCTCTAAAGGATGCACAGGATTTAGAACGGATTTACAGACTATCGCCCTCTCTAAATACAGAACAACTTAAGCGTGATGTGCAATTTTTGGGTCTGGAGTCGGGGCGATCGCTAGCCAAAAATCTCCAGCAAGGGTTGAATAACCAGAAGATTTCTCTAACTAACGTAACTATCGATGCCAAATCCCTAAAAAAGGTAGGTGTGGAAGTTGGCGCAGGACTCGCAGAAGGTATCCGGCAGAGTAATTCGCAAGCACGTAAAGCGGCCGCTGATTTAGCTGTAGTCACAATAGACGAAACCAGACGGAAGCTTAAGATCCACTCTCCGTCGCAAGTGTTCAAAGAGATTGGGGAGAACATTGTCCAGGGTTTAGCCAGTGGCTTGGCGACAGGAGGAACGTTAGCCGTAGGCAGTCTAATTAATGGCGTAATAGATACAGCTAAAAATGCTGTAGACAAGGCTTTTGAGTTCACGGGCGACTCAATTAACAAATACGCGAACCAGAAGGCAGTTACAGCCCAATTAAGCATCCAGTTAGGCGACACGAAAGCTGCTCAAAATTCCCTAAAGTTTGTCCGGGAAGAAAGCGATCGCTTAGGATTCTCTTTAGAAAATTCACAGAAACAATTCGCCAGCTTAGTCTCTAATGCCAAGGGGTCAAAATTAAGCCTGGAGCAACTTAAGGAAGTTTACAGTGCTTTTAACACGTTAGGACGTATTAACCAACTGTCTAACGATGACTTGAAAGGCGTATTTACAGGTTTAGAACAGAGTTTTAGCAAAGGCAAACTTCAGGCAGAAGAATTGCGTGGGCAGATAGCCGAACGCTTACCCGGAGCGCTTGCTATCGTTTCAAAAGCATTAGGTGTAACGCAAGCGCAGTTAGACAAATTACTTTCTAGCGGACAACTTAAGCCTGACCAAGTTTGGTTACTATTCGCCCGTGAAGTGCAGAAGGAATATGGCGGTAAACTTACGGATTCTCTAAATAATTCAACCGTAGGCTTTACTAAATTAAGTAATACTATTTACGAACTTCAGACCAGCTTAGGCGAAGCGGTGGAACCTGCTGTAATTAGCGGTTTGACTTTTATCACCGACGTAGTTAAGCAGTTAGGTGAAGCAGGATTATTTAACGACCTTAACCAAGGCGCACAACAGTTTAGCGAATATTTGAAGCAGAATCCGCAGATTGCTAAGGAAACGGCTGATATTATCTCTAATGCGTTAAAAACGTCTCTAAATTATGTTGTAACTTTATCTTCCAACTTACTTGGGTATCTTAAACAGCATCCAGATGCGATCGCGCAATCCGTAGATACGATGAAAAGTTTTGCGGATAAAATCATCGTGGCGACTCAAGCGGCCTGGAAGTTGGTGGAACCATTCGCCAAGTTAGCTGGATTCATAGCCGAAAGTGAATCAAGGTTACAACAAGCACAGAAGAATGTGTCTGAGTCAAAGCAGGGATTGTCCCTTTTTGACGATGGACAACCGTTAGGGGCTGTAGGCGGTCTGTTGCCCTTTTTACGTACTCCTGGGCGTAACAGTGCTTCTACAGCCACAACTAACGCTACAGGCTCTCCTACATCGCCTTACGGCACAATCTCGCCCATCCCAGGTATGACCAGTTCAGGTGGTGGAGGATACCCGGAGGATACGGGATTAGATATTTTGTCTAAGTTAGGTTCGACTGTTGTTGCTGCAAAGTCTGGGACTTTAATTTACGCCGAACAAGGGCATAACAGGCAACAGAATCAGGATTCAGATCCGAGTACACCAGGCTTCCAGCCATCTCACAGCGCTTTGGTTAAGCTTGATGAGCCAATTACATATAAAGGTAAAAAATACTCTTATATGTGGTATACCCACATGCGATCGCTCAATCCTGAGATTGCGAATCGGGGAACTGATAAGGGACAGGCGATCAGGATTCCTCAAGGGATGCAGTTGGGTGAGGTTGGCGTAGCGAATAATGTCAGCCATTTGCACTTTGGGATTGTTGGCGATCGCAATCAGCGACAATACCTGAACTACAAAGAAGTTCAGGATGTTCTGTACAACGGACTTTCTAACGCCAGAACGGTAACTCGCCCACAGCTACCGACTAGACCGACTGCACCAAATATCAATCCTGCTGACGGCTGGATGAGAACCAAAGTAAGTTACTATGGTGGCGGCGATGGATTCGACAACTCACCCACAGCTAGCGGTGAACGTTTCGACGCAAGAAAACTTACAGCCGCGATAAACGAAAATTTAAAACGTAATTTAGGTTTGAAGTGGGGCGATCGCGTTGAAGTTGTCAATCCCAAAACTAACCAAACTGTAGTTGTAAGAATTAACGATCACGGCCCGTACGAGCCAGTAAAACCCGGACAGAAACCGATTCCGCATCACGAAAGAGGTTTCGACCTTAGCGCCGCAGCCGCAGCACAGTTAGGAATTACAAATGAAGGCGTAGCGAATATAATTTTTAGAGTTTTAGGTAAAAATCCTAAGACAATAACTCAAAATGTACCAAAGACAACTTCTAACAGCACAATCCCTACCCCTAATTCTGTTTCTAATTCAGGTGAATTAGGTCAAAGACCCGCTAATATTGACGCAATTTTACGCCAGCAAGATGAAGAAAATAAGATTAAGCGCAGGAACGCAATCAGACAGTCTCAGGATTTGGCTAGAAGTAACGCTAAAACCGTCTCTGACGCTATCTATAGCTCTAATTTAAATCCTACTCAGGATGAACGTAATGTTAGAGCGGCACAGGAGAAATTAAGGCAGTTAGACGACCAAATACTGGTTATCCAGCGAAAGAAAGAAGACGCGCAGTCACGAATCAACATTAACCAGAATAAGGTTAAATCTGGCAGTTTAACCGAGGATGAATTAGCCGATACTAAGCAAGCCTTAGACCTAGACTTTAAACTTATTAAGCAATTAGACACTTCCCTAACTCAACTAACAGCAACTCGTAAAAAGACATCTGATGTTTACGCTGAATTCAACGATCGCGATCGCAAATTTAGGTTACAAGCCTCAGACTTGCGCTTAGACCAGCAACAGAACGAAACTTTAGAGAAGAAAATCACGGGACTTAGGGAATTACAAAACATCAATCCTTACGCCAAGGAGCTAGAAGCATTACCAAAGCTAGAGCGTGAGTTAGCCTTAAGGCAAGAACAATTAAAGCTAAACCAATCCTTACTTGAATTAGAGCAAAGTTACTCAAAAGGGGAAATAGACTCCGCAGAATATAGCGTAAGACTCGACAACTTAGAAAAATTAAATGCTGCTGAAGTTAGAAATATAGACATTAGATATAAAGCAGCCCAAGCCGCAGAACAACAGCGAACCAGCACTTTAGAACTTAATAAAGTATTACGGGAATTAGGCGATATTTCAGATGATTTAAAGCTTAAATCGCAACTACGAGAATATGGTATTGGCGATGGCGATCGCTATGAAATAGATAGGGATTCAGCCTTAGTTGACGCGAACTCTAAATATTTGCAAGATGCAGCGCAATTAACAGAACGAGCAAGATTAGAGCAGTTTACGCCGGAGCAACTTACAGGTGAACGTATCCGTCAAGCCATTAGAGATAACCAACGACGTAGCTTAATCAATGCCCAGTACGATCGCCAAATTAGCGATAGAGACTTTAACTCTGGATCTAAGGTAAGTGAGAGCTTACAGAATCTTCTGTCTGCACAAGTCGAACAACGTCAAGGTTTAGGACTAGATGCTAGACCGTTACAGAAACAAACGGCTATCTTGGGTCAAAATTTAGACTTTAGGAACCAAATTAGAGGACTGGAGGATTTATTTAGAAAAGGAGATATTACAGCCGATGCGTTTGACGTAATTCGGGAGAATTTAACAGCCCTAAATCAGGTGAAGTTACAGAGTATTAACAATGAATTTAACCAGTTTAGCGACGTAATTAAGGGCGTTAAAGCTGATACACAGAACGTATTTAAGGATTTTATTTTGGGCACTGAAGACTTTGGCTCTAGCATCTCCAAAATATTCCAAAGTATCCTAAATAATCTTGCTGACATGGCTAGCCAGATGTTAAGTGACCAGTTATTTGGCTCTATCTTCGGCGTGGGTCAAACACCTGACTTTGGCGAAAACTTGTTTGGCGATTTATTCGGAGGTTTATTCGCCAACGGTGGTGAAATTCCTAATTACGCTAGCGGCGGTTTGGTTGGCTCTATCGCTGATGCTATGAGTAAAGAGCGATCGCTCACTGGCCGCCAGCCTCATTTAATCGTAGCGAGCGAGGGGGAACGGGTACTGAGTGCGGACGAAAACAAGCAATGGCATCGCATCCAGTCAAGCGGACGTTTACCTAATTTCGCCAGTGGCGGTGAGGTGGGGATGTCTTCGGGTATTTCTCGTATTGCTATCGCAGGCAGTGGCGATAGCATAAATGCACCTGTAACTGTGACTGTGAACGGGGGGAACAGCGAAAGTATGAATATTCCAATGTTCCAGAAGCTTATGGAAAATAAAATCCAAGCTGTAATCCGAGAAGAACGACGGCCCGGAGGAACTCTAAGCAATACCCGAAGCGAAATGTACGGGCGTTAGTTCGGAAAGGGGTTCGGGAGAAAAACCCCGCACAAGATTTGAGTCAGTGTAAGCCTTTGGGCGATTTCTAAGGCAATATCCCCGTAACCTTTAAAAAATATCTCCTATACCTTTACCCCTACGTAGTAGGGGTTTTGACCATTTAAAACTCGATTATCTCCTCTCCGGTTTTGTACCTATGTTTACAAACGAATTACTAAAACCCAACCTAAAGCTCACTTTTAAATTAGGCTCTAGCGAATTTACACAAGACGAAAGCGGAAATGACTTAGAAATTACGAGAGATATCATAATCTACGCCAGTGTTAAGCGTGCGAACTCTCCGCAGTTATACCAAATGCCGGGAGTTAAAATTACAGATTTGTTTCTCAAAGGCAAAGTTGTGACACAGATGGGACAACCTCGTAAGTTACCCGCCGGAATAAATTACGAATTAGATGCGATCGCAGTTTTAACCGAAGTCCACAAAAACACAACAGGGAGATTTAGATTAATTCCTGTAGTTCAATCGCGCTTAAGCGAAATTAGAGATACGTTTGGTGAACGCATAAGCGGAGTATTGCAAATTACTGCGCGTTAGACTTAATGTGCCAATTGTCACATATAAATTAGTTTCTAGAATTTTAGATAATTCATAGAGATATGCTTATATGTGCCAGTTGCTTTATTACATTTATTTCAATAAATGTAATGCTATAATTGCTGTATAGATTATATAGAAAGAAATATAAATGAAACTGGTAGGTTATATTAGAGTCAGTAGTGAGTCGCAAGCGGAAAATACCTCTCTTACCGAACAACGTAAGAAGATAGAAGCTTACTGTTACGCTTTCGGTCACGAACTATTACAAATCTATGAAGAAGTCGGCAGTGGTAAAAATGTCGAGCATCGTCCGCTATTTCAAGAAGCGCTTAAGCTCGTAAGTGAACAAGCCGATGGAATTATTGCAGCAAAGTTAGACAGACTCGCTCGTAACACCCGTGATGTGTTGGCGTTGGTGGACGATGTGTTGCAGCCGCAAAAGAAAGCTTTAATTCTTCTGGATCTGCAAGTGGACACAACCACACCACAGGGTTACATGATTCTGACTGTAATGTCAGCCGTCGCCAAATTAGAGAGAGACATTATTAATGAGCGAACGCAGGGCGGTAGACGTGCGAAAGCTGCTAAGGGCTGTTACGCCTATGGCGCTCCGGCTTTCGGCCAGAGAGCTATCGAGGGGGAACTAGTCCCTGACGAGGATGAATTAGCAGTAGTCGAGATAATCCGTAAACATCACAAGTCGGGTAAGTCATTTGGTGCGATCGCCCAGTTTTTAAATCTGAACGGCTACACAACCAAACGTGGATCGCAGTGGCAAGCGAATTCTGTTAAGAGGGTAGTTGATCGCTTATACGCACGGTAAAAGCTATACTCACGACGTAAACAACCCCTTTCTAGAATCGCCTAGAGAGGGGTTGTTTTTTTATTCGGCTTATGATTGCACCTACCATTTAGGTTAAATATTACGCACACGAACTATTAGAGTAAAAAAAATAAGGCGTTTGGATAACCCAAACGCCTTACGGAAGTTGTGCCTAAGCGGCAGCCTCTAATATTTCGTCGTAGACTTTGACAAACGCCTCGACCTGCCTTAGAGCTAGCGCCAATAATTCTACTGGCACTTCCCAAGCACCACAGCCAGCACCGGAATAGCTTTGGTCTAATTCAATTCTTAGGTACACGTCAACATATTCTGAGTCTGTCAGGTATTTGATGTTTATCGAATAGTCGGGCATGGACGGTAACTGGGATGTGATAGACCCATTATCGTTTTGTCTAACATCGTTTAATCCATGAATCTGAGCGAGTGTAGTTAATTGCATTTGTCTAATTTCCTAATTTCGTAAGTTAACTTAGACAGTTTAGAGTCATGTCCAGGACGTGGAGTTACGCCACGGTTAGCACTCGCAATCCTAAGCTTGCGATCGCATCTCTGGCGCAACCAAAGTAATGATTATTGCTTCGTAAGTTACGCCGAATGTACCAATAGCCCTTAGAATTACAGCCTAAGTAACAAACGCGATCGCCAAAGTAACTGAGGTAAGTTCCAAAGCTTAACCAGTCTATTTGACCGTAAGTTAGGTTGTAGGGTACGCACGCTTGCTTAAGTTCTTTGACTTGGCGTGCGTTACGCTCGGCGACTGTCTCTTCTGCTAACTCAGCTTTTACGATCGCTACCAGAGATTTAAATTGACTAACGTTAAACCGTGCATAACCACTGGTAACTTTAACAACAACTACGCCAGCATCTATCCATAACATCTCAAAGTCGTCGGGTGTAACTTCGTAGGGGTAATCGCTCCGATTGATGATGATTGAGATTATCTTGCGGTCTGTGTAAGTCCATATCTTGTTCTTGTTTCGAGTTAAGGTAGTCATAGTTCAATTCCTGTTTAGGTTTTGGATTCTTGAGATAGGGCGGTCGCTAACTTTGGTAGGTGGGCGATCGCCCTTTTTAATTGCATCTAGTAGCAGCCGTTGTAGTGTGGGCTGTTGCTAGATGTTTAGTTTCACTGCGTTGCAAACTCCATCTCTGGGAAAGGTCTACGGCTTGGTTTCTCGTGCTAGCTGCACTAATCGGTTAAAGTGTGATGGCACTGAGTTTTAACTACCCAAACTCTAAAGTGACTCAAGTTCCGTCTCGCGTTGGTCATACATGGCTGTGCAGGCGTTTATCGAGTAGCTCATGCTCGATAGCGTTAGCTTTTAACTGTGTTGTGACCTCATCGTTAGGCGACCGAGTGCTGGGGCATTTACGGCTACCATCAGCATCTTTCGCATCACCTCGGAGTTTCTTGCGTCCCTCCCTCACCGCTATATTTATAGTATAACACGGTATACCGTGGCAAACAAGCGATTTTATGCTGCGATTCATACGTTTTTTCGGTAATTTTATCTCTAAATACGCGATCGCAATTAGTACAACTTATCAATGGTATACCGTGGATATGATATATTTAGGAATAGTTGAGGGAATTAATATGACTAGACCAATAGATTCGGCAGGGAGAAACGACAGAGGACAGTTTATAGAGGAACCTGGATCATTAGCGGATTCACCTATATGCACTAAATTCTCTAAGGAAGTTGACGCGCTACTGCGATCGCTGCCAAATAGAAGCGAGTACGTTAGGGATGCGGTGATAGCCAAACTAAAGCAGGACGGATTGTTGTAAGGTAGCCTACCGGGGGGGTCGAGAAACACCGGGGGTGTTTACAAAGGCGTGGGGGTACTTGACAGTCACAACTTCCGCTAAAAAAAATATCAAAAACAAAAATCCCCTCTAGCTTCTGTAATCTTTGCTAGAGGGAATTTCACTGTTGTTAGGATATGAATATTATAGCATTTTTACAAAGGGAATCACCCTGGTAACTATAGCGGGGTGATTAATAATAGATGTCATCTAATTTTAGCTCGATCACACGGTTTTCACCTTGGATAAATGTGTGATAGGTAGGGGGGGGAGTCCCGAAGAAGGGGGGTGTATTGTAAGTCTCGCTTGCCCCAAAAAAATTTAAATTTTACCCCTAAAATCATCGCTTAAGCGCTCTTAAGTTTAGATGAATATTTAATGCGATCGCCTGATTCAAATTCTAATTCACCGTTAGCGATCGCCTGTTTCTTGTATTGGTGAAATAGCAAATCGTTAGCTTGGTTTGTGAAATCTGGCGCGTAGATATCACCAAAACCTATAGCCTGTTTATAGCGTATCTTCTGTTCTTCTAGTGTTTCAATGCCAGCGTACATCAAGCATTTGTTTAGGGTACCTGAAATTGGATCGGAGCGGTCGCCAGCAGGGAAGAAGATCCAATTCGGTGCGTCAGCAGGGAAAGTTTTACACATTAGTTTAGACCTTATGGTTTGCAAGTAATTGTCAGTTAGCTTAAATTCATTGTAACTAAAAAAGCCCTCTTACGCCTAGTTTCGTTGTGGCGTAAGAGGGCTTAAGGTTTAAGTGAGTATTTAAAAAATTCTCCTAACAGTTATTTAAAAAATTCTAACCATAACATTTGCATTTTTACGTGGCGGTAATGGTAACCGACGGGTTACCGACCGTTAACGGAGTCGGTAATGCTCCGGTAAGGCTTCGGTAACGTTACCGACCTTACGCAGTAAGCATTACCGAGTTTTGCGCGGTAACCGTTAACGGTGGCGTTAACGGAGTCGGTAAGGGTTTTAGGGCTAGTTTTTACCCTTACCGAAGCCGTTAACGGAGCTACCAATCTACTTTTAAATAATTGCCATCCTCATCAACATCCAGAATCTCGGCTGCTACCAATTGGGCTAAAGCCTTCATTAACTGCTGATGGTTTAGCTCTCGTAATTTGTTAGCGTCCTTTAGATCCTTAACTGATTTTGGGGACTTAACTTTGACATTATTGAAGTAACTAAGTAGTAGTTCAGCGTCGTTACTTAACCTAACTGACTGTTTTGGGTCGTCGTCTGTGCGCTTATCATCATCCTTCACTTCCATCTGGAATAATTGCTCTAAGGTTTCTCTTTCTTCATCTTCTAATTCGGAAATTACTTCACTAGCAGTAAACCAAGTAGATCTATAAGCCTGATATTCTTCATAGATATCTTTTGGCACTATCCCTAATCTCCAGTTGTTAAAGTTTGCTAATACCCACGGTTCATTGTCACTGGCAACTTGCGTAGTAAAAACTTGTTTAAGCTGCTGACGTTTTTGGTTGTCGCCGATAAGGTTAGGATTATTCATCGCTTGTTCAATGAATTCACGTTTATCATTCTTGGCTAAGAATATTAAATCGCCTACGCTCCTACTTTCCCTACTCCCTACAAAAGGGAGCGCATCAACATTACTAGAATGAGAGCTAACCCAGAGACATAAATTATATTCCCTACCCACTAACCAAGCTTCGTTCAATGAAGAATAGAAGCAATCAATCATCGGTACAGCTTCGTTATCCTCTAGTTCTATTGCGGTCTTTTTATCAAAGTAAATCTGGAGGGTTCGTGGGTTGATAAACTTGCCCTTTAGCGACATTTGGAAGTACTGGTTAGCGGTCAGAAAGTCGTCGATAAACAGTCTTTTCACGTAACCATCCGTTTTTTTTCCCTGACTGATAAACTTGATAACCGCGATCGCAGCATCTATTACCGAATCGTGAATACAGAGTGCCTTGTCGCTACAAGCTTGGAATGCCTGTAAATCGCTACTCTTCACCACTATGGAGAGAGATTTAAATTTAGTTCCGTAAATCTTCTTCAATCTACCCCAAGCAGTGCCCAGGAAAGTAGTTTTACCAGCACCGGGCGCTGCAAGAATCACACAACCACCAAGCTTAGATTTATCAGCATCCTTCACCAATCCTTCTAAGATGTCCAGGGCATTTTGCAGTGGATTCAAATCTTCTCCTGAAGGCTGTAGCACTGTAGGCGCATCAGCCTGTAAAACCGTTATCGCGGAAACTTGCTCTAATGCTTTAGGAACAGTAGGACATTTAACCGACACGCCAGATTTAAGCTTACGGATCGCGTCGATCAACTCATCGCGTGTTAGACCGTAATACTGGCAGCAAGAATCCAAAGCAGCAGCCATCGGATTCTTACCATCATTCCTAATCAACGTGCGATTATCTTCCAGATGTCCGGCACTAGCAGCGTACAGGGAACCTAAAAATATATCTGTTCTCGCAAACTCCCATAGACACGCCCAGTTAATCGCCTGATCACTATTTAGAGCAATTCTGTATTTACGTAATCTCTCTAAAATAGGCTGGCGTTCATGATGTTGCGCGATCGCTAGACTTACAACTCCGATAGCTGAAGCCGCAGCACTGGTAGCAGCCGCTAACCCTAAGAACGGATTTAAAACCGTAATCCCTGAAATTACGCCAGCAGCCGAAAAGACTGAGAATATACTCGACCAGTGTAAAAAGGTGTGTTCGTTTTCCGAATTAGATTCTAATTCTTCTAAATCCCTCACAAAATCTTGAATAGCTTTAGTCTTGGAGGGAATATCGTTAGAGTCGCAGGATTCTAAAAACTCTAAAAATAGTGATCGGAATGGATCTCTAGACAGGTTAGACGGAACAATGTTAGAGTTATTCATATTTCTCCGTAAGAAATTAATTGATAGCCCCTAAGCATTGATCGTGCTTGGGGCTATTGTGTTTAGATTTGTGCGTGGTCTTCTTCGGGCGAATTAACTTTGTCACTGACTGCACCTAAGACAGCAACGGTAGAACTAACTAGCTCCAGACATTTCTCAGGAAGAATTAGAGAAATTGCAGCTTGAACAATGGCGAAGAAATTTAAGCCCGTAGCAAGGAATGCATAAGTTACAACCAAACCCGTTTCTATGGCGTAAGTTGCTAAACGAATTCCCTTAAGAGTTCCGTGATCCATCGAGAGCCAATTCTGTAACCGTTCGCCTACGTTCTCGTGTGACTCGGTTTCGTGTTCTGGGTTGATTCCCAGAGTTTTGTAGGCTTCCGCAATATCTCTTCTAAGTTTCCAAAGTTGCGGCGCTAATTGGTAGATGTTTAAGCCTGTGCCTAACAACACGCCAAGACCGCCAGCACCAATACCCCAGATTCCCGACAAACCGAGCAACCGACCTAACCAAACTCCGATCGCATACCATTGAGAAGCGGCTACGGTACACACTGCGCCGAAAGAGACGATCGCAACTAAACAAGGTGTGGTTGGACTGGAGAGTAATTTAACTAATAACGAGAAGCAGAATACTGTAAGCTGTGACGCATTTTCGATTATGAGCCATGCTAACTTGGCTAACGCCTTAAGTACACTAAAAATCTTACGTATTAGGGCTTGCAAGCCATCAAAGAATGTACGCTTGGCGCGTCTTTCTTTGCGGTTGGTGTTGGATTGTTCAGAAGATTTTGGGTTTAAGCCCATTATTTTTCACCTTTGATAGATAATTGGTTGCGTACTTCTTTGCGGCTGTAAACCTGCGTAACTTGTAATTCTCCATCCAGGTAAGAGACTTGCAAGAATTGCTGAGTTTGTGGCGAATAAACACAAGTGCTTGGCAGTCGTCCGTATTCCGTCCCGCCGACAGTGACGAAATCGCCTAATTTCCAAGGTGCAGATGCTTTTACTTTCCAACACGTATCGGCTTTAACGTGTTTGGCTAAATTCTCTAAGCCTTTAGCCCTAGCTGCGATCGCATTGTCCGAAGTTACGCGATTCTGGATGACTGACGCACTTACAGATAAAACAGTACAGACATTTACTCCTAAAAACAGGCGAAGTAATACGTTAGATGCGAATTTCATATTTAAAGAGGCGACAAAAGCCGCCCCAGTGGATTAATTAGGCTGTGATAGTGCGCGAAGTAAAGCTATTTTTTCGTGGCGTTTAAGTTCGTGTAGGCGATCCACGATTTCCTCTGCTTCCGCAGTTGGCGGATTCTCGTAATCACTTTCAAGCCACAGAATATGAGCAATTCTGCTGATAATCCAGAGACAATCGTCCTCACTCATCGCTGATGCACCGTCTCCGAAAGTTTCCGTGATGTCTTGGATTAGAGGATTATCTTGAGAAAGTCCGAAATATCCGAATGGCTTGGTCATGGTTTTATTTCCTAATTCCTGTAATTTGTAGTCCGTCAATCGTGTTAACGAGGGTAATCAATCCTTTACGCTGCAATGGATACAGCACTCGCTCGCTAATATTCCCGATGGGTAAATATTGCTGTGTCTTAAGTCTCGTGAGTAGTTGTGTGGAGGTCATTTTAAATTCACTTGATGCTGTAATTTGTGCTAAAATTTCCCTATCAATCTTTTGATTGTGGATGAACTAGAGGGCGATCGCTGGTAACTGATGGAAGGTTTACGCGATCGCTTTCTAATTTTTTGTGTCTACTGTGCAGAATTAGAGTTAGGGAAAGGATAGTTAGAGTTAGCGCACCCCAATTCACCAGAGGGTAAGCTGCACTGCGTCTGGTGTAATTTCGGTGATATTTCGATGAAGGTTGGTGACGTAACATTTTGTATGTACCTTTTGTCTGTTCAAGATAATTCGTGACTGTTTTCGCTGTCCGGGCAGTGGCTCAAAATGATATTGCGGATGCTTAATTGAGCCTTTATCAAATAAAAAGCGGCATAAAATTCCATCAATTTGGTAAATTCTGCCGCTACTTAACAGCGTCGTGTCATACACACGTTCTAAGTCTTTCATGCTTCTGCTAATGCCAGTTCTAAGTAATAAGCGTCAAGTTCTCGCTGTAACTGTCCCGGTATTGAGTTCCAAGGTAAGCCGTCCGGGTTTACGTTACGTAAGTTGGAGTCAATTTCTAAATAAGCCGATGCTTGTTTTATGTTGGCGATCGCGTCCTCTAAATCGCTGTCGGCGAAGCTTAGAAGTAAGAGATTTAGAGCATCCCAAGTTACAGCGTCTTGCTTTAGAGTTTGGAGCGAAGCTAAAGCCACGTTGAGCAAGTCTTGATTTAGGTTCATAGGGTAAAGTCCGTTTGTTTAGTCGTTGGTTAGGGAATCTAATTCAGCACTTAAGCTATTTAGGAATTGTCTGCAATCTCCTAAAGTTACGTCACCGTTTAAATCTTCCGAAATGCTCTGATAGTAAGGGTTCTGGCTAATGAGATTTAGCGTTTCTTGCGCGATCGCTACGAGATGTTCCAAGTTGTCTCGGTAGTGCTGATTAATCATTTCAGATATAGTTTGAGTCATTTAGAAACAACCAATTCTTGTATAGCTAATAATGCCTCATCTAATGTGAAGTCACCGTTGTCTCTGGACAACTCACAAAGATGTGAAAACAAGTAGGGGTTTGATGTCTTGAGAGTATCTAACTTGTTAAAGATAAGTTTCAATTCAGCAAAGAATATGTCACCTGGCTCTCTCTCTATAGCGTTCATAACGACGGTTACGGATTCGTAATCATCAAACTCGAACCATTCGTTATGCCGTCTAAATGATTCGTACTGATTATGTAGCTTATTCTCTACATTTTTGTAGTTAGGAACCGTAATCCAATGAATAAGTGTGACAGGATGAGGTTGTTGCATCCGATTTAATTCTTTAATTCGTAAACTGATAGGTCTACGAGAACTACCTATTTTGTAAAGGCTTGTTCCCTCTGCTCTAACTAGATATACGTGACCAATATCCATTACTTACCTTCCTTCTAACTGCGATGTATATTCCGTTGGTGGCTTATGCGAGACTTCTAAACTCTTGGCTACGTAAGCTCCAAAAAAAGCAGGGATTGTAATTAGCAGAAGTAAAATTACAATCCCTGTATTTGTCTTATATCTGTAGGGTGTAAGCATTATCTATCTTGAATTACCTTCCAAGCTACTCCGGCAACGATCATGCCCATTCCTAACGGGCTAATTACAGCACCAAAGCCAACAGCAAAGCTTAAAGCAGCAATACCAGTACCGCATACTAAATTATTCAAAAATTGCACTTGATTAATCTCCTCAAAATAATGTTCATATAGCCTCAAGAGGCTATCTCTTAAGGCTATTTCCTGACTTAAGCCGAGAACGAATTGATTAGAGATTGGAATTCGTTCAATACTTCCGTTGCTGTCGGACGCTTTTTTTTAATTCCTTGCCGTCTCAGGAATTCGTGCGGATCTCGTGATTGTGCTGCCTTCAAAATACTTGAGGCTTGTTCTGCAAAACTTTGGTGATAATCGCTTAACCCAGCCTCCACAGTCTCGCTGTGAATTAATTTGTAGTCAGCGACTAGCTTTTGAGCATTGATATAAGCTAACTGTTCTACAATTAACCCGCTTAATTCACCAAAGTTTTGTGGAAACACCTCCAAAACTTCACGTCTAATTTCGGCTAACTGACTGATTTTTTCAGGTTCCAACTCTTCCTGTAATTCAGCCTCGTAAGATGGTTGACTACCTGTAAGTTGTGCTTGAGACTCCGCCTTAAATATCTTCAGAAGTGTGTTGTATTCGCCATCCGAAATTTCCGTCACACTGTCGTAATTGGTCACGATTCCGTCTAACGAAACACGGATAAAGTCTTCGTCCAAACCTAATTCTTTAACGATATCTTTGATAGCTTTCATGTTTCAGTCTCCTATGCAGATTTGCGAATAACTTGTGAGTAGGTTGCTTGAAATTTGAACTCAGAGAACTCTTTAGGATTTGCTTTAAGGTAATTCTCTACTTGGTAAGCTTTGCGAGTAGCCATCATCAGTCGTCCGACTTTCTGAAGTACCCAACACTGGTATGGGGTTAAGAATGCTTCTCTGTCAGGCGCAAGTATCTTTAATGCGCCTTGTGGTCGTTTTGGGTATGCATCTCGGTATTCTGAGAGATGCTTGAATGCGATCGCATCCCAACTGATCAGCGTACTTCTTGCTATCTGCAAAAACTTAGCTAGATGTGTTTTAGGGGTAAATCCCTCGAAATATATAGGGATAGAGTCTAAAGCTAGACCCTGTAAGGGTTTTTGTTCGGTCGTACACGTATCGGTCATTGGGACTACATTAGTGTCTAGTAGGTGTCGTATTTGTTGGCTGCAATCATTGAGATTAAAGAAAAAATACTGTTTAGTCACTGTCGTGTGAGTGACTCGCTAGTTGGAATCAATCACTGGTTAATGATTGACGAGTGACTTACAAAAAAAATGGGATTGGTACAGTCGATTGACTGTAGACAAGCCAAGAAAAAAAGAACACAATCCCTAGCATCTATTCGGCTGCAAATCCGCTTCCCGTTTTTATTGCAGCGTACTCTCTACGTGGTCTCAGATAAGTCTTCCGGCTCTCCACCATGTCCCTCATCCCTTCTTGCGCAAAGTTTCCGTTACGGCGATTGTGGTTTATTTAGTTGTCATGGTTCTGTAAAAGTCTTGTCTAGAGCTAGTTTCACGCCTCACTCTTGCTTTGTTCTTACAGGTTGCTTCTGCTGTCGTGTGGGTGTCTTGTCCCTGTATGCTCTTACTATAGCATAGAATTCTAGGAATGTGTAATAGGATTCTATGACTAAGTGCAAAAATGCAATGATAAAAGAGTAGAATTGTGAAAGAGTGAATTAAACTATGACTAAAAAAACTACTATTGTTGTGCCAGACGCGATCTATGCAGATTTGATTACATGGGCAACCGAAGAGGGACGACCCACAGCTAATTTATGTGCATTCATCATAGAGACCGCTATCAGGAACAGATTCCCTGAGAAATATCCCTCGATTACCAAGAGATAGACAGCTATATATATGTAGCAAATCATACTCAACCGTGTGATCGCTAGTCCTAACCTCATGCCTAAGCCTAACTTTTATTCTTCCTAGGTAACTTATTCTCTAACTCTAAGAGTCGTAAATCCTAATTTTTAGAGTTAGAGTTCTAACTTCTGTAAGTTAGAGCTTAGGTCAGGCGATCGCTTATTCGTAAAAAATGCGACGGTTAAGCTTTGTTAATGAATTGCGACATGAAGGATATAAAAGGCGCAAAATTGGTGCAGCTAACTCGCGTTCTGGTAAAGTGCCCTCAGGAGATTTTTACAATCAGCCCATAGCCAAATTACCGTTTTTTGCCTTCTTTGTGATTACAAAAGATTTTATCGCAGCTCGCGGTCGTGGGAGCGGATTGGCTCTGTGGATTCGAGAATAGAGTCAAGAGTCAAATAAACCTCGTCCATTTTGAAACCTGGAATAGTGCGGGCAAGATGCCCGCTACGAAGAACAGGGAGCAAGATGCTCCCACTACTTTTAAAACTATGGTTCTCAAAATAGATGTGGTTTAATCTCATGAGTACGATTATTAGTACTCACAATTATGACTAAAGATGGTGCAGTTCCTGCTGCCCTGGCTGAGGGTTTTGTAGTGATCGCGCTGGCTGCTTTTATCGTTACCAGTTGATATCACAAAGTGTGTAATATCTCAGTTAACTGGTATCTTAAATTAAGAACTTCAGGAGTCTAAGTTTAACCAAAGTTTAAGAATAAAGATAACTGATTAGGGACTTCCAATTAAAAAAATACCTCCGGGGGTAGGGGCACGGCATCTACAAACTTTCGGTATTACCAATATTTTATCGGTGCCGTGCCCCTACAAGTTGGATAATTTATTTTTTGGAGTTCCCTTAAAAGTTAGATCATCTGCCTGAGCGAGTAATCAGGTAATCAAAATAAGACTGCTGAAATCAGTTATATATCAACCGATCAATTGCTACTTTATCGGTTTGCGATCGCGGATGCAGTTATCTTTACAGTCGGAAGCAGATACAGATTGGGAAACGCTCACAATTTACATAGGAGCCACATGAGTACAATCACGACTAAAGATGGTACGCAAATATATTATAAAGACTGGGGTACAGGACAGCCCATTGTCTTCAGCCACGGCTGGCCACTGAGCGCGGATGCTTGGGAATCGCAGATGTTTTTTCTCGCTTCCCACGGTTACCGCTGCATTGCACATGATCGTCGCGGTCATGGCCGATCCAGTCAACCGTGGCACGGTAATGACATGGATACCTACGCCGACGATCTGGCGGAACTCTTCGAGGCGCTGGATATTCAAGATGCGGTGATGATCGGACACTCTACCGGCGGCGGTGAAGTGGCGCGTTTCATTGGACGGCATGGCACCAAGCGCGTTTCCAAGGCAGTGCTGGTGGGTGCAGTGCCGCCACTGATGCTCAAGACCGAGGCAAATCCGGGTGGGCTACCCATTGAAGTCTTTGATGGCTTTCGGGCGGCGTTGTTGGCTGACCGCTCCCAGTTCTTCCTGGATGTACCCAGTGGGCCATTCTTTGGCTTCAATCGACCTGGTGCCAAAGTCTCCCAAGGGCTAATCAATTCCTGGTGGATGCAGGGGATGATGGCTGGGCATAAAAACACCTATGACTGCATTAAGGCGTTTTCGGAAACAGATTTTACTGAGGATTTGAAGAAGTTCGATGTGCCGACGTTGATCATTCATGGTGATGACGATCAGATCGTGCCGATTGGTGCTTCTGCGCTCCTGTCTGCGAAGCTCGTTAAAAATTCGATTTTGAAGATTTATCCCGGCGGAGCGCACGCTCTGGGTGACACGAGCAAGGAACAGATCAACGCCGATCTGCTGGAATTTATCAAATCCTGATGCATGGATTTAAAAACCTCAATGGGTGCATTCTTGTAATACCAATTCAAATAATGTTTGCGACACATCAATATATTCTAGAGGGCACGGCAGTGCCCACCTGTGTCAACTTAAGTTAAAAGGCTTATTCCACAAGCGTTTTACCCCACCCCTTTATCCCCTCCCCGTAAACGGGGAGGGGAAGTTTTGGCTTTAGACAAAACTGGGGTGGGGTAACGGGGATCTTGATGGTAGACGATTTGAGGCAAAATCAAGTCTTGATAAGGCTTTCACGTTAAGTTGACACCAATGGGCAGTGCCGTGCCCCTACACGCTAGGATATAATTTTGTATTGCATCCAACTCTTAAGTAAAGCGTGGTCTATTTACCTGAAAATTGCTGTAATCTCCTTAGTTGTAAACGAAAAATTAAGCTATATAAACCTCTCCCGGTTGCGGGGAGAGGTTTGGAGACGGGTTCTTAATCTCTAGAACTCCTTAATTGACAATTTAAATATAAGTATTTGTGTTACAAAAAATGCTTATGAAATCAAAATAAATAACGCCAACTAAATTTTAAGCAACCAGCAATTTGTCACCAGGCGGAACAGTGGCTGTAACCGCAATTTTGTTAGCCTGCTGATAAGCTGTAACAGCTTTTTTCGTACCTGGGCCAAAAATTCCATCTGGTACACCTGGATCAAAGCCAAGTTTTTTGAGATTTTGTTGTAACCTCTTCACTTTCGGACCCATACGACCTTCTATAACCGGAACTTCCTTCACAGTTTCCGCTTGTAGACGATCCAAAGTACCATTAAATCTATTTCGGTCTACATCACCTGGGATACCAGGAAAACCAGTTTGATCGCCGATGTACTGATGGAAAGTATGAATTTCCCAACCACCGGGAATACTGGGATTATTAGTTTCATAATGTGCAATCCACAAGTCATAGTCAGCGAAGCGTTTGGTATTTCCCATCGTATCTCGCCAAAAACTAGGGCCAGTATAAATTATTGGCTTGTAGCCTGTAGCCAGTTCTACAGCTTTTAATACTTCAGCAACACGGTCTAGTCTTTGGGAGAGACTCAAATCATGCCAACTTTTAGCCGTTTCAATGTCTACAACCGGGGGAAGATCACCTGATTCTATTTCGAGATTTTGGGCGAAAATTTTAACTTGCGCATCAATATCCTGGGTAGGGCGGAAGAAAAAATATGCTCCCCGAATAATACCAGCTTTTTTCATTGCCGGCCAGTAAGTAGAAAACAGGGTATCTGTATGGATTGTGCCATCGTTAACTCTGGCGAAAGCAAAACGAATACCTTGACTTTTGACTTTTTCCCAATTGATATTTTCGCTGAATTCAGCAATGTCAATACCTTCGACTGCCATAGGTAGTTGTCCTTGAATGTAAGTAGACTGCAATAACTACCAATAACTATCAGGTAGTTACGGAAATTTTTTAGCATATAAATAAAATTTTCACCAACTGCGACTCAGCGGTGGCGAAATTCTACTTCAGTTTCCAGAATCTTGATATCGTAGTTATCAAAAAAATCGTGCCCTAGTAATCCGATAGCCGCTTTAGGCGCGATCGCAACTTCAATATTATTAGCTACAGCTGAACCAACAGTAATATAATTTACTTTGCTCGTCACAAATTGCACTTCCGTACCATCGGCAATTTGGGCGTTTATCTTACCTGTTGGCTGAAGTTTGAGCGCATTTGCCATTTTGAGAGTAATCAGGGTACTGCTAGCACCAGTATCTAAAATCATCTCAAAAGTTTGTTCCTGATTGAAGGTAACATCAAGAACAGGAGTTTTACCCATCCGGCGTTTAATGGGAACGCGAAACACTCTACTATCTATAGGTGTTGCACCACAAAGCGTTCCTAAACTGATAGTTTTCCCAGATGAAGTTACCATAAAACAACTTCCTGGATCTTCAGCCCTTGCTTGATGCAGAAATGCTAAAAATATCAGCGTTGGCATTACTACCATCGCCGCTTGGTTAATAGACATCATCCAACGCTTTTTAGCATTCTTCATACAATTGTCTGCTCCAGAGTTCCATATACCCCTGATTATTAGATTACCCAGATTCCTGTGAAAATTGGGCATGAACATTGGGCATTGGCTCTTGTTAGGCCTTATACACTGTATTAACCGTCGTATAAACTTATCGTTTCCGGGCTAGATGTGCAATCAACTTATTTGGAGTGATTTTACGTGCTTATACTCATGGCAAAATTGCTTATACTTCACACATTCCTGTTTCTAGAACCGGAAACTTTACAGTATATTTATCATGTGCATGTAAAACATAACACACAATATAATATTTAGTTATTATCCTAACAGTGAAGTATGACATCCTCTGTTTCGCCCTTCTTACTGCTCAGCGACAACTCTCTTGTTCTTGATGTCAACTCTCTGTTAGCCCTAGAACAGGCTATATTAACTACAAGGCAAGAATTGCAGAGCTTTGCCCACAGATCTGAGTTTGGGCTATTAATGAAAGTGGCTTTTGGCGATCGCTTCCAGCCAGATCAGCTACAGCAGGCTTGGGTAATAGGAGACTTTCAACAACTTCCCCGGATTCAAATTTGCGCATCAGCTACAATTAATGGACTAAATGGCGGATATGTAGCCGCCAATAATACTATTTATCTATCTCAAGAATTTCTCCGCAACCATATCGACAACCCCCAAGCGATCGCTAGTGTCTTCGCTGAAGAAATTGGACACTTTCTCGATCAACAGGATGGTATAGATGCGCTGGGGGATGAAGGGGAACTTTTCTCGAATTTTGTGCGCGGAATAGTCCTAAATCCGCTGCAAATCCAGCAAATTCAGCAGGAAAACGATAACTTTGCGGTTAATATCAACGGACAAACCGTCAACTTAGAAGCCTCTGGCGGCTTAAGTGAAGCGATCGTTAGAGAGATTCGAGATAACTTAGATCGTGTTCTCGCAGGTATTCAAGACACATTAGATAGCCAGTTACTCAAAAATTCGGTTATTAGAGCAATTTTTGGCGATCGCCTAGAAAATAACCCTCTGGTTGATCAACTAGATAGTCTGCGAGCAAAACTCCAAACCATTAATATCCAGAGTTATTCTGCTTCAGAATTAGTAACTACATTAAATACTCAAGTTCTTCAAGGTACTGGGGCTAGTCTGAACTATAACCAAACTAGTGATAAATTTACTTTCAATTTTAGCAGTACTAAATCAAATAATTTAGGTTTTAACAGTAATTTAGGTCTGGCTAATGTCGGCATAAATTTCTCAGGAAATGCAACTTTAACCGCCACATTCAATAGTGGCTTTGATTTTAGTGTTGGTTCGGGAACATTTATTCTCAATCCAACTGCTAATAAAGAATTTTCCTTCAATTTCACAGCACAAAACAACGGTAATCTCACAGGAAAGTTAGGTTTTCTCGACCTAACTGCTGCAAATAATGGTACAGCACAAGCTTTTTCTAGTAACTTTAGTTTAAATGCAGATCTCAACAGTAGTGGTTTAATAGAAAGTATCACGCCTACAGCAAATCTCAATTTAAATTCTTTAGCAACCCTTAGTGGTGGTCAGTATTTACCCACTTTTACAACTAATTTAGTTTACAACAGCAGCAATTCCAACCTAGCGTTTAATGATGTTAAAGTCAGTTTAGGTTCCATCTTCAAAACAGCTAGTCCCTTTATTAAAGATGTTAAGGGAGTTGTAGATAAATTCGATCCAATTCTTGACTTTTTAAATAAACCACTACCTGTAATTGATAAATTCGGTCTTAAATACTCTATTTTAGATTTAGCCAAAAACCCGGTTCTGAAAGCTTATTTTTCTCAAGTTTCTGGGCTTCCTCCTATTGATACTAGCTTTATTAACAGTATTAGTAAGCTCAGTAATCTCATTAAAAAAATAGATGGCTTAACTAGTTCAGGTTATTTTAATCTGGGAGGCTTCAATGTCACGAATTCAGGCCAAATTGTAAATACTACATCAAATAACAGCGCTAATACCAAGGCTACCAGTCTCATTGGTGACACCGCCTTTACTTTACCAATTCTCAGTAATCCGACATCAGCATTTCAATTATTATTAGGTAATCCCAATGTTGATTTATTTAAATTTACTGTTCCAGGTTTAAATGTCAATGTCGGGGGGATGCTTACCTTTCCCATTTGGGCTGTTCCCCCTGTATCAGTTGGCTTTGGAGGTAGTATTGGAGCAACGATTCCCAAAACAACTTATGGTTTTGATGCCACAGGATTACTAAAGTACAGAAATAGTGGCAAATATGAGAATATTTTTGAAGGATTATATCTCTATAGTAAAGATCCAGCCACAGGTAAAAGAGCAGGGCTTCAGTTAAATTCCAAATTATTCTTAGACGTTAATGCTGGCATTAGAGGCATTGCTAGTGTCGGTGGTGAAGCTTATATTCAAGGGATAATTAATCTGGCTCTTAACGACCCCAATAATGATGGCAAAATTCGCTGGTTAGAAATTAAAAATAATTTTAATCAAGGTTTCTCTTCACTGTTTGATGCCTCTGGCGGCGTTTCTGCTGGCGCAAATATTTATATTGAATATCCCACTTATAAACCTTCTAAGTGGTTCTCAGGAAAAGTCTTTGAACGGGAAAATATTTATGAATTTGGGCCGATTCCTATTCCCGGTTTACAGTTTGGTTCTAAACCAGCTTCTCGTACAGTAGTTGCACCCAATCTTGCAGTTTTAAGTAATGGGCAATTGCGGTTAAATATTGGCACTTACGCAGCTGCCAGAACTAATAATAAAGACGATGTAGGAGAGGTATATAACTTAACCCTAGGCGCAGGGAAAGTTATTGTCACTGGCCCTACCAAAGGTCAAGAAAAAGAAGAATTTTCTGGAGTTAGCCGCATCATCGGTAATGCCAATAAAGGAAATGATAACCTGAATGCTTCTGCCTTAAATATTGCCGTGGAATTTAGCGGCGGAGTCGGGCGAGATACCTTAAGCGGCGGAAATCAAAATGACTCTTTAGCCGGAGACGAAGACAATGATATCCTGTTTGGTAATGGCGGGAATGATACCCTCACAGGTGATGGTGGAGATGACCAACTTGATGGCGGTGCAGGAGATGACAATCTTAAAGGTGGCGAAGGAAGCGATCGCCTTTACGGACAAGCCGGAAATGATAACCTGTTAGGTAGTATCGGCAACGACACCCTCGAAGGCGGTACAGGCAATGATACTCTAGACGGTGGCTTAGATAACGATACATTAATTGGGGGAGACGGCGCTGACAAGCTGTTAGGTAGTGCAGGTGACGATCTTTTACAGGGAGAAAATCAAAATGACACCCTTGATGGCGGTTATGGGCAAGATATTCTAGAAGGTGGAGAAGGAGACGATAACCTTCAAGGTGGTCAGGGAAATGACTCCCTCAAAGGACAAGGTGGAAATGATTTTCTTGCAGGCGATGAAGGCAAAGACTACTTAGATGGTGGAGTTGGCAATGATACTATCTATGGAGGTACAGGAGATGATCTTCTCCTTGGCAATGAAGGAATAGACTCTCTTAAAGGTGGCGATGGCAACGATACCTTAATCGGCGGACAGGATCAAGACTACTTGTCTGGAGACGCAGGTAACGATATTCTGCTAGCCAATAGCGGTGATGACAGCCTTGAGGGCGGCGATGGTGAAGACACGCTTTATGGCTATGAAGGTATAGACACTCTTACAGGTGGCAATGGCAACGATACCTTAATCAGCGGTCAGGATCAAGACTATGTTTCTGGAGACGCAGGTAACGACTCCTTAGAAGGAAATGAAGGCGACGATATTTTATGGGGTGGGCGACAAGATAACCTCAAAGGTGAGGGAGATGTCATCGGTGGTGGCGATGATACACTTTTCGGCGGTGCAGGTAGCGACAAACTCTATGGTGGAATTGGTAGCGATCGCCTAGAAGGAGAAGCGGATAATGACGAATTATATGGTAATGCTGACAACGATACCCTCATTGGTGGTCAGGGAATAGACTCACTTTATGGTGGTGCGGGAATAGACTCCCTTTATGGTGGAACTGAAAGCGATCTCCTAGTAGGTGGTACAGAAAGCGATCGCTTAGAAGGAAATGAAGGCGACGATATTTTATGGGGTGGGCGACAAGATACCCTCACAGCAGGAAAAGCCGATGACATCACTGGTGGCGATGATACACTTTTCGGCGGTGCAGGTAACGATACACTCTATGGTGGAGTAGGTAAAGATCGCCTAGAAGGAGAAGCTGATAATGACGAATTATATGGCAATGCTGACAACGATACCCTCATTGGTCAATCTGGCAGAGATACTCTGACTGGCGGAGAAAACGACGATTTACTACTAGGCGGTACTGGAAACGATACCCTATATGGCAATGAGGGTAATGACAGTCTTTATGGACTTTATGAAGATGACAAACTCGACGGAGGTACTGGTAAAGATAGCTTAATCGGGGGTTCTGGTAATGACACGCTCTTGGGTGGGGACGAGAATGATACACTCCGAGGAGATGGAGAAGCCAGCGATTCCCTGTTGGGAGGCGAAGATAGTTTAGTAGGTGGTAAAGGAAATGATCTTCTCTGGGGAGGTGAATTAAAAGATACTCTCCTAGGACAAGAAGGTGATGACACACTATATGGAGAAACTGGTAACGATATCCTCAATGGCGGTGCAGGAATTGACACTGTTGACGGCGGCGAAGGAAACGATACCCTCAGCGGTGGTGCAGAAGACGCAAGTAAAGACTACCTCTATGGAAGAGCAGGGGATGATTCCTTAACAGGTAACGCTGGTGATGACGAACTTTACGGAGGTAGTGGCGAAGATACACTCTCCGGTGATGATGGCAACGACACCCTTACAGGAGAAGATGGCAATGATACCCTCATCGGCGGACTAGGGGGTGATAGTCTCATCGGGGGACTGGGAGATGATGTCCTCAAGGGGCATTTACTAGAACTCAAAACAGAAATTGCCAATAACGATGGTAACGATACCCTAGATGGCAATGAAGGCAATGATGAACTTTGGGGTAGTGATGGCAATGATTCGCTGATTGGTGGCGTAGGCAATGATATTCTCTACGGCGATGATTCTGATAACCCATCATTAGACACCAGTCCTAATATTGCTGCCCCCTATGGCAAGAGAGGAAATGATACCTTAGAAGCGGGTGCAGGTAATGACACCCTTTATGGTGGTTTAGGAGATGATATTCTCAAAGCCGGATCGGGGTTTGATCGCCTGTATGGTGGACAAGGTAATGATACCCTTTATGGCTATAAGGGAGCAAAAGAAACATCAAATGATGGCGTTGTATTTGTATTTGCCCCTGGTTCTGGTACAGATACAGTCTTTGATTTTGATATTACAAAAGATGTGATTTTCTTAACTGGTGGACTAAGTGCCAGTTTTATCAAATTTGAAGAAACACTAGAAACAATCCAAGGTCAATTAAAATCTGTTACTACACTAATTGACCTCGACACTGACCAAGTTTTGGCGAAGTTTGTTGGGGTGGCGGCGGCGGATTTGCGTAGCAGAATTGACGAGCAAAATGTACCACCAGACCGCTTAGAATTTAATAGCAAGAAACCAATCTACGCTAAAGAAGAAACTATCAGCCTTGTTGATGCTCAAGTCAGAGATCCTAACGGCGCAAGCGACATCGAAAAAGTTGATTTTTGGGTGCAAGATCCAAATGGCGCTTGGAAAGATTTAAAAGACGTAGGCTTAACTGGAGTTAAGTACGGTAATGCTGATTGGGGTGATTTTGATAAAGATGGTGATTTAGATGTTTTGGTGACTGGTTACACAGCAAAAGTTAGAAGTGAAGGACAAAAGGATAAAACTTTCGATCTCGTTCCAGTTACAAAGCTCTATCGTTACGATAAACCGAGCAATCAGTTTGTTGAAGTTTTTGATTTAAATAATGTCAAAGGTAATTTTGATATCGTTCAAGGACTTACCTCACCCCTTGCCCAACTTTATGATGGCACAATTACTTGGGGAGATATTGAAGGCGATGGAGATTTAGATATCCTGCAAACGGGTAGTAATGTACCTGGTGGTTATAGTGTTGTGAAGATTTATCGCCAAAATTATACTGGTAATTTTTCTGCACCGATTACTATCTCACTTCCTCAAATCGTCAATAAAGAAGTAACTTGGGGCAAATTTGACGGAGATAATGTCCTCGATTTGATGATGGGACATGGAATTTATAGAGGACTTAATTTAACCAATGCAACCTTTAGCGTAACTCCCTCCCCAGTTATTACTAACGCCTATAACGCTACCCCTGGTACTCGTATCTCTACTACCTCAAAACCGACATCGCCACAGTTAGGCATTTCCGGAAATAGCATAGTTTGGTACGATTACAGCTCCTATACTAGCAGCAATGAAATCTTTTTCTATAACGGTATTTCTGGTGGCACTCCCATTGAGCTACGTAATATTGGCTACAGTTCTGACAATATTAATCCTCAAATTTCGGGAAATAACGTAGTTTGGCAAGGCTATGACGGCAGTGATTATGAAATATTCTTATATAACAGTAGTTCTGCTAGTAAGCCAATTAAACTAACTAATAATTATAACAGTGATACTTCCCCACAAATTTCGGGAAATAACATAGTTTGGCATGGCTATGACGGTAGTGATTATGAAATTTTCTTCTATAACAGTAGTTCTGGTGGCGCTCCCATTCCAATAACTAACAATAATTACGCTGACTATACTCCGCAAATTTCCGGAAATAATGTAGTTTGGTATGGCTATGATGGCAATGATTATGAAATTTTCTTCTATAACGCTAGTTCTGGTGGCGTTCCTATTCAGCTAACTAACAACAATTACGATGATACTTCTCCACAAATTTCTGGAGATAACGTAGTTTGGTATGTCTATGATGGCAATGATTCAGAAATATTCTTTTATAACAATAGTTCCGGAATTATTCAACTAACTAACAATAATTATTATGACAATTCTCCGCAAATTTCGGGAAATAACGTGGTTTGGTATGGCTACGACGGCAATGATTATGAAATATTCTTGTATAACAGTAGTTATGGTGGCGTTCCTATTCAGCTAACTAACAACAATTATGATGATTATTCTCCGCAAATTTCCGGAAATAACGTAGTTTGGTATGCTTACGACGGCGGTGATTCTGAAATATTTTTCTATAACGGCAGCAGCATATTCAAGATTACAAACAATGATTACTCAGATAGCTCTCCTAAAATATCAGGAAATAATATTGTTTGGAGTCGCCTTCCTGGTAATAATGCTAATTACGAAATATATACCCAAGATGTCTCCAAACTTGGGGTAAGTTCTAACGATTGGAGTGATTTTGATAGTGATAATGACCTCGATTACGTTCAAACTGGTTATAACCTAAATGGTGTTCCATACACCACAGTTTTTGAACAACAGTCTCCTGGATTCTTCCCAGCTGATCGACAAATTAACCTTACTGGCGTTGGCGATGGTAAAGCTGTTTGGGGAGATTACGACAACAATGGCAAGAAAAATGATATTCTTCTGAGTGGTAGAGCCTCAGATGGTAGTACCGTTACTAAGATTTACAAACTTAATGTTAGTTTTCCTGTTATTAATGGCTTAAGTGTTAAGCAAGTAACACCAGAAGAAGTCCCAGTTCTGTTAGCGCAAGATACTAACAAGAACGGAATTTTAGATGCCGCAGAACGTAGCAATCTCACTTCCCTGACAGGAATTTATCAAGGGGATATTAGCTGGCAAGATTTTGACGGAGATGGAAAATTAGATATTCTCCTGACTGGTTTTACCGGACAAACTCGCCGCACTGCGGATGGTAAAACTGTTCCAATTCCTGTTACTAAAGTCTATCAATTAAAAGATGCCGTCGCCGGAATTTATTTCGATGCCAACATTAATTTAAGCGGTGTCGCTAATAGTTCCGTTAAAGTAGAAGACTTTGATGGCGATGGTAAGAAAGATTTATTAATTACTGGGGAAGATATCTTTGTCCGTCCAGACGACCAAGCGCAGTTGTCTTCATCCCAGATGGAAGGCGGAAATCCCACAACTACTGTTTATCGTAATGTTTCCAGTAACGGACAGATTAAATTTGTTAATCCCGTCTTTAATACTAACGAAAATGATAAACGTTGGGCAAACTTTAATTATCAATTTGAAAGCAGCAATCTTACCCAACCTGGTGTTTATCAACTCAAAGGAATCGCCTACGACCATCCGACTGGGGGATTAGAATTAGTTCCAGGTTATGGAAATGAATCCACTAGGCTGGAAAAGACTTTTAATGGCGTAAATGATTATGTTGGTTTAACCACAAACACTACTTATGGTGGGGCTATTACTGTTGAAGCATGGGTTTACGTTGAGAATGTAAAGCAGAATTGGGCTAGAATTATCGACTTTGGCAATGGACAACTCAGTGACAACATTATCTTGGGTTGGTACGGAGACAGTGGTCTGATGTTCTGGGAAACTTATCAGGGGGCGAATTCTCAAAAAATAGTTACTAGTGAAGTTTTTCCCGAAAAACAATGGGTTCATGTCGCTGCTGTCAATGATGGTCTTGGTAACGCTTCTATCTATTGGAATGGTCAGCTAAAAGCATCTAGTAATAACATTTTTGCTCCCAATTATATAACTCGTAACAATCAGTATGTTGGTAGAAGTAATTGGCCATATGATGCTTACTTCAATGGCAAAATGGATGAATTACGTGTCTGGAATACGGCACGAACTCAAACGGAAATTCAAAATAATATCAATACAAAGTTGAATCCAGCCCAACAAAGCGGATTACTTCAGTATTTACCCTTTGATGACAGCCAATCCCTACAAGGTACAGCCGGACAAAATATATTTGTCATTGGTAATAAAAACCAGAACTTTTACAACAGAACAATCATAATTGAGGGCTTTAACCCTAACCTCGACCAGCTACAACTTTACAATAACCAAGATGACTATTCTGTAGTCGCCAGTGGAAATGATACTATTGTTAAAGTCAAGTCTGGGACTAAAGCGTTTCTGCAAACTCCAAACCTTCAAGTAATTCTCAAAGGAGTCACGAAAGATGCGATCGCTTTAAGTAATAATTTCAAACAAGGAAATGTCATCTTTGCAGATCCCAAACGGGATGACACCGAAAGCGTCCAGTTTGTCATCACCAATAATGGCGACAAGAATGATAATAACCTTACTGCTTCCAGTGCTTATGTAGTAGAAGGTTACCGAGTAGAGCAAAATCAGCTGCAATCAGATTCTTTGAATAAATTGGGAGTTTTAGCTGGTGGAGATGGAAATGATAGTCTTTATGGTAGCCAAAGCCTCACTGATACTAAAGACGGAGTATTAGTAACTTACCTTGATGGCGGTGCTGGAAATGACACGATTAAAGGTAGCAACCTCAATCTCGATAATTTGGGAAGACCTGTTACTGATGTGCTGTTGGGTTGGGAAGGAGATGATAACCTCCAAGGCTTACAAGGGCGTAATTACTTAGATGGCGGTAGTGGAAATGATTCCTTAGTCGGTGGTTTAAATAGTGATACTCTCGTAGGTGGACAAGGTAACGATAATCTCAATGGCGGGGGAGGAGTCGATACTGCTACTTATGCAGATTCTCCCGCAGGTGTGATAGTTTCTCTAGCAGCAGCAACAGCTAGTAACGACGGTTATGGAACTCAAGACACTTTCGTCAAAGCGGGTACTTTATCCACTGTTGAAAATGTCAGCGGCTCAAATTATGGAGATAAACTGACAGGAGATAACCAAAATAACCTCATCTTAGGGTTAGCAGGTAATGACACTCTCAGCGGTGGTATCGGCAATGATACCTTGGACGGCGGTACAGGTATTGACTCACTAGAAGGCGGAGATGGGTTTGATACCTTAATTAGCGGTGGTGGCGCAGATATTCTTAAAGGCGGTTTAGGGGTAGATACTTATATTGTTCGTTCTAATCTGCTTACCCTGGAACAAGCTTTTGCTGCTTTAGGCGGTAACTACAAAACACGGGGTAGTGTTAATGTCAAGCTGAATGGACAGGATAAAGCCATTACCTGGGAGATGTTCCGAGTTTGGTCTGATCCCGATCGCTGGAGCGATCGCCAAGTACAATGGGAAAAATATCGGGCGATTGGACTAGAAGCAGACCCCTTGCTATATGAAAAAGCCAAAACAGATCCTCAGCAAGGATGGTTGCGTCAATCTCTTGCGGGTACACAAATTACCGATCAAGGTGGTGAAGATACCCTCATCATCGCTGCTGATGCTCCTCTATCAAACACTGGTCTTAATGTTGGCAAAATTGGCTTTTATCAGTCAGGAAATGATTTAATTCTTGACCTCAATAAAGATGGTATACCTAACGTACAAGATGACCTTACCATTAAAAACTTCTTTGATGGCAATACAGGCGGTACAGGTAGCATTAGCACAATTCGCGTTTCTGGTTTAGAAGCAACTTATTACGCTTTAACAAACGGCACGAATTTTAATCAACCTGTTATCACTCGCATCGACCCGACGATTAATTTCAACTGGGGAAATCAAGCCCCCACAGCACTGAACAAACGCAGCGATAACTTTGGTGTTATTTGGCAAGGCTTCATCAAAACTAATGTCACAGGAAGTTATAAGTTCAAGTGGAATATAGACTTGGACGATCCTGCGGGAACGCAAAAAGTTAGACTTTTTATTAACAACACGCAAATTACAGACCCTAGCCAAACCTTAAACCTCAGTGCCAATCAAGAATATAATCTGCGCTTAGAGTATATCGAAAAAACAGGTAATGCTCAGGTTGAACTTCAGTGGTCAATTAATAATTCAGAATTCCAAATTATTCCCGAATCACAACTTTTATCTCCGCAAACAATTGGGGCAGCAGATATTCTCAACACCAATAGTGGGTTTACTCCTGTCCTATCTCCAGACGCACAAAAGTTGAATATTGTCACCACCAAAGGTTGGAATAGCTCTGCTAGTTTTGGTGATTATGACCAAGATGGGAATCTTGATTTTCTATTGGTTGGCCGCGATCAATATGGTAATGGGACGGCGCGCATTTATCATAATAGTGGTAATTTCTTCAACCCAGCAGAAACCTATACTATTGCTTTTGAATTAACTCAGCTTGAACGTTTTGATACTGCTGTTTGGGGAGATTATGACAACGATGGTGATTTAGATATTTTAGCCACTGGCAGCAATACGATTCTTAATTCTACTACTGGTCTACCTGAAACAAAATACCAGGTTAAAGTATTGCTGAATCAGAATGGTCAACAATTCACCGAACTTCCTATTACTGGTCTATCAAACCAAAACTTTAATAGTGTAGTTCAAGCTCACTGGGTAGATTTTGATAATGATGGCAAATTAGATATTGTTTCCACCAACGATAACCAAGTTAAAGTCTATTTTGCCAATAATAGTCAACAATTAATTTCTACCATTGTTAATAATGGCAAAATTACCTTAGGAGATTTAGACAACAATGGTTATGTTGACATCGTTCTCACCGGAAAATCTTTAGCTTCAAATTCATGGACTCCTACTGGTACACAATCCCTATCTTCCACTAGTCTAAAAAATAGTAGCAACAACAAATATTATCAAGATTTCACTTTACAACAAATAGACTTTGATCCGTCTACTACTGTTAGAGGGTTTACAGATAAACATTTATATCAAATCAGTTTATCTTCCAATCAGTTTGACACCTATTTGGAAATTATTGATGAACAAGGCAATGTTTTTGCCTCTGATGATGATAGTGGAGAAGGGTTAAATTCTTTATTATCTTTTGAATATGACGGCAATAAATATGCTAACTACAAAATTCGAGCAACTAGCTATGCAAGTGATACTGTAGGGCAGTTCCAACTATCAGTTAAAGAAATTAATGATAGTGTTCAAATTTTCAAAAATACTGGAAATTCGTTTACATCCTTAAATCAGCAATCTCTGAATATTTATGGTGCGGAAACAGCAGCATTAGGAGATTATGACTTAGATGGAAAATTAGATCTAATTATCACGGACAAAGATCGGAGTAAAGTTTATCACAATCGGACAGATGTAGCAAATCAAGGTAATATCTCCTTTAGTGAATTTATTGGGCGAACCTTAACAGGGCAATTAATTAATACAGATTCAAACAATCCTCTGCGTTCAGGACGTTACTACAAGTCCTATACTATTACTGATTTTGTTAATGATACAAACAAAGAGCAGTTAGTCGAACTGAATTTAATCGCAGGCTTTGATACTTATCTACAAATTGTTCAACCAGATTCTACTGCTTCATCTGGCTACCGAGTAATTACTTACGATGATGACAGTGGAGAAGGGTTAAATTCTCTGCTTCGCTTCAACTACACCCCAGATTTAAAAAATGCTCAAGTATGGGTAACAAGTTTTAGTTCTGGTACGACAGGTACTTATAACCTAGCTGTCGGCGGAATAGGTTTATCTAATAGCGTCAATGGGGCTACAGCTTGGGGAGATTATGACAATGATGGAGACTTAGATGTTGCTTTGAGTGGATTAGGAGACAATGGTTCATTTACTAAAGTTTTCCTGAATCCGGTTGTGAGTCCTACCATCAGTCAAACCTTTAGCGAACAACCAGCTTTTCTACCAGGGCTGCAAAATGGTTCTACAGCTTGGGGGGATTATGACAGCGATGGGGATTTAGATTTATTAGTAACAGGAACATTAGGTGCTACAGGACAGCCGTTTGTCCAACTTTATCGTAATAATACTTTCGATCCCGACCTAAACAGTGGGACACCGAATTTACTTCCTACTGCTCCTGTGTTCGCTCAAGAACGTCAAATTGATACAGTTATTTTATTCAGTTGGTTCGACTTAGACGAAGGTGCAGAACCTTACACCTACAACCTCCGCATAGGAACTACTCCAGGTGGTACAGATGTGCTGTCTCCTCTAGCAGATAGTGAAGGAAAGCGGACAGTTGCTCAGATAGGAAATGCTGGCTATGTTCCTAGAAAGGCATTTAATAATAGTAATTTTGCTAAGGGAGTTACTCACTACTGGAGTGTACAGTCAATAGACAACAGTTTTGCTGGTTCTGCTTTCTCTGAAGAGAGTTCTTTTACTACAAGTCCCTTTTCTTCGCTATCAGTAGGTGTAACGATTATTCCTCCTACTCTGCTAGTAACCAAAGAAGCAGGAGACTCAGCAAGTTTTAGCATCCGCCTTAACAGTCGCCCGACTCAAAATGTAGTTCTAGAGTTTACAATTTCCGACTCTACCGAAGGGCAATTATTACTCCCTAGCCTGACCTTTACCCCAGATAATTGGAATGTAGTCCAGAATCTAATAGTAAAAGGAATTGACGATACTTTAGATGATGGAGATATTAACTACGCTCTACAAACTACTGTAAAAAGTGCTGACCTAACCTATAATAACTTGCCTATCTCCCAGATAAGTCTTGTTAACCAAGATAATGATGATGTTATCAATCGAGTTAGTGTAGCTAGCGATGGAACTCAATCTAATAACAGTAGTATTTCTTCTACTCCTAAAATTAGTGCCAATGGCAACTATATTGCTTTTACTTCCAGCGCCAATAATCTAGTTGTTAATGATACAAATAGTAGGCAAGATATCTTTGTTTATGACCTGACTACAAAACAAACAACCCGCGTTAGTTTAGCTAGTAATGGAACTCAATTATTTAATGATAGTTCTAACCCTAGTATTAGCGCTGATGGTTCATTTGTTGCTTTTATTACCTATAGTTCTTACGTATCCAATGGGCTTTTAATTGCTTCAGATGATATATCAATCTATAACAGGACTACAGCGCAGACGACCCGAATAAATAATGCTACTGATGGCAGCAGAGCTAATAGTCGCAGTTTTAATCCTAGTATTAGTGGTGATGGCAATTATATTACTTACACATCTGCTGCTACTAATTTAGTTCTAAATGATAGTAATAGTGCAGACGATATATTTGTCTATAACCGCAATACAGGAGAAACCACCCGTGTCAGTATCGCAAATGATGGGACTCAGGCTAATGCTAGTAGTTCTTTGGCTAGCATCAGTGCTGATGGACGCTACATTGTTTTTCAGTCTAATGCTAGCAATTTAGTTGCTAACGATATAAATGCTCAAACAGATATCTTCCTTTACGATCGCACAACCTCAAATATAACTAGAGTTAGTGTGGCTAGTGATGGCACTGAAGCTAATGGCAACAATTACGGGGCTAGCATTAGTGCTGATGGTGGCTATATTGTCTATTCGTCTGCGGCAAGCAATCTAGTTGCCAATGACAACAATAATAGATCTGATGTTTTTGTTTATGACAGGACTACAAAACAAACAACTCGGATTAGCATAGCTAGCAATGGCACTGAAGGTGATGACAGCAGTTTCAGCCCTAGTATCAGTAGTGATGGGCGTTATATAACTTATATCTCTGCTGCTACTAATTTAGTTGCCAATGACAGTAATTTTCAAAGCGATGTATTTGTCTATGACCGCAATACACAACAGACGACTCGTGTCAACCTAGCCGGCAATGGCACTCAAGCTAATTTTAGTAGTTCCAGTCCTAGTATCAGTGGTGATGGTCGCTATGTTGCCTTTGACTCTTTGGCAAATAACTTAGTCCTTAATGATACTAATAATGGTCGGGATATTTTTGTCTACGATCGCAGTTCAACTTTTAACACAATTTCCCCGAATGTAGTTCAGGGTTCTTGGGTAGATTTCGACAATGACGGGGATTTAGATATCTTAAGTCCTCTGAATACTGACCTGATTCTCTATCGCAATCAAGGCGGAAACTTTACTGCTGTTAAAAACTTTAGCAGTGCTTCCCAAGGTTCTTGGGCAGATTACGACAATGATGGCGATTTTGATCTGCTTGTCATCCAAAATAACCAAGCCAACCTCTACACCAATCAAAATCAAACTTTTAACTCATCGATTTCTCTTGACTGGACAAATCAAGGACTTTGGGCAGATTATGACAATGATGGCGATCAAGACATGATTCTCCTTGGTCGTTCTCAAGCAGGAACTGGAACCCGTCTGCTGCAAAATAACTCTGGTATTTTTAGCGAACAATCAATATTACCAAGTTTAATCGTCGGCACAAGTGCAGTCACAGGAGATTATGACCATGATGGCTGGATAGATTTAGCCATTACAGGTAATAGTGGCACAAAGATTTATTTAGGTAGTGTGAATGGCTTCAAGGAATATATCAATCAAATTTCCGGTAATTACGCCACCATTACCCAAAAAGATGTCGATAACGACCAAGATTTAGATCTATTCTTCTCTAATGGCACAGGAATTAGCCAAATCTTGCGAAATGATGCTTTCAATCGCAATACTGCCCCAATTGCACCGATTAATTTCCAAAGCATCATCAATAATACCAGTGTTACCTTGCAATGGGGTGGGGCGACTGATGATCATACTCGCACTGCGGGACTGAGCTACAATCTGCGGGTAGGCACAGCAGCTGGTCAAGGAGATATTTTCTCCAATGTAGTCACAATTAATGGACAAACAATTCAACTGCCAACGGGTAATGTTGGTCAAGGTGTTGGCTTAGCAAATGGCGATCGCGCTTGGACATTAAAAGGACTTGCACCTGGGGTATATTTCTGGAGTGTGCAAGCTATTGATGGTAGTCTCGTTTCTTCGTCTTTCTCTAGCGAGCAGACTTTTAGCATTGCTGCGCCCCCGGTACAGGAAACGCCTACTCCTAACATCACATTTGCTTTATCCAGCCTATCGGTAACTGAAGGTGATAGTGGAGAAACGCCGCTGACGGTCACAGTGCAATTGTCGCAAGCCAGCACTCAAACAATCACTGTCGATTATAGTGTCTATCAGTCTGCCTCAAATACAGCAGTTGCAAATGAAGACTTTCAACCCCTGGTTGGGCAGATTACCTTTAACCCTGGTCAAACTACCCAAACAATTAACTTGACGATTCTCGGAGATACGCTCCCAGAAGCCGGGGAAACTTTGACAATTGCGCTGCAAAATCCCACCAATGCTCAACTAGTACCCAACCAAGACCAAGCAACTGTCATCATCAACAGTGAATTGAGTGATGGGGTGATTCTGTTACCAGACTTGCAACTACTGCAAATATCTAGCCTGAACACTGCGCAACAAACCCAAACCCTAGATGTCGGTTGGAAAGTTCAGAATATTGGCTCTGCTGGAGATGCGCAAACTCAGTATAATACCTACATTTACCTCTCCACTGATGACCAACTCAGCCAAGATGACCAATTCCTAGGATTTAACTCGCAACTTTTACCAGGCGCAGGTCAAACCCAAAGTGGTACTCAGTCTATTACCATTCCTCAGGCGGTAAACAGTGGCAATTACTACCTGCTGTTAACGACCAATCCTGAGCAAGAGCCGAGAGAAAGTAGCGCTTTTAACAATACCATTGTTCGTCCCATCAGCATTACTACCACCATACTGCCAGATTTAAAATTGGTGGATGTTTCCTCCCCCGCCACCGCTAGCCCGGGAACAATCATCCCAGTCACGGGGACAGTGAGTAACATTGGCACAGTTGCAGCGCCAGCGGGTTGGCAAATATTGGGCTATTTTTCTGCGGATAATGTCTTAGATGCCAATGATATTTCTTTAGTAGCTAATTCTGTTACTAACCCGCTGCTCAATGCTGGTGCGACAACATCCTTCAGTAGTCAATTTACTCTTCCGACTACTAGCTTGAGTCAAGGATATCTGCTATTTAACCTGGTTCCAGCTAATGGTAATTACGATGTAGATATCAAAAATAATATTCTCGCACAGGCGATTACTATTCCTTACACCAGTCAAGGGCAAATCTCTCTGAGTGCTTCCCTAGTCAGCATTCTGGAAGATGACAGCAAGCAGTTGACTTATACCTTCACTCGTACTGGCTCTTTGAGCAACCCGTTAACTGTTAACTTTACTGTGTCCGGAACGGCTCAATTTAATAGTGACTACAGCCAATCAGGGGCGACTACCTACACCACTACAGGAGGTAGCATCACCTTTGCAGCGGGATCGAATACAGCCGTTCTTACCCTCAGCACACAAAAAGATGCGATCGCAGAATTAGATGAAACCATTACCCTAACTCTCAGCTCCAGTAGCGACTATATCCTAGAGACAACGGTTCCAGTTACTACGACGCTTGTCAATGATGATCGCCCTCTCAATGATGACTTCGCTAATGCGTTCAGCCTGAACGGTTCATCGATTAGCACGAGCGCCGCCAATCGTCAAGCTACCGCAGAAGTTGGCGAACCTGTGCTGCTGAATGAGACAACAAGTAATTCTATTTGGTGGGAGTGGACTGCACCCATCTCTGGTAAAGTGCAAATCTCGACTAATGGCAGTGATGTTGATACTTTACTAGGAGTCTTCACGGGCGCAAGTGTATCTAACTTAACTCTAGTAACTCAAGACGATGACTCCGGTGAAGGAGAAGCTAGTGTAGTTACCTTTGATGCCGTTGCGGGAACTTCTTACCGGATTCTGGTAGATGGGGCAGAAAGTAATACAGGTAATATTAGCCTGAATCTCCAGTTCATTCAAACTAGCCTCAGTATTGTTGATTTCACTGTCATCGAACGGGATACTCTCAGCGAAGTTATTGTTACCGTTACCTTAGACCAAGCGAGTACAGAAGACATTACCGTCGCCTATACTACTAATAACGGCACAGCGATCGCTGATCAAGACTATACCGCTACATCGGGTACTCTCACCTTCGCGGCGGGAGAGACGAGTAAAACGATTAACATTGCAATTTTGGCTGATGCTTTAGCTGAGGCGGACGAAACTTTTACCCTCAACTTCTCTGCCATTACTAACAATGTTCTGCTTCCCAACGCAACTACCCTAATTACGGTTAAAGATCCAGTTAAGGCTAATGTCAGCACTACTTTGGGAACAACAGACAATAACCTGTTACTAACTGGTGCTGCGGCTATTAATGGTACTGGAAACAGCGCCGATAATATCATCCTCGGCAATTCCGGCAACAATATCTTGGATGGAGGCGACGGAAATGATACCCTTGATAGCGGAGACGGGAATGATACGCTGATTGGGGGTAATGGTAGCGATCGCTTAGACGGTGGCGCGGGTATTGATACCGTCAGAGAATCAGCCGATGTGAATTTTATCCTCAGCGATTCCCAACTCCAAGGCTTAGGCGTAGATGCTCTCAATAACATTGAGCAAGCTGATTTGACTGCCGGCACAGGTAACAATATTTTAGATGCTTCCGGTTTTAGTGGTAATGCTCTGCTCAGTGGCCAAGCCGGAGAAGATCTGCTGATGGGTGGGCTGGGTAATGATACGCTCAACGGGGGCGATGGCAATGATATCCTCAGTGGAGGAGTAGGCAATGACAACATCATCGGCGGTTTAGGAAACGATCTGTTAGTAGAGTCAGGCGATCTCAACTTTACCTTGACTAATACCCAACTCATGGGCAATGGTACAGATACCTTAAATACCATTGAACGGGTGAATCTCACTGGCGGAGATACGGACAATATCCTCAACGCTGCTACCTTCACTGCTGGCTCAGTTGTGCTGAGTGGTGGTGCAGGCAATGACAGCCTCACTGGTGGGTCAGGCAATGATACTCTTGATGGTGGCAGTGGCAACGATACCCTGAGCGGTGGGCTAGGAAACGATGTTTATGTTGTAGATAGCTCGACTGACACCATTAAAGAAAATTCTGGGCAAGGTACAGATACCATTCTCTCCTCGTTGACCTTTAGTTTGTCTGCCTTACCTTATGTAGAAAACTTAACTCTAACTGGAATAGATCATCTCAATGCTACTGGTAATACTACCCACAACCAAATAACGGGAAATGCAGGTAATAATAACCTGACAGGTGGACTGGGCAATGATACCCTTGATGGCGGTGCAGGTGTAGATACCGTCATTGAATCAGGTAATGTGAACTTTACCTTAACTAATACTCAACTTACTGGCAATGGTATAGACACCCTCACTAAAATTGAACAGGCAGACTTAACTGGAAGTAGTGGGGATAACATTATTGATGCTTCAGCCTTTAGCTTGGGCGATGTTACTCTCAATGGCGGTAGCGGAAATGATACCCTCAAAGGCGGAACGGGTAACGACATCCTCACAGGTGGACTGGGTAATGACAGCCTTGATGGCGGTGCAGGTGTTGATACAGTAGTTGAATCAGGTAATGTGAACTTTACCCTCACTAATACTCAACTTATTGGCAATGGCACAGATTCCCTCAGTAATATCGAATCGGTGAGACTGACTGGAGGAACCGGTAATAATCGCCTTGATGCTTCTGCTTTCACTGGTGATGCGATCTTAGACGGTGGCGCTGGGACAGATCAACTCCTGGGCGGGACTGGTAATGATACTTATATCGTCGATCGCATTACGGACAGTATTACAGACAATGGTGGCACTGATACAGTAGTTGCCAATTTTACCTATACTTTGGCTAGCTTGCCCAACATTGAAAACCTGAGCCTCAGTGGTAATGCCAATATTAACGCTACTGGAAACAATGCCAATAACATCATTACAGGTAACTTGGGAGATAATCGCCTTGATGGTGCGGCTGGTAATGATACTCTGATTGCTAACGGTGGCAATAACACCCTCATCGGCGGTTTGGGTGATGATATTTATCAGGTAGATAACACCACCGACATGATTACTGAGTTAGCAGGCGAGGGCACAGATACAGTGGTAGCTTCTGTCAGCTTCTCCTTAGCGGCCCTTTCCCAAGTGGAAAACCTAACTCTTATTGGTTTCAACAACTTGCAAGCTGCTGGTAATGCTAGCAACAACGTAATCACAGGCAATTTTGGCAATAATCTGCTTGAGGGTGGTGCGGGTAACGATACTCTTAACGGCATTGCCGGAATTGATACCTTACAGGGTGGTACAGGAGATGATACTTATATTGTGGATACCACCACTGACGCGATCGCAGAAAATACAGCGGAAGGGATAGATATTGTACAATCTTCTGTCAGCTACGAACTGGGCAACAACGTAGAAAATCTGCTTCTCACTGGTACAGAAAACATTGACGGTACGGGTAACGCTCTCAATAACGCGATCGCGGGGAATAGTGGCGATAATATCCTCAACGGTGGATTAGGTAACGATACCCTGGTTGGCGGTAACGGCAACGACACTTATATTATCGATAGCACCGCAGACACAATTACAGAAACGGCAAACTCCGGTATTGATACTGTAGTTGCCTCTGTTGACTACAACCTTGGCGCTAACTCAAACTTAGAGAACCTGACACTGAGTGGCATTGTAGTTAATGGTATCGGCAACGAACTCGACAATGCGATCACAGGTAATGCTGCTGCCAACACCCTCATTGGTGGATCTGGGAATGATACCTTAATTGGTGGCGATGGCAATGATTTCTTGGATGGTGGTACAGGCAATGATCTGCTTACAGGTGGAGTTGGCAATGACAGTTATACTGTGGACAGCATCGGCGACACCATCATTGAGGAAGTCAATACAGGCACAGATTTAGTCCAATCTTCAGTCAGTTGGTTACTGGGAACGAATCTGGAAAACTTGACTCTAACTGGAACTGAGGCAATTAATGGCACAGGTAACAGTCTCAATAATATCCTCACCGGAAATACTGCTGCCAACATCTTGAGTGGAGACGATGGCAATGATACCCTCATCGGTGGTACAGATAATGACAGCTTGTTAGGCGGTGCAGGTAACGATAGCCTTGATGGTGGTGTTGGTAACGATAGCCTTGATGGTGGTCTGGGCAATGACATTTACACTGTAGACAGCCTCAGCGATACAATTACTGAAACAGCGAATGCAGGCACAGATTTAGTCAACTCTTCAGTAACTTGGGTACTGGGAGCGAATCTGGAGAACCTGACTCTCCTCGGAACTGGAGTAATTAATGGTACTGGTAACATTCTCAGTAACATCATCACCGGAAATACTGCTGCCAACATCTTGAGTGGAGACGATGGCAATGATACCCTCATCGGTGGCACAGGTAATGATAGCTTGTTGGGCGGTTTGGGTAATGACAGTTTAGATGGTGGTGTCGGTACTGACAGCCTAGATGGTGGACTTGGTAATGACATTTACACCGTAGACAGCCTCAGCGATACAATGACTGAAGCCGCGAATGCAGGCACAGATTTAGTCAATTCTTCAGTAACTTGGGTACTGGGAGCGAATCTAGAAAACCTTACTCTACTGGGAACTGGGGTAATTAATGGTACTGGTAACAGTCTCAGTAACATCCTTACCGGAAATACTGCTGCCAACATCTTGAGTGCAGGAGATGGCAATGATACCCTCATCGGTGGTTCAGGTAATGATAGCCTCAATGGCGGGGCAGGTGACGATAGCCTAGATGGTGGTATCGGTACTGACAGCCTAGATGGTGGACTTGGCAATGACATTTACACCGTAGACAGCCTCAGCGATACAATGACTGAAGCCGCGAATGCAGGCACAGATTTAGTCAACTCTTCAGTAACTTGGGTACTGGGAGCGAATCTGGAGAACCTGACTCTCCTCGGAACTGGAGTAATTAATGGTACTGGTAACATTCTTAGTAACATCATCACCGGGAATACTGCTGCCAACATCTTGAGTGCAGGAGATGGCAATGATACCCTCATCGGTGGTACAGGTAATGATAGCCTCAATGGCGGGATAGGTGACGATAGCCTAGATGGTGGTGTCGGTACTGACAGCCTAGATGGTGGACTTGGCAATGACATTTACACCGTAGACAGCCTCAGCGATACGATTACTGAAGCAGCAAATGCAGGCACAGATTTAGTCAACTCTTCAGTAACTTGGGTACTGGGAGCGAATCTGGAAAACCTTACTCTCCTGGGAAATGGGGTAATAAATGGCACAGGTAACAGTCTCAATAATCTCCTTACTGGAAATACTGCTGCCAATATTTTAAGTGGAGACGATGGCAATGATACCCTCATCGGTGGTACAGGTAATGATAGCCTCAACGGTGGTGCAGGCAACGATTTACTAATTGGTGGCACTGGTCGAGATCTACTGACTGGTGGCACTGGTCGAGATAGCTTGTACCTGACTGATACGCGCACTGGGGGTTATGATATTATTACTGATTTTAGTGTTGCGGATGATACACTGTTTATTTCCCAAGCCGAATTCGGACTGAGCCAATCTCCGGATACTTCCCTTGACCCTAGCTTGTTACGACTTGGTGCTAGTGCTACAGCCGCGAGCGATCGCTTTATCTACAATCAAACTACAGGTAACCTGTTCTTTGATGCAGACGGAATTGGTACTGCAACGCAAGTTCAGATAGCGCAGTTATCGAATAAGGAACAGATCACGAGTGTCAATATTATTGTAATTGCATAGCTTTGTTAAGCTGTGCCCCTGCCGACTTACTTAAGGGAACTCCAAGATATTATCCCACAAGTAGAGGCACGGCTCCAATAAGATGTCTGTTTGAACGAAAATCTTGCGGTGCCGTGCCCCTACAATTAGGGTATTTTTTAAATTGGCAGTCCCTAATTACCAGTTCGTAATTCGTAATTCGTAATTACAATAAGTACGAGTAAGCACCCCGATCAAAGATTTGTGGTGCTTCTAGGTGGATGTTTTCAGCCGCCCACTCATTGTAAATACGAATTATTTTAATAATGTCTTCTCTCAACGAAAACCTGATCCGCGCGATCATCAAAGGTGACACTGCTACAGTGGAAAGCTTACTATCCCAAGGCGCAGATGCCAACACTACTGGCGGTGTCACAGCCTTGGGAGCCAGTAATACAGCATTGATGTGGGCAGCCACAGAAGGTTATCTTGAAATTGTGGAACTGCTACTAGCTCAAGGTGCTGATGTGAATGCGAAAAATTCAGCAGACTACACAGCTTTAATGTTTGCCGCTGAAAGCGATCGCCGTAATATTGTTTCTGTGCTACTGGATCGCGGTGCTAGTCTTGGCGATCGCAATCCCTACGGCGAGACTGTACTGATGACAATGGCGCGGCGTGGTCAAACAGATATTGTACAACGTCTAGTCCAGATGGGCGCCCAGGTAAATGCCAGCAATAAGATTGGTGACACAGCATTATATCTAGCCGCAGATAATGGACATTCGTACACCGTCAAAGCATTAATTGAACTGGGTGCTGAAGTTAATACTGCTAACATCGGTGGTTGGACTCCCTTAATGATGGCAGCAGCCCGGGGCGATCTAGAAACCATCACAATTTTATTAGAGCATGGCGCAGACTTCCGCCCCCAAAATCGCTGGGGTGCTACAGCCTTAAGTGAAGCCCGCAATTCCTTCCGTTCTAGGCAAGCCGTTGATTTGTTAATCCGCGCCGGGGCGACGGAGTGAAATAAGGGGGCAGGGAGGCAGGGGGGACAAATGCCCAATGCCCTGTTTGCCCAATGACATCAAAATCATTTGTGCAAACTAAGTGCAAAATGTTCTAAGTTTATCAAGATTTACAAATCTTGACGCTCACCGTTACGCGCTCATAAGAAAATTGATCATAACAAAGCGTATAAAACGCCTAGAAAGCTTCAGCATCCAGGTAATTAGACTTTCCATACAGATGGAATCTGGGGATTTGGCTGCCAGCTAATGTATCCAGTAGTCTGATTTACCAGGATGAGCAATCTGAAATTTCTTTACATCTTGAAACATTTTTCTCAAATTACTTCGTTAACAGGAGATAAAATCTGATGCCATTTGGACCAGCTTCACGCTTGGGAGTTAGCCTATTTGATGAAACCCCTCCCATTGAGTGGGTACCCGGTCGCTCACAAGAAGAAGCAGAAACAATCATTAAGGCAGTCTACAGACAAGTTTTGGGCAATGCCTATGTGATGGAAAGTGAGCGGTTGACTGTACCCGAATCCCAGTTTAAGTTGGGTCAATTGAGCGTCCGCGAGTTTGTCCGGGCCGTAGCTAAATCTGAACTGTATCAGTCTCGCTTTTTCACCAGCTGTGCGCGCTACCGGGCGATAGAACTCAACTTCCGGCATTTGTTGGGTCGTCCGCCACTAGATTTAGAAGAAATGCGGGCACATAGCACAATCCTTGACACCAAGGGTTTTGAAGCCGAGATTGATTCCTATATCGACAGCGACGAATATCAAAATACTTTTGGGGAAAACTTTGTTCCCTATATTCGGGGCTACAAGACAGAAGCCTGCACAAGCATGGTGCAATTTACCCACACCTTCCAGTTGGTGCGGGGTGCTTCTAGCAGCAGCCTCAAGGGTGACTTATCGGGTAAGACTCCCAAACTGAATGCTCTGGTAATTCAAAGCACACCTACAGCAGTAATTTCACCTGCTAGTGACGGTGCTACCTTCTCGACACCACCCATTGGTGCGCGTACTCGTCTGGGAGTGGATGCGAGTGCTGGTGGTAAGGTCTATCGGATTGAAGTCACAGGTTATCGCTCCAAAACCTTCAATAACATTTCCAAGTTCCGCCGCTCTAACCAAGTCTTTCTGGTGCCCTTCGATAAGCTCTCTCAGGAGTATCAGCGGATTCACCAACAAGGCGGTGTGATTGCCAGTATCACTGCTGTATAAATCAGCTAAAAACTTATCAAAATAGAGGAGTATAGATTTTAATGGCATCCCAGACAATTCTTGAACTATGGCCTAGCAGTAGCTTAGAAGAAGTCCAGACAGTTATTCGGGCAGTTTACAAGCAAGTATTAGGTAATCCCCATGTCATGGAGAGTGAGCGGTTGGTGACAGCAGAGTCACAATTGTGCGATCGCTCGATCAGCGTGCGAGAATTTGTCCGCGCCGTTGCCAAGTCTGATTTTTATCGTACCCGCTACTTCTCATCCTGCGCTCCCTACCGCTTTGTGGAACTCAACTTCCTGCACTTGCTCGGTCGCGCACCACAGGATCAAAGAGAAGTGTCCGAGCATATTGTTCGCACTGTAGCTGAGGGCTACGATGCTGAGATAGACTCCTACATCGATAGCAGTGAATATCAAGCAGCCTTTGGCGAAAACGTAGTACCCTACTATCGTGGCAAAAACAGCGAAGCTAACGCTAAACAAGTCGGCTACAACCGCATATTTGCCCTTGATCGTGGTCCAGCACAAATTGACAGTGCAGTCAAGTCTGCTCAATTGGTTTATGCAGTTGCTACCAACAGTGCCAATGCTATTAAAGCCTCTTCGGCAAATGTGATTGGTTCTGGTAGCGAAAAACGCTTTAAAATCTTGGTCAGAGGCTCCAAATTTGACAGCCCCCGGCGCATCAGTACCACTGAGTACATTGTCCCGGCTAGTAAAATGACCCCCCAAATTCAGCGCATCAATCGCACTTCTGGCAAAATCATCAGCATTACTGAAATTGCTTAAGTCCTGGTGACGTTTAACAGGCTGGGCTTAGCCCAGCCAACATGATTAACTTTTTAATTTTCAATTTTTCAAAAAATCGCAACACAATCATAAACTTTAGGAGGCATGGATATGGCACTTTGGATCGAAACAGAGTCCGTTGAATTACGCCCCAACGCTACCGAGGACGATCTGCAAGCAGTAATCCGAACAGTGTATCGGCAAGTTCTGGGCAATGCGCATATATTCGATGACCAACGGCTCACCAGTGCAGAGTCTCAATTACGGAATGGCGATATCACAGTCAGAGAATTTGTCCGCGCCGTAGCTCAATCCGATCTGTATCGTTCGCTGTTTTTTGAAACTTCCTCTGCCTATCGATTTGTGGAATTGAATTTTAAACATTTGCTCGGTCGTGCGCCCCAGGATCAGACTGAAATTTCGGAACACGTACAAATTTATCACGAGCAGGGCTACGAAGCTGAGATTAATTCCTACATTGGTAGCGACGAATACTCCAAGAGCTTTGGTGACAATGTCGTACCCTCTGCCCGTGGCAATCGTACCCAAACTGGGATAAAAAATGTCGGCTTCAATCGGACATTTGCCTTAATGCGCGGATTTGCTGCTAACGATCTGGGCAAATCCGCAAAATTGATTAGTGATATTGCCAGTAATTTGCCGACCAAAATTGTTGCCCCAGTCAGTGGTTCCGGTGCTTCTAGTAATACGGGTAAGCGGTTCCGTGTCACGGTTTCTAAAGGCAGTTTTGGCCCTCGCGTGAGCCAAAGCCTAGCCACATTTGAAGTCGGATACAACCAACTCTCCCAAAAAATTCAGAGCATCCAGAAAACTGGCGGTAAAATTCTCAGTATTACGGAAGCAGGTTGATACTAAGTTTTAGCTAAGAGTTTAGTCCTGTTTTCCAGCACGCTTTTGGCTGACTACAAAAAGGGTGAATAATTTCGTAGTCAGCATTTTATTCGTTACTGAATGATTCGGTTGTCCATCGATTCCAGTTGATGATAAGTTGCGATCATGAAGCATCGAATTCAAGGTGATTTGTATGGCAAGCACGATTATTGCTGCTAGCGGACTCAGTGACTATAGTAGTCGCCGAGTCAAGCTGGAAGTCACAGGGGGTTATCAGGGGATGATGCGGCGAGGGAGATATACAATTACCATTCCTTATAGTTGTCTGTCTCAAACGATTCAAAGTATTCATCGCCTCGGTGGCAAGATTACCAAGATCACCTTACCGTCTGCTCATCCTCAAGCCTTACCGATTGAGTTCATTCAGCCGTTACCGCAAATAACTCAAAGCAATACTCTAGCTTCACCACAGAAGGCTGAATATAGATCTCCACAACCCCAATCTCATGAGCCGCAAAACACTACCGATAAGTATCAGGAGGAAAAACCACCTCAGCAAGAAAAACAATCCATACCAGTTTTCAAATCAGTAGAGTACACCTTTACAGAGGAGTGGTGATTGGGTTCTGGGTACTAGCATGGTTTTGATTAATCACTAATCCTTAATCTCCAATCCGAAAAACCATAATGGTGTACCCACATCCAAGACAAAATAGAAAGAAACGGAAATCAAAGAGTTGATGGATATTCAGGAGTTTGTGGCAAATTCTATTGGGCGTTGGCGATCGCAACGCAGCGCCCATCATTTAGCATTCGGTCACTTTGAAGCCGTACAATCTGAGATAGATATCATTGCTCTGGCAGATGATGACCCGGCAGTGATAGAGCTTTGTAAAAGCTATAACATTGATCAAAAAACGGTGGTTTCCCCCTTTCGGATGAGTTGGTCAGGTCAATCAGACTGGGATGACAGTGAAATCAAAGGCAGTTGCATCCTTGTCCCCGTACCCGACTCCACCGATTCTCATCGCGGTAAACTCCTGCGCGATCAAGGCTATGCGGAAACGATCGCAGCGGCTGGTGACTATTACTTGACGGAAGACGGCACATTTGTGCTGATTACCGCCTATGATCGCGCCGCCGCTGAAGAAAAAATCTGGTTTGTCAACCCTAATGTCCGTTGTCGGGTTTCCCTAATCAAAACCAGTGCCGGTACGGGGGTTGTAACTGCCTCATTTTCCTCGGAAATTCGCCAGAATATTCAAAAATAAACTAGATCCAAAAATGCAAGGCTAGGTATTTCTAGTCATATATATACAAAGTTAGGGCGTGCAGTCTAAATAGGAACTGAGCACCTTAGTTTTGTCATGCCATTTTTCATTGGTTATTGGTCATTTGTCATTTATGAACGAATTTTGAATTCTGTATTGTTTATTTATCCTGATGTACTTATGACTTCTTCACCACCAGATATTTGGGAAACTACAGCTAATAATTTAATTACCCTGGCTCGTTGGATGGCAGGTGATTTTAGCAATTATAAACAGGCTTTTGAAAATTCTAAAGATTTCGCCCATATTCATGTTTTTTTTCGGCCGTTACCGTTTGAATTCTTCTCGGGAATTGGGCTTTATTCAGAACAAGTTTATGACTATGATTTGTGGCGACCTTATCGACAGGGAGTCCATCGTTTAATCGATCAAGGCGAGCAAATTTACATCGAAAACTACAGTTTAAAAAATGCACTCTTCTATGCTGGTGCAGCCCGTGAGTTAAGCATTCTCAAAACCATCACCCCAGACTGCATTGAACGCCGATATAACTGCTCAATGATTTTTAAACGAGAAGGAGATAAATTTATCGGCAGTGTTGAACCGGGAAATCTGTGCTTAATTGAGAAAAATGGCTGTCAGACTTATCTTGATAGTTACGTTGAAATTACAGAAACAACCTGGGTGAGCCTAGATAAGGGCATGGATGTCAATACAAAAGAGCAAGTTTGGGGATCTACCTTTGGACCCTTGCGGTTTGAAAAACGGGAGAGTTTTGCCCATGAAGTCCCAAATATCATATGATCTTTCCCTGGCTAATCTGGAGTCTGTTAAAGCGAATATGCTACCCCCAGAAGCGCAGAAAAAAATGCAGTGCTGGATTCGTAGCAGGCATTTAATTTGTTCAGGTAATTTCTTTGTTTTTGAAACTGTAGATTATAGTGCAGTTGAGCGTTTTTCCCAGTGTGTCTCAGCGTTAGGCGGGACTGTTATTTCAGTTGACCCAATTGACAAAATTTGGATGGGCGATCATCGTCAAGTTATTTTATATCAAGCAAAAGCTAGTTTACATACTCCCTGCCACAATTTGAAACAATATTGGCTAAAATACGGTGGCTTTCGCACCCGATTTGATGCACAGGCGTGAAGTAATACCAATTCAAATAATGTTTGCGACACATCAATATATTCTAGAGGGCACGGCAGTGTTCCCTACCATCTGTCGCATTCTTTTTTCAAATTGGTATTAGGCTTTCACTCCCCTCTTCTTTGAGAAGAGGGGTTGGGGGTGAGGTCAAAATTTTGTGCATCGAACTCACATTAATTTGTCACCCATCCATTTGCAGAGCATACTCCTAGTTGATTTTGAGGGATAAGTGTAGACAAGCACCAGTAATTTTTTCCATCATAAATAACGCCATTTTTAATCAATTTCAACTCAGAAATAGGTCGCCATTGATGAGATGCCTCTTCATCATAATATCGATATGCGCTCCCCTTAATTTCTAAACCCTGATCCGTATTTCCTAACCAATACAAACCTTCTGATATTTCTGATATTTCTGAAGCTACTGCACAAACACTACCTAGTAATGAGAGGCTTCCGGGAGAATTTGCTGGAATTGCAGTCACCGTACCATTTAAATTCACTATCCATCCAGGCTCTGTAATCAATTGACTCAAATTAGAGATATTGGATATTTGCTGAATATCTTTGATTTCTTGAGCATTTGCCCAGGAAGGAATAGGTAAGTTTAATTGACTAACACTTTCATTGCGTTGAATCTTTTCTTTATCACAATATGGTGTAACTCCAATATTTTGTCTGTAGGAATCATTTTTTTCTATTCCATATCTGAATACTGTCCAACCACTTTGGCTAACAGGTTCGGCATTAGTGAAAACAGACAAAGTAGCTCCATCGCTTGTTTTATCTCTCATCCTGATTGTTCTAGCTGTGGCAGATAGAGGAGTTACGAAAAAAATAATCAGTGAAAATGCTAAGATTTTTTTCATGATAAGGGTCTTCCAGTTCAATACAATTAATAGCTAAACTTGATTTTTTGAGTAATCATAAATTCTCGGGTGATATCTGCTCAATTTTGCTGTTGACAAAAATTATTTCGCTGGAATCCAGCCATTTTCAGAGCATACTCCTATTTCGCGTCTTGGCGGGATACACCAATAATTTTTTCCATCAAATACTAAATTTTCTTTGATGGAATTTAACTCAGAAATTGGTCTCCACTCTTTTTTTCCTTCCTCGTCATAATATCGATACTGTTCCCCTTTTACTTCTAAACCCTGATCTGTTCCTCCGAGTATATAAAACCCGTCTGCAATTGGAGGTGATGAGGCTTCGAGCAAAGATGACTCACAAACTGTTCCTTCACCTTTACAACCTTTTGCTATTTGTCCATCAGATGTTAGGCTGTAAATTTTACCGTCTTTTAAAAGTAATCCTAAGCCACTTCCATCTTGCAAGATGATGGGATTAGAAAATTTACCATTATATTGGACCGAACTTTCAAATTTACCGTGAAGCTTAACTATAGTGGTTCCGTCAGACGCGATCGCAATCGATTGACCAGTTCCATTTCCGCCGAGAAAATTAAACAATCGAGTGCCGATAAACGGTGGTTTTCCTTGCTCAGAAGAAACCAAGGTTTGTTGATTACTATTTGTCCCCTTCTCAATCCACCAACGCCAAACCACTCGTTCTATATTACTGCGGTCAGCTATCGTCGCCGAGATCGACAAAAGTTCTCCAGCTTTGTTAGTAAACTCAAATAGACAAGCCCCGATTCCTGTTCCTGAACAGTCTTTAACCTCCTCATACCCGAAATCAAATAATTCTTTCACAGAGGTATCCTGGAGATTGGGAGCATCGCCCTGTAAATTCGGTTGCCAACCTTGTTGAATCACCAAATCTCGCGCTTTTTGATATGGCATACCTTCTTTGAGATCGAGTTTTGCGACTCTATTGGCAGAATTTTTAGTACTCGAGCGAACCTTCTGCGCTTGATTTACTCTCGTTGAGGAATTGTTTTCTAGTTCGCCGCCAACAGTTTGAGTTGGAGTGTTAGTATTTACACCGTTGCCTTGCTGCACATTTGGAGTCGCAGAGCTAGTACATCCAGTTGCGATCGCTCCCACTAAACTTGTAAACATAGCTCCGGCGATCATAGAGCCACACAAATTCCTGTTTTTCAACATAGGTTACAAAACTTAATAAAAAATGCCAAACTTTCAATCGACGACATCAAAATTTAGGTAGAGTCCTAACTAGATTTTGATGATTTGTCGATTGCATAAACAGGTTAAGAGTTTGAAAAAGAACGCAGAAACAACTAGACAGCAAGCTAATTGCATAATTAATCAAAACAATTCAGGCAGAACTGTAAATTAATACATATAATTAACACTTCTTTCCGCAAATTTACTTGGAGTTGTTGTTGTTTTCCCTGTTCATAAATCAGTGTTGGAGTGGGGAGAATTCATTGAGGCGATAACCCATGCTGTGAACTGTCTCGATCAGGTCTTCTATGGCTCCTGCTGCTTTGAGTTTTTGGCGCAAACCCCGGATGTGAACCTTCACTACATGTTCTTCCGGTGGCGATTCTAACGCCCAAATATGTTCAATCATCACACGACGACTGAGAACCCGGCGACCATTCCGCAACAGCAACTCTAAGATTCCGTACTCTTTGGGGGTTAAATGGATGGGGGTTTGTCCATAGCTGACTTCATAGGTGCTGGGATTGAGACGCAAGTCACCCCATTGCAGAATCGGCGGTGATGTAATACACCCCCGACGTAGTAAGGCGCGAATCCTTGCAAATAATTTTTGTAAATCGACTGGTTTAACTATATAGTCATCTGCACCCACATCCAGCCCATTAATTTCATCGTTGATGGTGTCACAGGCTGTGAGCATGAGGATCGGCCAGTTATAACCATGCGATCGCAACCGATGGCAAAGACTTATACCATCCAATTCTGGTAACATCACATCCAGCAACAGCAAATCATAATCTAAGACTTTTGCTTGATACCACCCGGCTTCTCCATCATGGACAACATCAACCACATAAAGCTGGTCGGTTAGGGCTTCTGCCAAGGTTTCTGCAAGGCGCACATCATCTTCAACCAGGAGAATCCTCATAAAAAATCGCAATTATGTTTGACAACTCTGCGTCTTTAGCCATGAGATCCCCTGCACAATTTTACTGCGCTTTGCGTGTCATTTGTCAGTAATCAATTGTCAGTTGTTGTTGTTCTTTTCAAGAAAAAGCACTTATATCATATTTTGTGAATAATATTTTTAAATAAATAAAACCAAATATCAATATTTATTGAGTTTAGTAATTCTTTCCGATTTCTTTACCATTTTCTCACCAGTTTCCTTACTGGCGGTATGCGATCATCTAGTCTTAGAGGCGAATGGCACGCTTGTTAAACCGATGCTCTGAGGCTCTGACAGGGAGACATGGGGAAAATTCATATAAAAATATCTCCGCATCTTTGTGTATCTCCCTTTTTGCCTCAGTCTCAACCCTTAACAAGCTTGCTATTCGATTCACACAGCCCAAACATCACAGGCGATCCTCAATTCAAAATCCTTGCATCCAAAATCCAAAATGGTATGAGTCTCGCGATCGCTTCCGTTAAAATACTGCCATCTACAGCCCAAAAAAAGTTGCAAAGCTGAATTCGCAGTCGTCATGTCATTTGTTAGAGAAACTTTTTTATCTTTGAGACTGTAGAGTATACAGCCTGAGAACGATTTAGTGAATGTATTGCGGCCTTAGGGGGAACGGTGATTTCCGTAGACTCGATTGGCAAGTTTTGGATCGGCGATCATCGTCAAGTAATTCTGTATCGAGTCATAGCCAGTTTGCACACTCCGCACCATGACTTAAAACAATACTGGATTAAATACGGAAGTTTTCGGACGAGATTTGATCAACAAATTTGACTGTGCCAATTTGAAATTTTGGATTGCCGATTTGAGATTGAAAGATTTTCCTCATCCAAAATTTAAAATCCAAAATTGATTGACTGGAGAATCCTTATGTCAATTCCTCTGTTAGAGTATGCTCCCTTATCTCAAAATCATCGAGTAGAGGGGTTTGAGGTTCCTGGTGATGAACAACCTAGGATTTACACAACTGATAATCTCCTAGCTGGCTCGGAAATGGATATGTTGATCATGGCAGCCTATCGGCAAATTTTTAACGAGCAACAAACACTAGATAGCTATCGTCAGCGATTTTTGGAGTCTCAGTTGCGGGCTGGTCAAATTACTGTGAGAGACTTTATTCGGGGATTGGTAATGTCCGATTCCTTTCGCCGACTCACCTACAACAGTAACAATAACTATCGGTTTGCAGAGATTTGCATTCAGCGGCTTTTAGGTCGTAATGTGTATAGCGATCGCGAAAAACTTGCTTGGTCAATTGTGTTAGCTACCAAAGGACTCCAAGGCTTTATCGATGAATTACTCAATACCGAAGAATACCTGAGTAACTTTGGGTATGATACCCTTCCATATCAACGTCGCCGTATCTTACCACAACGCACTCAAGGTGAACTACCCTTTGCTCGGATGGCGCGTTATGGTGTAGAATATCGCAACAAACTTCCCTTTCCTAGCCGTCCACTGCGATCGGTTCCCACTGGAATTTTTGACCAATTTGAGCGGTTTAGTCTCTATACCTTCGTAAAAAGAGCTAACTGGACTAACAGCTTCACTGTGATCGGTTTTTTCATGGTATTGGTAATCCTCCTGATCCTGTTTTCTCAAGTCCACAATTTGACATGAGGTTAATTTTGCGCATCACAGCTTAAATATCAGGATGAGGGGGATGAGGGGAAATTATCGAAATTTTTGGGTTGAAAACCCTGTCCTTATAAGACGGCTTTAAGTGGTAAAATGATGGCAACAGGAAGGGTAATTAACCTGTCTAAAAACCCGATTGCTGCCTAAACCGCAGACTCTGTACCTTGACAATTGAAGATATGGGGTTCTATTCCATAGTTCTAGTTCCTGACCAGGAATAGGTAAAATGTTCATGGGGACTAGACGATCAGAATTTAAATCAAACAAATTTTGGAATAATCCAACTACCGAGGGGCACTCGGAAAGTTAACGCTTGAGGAGAGAACCACCTCTGGACTAGATACCGCAAAGAGTCTAGTCTAAGTGGACTCGTTGAACCAAGAATCCCCGCACCTTTAGGTCGGGGAGTGTCAATAATTGTTTGCTTCCCCATTTTGCCGATAATAGAAAAGTAGCCACCATCAGCCTTACGCCCCGATGCTCTCCCTGAAGCAGTTTGGTGTTACCTATTGTGCCAACATCCTCAGCCGCTATGGCGTTGGTATTGGAATGAGTATTTTGTTGCTCTTGGGCATATACTATTTATTGCAACGACAGATTTTGCAGCGTCAGCGGGCAGAGATATTGTTGCGACACCAAAGCGATCGCGAACGGTTGGTGACGCAAATCGCCCAGCAAATTCGCCAATCTCTGGCGCTCGATCAGGTGTTAGCAACAACGGTGGCCGAAGTCCAGCGCTTTCTCCAAGTTGATCGCGTTCTCATTTACCGTCTGTGGAATAATGGCACCGGTAGCGCGATTCACGAAACAGTTTTACCGCCTTACCCCCAGGTTTTAGGGCAAATATTCCCGGAGGAGGTGTTTCCTAAAGAGTACCATCAAGCCTACTCTTTGGGGAAAACCCGCACGATTACCAACGTTGAGCAGGCAGATATCCAGCCTTGTTTGGTAGACTTTGTCAAGCAGTTTGGCGTACAGGCGAAATTGGTTGTGCCGATTATCCACGAAAACCGCCAGGAAAGCCTTGATTCTGTTTCCTATCTCTGGGGATTATTGATTGCGCATCAGTGCAGTTATCCACGCCAATGGGAAGCTTGGGAAGTGGAATTGATGCAGCAACTAGCAACGCAAGTGGCGATCGCAATTCAACAATCCCAACTCTACACCCAACTCCAGCAACTCAACACTGAATTGGAACTGCGAGTGCAACAACGCACGGCTGAACTACGGGCAGAAATTGCCGAACATCAGCGCACTGAGGTAACTTTGGGCAAGAATGTGATAGAACTGGTTCATCCGGATGATTTGATGATCACGCGCGATCGCCTCACAAATACAATCCCCAGTCCCGAACTAACGCGCCCCATTGAGTTCCGCTATCGCCATCAAAATGGTTCTTGGCGAATATTAGAAGCCATCAGTCAGCCATTTGTGGACAGTGTCGCCACTCTCCAGATTATCGTGAATGCTCGCGACATCACACAATGGAAGCGACTCGATGAAATTCGCTTGGCGCTGGAAAGAGAGAAAGAACTCAGCGCCCTGAAAACCCGATTCTTCTCAATGGCTTCCCATGAATTTCGCACTCCCCTAAGCACCGCCCTAGCAGCAGCTCAAGTCCTAGAAACCTGTCGAGATGAATGGGATATTTCCGAAAAAAGGCTGCGAAACCTGCGCCGGATTCAAGACTCCGTCAAGCATATGGTGCAGTTACTCGACGATATTTTAACTATCAATCGCGCCGAAACTGGAAAACTGGCATTTAATCCTCAACCCTTGGATTTAGAACTATATTGTCGGGATTTTCTGGACGAAATGCGCGAAAGTGTAGGTAGTCAGCATAACCTCAGCTTTACTTGTCAGGGAAAATCCGTGCTTGTTTGTCTGGATGAAAAGTTATTGCGCTCCATGCTGTCTAATTTGCTATCAAATGCCATTAAGTATTCTCCACAAGGTGGGATTGTCAATCTGAGCTTGGAGTTTCAGTCAAATCAGATGATCCTTGCAGTGCAGGATCGGGGAATTGGTATGTCACAAGAGGATCAAAAGCAGTTATTTGAACCGTTTCATCGCGGTAAGAATGTCCGAACTATTCCCGGTACAGGACTGGGATTAGTCGTAGTGAAAAAATGTGTGGACTTACATCAAGGAACCATTCGCGTTATCAGTGAGGTGGGAATTGGTACAACTTGCTTAGTCACAGTCCCATTATCAAATTAAAGTTAAATATCATGATCTGATCCACAAGAGTGAACCTCTGCATCTTTCTTTACAATCTGAAAACTCTTGTTTGGTAACCATATTCAACACTGTGGGTTCAGGCATACTTGACAATTTAGCTTTTAATCTTCTCGCTAAAATTAGGGTTTTATTGAGAATTAAACAGCAACGAATCAGTGTAAGAAAACACTTGAGTGAAAACTCTGGCAAATTTTGAGCAAGATTCGGGTAATACACAGTTCAAGGTAAGGATCAAAGAATTGTCATCGAGTTTTCTTGGCTCCAAACCCCTACACTGACAAAATTTTCGCTTTGTGGGTGGCAATTTTTCAATTCTTGGCTAGAATGTTTTGCAGTGATTTTAATTACAATATTTACTGAATTTACAGCCAGATACTGAATTTTTTAATCACTGCTACTTGCTGGCATCGAAGATAAATTGTGTTCGTCTTGTTTTTAACTTTTGACTTAATCAGTAAGTAGCATTCCGCAAAACTCATACAGGGGAGATAAGAGAACTAATGTTCGGTCAAACTAAACATGGCACTAATAGCCTTTCTGCATCTGCTAGTCGAGTATTTCTTTACGAAGTTGTAGGCTTGCGGCAAACTTCAGAAACTGTCAACAATCAATTCGGCATTCGCCATAGTGGTAGCGTATTTATCACTGTGCCCTACAATCGAATGAATCAAGAAATGCAACGCATTAGCCGTCAAGGTGGCAAAATTGTCAACATTGAGCCGTTAAATTTGGCGATCGCTAATCCCAGCGCCGTGCCTTACCGTGGTGGTAGTAGACGCTAGGTTGAGAAAAAATCTGATTGCCGTAAATTTTCTATTGGGTCTTTGAAAATTAGGTAATCCCCAGAGACGGCTTACGGCAAGAAACCTGACTGATTCAATTAAGTTATGTAATTTTTATTAAACTAAATCGAATAATGTCCCCCTTGTCCTTTATGATTATGAGAACTTTGTAAGATTTCATAAAGGAAAGGGAGATTTTGTATTCGTGGCAATTCCTCTTTTAGAATATTCCCCTATTTCTCAAAACCAGCGTGTAGCAAGTTATGAAGTTCCTGGAGATGAGCAACCCCGGGTCTTCTCTACAGAAAACCTGCTTTCCGCAACAGACTTGGACATTCTGATTGAAGCAGCCTATCGTCAGATTTTCTTCCATGCCTTTGCTGCTGATCGCGAGCGTTTCTTAGAGTCCCAGCTCCGCAGTGGTCAAATCACAGTGCGCGACTTCATTCGCGGCTTGCTGCTATCTAATACTTATAAGCGCAGTTTCTACGACCTAAACAGCAACTATCGTTTTGTCGAACAGACAGTTCAGCGGGTTCTTGGTCGTGATGTTTATAATAACAGAGAAAAGATTGCTTGGTCGATTGTCGTAGCGACAAAGGGTATTAAAGGCTTTGTCGATGACCTACTCAACACTGAGGAGTACCTCGAAGCCTTTGGGTACGATACAGTACCTTACCAACGTCGTCGGGTACTACCCGGTCGGACAGAAGGTGAACTGCCTTTCAACATCAAGTCTCCTCGTTACGATGCATACCATCGTGGTCAGTTGGGCTTCCCACAAGTGATTTGGCAAACTACTGTGCGCAGCTATGCTGCTCCAGATAGAAAGCCCACAGCAGGTAACCCAGCTCTGTTCCTGAGTATGGCGCAGAGTATCAACCCACAAGGTAACGTACCTCAGCGGCTATCAGTACAAAATATTGATATCGAAAAATCAGTACCATATCGTCGTAAGTAAGCCGGACTAACAAGTCTAGCATCGCGTATGTCGCATCTGAATCAAGATCCGGCATACGCTTTTTTATGGGCATTGGGCATTGGGCATTGGGCAACAGTCATTTGTCTCCCTTGTCTCCCTTGTCCCCCTTGCCCCCTTGCCCCCCTCATCCCTCATCCCTGTTCAGGCACATTCATCATTTTCGGCGTGAAATCCGAGTTCCAGCAAAGCTTTGCGGATTTTGGCTTTAGAAGGACGGACTTTGGGAACGGTTAATCCCAGTTCTCTTGCAGTCTCAAATAAATCCCGCATCAAGATATCCAGGGAAATATCATCTGCGTCTTCGGGAAGCTTCTCAATTCTGGCTTCGTATGCTAGGGTATAAAGCTCCAAGTGATGTTTTCCCATAACTCTAGCCAGTTTCCTCAAGGTTTCAGGCGTAGGACAGGTTCCCTTAAAGCAAGCACCTCTAAGTCGAGGTTGAGGAACACCAGACAAATCCGCCAAACGGTTCATACTGATACCTTGTTCTTCCAAGTATTGAAGAATGAATCGTCCTAAAGGGGAGCAATCTTCAGCTTTTATTTGCAACCTTGCTGGCATTGTTTGAGAGCAGGAATTTCTAAATATTTACAATATAGCGGAATCAAAGCGATTAGATATAATATCACATTTTGATAAGATTTTGGCTGAGTTGAAAATAGGGGCAGGGGAGCAGAAGAGGCAGAGGAGTCTAATGCCTCATGCCCAATGCCCCATGCCCAATGTCCAATTTCCAACCTAGATGTGTTGCCAACATTTTTCCAATTCGGAGAAGATGCGATCGCTTGCTTCTGCACAAGTTCCGTATATTGTCAACTCCATAGCCTGAATTAAGGCTTTAGCTTTGAGTAGGGTTCCCTTAATTGGCTTAGTTTCTACCTAACCTAGGCGATCAATCTGCAAAAACCTTTCTGGAGATAAACAGGCGATCGCTATTTCCCCAAACCTTCTACCGTGTCGCACTTCCGGTGCATGAATTACTCTACCGCCATATAAGTAGCCAAGTCCTTGATGACCCAGACAAACTCCCAACAAGGGGACATCCGCTTTTCCAATTATCTCTCGGCAGATGCCAAAATCGGCTGAATTTTCTGGACGACCAGGCCCAGGAGAAATCACAATATTGTCAAATGGAATTTATTTAACTTCATCCCAATCAGGCGATCGTTACAAATTACCAGAGGTAGTTCCCCATTAACCTCGGCAATCATTTGGTACAGATTAAAGGTATAAGAGTCATTGTTGTCAATAATTAATGTTCGCAAAGTTACTTTTTATATAGCCAAATAAAGACAGGCTATTTTACAGTAGCTCAATCTATGCTCCACTTATCTGTTGCAGCGCGTGAACTGATTTGCGGTTCTGTTTCTTGAACAGACTGTGATGTATTTTCAGACTTAGTATCTTGCTTTTCTAGCTCTTGCTTTTTCGTCAAAGAGGAAATACCGGATTTTTTTCGATCGACAACTTTTATATTTGGGTTAGGTATTTCTGTATGCTGTGGAGTCTTTGTTTCAATAGGATTGGCTACAATGGATGATTGGGTGTATGGTATTTCTAGAGGCAACATAAAACGTCTTTTGTAATGCTCCTTAATACCTTGACACCACTCAGCAATAATATACTCTAAAATATCAGCGCTAATTTCGGATCTATAAAGCTTTTCTTGTAAGTTTTTGCGTAATATTTCTCGGTTAGCTAATCCGACTACAGTTTGAGATTCAAAAAAGTCTTTGGGGTGCTGCTCATAAAGTCCTGACAGAACTATAGAGTCTACGACTACTTCTTTATTTCCTGCCAGTATATCTCGAATAATCAAAGTGTACTCAGGCATTTTGATAATTTATAGCAAGTGAAAGTTTACTTAATTATATCTTGAAAATGTTAGTGCTTTTAGCATAAAATAAAACTAATTGTATTAGTTAGAAGTATTGCTGTGTCTAAACTGCAAGAAAAATATCTTTATTCGGCGATCGTGATAGCAAATACTTTTCTATTAGCAGGTTGCGGCGATAAAACTGAGAGTACTAAGGATCAATGCCAAAGATTCACCCAAGTGATGCAAACTGTTGTTGACGAAAATCAGAAATTGAAGCAAAGTTCAAAATTTGATAAAGAGACACTCACAAAATTTATCAATATTTCTCAAAAAGCTGCTAAAATAATCAAGAATCAACCACAATTTAACGACAAGTCACTTGTGAATTTTCAAAGTAAGTTTATTAACTTGTATAATAAATATACGGTTGCTGGCTCAAATATTCTCAAACCAGCTAAGATAGATATAAATACTGACAATAGATACAGTAGTTTGAATATAATAAAACTATCTATTCCCGAAGAGCAAAACCTATTAATATCTTTTAACGATTACTGCAAGCCTCACGGATTCAAAATAAATAATGTAGCTCCTTAGTTAATCACACTGGTTTACTTAATTGTTGATAGCTCTTTCAGAATCGGATCTCAGTTGACTAGTCCAGCGCCAGAAAATCAGAAACCAAGTTATAGCAAAACCCACAGTGATTGCTATGACAATCAGGTAATTCTGTAAAGAAAGTGCAGCTTGAAATCCTATATTGTTGAGTCGAATAAGCTTTTCTGGAGAAGAGAACTTAAAATTTCTTTCTTGAGAAGTAACAGTGACGATAGTTTTGTATTGTGTTGCTTGTTTGGCATCTTTCTGTTGATATGTTACTTCATACTCTCTGAGAGTTTTAAAGAAAGTAATTAAACTATTTGCGACATCCTGTGAATTTTTAGAAAACTTATATAATCCGCCTGTAGCTTTGGCTATATCATTGAGTCTTTGCTCATCAACAATAAATGTATTGAGATCGGTAGTAGGAGGCGCATACTGATTATCTGTTCCCTTAATTAATTGCATGGCTTCAAATATAAATTCCTCAGATGTCAGCTTGGGTAGTTTACAAATTGTGCTGACGTTATTAACTGTTAATTCGCTATCTTTGAGGGAACATTTGGTGCGATCGCGTAATTCCTCTAAAGTTTCTCCATACCCAATGGTGTGAACTGTAACCTTAGTACTGTATGTTTGCAAAACCTTCCTTAAACTATCAAACTGCTGCTGTTCGTGAGCGCGATCAACCACATGGTAGCCATCGGATAGTAAAATTACTGCGAGTCGAGGATCTGTTTTTTCTTGAGGTTGTAGGGAATTTCCAGAAGTACTTAAAAACTTCACCGCTGACTCGACTGGTTGATAGAGATTTGTTGCAGCACATACATTCTGGCTAGCTAGTTCAGTAATTTCATTGTCGAGATTAGTATCTTTGATATCGCGAAAACTGTTTTTGATTTTGTTTTGGCTGACATCATAAACTATCGAACACAGTTTTTCTGAAGGTGAAAATCCAAAAGGTACAATGGCAATTTGATAAGGTAATTTCTGCTTTCTTAGCTCTTGTAAAATTTCTCGGATTGCTTGGGTTGCGCCATTGAGTTTCCTGACTTTGTTAGCATCTCTTTGCTGCATACTACCACTCATATCTAGCAAAATAACGATCTTGGCAGGATCTGGTTGGGAAAGTTCTGGGGAGATGACTTGAACTGCGGGGAAACTTGCTGCTTTACCTTGCTCATCAACTGTTTTAATTTGAAAATTCTCGCGACTCAGACTAGAAACAGGCTGATTTTCTGAGTCTAGTACTCTTACCTTTAGAATCACGCGATCGCCATCGGTTTTATAATTAAGAATTTCCACAGAACCATTAGCAGCTAATGTGGGAGTAGGTATCCAGGTTAAGAGAATCGCTAATAAGCTTAGCTTGTTATTGCGGATCGAGGAAGCGATCATAGAAAACAAACCGATAAAATTCTTCACCATCTGGATTTTTAAAGGTGATAATTTGATTATGCCAGAGAGTGTATTTAAAATTTTGGGATTTCTTCCTTGGTTTAGGATAAAGTTCAACCACACTTGTATGATGACAAGTAATCTCAGCGTAGGGAATTTTGACTTGAATTACTGCACATTGGGGAGGTATTTGCGGTAGATAGATGTCATCCTCAGTGCTACCACCAATTGTAATAATTCTCCCAGCTGGTAATTGAATAGATAACCCTTCTTCAATCACATCAGGTTCTTTAGCATTAGTTCCTTCGTCTGCTGGTTCAATTACAAATTGGAATGCACCTCTTGGTTTTAATTTAGGGCGATCGCGGATGAATCCGTTCTTAATTTCTTCCTCAATTACCTTGGGATTAATCGATTCTAGCCCTTCACCTGCGCGTAAGGCTACTTGGCTAGTTGGGGAAGTAGCAAAATACAACAATAATCCCAGAATAAAACCGAAAACTAAGAAACCAAATGGTTCATTATATTCTTTGGGCAAAGTTTTATTTTGAGATAGTTTCTCAATAATTAAAGCAGCAGTAAATCCAGCCAGACTACCAAACAAAATTGTGTTGTTAATTCGTTTATTTCCTTGATTAGTTAAGCCTTCTACACTGCGCGATCGCCAGCTTAAGCCTTCACATATTCCTGTGCATAATCCAATAATGCACCAAGCAATCCGCTTGATGTTCTCCGCTGATAAGCGCGTTACTTCGTATAAAATAAAAGTAGAAATTGCGGCAACTATGCCCGCGATCGCACTCCACAATATAGTTTTGATAAAATAGCTGCGTAGTGTCTGAAAATTATTTCTATATCGAGTTGGGTTGCTGAGAAATATCTCTGTAGCTACCATAGTAATAGCAAAGAAAAATGCTAGAACAGGTAATAAAATAAAATCTGGTCTAAATGGCAGAGTACCACTACTTATAATTCGCGCTATTCCCAAAATAATCTGACTAAAATTCCAACTTACCAAAGCAGCAATAATACCTGATAATATGTATAGTATCAGTCTCTCAATTCTCACACTTAACCTCTTTTTTCATTTGTTATCTAAGATTTGTACACAATCTCCAAACTCTTTTATTTCTTTTTTATTTGCACAATTTTCCAGAGGTTTAAATATCTCTATATAAAGTTTTTTCTCTTCAAGAGATTGTTTTAAATAATCCAAAATAATTAATACATATTGGTCAATAATTTGACTATTATTTGTAGCTTTTAATTGTACATCTACCCTTGAATTGATAAATAAGTTTTCTATATCTGAGTATGTTTTACTATTTCTCAGCCTACTTTTTTCATCGTCACTAATTTCCTTTTTCTTCAGACGATTAAGTGTATTTATTTCTCTTATAAGTATGTTTTTTAGTTCTAACTCACATTTTTGTAATTGCTTTTTTGATTCTGAAGATTTAGTAGTATTAGCATCTATATTTTTGCACTTTTCAATACTTTCTTTTAAAGATAGCTTTGATGAACCTGTCCAATAGTCAAATAAGTAAATGGACAAATTAGAACCTATTTGCAATAATACAGTTGGCATACTTATGAGAAAAATAATCACAATCAGACGATTTCGCCAGATTCTAAAACTATATCCTCTTTCTTGTGGTTTTTCACCTTTCAAAATTGTCTGTATTCTTTCTTTATGATTTGGTTTCAGCTTTAAGAAAACACTAAATGGTATGCTACCTTCACTATATTGATAGCAAATTGCCGACAGAAAATTAACATCTAATAGTTGCTCATTGTACTGATGTAAAAATTGTTTAACTGGGTTAATTTCAGCTTTGACTTTTTCTTGGAGTAAGTTGGCTAGATTACTCAGCCCAACATTATTACTAGTGCCTTTCCACCAGGTAAGATGATCCCAATTATTATTTTCTGTTTGTTGTTGCTGATAATTCATAAACAGAGTTGCTAGTTTGCTAAAAACATTTTGTGTAATTTTTCCACCAAACTCTTCTGTTATACTCGGATCGGTATATTTTCTTTCCAAATAAATTAAAAAATCTATAACATATTGATTGATTTTTTTAGCCCAAATATTATGCTTCTGCTTGACTAACAACCATTTACATTTTTCATAATTATTTGTTTCACTATTCACTAACTCATCTAATAAAGTCGAAATCCCATCATAAAGACGCTGATTAATCAATTCTGTTTGTTGCTTTCTACATTCTTTAATTAAAAATATTTGAGTTTGAAAAGAAATTTTTATATGTTTTTGATTTTTTCGTAGCCAATCCAGCCATTCAATGATTTTTTCTGGAATAAAAATAGGCATTAGGGCATAATATCTCACAGCTTCTATTGGAGGATATGCATCTTCGATATCTTTGATATGTTGATTATCTGCAACAAAAAATTTACGCCAATCTAAATTTTCTTCATGGCATAATATTTTGACAATAGCACGAGCTTTTTCGGTAATATTTTTGTCACTAGCCGATATAAATTCGTCCAATTTCATCTCAATTGATTTTTCATTTACAGTCAAAGAACCTCTATCTGCTCTTTGGATTCTTTGATTTGGCAGAGGATTTACGCCATCGGGGACATCATTTCTGGCTAATTCACGCTCGATGGTTTGTTTAGCAGCTTCATTTTCACACCAAATAGCCACATACATTGCTGGAAAATTAAGTTTGCGGACATTCCAAGCCCATGCAAGGGGAAGTCTTCTGTTTTTTGCTTCTTGAGCAGCCTGAGTATGTAAGTGGATGAGATTTTTTCTCTTGTAATCAGCTAATGTGAGAATAGCAGGTTTAATAGGATAATTTTGTTGGTTATGAGGATGATAACTATCGGTATCTTCTATATATTCACGACAAACTAACTTTTTTCTTGTAAACGAATCAGGATTCATTTGAAATACAAAGCGATTCTTCAGCCACCAGTTTAGTAAAGTTACTACACCATCCATTGATGATAACTTTTGATTAGTTTTTGAATTTTTGTCTAGCCAAAAGTAGCGATATCCAACAATACCATCCCTGCCTTTATTATCTTTACCCTGATAATTAGCCACTGCTAAAACACAGTAGCGATCGCCGATAACTCTAGCAATCAAAGCTTCTTCACCTTGAGCAGGTGCAAAACCAGTGGGTATGCCGAAGATATTTTGGTTATTGTTAATAAACTCTTGAATAGAACTTGGTATCTCACCATCATAATTAGAACGATCGATCGCATTGCCAAAACCGCCGGATATCCACCGATTATTTTCAAATACTTCGGTAAAACCTCTAGAAAATTCGTATATTTCAACTTCTCTACGGTGAATTTTCAAAGAAGACATAATTCAACCTCTACTATGCTTATCGCAATTGACGATCGTCTTTACCTGTTTGCAACCAGTATATGGGAGCAACTAAACCGAAAGCCTGCCAAGCTTCGGGTTTGCTTAGAGTATATGCGCTACTTCCCTGAATTGGCCGACAATTAGGTTGAAGTGTATCACCAATAAAACCAAATGCAGAACACATGAAATAATTCATTGAACATCCCCAAGTTTGTTGCCAATTTTGTAATATGGCGAAAGTCTGAGAAAATTTGAGTTCGGCAAACTCTTGAGGCTTGCTGCGATAAATATCATTCTGTTCACCTTTAGTAAAGACAATTGCGATTCTGTGTCTTCTTAATCTGCGTCGATTTCTCTGGATGCCCAAAATATTGTTTAATTCTCTTTGTAAATTAGCAACTGCCTTAGCATAATCTGGATCTCGTTTAGGAGTAGTACTATCAAGCACCAGCATTAAACCGACTACAGAAGCACAATCATTAAGAGCATCTTGCGTAAAAGTTCCGGCTATCAAATGCTCAATTAATTCTCCTGTAGGTGCTGTGATAGATATGTTCAGTCTGAGAGGTTTTCTCTGAATTGTCGCAATTGGATTCATGAAGAATCTTGGCTTGAGCTTGATAGAAAACTTACAAGAGTCAGCGTATTCACTTGCTGGCATTTCTATCCCATTTCTTAACATATTCTCAGCATTGTCTTGCAGAAGTTTAGCACCAGACCCATAGGGATCAACAGACATAATGCGTCCGTTTAGATAACTCTCCGCTTGCCAACAAATGGAGAGGGCTGCAAGATATGATGTTTTACCCACATCACGAGCGCCAATCATGCGGATATCACCGCCTGGTAGGTTAATCGGAATTGCGTTGAAAACGTTAAAAAATTTAAAGAAATTCATTATGTAAATTTTCTCCTGTACCCAACCAGTAAATTGGTTCAATTACGCCATAAGGATTCCAGTTATCAAAATCCCGCAAGCGAGCGCGATACTCGGCATGAATACCATCATCTTCAGTATAAAATCGATTGGGTCGGGGGTCGTATTTTCCTAAAATGCCATAAGCCGAACAAGCAAAAAAGTTAACTTTTTTCTTTAATCTGGTTTTCAGTAAGTTATAAGTTTTGTGTAATCGAATCTTAAATAAGTCTGCTTCTGGATCGAGACGACCACCCCAAATTTCGCCGCGTTCACATTTAGCCATGACAACAGCAATTCTGAGGGTTTGTATAGACCTTAATTTACTATTCTCGTCGATGCGATCGCACAGCCATTGAAAAACCTTAAAATAGTCTTCGTCTTTGCCCGTTTGCCATTCTGTCAGCATAAACATCCAACGATTCATGGTGAAACATTGAATCAGAAACTCGCGGACATCTTGCTCAAGTTCTTGCTGCTCTTTGAGAGATTTTCGGCTACCAGGGTTGATAAAAGCATCAAAAATTCGGTCGAAACGTTCTCCAGAAAGATCCTTGGCACTTAGTTGGATTTTGTTAGCTTGACGAAAACGTTTAGCATTCTGAATTGCAATATCAAACCGATAATCGTATTCTTCGTTTAAATCTGTGGGAGGAACTGCTTTTTTTTGTTTGATAAAATTGCTAATTATATCTTCCAGTTTGTGTAGTTTTAATCCCCCGGCTTTAATACCATTGCCATCTTGTTCTTTTAATCCAGGGGCTAGCAAAGATGCTAGGTAAGTTGTTTTACCTGAAGCTCTCGGCCCCATAATACACATTTGTAAAGGTATAGATTTAGTTGTAGGTATCATCTGCGTTCCTCTGCTTCTGAACTCAAATATGTGCCCAAACTCAACCAAGGAATTTCTAACAAGTTTCTATCTTTATTTGTGGTAATAAAAAAACTTAATTTAGAAGCTCCTACTTGATTAATATTAAATTCGCGAATTACATCTTTAGCAACGCCAAAGTAGCGAGTTCTAATGCGGTCTAAATAAGTCCCAAAATCATTACTTCCAGAAGGATTATATCGCCATCGTGAACTCTCCTCTTTGTAATTACAAAAAAGATCAGCTTTGTGAAGACAAATAAAAAAATGTTTAGTTAATTTGCAATTATTTTTGAGTGTTTGCAGATTTCTTTGCAGGTTTTTGACCCAGACGTCACGAGGATACAAATCGTCTTCTTTATTCAGGGTATTAAAATCTGATTTTAAATATTCTGCTCGCACTAACTCTTGATATGGATGCAACAGTAAAATAATGTAACGAGCCTGAGCAATCTTTTGCATAAAATCTTGGTAGGCACTAGGAAATTTATATTGAGGACTTTCTGTTGCCTTGATATCTCCCCAAAATTCCCCACGCGTATCGATTAAATTAACTGTAATTTCTCTAGGTCTTGATAGCCTTAAATAGATTGTGAGGGAATGTAAATTGACGGGATTTTCTGTGGGTAATACTGTTCCGTGGGGACTCAGTTGTTCTTTGAGTCGGCTGCAATCATCCTCATCAACAACAACATATTTCTCTTGTGGAGACGGTTCGCACAAACCCAAAATCATGCTGCTCTTGCCAACTGCTCTATCACCAATTATGATTACACTCATGAAATTTTTCCTTCTGTTTCTACTCTCTCACCTGGAATTGGAAACCCTGTATAAGTGAAGAGTGCATCATTAATAATCCACTCCTGACGCGGAATATTTTTCAAGTCGGCTTGGGTAATTCGTCCTGACAAAAAGTGTAGTTGTTGATTACTTGAACCCCTTAATACATCATCACCTAATTGTTGTTGTAGAAACAGACCATCGATTAATAAATCTACATGTTGTAATAGATGATCTGCGCCTTTGATTTGACCTGAGCGTAATTGTTCTAAGCGGTATCCCGTCCAGCAAACCACTGTTTTACCAGCAGATTGTACAAAACTAGCTAACTCAGCTAAAGCTACAGCTTGCGCGAAGGGTTCACCACCGGAGAAGGAAATACCGGCTAAGTCAGGTAGTTGTTGGAAAATTTGCCAGACATCATCTACAGTTACTACCTGATTGATGCGAAATTCTAGAAAGTCAGGATTTTGACAACCAGGACAGCGAAACGGACAACCCTGCACCCATAACACCATCCTTGTTCCGGGGCCATTGGCAGAAGAACGAGGTAACCACGAAGCCAGATTTAATAGTTTTGTCATTTGTCATTTGTCATTTGTCATTTGTCATTTCTCCGTGTCACCGCGTCACCGCGTCCCCGTCTCTCCTCATCTCCCTTGTCTCCCTTGTCTCCCTTGTCCCCCTTGTCCCCCTATTCACGTTAATAACTTTCGATCTCTGTCCGACGTTGAGGAGACTCTAGTAATGGCGGCTCCATTTCTAAGGTGGCTACTTCTGGTGCTGAATATACTTGTCTATATTCTTCTGGTACAGGTTGACCATCTAAGCTATCCCACTCCAAGTAATAACCTTGCTCTTGAAACATTTGCAGGGCTTGTCCTGTTCTCGCAGCACAGTTAGCAGTTTCTTCACGAGGCCCGAATAAGTCTATTTGCTCGCCAGCAAATTGCACCCGCATAACTGTGTTCACTATTTCTCCTGTTTCCTGGTTTTCATGGGTTTCAATTTCCACAACAACGTCACCATCATCAATGCCAACAATCTGAGCTATGTAGTCAACGCCTGGAGTCTGCCATGCTGTGACTAAATTTTCAGCGGCTTCCCAGACTCGATCAATTTGCAATTCGGCGACGGTGATTTGTTGATGAATGGCTAACAAATCTGAGTCACCGATCGGGCGATCGCTTTTACGTATACGCTCAATTTCGGTTGCTAAATTTTGGGCGATCGCTTTTGGTAAGCGTTCGGCGATCGCCCAAAGTCTGCTTTGGGCATATTTTGCTTGTGATTGCAGTTGCGATCGCAGTTGCGCAAATGCTTCTATCCTGGCATTATCCAGTGCTTGCAGATATGCCTCTGCTGCTGGCAAATCTCCACAATCTAGTGCTTGCTCCACACTTCGGATCGCTTGTAAAACAGTAGATTCATCTAACAATTGCCGCTCAATTAGATTTTCATACTCTTGTTTAATGTTCGGCAAACGAGATTTCTGTTCGCTAATTTTAATTTGTAAATCCCTGGATTTAAACTGTGCATCATTGTTGAGAAGCAAATTCACTAATCTTGGCTGAGAAGTTGTTTCAGGTAATTTTACAATCATCTTATTTCTAGAATAAGAACGTCGAGCCTCAACAATTTGGCGTTGGATTTCTTCTTCTTGCTGTAATGCTTTCTCTGCTTCTCTTTTAATTCTTTCTTGATATGCTTTAGCAGCTTTAGCAGCCATCACTAGCGCTGTTCCTGTTGCCATTACACCAGAGGCAACAACAAAGCCTGCTACAGCCACCCCCGCCACCACTGCTTGTGTTGCTAGTGGTGCAATACCTGATACTGTATATGCTTTTGTGCCACTCATTTTCTGAGCCTCCAAAAATATAGCAATCCTATTTCATATCCGAACAAAAGGGACAAGGGAAGGGAGACAAGGAGGAAAGATGTTTTTAACTTTTACACAAATTGCCATAGAAAATTTATAAAATCAGTTGATTTAAAAAACCTGGTTCACCAATTGAAGCAGCCATTCCCGAGCCATCTGACAAAACTTTTAAATACTTTTGCAACAAAGTTTGCATCTTCCCAGTCCGATATTGGGGATTTATTTTTGCTAGAGCTTGTGACCAATTACTATCAGTTAGTGTACCTTGAAAACCTGCCAGATATTTTGACTCTTTAACTAATTTATCTAACTCAGCCCCCGTAAAGCCTACTGTTTGATTGACTAATTCTTCTAAAGTATAGTTATCAATAGCTGAAAGGTTATGGTTCTGAATACATTTTTGAATAATTTCCCCGCGTTCTTGAGTATTTGGTGGCATGACAATGAAGATTTCATCAAAACGACCTGCGCGAAAAAGTTCTGGAGGCAGCTTTTCTCGGTCGTTAGAAGTAGCAATGAAAAAGATGGGATATTGATGATCGTTTAACCATGATAAGAAAGTACCAAACTGACGGGTACTCACTCCAGAAGTGTCAGTACCTGTACCAGAAAAAGCTTTCTCAATTTCATCCATAAAGAGAATATTAGGAGCAGAGGCTTCAATTGCTCTTAAAGCATGAAATGTATTACTTTCTGATTCACCCACAAATTTAGATTGGAGACGAGAAATTTCAAAATTAATTTGTGGTACACACCACTCCTGCGCGATCGCTCTGGCAATGAAAGTCTTACCACAGCCAGGAAAACCCTCGAGTAAAATAGCTCGTGGGCGCATTTGGGGTTCTAAATCTTGCTCAAACCAAACTTTCCGACTCTCAATCCAAGCTTTGATATTTTCTAGCCCACCTACACTTTTTAATCCTTCTCCTTGAGGAGTATAATATTCCAAAACCCCAGTTTTTCTGATTTCCTGTTTCTTGACTTCTAGTAACAATTTGCCTGTAGCTTCCGGTTGTGTCCACAATTTACGAGTCGTGACTAACATTGCTGCTTGAATTGCCGCTTGGAGTGGTATACCTTGAGCAAGTTCAGCTAGTCGTTTGGCTTCTGTTTCTAAAAGTTCATATTTCTCAGATGCAACACTGAAGATATTATCGTAAAGTTCCTTTCCTGTGGGTAAAGCTAAATCGAGAATATGAACTTGATTACGCACAATTGGAGGAATTGACCAGTCTGCACCAATAACAATTAATGTCATGCGCGGACGTGGTATTCTATCTTCAATATCTAGAAGTAATTCTTTAAGTCTGCGTGCTATCAAGCGATCGTCTGAGCCGATCAAAGCTGACCAATCAGGAAGAATATAAGTAAATTGTCTATCTGGGTACTTAATGACAAAATCTTGTAATTGTCTTTGTAAAATATCGAGAGCTTGGATAACAGGATTAGTATTCTCTGAAGGTGGATTTGCTAACTGTTGCCACTGTGTTTCTTCTGAGCCTTGCTTCGGTAATAAACGTTTTTGGAAACCGATTTTGCTATCCCATCGGCAAAGATCGCCTGATTTGATTTTGATATCATCTATGCATTGGTCATGCGATCGCATAGCACATCTAACAGCCCTGTTTTCTTCAGACGAGCGCAAAAAAACTAAAGGATAACGTGAGCGTAAAAGATCCCGGAGTTCTAGCAAACATTTTTCGTAGAGTTGATCGGCCGGAACATGATCGTACTCTTGTTGGGAGTTATGGTAGCTATTCATTATCCTTGTATCAAAAGTTAAAGATACGAAGATTAAGCGGTTTTACTTAAGTATACTACAATGTAGGATGACGGAACATATCCAGCTTAAAAGCTACTAAAAGCAGTATTACTGCAATGAATAAGATTTTTCAGTTTCTCAGGTTTCGGGAACTGATTGAAGAGTATCTACCTTTTTCGTTGTCCTTGCGAATTGTGCGATCGCGCCTGCTTATCCTTTCAGCCGATTTAGTATCCGCAGAAGATCATATAACTCATTTCGCTGGCGATTCAAGGAAAAGTCTTCCGAGAAACTATATTGAGATTTATACAACTTCACAAACATCGAATAAGTGCCATTACTCACTAAACCAAGGCGATCGCACTAAAAGCTAAATTCAGTAGAACGGTTTAAATAATTCACGCTATGTCATTGCGAATGAAACGAAGTGGAATGTAGACGCGAAGCGGCTTCCCGAAGGGTAGCAATCGCAAAGGTTATGTCGATTTTACATTCTGTTACATAGTTAGGTTTATTCTCACCGACTTATTTATCATGGCGACATCTAATTTGTGAATGTACATAAAGAAAAAGACCGTGAAACATAATGTTTCACGGCTTTTAGTGTGGTGTGAGGAGCTTAACTAATATCATAATAAAGTAGCTGACCAGTCACGATACGCTCGTTACAATTTTGGTAACAGAATATTTACTGATAACGCCACTATCAACTCATTCGTCTGTTAAAAAATTCAAAGTTAAAATATAGTACATTAGTTTCCTTCAAAGAAATGTCTCATTGCTTGAGAAAAAAATAAAAACCGTGGAAACTAACAGTAGTCCACGGCTTTTGGTGTGGTGTGAGGAGACTTAACTAATGCCATCATAAACCCATCTCACTAGAAGTATTCCCAGCTTAACAGCTTTGTAACAAAATTATCATTTGATGACATAGAAGCCTCAATCTACCGTTAAGCAAGAAGTATAAATTAGTTTACTTTATACTAAAGAACCACCACAACTAGAACCACAACCAGCCGTACAACCATAGCAATAGGTAGCAGTTTGGATTTCACTAATCAAATCTAAGCTACCAGCTTCTAGCAGTTTGGCAACTGTTAAAGGTTCACCATTACGAGTTTTTGCCGGCAGATTCATCATTTGGTTAAAATCGCAATCATAGACATTGCCTAAATAGTCAATTGATAGCTGATCGCGACACATTAAATGGCCAAGTGTATCGCTATTAAAATGAGATTCTAAAAACTCTAAATAATTTGTGTACAATTTCTGGCGTTCTAGATACATTTTAGTTCTACCAACTGGTATATTGGTGATTGTAAATAGGTTGTTAAAGACTATATTAAAATGTTCTTGCAAGAACATTTTGTAAGTTTTTTCTAGGTTTGTCTGTTCAGGAGCCAAGGAAAATTTTCCCGATTTAGGCAACTGTGGATTATATACTAAGTCCAAAATTAAATTTGATTTTTCACCATAGCCAAGACTGTTAAGCCACTGCAAAGCTTTAATGGAATCATCAAAAACACCAGCGCCGCGCATTTTATCTACATTATCAGCCAGGTAGCATGGTAGAGAAGCAACTATTCTGACTTGATGTTTGGCAAAGTATTCAGGTAAATCACCAAACCCATCTACAAAATAAATAGTCAAATTTGAACGTACAATTACTTCCTTTCCTGTTTTCCTTGCAGCTTCGACTAATGGCTTGAATCCATAATTCATTTCTGGTGCGCCACCAGTTAAATCGACAATTTTAATTTCTGGAAATTTGTGAATTAATTCAATTAGCTGTTCGCAAATTTCTCTTGAAAGTTCTTCTGTGCGTCTTGGGCTGGCTTCGACATGACAGTGTGTACAGGCAAGGTTACAACGTTTACCTAAATTAATTTGTAATACAGATATACCTACTTTGCTTAAAGGGGAACTGAGTTTTTGGTTGAATGGTGTTACTTTTATATCTGGTAAATTTAGCGATTGAATCTGCATTGTTTATTTGTCTCCTTGAATATTTACTGTGATTTTATTTAACTTTAAGGGATTTCCAAAAAATAAATTACTACTACTTGTGGGCGACACGAGCGCCCATAACTGGCTACTTTCTATCTTCCATACCCGTCTAAATATAGCAATCCTAAATCAGTTGTGAGATATAAAATGGCTGAAAAGCTTATAAATGCGTACTTTGTATCACCGTATTTTCTCAGGTTTCAATTCGGATTGCTATATTAGGCGATCGCCCTTAATTAAGTACAACAAAGTAGCACATTATCAAACCTATGTATGATAATCGTTTTCAGCCTTAATTTCTGAAATCGCAGCTATCTCGGCTCAACCTCGTGTAGATGTCCGACATATCGCAATAAATGATAAGAATGTCTAATAAGTAAAAATCAGGAAGACTTTATATTCAAAGTGTATTGTTCATTAGTCAGGGAAATTATAAGGTGTAAGGTTAGGAGTCATCTATGAGTAATGACGATTTACTGAATAATATTGTGCTAGAAGCCGGAAAATTGCATACTTATTGTGTATCAGAGCATAAATCCCCACATTTATCAGCCAAGGTATGCCCCAGGACTTCTCAGGTCAAAATCTTCGTGGGCGCTCCTTCAAAGGACAAAACCTTGAAGGAGCAAATTTTAGTGGTGCAGATATTCGGGGGGCAGATTTTACAAGGGCGAATCTGAGGGGGGCAAACTTCAGTCATGTTACTGCTGGACTACAAAGGCGTTGGGCTATTTTTTTAGTCTGTCTTTCGTGGATGCTGTCTGGAATTTCAGGATTATTCTCAGCCTTTGCTGGAGTGTTAATATCTTCTAACAGTTCAAGTGTAGAAAATCAGGTCGATAGCTGGGTTGCCTTAATAGTACTAATTCTTATTTTTATAGTTATCCTTCGCCAAGGATTCAACTCAGCCATCGCCGGAGCCATCGCCTTCGCCTTCGCCGTGGCCTTCGCCGCCGCCTTCGTCGGAGCCTTCACCGGAGCCGGAGCCATCGCCGGAGCCATCGCCATCGCCATCGCCTTCGTCATCGCCGGAGCCATCACCTTCGCCATCGCCTTCGCCGTCGCCTTCGCCGGAGCCATCGCCATCGCCTTCGCCGTCGCCATCCCCTTCGCCATCCCCTTCGCCGGAGCCTTCGCCTTCGCCTTCGCCATCGCCGGAGCTTTAGTTAGTGCTTACATTGCTTGGAGAGCAATGAAGGGAGATGAAAAATACGCTCTTATTCGCAACATCGCTGTCGCTTTTGCTGCTTTAGAGGGTACAAAGTTTGGGAATGCCAACTTAACTGATGCTAATTTCACGGCTGCCATACTAAAAAGTACAGATTTTAGAAAAGCTAATCTGATTCGCACCTATTTCCATAAAACTAAAAAACTAGATCGTGTTCGCCCAGGAACAACTTACTTGCAAAACGCAAAAGTGGTAAGTGTGTTAGTTACTGGACAGGGGCAGGACTTGAATTTTGACCGTGAGGATTTGCAAGGAGTAAATTTTCAAGGAGTCAATTTAGTAGATGCCAGTTTTATTGGTGCTGACCTGAGCTATGCCAACTTACAAGGAGCCAATTTAGTAGATGCCAGTTTTATTGGTGCTGACCTGAGCCAAGCCAACCTACAAGACGCAGATTTATCCAGAGCAAAGCTCAAACAGACCCAACTCGACGCAACTGATTTCACAGGCGCTACGCTCACCGGAGCCTACATTCAAGATTGGGGCATTACCACCGATACAAAATTTGATGGAGTGCGCTGTGAATATGTTTATATGCGACTCCCCACCAAAGAGAACCCTGACCCCCTCCGCAAACCAGATAACAATAAAGAAGTGTTTGCAGATGGGGAGTTCGGTGATTTTATTAAACCTATTTTTGACACACTGGACTTGTACCACAGCCAAGGTGTTGACCCAAGAGCAATTGCTGTTGCCTTTAAAGAATTAGCTGAAAATAATCCAAGCGCAGAACTTGAAATTATAGCAATAGAAAGACGGGGAGACGATAAAATACTGCTCCGAGCTAAAACCGCAGCAACAGCTAATAAATCTGAATTGAGTAAAGAATATTTTGTAAATTATAACCACCTTAAAGCAATAGCAGAAAAAGATTTTCAAGCATTAATAGCAGCAAAAGAATATCACATCAATAGGTTGGAAACTATGATAACTACGACGCTTGAACGTCCTAATTTTTATGTGGAAACTTATACTAATCAAGGTGATACTATAATGCCAGAAGGTTCTAAAAAACAATCTAATTTCAACTTGCAAGGCGCTCAATTTGCTGGTGATATTGTAAATGCTGAAACCGTCACGGCACATCAAATAGGCGGGAATATCACCAATTACACAACTGAACAAAAGCAAAATCTAACTCTTGCCGCAACAGAAATTCAGCAACTCCTACAGCAGTTAGAGAAAACAAACCCCACTGCAACAACCTCTGAAAAAATGACAGTTGTAGCTAAGGTAGTTGATGAAATTGAGAAGAATCCAACTTTGAAAGCGTGGGTAATTGAGGCACTACTGTCTGGTCAGAGAGAAGCTTTAAAAGAAGCTATTGAACATCCTTTAGCTAATATCTTGATGGCATCTATAAATGAGTGGCAGAACGAAAGAGATTCACTTGAACAAGCCTACGCACTTCAAAGCCAGAAAATTGCAATTATTAGAAATGCATGGGTAATTGAAACAGACCCATCCCGCAAGTTTCAATACGAGCAACAGCTTCAGTCAGAAGAGCGCATACTGAAGAAATTGGATGATAGATTGAATGCAATTAAAAAATAGTTGTAAGCTACTGATAATTCAGCCAAGTTAGCTTTTTTTTAATACAGACAACTAATAATACCAAAATTAACCTATGTCAGAGTCAGAAGACCAGAAAGAAGTCTCCAATACTGACTTACGCAACTCCCAGGCGGTAACAGGCGGTAATTGCTGAAAGCGCCAACCGCCAGTAAGAGTTTAAAATTAACAGCAACCACCACCGTTATAGTGCCATGTAGAATCGGTAATCATGATTTCTGTCGGCTTTAAAGCCGCAAGTTTAGCCGCAGTTTTATCACATACTGCTGCGGGAATACCGCGTTGCAATAAATGACCTGCTGAGTCATCAAACAAGGGTTCTGTACCCGCATAAATTGCTGTTTTGCCAGTAAAAATACAGGCTCCATCTTCTGGTATGTCAACTTTGAAGGAGACAGAATCAAGACTTTCTAGCAGTAAATTCTCCTCCAAGTTATAAGTTACAGCATCTAGTAGGCGGTAAGGGCGACGGGCACGAATTTCTACTTGACCAAAACCAGCATTGACGATCAGTTGGGTATACTCTTGATATGTAAGTGCGCCTGATAAGCACATAGCACGTAAGCGTTCATCTTGTTGTAGATGTAATGGAATAGGACGAGTCGCAATGGGATCGCTCATTTGCAAACGTCCCCCTGGTTTCAAGACGCGAAATGCTTCTTTTAAAGCGCGGGTTAAATCTTCTGGTTCAAATATGTTGAAGAGACAGTTTTGTGCTACTACATCTACAGCAGCATCAGCAACAGGTAAGTTAAAAGCGTCACCTGCGCAGATTTCTACAAAGCTGGTGTCAAACCAAGGATTTTCTTGAGCAGCGATCGCCAAATTACGTGCTGCGGCTTCTCGCATTGCTGCTACTGGTTCAACAGCAATTACAGCCCCAGGACGGCGGGAAAAATAAGCGAATTGCAAAGCTTCTAAGCCACCACCAACCCCAACATACAGGACGGTTGGTTGATTGGCTAGTTCAGTTAGGTGAACAGTAGTACCACATCCATAATTCATTTCCTGCATTGCTAAAGGAACTTTCAGCCCTGGTAGTTGCAGGGGTGTACTTTGGACACAACAAAGTCCAACTTGCGGTGTTTCTGCAACTTCACGGTAGAATTGGGCTGCTGTTTCTAAATAGGTCATTGCAATCTTAACTTTGTGCGCTATTCTGTAAAGTCAACTTTGTGCATCCTAATACAATTCACTTTTAATTGTATGAGTCTTAGATGAGAATACAAGAAACGCCAAAGCTTCCTAAAGTAGGAGAGTATAATTGTCTAGAGTTTGGCTTACAAACAACAAATCCCCCAAACACCGATAAAATAAGGAGGTTTGGGGGATTAGTGCAAGTCTGGATTAATTATGTAAAACGTAGCCGATACCATATACAGTTTGCAGGAGAGGTTTTTCGTTATTAGCCTCAAGTTTTTGGCACAAATAGCAAATGTACTTTTCTATGATCTGCGAATCGCACATGAAATAGTTACTCCAGACTTCTTCTAAAATGCGATCGCTTGTAATTACCTCTCTTGGATGAATCAGTAAATACTCCAGTAAATCAAATTCCTGTTCGGTTAAATCAATTAACCGCTGGCCTCGATATACTTTTCGTGTCCGACGATTTAAACTGAGGTCTTCAAATTCTAAGATATCTGCGGCATCTATTCGCTGGATTTTTCGCAGATGGGCACGAACTCTAGTAACTAACTCTTCGACACCAAAGGGTTTAACTAGATAATCATCCGCACCAGTGTCTAAGCCTGCAATGCGATCGCTGGCTTCATCCTTGGTAGTTAATAAAATTATCGGTACTTGATCGCCAATACTTCGCAGCCGTCGGCAAGTTTCGCACCCAGATAATCCTTGTAACATCCAGTCTACAATTACTAAATCAGGATGCAACTTCTGTGCTGCGGTAATGGCAGTGAATCCATCGTAAGCAACACTGACTTGATAACCCTCATAATTCAGTTCTAATTCTACAAATCGTGCGAGTGTGACTTCATCTTCAACCAGTAAGATGTGCGTCATAGATGATGTTGATGATTTCAGCAGGGTATGGTTAGCACAGAAACAGATTCAGCAAATTTAGAGAGGTACTAACTGTAAATAGTTAGACATCTAATTAGTACTCCGTCAGCTTAGTATAGTTCTGAGTCAGTAACAACCGTAAATCTGCGGTTACTGATGACTGCTACATCACAAAACCCTGAAGATTTAGCAGTATACTGCTACATCTTCACCACATTCATCCGCAAGATAACAGAGAGCTTTAAATCGCAAAGTTACTACTTGTTCGTAAAGAGGATTTAACTTACACATCGGTGGAATGTGAACTAACTTCCGACCGAAGAGTGTAATGTCTCTCTCAAACGGACATTGAGCAGGAATGGCTTTGCACAAAAAATGAGCTAGTTTGCGGTTATGAATTTCTATACTTTCTAACCATTCACGCACTGGGTAGAGTAGGTCGTGATGTAACAGAATTTGAGTAAAGCATGACATAATTTTTCTCCTAATAATTTATAATTGCAAAGTTCGCTTAGTCGATGGGATTTGTATCCCTATAAATTTATAGGCTAAGTTATTGAGTTTTATGCACACCAATAGGGGTTCTTAGTGAGTTCTCTTGTAGGTGCATTTGTCCTTTTAAGACAAATCTAACTACACACTCAAGTTTTTATTTTCCGGATGATTACTGGTGCGATCGCTATCCTATCGTCTGAAAATAAATTTGCCATGCCAAATTGGCGATTTTTCAGTAGGTTTATCCGAACTTTATCAAGCGTTTATACCCACATGCAGGAGTGTGAGCTTTAGGCTAGAGTACAGGAAGGGATGAGGGGGATGAGGGGGACAAGGGAGACAAGGGAGACAAGGAAGATGAGGGAGAAATAATAAATGCTCAATGCTCAATGCCCAATGCCCAATGACAAATGACAAATGACAAATGACCAATGACTTTATTACTAACAAAAAGCAAGCGTTTGACCTTTGGGCGCCAAGCTATGACTGGCTTTTACCTTCAGTGTTTTACCAAAGTATCCACAAACGATTGCTAGAATACGTTGATTTACCACCTCGCTCTCATGTACTCGACTTAGGTTGTGGTACAGGTCGGTTGCTGGATCGCCTTGCTACTAAATTTCCTGATTTACGCGGTACTGGATTAGATTTATCTCCAAAGATGGTGCGCCTAGCTAGACAGAATAACCGCCATCGTCCCCGGTTGATTTATGTTGAAGGTAAAGCTGAGTCTCTTCCTTTTGCTGAGGGTCAGTTTGACGCAGTTTTTAACACTATCAGTTTTTTACACTATTTAGAACCCAAACAGATTTTGCACGAAGTAGCACGGGTGCTATCCCCTGGTGGCAGGTTTTATTTAGTTGACACCACTGTTAAAAGTCAGCCAGAATTGCATGTAACATTGGGTTCCCTTGGGAATGTTAGATTTTATAGCCCAAATCAACGGGAACTTATGGGTGCTGCGGCTGGATTAGCCTGTGTCGGTCATTACTATTTATTAGCGCCTGTATTGCTGACAATTTTTGCGAAACCGACGTAATTGATCGCGACCTCACCCACCCAGCCCCTTATCCTACAAGGAGCTACGGCACATAACAACTTTCTTTAACAAGATAAAAACTTTGTTTAACAAGGTCAGAACTCCGAATTAAAACTCGAAATGTAATTTTTTTGTGAAGGAAAGCCTCGTGTAACGGCAAGCCGTTAAGTTCGTTTAGCAAAATCGGCAACTATTGCACCCAGTTGAACCAGATCAACGGGTTTAGCTATGTGCATTTGAAACCCAGCCTCGATCGCCCGTTGTTGTGCTGCTTTACTGGCATAGCCGGTCAGCGCGATCGCCGGAATTTGTCCTCCGGCTGCCGCACTGAGCGATCGCACCTGTTGAATCAGGAAGTAGCCATCTTCCTCAGGCAAGCCGAGATCAGAAATCAGCACATCATAGCGGTTAGGGCTTTCGCGGAGCGCAGAGAGCGCTGCTCTGGCAGTCGTTACGGTCAGCACCTCTGCCCCGTAAGTCTTTAGCATCAACTGCAAAACTAAAAGCATATTGACCTGATCATCAACCACCAGGATCTGCAAGCCTTCTAGAGAGGGGAGATTTTGCGAAGCGTCCAAAGATGTTTCTACCTTCGGTTCGACAATCGGTGGTGAGGTTGGGGGCGGGACGTATAAAGGCAACCGCACAGTCAGTGTGGCACCTTGTCCTTCGCCCGGACTTTCTGCCAGCACAGTGCCACCATGCAGCTCGATGAGATACCGCACGATCGCCAAGCCCAATCCTAGCCCTTGATTGGTTTTGGTTGTACTGGAATCGCCCTGATAGAACCGCTCGAAAATATGTGGCAATAAATTTGCTGGAATACCAATTCCTGTGTCACTGACTTGAATTTGCGCCTGCTGGTCAACCTGTGACAGCGTGATGTCTACTCGTCCACCCGCAGGCGTAAACTTGATCGCATTCGAGAGCAGGTTCCCCAGCACTTGCTGCAAGCGTTCGGCATCCCCCAGCACGGAGATCGAACTCAACGATGACACTAACTGAATATTTTTTGCCACCGCCGATAAGTTAACGCTATCGAGAGCAGCTTGAACCAATAAGCTCAAGTCGATCGGGTGGCTATTCAATTGCAACTTGCCACTCGCAATCCGAGAGGTATCCAGAATATCTTCAATTAGGTAATGGAGTTGCTTACTGCTCTGCTCAATGGCTTCTAAGGCGTGATCGACTGTTGCCTCGTCGCAGTCGCGGTTGCGGAGCAGTGGCACCCAGCCCAGTAGCACGGTGAGCGGATTTCGCAGTTCATGGGACAGAATAGCGAGAAATTCATCTTTGGCACGACTGGCCGCTTCAACCCTCTGGCGTGCCGTGCGCTCGGTAACATCTGAGATCGCTAGCAAAATCATGTCTATGTTGTCTTCTCGGTGCAGTTTGCACCCATTGAGCAGCATATTTTTATGCCCAATCTGCTCAAAATCATGATTGACCTCAAAATCCTGCACCGCAAGCTCATCCGCCAGAATACTGTTCAACATTGATCGCAGTTTGGGAATATCCCACTGCCCATTGCCTAATTCAAACAGCAACATCTGGATGGTTTCAGCTTCAGAAACGCGAAATGTCTGGTAAAACGCGCGATTCGCGGCATTCACCCGTAAATCAGCGTCCAGCACAACCAGAGGGATTTGCACCGTCTCAATGATGGTTTCTGCATAGTTGCGAGCGCTCTCTATGCTGGCGGTGTAGCGTTTGAGGGCATCAATATCCTGTAGCACCATTGTCACACCGTCAATTTGGTTTTCAGTGGTGCGATAGGGGCGAATGCGGATACTATACCAGTATCCGGCTTCTGTTTGGATCTCCTGTTCTTTTGTATTGAGGGTCTCCAACACCTCCAAAATCATCGGTTCTAGCTGGGAAACGTCAAAATTGCCATGCAGGTCAGTGAAGGGTCGTCCGATATCGGTGGGGATGAAATTGAACAGTCGCTGGGCGGTTGGTGTAAAGCGGCGAATCCTTAAGTCATTCGTCAGCATCACAATCGGGATATTAATGCTGGCGATAAAGTTGTTGAGATCGCTATTGTCTCGATTTTGTTGCAGATTCCGACTCCGCAGTTCTTCATTGGTCGTCGAGAGTTCCTCATTGGTGGCTTGAACTTCTTCTTTTGCTGTTTGCAGTTCTTCATTCGTGCTTTGCAGTTCCTCATTGCTCGATAGGATCTCTTCATTCGCTATGCGTAAGTTTTGGTTGAGTTGGTTTTGCTCCTGAATCACCGTTTGCAGATGCGCTTGGGCCGAGAGTTCGCGTTGGGTGGCAGCAGACAGCGCCTGACGAAGCGTTACAAGCTCACGCGCTAAGTCCGCTGGCTCCAAGTTTTCTACCGTTGCGGGACTGGTCAATGTGTTAGAGGCAGGGGCAGAGGGCGAGATGGGATTAAAAAGCACCAAAAAATAGAGCGTGTTTGTCAGGGCTGGGCGAAATGGCAGCACCTCCAGATTCAGCCGCGTTCGCTCACCCTGTTCCATTTGAATGTCTTCCAGCCGCACCAGCACGTTCTCTGCCTGAGCCTGATACAGGGCGGTGCGAAGGGGTGTTACCAGCCCTTCGCGTGCCATAGACAGCAGGTTTAGCTCTGTGGTGCTAGGGGTCAACTTCAGGTAAAGATCGAGGTCTTTGCGTATCTGTAAGATCTGCATCTGTTCATCGACCACGACTGATAGCGGCATATAGCGATTGGCGATCAGTTGGTCAACTTCTCGGGCTAAATCAAAGGGAATGGAACGATTTTCTGGGATGGGCTGCGAATTATGGAGACTGGGGACGCGCCCAGAAGTAGCTGTAAACGCAAATAAGCGATTAGATAAGCTCAATTTTCGGGCATAGATTTTGCAGGCTTCATCCACGGGCGTAAACAAATTTGAGCTAGCTTTGACGCTTTCTGCCGTACCCAACACCAGGCAGCCCGTTAAGTTGAGACTGTAATGAAACAACGCCATGATGCGCTCTTGCTGGCGATCGGATAAATAAATCAGCAGGTTGCGACAGCTAATCAGATCGAGATTCGAGAACGGGGGGTCGTCGCATAAGTTATGATGGGCAAACACACACAATTCGCGAATGGTACTGCTAATTTGATACCCTCCCTCTGCCTGGGGGACAAAGAACCGACTTTTACGCTCCGGTGAAACGCCTTCCATCTGGCTTTCTAGGTAGAAGCCTGTTCGGGCTTTGCTAATGGCTGTTTCGCTAATGTCGGTAGCAAAAATCTGAATCAACGGGACGGTGGCGCGATCGCTGAAAAAAAAGTTAGAACTTTCTTTAACAAGGTCAGAACTTTCTTTAACAAAGTTAGAACTTTCTTTAACAAAGTTAGAACTTTCTTTAACAAGGTCAAAACTTTCTTTAACAAGACAAGCTTGGGTTGAGGAACGAAACCCAACATCCCAAAACATGCCCTAAGTTCCTTGCGGGACATGGGTTTCACGTTACAGCAGTTTTCATGTATTTACAGCCATTTTCAGGTAAAAATACCACACTGTAGGGGCACAGCACTGCTGTGCCCTGACGATAGATGTGGTGCAAATACGTGAAAACTGCTGTCAACCATCATTATGAGACCTAACCCCCAGCCCCTTCCCTTGTAGGGAAGGGGAGAGAATCAAAGCCTCTCCAATAATAAAAGCTGCTCCCCCCTGTCTTCAGGCGATAGAATATTTTTTTAATTGGAAGTCCCTGAGTGTGGATAGTGCATAAACACCACAGGAACTCGAATCAGCTTTCTACCTAATTCTGACAATCGAAACTTAGGTTTGAGCGATCGCGGTAAATCTTCAAAAGCAACGGTTACAAAGCCAAAGCGGCTGTAAAACTCTGCTAATCGCTGACCGAGACATTCTAAATATAACGGCTGAGTGGCTGTAGCGATCAAATGCTGGGTGAGAAAACTGCCCAAACCACGACCTCGCCAAGCTGGTGCAACAACTAAACTACCTAGTTCTTGGATATCAGAAAAATTACGTAGCTGTCCGCAAGCTGCTAACTGGCGATCGCGAAGCGTGTGCGAAGCACTCTCGCATTCAATCACCCAAAACTGCTGCCAACGTAATTGAGTCGGGTCTAGTTTAGCAGATAATACCAGCAACCTAATCGACCAATTATCCTCAGATGTTGCCTTGCGAACAGTACATCCAGATGGTAAAGCTAAATTGCTCTGTTGCATTAATTCTACTTATATATTTTGTATAGCAGCCATTACACTTTAATACTCAATCACACCTCGTGAGAATTGATGTTTGATAAATAATACTAAACATTACTTCCGATAGAGGAAGGAAGCAGGTATAACTATATTCTAGATAGATAAAATTGCACTCCTGTTGTTCTTAAAATATAGCCAAGAATTAATCACAGGAGTTCTAATTATGTCTGAACAACAAAAGCAAAAATCTAATAATGAAGGTACTACACCTAACGCTTCTGGTGGTTACCAAACCCCCCTTGAAGACGAAATCCGCAAAACTGGTGATGCTGAAAAAAGCGATGCTAGAGAAACCGCTAAGCCAGAAGCACCTGGTGAAGATAATGTAGCAGGTAGCCCCAATCAAGGCACTGAATCTCGCTAATTACTCTCAACTGCGTCAAATTGACCCAGTCTAACAAAGCTTTTTTGTTGACCCTAATTCACCAATTTTTGAGTGGAAATTGTAGATGAGAGCGCAATTTCCACTCAATTTTTTTGTTTATATAGCAGTCTTAAATCATTCGTGAAAAATTAGATCCCCGACTTCTTTGAGAAGTCGGGGATCTGAGCATCTCGATTTTCACAACCGAAATAGGATTGCTGTATATATTCCCCGTACAGTATATTTGTACCATTGTATAAACATATCGTCATTGACATTGAATCTGAGATAATACTCAGCAACGCTTCTGTGAATAGGCGATGAAAAAAATAACAGAAAAATTTATTGCAGGTGGTTTTGGGTTAGCACTACTGTTGTTGTCTAGCGTGGGCGTAGGTTCATACTGGAGTGTGCAAAAGCTTAAAGAAGATAAGCAATGGGTAATTCATACCGATCAAGTTTTAAATATTTTGGATAATTTGAATCACGGATTTCTCAATGCCGAAAGTGGACAACGGGGTTTTATGCTCACTGGCAAGGTAGATTACCTCAAAAATTATGGAGCAAACAAGCAACAGGTTTACCAGGCATTTCAAGAATTGCACCAATTAACCAAGGATAATGCTAAGCAACAACGCCGATTAGATCTACTTAAACCCCTGATTGCTCGCAGATTTGATTTACTTGAAGAATTAATTAATCTACTCAAACAAAATCCGGCAAATAAAGCCAAGCAAATAGTCATTACAGATCAAAATAATGCAGTAGCTAAACAATTCCAGGCAATTAGCCAAGTAATGAAAAATGAAGAAATCATTTTATTGCAACAGCGAACAGCAGTAACGAATTATAGAATCAATCAAATTATTCTGGTAATTAGTCTAGGATATGGCTTGAGTTTTCTCTTGCTCATAAGGGTTTACTTATTACTGCAAAAGCAAATTCAAATTAACAAGCAATTATCAAAAGAATCTATTCATCTGGAAAAACAAGCTGCCAAAGCGCAATTAGCAAATATTTTAGAAACAGTTTCAGATGCTTTTGTTGCTATCGATCGCAATTGGTGTTACACCTACGTTAATGAAAGAGCAGGGCAAATTTTTAACCGCAATCCTCAAGAATTAATTGGTAAGAATATCTGGGAAGAATTTCCCGAAGGTGTTGGACAAAAGTTTTATCATGCCTACTACCAAGCTGTAGCAACACACCAAGTGATTGAAATAGAAGAATATTATTCTCCTTGGGAACGCTGGTTTGTAAATCGCATCTATCCTTCAGAGCAAGGGCTATCAATTTTCTTTCAAGACATCACCGAACGCAAAATTGCAGAAATTGCCTTAGAAAAAAGTGAAAACCGTTATCGTTCGCTAGTGATTGCTACAGCTCAAGCAGTTTGGTTGGCTGATGCTCAAGGCTTACCCAAAGAATATTCCTCTTGGATAAATTTAACTGGTCAAAATGAAGAAGAAGCCAAGGGTTGGGGATGGTTGGATGCAATTCATCCTGAAGATAGGCAGTTAACAGAGTCTATTTGGAATCAAGCATTCACACAGAAGAATATTTATCAGGTAGAACATCGTGTGCAAGTTGCTGATGGTAGTTATCGATTTTTTGCTGTCCGGGCGATTCCGGTATTAGATGCGAATGAGCAGATTATAGAGTGGGTAGGTACTCATACTGATATTACCGAGAGAAAACTTGCCGAGCAGGCGCTGCAACAGGCAAAAGCAGAGTTAGAAATTAAAGTTGCCCAAAGAACAGCCGAACTATCTAAGCTGAATGAGGATCTTAAACGTTCTAACCAGGAGTTAGAGCAGTTTGCTTATGTAGCTTCTCACGATTTACAAGAACCATTACGCGCTGTAGCTGGTTATAGCCAATTGTTAGAAGAAGAATATCAGCAGTTTTTGGATGAGTCGGCGCGGGAATACTTGGGTTACATTGTCGATGGAGCTACGAGGATGCGACAGTTAATTCAAGACTTGCTCGCTTATTCTCGTGTGGGGACTCGCGGTCAAGCATTTGTTCACACTGACTGTAATATTGTACTCAATCAAGCACTCAGTAATTTACAAATAGCGATCGCCGAAAGCAACGCAATCATCACCCATGATCCTTTGCCTACTCTGCTTGCTGACAAAACCCAACTAGTGCAATTATTCCAAAATCTCATCGCTAACGCCATTAAGTTTCGCCAAGACAAGCCACCTCAAATTCACATCGGTGTAGTTAAAGGTGCAGAAACCCTTGAGGCTGAGGTACAGATAGAGAAAGCACAGGAGCCACCAGAAGCCCAATTTCTCCATCCAAAATCCCATGAATGGCTTTTTTGGGTACAAGATAATGGCATCGGGATTAAGCCCCAATATCTGGAACGAATTTTTGAAGTATTTCGCCGCCTACATACCCGGCGAGAATTTTCTGGTACAGGTATCGGTCTAGCTATCTGCAAAAAAATTGTTGAGCGACACGGCGGTCGAATTTGGGCAGAGTCTCAGTTAAAAGTAGGAACGACATTTTATTTTACTTTGAAGGAGAATTAGGGTTAATCTATAAAGTGTGTGACATGGCGATCATAAATACTTATAATGTTGAATAATCAGGCTTTTAGATGTATTGAAATTTTGCTAGTAGAAGACTCTCCTAGTGATGCCAACCTTACCATTAAAGGCTTCCAAAATGCCAAAATTGCCAACAACTTGCACTGGGTTGAAGATGGTGAAATGGCGATGAACTACCTGCGACAAGAAGGTGAATTTTCTGATGCGCTTCGTCCAGATTTAATCTTACTCGACTTAAATTTGCCTGGTATGGATGGGCGCGAAGTTCTCACAGAAGTCAAATCAGATCCAAATTTCAAGCTGATTCCTGTTGTGGTTCTGACAACATCAACAGACGAACAGGATATTCTCCGCTCTTATAATCTTAGTGCTAATTGCTACGTAACCAAACCGATAGATATCTACCAATTCATCCAGGTTGTGCAATTGATTAAAGACTTCTGGCTAGCAGCAGTGGCGCTTCCGAAATAGTCGTCTGATTTTTTTTATGGGTTATGGAAAACCTTTTTCTAAATCTTGTTCTTATAAGGAAAAAAACTTTTAATGTTACCCCAAAGAGAGAGGGAAGGGCATTCAGGTGTTAGGTTTTTCCTGGGCTTTTCCACATCAGGCGACAAGTCTTGTCTATCGAACTCAGGTTAAGTTAAATTCCTGTGGTTGAAAATTTTCAGGTAAATTATGCTCAAATTTTCTCTCAACCTCATGTTAAAAAATCTTAAGCAATCACAGATAAATGCATAAAAACATTAATAACCACAGATATATCTGTATTTGATCTTAGCGAGTGCCTGTAAATGCTTAGTGACAAGTGGCAAACAAGCAGATTATCTAGCCAATTCATCAAAGCCTACCTTATGGAAAAGACCAAAATTCACATCCTACTGGTAGAAGATAGCCCTACTGATGCCATGCTCATCCGTCAGATTTTGTCGCGTGCAAATCCCAGTGAATGGCAGATGACTCATGTTGAGCGGTTATCTGAGGCAATAGATATGAGTAGAGAAAATACTAGACCAACTACCGATGATTGTCAAACCCAAAGTGGTGAGCAACAAAGATTTGATGTTGTTTTGTTAGACCTCCATCTCCCCGACTCGACTGGACTAGATACGTTAAAAGAATATCGCTCCGCAATACCTGATATTTCAGTTGTAGTATTAACTGGGCTGGATGATGAAGATTTAGCAATCCAAGCCATGACCGAAGGCGCACAAGACTATCTTGTCAAAGACCAAATTACAATCCAGCGGTTATTGCGTGCAATGCGTTACGCTATTGAACGGGGCGAAATTCTCAGAAAACTGCGAGATAGTGAGGAACGTAGCCGTCAAGCTCTCGCAAAAGAGCAAGAACTCAACGAGTTAAAGTCCAACTTTGTCGCGATGGTTTCCCACGAGTTCCGTACTCCCATGACCACGATTCGCACCGCGATAGAAATCCTCGAATATAACAACGATAAACTCACTGACGATCGCCGCGCTAAATACTTTAGTCGAATTCAAAAAGCTATTAACCAGACTCTTGAGCTTTTAGATGAGATATTGTTCTTGAGCAGAACTGAAACATCGAAATTAGAGCTATATCCGACACCTTTAAATTTAGAAAATTTTTGTTGTGAACTGATAGAAATCTTCCAAATTAGTGGCGGTAATCAGCACAAGATTATTTTCAATTATCAAGGAGAATGCACGCAAGTAGAAATGGATGAAGAATTGCTCAATTGCATCTTCACTAATTTACTGTCTAATGCCATCAAATATTCTCCACCACAAAGCAATATTTTGTTAGATTTGCTCTGTAAAGATGACATAGCAACTTTTAGAGTCCAAGACCAAGGTAGAGGAATTCCCCTCAAGGATCAACCTTATCTATTTCAAACTTTTTACCGCGCCAGTAATGTGGGAACAACTCAAGGTACAGGGCTGGGACTTGCTATTGTGAAAAAGGCTGTAGATCTACATGGAGGAAAGATTCAAATAGAAAGTCAGCAGGATGTAGGCACAACAGTAATAGTCAAGTTGCCATTACACTCTGTTGCTTCATCAAAATAAGTCTTTCAGCGGCATTCATACCACTATTTTTATTAAGTTTTTATACAGCCTTCTAGAGTTGCTGATAATTTTGCTTCAGCAGTTTAATACTTGCGACTTGCGATTTGCGACTTCATTTTTTATCTATCAACTGGCGTTGAATGTGTACCTATGTTTTGGTTTACTTGGTGTTTATTTGAAGGAAATTATGAGTTAAATTAGTATAAATTAAGTTAAATGAAAATTCTTTGAAAAAACTTCAATCTTGAGATCAACTAGTTTGATGATTGTAGCGATGTTCCAGTAACGGTGAAGTGGGTAAGCTAACTGTAAAGACACTACCTTCACCTAAGCGCGATCGCACGCTCACACTCCCACCCATACTTTCTAACAGTGTTTTCACAATCGATAACCCCAAACCAGAACCCCCAGTAGAACGGTTACGGGTTTCATCTACGCGATAAAATCGCTCAAAAATGCGAGACTGATGTTTTAAAGGTATACCATGACCTTGGTCACAAACTTGAATAATTGCCTCTTCACCTTGGTGATTTAACTTGACAATTACTGGACTATCTGATTCAGAATATTTAACAGCATTATCAATTAAATTTAATAATACTTGTTTGAGGCGATTATAGTCTGCTTTGACCTCAATGGTGTGATTTATAGACTCAATGATAATTTGGCGATCGCTATATTTCTGTGCCATCCCCACAACTTCTACAACTAAGTCATTCAGCACACAAGGTTCCATCGAAAAATGTAAATAACCACTATCTGCTCGTGCTAAATCCAGTAAGTCTTGTAAAAGCCGAATGGTATGTTCTGCTTCTAACGCCGCAGTTTCTAAAGCTTCTAATTGAGTAGGTGTTAAATTATTTTGCCGACGCAATACGCTTTGTAAGTAACCATGAACAATTGTTAATGGTGTGCGTAACTCATGGGAAACATTGCTGACAAACTGTCGCTCTTGTTCCCAAGATTGCGAGAGACGCGATAACATCATATTGAAAGTCAGAGCTAATTCTTTAACTTCGCTAGGTGCTTGATCGAGAGATAATTGTGCTTCTGGTAAATCGGCGGCGGAAATGACTGCTGTCATTTGACTAAGCTGACGCAGTGGCTGTAGAGAACGCTTGATATAAAATGCGATCGCTAGTGAGATGACGATAATTGCTACAATACTAGCAATTCCTAAACTTTCCACTATTGCCAAATACATAGTCTGTTCGCGGGTAACATCCTGTACTACAAATAGCTTTCCTAGCACCTTACCCTTGACTGGTAATGAACCACCACATAAAACAAAGTAACGTTGCTGAACTTTAGTTATTTGGGGTTTAACTGACATCTCTGTGAGAGACATTAACTCAGATGCTGCTGCATCTGATAGCTGATTCCAATTATTAGATTTAGCGATAATTTGATTTTCAGGGTTTTTTATCCAGATAAATGTATCTGTATTGATTAAGTTATCAACTGACTTTTGTAACCCCTCCATTGGTGACATCATTTCGCTATAGATTTGCACATCACGGGGTAGGCGATCGGCAATTTGTTCAATATGATGTTTATGACTATTAATTAAAATTTGCTGCATTTTCCAGCTAGTCCAAATTGATAGGCTACCCAATCCCAAAGCGGAAAATACAGCAATGCCAACCGTTAAGCGTACCCGTAATGAAAAAGGATCAATTTTTGGCAAAATTTTGTTGATTTGATTCACTTTGATATTTGAGGATTTGGTGTCAAACAAGTTTTTTGAGCAAAATCACACTGATAAATGTAAGGTTCTTGCCAACTTAGGGGAATTGCTAGTAAGTCTCGCGTTCCTGTCAATCCTTGCCCAATAAATAGTAATATAGCAATACAATTTAAAATCGTATGGACAATGCGCCATCGCTGGGATTTATCCTGATAAATATCTTGGACAATTGACACAGAGAAAATCATCAGTAAAGCTGCGGTAATCCCAATATAGTAGTGCGACCAATACCACTCATTCGTCAGGCGATAAACTCCATCTTGACAACCAATAATCACTAAACCTGCACCAGTTAAAGAAGCAAAAATACCCCGCCACAGCCGCTGCCGTGCTTGATAGAGTAATATTAAACATTTAATAGTGGCAGAAAATATCAAGACAATAAATAATACTTTCAAAGGTGCTGTACTCCACAATTGATGTTTGACAATATTTTTACCAATTGCATAACCTAAACCTAGCAAAGTTACACCCACAACTGCACTTGTTAGCAACTCACCAAACTTTCTATGATCTGCGCCAACTACTGGGGGTATCTTGCTTTTACCATTAGCTAAAGTTTGTAAACGTCGTTGGCGTGTTTGCCATGCGAAATTGACTACATTGCCAATGATTGGGAAGACAAAAATAATTGCGATCGCCGGATGTATCAGCCCCAAAAAATCTGCTAATTCCATATAATACCTAATTTTGACGCAATGAATTAATACGGCTGTCTTACAGATAACCGCTAGGCTTTGATCTCACACTTTTTTGCGAGATATTTTGACTAATTAAGTGCAGCTTTAACTACTAGCTAAAGGAGCATAACCGAAAGTAGCATTGAATTTACGACACCAAATAGCCACAGATTTAAATTCTCCTAGCTTCACTTTTTCAGGTACAGCATAACGTTGAGTACCGCTGATTTTTTGTAAGGGAGCAATACTCAGATAATCTTTCTCTTTAATACCAGATTGTGGTGGAGCATCAGAACGATACAAAATTACATATAAATCTGGGCCTTTATCGGTTTTAAAATTTTGATCGAACTCTAAGTAACTTTTTCCTTGTTCAGTGACGACTTTGACTTTTCCCTGAGTAGGATGTTCCCCAGCCTTAAACACACCAACTCCAGAACCGGAACTCGCTACCGTTGCGGGAGGCTTTGTTTGGGTATTTGTCTGATTTGAGGGTTCCTGGTTTGCACAGCCTATGCTAATCACAGTAATCATACTCAAAATAGCTAAATGCTTGAACTTCATCACGCTAACGTCCTCAAACTCTTCTCTGATAACAATTTAAAGCTTGGCGCTCTTGAAAAAATTAATTTAAGCTGAGAATTGATTAAAAATTTAGGCTGTTAATTCACATATTCAGATCCCCGACTTCTTGAAGAAGTCGGGGATCTTGGCGATCGCGAATGATTTAGCATTTCTAGATTTTCTTTACACTTACTTACTCTGAAAACTTTGGGAGTGCCATCTAGTAAATTCTTCGATATTCGATATAGTTAAAAAATCAATTGTTTTGAATTGTCTGTCAATAGCTGGCAAACTACATATTTTTGCCCCAATATTCAAGTATGCTTGCACAATATTAGGAATATTCACATTACATGAATCAGGGCAATGTTGAGCCAATTCTAGAGAATATTGTGCATTTGGGTAAACCAAAATACTGGGATGCATCAAGTTATGAAGCTGAAAATAATGATAAGCACAAGTAGCTTGTAAAGGATTTTGTGTGAGTAAAGATGCACAACCAAAAAAATATTTACTTTGACTACAAATTAGATAATGTGCTAATCCTTGCCATAGTAATAAAAGTGCTTGACTATTACGGTATTCTTTAGCTATACAAGCTCTGCCAATTTCTACAGACATCGCAAGTACTGTATTAGGAATCCCATTGAGATTAAAAATATCAGCAGCATCAAAACCCAACCCTTGGGAAGCCATTGTATAGGTTTGCATCCGATAAGTGCCAATGGTTTTACCAGTCAATTTAGAAATCAGCATTAAATGATGGCAAACTGTATCAAACCTATCGCGATCCATTTGGGTAAGGCTAGAATTAGAAAAACCTAGACCTAGTTCAAGATTAAAAACTTCAAAGCGCAACCGCAAGATTGATGCTAATTCTTCTTCAGTTGTAGCTAGTTTTAAGATATAGTTTTTGCTTTGAAGCACAGGAAAATCTATTAATGATGAAGCAGGACTAGAAATTTCCATCTGTCTTCCTACTGGGAATGGGCAAAATATTCTAATAAAATTTAAGCATTGCGCAAATAACTATGTTGTGGAATAGCATTTACTTAAACGAAACTTTTTGCCCAGATCCCCGACTTCTTTAAAAAGTCGGGGATCTAGAGTGTTAGTATTATGAATATAATTGGCAAAAAAATCCGTCAATAAGATACAGAATTTTTTGCTTATCTATTTTATCTGTCTATTTCGATTATTTAACCTAGCTCGATAATCTTTTCGCACAACAACGTAATTCCGCCTGGGAAAGGAAATAATTATTTTAAAACTGGTAGTCCCCAAATTTTCATTGAACTATCGCGAACTCGATTGCTACCACTATATATAGTTTGCCCGTCTGGACTAATCGCGATCGCATCAACGCAAGATATATGTCCCTCAAGAGTTTTAACTAACTTGCCTGTTTTTGCATCCCATATCTTGATAGTAGCGTCTTCGCTACCACTAAAAACTACCTGACCGTAAGGACTAATAGCAACAGAATATACTTCTCCAGAATGTCCCTGAAAAACATGCATTTTCTCACCCGTTCGTAAATTCCACAGCACAACAGTTTGATCGTCACTACCGCTGACTAAAAGATTTCCATCTAAGCTAATAGCGATAGAATTTACTTGCTTTCTATGACCAACAAGTGAGCGTATTTCTTTACCTGTCTGCCAATCCCAAACTATAATGGCATTATTATCCATGCCAGTTACCAGCATATTTTCATCTAAACTAATAGCAGCACAATTTACTTTTATAGAATTCTTGGAAAAAGTACGAATTAAATTTCCTGTACTAATATCCCACAGATGGATTTCCTTATGGCAACAAACAAGAGTCTTACCATCAGGGCTAATTACAATATCGTTAATTTGATATAAATCAACTGGTAAAGAACCTGTTTTTTTTCCTGTTTGTAAATCCCATGTTGTTAAATTTCCATATGAACTACGGCTAATTAAAGTTTTGCTATCGGGGCTAATAGCAACACAGGGAGGGTTTCCAATTTGCGGTAAAGAATGTAGATGTTGTTTTTTGATTGTATCCCATACTTCAAAACTATCTAAAAAAGATCCTGTTACCACAATCTTACCATCTTGACTGAGCCATAAACTATGTACGTATCTTGTCCCACCTAAAGTGCTAATTTGTTGTTTTTTATGCCAATCCCATAATCTGATTATCTTGTCTGCGCTACCTGTTACTAAAGTTTTTCCGTCTGCGCTTAAAGCTAAAGCAATAACTGGTTTAGAATGGGATTCTAAATTATTTATTAACTGTCTTGTCTTTAAATCCCACACTTCAATAGGTTGTTTCCAAGGGCTGATCGCTAAGGTTTGTCCATCCTGACTGAGGTCGTAAATGAATTATCTTCATTGTTAAAAGAATATATTTCTTGCTTCGTTTCCAAATCCCATACCTTAATTGTTTTCAAACTCATACCTGCAAGAAAGCGATCATCTAAACTAATAGTTAAAATATCAATCCAATTAAATTTACAATAATGTTTTGAATTAACTTTGAAAGTTTTAATAATTTCACCTGTCTGCCAGTTCCAAATTATGACCTCGTCCCAAGCACCGCTAAAGAGAGTTTTTCCATCTGGACTTACACAAAGAGCAGCAATATCTGATTTCTATTCAAAACTACGAAGCAAATCTCCTGTTTGTAAATCCCAAAATTTGATGTAGTTGTCTTCACTATTAAAAAGTATTTTTCCATCTGCACTAATAGCAAGGGAAGCTGCTAGATTATTTTTTGCATTGGAGCGCCCTTCTAATGTAAAAACTTTAGTTCTTGTATTTACATTCCAAACTTCTATTTCGGAATTATATTTAGTAGATATACAAATTATTTTTTCGTTTGAACTAAAAGCGATATTGATATTGTAAGCTTTTCCCATACGCTTACTAACATGCGTTTCAATATTTTGGATAACTCTTTCTGTGTGTAAATCCCACACTTTAATAGTCAGATCTTTACTGACGCTAATAAATTTTTTGCCATCAGAACTAAAACGAACCCAGCCAACCTCATATTGATGCCCCTCTAATGAGTCAATACACTGAAAAAATTCATATTGGTTGCACTTTTCTATTAACTGCTTCGCTTTTGAATCTGGGTGCTGGGATAGTAGAGTATAAGCAAATTGTTTTAACTGTGGTTGATGTTGGAAAGCTTCTATTATTAAATCTAAACCTGCATCACCATATTTAAGTGCCTCTTTAAGCGCTGCTAGTCTTGGTTCTATTGGTTTTAGAGCTAAACGTTTTTTAACTCCTTCAATTCCCCCTAACACCACACCATCTACAGGAACTTGTAATTGTCCACCAAGTACAGCATCATATTCTTTTGGTTGGTTATCTGGCATAGCACCCTGACCACTTTACTATAGCGGTTTTCAGTTGAGTCCAATACACTCTTGAGGGCACGGCACTGCCGTGCCCCTACCCGCAACGATATAATTTTGTATTGCATCCAACTGAGAACCGCTATATTGCTAGTATTCCCACTACACAGCTATCAATTACTCTCTGCTGAGGCGGAATGCGGTGTGAGAATTATCTGTCCATTGATCGCGGTTTAATCGCGATCGCAATATAGCCAACAAGCCCACGGTTTTACCCGCAGGCTTGTATAATTTTTGCACCAATTATCGATTGAGATGACTTTTGCTACTGTAGAGAAGGGCAGGAAACTAAAAAAGGGACAAACTTAGCATCAATTGCGGTGATTATTACTGTAGCGAACCCTAGTACCTGCCCAAAGCAATTTCTCTCGTAGGGTCTGATAATATGAATTGTTCTCCCGCAAAATAATAAATTTCGCCCGACAATCAGCCATGCGCACATCTACGCGGTGTCCTGGCCATATTGAAGTAGCTAATACGCCATCTGTCCACAGCTTAGTACTCAAATCGTAATCCCCCAAAGGCCAAACGCTGACCACAGAACCAGGGGGTAAGACGAGGGGACGGCTAGAAAGACTCATGGGACAGATGGGAGTGATGGTAACCGCTTCCATCCCATCGTGCATAATTGGGCCGTTAGCAGAAACGGTGTAACCAGTGGAACCAGTGGGAGTGGAAACAATTAACCCATCGCCAACATATTGATCGACAACTTCACCATCAATTTCCATTTCTAAAATTGAGGTAATCATGCGATCGGCTGAGGCGGGTTTGATACAGAATTCATTCAAAGCCAAATAGCGATCGCTTACTGGTTCTAAATTCGATCCATAGCCTTCAAACACTGCTGCTTGCAACATCATCCGCCGCTGAACAGCATAGCGGTCTTCAAACAGCCTATCCCACACTTTTTCCGTATCTTGGAATTCTTCAACTGACTCAGTTAAGAACCCCAGATGACCTCCCACATTCACTCCCAGAATAGGGATGCCAGCTGGAGCTAAATGTCTGGCTCCTGTTAATACAGTACCATCACCACCAAGTACCAATGCCAGATCGATTGGCTGACCCACTGAAGCCAAAAACACCGGGTAAGGGTTATCTTTTGGCCCGCTAGGTCCGATCAATACCTGACACTGGCGATTTTCTAGTTGTTTAGCACAGACTTCTGCCCAGCGTTTACTCTGGGCATCTCGCGCTTTATAAGCAATGATTACCTGCTTGAGTTGCACGCACAATTACCACTTGAGGAGATTAAACTGCTCCATATCGACGGTATCACGGTTGCGATAAATGGCAAGCACGATCGCCAACCCTACCGCCGCTTCGGCTGCGGCCACGGTGATCACAAATACGGTAAACACCTGACCCTTAATTAATGTTGAGTCAAGATAATTGGAAAATGCCATTAAATTCAAATTAACAGCATTCAGCAGCAACTCAATTGACATCAGCACCCGCACGGCGTTGCGGCTGGTAATTAAACCGTAGATGCCAATACAAAATAAAGCTGCCGCAAGTAACAAAAAGTATTGGAGTTGCATGAATCTCTGTATTCCTTCTGAAAAACCTGGCTTTTTACTGGCAAGAGCAGTTTTAAATATTACTCTTGTGTTTCCTGACTTGCTGATACTAGTTCTCTAGGCCGTTCTGGTAAAGTCAAAACGGTTTGTGGCAATTCGGAAGTAGTTCCTGGTTCTGGTAAGTATTCGCGACGTGCCAAAATAATCGCTCCCACCATAGCCATCAGCAACAATACAGAAGCCAATTCAAAAGGTAGGAGAAAGTCAGTAAAGAAATGCTGACCAATCAAAACTATGGAACTTTCAACAACTACAGGAGCAGTTGCATAAGCCCAAGGAGTTGCTAAGATCATCGTGCCCAAAAGAGCGAAGAGTCCCAGACTGACTACAGCTGTTAATATTTTCCGGATTCCAGCACTAGGAAATGGTGCAAAATTCTGCCGCTTGTTGACCAACATGATCGCAAACAAGATCAGCACGTTAACAGCACCAACATAAACCAGTATTTGTGCAGCTGCTACAAAATCACCATTCAGCAACAGGTACAACCCAGCGATGCTGATGAATACGCCACCAAGCAAAAAGGCAGAATAGACGATGCTAGAAGACAACACCACGCCTATTGCTGCCCCAATCATCATTACAGCCAGTACACCAAAGGAAACAACCTGTACTCCTTCTGCTAAATTCACTGTTTTTTGTCCTCAATCAGTTGTCATTGGTCATTGGTCATTAGTCATTAGTCATTAGTCATTAGCAAAAGACAAATGACAAAGGACAGATGACTAACTAAATTTATTTTTCTGCTTGTTCTACCAAGTCTTGGCGAATAGCACCGGGAAGTGGTGCGTCGGCGGGTAGATCGTGGGGTTCCATGACACCTTTGGGCAGGTAAACTAATTCGCGTAATGGTGTCACCATTGGGTCATTTGTTACCTTGTATGGCAAACGTCCCAATGCTACGCTGTCATAGTTCAACTCATGGCGATCGTAGGTGGAAAGTTCATAATCCTCTGTCATTGATAGACAGTTGGTTGGACAATATTCCACACAGTTACCGCAGAAGATACAAACTCCAAAGTCAATGCTGTAGTGATTGAGCTTTTTCTTCTTGCTGGCTTTGTCAAATTCCCAATCGACTACGGGTAGGTTGATGGGACAAACGCGCACACAAACTTCACAGGCGATACACTTATCAAACTCAAAGTGAATTCTGCCGCGAAATCGTTCGCCAGGAATTAGTTTTTCGTAAGGATACTGGACGGTAATCGGCCGCCGCCGCATATGGTCGAAGGTAACAGATAACCCTTGACCAATGTAACGACCTGCTTGCACTGCTTCTTTGGCATAATCGCCAACTTGTTTGAGGAACTTTAGCATCGTGTTTTACTCTCTCTTATGCTCAGTTGTCATTGGTCATTTATCATTGGTCATTTGTGAAATAACTCATGACTCATGACTCGTGACTAACCACCGAAGGCTACGGGAAAAGCTAGTTTCAGGGCTGCGGTTAATAGGAGATTAACCAAACCAACTGGTAGCAAAAACTTCCATCCTAAATCTAACAGTTGGTCAATTCGTACCCGTGGTACTGTCCAGCGCAACAGGATGGCGACAAATACTAGCAAGTAGGCTTTGAGTACGGTCATAATAATACCCAAAGAAGCAGTTACTATCTGCAAGACTGGGTTTGCTTCACTGATTCCCAACAAATTAGCAATAACATTGATGGGAATCGGAAAATCCCAGCCGCCTAGGTATAAAATAGCAACCAGTAAGCTAGAAAGGATTAAGTTGACGTAGGAACCGAGGTAGAATAGACCGAATTTCATGCCGGCATATTCAGTTTGATAACCTGCAACTAGTTCTTCTTCTGCTTCCGGTAAGTCGAAGGGCAAGCGTTCACATTCAGCAAGGGCTGCTATCCAAAAAATGAGAAACCCAACAGGTTGTCGCCAAATGTTCCAGCCTAATATACCGTAGCCTGATTGCTGGTTGACAATATCAACGGTGCTGAGGCTGTTAGACATCATAGCGATCGCTAGCACGCTCAACGCCAAGGGTATTTCATAACTAATTGATTGCGCTGCTGCCCGTAAGCCCCCTAAGAGGGAGTATTTATTATTCGATGCATAACCAGCCATCAACAAGCCAATTGGCTGAATGCTAGATAGGGCAATCCACAAAAATACCCCCATCCCCACATTTGTAATCACAATATTCTGTCCGAAGGGAACAATCAGAAAAGACAGAAACACTGGAATTACAACAATAATTGGGCCGAGGGTAAATAGCCAGGGGTCAGATTTGGCTGGTACGATATCTTCTTTAAATACCAGCTTTAGACCATCTGCAACTGGCACTAGCAACCCAAAAGGTCCCATGTATTCTGGGCCAATCCGCTGCTGGGCTGCTGCGGAAATTTTTCGCTCCAGCCAAGTGGCAACTAGTACCCCCACTGTGGCTCCAATGAGCATCAGTATCATTGGCAGAGGCATCCAAATAGCTTTGGCTGCATCTGGTGGTAGTCCTAAATCCGTGAGGGATTTAATAAAAGTTCCTTGGAGGTCAATTCCTGAGTTCATGTTTCCGCTCTTTAAGTCAACTGAAGTGTGAAGTATGAAGTATGAAGTATGAATTGTAAAATTTCAGTCTTCAGCCTTCAGCCTTTATCCTTAGATGATGACGCCTGATTGAATTTTGATTGCTAATTCCCATGCCTAGTATATCGTTGGATGGTTTTAGCCCCTCGCATCAAAACCACAAGTTCTACTTATGGCAATGATTGGGATTCACGCAGCAAAACCCCTAATACCGCTGCCACAAGATCAAGTTCCCGCCTTCATTGTGGCAACGGTTTGTGCTTTCTTCAATTTTTGTGATTCCCCTTGGTTGAAAGCTGCTATAATTGGCAGTCATTCTGCCCATTAGCGTTGGTCAATGGCGACATAAGGAACTTCGTGCCGACCGTTATAAACCTGAGTAGGACGGAAAATCCGGTTTTCTTCTAGTTGTTCTTTCCAGTGGGCTAGCCAACCAGCAACACGAGCGATCGCAAAAATGGGTGTAAACAAGTCTGTGGGAATGCCCATTTTCCTATACACCAAACCGGAGTAAAAGTCAACATTAGGATAAATTCCTTTGTGACCCAGTTTTTCTGCTACTACCCGTTCCATCTCTTGAGCAATTTCATAATATTTGTCGTCTCCAAATTTGGAAAACAACTGTTCTGCCAAGTTCTGTAAAATCGTGGCTCTAGGGTCTTTCACCTTATAAACACGATGCCCAAAACCCATAATCTTTGCTTTACGTTGCAGCAGGTCTTCCACATAGGGACCGACATTGGCCACCGAGCCAATTTCTTCCAGCATTTGAATTACTTCTTCATTAGCTCCACCATGTAACGGCCCGCCCAAGGTTCCCACTGCACTGGCGACTACAGCATAGGGGTCTGTGAGAGTAGAAGCTGTTACCCTGGCACTAAAGGTAGAAGCATTCATCGTATGCTCGACATGAAGTATCAAGCAAATATCAAAAATTTTCGCCGCCAACTCATCGGGTTGTTTCTCGTTGAGCATATAGAGAAAATTGGCGGAGTAGTCTAAGTCATCGCGCGGCCGTACAGGGTCGTTACCCTTGCGCATTAACTGAAACGCCGCCACCATTGTGGGAATGGTTGCTATCAAGCGAACAACTGCATCTCGAATGTATACGGGATTATGTAAATCCCGGCGAGAGTAAAACAAGCCTAATGCCGCAGCCGAGGCTTGTAAAGCATCCATTGGGTGACCGCTTTCTGGAAAACATTTCATCATATCCCGGATGCGATATTTAATCCGCCTGTGGTGGCGAACTTCATCCTCAAATGCTTCCAATTCTTCCTTGCTTGGCAGTTCACCCCAGATTAAAAGATAAGCAGTTTCCAAAAATGTACTTTTTGCTGCTAGTTCCTCAATCCGGATACCACGATATTCTAGTATTCCCTTTTGCCCGTCAACATAGCTGATACTGGATTGGGCAGCAGGAATGCCTTCCAAACCGGGCTTGTATTCGCACACCGACATGGCAACACCATCTGCTTTGTGAAAGATTTGCTCAGGCTAACTTACCAGAAATCGTTATCGCAATAACAGTGACAGTTATAACCTAAGTCCTTTCATAACTGTTAGAAAACCGTTATAGCAAGTACTTGGGTGGTGTCAACCAATACATCTGACTACGACCCAAAGGAGAGCCTATTTCTGGTAGTTTTATCCCGATCATACCTGCTTTTTTCAAGACTAAGCTGGCTTTAGCATCTCCCCACAGAAGAATTTCTGCCCACTGGCTCAAACAAGGTTCATGACCCACCAGGGCAATTTGGCTATTTTGGGCATAATTTCTCGGCTCTAGCCAGTCTTTGAGCCAACTATGAATATTACCATCAGGAGCAAGGTGGTGAGATTCCTCAATTTGTGAACTGAGTCCTGCTGCGATGAGGATTTCTGCTGTTTGGCGCGCCCTTGCTAAAGGACTTGTCAAGATTAAATTAAAGTGTAGATCCAGCTTAACTAATCGCTGGGCTACTTTTTCTGTCTTTTGTCTTCCTTCCTTAGTAAGAACTCGGTCTTCATCTTTAATATCAGCTGTTCTGTCTTCGGCTATACCATGACGAATTAAATATAGTTCCATAACATAATTAAGCTTTGTCAGCGTTACGGATATATTATCGAAGACTACGCACCCAAGTATGACTATCAGCTAAATCTTGGCGATGTCTACGACGGGCTACGCCTACGCGCCACATACCAATAAACCTATCATTTACTAAATCAACATTTGCTTTTTCAGAGCCAGATTTAACTACTGTATATTTTTGTCGCAAAAAAGCAATAAAGTCTATTACTTGACGCTGTGCTTCAGCAGGTATTAGCCATAGCTGCTTAGTCCAAAAATCGCTTTATCTTCATTTTACATTTACCAACTTCTATCGTTTCAATTTCAGATAGTTCACCAACCAATTCAAAATCCATACAAACCAGATTGATTCAAAAATAGCTGTCTTAGCACTTGCGCTACATTCCATTAAAACTATTATTTAGCTAATTGTGCCTCCCTACTTATCTTGACACCATTGACACTGCTCGAACCGTTGTTTCAAGAACTTTTGCTTGGGACGATAAATTTCATTTTTTGGAACTCGCAGTTCTCTTCCGTTAATTTCTCGATATTCAGTTTTGTGGAGAGTAGGTGCAATATATATTTTAATTGTTTCTGGATGAATTACAATGAGGTTTAAGTCAAATAAAGTATGCAAATCAGCACGTAATAACAAACCATTTGATGGATGATTGTTTTCTGTTTCAACATATGGAATTATGTGAGCAGCTTCTAGGGCTTCCTCTGCATCAAAATTGGTAATTGCACACTTACAAGAATAGGCATCTAGCAAAGACTGGCGAAACTTTGATTGTCCCTGTCTCCTAGCTATTGATACTGTAATTTTTTGGCGAGCATCGGCATCACTTTTAACAATGAAGAATTTGTCTTGTTCGAGTGTTTCTCTAGCCAGCAATAATTCATTCATCTCTGGAATTGGTTCTGTTTCTATCGATTGTATCGATGGTTCTGGATGCTGAAAATTCTTGCCTTTTGGGTTCAAAATATCTTCACAATGTTTGATTTTATTAATTGCCTTGCTGTATTTTGAATCTACCTTTAGAGCTAACTTATAAGCGTCTATTGCAGCTTGGTACTCCTTCTTTTGCTTAAAATCCTCTCCCTGCTCAAAGAAGATATCAACAAGCCTACGTCCTCTTCCTTGTCTTTGTTGTATTAAAGAATGCTTCTCCCATTCGGAATCTAATGAGGAAACAGATTTACTATTAAATCTACAACCACTTCCTCCAAAATTGAAATTTATTCCTTGAAATTGTGGCAATTTTTTTAAATATTTTTGTTTTAAAGGAAAATTAAAGTCTACAACTGAATCTATTTGTAAGTTAACAGCAAAATATCCATCATAATCAGATATGTATGCTTTACTTAAATCTGAATATCTGCTGTCTAAAAGTCTTAATTGCTCATCTTCTGGCGCAGCTATAACATAACCAGCAGCAATAAAGCCACTAGGTTGATTGCCAATATTGCCACTCCTCTGAAGATAGGCTCTATCTCCAACTTTTATAAATTTGGAATTGCCGCAACTCCAGGATGTTCTATAGTAATCACCTGATGAAATCACTGACTTTATTAAGCCAGGAAGTTCCCTATTTTTAATAATTCTTGTCCCCATGTAATATTCTGCGTCACCATTGCACAGAAAAACTATAGTTTCCATTAGATACAAAATTGAATAATCATGAACATTATGATATTAGCTATTGAGCATCTAAAAAGTTTGCGTATAATTAACTAATTTGCGGATTGCGAAGATTCACCGACAAGTTTCAAAATAATTTGCTGGGTTTCAGAATCTACACGAAAACCAAGAGCGACTTCACTTTGAAGCTGTTCTGGTTCTATTTTGAGAGCTAATATAGTTTCTTCAGGAATAGTCAATGTCAGTTGGTACAGAACAATCCATACATTACTTAATATTTAAGAAAGCACAAGTAGATAAAAAGCCAAGAAATAAACATTTCTTGGCTCAAAGCTAAATTCAGTTCAAGAGGAATAATTGCCCTCTTTTAGTCCAATTTAATAGACTTTTCTGACTGATTACTTGTACTTTCATCTTTGGCTTACTCTGACTGAATTGGGTTGTCTTTAGGATTGACTAACTTGAGCAGCTTTTGCTTAATTTGAGTATCGAATACTTCCCATTTAATTTTTGCATAAGCTGAGTTTTCGTTACCGCCAGACAAGAAACCCATCGGAATTTCAAAGCCACCTGCACCTGTCCTTCCGCCACCAAAAAAGCGCCCGTTATTATCTTGTCCGAACGCTTCTTTGATGAATTCATCAGGATCGAGGGTGAGTTTAGTGGTTCTGAGGGAGCCAATAACTACTTCTAGTTCATCATCCTCATCGTGAACAATACCGTACACGACTGCGGTGTGAACGTTTTCTTCTGTCACCAGAAAATCAGCTGCTTGGGGAATCGCATCGCGATCATCATAGCGAATGTAACCAACACCAGCAATGGAAAAGTTATTTTGGACGATGCGGTTCTTGAGCGCGCGCTCAATCACATCCATCACCCGCTTGGAACGATTAGCTTGTAAAATAGCGTTCAGCAGTTGGGCATCATAAAATCGACTGAGATACGCAGCAGCCATAAAATCCTCTTCTTGTGCTTGCATCAGTCGATTTGTATCCGATCGCAAGCCATGCATCAAGGCAGTAGCACATTTAACGTGCTGGGTAATGCTGCTATCTAATGTCAATAACCCCGACTGTAAGTACTGAGTAAAAATCGTTGCCGTTGCTCGGACATAAGGACGGACATCGATAAATTCAGGTTTGAGATCCGGCTGTAAGCTGTGATGATCTATGACTGCAACTAGGGGAACTCCTGCTTGCTGCACCGTCGATAATAGCTGACTTGTGGTTCCTTGGTTATCAATTAATATGAAACCTTGGTAAGATGACAAATCTTTACCTTTGAGGGTTTGCAATGTCCAGCGCTGGGCAGGCAAATTAGTCAGCTTGACTAAGGCAATATTCTCTTGGTGGCTTAAAGTACCAGCATAAATAATTTCACATTTGATATCATATTGCTGTGCAATTAACTGGTACGCCCAAGCGCAAGAAAGGGCATCAGGGTCAGGGAAATCTTGCAGAATTATCAGTTGACGCTCGTGTCGGTGTGCGAGAAAAGTCTTTTGCAGCTCTTCTGACTTCTGAGACACCAAGGAATTACCACGCTGAACTAGATACATACCTCCTTCACTTGTCGATGGTGGCATGGAGGTTTTGCTAACTGGGACTTCAACGACAGGTACTGCGTCTATTTCAGCATCCTCTTGGTTCGGCTCTGTGGTCAATGACAAACTCTCAAACTGCATCAAAGAAGGATTCAATTGCATATGGAAGGTTTTTGTAAGCGTGAGGCTCCATTGATTAGTTAAGAAATATTAAAATCAGTGTTGCACTGATTTGGCCACACATTACGATCTTCGCAAAAATAGACAATGTTGGCACTCTATATCTCGGTCTATTTTTTATCAGTGACAATAGTTAGCATTTACCAAATTCCACCCGTGTATTGAGATAGCTTTTGGTAACTACTATACTTAGTAGTATGTAATACATTTTAAAACAATATAATTTTTTTCATCTTCTTGATTTTTCTCTTTTGCAGAGAAATAAACAGGACGTTTCTTCTCAAAGCTGGTCTAATAGCTGAGCTTTCAAGGCACAAGGTTTGTGGATGTAGAGGCTTGCTTTTATACAGCTTTATTTACATAATTATGCTACCAATTAAATATTTTTCAGCTTTTTTTTACATTTTTAGGCTGATGTTCATTAAGTAGGCTTTTAACTTCATATTTCACAAGCAATTGCTGCTGAGTCTGATTTTATGGCTAACAGTTTTATCCTAGTCAATAACGAATAGTTAACAATTATTTTTATTGTTAACCAAAAATGTGCTTTTATTAACTAAATTAAAAATTATGCTATTTACCCATATTCATCTTGATATTTGCTTTGGTGTAGGGTATAATCAAACGCTTACTATTAATACCCATACTTCCTAGTCATCTGTCTAGTAAGTTTACTGAACTACTTAATTCCACGACTAAAGTCCTGAGTACGAAACAATTTACCCCTCAGAAATATTGCTCTAGCCCATTAATTTTGATGCGCTGCAAGATCCCCGACTTGTTGAAGAAGTCGGGGATCTGACCCCGCATAACCACTCAGAAGTAGTCTAGGTCATTAATTTTAAGAGTTCATAGCCAGCACTAACTACTACCATGTAAGACGCTGTTTTGCGTCTAAAGTGCTTCAAATCCCAGGACTCAAATCCTGGCTAAGAAATAATCACAGTAATTCAAAGACCGATCACATATTTTTGCCACTCTTGGTGTAATCCACTTTTTAGGTGTTTACTGACTTCAAAATAAAGGCTACTGTAAGGTTGGCGAGGAGGATGACGTAGAAGCATATGAGCTTCATGGGGTGTGCGACTGCCTTTTTTGACATTGCAGCGTACACAAGCTGTCACAATGTTTTCCCAGCTATCTCCCCCGCCACGCGATCGCGGTATCACATGATCTAACGTTAACTCATCTCCAGTGTAACCGCAGTATTGACAAGTATGACCGTCGCGGTGCAATATATTTCGGCGAGTGAGAGGAATTTCTTTGTAGGGAACACGCACATAATGACGCAACCGGATTACAGTTGGCAAGGGAAAATCCGAGTATAGGAATTTACCGTTATGTTCAACGTGTTCTGCCTTGCCTTTGATTAACAAAACCACAGCACGACGCCAGCTCGTGATATTAAGGGGTTCGTAAGAGGCATTCAGGACTAAAACCTTACCCATTGGTAAACGCTCAAGGTATTAGTTTTACATATATTAACACAGATATACACTTCTTGGGAAATGAGAAGAATTTATACTTTCGCCGAGTTAGTAGTAAAAATGACCAACAGGGATTAGGGGCTAGGGGCTAGGGGGATGAGGGGGACAAGGAGGACAACTGACAACTGACTATTGACTCTTACTTATTGCGTCTTGTGACAACTCCATAATCAAATGTAAACTTCCAGATTAATCTGATTCCATTTTTTGCAATGGAAGAAATAGATTATCTCGCAGCCAAGTACTGGTGTGATAGGAGTGAGTGAAAATGTTAAGTAGCAAGCAAATTTCTGGTGTTGCTTTTGGGCAAGATTGTGATACTTATGCCTGGTTTTCTCAACGCGCTTGGGTGGAAATTGATTTAGCAGCTTTGTCCCACAATGTACAGCAGTTAGTCGGGTTGTTATCGCCGCGTACCCAACTGATGGCAGTGGTGAAAGCTGATGCCTATGGACACGGAGCGGTGACAGTAGCTAAAACAGCTTTAGAATCAGGAGCTAGTTGGTTAGGAGTCGCAACAGTTCCAGAAGGGATTCAACTGCGAGAAGGCGGAATTAACGCCCCGATTTTAATTTTAGGAGCAACGCACACACCAGAACAAATTCACGCGATCGCTCACTGGAAATTACAGCCAACACTGTGCAGCCCCAAACAAGCTCTAGTATTTTCGGATACTCTAGAAGCTATTCAGTATAGTTCTCCCTTACCTGTACATATCAAATTAGATACAGGTATGTCTAGGTTAGGAACTAACTGGCAAGAAGCGGGAGAGTTTGTCAAGTTAGTGCAAGGCTTACCTCATCTTGCTGTTGCTAGCATTTACTCCCATTTGGCAACAGCAGATAGCCCTGACACCAGGATCATGCAAGAACAGCATAAACGATTCTCCGAAGCGATCGCTCAAATTAAAGCAATGGGCATAGAACCACCATGCTTGCACTTAGCAAATTCAGCCGCAACTCTCACAGATTCAGCTTTGCACTACGACATTGTCCGCGTAGGTTTGGCAGTTTACGGACTTTATCCATCTCCTCATTTACGAAATAAAATCAACCTCCGGCCTGTTTTACAAGTTAAAGCCCGTGTCACCCAAGTGAAAACGATAGCAGGTGGAACTGGCGTTAGCTATGGTCACCAATTTATTGCCCCCCACGAACTACGGCTTGCCGTTGTAGGTATTGGTTATGCTGATGGTGTCCCGCGTCATCTCTCCAACAAAATGCAAGTTTTAATTCGCGGTCAACGCATTCCACAAATTGGCACAATTACAATGGATCAGTTAATGGTCGATGTGAGTGCTATACCCGATATCCAAGAAGGAGAAGTAGTCACATTACTTGGGGAACAGGATCAAGAAAAAATCTCCGCTGATGATTGGGCAGAGAAATTAAACACTATTTCTTGGGAAATTCTCTGCGGATTCAAGCATCGTTTACCCAGGGTAGCGATGTTGTAGCCTAAAATAATTAGGATTTACACAACTAGCACAATCAATCAAGGTTAGGGTTGTCAATAGTCAAAAGTCAATAGTCCATAGTAGAGAATTTCTTGACCAATGACCAATGACAAATGACTATTGACCATAAATAATTTGTTGTGCTACAATCTTAAACTGATGCGGATGTGGCGGAATTGGCAGACGCGCTAGATTTAGGTTCTAGTTCCGAAAGGAGTGAAGGTTCAAGTCCTTTCATCCGCACTTTTAAACGAATAGACCAAAGCTAAAAATTACAGTGGGCAGGTAGCCCCAAAGTGTCAGAGTCAAAAGTTAAGAAAATTGACTCTGACACTTTGTTTTGATTAATTCGTCCCTAGCAACAGTGGAATAGCGAAACGGCTAACTTAACGTGAATTCGACACCTGATATAGTGTCTGTCTAATTGGCTCAATAAAAAGTCCTCTCCTTGATTTTACTGCGCAAAACCGTCCCTCTCCGACTCGGAGAGTGACAGTCTTGAACTTTAGTTTAAGACAGGGAGAGGTTCGTCGAACTCACGTTAATTTAACCTAAATTATAAAAACCTCACCCACCCAGCCTCTCTCCTGTTAGGATGTTGTTGGCTAATAGGGGGTAACACCCCTCAATACTGATAACAAACTAATAACAACAATTCTCTGGGATGGGCGATATACAGACCAACGGAATCGATAGCCACTAGCTCTCGATCCAAAGCCTGCTTTTGTAGGCTTTGTGAAATTAGCCGCAGTATTCTATGGTGCTTACAGTCGGCTGTGAAACAGTCCTGAAGGAGGGTTTCCCACGCCAGTTGCTACTCTGGGGGTAGGGTGTCGGTTTCTGTGCCGTTCAACTAGCAATTTTCGCCGCTGAAAGCCTTCTCTGTTAACAAAAGCTGTGCAAAGGCACAGTTTCTGTTATACGCAGGCTTGTAGCGTCAATCCGGAGGATGAAAACAGGATTGAGGGGGAGTGGGGGGTCTTACCCCTGATTCGCCAGTGGTATTCTATGAGCAGAGGGGTTAGGGATGAGGTCAAAATCCTGTGCATCGAACTCACGTTAACAGCAAAAGTAATTTAGATCACAGCTAAGTAAAGATACTTATTGTTGAATAAATAGTAAGTTGAGTTTTAGTACTGACAATTTTTAAGTGTAAATACTGAAAGAAAGGAGCCAATTATTGTTAATTAACTAGTATTATTACTTTCAAAAGTTTACAAGAAGCTACTAAAAACCCATCGACTTCATCTAGTCTTTAAATTTGATTTAATTATTCTCCAGACATGTCTGATAATCTCAGTATAAGTAAGTAAATTGACAATAACTTCATAATTGACTAAGACTTTATAATCTGAAAACAAAGCTATGGTTAACTTTATTCACAAACAAGGATAAAAAATTTAGTATGTTATGCTACATGGCACACATATTTTATAACTGGATTGGAATTGTATAGAAGCTCTCTGTACAAGTTTGGTTGACAAGTATTGAATTTAGCTGAAGTAAAAGCAAAATGAGCACAACTCCTATAGGTAGCTACAAGTTGTTCCAGAAATTACATCCTTTATCTCTGTTAGCACAATTAACCAGTCGTCATGCTACAGGATGTTTAAGGGTATATACCGAGACGACTTCTTGGTCGATCTATCTAGAGGACGGTAAACTTACTTATGCCTCTTATTCAGATCAAGTGTTTGAAAGGCTGGATAGCCACTTGCGGCGCTTGAGTCAGCAAATTCCCGCTCTCAACAGCGCAGTTAGAGTGCAAATGCGGCTGATGTTTGAAACAAATAATGAAAATCAATTCACATCAAATGCAGATTATCATGCTATTTGCTGGTTAGCTGCCCAAGATTATATTACTTCTGCGCAAGCAGCAGTTCTGATAGATGAATTGGCGAAAGAGGTGTTGGAATCATTCTTAGCTTTAAAAGAAGGAAGCTATGAATTTAATCCCGAAATTAATTTAGATGGATTACCCAAATTTTGTAGTTTAGATTTACGGTTAATAGTAGAACACTGTCAAAAGCAGTTAAGAAACCGTCAACCGCCTATCCAAACACCACTTCCTGCGGCTGGGAGTTCTTTAGGTACACCCACAACTAAGTTACCGCCAACTCAGTTATCTAAACAAAGTAATTTTTCTGAAACTGGGGATAAAAATAATACATTCGCTCAAAAACATGCTAGTAAAGGACTTTATACAATCGCATGTATTGATGATAGCCAAACAGTCTTGAATTCCATTAAACACTTCTTGGATGAAGAAACATTTTCTGTTGTGCTAATTAACGATCCAGTCAAAGCTTTAATGCAAATACTCAGGAGTAAACCCGATTTAATTTTACTAGACATCGAGATGCCAAATTTAGATGGTTATGAACTATGTTCTTTGTTGCGTAGGCATTCACAGTTCAAGGATACACCAATTATTATGGTGACGGGCAGAACAGGAATTATTGATAGAGCCAAGGCAAAAATAGTCAGATCTTCTGGCTATTTAACAAAACCCTTTACACAATCAGATCTGCTAAAAATGGTGTTTAAGCACATTGGGTAATTTCCTAATAGGTAGTTAATCTAAGTAACACCGAATTTAGTACTTAAAATAGCATTTTTTAGGAGATTTAGTAGTGAGCCTTACTTTGATTGTCACAATTCTGATTGTTGAAGATTCCCCTAGTGAATTACAACTAATGAGTTATTACCTTACAGAAAGTGGCTACAACGTAATTTTAGCTACGGGTGCAAAAGAAGCTTTAGAAAAAGCTTTATTACAAAAACCAGATGTGATTGTTACTGATGTAGTCATGCCAGGGATGAGTGGTTTTGAGCTATGTCGCTATCTGAAAAAAAATCCAGTTACAGCGACAGTCCCGATTGTGATTTGTAGTTCAAAAAATCAGGAAATTGACCGATTGTGGGCTATGAGGCAAGGAGCTGATGCCTACTTGACTAAACCATATACTAGGGAACAACTCATACGTGCTATTAGATCACTGGTAAATTGAATCGATGAATAGTTCAAAAAATACAATTACTGTGGAACCGAGTCCGAAAAACTTAGGAGATGGGTATATAAAATTTCAGCTAAATCAACAAACTGCTGCTATTTTATCAATGAGGCATACGCAAGAAGCGATTATTGTGCCTGTTGAATCTGTAACTTCAATGCCAAATATGCCCGCCTGTATACTAGGATTAATGAATTGGCGGAGTCGCATAATTTGGGTAGTAGATCTGCCAAGAATGCTGAATTTAGAATCTTTAGACAATAGGCTGCGGCAGTACAATGCGATCGTTGTCAGGGTGGAATCAATGCTGTTGGGCTTAGTTGTACAAGAGATAAAAGGTACAGCTAAATTTTTACCCGATGAGATTTGTTCTCCTGTAGGACAAGTCGCATCTAGTTTAGTACCTTATCTCAATGGATGTATTATGCAACAATCTGAAATATTACTGGTATTAGATGCACAAGCTATTGTCCATTCTTCTATTCTCCGCAGTGATTAGGGTGTACTACTAACAAAAAAGAATAGTGTTCTCATTCACATATTCAGGGGAATTAATTTATGTTTAATAAAACTGACACGGCTAAGACTAGTGATGTTGAAAATCGAGCATCATTAGCAGCATCACAAAAGGTCTTTGATACTACAGTTAAAGAATCAAATTGGCCGATTAATTTAACTCCTAATGATTCGCCCCTGAAGCAAGTAATAGCTTATTTACAGAGACTCAGCTTAGGTACAAAAACTACAGTATTGGCGATCGCGATCGGGACACTACCGACATTAATCATTGGCGCGATCGCTTATAGCTTTGCTAATAACTCTATTAATCAGCAAATTACTCAAGCTCAAGAAGCCGAAACTATTGGATTAATCGATAAAGTTAATCGTTACATTTTGGGGCGTTACGGAGATATTCAAGTACTATCCAATCTGCCATTTTTGACAAATCCTCAAGTTAGGCAAATTCTGAGTTCCCCAGACAAGCAAGCAGTTTTAGACCGGATGGTCAACGCTTATAAAGCTTATGATAGTATTGCGGTCTTCGACCTTGAAGGTAACGTCATTGTCCAATCTACAGGCGAACCTCTAGAAAACCACAAAGACCGGCAGTATTTTCAAGACACTCTCAAACAAGATACTCCTGTGATTAGTCAGCCAGAGAAATCACAAACTACTGGTCGTGTGAGTATTCACATAGCTGCACCAGTGAAAGATGCAGTCACGGGTGAAAGCATTGGCGTGGTGAGAGCAAGAATGCCCGTAAAATCTCTAGAAGAGACGATCAAAAATTATGCCAATAAAGGACATGATTATCATTTAATTGATAAATCTGGGAAAATTTTTCTAGCTACAGAAAATAATCAAGAAGGTAGAGAAGCTAAAGCAGATTTTCCGGGTTTTAGTAAGCTGCAAGAGCCAAACAAGGTAAAAAGTTTTATTACAGTTAACAACCTGAATAAAAAACAGCAATTAGTCACTTATGTAACCGCAAAAAAAATTGAAGGCTTGCCTGATTTAAAATGGGATGCAATTATTGCTACAGATACAGCAATTACCTTTGCGCCCCAAAGACAATTATTGTGGACGATCGCACTGGGAACTGCATTAACCGCAGTGGTTGTAGCCGCGATCGCCGCTTGGTTTGCTAAACGTGCTACACAGCCAATTTTGAATGCAAGTGAGGCGGTGAGTAAACTTGGTGACGGTCAACTCAATACTCGTCTGGAGGTAGAAAGAACAGACGAGTTAGGAATTTTAAGTGTAAATATTAACCGAATGGCTGAGCAATTGCAGTTATTGCTACGAGAACAACAGCGAGAAGCTGAAAGAGTTAAATTAATTGCAGATATTACTCTGCTAATTCGGAAAAATCTCATAACTGAAGATATTTACACCACAGCAGTTAACGAAGTTCGCCAAGCGCTGAAAACAGACCGGGTAATCATTTATCAACTAAATCCCGAAAGTTGGGATGGGGTCGTTGTTGCAGAATCTGTGATTCACGATTGGCCGAAAATGATCGGAGTACGAATTGACGACCCCTGTTTCCGAGAACGCCATGTAGAGCATTATCGCGCCGGACGAGTCAGGGCGATCGCTAACATTCATCAAGAGCCAAACCTTACTGATGCTAATTGTTATATTCAAGCCCTGGAAAAATTCGCAGTTCAAGGGAATTTGATCGCACCAATTCTTAGCCAAAATCAACTCTTGGGTTTATTAATTGTCCATCATTGCGAAAGTCCCAGGATTTGGCAACAGCCAGAAATTGATTTATGTCAACAGCTAGCAATGCAAATCGGTTATGCCGTAGAACAAGCTAGGCTACTAGAAGCATTGGAAATAGCCAAATCTGCTGCTCAACAAGACACTCAAGAAGAAAGACAGCAAAAAGAAACACTGCAAACCCAACTTTTAGAATTGTTGAGTAATGTAGAAGGTGCAGCCAGTGGCGACCTCACAGTGCGGGCTGATGTCACCGCTGGAGAAATTGGCACAGTTGCTGACTTTTTCAATTCTATCGTCGAAAGTCTCCGGGATATTGTTACCCAAGTCAAACAAGCAGCTACCCAAGTAAATACGGCGATCGGCTCTAATGAAGGAGCGATCCGCCAGCTAGCAGAGGAAGCACTCACCCAAGCGGCGGAAATTAACCGCACCTTGGATGCTGTTGACCAAATGACTAATTCCATTCAAGCTGTAGCCGCAAACGCGCAGCAAGCAGCGATAATAGCTAATCATGCTGCCCAAACAGCAACCAAGAGTGGGCAAGCAATGGATTTAACAGTGCAAAATATTCTTTCTTTACGAGAAACTGTTGCTGAAACTGCTAAAAAGGTCAAACGGTTAGGAGAATCTTCCCAACAAATTTCTCGTGTTGTGTCTTTGATTAACCAAATCGCCGTCCAAACTAACTTGTTAGCGATTAACGCTGGAATTGAAGCCGCACGCGCGGGCGAAGAAGGTCAAGGTTTTGCTGTAGTTGCGGAAGAAGTAGGCGAATTAGCAGTCAGAAGCGCCGCTGCTACTCAAGAAATTGAACAAATTGTGGAGAATATCCAACGGGAAACCAGTGATGTAGTGCAAGCAATGGAAATCGGAACCACCCAGGTAGTTGAAGGTACGCGCATTGTAGAGGATGCTAAACATAGTCTCAATCAGATTTTGGATGTGTCGCGTCAAATTGATCAGCTAGTGCAGTCAATATCTGTGGCGACTGCGTCTCAAGTAGAAACCTCGCACGATGTCAGTAATTTAATGAAAGCAATTGTGGCTGTTTCACAGCGTACCAGCGATTCTTCCCGTTTAGTTTCTGAATCTTTACAACAAACTGTGGAAATTTCCCAAGAGTTGCAAGAGACTGTGGGCACATTTAAGGTCAGTTAAGTACTTGTCCATAGTCAATAGTCAAGAGTCAATAGTCCACAATCCAGAGTTAAATGACCATTGACCATTAACCAGGGACGCGGGGACAAAGCAAGGAAGACAAGGGAAGGAGGACAAGGAGGACAAGGAAGACAAGGAAGACAAGGAAGACAACTGACAACACTTCGAGTGAGCTTCAGTGCATCGCTGACAACTGACAACTGACCATTGACTATTGACAAAAAAGCAAAGCCATGTCACAGGACAAAGAACTGGAAATCCAGATGCAGTTTCTGGAAGAAGCTACTGATTATCTCAATACCCTAGAAGGGGTACTGCTAGAAATCGACACTAGTAATCGCATAGATTCAGATAAAATAAACGGGGCACTGCGAGCGGCTCATTCCATCAAAGGTGGCGCGGGAATGATGGGATTCCGAACGCTCAGTGAATTAGCGCACCGTCTGGAAGATTCTTTTAAAGTTTTAAAAACTAGGAAAAATTCTTTAGAAATTGACACCCAGTTGCAAAGTTTACTGTTATCTGGTGTTGACTGGTTGCGTCAAATCGTAGAATTGCTCTCAGAAGGCAATGCGATAGAAGAGCAGTGGTTAGAAACCTTTTGTTACCCCGTGTTTGATGAGCTGCACCAGCGTTTGGGTGATCCGGAGCCGGAAGATGTAACAACCATGCTCTCACCAGAAGACGGGCAGGATATTATACCTTTGCTGTTTGAAACAGAAGTAGAAGGGTGTTTGCAGCGCCTAGAATCGGTGTTAGCAGATCAAGACCAGCCTTGTTTGCAAGAAGAAGTGGCAATCATGGCTGCGGAATTGGGCGGTTTGGGAGAAATGCTGCAATTGCCAGCTTTTACCCAGCTTTGTGAGTCAGTCACCCACCATTTAGAAACAGTTAACCCCAACCAAGTTGCAGCAATTGCGCAATTAGCCTTGCAAGCTTGGCGGCGATCGCAAGCTTTAGTTTTGACAAATCAACTAGATAGTCTGCCAAGAGCGATTAAACTAGAGGATCTATCGACTGCCGAGTTCTTATCCCCACAAGCAGCGATGCCTTCTCTACGAGACACTGCGGGAACGGCAACCCCTGCGGGGAACGCCCAATTTCTTTCCACAGACAACGCCACAACCCATTCCTGGGAAGTAGAATTTCTCTCAGATGAAACTGAAGAAAGTTGGGGTGAAGAACAAGAAGAACATGCGATCGTTTTGGCGCAGTTTGAAACTTTGGATGTCGAGTTTGCTGAGCCGATTCTAGAGCCAGTCAAGCCGTCAGAGCCAATGATCTTAGCGGCGCGGGAAACTTTGTCTACAGAATATAAATTTGGCGATCGCAAAACCGAAGCAATTGGTAATGGTAAAGACCGTGAAATTCATGAAAATACAGTCCGAGTTCCTAGTAAGCAACTTGAGCAAATCAATGATTTATTTGGGGAACTAATTATCCAGCGTAATGGGCTAAATTTACAACTAGAAAGATTACGCAAACTCGTCCGCAATCTCGGCCAGCGTGTCCAAAATCTCGAGCGCGAAAATCAGGATTTACGTACAGCTTACGATAAAATTGCTACTCAGGCTCCAGGAGCATCTAATTTGTTGTCCTTACCTGAGGATCAGCATCATCCCCAAGACATCAACACTAGTTTTGATGTCTTAGAGCTGGATCGCTATAACGAATTAAACCTGCTGTCGCAGGAAGTAATGGAAACCATTGTTCAAGTACAAGAAGTGACAACTGATGTCCAACTCAGCGTTGATGATACAGATCAAATTGCTCGGAAGCTGAATAAAACATCAAAGCAGTTGCAGACAAAGCTGACTCAGGTACGGATGCGTCCCCTATCAGATTTAACTGAGCGTTTTCCCCGCGCCTTACGTGACTTGAATGTGGAGTATGGCAAAAATGTGCAGTTAAAAATTGAAGGTGGTAATACTTTAATTGAACGCAGCATTTTAGAGGCTTTGAATGAGCCTTTAATGCATTTGTTAAGGAATGCTTTTGATCATGGGATTGAAGATCCAGCCACCCGCAGTAAATTGGGTAAACCAGATCAAGGTGTAATTGAAATTAAAGCAACTCACCGTCGCGATCGCACGATCATTACTATCCAAGATGATGGTCGGGGTATCTCTTTAGAGAAAATTCGCGATCGCGCGCTAGCTATGGGGTTAGATGCTTCTTTATTAGCTACTGCTAGTGATGAAGAACTGTTATCACTGATTTTTGAACCAGGGTTTACTACTTCCAACACAGTCACAGCTTTATCTGGTCGCGGTGTCGGTATGGATGTAGTGCGTAATAACCTTAAATCTGTGCGGGGTGATGTTAAAGTTGATACTGATTTAGGAGTTGGTACTACCTTTACCTTATCAGTACCGTTTACACTTTCGGTGGCCAGAGTACTGTTAGTCGAAAGCAACAGAATGCTCTTGGCATTTCCTACAGATGTGGTTTCAGAAATATTTTTACACCAAAATGAACAGGTTTTTGCGATCGCAGGCAATGAACTGATCAATTGGCAAGGAAGCATGTTGCCATTTATTCGCCTTAGTCGCTACTTAGATTTTAATGGGCCTCGCTATGATAACCCAGAGTTAGAAACCCCACCAGCTATTAATGCTAGCAGTATCTTAATAGTCAAAAGCAACAATCAATTAGTAGCGATGCAAATAGACCGTTGTTGGGGTGAACAGGAAGTTGCCATTCGGCAAGTGGAAGGTAATATACCTCTACCCGAAGGCTTTAGCAACTGTACTATTCTCGGTGATGGTCGGGTTGTGGTACTGGTAAATATTAATGAGTTACTGTATAAAATTGCTAGTAATGAGCAAAGTTCTCGAAACAATCAATTACCATCAACTAGGTTAAAAACAGCATTCTTGTTTCCTCAAGAAAATAAACAGCCCGCATCGAGTTCCCATCAGAAAAGTACAATTTTGATCGTGGATGACTCGATTAATGTGCGGCGCTTTTTAGCCTTAACTCTGGAAAAAGGAGGGTATCAAGTAGAACAAGCCAAAGATGGTCAAGATGCTTTAGAAAAGCTGCAAAGCGGGCTTCAAGTTCAAGCAGTGATCTGCGATATTGAAATGCCACGTCTTGATGGTTATGGCTTTTTAGGTCGTGTCAAATCTCATGACGATATGAAAAATATCCCAGTTGCCATGCTAACTTCACGCAGTAGTGATAAACATCGTCAACTGGCAATTCAATTGGGCGCACGCGCCTACTTCTCTAAACCTTATAATGAGCAAGATTTACTCCGAACCCTACAGGAAATCATTCTTTCCACCGATGAATCAGTAACATCTCGTAATTAAATTGATAATTTTGTCATAAACAAATGTTACGGGCAATTTTTAGCTGTTAGTTGTGAGTTAATTTGTGGATATTTTGATTCACAACTAACAAATTAACCATTTTAATTAAATTAATTTTGCTCGAACTTTGATCAATTATCTGCAAAAATTAGCAGTATTTTAACTACTGGCTATAAGTTTATTTTTATACTTTTAACCAAAAAAGCACTTTTGCTAGTTATAGAAAGCACTGAGATTGATTTTGTTTTAAAGGATTCACCCTTGATAAGATCATAGCAAGATCAGAAGTAAATACCAACTAAATTGGTAAAAATATGCCAAGAAAAGAACAAGGATGGGTAACATTTCAAACCTCAGAAGAAGAGCGTAAAATTCTGGAGGAGTTCTGCAACCAATCTCAGCGTACTAAGACAGAAATTCTCCGGGAATTGGTACGTGGTCTTGGTCACTACTCGTCATCAGCAATATCAGCACCAGCCAAAAAAGATGTTATAAAAGATGCTTATAGTGCTGAGGTAGAAATTACTACTCACAAAAAACCATTAAAAGTTAGCTCGCGGAATATATTAAAGGGAGTTGTTAAACGGGTAATTACAGGAGCGGTTAATACGGAGGTGACTCTAGAGATTGTTCAAAAAGTTGAGCTAACCTCGATGATCACTAGAGTATCAGCAGAAGAGTTGGATTTGGTTGAGGGAACAGAAGCCTACGCGGTAATTAAGTCCAACGATATCGTCATTGCCAGGGAATAGAAAGTAGTTTGTGGTATTTTTGGCTGCTTGGTAGGTTATGGCGCAAATATCATTGGAATGCTGAGATTTTGCTTGATTCTCAATCACTATAAAGTAGGCACTGCCACAACGTCATAATCTCATCAACCTGATGATTGATCCTGGTCGGGGGTCTATTACTCATCCCCCGACAATTCATCTCAAAACTGAGCTATCAGCTTCAGGATCAGGCTAGTTATTAAAATACGTAAATAATTCAGATAATTCGACCAAATCTCTATATAGAGGTATGGTTATTTCCCAATTTATGTGCTATTGATAACCAGATAATATAGCATCCCATATTTACACATAGATGATGTGTGTGTTAAATCTGCTTTGTCTAATTTCACTGCAAGTATTAAATTATCCTAAGTCAATTCTTGCAACTGAGATAATTCCGGTAACTTCTAAAGCAACCTCACAATTTTCTCTCGCCAAATTTTTCTATGATGTATTCTACTCAGGTGTCCTATAACTCTGCTATTAAAGATCAAATACCCTATCGTTTATTTACCAGGCGGGAAATGATCCCACCACGCAACGATGTATTGTGGCGAATCGAACGTGGTGCAGTCCGTACTTTAACTTGGAGTGAAGAGGGAACATTTATTACATTAGGTTATTGGGGTTCTGGGGATTTAATCGGTTCTCCTTTGTCAAAAGTGAAGCCTTATCAAATTGAGTGTCTGACTAATGTAGAAGTCAGCATTGTCCCACCTCATCTTTGGTATCACGATGTCAACGCTTTACTCTCTCACATTCAACAAGCAGAGGAACTTTTAAGCATAGTGCATTGTAAACCAATGTCTGTGCGTTTATGGCAATTTTTAGTCTGGTTAAGTGGCAAATTTGGTCGGGAAGTAGAAGAAGGTAAACTGATTGACTTGAATGCTACTCATCAGGAGATGGCAGAAGTATTAAATACAACAAGAGTAACAGTAACACGCCTTCTACAGCAATTTGAAGAGGAAGGAACGTTAGTACGCCAAAAACGCCAGCTTATATTGCGTTTACCAAATTAATTAATCATACAATGTTTCCATATTTGGTGATTGAGCTAACTCAACCATCCAAAAAACGGTTGAATTATAGCTCAATAGCTTAAGTAAATGCCCAGAAAATGAAATAGTTCCACAAGTGGGTAAAGATTAATTTCTCCTAAGCTTCTACTTTCACACCACGCCAGAAAGCAACATAGCCTTCAATATTTTTTGCCTTTTCTTTGGTGGTGGGGTAGTACCAAGCAGCGTCTTGATTAACTTGCCCATTGACTTCGATACTATAGTAACTAGCAACACCTTTCCAAGGACAAGTGGTGTGAGTATTACTTTCTTGAAAATACTCTTTATTAATAGCATCAGGTGGAAAGTAATGATTGCCTTCTACAACTATAGTGTTATTGCTCTCGGCTAAAGTAGCTCCATTCCAAATTGCTTTCGGCATAATTTTAGTTGACCAATAAAATTGACTAAGTAATTCGTCATTCGTCATTCGTCATTTGTCATTTGTGATTCGTAATTAACAGGATACAGACCCCAGTAAGTCAGGGGAAATAAACCAAACTATATTACGGCACTTAAACACCCTTTAAACCTTTACCAATCACAAATGACAAGGGACAAATGACAACTATCGCCTGTTATTTTTAATTGCGCCGACCTAGATATATTGCTATTTTCCGCTGTAGAAAAAGGCAATTTCTTTTTCTTTCAAAGGCGCAAAACCTGCATCTACTAGGAAAGTGTCAAGTTCAGCTTGAGGAATATGTTTTGCACCAATGCGGACAATGCGCGATCGCATGGTATTTGATACACCACTACGCTGTCTATTAGCCTCTAGTGCCATGACTTTGTTATATAGTTCTAGCTTGGCGGTGGGAATCGGAGAACCGTCAAAATCAATTCCCTGTGCGATCGCTTCGTCAATAGCATCAGCACCTGTGGTTGTTTGATTTACTTGATTAGTTTCAGCAGTCATGACCATTCGCTTATAAGGCTATCAGTATATTTTACCAGCCCTGCTGAGGCTAAACACCAATTACCCCCTACGCTGCCAGATTGATTCTCACTGGATCTGTACCCTTGTCACTTTTCCAGATTTTGGTTTAATCTCAAACCATCGGTATAGCTATAGGTTAATGCTATGTCTGAAGCTCAAACCCCTCCAAACCAGGATCGTACTCTCGAACAAGCTCTGACTAACAAAATCATCAATGATTATTTTGACAACTCGGAAAGTTGGCTCAGAGCCATTTTGCGGATGTGTATCTTCTCTTTGGCTCACCTGGATGGAAAACCGGTTTTCGTCGTCGAGTGTCCAAATCAAGCAGTAGCCAAGCGACTCAGCCGTAAAACTTATCCTTTTCGCGGAATTGTCTATTATTTAACAGATTACCTTGATGGAAGCGATCGCACTTTATTTTGCTACCAAGAAGTTCAAAGCGGAAAATGGCACTGTTATGACACCAGTACCCAATCTTGGAAAGCCCTAAGCCATTTGCAAACACCTACTGCTTCTACGGATAATTAATAGTCATTGGTAATTGGTCAATAGTCATTTGTCTTCCTTGTCCTCCTTGTTCTCGGTCATTGGACTTTGGACTCTAGACTATTGACTACTGAGAATTTTGGCGAGTTGCCAAACCTGCGACAAATGCTCCTAAAATCGTACCCATCCATAATCCGGTCGTGCTACCTTGCCATATTGCTCCTGGTGCTACCCAAGTGTTGCACAATTGATTTAATGCCCAAGGCTGGTTTTGACACTTCTGGCTATGCATCATTAGGGTGATTTGTCCAGAGATATAACCACCAAAAATTCCTGATGATATTGCCACAAATGAGCAAATTAAAGTTCTATTTTTAATCATTAGTCCATAGTCAATAGTCCATAGTCCATAGTCCATCGTTTCTTGTCTATTGACTATGTAATATCAAGTTCGGTTAATTACTGATAATTCAAAACGCTTCGCGTCTCTGTTTGACCAAGTTTGTCCGTCAGCCTTAATTATCAGTCGGCAATTGCCCCAAACATTACGAAAATTCAAGACAACTGACAACTGACAACTGACTCAACCTGTATTTCTCATCCCCGCAGCAATACCGTTAATGGTTAACAATGCGCCACGCAGTAACTCACCTTTACTGTAACGAGAGTGGATTACCCCAGATGGCCCAGTATTGCGTGATTGTCGCAGGCGCTTGAGGAGGGAAACTTGAATAAACCCTAAAGGTACAATGGTGCCATTGCGTAACTGTACTGAACGCTGCAAAACCGGATCGCCATCAAGAAGTCGATTGTGTCCAGTAATTTTTAAGACCAAATCTTTAGTGAGGTAGTATTCACTAGCAATTTGCTCAAAAACCTTTTCAAATCGGGGTTTATCTTCGGGATTTGACAGTTCTTGGACGTAGTGGCTAGCCATTTGCATGTCTACTTTTGCCAAGGTCATTTCTGCTTTAGAAATAACCATTTTGAAGAAAGGCCACTTCACGTAAAAGTATTGCAAAAGCTTTAAGTGCTCTTCTGGTTCTGCTTGCAAAAATTCTTGCAAAGCTGTACCAACACCGTACCAGGAAGGTAATAAAAATCTCGTTTGTGTCCAACTAAATACCCAAGGAATGGCTCGCAGGCTGCTTAAATCTTTCTTCCCAGATGGACGGCGCGCCGGACGAGAGCTAATTTGTAACTGGCTAATTTCTTCGATGGGAGTTACTTGGTGGAAGAAGTCGATAAAATCGGGTTGCTCGTAAATCAAGGCGCGATAATGAGTACGCGATCGCGCTGCGAGTTCCTCCATAATCTCGTTCCAAGGTTCGATATCATCGAAACCTGTGCGTAACAGGCTGGCTTGAATCACTGCTGTGGTAATTGTTTCCAAGTTGTACAAAGCTAAATCTAGCAAGGAGTATTTGGAAGCTAGTACTTCTCCTTGTTCGGTGATTTTGATTCTGCCATTAATACTGTGACCTGGTTGAGCTAGAATCGCTTCATAAGCAGGGCCACCACCTCGACCGACAGAACCACCGCGTCCGTGGAAAATCCGCAGGTTCACGCCATACTGTTCGGCTATTTGCTGGAGTGATTTTTGCGCTTTATGAATTTCCCAGTTACTGCTTAAAAAACCAGAGTCTTTATTACTGTCAGAATACCCCAGCATCACTTCTTGCAAGTCCAATGTCAGCGGACAAGTGGCTTGAGTAGAAAAGTCAGCTTGATCTTTTTCTCCCTTGTCTCCCTTATCCCCCTTGTCCTCTAATTGCTGGTAACCTCCGGCTAACAAAGCGCGGTACAATGGTAATTCAAATAGTTGACGCATCACACTGCGGGAGCGTTGCAAGTCTTCTACGGTTTCAAATAAAGGTACAACCTGAATTGTCCCTACAGCGATCGCTGGATCGAAAAGTCTGGCTTCTTTCGCTAATAGCAAAACTTCCAATACATCGCTGACTTGGCGGCACATACTGATAATGTAAGTTTGGCAGATGTGGACACCAAATTCTTGTTGTAGCGATCGCACTATCCGGAAGGTTTGAATTACATCGTTAGTTTTTTCCGAAAATGGCAATTCTGCGGGAATTAATGGTCTGCGGGTTTGTAATTCTCCGGTTAACCAAGCTACTCGCTGTTCTTCTGTGAGTTCATCATAAGATTGCGGTAATACTTGCAAATATTCCAGAATCTCGTTGAGTGCATCGGAGTGACGGGAAGATTCTTGGCGAATATCTAATTGGGTGAGGTTAAAGCCAAAAATTTCTACCTGCGCAATCAAATTTTCTAATTCCCGACAGCTTAAACCTGTTTCGGTCAAGTTACGTTGAATTAACCGCAGTTCTGTTAAAAATTCCGACCCTGAACGATACATGGGTTGGTCTTCATTTTTTGGTGTTTCCCGGTGATATAACGCCAGATTGCGATCGCGCGTATTTTCTAGTCTTCTGAGGATATAAGACAGTTTCAGGCGATAAGGTTCTTGGCGATAACGTAGTGCCAATGCATCATATACTTCACTCTGCTGTGACTGATCCAACTCTAAGGATTCTAACAGGTCTGGTAAGACATCACTCCAGTGCATCGACACGCTCAATAACTCAATCAGCTGCTTCACGGAGTTAATATATCTACCTAACACCATTTTGCGCTGATAACACGCTGTCTGCCAGGTAATTTCTGGTGTAACTGAGGGATTTCCATCTCTGTCTGAACCTACCCAAGAGCCAAAAGAGCAGAAGTTTTTCTGCGGTGCTTCCAGCCAAGGGAAGGTTTTATGCAAAGCGTATTTCAACCGTTTATGCAGTTGGGGAATCCCATCAAATAAAACTTCTTGAAAGTAGTGCAGAGCATAGTCTACTTCATCTAGGACGGTAGGCTTAAATTGGTGGAGTTCATCCGTGCGCCACCACAGGCGAATTTCTTCGAGTAATTTTTCCCTGATTTCTGCTGCTTCCCAGGGATATCCGCCAATTGTACTTCCAGCGCGATTTTCTACCGAATCTAGCTGTTGTAGTAAGTTTACCACCTGTCGTTGCTTATCCCGGATCGTATGACGCACAATTTCTGTGGGATGGGCTGTAAACACTAAACGGACATCTAGTTGGGCGATCAGGCGTTGAATTTGCTGGGGCGGTACATTGAGTTTAAATAAATGGGGGAATAAAGCCGCAAAAGTACCTTTTTGTTTTTCTTTGGCTTTTGTCACCCAATTCTTAGCTAATAGATCTGCGCCTATTCCTCTATTAACAACAGGTGCATCGTTTTCCCGTTGGTTAGATGAAGAGCTAATATTAGCTAAGATTTCTGAATCTTCTGTTTGGCTTTCTGCTTCCGAATAACGAGTTAATTGCTGCCGTTGTTCATATTCCTGCTCTATGATGTTGATCAACTGGAAATAGAGAGCAAAGGCACGAGCTGCTCTGATGGCCTCATTGATATTGAGTTGTTCAATCAACTTGACAGCCGATGCGGCTTGGTCATGAGTTGCTTGACCTTCTGGCGAACATAGATCGCGCAGTTGACCCAACAAATCTACCATTTTTTGTCCGCATTCTTGTCGGAGTACTGACTCCCACAATTCCTCCACTATTTGGAGGCGATGGCGCAAAAATAATTCCGATGCGGGGTAGATGTTCGCCGCCTGAGACCAAGAGTATAAAAGGGAACTCATATTCTCTATTCTTGCAAGACAATTATTGTTTTGAATGCTATGTTCTGTAAGCAACACTCATGGCAGCTGTCCAGAGTGACTTAAATTTCTTAGAGTAAAATTTTTAACTGTTGTTTATTTCGTGATCTTCTGGAAAGTCGAGTATGGGTAGGCGATCGCCCCGAAATAATTCTTCACTTGTTTGCCCCATAGTTTCTAGGGCTTGCAGCGAAGCTTTGCCAGCTGTTAACAAGAGTAATGTAGATGCTGTACCTAGTTGTACAAGCATTGATTGGGGAATGCTAAATAGCAACAAATTTAATTCCGGATTGGCTTTTGGTTTACGGGTAGCTGAAGACATGGTTAATTCTTGGTTATTTGCACATTAGTAAAATCAACGGAAAATCTAAACATAGGCATAGCTCGCAAATGTACATAAATAACTATCTTTGCCCATATTGCTAAGGAAGAAGGTAACAAAAGTGTTAAAAACAAACGTCAGGGTGTGATAAATCTATGGTTCTAGTTTACAAGTGCAAGCACTATCCCCCAATACTCGCTGCCTCTAAAGTTAATTGCCCATGAAAAAAGCATCACTAGATCGCCAGAAATCAATAGTGCAATGGGTAAGCCAAGCAACTGGAATTAACACTTTCGGCGTGAAAGTCCGGTTGCGGGGAAATGACCTACATATCCTTTGTGAAGGGACAGAGTGTCCGCGACGTTGGCACATTCTCTCTGACTTGCTGCAAGCACTCCAGCAAACAGATTTAGATATCCTCACAAACAGCGAACAACCCTCAATATACCAAGTATTTGTCTACGGCCGAAAAAAAGGGGAGCATCGACCCCAATGGTGTCATCGGGTTTACTTAAATCAACTCGAAAAACATTTGGAGCAGGTGAAGCAAGCTCTGCTAGAAGACGAGATGAGATCCCAACAATCAGCTGGGGCGCTGATTGTCTCTAATGAAAGCTTAGCAAAACAAGGACATCCCGATGCGATCGCCCGCTACCTTAGCGAAACTCTGAGTACCTTGGGTGTAGCAGTACAGGTGAAAGTCAAGCCGCAAGAGGGACATCGCCTGTGGATATTTTGTCAGTCGGGTTATAGTCCCGATTCAGCATTACTCGCAGAGCCAGTAGCCCAAAAGTTAAGACATCTCAAGCTTAGTGGCTATCAAGATGCAGTGATTGTTTCGCAAGTGAATGGTGAAACTTCACCTGATTGGCTGCTGCGGATCGATTTGACACCACCAGAGGTGATGCTTAAAGATTGGGCGCGTTGGGGAGATGTGCAAGCGATCGCCAAACTATTAACCCAGATGTTATCAGAGTTGAAGGTGGCTGTTCAAGCTTCGTTGCAAGAATCAACATTACATCTGTTTTGCAGCCCAGTTTTTGATCCTTTAGAAACAGCCCCAGCACCAGAAAAACAGCCTTGCTTACAGGCGATCGCATCGCAGCTAGAAGCGATCGCACCCCAAGGTATCAAAGCCGCTACCTTATATGGACAAAAAACAGCCGACAAACAACCAGCTTGGATTGATTGGCTTTCCTTACCCGCAACCCAGCATCCAGCCCTAGCCCCATCAGCCCTAGAGTTAGCCACGACTGGCGATCAACCCGCCATCCATTACCTCCTAGAACGGTTACTTAATCCTGACTTAGATTGGCGATTAAAAACAGGTGGTATTCGCGTAGTCCCCCTAATTAAAGGTGACTTATTACACGTCATGTGTGATGCTCCTGTTTGCCCAAATCGCAAAAAAGTCGCCAAAAAAGTCTCGCAATTAATCCGTGAGTTAAAAATTCCTGGAGTTTTGGGAGTACGTGTCTATGGGCGGCGTGCAGGTAATAAAGAACCAACGTGGCATCATGGCGAAGATTTTATACCTCGTCAACGTTTAGTACCAGAAGCCACTCCAGAATTTGCCGCCACTGCGATTTACATTAAAGATCTAGTAGCTTCCCCGCCCAATGAACCAATCTTACGTCCCGACTTGACGACAGAGGCAGTTCAAACTTTTATTCAAGAAGTAACGCGGGATCAGGTAACCACAGCAACAGCAAAAGTTAAAAAGTGGTTATTACAAACCCAGCTATTTACAGAAATTGATCGCCCAACAGAGTATAATCTGGAGGCTCAAGGTCTAAAAATAGGCATTGTCTGGGGTACATTAGGATTATTGCTGACTATGCAAACTGATTGGGTGTTGGGTCAAATTATGACTCGCAACATCCCAAGTTCGCCGCCTCAGGTTGCTAGTGTCGTCACGCCATCATCCTCTGCCCAAAAAACAACTCCCCAATCTGGGGAAAATCCCAACCAAAGAACAGCATTTTTGGCTAACACCAGTCAGAATAAACCTGATACAAGCCACAGTTCTGTATTCAATGCTTCTAGCTTTACCGAGAATGAAGATAGCGAAACAGAGAACTTGCAAGCTGCACCACTAAAGGGAAAAGCCACCGCCACCGCCATTTTGTTAGCAGCGCGATCGCAAATGCCCAGTTTTAATGCTAGGCAATTAGATGAGCAAATAGCCTTATACAAACAGCGGTTGGCTAAAAATGGTAGTCCTCCCCATGTGTTGATTATTGGCTCATCTCGTGCCCTTAGAGGAGTCGATCCTGCCGCTCTTTCGCAAACCTTAGCAACTCAGGGTTATCCTAACGTTGATGTTTTTAACTTTGGTGTCAATGGTGCCACAGCCCAAGTTGTAGACTTTATTATCCGTCGCGTATTAGAACCACAAGAACTACCAAAACTGATTTTATGGGCAGATGGTTCCCGTGCATTTAATAGCGGACGGAAAGATATGACTTTTGCCGCGATCGCCTCATCAGCAGGCTACAAACAGGCCTTACAGAAAGCGATCGCCACAGGTACCACTGATGACTTACTCAAAGATCCGGCAAATTCTTCTGGCAAGAAAAAAACAAAAACCCAAAAGCCAGAAATGAGTAGCTATCAACTTGCCAATGAGTGGCTTAATCAAGCTTTAGCCGCTGTTTCTGCTAGCTATCCAAACCGCGATCGCATCAAAGATTTATTACGAAAACAACTCAACTCCTTACCTTTAATGAGTGAGCAAACTCAGGTAAAAACCTCTACGCAGTTAAGTAACGACGTTTTAGAAGAAGATACTTCTCAGCAGTCCGTTGACTTTGATGGTTTCCTACCTTTATCTATCCGCTTCCATCCGGATAGATACTATCAAAAACACCCCAAAGTTTCAGGTAATTACGACAACGATTATCAATCTTTTCAAATAACAGGTGAACAAGACGCTGCTTTCCAAGCACTGCTTCAGTTTACCCAATCTCGAAAAATTTCTCTAGTATTTGTCAACATGCCCCTAACCGCAGAATATTTAGACCCAATACGTCAAAAATATGAGCAAGAATTTCAAAAATATATGTTACAAATGTCTAAAAATCCCAACTTTATCTATCGAGACATAAGTAAATTGTGGCCAAAAGTTAATGACTACTTTTCCGATCCCAGTCACCTCAACCGCTTTGGAGCCTACGAAGTCTCACAAAAACTAGCTCGCGATCCGATGATTCCTTGGCCGACGGGCGAAGTAAGCAGATGAGGGGGATGAGGAAGACAAATGACAAATGACTATTGACAAATGACTATTGACTATTGACTAAACAATGAACTTCATTTCTCTTTTCTATGGAATTTTCCTGCTGAGTGTACTAGGAATTTACTGGTCTTTGTCAGAACAAAGATTACGGTTGTGGACTCTGTTGATTGCCAGTCTGATATTTTACGCATCTTTAAATGTTCAGTACATACCACTATTATTAGCACTGACTTTTATTAATTTCCGTTTAGGACTGGAGATTGGCAAACATACATCACCAGGACAACGTTCTCTTGATGGAAGAATTTCTAATGATGAGTGGCTATTTGCTCAAGCTGATTGGAATCAACAGCGGTTAAAAATTTTATGGGTTGGAGTAATTTTAAATGTTTTATTGTTACTAGGATTTAAATATCTACCACTGGTATTCAAAGTGGCTTTTCATGTGCAAACAAACTCAGAAGATGCCGCTTTTAAATTTATCGCCCCTTTGGGAATTTCATTTTTTACTTTTGAATGTATTTCTTATTTAATTGATGTTTATCGGGGTGCGCCTGCTACGAATCAATTTCTTAAATTTGCCGCTTATAAATTATTCTTTGCGAAACTAATTTCCGGTCCAATTACTCGCTACCACAACCTAGCAACTCAAGTAAATACACTACAATCACCTATTCCCGCTCAAGTCGCTGAGGGATTGTGGTTAATTGCTAGAGGTGCAGTTAAAAAAGGTATATTGGCAGATCATTTAGGAATTTTTGTAGATTTATGTTTTGGTAATTTGACTAGAGCAGGCAGTACAGACCTGTGGTTAGCTATATTTGCCTATGGTTTACAGTTATATTTAGATTTTAATGGTTATGTAGACATTGCTCGTGGTAGTGCATTGCTATTTGGCTTTGTCTTGCCAGAAAATTTTGACTTTCCTTACTTCAGCACCAGCATTGCAGAATTTTGGCGGCGCTGGCATATGACTTTGGGTGATTGGTTACGGAACTATGTTTACTTTCCTTTGGGTGGTTCCCGTAGAGGTTTAACACGCACCTGCTGGAATTTACTAATTGTCATGCTAATTGCTGGTATTTGGCATGGTTCAGCCTTAGGTTTTATCGTCTGGGGTGCATATCACGGTTTAGCTTTGATAGTTCACCGCCTGACAGATGCGATCGGCGATCGCAATGAAAATTTGGATCATTTTTGGCAAAAGCCTCTAGGCATATTTTCCGCTTGGCTATTTACCCAACTGATGGTTTTCACATCTTGGATCTGGTTCCGACTACCCAACCTCAAAGATTCTTCTTTGGTATTTCGGCATCTGTGGGGTTATCCGGCTGATATCCAGTTTGCCCAAAAAGTCTACGTAGAAGCCCTTAACATCAGCCAATCCCAACTTGCTGGCAGATTAATATTTTTAGCTTTGTTCATGACCCTTGTCTATGCCTTCAAGAGTCGGCTTAAAGTAGAATTCAACTGGCCTGTCAAACTTGTCTTTGTACCTCTTTGCTTCTACGCCGTGTGGTTATTGGCTCCAGAAGGCAGCTTGCCATATATATATTTTGATTTTTAATCCACCCAAACAGATCTGGGGCAGAGGAAATGGTAAAGATCAGGGAGACATATCAATTCAAAATCAAAATTGAAACCAAAGCCCAATGCCCCTAGCCCCTATAAGTAATGTTAATGATTATTGCAAAATATTATAAAAAAATAAATAACATTTTTAACTTAAATTCATGTACAGTTAATAAGTATCGGTAAAAAATACTTTACCGTAGATTATTCACCCATAAATCATTAGCACTCATAAAACAATGACAACAACCTTACAACGGCGCTCAGGCACCAGTGTATGGGATCGGTTTTGCGAGTGGATCACCAGCACCGAAAACCGCATTTATGTCGGTTGGTTCGGCGTATTGATGATCCCCACCCTGCTAGCCGCTACCGCTTGCTTCGTAATCGCTTTCATCGCTGCTCCTCCTGTGGACATCGATGGTATCCGTGAACCTGTTGCAGGTTCATTGATTTATGGTAACAACATCATCTCTGGTGCAGTTGTTCCTTCTTCAAACGCGATCGGTTTACACTTCTACCCCATCTGGGAAGCTGCTTCCTTAGATGAGTGGCTGTACAACGGTGGTCCTTACCAATTGGTAATTTTCCACTTCTTGCTAGGTTGTGCTTGCTACATGGGTCGTCAGTGGGAACTCAGCTACCGCTTAGGTATGCGTCCTTGGATCTGCGTAGCTTACTCTGCACCTCTAGCTTCTGCTACCGCAGTATTCTTGATCTACCCAATCGGTCAAGGTTCATTCTCCGACGGTATGCCCTTGGGTATATCCGGCACCTTCAACTTCATGATTGTGTTCCAAGCTGAACACAACATTCTGTTACACCCCTTCCACATGTTGGGTGTAGCTGGTGTATTCGGTGGTTCCTTGTTCTCTGCAATGCACGGTTCATTGGTAACCTCCTCCTTGGTTCGTGAAACAACCGAAACCGAATCTCAAAACTACGGTTATAAGTTCGGTCAAGAGGAAGAAACCTACAACATCGTTGCAGCTCACGGCTACTTCGGTCGCTTGATCTTCCAATACGCTTCTTTCAACAACAGCCGTTCACTGCACTTCTTCTTGGCTGCATGGCCTGTAGTCGGTATCTGGTTTACCGCATTGGGTATCAGCACAATGGCGTTCAACCTGAACGGTTTCAACTTCAACCAATCCGTAATTGACTCTCAAGGTCGCGTCATCGCTACTTGGGCAGACGTAATCAACCGCGCTAACTTAGGTATGGAAGTAATGCACGAGCGTAACGCTCACAACTTCCCCTTAGACTTGGCTGCTGGTGAAGTTGCTCCTGTTGCTTTGACTTCTCCTGCTATCAACGGCTAATATTGAAGTCTTAGCTTAATAAAAAGCGCCTTCCAGAAATGGGAGGCGCTTTTTTATTTTGCCCAAATAAGCTCACTTCAGGAGTATTGGCGTTAGGGTCAATCATCAAACTCTTATGCAGATAAAAAACTCATCTGTAATAATTTTGTGCGCTTACTTATTTTCAAATTGGCGGTTTAGTAATGCAGTTGCACTCTTACTATCTAAGGGCTTAGAGAAGAAATAACCTTGTCCATATTCACAACCTAGTAATTGCAGTTTTGCTTTTTGCTCGGCTGTCTCTACACCTTCTGCAACCACATCCATTCCCAGTGCATGGCTAAGCAGGATCACTGTCTCAACAATTGCTTGATCTTCGTTCGTATCCTCCATCCGGCTCACGAAAGATCGGTCTACCTTTAAAGTGTTGACCGGAAAGCGGTGTAAATAACTTAAGGAAGAATATCCTGTGCCAAAATCATCAATACTTAGCTGTAGATTTAACGTTCTCAGTCTTAGCAGTATGCTAATTGCAGCTTCAACGTTATTCATTGCTACAGTTTCAGTAATTTCTAATTTTAAACTTTGTCCGTTGATCCCTGTCAGCTTCAGAATTTGCTCAATGTATTCCACCAAGTCTGGTTGAGCCAACTGATGTCCAGAAAGGTTGATACTCATTATCAGTGGTGGATCTGAAAAAAATTGAGCTTGCCAAATAGACAATTGCTGACAAGCTGACTGTAAAATCCACTTACCTAAAGGAATAATCAACCCTGTTTCTTCTGCAACTGGAATAAATTCTCCTGGAGAGACAAATCCATGCTGAGGATGTTGCCATCTCACGAGTGCTTCAAACCCAATAATTGTATCTGTTGCTAAGGAGACTATTGGCTGATAGTGGAGATAAAATTCCTGCTTGTCAATGGCGCGACGCAGGTCTATTTCTAACTGAAAACGCTTAAAAATTTGCGTATGCATATTTGTGGCAAAGACTTCATAACGTCCTTTACCCTGGTCTTTAGCCCGATACATAGCTGTATGAGCATCTCTTAGCAAAGTCACTGATTCATAGTCAAGTTCGCTCTGATTGAAAGCGATACCAATGCTAATGCTGGTGAATATTTCTTGCCCATTGTTGTGGAATGGCAAAGTCATTTCCTTGTGTATTTGGTCAGCTATGCAATTCACCTCACTGCTATCGGTTATATTTTCTAGCAAAATAGCAAACTCATCTCCTCCAACTCGTGCTATTGTGCCTCTTCGTCCTAGACAAGCTTTTAATCTTTGAGTGGCATTGATTAATAACTGGTCACCAATTTGATGACCAAGACTCTCATTAATCAGCTTGAAGCGGTCAATATTCAAAAACAGCAGGGCAAAGCGTGAATTTTTGCGCAATTTCGTATCTGCGATCGCCCATTCCAATTGTTTCAAAAACAGATCGCGATTAGGAAGGCTAGTTAGAGCATCATGCAGCAAATTGTGCCTGAGCTTATAAGCCAAAAAACTTCCACCCGTTGCTACAAACGCTAGCATTGATGGTATTATAGGTATCCAGCCAGCTTGTGTAAATATACCAAAGCAAATAATAGATAAGCCCCATAAAGAAATTACTCCAGCAACTCCTAAGATTAAGGGATGACGAATTCGCCATACCATAACACCCCCAATCAAAGCCCAAGTCCACACCCATAAATATTCTGTCCATTCCGGCCAGAACCAGAAGATTGGTTGTTTGTCTAAAGTGGCGCCCAGGAGTTGACTCACAAGTTGAGCATGAAGTAGCACCCCAGGCATCCCTGGGTTTGCAGACTTACCAGCATTATAGGGAGTGAAGAACAGATCCTTGACACTAGAGGCAGTTGTACCAATTAATACTACTTTGTCCTTAACCCATTCCGGCTCAAACTCACCCCGTAGCACTTGTGTCAATGACACCCGTCGTGCGACTTGTTCAGGCGATCGATAGGAAATCATGATTTGAGTACCTGCATCATCAATGTTGTGATAGCCACCAGAATTGGGATGTAAAGGGGGGAATATAGTATTACCTAACCGTACATTCGGGTTAATTTTGACCAAAATTCCCTGTTTGCTAAGGTATTTTAGGCTTAAGCGCAAGGAGAAAGAATAGTATTGTTTCTCGCCTTGGTAAGCATGTATCCAATTGCGGCGCACAACTCCATCTGGATCAATCACAAAGTCATTGAAACCAATGTGTTCTGGGGATAAACCAGGAATAGGGGAGACTCCTTCTGCATTAGTATCACCAAGATTAGTAATAGTAATGACATTAGAAGCTTGAAGTTGCTGCATGAAAAGTTCATGGCCCGGTGGTTGGGGGAGATTACGGTAAAGGTCTAAGCCAATAGCCCTAGGTTGAGCCTGTTGCAGCTTGATTAATACTTCAGAGAGAGTTTGATCCGAGAGGGGCCACTTTTTCTGTTGTTTGATATCGGCTTCTGAGATTGTGACTACCAAAAGTCGTGGATCGGGGCCAGCATCACCGACAAGACGCACCATGTGATCAAAACAAACCAATTCCAAGAACTCTAACCAGCCAAGTTGTCTGACACCAAGCACCAGCCCTGTAATCAGAATGCTAGTAATTAGAACTGATTGCTTCAAACTCAATTTGACGATAGATCTATTAAGCTGGCGCTGACAATGGTTAGTAACTACTGATACTATAGATAAAAATTTTGTGGAATATTTAGCAATCACAATAATTCTAGATTGAGAGAGTGGACTTTTATAGATAACCGATATCAGATGAAGTGATGTCTACTGCAAACTGATGTTTTCCTTGTAATAAGAGTGTTCCCTAAGACTCAACTCAAAACTCATCTTGAAGCCATCTATATTCAAGCAATCTAGTAGTCTGTGCCATTAATTTTGATGGGCTGCGAAATCCCCGAATCATCAAAATCAATGTGGCGGAGTACTTTAACAGACCAATAATGTGTTTTCAAACAAGACATTTTGTCATCGAAATCATCATAGGGTGCGTTATGCTGCTAACGCACCCTATGATAATTGATTCTCGGTAATTATACGTATAGTAGTGAATAGGTATTTGAGAAAATTACTTAGCTTCTAATTAGCGGTCTTTTTGGATTTTGATATTCAAAAACGTTTCTTGTGCGATCGCATCCAATTTTTCAGACTGTAATAGCTCTGTCCAACTAGCAGCTAGCTTGGAGTCACGAGGTTGACTATACCGGAGTTCTGCTAAAGTAGCTAGCGCATCTTGCCACAGTCCTGCTTTAGCATATAGATTAGCACGCTCTAGCAATGATGCTTGTTCTACTTTTCTAGCAAGATTTGGGTCAACGGCTACTCGTTGAATCCATCCATGCACAACAATATCACTAGCTCTATTTTCTGGATCGCAAATTATTGATAAGTACCAATGGTATGTTTTACCTGTGATCAGTGGCGGTAAGGATGTAGAATCCAGCAAGCTAAGATTGATGATTTCTCCAGAATCAGTTTTAGTATCAGAACCGTTTTTTGTGAAAGTTTTTTCATAGACTGAATTACGACTATCATCTTGAAGCACAAACTCCATTGTTATTGGTTTAGAAGTTTGAGGTATATAGAATAAGATGTTTGGATAGGCTTGTTGTGTTAAAGCCAAATTGTTTTCTGGAACCAATGCCATTAATTTTCCAGCATTACTGGAGCATTCTCCACGGGTTCCACCTCCAGTTCTGCGTCCAGGTAAGCCCTCCTTTGGTTTATTTTCAGTGGCTAGTACCTGATTGGGAACAGCACAGGAGAGGGTAAGCAGCGCGGTTAAACAGATAGCGGTAAATGCCTTGTTCTTCATGGTTATCTTCATCAGCCTCAAGCTTGATTTAATATCTTTTATCAGTTCTACCTATTTAATCAATACTCTATTTATTAGCAATCTGCTATATTTAAATTAATTTTTATATAAATAATCAATTTTTATTTGTCGGTAATTTTTACGGAAATTTACTTAAGTAAAAATTACAATCATCTCCAGAAAGTAATTTTTATTTTTAATTATTATGATTTCTAACCTAATTACCAAGTCTATTTATGCTAGCATTAATCCGATTTGAGCCTTAATGACGCTTGAATAACCAGCCCAAGCCCATTAATCCTATAATTCCCAACCCACAAGTAGTTCTTGGTTCTGGTACAGAGACAATATCATGACTATCTTCTTCATGATCTTCATGATTATGAGTAATAAAATCTTGATTAAAGTCAGCATTTTGGATAATGTCATCTATAGTATATTGTGTTTTGTTGGCTTCGTATTCACTAGGTGATAAATAATTAATATCTAATGCTTCCAAATAGTTAGTTCCCGTAGCTGTATAATTCTTGCTACCCCTGGAAATATAATTATCAATAATACTAGCATTTAATGCTCTTTTGGGTTGTTTGATATTGACATCTACTTCAATCATGTCCTGAGATTGAGAATTGATCTCCCAGCCAATCACATCTAGTAATTTCAAATCGATATCCGATATTTCTAACTTTTCACCTTTTTTGAGAACAGGATGCATTATTCCCAATGCTTCGCCTTCACTAGCACTCCAGTGACTTGTTTGATAATTCGCACCATCAAAATTACCCAGACGTGTTTGACCGCCATCAATAGAAAAGTACTTTCCAGAACCTTTAGACCAATCAAAAACGCCTTGGTTATTGCTATTTTCAGAATAGCGAAACAGATCTATTGGAGTAACAAATGTTAAATCTTCATCATTTAAAGGTGGACTATTACCTTTAGTAACGCTGTTCATTAATACTTCAACAGCATCACTACCACTAATAATACCTAATGCGTGGCCAATTTCGTGTTGAGCTACACTAAGAAAGTCAAATTTTTTACTAGCAATAGTAGCATTATGAGAATAAACACTTGAGAAGTCCCAAATAGAATCTTGGACGAAATTACCAAATCCTGATTGCTGGGCTAACCACCCAGAATAGCTAATAATTTCTCCATTACTAGCTCGCATTGAATTACCAAGAGAAATTTGGGCATCAAATCCACTTTCATTACCTGCAATCAGATTCAGAGCTTTGGCGTTAGCACTACTCAACCAAATTGTCTTGTTATTAGCATTACCGTTATTATCTAAGATAGTATTACCAGATGATGTTAACCTTTGATAATTATCAAAATTTACAGCCCTAGAATTATTCATGACCATACTGAATTCAGAACCCATAAATTTTAGATATTTCCGGCTGAGATTTTGAATTTCTTGAAGGTCTCTGTTGGCAAAAATATTTTTATAATTATTATTTATTTGCAGATTTTTCATAGCTAGCAAATCATTATTGTCCGTTATATTTTGAAAAGTATTAGTGAGAAAATCATCGTATCCCACCTTCACCATAGTTGGGCGTGTTCCTCCCAGCGCTTTGGGGTTAGATAATTCTTGAAAATTGATATAAAGATTGACTGTAGTATCACGATTACATAGGCAATTGATATCAAAATATTTGTCCTGGAGTTTAGAAGACCAGATATTACCAGCTTTATTAAATCCATCTATGATTTCCTGAGGACTGTTTTCAGCATAGGTGAAGTTGAATTGTATCGCCTGCGCTGGAGAAATGCTGCTCAATGAACCTAAGGCTATAGTTAGTTGTGTAACTAGATTTGCTTGGTACTTAAGTTTCGCTTTCATATTTGATTTTTGGGTTACTAGTAAATAAATTTTTTTGAACATTTTTCTCAAATGTGGTGCGATTAAAAAATATTAAAATTACTATTACTAATTTTTTGAGTGAAAAACTCAGAATACTCGCTCTATGTACATCTATAGCTCAACTTTATATCAACGGCAAAATCTAGAACAGCGAAATTTCTCTGAAGCGATAATTAGGAGACTTAACTACAGTTTTATAAAAATTCCATAAAATACTAGCATATATGTAATTTTTTATACAAAAACTTTATGTTTATAAAAGTACTTATGTACACAATACTAGTAATTGCAAGAATATTTATTTAGATAATTATATAATATAAAGTATATTTTAATACTAAAAAATCTTTACTAGAGCTTTATAACGGCAATTAAATTTGGTAAGTAAACATATTATCTGTACCTAAAATTTAAAATTTTTTAGCAAAATTATTAATATCTTTAATCTGACATACATCCACAAAAAGTGGGTAAAGTCAGATGTTAGCTAATTTTTTTAATTACTTGTCAAAACCCTAGAAAACATGTTAGTTAGACGCAATATAAGGGCAATATAAAGCCGTAAGTAAAAGTTGAGATTGTATTGCTCTGTGGGGAGTTTCTTTCATGGTTTATCAGGGTCATGCTTCAGTTCAGCAATCTAAACAGCAGCGTGCATTTACAAAAAACTCGCGAAATGTGATGGAAGTGCTAGTTGTAGAGGAAGTAGAGCAACAATTCCAAGCTTTGCCCGCTAAAACTGCCAAATACACTAATCCATCTGAGGTAATTGCTTATGCATTAAATCGTCTGCCTGCGCTGTATGCTACTAGCAAGCGAGGATGGCAGCGGCAATGGCATCGGGGAAAAACCGATTTGCGATCGCAAATCGTGACAGCTGTCAGGCAAGGAATTATGGCTGTGCAACGAGACCCGCTGCGCAGTGAAAGTTCTCTAACTTTTGAGGAAGAAAATGCAGCAATGGCTGCTTTGCAAAAACTCAAAGTCTTACTTCAACGAGATGATTTATCTTGGGAGAACTTAAATGATGTGGTTGAGCAAACCTTATTAGATACGTTGCGAGGGAAGATTACCTGGGGTCAGCCTGGTGATTCAAACGAGGAAATCTTTGATTGGGAGAAGCATCCACATCATCAAAATGGATAAATTGACCCAGAAATCATTGTCAATCAAGCTCTGTCTTCTCTCAATGTTTTTAGGTAATGCGCAACCAACCAATTATTCAAGCGCTGAGACAGTATCATTACCTGCTGGCGATGACAAGTGGAATCACTATTTGCTGTTTCAGCACCATCTACCCAACGTCTGCACAAATCAGAGCCGATAACAAGCTTCCTAATGGACAAACTGTAGTTTCACCAGGAATCCAACCAGGGTTGAATTTTGTAATTACAGGCGGAACCCAAGCAGGTAGTAACCTTTTTCACAGCTTTGCAGAGTTCTCTGTCCCTAGAGGAGGCTCTGCAATTTTCCATAATCAGAACCCAGGGATTGAGAACATTATCAGCCGTGTGACTGGTGGGTTGAAATCTGAGATCAACGGTTTAATCCAAGCAAATAGCAACTTATTTCTGATCAATCCCAATGGTATTGTTTTTGGCTCCAATGCTTCACTAGATATTCGTGGCTCATTTATCGCCAGTACTGCCAGTAGTTTAAAGCTTTCTAATGGAGATGTTTTTAGTGCTACTAATCCTGCTCCACCCTTGCTAACTATCAGTGTTCCCCTAGGGTTACAATTTGCTGCCAAATCTGGAGACATTAAAGTAGAGCCTGCACAAGATGATCCGTCTTTGAGTCCGTCTTTGTTAGTGCAGCCTTTTCAAACTTTAGCTCTAGTTGGTGGCGATATTTCTGTGGCTGGCCAGTTCCTAGTTGCGCCTGGTGGTCGGGTGGAATTGGGGAGTGTGGGAGATGATAATTTTGTTAGCCTGACCCCAAGCTCTCAGGGATTTGCTTTGGGATATACAGGTGTGGAAAAGTTTCAGACAATTCAGCTCGATGGCACTGGAATTGATGTCAGTGGTGCTGGTGGTGGGAATATCCAGATTCAGGGTCAAGTAGTCACCTTGAATGAAACACAAGTGTTGGCTAATACAGATGCCAATGGTAGCCAAAGCGGTGGCTCAATAACTATCCGAGCTAATCAACTGACTTTAAATGATTCTATTGTTCAAGCAATGACATCTGGTTCAGTGCATGGTGGAGATATCAACCTGGAAGCTGCGAAAGTGACAGTTCAAGGATCATCAGCAATAGTTTCTACAGAAACAGAAGACATTGGTAAGGGTGGTAACTTAACTATTCGCGCTGATGATGTGAAATTGGCTAACTTGAGTCTTTTAGGAACAGAAACTAGAGGACTAGGTGCTGGAGGAGATGTCACAATTGAAACTCGAAAATTGAGTATCCAAGATGGCGCACAGATAGTAGCAAATACCCGCGATCGCGGTTTTGGTGGCAAACTTATAGTGAAAGCTGCTGATTCTATTGATATGCAAGGGATGGGACAGCTATCCGATACAGTGTATTTTAGTAGTTTGGTGGCGGAAACTACCAGTTCTGGACAAGCTGGGGAAGTAATTCTGGAAACCCCAATGTTGAGTATCCGTGATGGAGCCAGGATATCAGCTTCTACATTTGCTGAGGGATCAGCAGGCAGTATTAAAATTTACGCTAAAGAAACAGAACTGCTAAGTTCCCCAACAGTTGGTCAAGCTAGCGGTGTGTTTAACCAAGTGGAGTTAGGAGCCACCGGTCAGGGGGGTAACATTACCTTAGCAACTGAAAAATTACTTATCCAAGGCGGTGCGCAAGTTTCAACCAGCACCTTTAATACGGGAGATGCTGGGAGTATTTCTGTAATTGCCCCTCAGATGGTGACAGTCTGGGGAGAGCCTACAGATATCACCTTTAGTGGCTTATTTGCGCAGGTAGAGTTAGGTGCTAAAGGTCGGGGAGGTAACCTATCTATAGATACTGGGGAATTAATTCTTCAAGGAAAGCAGGCACTAATTTCCGCCTCTACTAGAGATGTAGGTTGGGGGGGGAATGTCACGATTAATACCAGAGAATTAATCGTGCGGGATGGGGCGCAGATTCAGGCGGCGACTCAGGGGAAAGCGCCTGGTGGATTAGTCAAGGTGACTGCTACAGATAAAATTCAACTGCTGGGGACTTCCTCGGTGGATCAATCATCTAGTGGTTTATTTACTTCAACATTAGGCGATGCTCCCGCCGGTAACTTGATTGTAAATACAGGCAATTTATTCATTCTGGATGGGGCGAAGATTTCTGCTTCTACCTTGGGTACAGGTGGCGGTAAAACTCCTTATGGCTCTGATAGCGACGACGGAATTAGTAGGTCTGGTAATGGTCAAGCAAACAGTGGATTGTTTGCACAAGCAAGTGGCGAAGGAAGAGCAGGCAGTATTAATTTAACAGCTCGTAATATTTTTCTTGATCGCTCTGGAGCAATTTTGGCGGAAACTACGGCTGATGATGGTGGTGATATTTCCCTGGGAGTCAGCAATATTCTGCAAATGGGACACAATAGCTTAATTTCAGCCACTGCTGGCACTGCTAGTCAACAGGGAAATGGGGGCAATATCAAGATAAATACAACTTTTTTAGTGGCAGATCCCTTAGGGAATAGTGATATTACTGCTAATGCATTTCAAGGATGGGGGGGTAACATTCAAATTACAGCTCAGAATGTATTTGGGCAGAAGTTCCGCGCACAACAGACTTCTTTGAGTGACATTACTGCTAGTTCTACCTTTGGGATTAATGGTGTTGTAGAAATTAAAACTCTTGATGCTGATCCAACTAAAGGTTTAGTAAACTTACCTCCGCAAATTACTGATAGCTCAAAACTTATAGTTCAAAGTTGCACTTCGACTTTGCTCAGTGACCAGAGACAGATTGGTAATCGGTTTGTAGTGACTGGAAGGGGTGGGCTATCACCTAGTCCTGAAGGCATACTTAGTAGCGATAGTCTGCTCGAAGATTTGGAGACGACTCCGATCAAAAATTCACAAAATATAGCTGGGAAAACTTCTGCCCCACTTGTTCCTAGTTCTAATGCGATAGTGGAAGCCCAAGCTATAGTAGTAAATTCCCAAGGTGAAGTGTTATTGATGGCACAGGCTCCTACCGCAACTCCTTATAGTACTTGGTCGCCCTCAACTAATTGTTATGCACATTAATCTATATTTTTATGGTCATAAAAGTACCTGGAAACGAGTATATGTTCGTTTCATTGTATTTATACTTTGGATGTTCTTAGGACTAGTTTGTAATTTATTGCCTGCGATCGCCAAAGTTGATTCTTTGCCACCATCCCTAATGCAAGTATCATCCAATGTGGCAAAGCAGGAGGAGCAAGGCAGGCAATATTATGATGCAGGGCAGTTTTTAGCAGCAGTCAAAATCTGGCAGCAGGTTCTCCAGATTTATCAGTCACAGGGAGATACACTCAATCAAACCAGAGTTTTGAGTAATCTATCACTAAGTTATCAGCAACTAGGTCAATGGACTGAAGCTACCCAAACAATTGCTACTAGCCGAGAATTGTTACAGAAAAAACAGGGTGAGCAAGAATATTTGCCAGTCTTGGCTCAAGTCCTAAACACCCAAGCTAGTCTCGAGTTAGCAACGGGAAAATCTGAAGCTGCACTCTTCACTTGGCAACAAGCCACGACCACTTACATCCAGGCAAAAAATGAGACTGGGGTGCTGCGTAGTTTGATCAATCAATCTCAGGCTTTAAAGGCGCTGGGATTATATCGGCGAGCCTTATCGACACTAACTCAGGTAAACCAAATCCTGCAAAAACAACCTGATTCACCGCTCAAAACAGCTGGGTTACGCAGTTTAGGAGCAAGTTTGCGCTTAGTGGGGAATTTAACAGAAGCACAGCAGGTATTGCAACAAAGTTTAGCGATCGCCCAAAAGTTACAATCTCCGGCAGAAATTAGTGCGACATTGATAGATTTGGGAAATGTGGCGCGTGCAAAACAAGATTCTGAATCGGCGTTGGCTTTGTATCAACAGGCAATAGAGCTTGCACCTTCCCAGATGCTGAAAATGCGATCGCAATTAAATCAACTCAGTACCTTAATTGATACCAAGCAATGGGCATCGGCTCAGACACTATGGAGTCAAATTCAACTCCAACTTGCTGATCTACCTCCTAGCCGCACAGCAATTTATGCGCAACTGAATTTAGCCCAGAGTCTCACTCGCCTCAAGCAAGCAAATCTCCCCAATGCGCCAACCACAGAAAATATTGCCCAATTAGTAGCGAATAACCTGCAACAGGCCAAAACTTTGGGAGACAAACAAGCACAAGCCTATGCACTGGGGAAACTGGGCGGACTTTATGAACAGACTCAGCAATGGACAATTGCCCAAGATTTGACACAGCAAGCGCTGGTGTTGGCACAATCTATTAATACACCAGAAATTGCCTACCGTTGGCAATGGCAGTTAGGGCGACTTTTGAAAGTACAAGGAAATGAAGAAGGTGCGATCGCGGCTTACACCCAAGCTGTCAATACTCTACAATCCTTGCGTAGCGATTTGGTTGCCGTCGATCCAGATATTCAATTTAGTTTTCGGGAAAGTGTAGAACCAGTCTACCGCGAACTAGTCAGTTTACTTTTAGAACCTGGAGCCGCTGAACCTAGTCAAAAAGCTCTGATCCAAGCTCGTCAAGTGATTGAGTCCTTACAATTGGCAGAACTAGATGACTTTTTCCGCGAAGCCTGTTTAGATAGAAAATACACTCAAATCGATCAGTTAGATCCGGTGGCTGGAGTAATCTACCCGATTATCTTGCCAGACCGATTAGAAGTTATTATTAGCTTACCGCAGCAACCTTTACGCCACTACGCGACTTCTTTACCTCAAGCTCAGCTGGAAAGTATTGTCGAAAAACTGCGGAAAACTTTAGTCATCCGTTCCAAAGAAGACTTTTTGCCCTTGTCTCAACAAGTATATGACTGGTTGATCCGTCCAGTAGAAACCGACATAGTTAAAAGTGGGATTAAAACCTTAGTGTTTGTACCGGATGGTGTTTTCCGAAATATTCCGATGGCAGCACTACATGATAGGAATCATTATTTGGTAGAAAATTACAACATTGCTTTAACCCCAAGTCTCCAGTTACTACCTCCTAAGAAGTTGGCACAGCATAACTTTAAAGTACTTGGTGCCGGGTTAACTGAAGCCAGACAGGGGTTTTCTGCCCTGGAGTATGTAGAACAGGAAATGAAGGAAATCAAATCCGAAGTCCCAAGTACTGTTTTATTAAATGAGGAATTTACCAGTCAAAATCTGCAAACTCACTTGCAATCAGCCGTTTTCCCAATACTTCACATTGCTACTCATGGGAAATTTAGCTCCAAAGCAATAGAAACCTTTATTTTGGCTTGGGACGATCGCATCAGAATTAATGACTTAGATCAATTACTACAGATACCTGAACAGAAAAAGCAACAAGCGATCGAATTGCTGGTACTCAGTGCTTGTGAAACCGCAGTTGGAGATAAACGTGCTGCCTTAGGTTTGGCAGGAATAGCAGTCAAAGCAGGAGCTAGTAGCACTTTAGCAACATTATGGTCTGTTAATGATGAAGCAACAGCCAGTTTGATGCGTCAGTTTTACAAGCATTTGAGCAGTACTAAAGAAACCAAAGCAGAGGCCTTACGTAATGCCCAAATAGCTCTTTTAAAAGATCCCCTATCTGAGCATCCAGTTTATTGGGCACCTTACATTTTAGTGGGGAACTGGCTGTAGAGATACAGGCGATCGTCGGCACACAAAATTTAAAACAAGAGGTAGGAGAGATTCGTTGGGTGAGTGAGGTTTGTCGAATTCACGTTAAAATAGTAGCGATTAGTTATGCTTGAAGCCTGATGAATATCAACATTGATATACCTGATGAAGTGCGCGTTTATCTTGAGGCACAAGTCATGACAGGTGCTTATAATAGCATTGCCGAATATTTTTTAGATTTAGTGCAGCAAGACCAAAAACGGAAAGCACAAGCAAAGTTGGAAGCTCTTTTACTCGAAGGTATTGATTCTCAAGGACAGGAAGTAACGCCGGAATATTGGCAAAATTTGCGTTCTACGGTTTTAGGTGAGAACAGTATGGACAAATCGAACGATGCGTAGTAACTCATGAACTATCGGTTAATTGTCAAAGATCTGGCAACGCAAGATTTGCGACAGTTGGCAAATTATATATTGGTCAATGGAAATGCTGATGTAGCTGTTAAATTTTTAAATGCTGCGGAAGTCACTTTTGAACAGTTGGTAAAAACCCCTGGTATGGGAAAAGTAACGCAGTTGGTGGTGTCGAGATTGGGTGAAATCAGACAATGGCGCATCAAAGATTTTCAGGATTATCTAATTTTCTATCGTATTCAAGATACAACTATTGAGATCCTGCGGGTATTTCATGGAGCAAGAGATTTAGCAGATGTACTTAGCGAGTTAGACGAAGAATTTTAACCCAAAATCAAAACCTCCCATCCACATATCAATGCTTCTATGTCAAATATGACCATTGACAAATAGCAACTGACTGCGGCGCATCCTAAAATAATAAACAGGTTTAGTTTGGCATCTATCTGCCGTTTTGATACCAATGACTGAGCAACGTGATGCTGATTCATTACCAGCAGATTCTCAGCAGTTAAGTGAAACTAAAAGCGATCGCCTGGAGACGGAAAATCTACCCCCGGTGTTACCTGCTGCTGATTCTTGGAAAAACCGGATTGCTGATGTTTGGCACAAGACAACACCACGCCTGGTGAAATTACTACCCGTAGATCAGTTAGCACAGAGCTTTGCCAAATGGTTTAGTGTCAGCGAAACTCAGATTGCCGAAATTTTGGCGACGGTTCGCGCTGAACTGCCAACTACCGAAGCCCTGTTGATTGGTAAACCCCAAGCGGGTAAAAGTTCGATTGTGCGCGGTTTGACAGGAGTTTCTGCCGATATCGTTGGTCAAGGATTTCGCCCCCACACTCAACATACTCAGCGCTATGCCTATCCTTCTGACGATCTGCCTTTGCTGATTTTTACGGATACGGTGGGATTGGGTGATGTCAATCAGGATACAGAGGCAATTATTAAGGAGTTGGTTGGAGATTTAGAACAATCCAGCCGCAGTGGCAGAGTTTTGATTCTGACTGTGAAAATTAACGATTTTGCCACTGACACATTGCGTCAAATTGCCCAGCAGTTGCGTCAGAAGTATCCAGACATTCCTTGTCTATTAGCGGTTACCTGTTTGCACGAGGTTTATCCGTCTGATATAGTCGATCATCCTGATTATCCGCCAGATTATGAGGAAATTAATCGGGCTTTTGATGCAATTCAAGAAGACTTTGCTAAAGTGAGCGATCGCTCTGTTCTCATCGACTTCACCCTAGAAGAAGACGGTTACAACCCGGTATTCTACGGCTTAGAAGCACTGCGAGACAACTTAGCCGAACTACTTCCCGAAGCCGAAGCCAAAGCCATTTATCAATTATTGGATCGGGAGGAAACTGGTAAACAACTAGGTAATCTCTACCGAGATACGGGACGGCGTTACATTTTACCTTTTGCAATCATGGCAGCCACACTTGCCGCCGTACCATTGCCTTTTGCAACCATGCCCGTGCTGACTGCCTTGCAAGTATCTATGGTAACTGTATTGGGTAACTTATACGGGCAGAAATTGACACCATCTCAAGCAGGTGGAGTTGTGAGTGCGATCGCCGGCGGTTTTCTCGCCCAAGCTGTAGCACGGGAACTCATCAAATTTGTCCCTGGTTTCGGTAGCGTGATTGCTGCATCCTGGGCTGCTGCTTACACTTGGTCACTTGGTGAAACAGCCTGTGTATACTTTGGTGACTTGATGGGTGGGAAGAAACCTGACCCGAAGAAGATTCAATCTGTGATGCAAGAAGCTTTTAAAGCAGCGCAAGAACGGTTTAAGGGAATTCAACGTTAGGGTAGTTAAACAGTTTTTCCATCTATAATACCATGTTTTAACTCATTTTTTTCGTTTTGGAGTTATCAAACTGAGTAAATAGACTATAACTCCCACAAATCCTAACTCATTCCACAGCCATCGCCACAGTTGTTTGCGATTGCGGATGTCGTGAAATTTATTTAAATAATTTTCCAAACCCTGCACTGTAATCATTTGTTGTTGTGCAGATATTAATTGCTGTTCTGAATGGTTGATTTCTAAGCGAGTATTTCGCACATCTTGAATAAAATTTTTAATTTCCTCCTCACCACCAATTGTTTCTACAACTCGGTTTAATTCCTGAATCAAATTCTGGGTATATTGATTTTTTTGAGAATATATATCTATGACTTTTTTGACTTCAATAAATTTAATATCTATTTCTGCATTTAATGTTTCAATTTGTGCTTTGATTGTATTTACTTCTTGAAGTATCTTCTGAGATGTTTGGAGATGAACTTGGACTTGCAACAATATATTGTGAGATTCTTCGGCTGAAGATTGACTTTCTTGTGTAGCATTATTAATTTTGTGAATTACTAGTTCTAAATCTCGCAAAACATCTTCGCTAATACCCAGTTGCTGTAGTTGATTTGGTATTTCTTGTAAAATTTTTAACTGAGCTTGTAAGTTTCTAGCTTCGACCAAATGATTTGATGCATATTCTTCAACTTGCTTTAAATCATTATTCGCGTTTAATAGTTCTTTGCGACTCAGGTGAATTTCTTGAATGAGTTCGCGAATTTTATCTATTTCCTTAGCTTTATTCAGAATATTTTCGGCTTTAGCTATAGAATTATTAATAACTATAGATAAGGCTTTCAGGTCTTGGGAAACTTGCAAATCTGTGGGGTATTCTTCATTCATAATTCACCTGTGTTACCAATTTTATCTATAGCCGCATTGCAGAGTAGAGTTACTAAATAACCTTCATGATTGGATATTTCTTCTCTAAAGGGAAAATCTTCGGGAAGATGCATTCCAATTTTCATGCGTACTCTAGCAGCTTCATATAAAAGTCCTTTTCTCTGAAGCCTATCTGCAATTCTTAATATTAAGTTTTCATATTCTTGTTCTTGAGGATTGATGTTTTGCAATTCAGATGCTACTTGAACTGCTTCCCAAGAACTATCTAAAGCCATTAAGAGTAAGCATTGTAGGGGAATGCGATCGCTAGGACTATCAATTTGCTGAATTTGCCGTAATTCTTCATATAAAATTTCTTTAGAATGATTTGCAAGGATTTTAATTGCTTGCTCCTCAATTTGTGTAACTTTATTATTATCAATTCTTGCTAGCCTAAATGCAGCATAAGTATCCCAATAAATTTGCACAGGCTGATTACTTAAACCTTCGTAAATTATGTTACATAATCCTGTGATATCTTTAAATAAGTGTTCTCCATTTGCCCACTCTGTAATCCAATCAAGAGTATCTATATTTGAAGTATTAAAAAACTGACATTTTTGAAAATGTGATCTTTCAAATCTATTGATTTCATCAGTAGTTGCAATCACAAGTAATCGGTAACGCGGTCTGGTAAAAATTGTGTACCAATTATTTGCTTCTTCAAATGATGGTTGTCCCTGTCCTTTAAATACAGAGAAAGCAACACAAGCATCAAACTCTCTACCTTTAGCTTGATGAAATTTTATATAATCTAATCCCGGAAGATTACTATATTGTTCGGGAATATCTTGATAAATTAGTTTGACTTGGTTAGAAAGAAGTCTCAATATAGAACGCTGTTCTAAAGCGCAGGTATATCTTACTTTATCACTTAGGTCATTAAGAATTTTCAGCGCTTCTTCTTGTGATGTGCATTCTAGAATCCTCACAGGTTCGCCTTGTTCAAAAGCTTCTTCCGGTTTACTAACTTCAGGTAGTTTTTTACCTCCTGAATTTGCTTGCTGTGCAAATAGATGAAAGCTATTGGCGAATTCTAGAATATATTTTGTATTGCGATAATTATATTTAAGGTTGTGTCTTTTATTCAGTTTTAAATGTCCCCAATTAAAATCTATGGGTGTAATTCTTTGATTCATATCACCCAATAGAAAAAGTATAGAAGCGTGATTACTATCCTGCTGCCATCTCTCCAGCATTTTAACGATAGCATTGATTTCATCTATGAGATAATCTTGAGCTTCATCAAATATGAACAGTGTTGTATTACTCTGCTGTAAAGGACGAGCATTTTCTGTAATTGCATTTACTCCGTCTATCCAGATTTTTTTATTTCCTAATCTCTGCTGTAATTCAGATAATTTAATTTTTTTTAGTTCTCCAATCCAATGCTTATTTTCTCGATAAATGGGGTAATCAGATTGTTCATGCTTGTGTTTATTGGCTATAAATCCTCTAAATAAAATTAAATCATTTATATTCAAATATTCATTGTTATCAATCACATGAATTTTTCGTGCTTGTGATTGTAGAGCCTGTAACTCTTGTGATACAGTTGCTACTGTTTCATATATATCTGGTGCAGCTTGATGTAACCATTCTGCAAAAGTTCCTACAAAGAAATTAGCTTCCCTAATCTGTAAAATTTCTTTAATCTCAGTAAACTCTTTGATTTCAGCACATAAAGTTTCAGGAAGAATTAAGGCAATATTCCAATAATTGTTTGCATATAATTCACTAGCCATTAAAGCAGCACATACAGTCTTACCAGTACCCGGCGCACTTTGTACTAAAAGGCTATTAATATTACTATGGTTTGATCCAGAGTGTAGTGAGGAATTTATTACTTCCTGAAAAATTGCTTTTTGTTCTTGAGTCAAAACAGGTGAATATAAATAACCACCATAAACAAATTGATTCCAAGAATTAGTTTGAGTAGGATTCCATATATATGTAGGAACATCTTCTACTGTTTTTTCTCCAATATCAATTACATCAGCTATATCTATTTCTGGGTTTCTATTTATATCCTCAATAATTCTTTTATAAATATCTTTACGTTGTCCTGCTATTAATATTAAAAATTGGTTTTGATTTTTTGTCCAAATCACTCTAACATCATGTTTCTTAGTTCTCCATAAATCTTTGTAACCTTCTAATTTCCGATAGTCTCCCAGGTTACCGTCACTAATATTTTTAATTATTTCTGCTACCAGCTTGAAATATTCATGTGGTAATTTCTGGATTTCTCGGACAGCAGCGCGGACAATTCTAACGGTATAAACAGGCATGAAGATACCTCATAATAAAACAATCTCATTACGTTGATTATTTAAATAATACTTATTTCGATAATCATGAAGTTCAACTATTTAATTACATGAGCATTTTGCATAACAATGTTTATCTATAGCCATCCTATTTGATTGGAAGAAATTATTTGCTTAAGGAGCTAACTAGAAACAATAAAAATGCTTTTTTGAGTTGTACTGAGTGAGTATTTTGCAGAAATCGAATGTGACTGCTTTAACAAAGAGTCAGCAGAAAATAATAGTATATTTCTATACTAGAAAAATATTTTCCTCCAGAAAGCATTTAAGACTGGAAGAGTTTGTAGCAATTTTTTATACTTTGCTCATAATATAGTAGCCTACTAAAAAGGCAATTGCCTAGTAAGCAAATGATATTGAAATTAAGCGTTACTCACGCTAGGCTAAAACCCGATTTTTCGTGATTTTACTGAGTCTGAAAGATATTTTGTACCATTTTTTTATCTATACTCGCAGCAGCTTGATCGAGTGCAGCTATCTCCCCAGAGTCTAACAGCCAACCTAAAGCACCAATATTCTCCTGCGCCTGTTTCACAGTTTTCGCACCAGGAATGGGAATAGTTCCTTTACAAATGCACCAGTTAATTGCTACTTGTGACATAGTTTTGTTTCTGGACTGTGCGATTTCTCGTAAACAGGCTAAAAGTGGATCGATACCTGGTAATAATTGCTTAAACAATAAACCACGGATACCTTTGGGAACAGGGCCAGTCTTGGAATATTTTCCTGTTAATAACCCTAATCCTAAAGGGCTATAGGCAATCAATTTTATACCCATGTCGTCGCAAACTTGCTTGAGTTGTAGTTGCGTCACCGGATATGTGGAGAGTAGGGAGTATTGAACTTGCAGAGTTGCGATCGCCACTCCTCGTTCGCTAAACTTTTTATGCACCCGTTGCAGACGTTTAGGGCCATAATTAGATAATCCCACACCCTTAACTAATCCTTGCTCATAAAGGTCAGCCAGACCATCCAAAAGCCTCTCCTCTTGCCAAGGTGCATAGTTGGCTGTAGACCAATGCATCTGTACCAAGTCTACATTTCTTCCCAGACGTTGGGCAGAAGCTTTGCAAGCTTGTAGCATTGACTGACGTGTCCATCTCCAAGGATAAGCCGCCAGCTTGGTAGCAATGCAAATATTTTCTGCGTTGATACCGTGATATTCTCGAGAAAATTTGCCGAGAAGTATCTCACTGCGTCCCTTGAGTCTGCCAGTTCCGTAAGAATCTCCTGTATCAAATAAAGTCACACCGTTGCTGACACAAAGGTTAAAAACGGCTTGCAACTGCTCATCCATACTTTGATCGTATCCCCAGAGCAGTTGGTTTCCCCATGCCCAAGTTCCACAGCCCATAGTTGGGAGTGATAATTCCTGGCTAATTTGCATATTCACTCACTGTAGATTTCCTGATTATCTTTAGATCGCCTCTCTCAAAGTTAATTATCAGGCAATTCATAACCACTATGCTGAATAGGTGTGAGTTGCTGCGTTTTTAGTTTTTAAATGAAGGGCTAAAGCCCTGTGCCAGAATAATAGAATTCTGCCCAAATATAGAAACGATAGACTTTATACAAGCGTAATTTGATTAAACAAACTGATTATTCGTAATTTGTTATCGAGGTAGGTATCAGGTAATGGTGCGTTTAAAACTTTGGCAATGGGTTGTATTAGCAGCGCCGATCGCATTGATCGTCACTTTCTTACTGGTAGCCGCAGGTTCCCAGATCCATGCATGGGGGATTAATTGGATTTGGGCTGTGTTTACGCTAGTATTTGTCGGCTGGCGTTGGTTGCTAGTCAAATGGACTCGTACCGAGGTAGAACAAATAACGCGAGTATTAGCAGAAGTCAGTGAAGAATTAACAGCAACGGCGGATACTAACCAATTACCAGCAGGAAATGACGCTACCAGTCAAGCCCAAGCAGTCTTAAATGAAGTTTTACAAGCCGCACAAAGCGATCGCCCAATTTGGGAAGATTGGGCAACTTTCTTTTCGCGATGCCAAAATTTAGTAGTGGCGATCGCTCATATCTACCATCCTGAGGTTAAATATCCCCTATTAAATATTTACGTTACACAGGCTTACGGGTTAATCCGGGGAACGGTTGATGATTTGGATCTATGGATGCAAAAGCTATCACCAGCCTTAAATCAGGTAACAGTTGGACAAGCTTACCAAGCATACGAAGTCTATCGGAAGTTAGAACCATCCGCCCGCAAACTATTTAAAGCTTGGAACTGGGCACAATGGTTATTAAACCCGGCGGCGGCTTTTGCAAAAAAAGCCAGTCAGCGCTACACCAGCCAAGCAAATCAGCAATTGTTGGTTAATTTAAGCCAAATGTTGCAAGAAGCGGCTTTAAGAAATTTGTGTCGGCAAGCGATCGCTCTTTATAGTGGTAATACTTTACCAAAGGCAGAATTTTCTTCCCCAACTCCCACCTTACCCAAAGCTAAAACTCAAACTCTACGGGAAATCCTCGCCCAAGCAGAACCCGCTGAAACTGTTGCTGAAAAACCAGTAAATATTCTGCTTGTAGGGCGTACAGGTTCGGGAAAAAGTAGTTTAATTAACACATTATTTAATTCAGAACTAGCCGCAGTTGATGTGTTACCTAGTACCGATGAAATTCAAAATTACCAATGGCAGACTGCCAGTAAAGAAACTCTGACACTATGGGATACTCCAGGGTATGAGCAAGTCAACCATGCAGATTTTCGCGAGCTAGTTTTAGATTATGCCACAAAAGCAGATTTACTATTATTAGTCACACCTGCCCTAGATGCAGCCCTGCAAATGGATGTGGACTTTCTCAAGGATATGCAGGCGGAAGTTAAAGATTTACCTGTAATTACTATTGTTACCAAAGTGGATCGGCTGCGTCCCATCCGTGAGTGGGAACCTCCTTATGATTGGGGTACAGGCGATCGCGCCAAGGAAATCTCGATTCGGGAAGCTACCCAATATCGGGCGCAATTGCTAGGGGATTTTTCTAAATTAGTTTTGCCTGTGGTGACTGCTGATAGCAAAACTAACCGCGCTGCTTGGGGAATCGAAGCATTATCTTTAGGATTAGTAGAGGCGATCGCACCTGCAAAACAACTCCGTCTCGCTCGCTTTTTACGTAACTTAGAAGCCCGTACCGTTGAAGCTGCTAAAATTATTGATAACTACAGCTTCCAGATGGCGACAACTCAAGGACTGACATCACTGCTAAAAAGTCCTGTCCTTCAGTTTATTTCCACCCTATCAACCGGATCGCCTACTTTGGCATATCTGCTAGCAGAAAAAATTCCCGTGGAACAGTTGCCGATTGTCATTGGTAAGCTACAAATGGCTTATGACCTGTTTTCGCTGTTGAATACTGGTAACTCAACCAACTTTGATTTGCTAGCCCTTTGGCCGTTGCTGGTGGAAAATACTACTGCCAGCGATGCTTGGGCTTTTGGTCATGCTTTAGTCGAATACTGGACTCAAAACCTCACAATTGAACAACTCCGAGAGCGATTTAATTACTATCTTCAGCTGTCGATAGCCAATTGACGACTACCTTAGGGACTTCCAGATAAAAAAATATACAATTACTTCTTGTGGGGTGGGTGTCTCACCACCTGTGTCAACTTAAGGCGAAACCCTTGCCAGGATGTGATTTGATACAAAATCACGTACCATCAAGATCCGCGCTACCCCACCCCAGTTTTGTCTAAAAGCCAAAACGTCCCCTCCCCGTTTACGGGGAGGGGATTGAGGGGTGGGGTAAAATGCCTGTGGAATAAGCGTTTTGACTTAAGTTGACACCAATGGTGTCTCACCCGCCCATAATCAAGGCTGGGCTTTCCTGCCCACCCCACAAGATTAGATTTCTACTTTACTTTAGACGTTGGACAGTGATAAAAAAATACCCAGCGATAAATAAAGATAAGTAACCACACAAAATTGATTACAGTCATTGCGAGCGAAGCGAAGTAATCCCAGCCGTTGCGATTGCTTCATTTCGCTTCGCTATATTCGCAATGACATTGTGTAATTAATTATGTTTAACTACTTAGTATTGGCTAATTAGGTGAAGATTCAACCCCTAGTTTACCCGAAATACCGCCGTCACCATAGAATGGTGCGGCTAAAACAACAAAGCCCACCTTTGTGGGCTAAATTTTCTTAGCCCACGTACGACGAAGTCGTTCCCGTTCCCCGAAGGGGTTCCCACAGGGTAGGGTAGGTGGGCTTTGCATCGAGAGCCAGTGGCTTCTAGCCTGTGGGCGTTATAACAACACAAAACTAAGGATTTTGTGGTGAATAATCAGACATATCACCAATTAACTAAGAGCGATGTCTACTCACTCAATCGCCATATTTTAGAATTCTCTTCAATAAACTCGCTATCCACCACCCGCAGATGTTTTCTGCATTTAACCATGTTGCAAAAACTCAACCTTGGGTAATAAAGGGTCAGTCACAATACCTATACCCATAAAACCCCAGCGTTTGAGTAAACTATTCACCTGTGTACCCGGAATAGATTCTACAGCAAAGCGGTTTGCCACCTCAGCAGCGTGGGTATTGAGATAGCTCAAAGCATCAAAGTTTTCCTTAAACAACAACAGGTAACCTGATGCTTCAGCATTGGGACGAGCTGTAAGGTAACGACCATCAGATTTTGAACGTACCAGATAATATACTTCCAGCATGGCGGGATGAGGAGACGGGGATGAGGGAGATGAGGGGGACAAGGAAGACAAGGGGGACAAGGGGGACAAATGACAAATGACAAATGACCAATGACTATTGACTAATTCAAATTCTCTAACTTAATACGTGGATCGGCAGCTTTCAGCATTAAGTCAGCGATTAAGTTACCCACAATCAACAGTACCGCACCCATAACCAAGCTGGCCATTAATAAATACAAATCCTGAGCTAGTCCAGCCTGTAATGTTAACCTTCCTAAACCTGGCCAGTTGAAGAACTGTTCCGCAATAAATGCACCGTTTAATAAACCAGCTAGCTCAAAACCCAATAAGGTAATTAAAGGGTTAATGGCGTTACGCAAAGCATGAACGTAAATTACGCGATTTTCTGGCAAGCCTTTCGCCCGCGCCGTTTGGATATAATCTTGACGCAGAACATCTAATAATTCGCCGCGAGTGATGCGTTGCAAACCAGCGAAACTCGTAATCGAAAGTGCGATCGTTGGTAAAATCATGTGCCAACCAAGATCCAGGAGTTTACCAAACCAGGACAGTTCTGAGTTATTAATGCTAGTCATGCTACCTACTGGAAAAATCGGCGAGGTAACTTGAGCTACAATTAACAGAAATAGGGCAGTAATAAAGCTGGGAAATCCTTGCCCAGTGTAGCTAATTACCTGTAAGACGCGGTCAATCAGCTTATTTTGCTTGACAGCGGCGATAATACCCAAAGGGATAGCGATCGCCCATGTGCAAATTAAAGAAGCGATCGCTAATAGCAAAGTCGCCGGTATCCGTTCCCACAACAGCGACACCACAGAACGTTGGTAAACAAAACTCGTACCAAAATCTCCCTTTGTGAAGATTCGCCACAGCCACAGCCCAAATTGCTCTGGCCAAGACTTATCCAAACCAAACTGTCGCTTAATTTCCTCAATTCTTTCTGGAGAAATTTTTGGATTTTGCCGCAATGTATCTACATAATCCCCTGGAGCCAGTTGAATAATGAAAAATGACAATGCTGAAGCCAAAAATAGAGTCAACAATGCCTGTAGAAGCCTTTTCACTACATAAATAAAAGTCTCACTCGTAACCAGCCTAATTAGCCAGTTCAGACCTGTCTCCAGAGAAATTTTTGTAGAACTCATTGCAGTTTAGCCAAAGGTCAATGGTCAAGGGTTAAGGGTCAAGGTCAAGGGTCAAAGGTTAATGGTCAATAATCATTGAACTATGGACTGTTGACTATGGACTATGGACTTTTTGACTCTTGACTAATATTCAATCAGCGAGATAATTGGCACATCTGGCAGATGTTTACGCCCTTGTAAATCCCGTAGCTCGATAATAAACCCAAAGCCCACTAATTCGCAGCCAATCTTCTGCAATAACTTCGCCGTTGCACTCGCCGTTCCGCCTGTGGCGATCAAATCGTCCACAATCAAAACACGGCTACCTGGATGTAAAGCATCCTGATGCACTTCTAAGGAGTCTGTACCATACTCTAATTCATACTCGATAGAGTGGACTGCTCCTGGTAACTTACCTTTTTTACGCGCTGGAATAAAACCAGAACCTAACTTATAAGCCAAAGGAGAGCCAAAAATAAAGCCCCGTGACTCCATACCCACAATGTAATCTGGGTTCATTTCCCGGTCGATACACTGTTGGGCAAAAAAGTCAATAGTGTAGCGCAATCCTTGAGGATCACGCAGCAATGTAGTGATATCTCGAAATAGAATTCCAGGTTTGGGAAAATCTGGTATATCACGAATTAGCGACTTCAAATCCATAAAAATTGATATTAGGGATTGAGTATTGGGAATTGGGTACTGGAAATTGGAAATTGGGCATGGGGCATTGGGCACTTGTACTGAGAGGAGTCGAAGTATTGGGCATTGGGGAGGCAGTGCGTTGCTGGTTCCAGTGTTGTGCAAACTGCCGTCATTGGGTATGGGGTATTAGGAAAAAGTTATTCCTAGTCCCTAGTCTCTAACCCCTAGTCTCTAGCTCCTGATCCCACGCCCCATGCCCTGTGCCCCATGCCCCAATCCCAATTCCAGATACCTGACAAATCGTACACTATAATGTCTTACGCTGGGGATCGAAGCCCCAGTTTCGTTATCCATTGACGATCACTTGAATCTAATTCAAGCTAGGGATGGAATTGCACTACCGAAAGAGGCTGATACACTTATATGTTAAAAACTTAGATTTAAGTATACGGAAACCTTTGATTAGAAGAAGTAATGTATATATCAGGCAGGAATACTACTGCTACAAGCCTAATGTTTTTGTTTGGCTATTTATCTTAAATTAGTTTTACCTAGTCTGTTGGAACCGCACAAGGTATCTATAGAATGAATGTCTCCGCTAGTTTAACATCTTTCAACAGTCCTACTCCCCCCTCATTGCCTATGATTCTGGATACCTTACCCGATCCGGCGACTGAGGGACAAGGATGTCCCCGCAGAACTCGGGTACAAATAGATCTGATTTTACTAGCAATTGAAGCTTTAGAACTAGGTGGTTCTGAAGCCATCCTAGCTTTTGCTGACGAATTGGATCTAAAAGGAATTATTAAAGATAGAGTAAATTTATGGCGAATGCGTAGTTCTAACCCACTACGACGAGCGCACATGCGCCGCCCTTTAACCATCATGGAAGCAAAAGCTTTGGTGGTTATTGCTTGTTACATAGCGCGGCGTTTGACAGTTGTTATCCGCCAGTTGCTGATGATTTATCAACAAATGAATGATAAGCAAATCCCATTGGAACAGAATTTGCGACTCTCTAATTATTTAGAGCGGTTTAGAACGCATTTTAAGAGTAGGATGAGTTCCCGGCGTTATGGAGCGCTAGCCTTAAATTCTGATGAAAAATTAGACGATCTGGCGATAGATCTATTGGGACAACTACTCTTCTGTACTGGCACAGCTGGAATGCAGCGGTTCTGGATCAGTCTTTTCGATGGGGAAGTAGAATGAATATTCAACGTAAGTATAGTCTGCCTAATTGTACCTTACTTTTAGAAGGTTTAAGTGATGCCACTAGGGCTGCACACTTTCAAGAACTGCGCCCGGAATTATCAATATTGGTAAATGCAGAATGCTATTTATCTAGCTATAAACAGCCTTTAAGAGGAGGACGGGAATTTTTTGAAAGCTTGGTCAGAGCAGTTAGTGCTTATGCTCAAGAATTTTTGAGTAATATCCCCAATCCTCAAGCACATAATCGAGATTCAGAGTTAGTAGAGTTACAGAAAATAGATATCAATCGGCACAGATTGATTGTACATTCTGAGGGTGAAGCCGCAGGTTTTGATACTAATCCTAACCGTGCGAAAGAACCTATTCAAATAGATTTGAATACGGTACAGTTATTTGATTTAGTGGAAGCAGTGGATCAGTTTTTCGCTGATAGCCAAACTTTACCAGAATTATCACTGGAATTACAACCAGTTACCAGACGCAGTAGTATTGCCAGCCAAGCTGTCGTGAAACAGGCAGTACCTGCTAGTATTGGCGTTTCTAGTTTGGCGGTAGCAGCACTAGCTTTAAGCTTGATACCATCGCCGCAAGTACGTCCACCAGAGCCAAAGCCACAAGAGCAAAGTAGCTCTACAACCCCTACTGCTACACCAAGCGCTACTCCTGCGGCTGTTGAGTCTACAACTCCTGTATCGACGGCTCCCACACCTAACCCAACTGTGACACCAACAGCTACGGCGGCTACAACTCCTATTGCTAGTCCCACCCCAACAGCAACCCCCGCAGTTAAAGATTTAGAAGCACTTTTAACTACAGTTCCAGAAATTACTGATGCGTCTAAACTACGGGCATTAAATCGCCAGGTGTATAACCAAATTAATCCCGCTTGGACTGATCGCTCAGGATTACAAGAGGATTTAATTTATCGTCTAGGCGCAGCTGCGGATGGTGCGATTATTGGCTATAAGGCGGTGAATAAAAAGGCAAATGATGATGTGCAAAAAACTCCTCTACCTAACTTACTTTACAACCCTGCCACCCGTGGCCCTATCAGCAACGAACCCATCGCCCAATTTCGAGTTGTCTTAACTAGAACAGGTGAGCTGCAAGTTAGTCCTTGGCGAGGATATACCAAAACACCAGAAGTTGTTGGGGCAAAAATTACCGAGCCTAATGCAGTTAAGGATTTAAACCAGAAACTTTATAATACAATTCGCCAAAATTGGGCTGGAACACCCCACTTTGACAGAGATTTGAAGTATCGGGTGGCGATCAATAAAAATGGCGCGATCGCCGACTATGAACCACTCAACCAAGTTGCCTATGATTATGCTAGAGAAACTCCTCTTCCCCAGATGTTACAAGCAGCTTACGGCTCTAATTTAGTTGCTCCCAACACCAAAGAACCTCTTGCCCATTTCCAAGTAATATTTCAGCCTAGCGGTAAACTAGAAATCGCTCCTTGGCGTGGATATCAGTAAAAAAGTAGGGTTGGGGGACTGGAGGGATGAGGAGGACGAGGGGGGATAAGGGGAAAAGGGAGACAAGGAGGATAAGGGAGATGAGGGAGTGTGGGGAGTTTTCTGCCCCATCCCTTCGCCATGCCCAATGCCCAATGACTAGTTACTTAACAATTCGCCCCATATAGTTACCCCATAACTGAGCTGCTTGCGCACTACTACCAGATGTGGGGGAGTTATTGTCATTACCTAGCCAAATCCCAGTAACCAACCGCCGACTGGGAATAAAGCCGATAAACCACAAGTCAACGTTGTTATTCGTTGTACCTGTTTTACCAGCTTCCCCTAATCCAATAGCCGCACTGCGTCCTGTACCCCTGCTAACTACCCCCCGCATCAAATTAGTCATTTGATCAGCGATATCATTGGATAGCACTCGCTTGTTGGCATCAGGATCTTGGTCGAAGGAGTAAATTACGCGACAGGTTTTTAAATCTTTAGGATCGCGGCAATCACCACTGTCTAAAATCCTACTAATTGCATGTGGAGGATTCCACACCCCACGATTGCCGATCGCGCCAAAAGCACCAGTCATTTCCAAGACATTCACTACGCTTTGACCAAGCACCAAGCCGGGAACTGGATCGAGTGCTGATTTTATCCCTAAACGTTGAGCCATTGCTACTACTTTATTCAGCCCAATTTCTCGTGCTACTCGCAAAGCGATGGGATTTTCCGAAAGCGCCAAACCTGTAGCTATATCTAAACTAGTACCTGCACCAGCACGACAGGGTTTGTAAGTAAAGCCTTGCCAAGTTAAAGGAGCGCAGGAATAACTTCTAAATGGTGAAATTCCTTGCACTAGGGCAGCGGTATAAGCAAAAATTTTAAAGGTGGAACCTGGTTGTCTTTTGGCTTGTACCGCACGATTAAATTGGCTTTTTCTGTAATCTGTGCCCCCCACCATAGCCAGGATACTGCCATTGCTTGAATCCAAGGTCACCATCGCTCCTTGAGAAAAGCCAAAACTTGACCCTGAGGTATTCACTGAATTACGTAAAGCTGCTTCTGCTTGCGCCTGAATAGCAGGATCTAGCTGAGTTTCAATAATATAATTGCCTTCTTTTGCCGCTCCCTCCCCCAAAATTGATTCGAGTTCTTGGAAGACATAACTGTAAAAATAAGGACTAATGGTTTTAGCTTGCTGTTCGCAAACTTTTGGGCTGATTTGGACGGTGGAACGTCTAGCGCGGTTCGCATCCTCCTGTTTAATTTGACCCATTTCTACCATCCGCTTAATCACGCGGTTGCGATACTCAGCTGCTTCTAGCTTATTGGGGCCATCCCCACAAAAATCAAATGCGTTGGGGCCTGGTAAAATACCTACTAAAGTCGCGGCTTCCGCCAAAGTTAATTCTTTAGCTGACTTATCAAAGTAATACTTAGCAGCATCCTCAAAACCAGAGGTATCCGCACCTAAAAACACTCGATTTAAATAAGTCAGCAAAATGTAATCTTTGCTGTAAAACGTTTCCAATTTCAAAGCAACAACTGCTTCTCGCAATTTCCGTCCTAGGGAATCTTGTCTACCTACATAATCGCGGAACAAACTGCGAGCAACTTGTTGGGTAACTGTACTGGCTCCTTGCTGCACATCACCGCTACGGCTATTAATTAATACAGCGCGCAAAATTCCTAAAGGATCAACGCCAAAGTGCCAGTAATAGCGACTATCTTCTGACGCAATCACAGCTTTTGGCAAATAAGGGCCAAAATCCTCCAACCGCTTCATATCTATGTGAGATGTAGTTCTCGGCTCACGCAGCGGCGTAGAACCATCACGGGCGTAAACAACCACTGGCGCACGAGTAATTGTCGGTAAAGACCTAACTGAGAATTTCAGCCATTCAACGCCAATTACTAAAGCCAACAAAGCCGTAACCCCACCTACACCGTAAGTAGCCCAAGTTGCGGCTTTCCAATACCAAGCTGGTGGATCGACATATTGCAGGCGCACGGAAGCTGCGAGTTCTGGCGGCCCTAAGGTCAGAACATCGCCATGACGTAATTCTAAAGAACTGACCCGTCGCTTACCACGGTAAATACCATTGGTGGAGTTTTCGTCTTTGATGATGAAAACCGGGGTGCGTTGCGTAGAATCCCGCGACAATGACAGATGAATTTGGCTAACTACTGGGTTGCGAATGACGATATCGCTAGATTTGGAGCTGCGACCTAAAATATAGCGATCGCCTAACAACGGATATACCTCCGCCTTATCTGCCCCCGCATCCTGCACCCAGAGTTCTGGTACTTTAGCATTAGGCTTGAGCGCTAGTTTGGAAAAATCCACCCTAGCTTGAATTGTATGTACTGCTTGCGTCAGTTGACCAAGTATCGTTTGGGGCTTTTGAGGGGGTTGCGGGGAACTCATCGGCTATTTACATTACGCCTATTAACGAAGAATCAGGAAAATTACAATTTTAATGGTACTCTTACACCATTCTACTCATAAGCCTAAACAGAAATTGGCTGTACTGATTTTTTTACTAAAATATTTTACATTTAATATATAGTTATTCAGCATATTTACTTGATTGAGATTGAGCAATTATTTACCTGAACAATTACTTGAATTTCGCTGCTAAAATGCCTATTATATATACTATTAACCAGAATAACGACCCCAGCCATTAGATTTAACTTTGTAATTGTCAAAACTACCAATCAAAAAATCAAGGGTGTAAATTTTACCGCTTTAATAGATCCACATATATTGCAGTAAAAATATACATCCCCATTTAGACAGATTTTATAAATAACTTTGTTTGTTTTAATGGGCGGAGTGTTCCGTTGAGGTTAATTCAGAATGAAGGGAAAAACTCTGAGCCTGATTGGCACAGCTATAACTTTGGCGCTAACCACCAATGTTGCTGTTGCCGAATCAAGTAAATCCTCCATAGCTCAATCTAATAGCTCATCCACTAGTTCACCAACGGAAATCCAGATGTCACCAGAAGGAATGAAGCTTCTGTGTGAGCATTTTCCGCTAAATTCACGTTGTGCAGGTGCAGGTGGCACATCAGTAGATACTGGCGCTCCTAATAGCGGTACAACAACCAGCCCTACTCCTGAAAATACAACACCAGGTAGCACTACCATACCTGGATCTAGTCCTACTGATACAACAAATTCATCACCAAACAACAATACAACACCAGGGTCTAGTCCTTCTGATACCACTCCAGCACCAGGAAGCACAACCACACCTGTAAATCCAGCTCCAGGAAGCACAAACATTCCTGATTCTGGTACTCCCAATAAATTAACTCCAGTACCAGGCGGCACAACCACACCTGATTCTGGTACTCCTGGTAGTTTAACTCCAGTACCAGGCGGCACAACCACACCTGATTCTGGTACTCCTGGTAGTTTAGCACCAGCACCAGGCGGCACAACCACACCTGATCCTAGCAACCCAGGTAACACTACCGAACCAGGCGCTAATTCTCCAACTCCAGTTCCAGGTACAGGGTCGCAAAAAACTCCCACTACTGGTAACTAAAAGCTGAAGTAGAATTGTGGGATTAATTTGCTAGCCATCAATAGTCAGTTCATCTGACATTTGGCATCAGTTAATAAAATTCCATACTGTGCAATGCAAAGTTGCAAAAGCACATAGCTCAAATTCTGATAAAATCTCCTTAAACTAAGGATTTGAACTAATGTAAGCCTGAGGGTAAATACCCCCAGGCTTAATTGTGTCAAAGCTTAACGTCGGATATATGGGATCGCGATTTATGTAAATAAACCACCCATTGCAAATCTCTGCAAACCTAGCAAAAAAGTAATTACGAATCACCAATGACCAATGACCAATGACGAATTACCGCGATCTTTGATTTGAAGTTGGTGATTTTTGCCAAGAAGCAATCAGCAAACAAACAATACCGATACTTATAAATGAATCTGCCATATTGAATACAGCAAAGTTAATCAAGCGAAAATCTAGAAAATCAACGACATAACCTAAAATAAACCGATCAATACCATTACCCATTGCGCCACCCAAAATCAAACCATAGCCCAGCTGATCCCAAAAGTTCAATAAGGGTCCAAATAATGCTAGGCCAATCAAAACCAAACTCACTGCCAAAGATAGCCAGCGCAACCATTCGACTTTTCCACTTAAAATACTAAAAGCCGCACCAGTATTAGTCACATAGGTAAAGTGAAAAATATCTTGTAAAATTGGTAGCGTCTGCCCTAATTTAAAGGTTTGCACCACCCAGTATTTTGTCAGTTGGTCGATGAGAAAAGCTATGAAAGCAGCAAGCCAGAACAGGTGATTTTTTAAACGCATGAAATTAGAGACCAGGGACTAGGGACTAGGGACTAGGGACTAGGCTTCGGCTACGCTCAGCCGAACGGAACTAGGATATAGGAATTAGAAACATAATTTTTGATTTCACTGTCTAACCCAAAACGCTAGCTACCAAACCCTGCATAACTAGTAAAACATTAAATGTCTTAATACATATGCTATTACAGTAACAGCACAAACTACAGTAAATTGTCCTGGTAGTACTGACCAAGAGTATTTAATAATTGCTTGCATTAATGTCAAATCTTCTGTGCCTTTCCATTGGCAAATATAGCTGATAGTCAAATAAGTAATACCGCAGATGTGCACAGATAACAAGCCACAAAAACAACTAAATGCGAGAGTTTCGACTTTAGGCCTGGCTTTAAATGCTAAAAAGCCACAAATCCAAGCTCCAGGAATAAAACCCAGCAGGTAACCAAAATGAGATAATTTAACATAACCAATCCCACCACCTTCGGAAAATACTGGGAGTAATGTTAAACCCATAACTAAATAAGCTATTTGCGAGAGCGCCCCAGCATTTTTACCTCCCACACAACCTACCAGAAGCACCGCACCAATTTGATAGCTGACACCTAAAGAAAAAGTTTGAATTCCGTGCTTACTCCAGCTCCAAGGTAAGGTAATGCCATAGGCTTCTAAAAAAGTGCTACCCATTGTCAGAAGTAAGCCAATCATCGACCATAGTAATTGAACAGTTGCCATATTTATAGGACTTTGTGCCTTGTCTGTCTCGGAAATGCTCATCTAATACTCAAAAAAAGGGTTTTCAGTGTTTTCTTGCTAAATTGCTTGTATGTTTTTATACGTAATTAAGTTTGAACTTTTACTATCTCTTTTACCTCATTAAAGAAGAAAACAGGGTTGGGGCGACTCTTAAAAGTTTTCCTTATTTCTTTTTACCTATCCGGGAGCAAGAAACCTCCACAACTATATACATAGATTTATTTAGTATTTTTTACAAAAACTTCAGGGAATGTATAAAAATTTATCTTTATAAATAAAATTACTCGTTACAAAATTCACTAAAAAAAGACAAATTTTTGTACTTTGTTAACCTCTTTTTTACCCGCTAGGTTACATTTTAGAGATATTGTAGAATCGCTCACTTGGAAGTTGACGAAAATTGACAGCAATGCTTTCATACTTAAGTGCAATAAAAAATACTAGATTTCAAATTTCATTATCAGTATTAGCACTGACAATTAGTCTAGCTGCTTGCGGCGGACAGCAAACGCCAGATAATACAGCTACCAAAGAGACACCTGGTACTGCTACAGATACTACTGCCTCTAACCCAGGTAAAAAATTAGATTTGGGTGGAAACATTTCTTTAACAGGGGCTGGTGCATCTTTTCCTGCACCTCTGTACGCAAGTTGGTTTACTGATTTGAATAAAAAATATCCCAACTTGCAAGTTAACTATCAATCAGTTGGTAGCGGTGCTGGCGTGGAGCAATTTATCAAAGGTACTGTGGATTTTGGTGCCAGTGATGTTGCCATGAAGGATGAAGAAATCCAAAAGGTGCCCAAGGGTGTGATTTTACTGCCTGTGACAGCTGGTAGTATTGTCCTAGCCTACAATTTACCTGATGTTAAAGAGCTAAAGCTCCCACGAACAGTTTACACCGATATTTTATTAGGCAAAATTAAGTCCTGGGATGACCCCCTCATTGCTAAGGCTAACCCTAACGCCAAGCTTCCTAAACAGCCAATTACAGTTGTATATCGTTCTGATGGGAGTGGCACCACAGGTGTGTTTACAAAACATCTGAGTGCTATCAGCCCAGAGTGGAAAACCAAAGTTGGGGATGGTAAGAGTGTAAAATGGCCTGTAGGTGTTGGAGCTAAGGGTAACGAAGGTGTTACTGCCCAAATTCAACAAACTCAAGGTGCAATTGGTTACATTGAATATGGCTATGCCAAACAAAATAACCTCACATTCGCCGCTTTAGAAAACAAAGGCGGTAAATTTATTGTACCTAGCGATGAGTCAGCATCTAAAACCCTAGAAGCAGTAACCCTACCACAAGATCTCCGCGCTTTCATTACCGATCCAGAAGGTGCAGATTCCTATCCTGTAGTTACCTATACATGGATTCTGGCTTACAAAAAGTATGATGATGCGGCAAAAGGCAAGGCAATGGAAGCATTAATCGAATATGCTTTAACTGATGGTCAAAAACTTGCTACCGAATTAGGTTATGTTCCTTTACCCCAACCAGTGATTGCTAAGGTGGCTGCTGCTGCCGATCAAATCAGTCCTGATTATAAGATTGCTGTTGGCGGTGCTACTAGCGCTAGTAAATAGCAATTTTGATATTCAAAAGTTAAGCCGTACAGTATGGGGAGTTTTCAGTCAATCAAGTTGACTAATTATTAGATTTGTCGCTTTCTGGGCACTCCCAAACTAAAATCCTCATTTCCGGTTAAAGAGTTGATTAGGCAATAATTCTACTAAATCTGGTTCTCTCCCACATTTTTCTCGATCTAACTTTTTAAAGTCAGTAGTCATGGCTACAAATACTCAGAATCTGCCATCAGCGATCAAAAATCGCTCGGAAATAGAAAAGTCGCTAGATAGAAGTTTTATTTGGCTGACTCGGATTTTTGCATTGGCGATCGCTGCTACCTTATTGTGGATTACAGCACAGGTGGCGATTGGAGCTTGGCCTGCTATCCAGCAGTTTGGTCTGGGCTTTTTAGCCGAGAGTACGTGGAATCCGGTTAATAATCAATATGGTGTTCTACCACAAGTTTATGGAACTTTAGTGAGTTCTTTTGTTGGTTTATTGTTAGCTGTACCTATTGGTGTTGGTACTGCTATTTTATTAAGTGAGGATTTTCTGCCATCTAAAGTACGGCTGGTATTAGTATTTTTGGTAGAACTGCTCGCAGCTATTCCTAGCGTTGTTTACGGAGTGTGGGGCATTTTTGTTTTAGTCCCTATCGTCACTAACTTGGGCAAATGGCTCAATAGTACTTTGGGCTTTTTACCAATCTTTAGTACCACTCCTACAGGCCCGGGAATGTTGCCTGCGGGAGTTATTTTAGCAATTATGACCTTGCCAATCATCACAGCCATATCTCGCGATGCCTTGATTTCGATTCCTCCGACTTTGCGTCAAGCAGCTGTGGGGTTAGGAGCAACTCGTTGGGAAACAATTTTTCAAGTTTTAATTCCCGCCGCCTTTTCTGGCATCGTTAGTGCTGTAATGCTAGCGCTTGGTCGGGCTATGGGAGAGACAATGGCTGTTACAATGTTAATAGGTAACTCTAACAATATTAGTCTTTCACTTTTAGCACCAGCCAATACGATTGCTTCACTACTGGCAAATCAATTCTCGGAAGCTAGCGGTCTGCAAGTAGCAGCTTTAATGTACGCAGCTTTAGTTCTGTTTGTATTAACACTCATAGTTAATATTTTTGCAGAGTTGATTGTTATCCGCATGAAGCGAATTTAGCGTAGTTGTGGGTTGAATTATGACTTCAAGTTATCCAGAAAGCAGCCTAAGACGCGCTCCTATGTCTAAGAGGACAATGTTTAATACAGTGATGACTGTCTTAGCATTTACATGTGGGATATTGGCGCTTCTACCTTTGTTGGCTGTGCTTTCTTATGTGATCGTCCAAGGCTTCAGCAGTCTCAGTCCTAGCATATTTACAGAGTTGCCACCAGCACCTCTGCGAAAGGGAGGCGGCTTTGGTAATGCCATTTTAGGAACGCTAATAATGGTAGGAATTGGTGCATTGATTAGCATCCCATTTGGCGTTTTAGGGGCGATTTATTTGACAGAATTTAGTTCTGGCAAAACAGCCAGATTTATTCGATTTGCGACTAATATCCTCAGTGGGGTACCTTCGATTATTGCTGGGGTATTTGCTTATGGGATTATAGTTTTGACTTTGGTAAAACTCAACTTAGGTTCTTACTCAGCTATAGGTGGTGGGTTTGCGTTAGCAATTTTGATGCTGCCAATTATTGTTCGCACAACTGATGAGGCATTACAGTTAGTACCACAAGATTTGCGACAAGCATCTGTAGGTTTAGGTGCGACTAAATTTCAAACTGTAACACAAGTGGTATTGCCAGCGGCTGTACCAGCAATTGTAACAGGAACAACGTTAGCGATCGCTCGGGCAGCTGGAGAAACGGCTCCTTTGCTATTTACCGCTTTATTCTCCCAATTTTGGCCGAGGAGCCTATTCCAACCTACAGCATCTCTAGCTGTTTTAGTTTATAACTTCGCGACTACTCCCTTTAAAAATTTACAGTCACTAGCTTGGGCAGCTTCTCTAATTTTGGTGTTAATGGTACTGATAACTAGTATCATTGCCCGCTGGGCAACTCGCCAGAAAGCTTAGTGCAGTATTGTCTTCAGGGCATTATTACTACCCCAAACTTACACTAGACTCTTTATGGCTTCTAACATTAGCACAGTGAATGGTACCGAAACTGTATTACGTACAGAAAACCTGAATATTTACTATGGCAATTTCCTAGCTGTGCGGGATATTTGGCTAGACATTCCGAAAAATCGAGTTACAGCCTTTATTGGTCCTTCTGGTTGTGGTAAAAGTACATTGTTGAGATGTTATAACCGTCTCAATGATTTGATTGAATCTTTTCGGGCAGACGGGAAAATTTATTATTACGATAAGAACCTATACGCACCTGACATCGATCCAGTAGAGGTGCGTCGTCGAATTGGCATGGTATTTCAAAAGCCGAACCCGTTTCCTAAATCAATTTATGACAATATAACTTTTGGAGCCAAGATAAATGGCTACAAAGGTAATATGGATGAATTGGTGGAGCGGAGTTTGCGTCAGGCGGCTTTATGGGATGAAGTGAAAGACAAACTGCGCCAAAGTGGCTTATCTTTATCTGGTGGACAACAACAGCGTTTATGTATTGCCAGAGCGATCGCTGTGCAACCGGAAATTATCCTCATGGATGAACCATGCTCTGCGCTCGATCCGATTTCTACCTTGCGGATTGAAGAGTTGATTCATGAGTTGAAAGAGCAATACACTATTGTAATCGTTACCCACAATATGCAACAAGCTGCGCGGGTTTCCGATATGACAGCCTTCTTTAACGTCCAACAGTCAGAAAAAGGCGGTCGTAGCGGTTACCTAGTAGAATACGATGCCACCGAAATAATTTTTAACAATCCCAAGCAGGAAGATACTAGGGATTATGTCAGTGGCAGATTTGGTTAAATACACCTTGTAAAATCATTTGCTATAGCAATCTCAATTGAAATCTCAAAAACTGATGTGTGGCTGTTAAAAGTTGACAGCCACAGATTATTTATTAACAGCACTTAGGAAAAAATAACCCTGAGTTTCGATAGACTCGCCTATCACGATATCTGTTGCTTAACCCAAGTGCGAAAATTACGGATTGTCGCTATTTGTCCAGATTTTTTGCTTTCTATAATAAAATTAGGAATATCTTTTACTCGCACAGGAATAAAAGTAGGGCTGATTTCGGCTTCTGAATATTTTCCACCAGAAAGAGTGTAAATCCGCAACACAGTTCCGTTGTATCTCCAAAATTCGGGAACACCCATAGAAGCATAAAGACTCAATTTATCAATTTTGGGTCGGGAATATTCAACTTCCAGAACTAAGTCTGGAGGTGGATCTGAAACTAAGTTTATATGTTCTTTATTTCGGACTAGTAATTCATTCTGAATGTAGTAGCTGCTATCTGGTTCTGCGCCATGCTCTAAATCATCTCGCGTCATTGTTAAAGAACCAGCGCTTTTAACTTCTAAACCGAATTCTTCACACAATACAAGCACAAAACTCTCAATCAAACGATTTGAGTTTTCATGCGGCATTTGTGGGGTCATTATTTCTACTATACCTTTTTCATACGCTAGCCTGGTGTTGCGCTCGTCTGCCATATCTGCCAACATGGCTTTGAAAGTTTGCCAACTGATACCTTGGAGTAAAACCCTACTTTCTTCGGGGGTTACTATTGCTACCATGTGATGACCATTGGGTAGTATTTATTCAATTTTACTCCCCGTCAAGATTTGGGAGACAACAAAAGCGATCGCTATAAAATTAGGGTAGGCAATACCCACCCTAATTTCTGTGCAAAATTATGACAACGGACGATAGACGCGATAGTTGATACTGGGGAAGATATTATCCATCAACTCGACTTTTTCTAACCAACCGCTATCAACTTTGCCAATTTTCACATCTTCGTAGAGTTTATTGAAGCGCATCAAGTGCGATCGCGTTCTTCTCACGGCATAGGGTACCATTGTTCCCGTCCGCATGATAAATGCCCAGTCGGACGATTGTGCCAATAGTAACTCCCGCGCTGCTTGGTTTAACGCCTTCGATTGTAATTCGTCCTCTGGTTCCAAGCGAGAAATTTCAATCATGCGTTCAGCAGCTTTGTGCAAATGTGGGTAAATCCACGCATTTGTGTCATTTAACCAATACTCATGGAATCCCTTGAAACCCCAACTCGACTGCGAAGGACGACATACTTGCTGATTTGGTTGTTCGCGTAAATAATCTGCCAAATGAGTCATGGCATAGGTTTTTTGGTCATACCATGATTTGCGGAACAAGTAGTCAATGAACCAAGGGCCTTCGTACCACCAATGTCCAAATAACTCTGCATCGTAGGGCGACACGATAATCGGCGGGCGCTGCATGATCCCATGTAGATGTTCAGCTTGCCGTTCTCGATTATACATAAAGTTAGCAGCGTGTTCTGCTGCTTTTTCCTTTGCCCAGTAAGGGTCATATAGTGCTTTATCGGAAAGTCCTAAGCCACGCCCAGTAATTTTATGATACTTAATACCAGTGTTTTTCCGCTGACCATTGGGCATGATGTAGGGCTTGATGTACTCATATTCTGCTTCCCAGCCCAAATCTTTGTAAAATTCGCGATATTCTGCTGCACCAGGATAGCCCACCTCAGAAGACCATACCTGTTGAGAAGATTCATGATCGCGACCAAAAACAGCAACACCAGTTTCGCTAAAGATGGGGGCATAGGTGCCAAACCGAGGACGGGGACGGGCGTAAAGAATACCATGACCATCGGTGAGGAAGTAGCGCAACCCTGCATCTGCCAACATCCGTTCTAACCCTTCATAGTAAGCACATTCAGGCAACCAAATGCCTCTGGGTGCTTTACCAAAAGTTTCTTCGTAGTGTTCGCAAGCTACCTGAATTTGTGCCCACACAGCTTGTGGATACATTTTCATCAGTGGTAAGTAGCCGTGGGTAGCACCACAAGTAATAATTTCTAGGTTGTTAGTATCTTGGTACTCCTTAAAAGCTGTTACTAAATCTCCCTTGTAGCGTTCCCAAATCTGACGCGCTTCGTTAAACTCCGTGGCATAATGTTCTGCTAAATATTTAAGATGCCCATTGTGGACATTACGCTCAGCTTCTAGTTCAATCAGTTCTTCGAGTTGGGTTAAGTGTGCATCATAGCGTTCTTGTAAGAGAGGATCGCGGAGCATTGATACCAAAGGCGGTGTCATGCTCATCGTGATTTTAAAGTCAATACCGTCTCGCTTTAGTCCTTCAAATACTTTTAATAAGGGAATATAAGTTTCAGTAATGGCTTCATAGAGCCATTCTTCCTCCAACACATAATCACTTTCTGGGTGACGAACGAAGGGTAGATGTGCGTGGAGAACAAGCGCGACGTAGCCGATAGCCATAATTATTCTGGGGTGGTACGTGTAAGTTGAAGGTCGAGAGGTTTGGCAGAAATTAACAATATTTTAAGACTTTATGGGAATTGTGACATTAGTTAATGATTTTTTCTCCATAAATATTCTTCTACAGCAGAAGCGATCGCTCCACAGCCGATCCCTATTTCCATCAAAACAGATCTGCACCAAAGTTTGTAGGGTTCATCATGGCTAAAACATTCAAGTCAATGACTAAAGTCCTGACTACGTAATTACCCAACCAGGCAAAGTTACTGTGAAACACTACGAGTGAGATAAAATTGCTATCTGCTTATTCTTCACTATCTTGATATAAATCCTGTAAAGCTTGCAGTTGGGTTTTACGCGCCACACGGCGATATTTTTTACTTTCTAACTTTGGTTCGTATTGAGTCTGACCTTTGCCTTTAGTTTTTAACTTTAGGGTAGATTCTGGATCTGCTTGCTGGTGACGGTGAGTTTGATAGGCGATCGCATCGTCTAAAAATTCTAGATAATGTTGATAGCGTTCCCAGTCTCCCCGCACAACACAGTCAGGCTCATCTCGATGCAGACAATCACTAAAGCGACAGCTACCAACTGCTAACCGCTCTCTGGTTTCGGGGAAATAATATACTAATTCTTCGGGAGTACAATCGAGGTCTGGTTGGTTAAAGCCTGGAGTATCTGCGAGTAAACCTTTGCTAGGCAATTCAAATAATTCTACGTGGCGAGTAGTATGGCGACCACGAGCTAATTTCCCCGAAACTTCACCAACGCGCAAATTTACATTCGGAACCAGTGTATTTATTAGACTTGATTTACCAACACCAGATGGGCCAGCAATTACAGTAATTTTATGATTTAAGTATTCAGATATTTGGTCAATATTTATAGTATTTTTCACACTAATAAATAGAGGTTGATAACCCCAAGCACCAAGGCGATCGCTAATTTGCTGCTGCTCTTGTGGTGAAACTAAATCACTTTTATTCAGACATAAAACTACATCTAAGTCAGTAGATTCCGCCTTCACCAAAAAGCGACTTAACTGATAGGGTTCCAGAGGTGGATCGGCAACAGCAAACACTAGCAAAATTTGGTTGACATTGGCAATTGGGGGACGGTCTAACTGAGTTTGACGGGGTAAGACATCAGCGATCGCACCTCTTCCCCCAGCCCAATCTGGTTCTTCGATGACGACGCGATCGCCAACCATCACCTGTTGTCCAATTTTTTTTAAGCGTGTTCTGCGGGTGCACAGGAGCATCGGGGAAGCGGAAGACGCGGAGATAGGGAGAGGTAGAGACGCGGAGAGTGTTTGTGATAAATCCTCCGTGTCTCCGTGTCTCCGTGTCTCCGTGTCTTTGACATCCAGCTGTACTTGGTAAAAATTAGCTTGTACAGCTAACACTGTACCCAGTAACTGTCCAGTGGCAAAATCTACTTTTCCTGTCATTGGGCGATCGCGGGACGGCGGACTAACAAGGAAAAATAACCAGTGCAATCTGCTATTTGTTCTACCTGATAACCTGCCATTGATAAGCTATCAGGAACCTGCTCAATTGGCTCTCCAGGGTCTAGCCATACTTCTAGCAATCCTCCCGGTGGCATTTTTTCCAGACGTAGTTTTGTCCGGACAAAATTAATTGGGCAAGGAGTACCACGCAAATCAAGTTGAGCATCAGGAAATGATAGAGAAGATAAACTCATTATTTAAACAGATTACCCAAGAATCCTTCTAGACCGCCTTTACCAGTGCGCTCTCCCTTAATTTTAGCTAGCTTCTCTAACAATTCCCTCTCCTCTGGAGTTACCTTGGTGGGAATATCAATCAGTACCGTCAGCATATGGTCACCCCGACTCACAGGATTTCCCAAGCGTGGTACACCGCGATTTTCTAGCTTCATCACTGTATTTGGTTGGGTTCCCGGCGGAATTATTAATTCCACTGGTCCATCGACTGTCTCTACCTCCAAACGACAGCCTAAAATTGCTTGCAGGTAACTAATTTTGATTTCTGAGAGAATGTTAATGCCATCGCGGTGAAATTCCTCGTCCTCATTCACGAACAAGTAGACGTATAAGTCTCCAGGAGGACCACCTCTTTGCCCCGCATCTCCTTCTTGGGAAATTCGCAGGCGCGTGCCATTATCTACACCAGCGGGAATGGTAATTTTGAGCTTCTTAGTGATTTGATTTGTGCCTTTACCCTCACAAGCGTCACATTTGTCTTCAATCACCATTCCTGTACCATTACAGGTAGGACAAGTGGAAACTTGGGTAAAACTGCCAAAGGGGGTTCTTGTGACACGACGTACTTGACCTGAACCGCTACAAGTAGAACAAGTCCGAGGACGAGTACCAGGTTTTGCACCCGAACCGCTACAGACATCACAGGTTTCTAGATGAGAAATGCGAATTTCTTTTTCACCACCAAATACCGCTTCCCGAAAATCTAACTTCAGGTCTAGTCGCAGGTCATCACCCCGTACAGGCCCACTGCGTCTTCTTTGCGTTGGGCCACCCATTCCACCAGCAAAGCCACTGAAAATGCTTTCAAAGATATCGGCAAAGCCGCCCATGTCACTCATATCTTGAAAACCAGCAGCCGCCGCACCAGAGACACCAGCCTCCCCAAAACGGTTGTAACGCTCTCTGATTTCCGGCTCAGAAAGCACTTCATAAGCACGGTTAATTTCCTTAAACCGCTCCTCTGCTCCCGGTTCTTTGTTCACGTCTGGGTGATACTTCCGGGCTAAGCGGCGGTAAGCTTGTTTGATTTCTTCTTTGTCGGCGTCACGAGAGACACCCAGAATTTCATAATAGTCGCGGGCCATATAGCAAAGGTAAAAGTTAGAAGGAAGAAAGCAGAACAGCCACTGCACAGTAATGGATTTTCCAGCTTGTACTTTGAAAGAGAACTCACTGGGTAGCATGTGGCTTGGCAGAAGGTAGGGGGCGAAAGGTAGTAGTTAAATTTTGTTAATAATTGATTTTACCTTTTCCCCTTTACAAAAATCACCAGCAAGTATTGAGCAACAGGTGCTTTGCTCATTAGAGACGATAAAAGCTACGGATAAGGACGAGCAAAGCAGAACCCTGCTCTGACTTCTCACTGCCTGAGGCTGTCTCTTTTACAATTGTGCTACGTAGGTAGGGAAAAACCCGCCCATGCACCAGAGGGGCTAGCCGCACTATTAGGTGTGGAAAACCCCCCTAAGAGCGTTTTGGTATCTGTGCTGGGACACATCTAGCCCACGGCAATTTGCTTCTACAATCTAGCAAACTTAGAGATTAGGGACTAGGGACTAGGGACTAGGAAAGACTTGTCTCAATTCCTAATACCAATCCCCAGTACCTAATATCCAAATCCCCAAGACTCAATTCTTAATTCTTAATTTCTCATTTCCTGTCGCCAATTCCCTGTCGCCAATTCCCTGTCGCCAATTTCCTGTCGCCAATTTCCTGTCGCTAATTTCCTGTCGCTAATCCCCAGTACCAAGTACCCAATCCCTAATCTATCGCCTCGTAATCAGCCTGTGCCGTGTTTTCGTCATCAAAATCAAAGTTAAATTGTGGTATTAGTGTGCCGCCGATTGGTTGCTCCGGTGGTGAAGCAAATTGTTCCTGAGAAACCTCAGATTCTTCAGTAGTTTGGGTGGTACCCCGGTTGTACACATTAGCGCCGATGGCAAAGAGAGTTTTTTGGAAATCTTCTAAGTTTTGCTGAAATTCTTGTAAAGAAATATTAGAGTTAATCATGGCTGCTTGCAGTTGTTTGACTTTCTCATTGGCCAAATTTTTCATCTCTTCAGGAATTAAGTCGCTATTATCCTTTACAGTCGCTTCGTAACTAAAAAAGAGATTCTCGGCCTGGTTTTTCAGTTCAACTAGTTCTTTACGCCTTTTATCTTCGTCAGCAAACACTTCGGCTGCTTGCCTCATCCTTTCTACTTCTTGGGTAGTTAAGCCACCAGTATTAGTAATCCTAATACTCTGCTCTCTACCTGTGCCTTTGTCTTGGGCAGAAACTTTGAGGATGCCATTAACATCAATTTCAAAAGCCACTTCAATTTGCGGCACGCCACGGGGAGATGGAGGAATTCCTGCTAACAGGAACTTGCCAAGACTTTTGTTATCTCGCGCCATTGTCCGTTCACCTTGCAGAACGTGAATTTCCACTGAGGTTTGCCCATCAACTGCTGTGGAAAAAATTTGGGATCTACTAGTGGGAATTGTGGTGTTACGTTCGATGATTTTGGTAAAAACTTCTCCCAAGGTTTCAATTCCCAATGATAGGGGAATGACATCCAACAACAGGAGATTATCGACTTCCCCACCCATAACCCCAGCTTGGATAGCAGCACCTAGTGCAACTGCTTCATCAGGGTTAACAGAGCGATCGGGAGTTTTGCCATTGAAAAACTTGATCAGGGCGTTTTGGACTGCGGGAATGCGAGTGGAACCCCCGACCAAAATAATCCGATCTATGTCTTGTGCTTTGCAATCGGCATCTTTCAGCGCTTGACTCATGGGTTCGATAGTAGCTGCTATTAAATGCCCTGTAAGTTCTTCAAATTTTGAGCGGCTAAGTTCTAGTTCTAGATGCTTTGGGCCTGTGTCATCGGCGGTGATAAAAGGCAAATTAATCGAGGTACTAAGCATACTGGAAAGTTCAATTTTTGCCTTTTCCGCTGCTTCTCGTAAGCGTTGCAGTGCCATTTTATCTTGAGATAGGTCTATGTTCTCTTGTTGCTGGAAGCCTTCAATTATCCAGCGTAAGACACAGTCATCAAAGTCGTCGCCACCCAGTTGATTATTACCATTAGTCGCCTTAACTTCAAATACCCCATCTCCTAGTTGCAGGATGGATACGTCAAAAGTTCCACCTCCCAGGTCAAAGACTAAAATTAGCTGCTCTTGGTCTTGTTTATCTAAACCAAAGGCTAAAGCTGCCGCAGTTGGTTCGTTAATGATCCGTAGGACCTCTAGCCCCGCAATTGTTCCGGCATCTTTAGTTGCTTGTCTTTGTGCATCTGTGAAATAGGCTGGTACGGTAATTACTGCTTGAGTCGCAGCTTCACCCAAGAAATTTTCTGCATCCTGTTTGAGCTTTTGCAGGATCATGGAAGATATTTCTTGTGGTGTATAGTTACGTCCGCGAATTTGCACATCCACAGTATCATCTCGACCTTTAACACAGGTATAAGGTGAGCGATCGCGTTCTGTTGTTGTTTCTTCCCAACGACGACCGATAAATCTTTTGATACTGAAAACTGTGTTTTCCGCATTAGTGACGGCTTGTCGCTTCGCTAGCTGACCGACCAAGCGATCGCCCCCCTTACCAAATCCCACAATACTAGGAGTTGTCCGTCCACCTTCAGAATTAGCGATCACAACCGCTTTACCGCCTTCCAAAACTGCGACGCAACTGTTAGTAGTGCCTAGATCGATTCCAATAACTTTTCCCATACTGTCCAGTATTTTTACGGATCTTTCTGCCGTGAAGCTTTGCCGACTATCTTATTTGATTTTTTTGCTACATACCAATACCCACGCCAATGTTTGTGCTCAATGAGTCAAGGGTCAAGAGTCATTTGTCATTTGTCATTTCTGAAAAAGTTCTGTTCATCGGAGAAGTTGGTGTTCGCGCAGCGTCTCCCCTTGGGAGAAACCATCGGAGGAAACCTCCGATCAGACTTTGCGCTTTGTGACTTGTCAACAAGGCAATAGGCACTCTTGCAATAGTCATTTGTCCTTTGTCATTCTCCTTTGTTCACCCTGCCCCTGTGCCCCCTCTCCCCTTTGCCCCTGATCGCCAAAGGGGGCCCCCAAGTCCCCCCTTACAGTGTCAGGGTTTAGAGCCAATAGACCTCTCTCCCCCCTTTGCCCCTGATCGCCAAAGGGGGCCCCAAGTTCCCCCTGCCCCTCTACCCCCTCATCTGTTAGTGATTATGTTTAATCGCAGTTTTGGGAAGTGATGCTCGCCATGACAACAACCAAGGCACTTTTGGTCAGTGAGGTGAGCAACTACAGATTATGAGTTAGCTGGCGACTGATTATCTTGTGCTGGTGTATCTTCCTTGGGAGCAGCCACCTTCACCATTGCATGGCGCAGTACGCGTTCACCCAAGTAATATCCACGTACTAACTCTTCTAACACTGTTCCTTCAGGATGTTCATCCGTAGGTTCGCGCATTACAGCTTCATGCAGATTAGGATCGAATTCTTGGCCTTCAGGACGCATTGGTGATACACCTAAGCGTTTGAGGCTATCCACTAATTGTTTGTAAACGCTTTGGTAGCTTTTATGAATTGTCATTTCGCCGTCGGTTTGTGGTTTGAGGTGCGATCGCGCCCGCTCAAAATTATCGACAACTGCTAGCAATTCCGTAATTGTGTTGCGCTTCACCTGCGCTTCTAAATCTTCTTTTTCTTTTTGGTTACGTTTACGGTAATTCTCAAAATCTGCCGCAATTCTCATATATTGAGTGTTGCGTTCTTCTAATTGCGCTTTCAGAGACTCGATTTTTTGAGTCAGTTCTGCTATGGCTACCGTTTCCTGTTCAGTTGTCTCAGTGACTACCGTAACATTTTCCGGTGTAAATGCAGTATCTCCTGATACATTATTTTGTGCTGCTACTGGCTCAGTCACTTCGCTGCCAGATTCGTTAGAGTTTATTTGGGTTGCGGAGTCGCTCATCATTACTTGCTTTACCTCTATTGGTTCACCCAATTGCTGGCTTGTATTGTTTACCTGTTTATTTTCGTCTATCATTGTCCACTCATCCCAGATACTATTTACGGCATTATTTCACCACACAAATCAAGGTGGTTTTTCTGCCGATATTTTCCTGGAAATGATGTCACCGTCATCTTATTGTGACAAATGGTGAACAGATTAGCGTAGATGCTGCCAGGGCGGTAACCCGAACGTTTTATGGCATGGGGCATGGGGCATGGGGCATTGGGTAAGAGCTATTCCTCCTCTGCTTCCTCTGCCTCCTATGCCTCTGGTCGCCGAGCGGAGCCGAGGCGCTGCTTCCCCGCCCCTCATCCTCCTCATCCCCCCTACACCACAATCCAAGAACAGCAAAAATTTTTGGCTAGAATTTAGTCCATATAAATGAGCATTCTGTGCCACAGATTGGGAATACTTTATTCAGAGGTTTTCCCTACCCATTGCTCAATTTATGACTTATTCGTCACCGCAACGGCGCAGTACCGCTCTAACCACAAAAACAGAGTTTTCGCCTTTTGGCAATAAGCTAGTGCAGGCTGGCTATGTCAATAGCGAACAGATGAGGCAGGCTGTAATTGAAAGCCGCAAGTCTGGTGTCCCCCTAACGGAGATGCTAGAGTCAATTACCGGACGACAACTATCACCTGAGTTACTTAGGCAATACAAGAAACAGCAGTTATTTGAACTAAAAATACTGTACGGTGTTGAATTCCTTGATCCGGAAGTCAACCAGCTTGGCAGTACGATGGTGGGGAGGCTGATTGAAACCCTAATCCCAGTAGATATTTGTCGTCGCCATCGTTTAATCCCACTATCCAAAGATGAAGACCAAAACCCACCCTGCGTTTTAGTGGCAATGGTCGATCCGGATAATCTAGAAGCTTCAGATGATCTCAATCGTATCTTGCGCCCACAAGGCTTAGCATTGCAGCGCATGGTAATTACCGCAGAGGACTACCAAAAGCTGATCAATCAATACTTAGATGAACTAGCTATACGGCAAAAACATCTAGAACAAGAAAAGTTTACAGACATCAATCAGGATTTAGAAAATCTTGCCAATCTTGATGCAGATGATTCTCCTGATGATATGGAAGCTGACTTGGGGGCGGCGATGAAGGGTGCAGAAGATGCGCCCGTCATCAATCTCGTCAATAGAATTCTGGCTAAAGCTTTGCATGAGAAGGTTTCTGATATTCATATCGAACCGCAAGAAGAAAACCTTCGCATTCGCTTTCGTAAGGATGGGGTTTTGCGTCAAGCTTTTGACCCGCTACCAAAAAAAATTATTCCGGCAGTGACAGCCAGATTTAAAATCATTTCCAGCCTAGATATTGCTGAGAGGCGTTTACCCCAAGATGGACGCATCCGGCGGATGTTTGAGGGACGCAAGGTGGATTTTCGTGTCAATACCTTACCCAGTCGCTACGGGGAAAAGGTTTGTCTGCGGATTTTGGATAACTCCTCCACTCAACTGGGATTGAATAAGTTGATTACCGATCAGGAGACTTTGGATATTGTCTTGGATATGGTCAGTCGTCCCTTTGGTTTGATTTTGGTTACAGGCCCGACTGGTTCTGGTAAAACCACTTCACTGTATTCTGCACTAGCAGAAAAGAACTCTCCGGGAATCAACATTAGTACCGTAGAAGACCCGATTGAGTACAGTTTGCCAGGGATTACTCAAGTACAGGTAATTCGGGAAAAAGGGCTGGATTTTGCTACTGCTTTGCGGGCTTTTCTGCGACAAGACCCAGATGTGCTACTGGTGGGTGAAACCCGAGACAAGGAAACTGCAAAAACCGCGATTGAGGCAGCTTTAACAGGTCACTTGGTATTAACCACTTTACACACTAATGATGCTCCAGGAGCGATCGCTCGTTTGGGAGAAATGGGCATTGAACCTTTCATGGTTTCTAGTTCTCTAATTGGCGTTTTAGCACAGCGCTTGGTACGGCGTGTCTGCTCTGAGTGTCGTATTGCCTATACTCCTACAACAGAAGAACTTGCTCGTTACGGTCTATCAGCTTCTAAAGAAGTGAATGTCACTTTCTACAAAGCTAATACATTGCCAAACGAAGTTCAGTCCGAAGCAAAAGCCAAAGGCCAGGCTTGTCCTGCTTGTAATGGTGTTGGTTACAAAGGCCGTTGTGGTGTTTACGAAGTTATGCGAGTTACCGAAAACTTGCAAACCCTAATCAACGAAGAAGCACCCACAGAACGCATTAAAGAAGTAGCAGTAGAAGAGGGCATGAAAACCTTGCTGGCTTACAGCTTGGATTTAGTCCGCCAAGGTTCCACCACTCTAGAAGAAGTTGAGCGGGTGACATTTACTGATACTGGTTTAGAAGCCGAATTAAAAGCTAAACGCAAGAGTGGTCTAACATGCCGTACTTGTGATGCCACATTACAACCGGAATGGCTAGATTGTCCCTATTGTATGACACCACGTTTTTCTGATTAGTCAATAGTCATTGGTCAATAGTCATTGGTCATTAGACAAATAACAACTGACAACTGACAAATAAATAACAAATAACAAGGAAGCAAAACTATGGAAATGATGATTGAAGACTTGATGGAGCAGATGATTGAAATGGGGGGTTCGGATATGCATTTATCCGCAGGGTTACCTCCCTATTTCCGGATTAGTGGCAAACTCACTCCCATCGGCGACCACGTATTGACTGCCGATCAGTGTCAGAGACTGATCTTTAGTATGCTCAACAATACTCAGCGTAAAACTTTAGAGCAGACCTGGGAACTGGATTGTTCTTATGGTGTGAAGGGCTTGGCTCGTTTCCGCGTCAATGTCTATAAGGATCGTGGTTCTTATGCTGCTTGCTTGCGTGCGCTGAGTTCTAAAATTCCCAACTTTGATAAATTGGGTCTGCCAGATGTCGTGCGGGAAATGACAGAAAAGCCTAGAGGACTAATTTTGGTGACAGGGCCGACTGGTTCTGGTAAAACAACTACTCTCGCGGCAATGATTGACTTGATTAACCGCACTAAGGCGGAGCATATTTTGACAGTAGAAGACCCAATTGAATTTGTTTATGAACCAATTAAAAGCTTGGTTCACCAGCGACAACTTGGTGAAGATACAAAGAGTTTTGCTAATGCTTTAAAAGCAGCCTTACGGGAAGACCCAGATATTATTCTGGTGGGGGAAATGCGAGATTTAGAAACAATTTCTTTGGCTATTTCTGCTGCGGAAACAGGGCACTTAGTATTTGGTACTTTGCACACTAGTTCTGCTGCCCAGACAGTTGACCGGATTATCGACGTTTTCCCCCATGAAAGACAAACTCAAGTGCGGGTGCAGTTATCTAACTCATTAGTGGCGGTATTTAGCCAAACTTTAGTACCCAAGAAAAATCCCAAACCTGGTGAGTACGGTCGGGTAATGGCTCAAGAAATTATGATTATTACTCCCGCTATTTCTAACTTAATTCGCGAAGGCAAAACATCTCAAATTTACTCAGCAATTCAGACTGGCGGTAAATTGGGTATGCAAACTCTAGAAAAAGTTTTAGCCGATTTATATAAAGCTGGAACTATCTCTTTTGAAGCGGCTATTTCTAAGACTTCTAAACCAGATGAAATTCAACGTTTGATCGGTGGGGCACCACCAGCAGCAGGTGCAAAACCTGGCGCTAATGGTGTTGCGAAAGCTCACTAATGTGGATGGAGATAAGGGGGATGAGGTAGATGAGGAGACGCTAGTAGCGAAGAGAATGACTATTGCTTATTGCCTATTTTGCCTCTTAACCCTTGACGTTTAACTATTGACTCTTGACTATTTTGAATTTATAGCCTATGCCTACTTATGTTGCCCGTGTTCGGGATGCACAAGGAAAATCCCGAACTGAAAAATTTTCTGCTGAATCCCTAGCTCAAGCTCGTAATAATCTTAGAGATCTAGGTTTTGTTATCCAAGATTTAAAAGAATCCCAAGGCGGATTCAGCTTTGATTTGCAGAAATTCCAGACATCAATGGTGAAGGTTTCTGTTAAGGATAAAGCGGTTTTTTCTCGCCAATTTGCCGTTTTGACAAATGCAGGTGTAGCAATAGTCAGAAGCTTGGGAGTACTGGGTGAGCAATGTAGCAATCCTAAATTAAAAGCAGCCTTGCTTGACATTAGTAATGATGTTCAAACTGGCACAAATCTTTCAGATTCAATGCGTAAGCATCCTGATTGCTTTGATAATTTGTATGTCAGTATGGTTCAAGCTGGCGAAATTGGTGGTGTTCTCGACGAAGTGTTAAATCGCCTAGCTAAGTTGTTAGAAGATGTTGCTCGTTTACAAAACCAAATTAAAGCGGCATTGTCTTATCCAATGGTTGTGGGTTTTTTAGCAACCGCAATTTTTGTCGGGATGACGGTTTTTTTGATTCCCATTTTTGCCAAAATCTTTAAAGACATAGGTATCGAATTACCTGCTTTAACACAATTCTTGATGAATTGTAGTGACGTATTACGCAGTTATTGGTCTCTAGCGATTATTGCTGGAATTATGGCATTTGTATTTGCCTATAAGCAATATTACAAAACCCCTGTTGGTAAATTAACTATCGACCGTCTTTCTCTCAATGTGCCTTTGTTTGGTGATTTGATTCAAAAATCCGCAGTTGCCCGCTTTAGCCGTACTTTTGGCTCGCTGACTCGTTCTGGTGTACCCATTCTCACTTGTTTAGAAATTGTCCGGGATACATCAGGAAACCAAATTGTGGCTAATGCGATAGATGCAGCCCGTATAGAGATTCAACAAGGGGGCATGATTAGTGTTGCATTGCAAAAAGACGCGGTTTTTCCAGCTATGGCAATTCAGATGATGAGTATTGGCGAAGAAACTGGGGAATTGGATGGGATGTTGATGAAAGTTGCGGATTTTTATGAAGATGAAGTTGAGCAGGCTGTTAAAGCTTTAACTAGTGTTTTAGAACCACTGATGATTGTGGTTTTAGGGGGCATGGTGGGTACGATTTTGTTAGCAATGTATTTGCCTATGTTTAAAGTATTTGAAAAACTGGGCTAACAAAAGGCTAAAGAATGAAGTTGGAAGTATGAAAATTGTTTTACTTCCGACTTTATCATTCATTATTCATATTTTCGACTTTGCAGAAATATGCCTGTGCAAAAATCTGATTATGAAGCTAGTTTAGCGGAGTATAGTCATCATCTGGCTGCGATCGCGTTATTAAAAGAGTATCGACCTTACTGGGAGATGATTCCCAGTCTGCGCCGTCCTAATGAAAGTGTGATCTCTATTCCTTTGCCGATTGTGCGTCTGCGCCAAACTGAAACGACGCCTGCCCAAACAACTTGTCTACCCTGTGATATAGCAATATTAATGTGCGATCCAGAGTGGAAAATTAAAACTGGAGCCGAGATTTTAATCTTTATTCATCGTCCCCATGAAGATTTTTCTGATTTGTTGGGACGGTGGCGACAAACTCAAGTTCTGCTTGACAAGGATTATGAGTGGTTGATGCCCGAACGTCACCATCATATTTTGAGTGAAGGGGCTAATTCTGTTTATCCTTTGTTTGTCGTTTTTAGTGAGTCTTCAGAACGCATTCAACAGGGTCTTGTAGGCGCAGAACTGCCATTTATTATACAAAAGTTAGAATGGTTAGATGAAGAGGAAAGAAGGGATGAAGAAGGGCTAGGGGCTAGGGGCTAGCACTTCGACTTCTCTGCGAGACGCTACGCGAACGCTCAGTGAGCAGGGGGGCAGAGGAAGCAGAGGAAGCAGAGGAAACCAATGCCCCATGCCCTATGCCCTTATTTCACAAATTGCGGCATAATTTCGGCAGCAGTAAAGATTCCATAGATGCTGCGTTGCTGCAATTGCCGACCGGCTTTAAGATAACCAAAGGCAGGACCGCAGACATTGGCTGCCATGCTGGTTTCATCGCCTAAAGTGAAGGTATGGGTGGAAATTTTCCCTTCAAAGGTACGTCCTGTAACTTTAACGTTGGTGCTGAGGGGCTTTTTAGGATTGCGCGTATCCACGACACCACCAACTGTCACGCGATCGCGCCCTACTATCCCTGCTACTTCTAGCATAATATCATCGGCGTGTTCCATGTTCTCTAAGGTCAGCACGCCGTTGGTTTTATCTAGTAGTGCTTCTACTTCTGCGTCACTCATTGCCCTAGCGGCTTCGACTGAATAACCGGGCATGTGTCCAATGTCTTCGCGAACGGTGGCGCGGTAAGCTTCCCAGTTAGCAATTCCTACCCCAAAAGTAATTTCAACTTTGTGAATTTCGGCGTAGCTTTGAGCGGCTAAAGCGGCTGCGGCTGTTAATAATCCAGGTGTCGCGCCACATCCTGTCATATAGGTAATTCCGGCGGCTTCCAGTTCTTCTTTCATCGCCAAGAGTTGTTCTACAGCACTGGTGCGCTTAATCGCATCCACTAGCACCCCTTGCCAACCTGCGGCGATAAACTGCTTGGCGACAGAAGGAATAAAATCGTTGGGTAAATTGGGTAAAGCTAGAAAATACCCATCTACAGGTTGTGTGGTGTCAATTAAATCTTGAATGCTGTTATTTGTTAAAGTTCCAACTGGCTCTAAATAACCTACCGAACCTTGAGATTGGTAGGTTGCAATACATTCTTGCACATTTAAACCTTCAGCAGCGTAAGCGAAGCCCTTTTGATCTGCTACTGCTACTAAAATCATTTCCCGTTTACCAGCAAGTACCTTGGCGGCTGCTTGTCCGAGTCCGCCGAAACCCAGTACTCCTACGCGAATCGCTGGCGAAATATTAAGAGAACTTTTGACTGGTTCTGGATTCATAGTCAATTTGTAGATTTGAATCGAAAGCTTTTAGCATTCGGCATTTCAGCTTGTGGCTGATGGCTGATAGCAAAAAGCTATAGAGAATAATTATGATTCATTATCCTGGGTTATTCCATTCCTAGAGCCGTTTTTTTACCAGAACTTTTTGGTTGGCGATTTGGGAAGATAGAAGTGCGACCATTCACAGTGGTTGGATTATCGAAGAAGGTTCACTAAGGCGATCGCCTAGGGTAGTTTGCAAAGCAATGCCACTTACCCAGATACATGAAGTTTTTGGACTTAAAATGGTGCTTATATACAGCCTCAATCTAAATTTCCTATGAGCATCAGTCTCACTCCTAACCAAGAACGCTTTATTCAAAAAAAGCTCCAAGCAGGGAAATACAACTCTGTAGAGGAGTTGCTGGAAATTGCTCTACGGTTGCTGGATGAGTATGATCGTGGTGAGGCTGAATGGGTAAAGGATGTCCGAGAAAAAATTGATGCCGCGATCGCTGTTTCAGAACAGACAGCACCCATTGATGGTGAAACATTCGTAAATCAAATTTTAGATCGGTTTGAGCAACAACGACAGGCAGAAAAATGAATCGCTACGTTATCAATATTCTTGCCAGTCAAGATCTCAACCAAATTGCTGAATATTTTGCACAAAATAACCTGGAAGCAGGTAAGCATTTTTTTCAAAAATTTAACCGCAAGTGTCAACAAATTGTCATATTTCCTAACAGTGGTAAAAGCTATGCAGAAATCCGCTATGACTTGTGAGCATTACCGCTTGAAGACTATGTCATTTTTTACAGAGTATGGGATGAATGATTAAACCTTAAGAGGTAGTGAAAATGAAAACTGACCAAGAACGCGAAGAATTAATCCAATCTATTAACGTACTGTTACATCAAGCTTATGACAGTACCCTAGATGAAATTTATGCCCTACTTCAAAGAATCGAAGATGAAGAGGATGAGGAAGATTTGAAAGCTGTTAAGGAATCTAGAGAAGAGATACGCCTTAACGGTACTATCTCTTGGGAAGAAATCAAAAAAGAAATTGCCGAAGAGAGAAAACAGGACGTGGCGTAATTGTGACTTACAAAGTAGAATTCTCTCCTAGTGCAAGAAAGATGTATAAAAACCTCTCTCAAGATTTATAAGACCGTATACAACCTAAAATAGATGCATTAGCCACAGAACCGCGTCATAGTGGAGTTAAAAAGTTAAAGGGTGAAGAGAATACTTACCAAATTAGAGTAGGTAGTTATCGAGTTGTATATGAAATTTATGATGATGTTTTGTTGATTACTGTAATCAGAGTGGGTGTTCGTGGGGAGGTTTATAAAGATTAAAAGTTCTAAAGAATTCAGAACTTGAACGATCGGGCTTTGAAGTCAAGCGATCGCCTTTCTTACTCGACAATTCGTGTTCTGAACTTGAACGATGAGGCTTTGAAGTCGAGCGATCGCCTTTTTTACTCGACAATTCGTGTTCTGAACTTGAACGATGAGGCTTTGAAGTCAAGCGATCGCCTTTTTTACTCGACAATTCGTGTTCTGAACTTGAACGTTGAGGCTTTGAAGTCGAGCGATCGCCCTTTTTGCTCGACAATTCGTGTTCTGAACTTGAACGTTGAGGCTTTGAAGTCGAGCGCTCGCCCTTTTTACTCAACAATTCGTGTTCAGAACTTGAACGATGAAGCTTTGAAGTCGAGCGCTCGCCTTTTTTGCTCGACAATTCGTGTTCTGAACTTGAACGTTGAGGCTTTGAAGTCGAGCGCTCGCCCTTTTTGCTCGACAATTCGTGTTCTGAACTTGAACGTTGAGGCTTTGAAGTCGAGCGCTCGCACTTTTTACTCGACAATTTGTGTTCCGAAGTCGAAGGATCGCCTTTTTTACTCGACCATTCGTGTTACAAGCTGCAAGTTCCGAGTTCACAACTTGAATTATAAGGCTTTGAGGTCAAGCGATCGCATCCTCAACAACAAGCGATCACACACCCTTGAGATGAATAAAACTGCAAATATTTCATTAACTAAATAAACGCCCTTAAAAACCCTTGTTCTTATTCCTAATAGTCTTTAAGTTTTCACGAAACAGAGCGTTAGTAGGTTCGAGATGAACAGCTATTTCTAATTCGGCGATCGCTGCTTCTAGCTTTCCTTGATCGTATAGCGCACTCCCCAAGTTATTGTGAACTAGTGCAAAGTTTGGGTCGAGGCGCAGGGCTGTTTGATAGCTGGCGATCGCTGCTTCTAGCTTTCCTTGATTGGAAAGCGCTATCCCCAAGTTAAAGTGAGCGTGTGCAAAGTTCGGGTCGAGACGCAGGGCTGTTTGATAGCTGGCGATCGCTGCTTCTAGCTTTCCTTGATTGGAAAGCGCTAAACCCAAGCCATTGTGAGCTTGTGCATAGTTTGGGTCGAGGCGCAGGGCTGTTTGATAGCTGGCGAGCGCTTGTTCCAACTTCCCTTGATCTTGTAGCACTCTCCCCAAGCTATAGTGAGCATTTGCATTGTTTGGGTCGATTTGCAAGGCTCTTTGGTAGGCGGCGAGCGCTTGTTCCAACTTCCCTTGATCTTGTAGCACTCTCCCCAAGCTATAGTGAGCATTTGCATTGTTTGGGTCGATTTGCAAGGCTCTTTGGTAGGCGGCGAGCGCTTGTTCTAGCTTTCCTTGATGGAGCAGCGCTAAACCCAAGCCATTGTGAGCGTGTGCAAAGTTTGGGTCGAGGCGTAGGGCTGTTTGATAGCTGGCGATCGCTGCTTCTAGCCTACCTAGTTTGTGCAGCACATACCCCAAGTTATAGTGAGCGGGTGCATAATTTGGGTCGAGGCGCAGGGCTGTTTGAAAGCTGGCGATCGCTGCTTCTAGCCTACCTAGGCTGTCCAGAACAAACCCCAAGTTATTGTGAGCGAGTACAGAGTTTGGGTCAAGACGGATGGCTGCTTGGTATTTGAGGGCGGCTTCCTCGAACTTTTTATCTTCGTCGTGTAAGCGATCCGCTTCGTTAATCAGGCTTGTGACTTTATCTTGGCGCTTTTCTTGCTCTTGTACTATAACTTGCTCCTCAAGCAGAGTTACATCCTCATCCCTGAGTTTTAGCATCTGCTGATAATTCTTGAGTCCTTCACGGCTGTGTTCGCTGAGTGGATATTCCCATTGCAGGACTTTGATTAATTCTTGCTCGTATCGTCGCAACTTTTGCTGATAGTCCTCCAGTGATACCTCTACCTTTTGAAGACTGACAACTTTGAGATACAAATCTCCCCGTTGATTGGTTATCGGGTTAAGTTTACCTTTACCTCGAATCCGCAGTTTCTTACCAGGACTAAAACCAGATGGAACAGTAACAGTAATTGAGCCATCTTCCAATGCAATCTTCTTTTCTGCACCGTAGGTCAATTCAGCGATGTTCAAAGGAAGTTCTAGCGTTAGGTCAGTTTCAACTTGATTACCAGGCTGAGATGGAGCATTATCTGCTGCGGGTTTGAGAGCAAGAGGCTTTTGGTTTGCTGAACTGTCTTTGGGGGGTGAATAATTTGAGCTAGCAACTAATCGCGCCACTTCTTGCCGAATTCCCTTAACAACTTCTAAGAATGCTTCATCTCTGTCACTCCAGCTTTTTATCGGTTTGCGATTATTTGGCAGGGGTGACAATTTATCAATGGGAGGATTGTCCCAATCTGCATGGCGTAGCAATACGGGAATCACACGAGCTTTACCTGCGGCATTTTGTTCTAAGGCTCGTGTAACTTCAACTGTCCAGTGATAGTCCGAAGCAATAAAATCTGGACTCACCAACAGTAAAATTAGCCCAGCCCGTTTGAGGTACTTATTAATTTCAGCTTGAAACTCTTGCCCTGCGATAATTTCGCGCTTGTGCCAACTAGTAATAAGTTGTTCCCGCAGCAAAGTCGCTAGATGCTTCTCTAACTCTTCGCGCAGTTCTTCATCTTTTTGGTGATAAGAAATAAAAACTTCAATAGACTTCATAGGAGATATGGCAAGAGGTTGGCTGGTTTAAAAGTCAGACTAAAAAAGCTTTTGCTCGATTTCCTCAAGCTGCTGATCTAATTGCTTCAGTTCCGTTTCGGTTTCCTGAATTTGTTTTTCTAACTTTTCTTTGTCGTAGCAGTAATCTGAAGCCAGAAAGTTAGCACTTACCAGCAGCAGAATGATATCTGCAACTTCAAGATTTTCATCAATGGCATTTGCCGATTCACTCCCAGCACTGATTTCGCGATCGTGCCAAGCTTCAATAACTCCTTGACGTTTCATCATGCTCAGATGAGTTGCCAATTCGTCACGTAAAGCTTCATCTCTGTGGGAGTAGGAAAAAAATACTTTAACCGCATTAGGCATATTTTTAAATTTACTTGATTAAATGGCTGTATAAAAGTATATAAATCAATTTTCTCAAAATAAAAGCCTAAACAGTAATTTATTAATCATCCTCTGTGAGCCAACTGCGGTTTATTACTGAGATATATCCATTATATTCATCAGGTTCCAAAGGAGCCTCACACCCATATCGTCATTCTACTGAGTATCACTAACTTCACAGATATCAATATTAATAATTTTGTTAGTGTTATTATCCAATTCTCAAAAAAGACAAAACGATACCTGGGTTGGGCTGCACCAACGCCCTTTTGACTCGACAATTCGTGTTCCAAGCTGCAACTTTTGAGTTCCGAACTTGAATTATCAAGCTTTGAAGTCGAGCGATCGCCCTTTTTGCTCGACAATTGGTGTTCCAAGCTGCAACTTCCGAGTTCCGAACTCGAATGATCGTGTTCAGAAGTCGAGCGATCGCCCTTTTTGCTCAACAATTCGTGTTCGGAAGTCAAACGGTGAGGCTTTGAAGTCGAGTGATCGCCTTTTTTACTCGACAATTGGTGTTCCGAAGTGCAAATTCCGAGTTCTGAACTGGAGCGATCGCCCTTTTTACTCGACAATTGGTGTTTTAATATCTAAGCTTTGCGTTCTGAACTGGAATGATGAAGCTTTGACTTAGAGCAATTGACAATAACTATTCGCCGCACAGTCATATCTAGTTACAATTCTTGAAGAAGCGATCGCTCTCTACTTTTTTTCAACAATCCCCAGCCTAAATAATGCCATCTACAGATCGAGGTTCTTTTAGTTGGCTGTTACAGCAGTTTCAACTCAAGCCAGGTAAGCCAGCATTTGCTTACGGATTGCGGACTCTGTTAGCGCTAGGTGTTCCGGTTGTTATCGGAATTATGACAGGTAATGGTGCTGCAAGTGCGATCGCGGTTATGGCGGCGATGTTTGTGAGTATGGTGGATGTGGGCGGAGCTTATCGTCAAAAAGCCACTGCGATGATAGCAGCAACTATCGGGGTAACTGTAGCATTCCTGTTAGCAAATTTAGTTAGCAGCACCCTGTGGTTAGCGCTTCCCACAACATTCATTGTCATCTTTCTCGCAGGTTTAGCAGGTCTGTTTGGCAGTGTAGCGGCTTCTGTTAGCTTGGTAATTTCGATTATGTTTGTTGTCTCGCTGGCGAGATTTGCTTCATTTCCCGATTTATCTGCTGTGCTGTTGCAATGCTTATTATGTCTGGCTGGTGGCATCTGGGCAATGGTGCTGTCTTTAGGGTTGTGGGTGATCCGTCCTTACACACCTGTAATGGAGTCTGTTGCTAAATGTTATCTCTCATTAAGTAAATTCGTGGAATTAGCCAGCCAGAGGATATTAAATCCGGAAGATCTTCGAGATTGGGCACAGCAATTGTTGCAAGCTCAGGATACTGTGACACAGGATTTAACATCTGCTCGTAATACTTGGGCATCTGTCTGGAAGGGACAAAGAACCGTGAATTTACGGGGGAATCAGTTACTAATTTTAATCGAGGATGCCAACCAAATAATTAATTCTGTGGTGGCTGAGGTAGAATTATTGGCGATCGCATCGTCACGCCCGTTGTTTTCTGGGATAAAAAGAGAAATTTGCCAAGTAATGGCAGAGTTAGCAATTGCACTGCAAACTTTATCAGCAGCAATTACCAAAGGTAGAAGTTCAGTTAACCTGGGGGATTTGGAGCGAAAGATTGAAGCATTAGAACATCAATGGCAAATATTGCGAAGTCAAGTTGTTAATCAGACAGGCGATATTCAAACAGATGAATATTCGGATTTAGTCAGCTTGAGGAAGATTACAACTACTCTGACAAAGCTGAGTCAACAACTTCATACCGATGCTGAGATTGTTACAGATTTGAGTACGGGACAACGGCGGAGTCAAATTTGCCGCGAAGTATCTTTGCCAGTGCAATCAGAGGGTTTTTCATTCCTTGACACGCTGCGGGATAACCTGACTTTTGATTCAGTTTTGTTTCGTCATGCGTTACGCCTAGCATTAATTACCACAATAGCCGAACTGGTAGCCGCAGTATTGCAACTCCCCAGAGGCTATTGGGTAACCCTAACTGCTGTAGTTGCACTTAAGCCCAATTTTGGCGGAACGTCGCAGACAACAGTACAACGAGTCTTGGGTACTTTCTTAGGCGGAATAATTGGTATTACGCTAGTTGTACTAATTAAAAATCCCATTGCGATCGCAGTTTGTATTTTACTGCTGATGTTTACAGCGATGTCAGTGCGATCGTTAAGCTACAGCATATTTATTATTCTGCTGACTCCCGTGATCATTCTGTTACTTAACGTTATTAGTGCAGATGGCTGGCAGATTGGAGTATTGCGGATTGTTGATAGTCTCGCTGGGGGAGTGTTAGCACTGCTGGGGAGTTATCTGCTTTTCCCCAGTTGGGAACGTCAGCAACTCCCCACCCAACTAGAAAAAACCATGCGAGCAAATCTTGTTTACTTTCAACAAGTGATTGCTAATTATCTCAATTCCCGACAAGCTGCTGCTAATTCTATTAACACCCTACGCCATCAAGCGGCACTGGAAAACGCCAACGCTGAGGCGGCTGCCCAAAGATTATTTGGCGAACCCCGTCATGTTCAGGGCGAAGTTGAACCTGTAATGACGCTGATGATTTACATTCGCGCCTTTTTCAGTTCAGTGACAACCTTAGCCGAACATCTGCGAGAATTTAGCGGCGAGTATCAATTTACTGAACTCAGGCGAGTGGCTGATGAGATTATCCCAGTTTTAGAGAACTTAGCAGATGCACTGCAACAAAGACAGCCACCGCAAGCATTACCAGAACTAGATAGTTATCTCGAAGCAATTCACAATGAAATTGAACAGCTACATAGACTGCGGATATCAGAAATAGCCACAAATCCCCACACTGTAACGCCCACATTACAAGCCGTGCGCGAACAAACTACCCTATCCACAGAATTAGAGCGGATTGTGAATGAAGTTAAAATAATGCATTGTGCGATCGCGCTGCTGCAAAAATAATTGTGATGGAATAAAGGCAGTGCTTCCTTTGACTACGGGAAGCAACCGGGCAGATAGCAGAAGGGAAGAATTTATTTTCCCTCTTTCTGGGTTCAGAGTCAATTTATACCCATTCAAATAATGTTTGCGACACATAAATTATTCGTAAGGGCACAACAATGTTCATACGTGTCAACTTAACGTGAAACCCGCTTGGTGACAAGGTTTCGCCCTCACCCCCAGCCCCTCTCCCCTGGGGAGAGGGGAGCTAGAGATCCAATTCCCCTTCTCCCTGGGGAGAAGGGGTTAGGGGATGAGGGCGAGAGGGTTTTGCACAACGCCTGCCCTATATAGCTTTTAGCTTAAGTTGACACCAATGAACAATGTTGTGCCCCTACTACCCCTTTCAAGGTGACTCGTAAAATCCGTTTTTTCTCTGCGCTCTCTGCGGACTCTGCGGTTAAAATAGTAATTTATTTAACCACTCCAGACACAGAGGACACAGAGATAAGAGATTAAAAAGAGATTTTTTGAGCAAAATTTTTACCCACCTTGAAAGGGCTATTGTGCCCTACCCATCTGTTGCATTATTTTTTTCAATTTTGATTTTTGATGAAAAATCAAAAAATTTGCCATAAATCTACTGCAAAAATTAATGTTTATGTTTAGGAAAATTACGGAATAAATACCAGAATACTCCGACATTAATCAGAAATACGATTAATTTAACTGGAGATATACCCTTAATTAATTCATAAATTTCTGGTGGAATACTAATCCCAACTAGTATCAATACTAGAATATGTGCCCATTGCTTTTCGTACCATAAACCAATAGCTTCAATGGCAGTTACAATCGAATAAATCCCTGCACCAATTCCACTGAATGCTAATGTTTTAGGATTAAAATTCAGAATTTTTTCGACAATCCAATCAATAATTCTGGCTTTACCTTCTAAAACATAATCGTCCGAAAACTCTTCAAGATATTGATAATGTTTTAATGCAAATAATAAAGCGATAGAAGTAACCATTAATAGTGCGGCAGTAAAAGCTTTGTAAAAAACAATAGCTTTTAAGCCAAATGAACGCTTGTGCAAATAACCTCCTCAGTAAAGTCTCCACATGGTTTGACACCTGTAGTTCATTTACCTGAAATATGCTGTAAATTAGCCATCTATTTTAAACCGCCCATAGCGAGCTGTAAAAGAATTCTCCGGATTAGATTTATTACTTAACCAAGCCCACATTTGATCGCCAAAAGAAAAATGCCACCATTCTCTAGGATTGCGTTGAAATCCAGCTTTTAACATGACATCGCGCAATAACTGGCGGTGAGTGTGATACTGTTGTGCTTCTGGATACTCACTATTGATATAGTAATCAGGAAGCGATCGCTCTGACAATTCATCAATCGGTGAACCCATATCGACGATTTGCCCTTGCTCATTTACCAAGGTCACATCTACCGCCGCACCTGTACTATGAGGTGGGGGCGTTTTTTCATCTAAGCTAGGTGCAGCCCAAATTTGATAAACTAATTCCCAAAGTTCTTGGCGCTGGTTTGGCGATAATTCCGCCTCAATCAGTCCTCTCTCATTTAGGGCTTGAGCAAAGCTGTAATCTACCATAAACTGCTGCACAGCCACAGGACGATAAGCGTCAAAAATTTGGATGTACCAATGAGGACGCAGCGCTCGCAAGTAATTTTGAGCTTGGATTAAATTTTCCACCACACTCTGCCGCAGATAATAAGGAGAATGTGCCCCATAAGGTGCTAACAGTTTTTCATAAGGATGGGGAGATTCCACAGCAAATAATTTTAAAGGAATCCCTACTAATGGTTCACCACACTCAAAGATTGGTATTTGATGATAGGGTCTCATTCTTACTTTTAGATTTTAGATTTTGGATTTATACAAAAAAAGCCCAACTAAGCAGGCTATAAACTCGTATGATATATTTGCTAGATTGCAAATAATTTAAGTATAAAATTACACAAAAAATGAGTTGCTAATTCTATGATTACAGCTACTTTCCCCATTCTTGACCAGATGGAGCGATTCCTTTATTGTCTGAAACTACTGTACCGTCATCTTTAATAATTATCAGATGGACTTCACCTGACGGAACAAAATCGACCTTATATGTCAATGGTGGCTCGCTTGCACGGTATATAATATGTTGATTTGCCTCTATTTCTTTTGTCGCAGGGACTTTCAATAACTCGGTATCTTTATTTAGTTGATCGTAGACATTCATAAGTACTTTTCCTCCTTCTTTAAAAATTCTTACCTCCTTATCTTTAGTCTTAAAATGCAAAAGTGGAGGGTTTTTGTCAGAATTTGGAGAGGATGGGATTGGAGATACGTCAATCACACTTTCATTTACAAAACCCTCAATATTTTCGTAGCTAACTTTATACCATTTGCTAAATTTTTCGCTTACGGCTTCTCCCTTGGTTTCTCCAATAACCTTGACCTTAGTACCTGGCGCTACTTCTTTTAGGATGTTATTTTCTTTAGTTGTGGCTGATGAGCGAATCCTAATTTCTTGCTGAGGATTCTTGGGAGTATTACTCTTCAGTGTGCCGATGCGTTCAAATGTACCACTCATAGTAGATGTCCCTAGTTACTTAAAGTAAGTTTCTTTGGCTCCATACGTATATTTTCTGGGACAGATAAATGTGAAATTCTTTAATCATTCTAAAAATTTTTCTCTAAAGTAAGAGAGTAAAAACATTTGCCTAAATTTTTACTCTACAAAACTTATAGGGCAGATCTTTTAACAGATCACGTCTACAACTAGCAACAATCTTTTGTTTTTTCAACTACCTCCGGTACTGGATCGTAACCACCGGGATGAAATGGATGACATCGCAAGATGCGGCGAATTCCCATCCAAGTACCGCGCACAGCACCAAATCTCTCAATTGCTTGCATGGTGTACATGGAACAAGTGGGTTGAAAACGGCAAGTAGGCGGAAATAGCGGTGAGATAAACATTCGGTAGCCCCGAATCAGCCAAATCAATAATAGTTTCATAGCAGCAACCAAATCTAATAAAGTAGAAATAAAGACTCAAATTTTTCTTTCTAGTAATATCTTTGGTGAATACATTTCCGGCTTTAGACTCAATTTCTCCTTTATGGCTACAAATTGCGATCGTTGCGGTTTGGGTATTATTCATTTTAGCGATCGCCGCTTGTGTTAATCGCCTCGCCCATAAAGATCCAGAAATTGTCCGCAAGATAGTGCATATTGGCACTGGTAATGTGATTTTACTTGCTTGGTGGTTAAATATTCCTGCGAGTATCGGCATTACAGCTTCAATTTTAGCCAGCGCGGTCACCTTATTGTCCTACCGCTTGCCGATTCTCCCCGGTATTAATAGTGTCGGTCGTCAAAGTTTGGGTACATTTTTTTACTCTGTCAGTTTCGGTATTCTCATTGCCGTTTTTTGGTACTTGCAACAACCCCAATACGCAGCATTGGGAATTTTGGTGATGACATGGGGAGATGGACTAGCAGCTTTAATCGGTCAGCGCTTTGGTCAACATAAGTATAAAGTTTTTGGTTCACAAAAAAGCTGGGAAGGCTCTTTGACGATGACTTTTGTTAGTTATCTCGTCAGTAGTTTAATTTTGCTGGGTGTCCAAGGAAATATTTGGCAAACTTGGGTAATATCTTTACTAGTAGCAGTTGTCGCTACTGGTTTAGAAGCTTTTTCCCTGCTAGGAATTGACAATTTGACAGTTCCTTTAGGTAGCGCGGCTTTAGCATTTTTCTTAGTTCAGCGACTTCCACTTAGTTAAATCCGCAATAGCGTAGTTAAGAAATATTAATTCATACTACGCTCAAACCCTGATTATCTCCAATAGGAGATTACCTTCATACTTCATACTTCATACTTCATACTTCAGTATATTTGTAGCCTAGTTTTCACTGATATCAAGATATTAAAATTACAATTAACTGTTTTATAAGTATCAAAAAATGAGATTTAGAGAATGGGCGACTAAAGTCATGCTGATTTTTCTCGTGTTCGCCACTCTAATTTTGGCGCTGTTTGCTGGGAAAGTAACAAAACCACAGAATAATACAGCTACATCGATTCCAGAGGTGATAGCTTGGAGTGAGTATCCTAAAGCACAATTACAAACAGCAAAAAACCAGAGTAGCGAATCTCAGGAGGTTCGGAAATCAAGGGTCAAAAAAAGTCAGCCTGTAGCCAGGTATCGGACTACTATGGCTTTTGCGAAATACAGACCTCAGTATGAAATCGCACGAGTTGATCCAAGTAACTACGGTGATAGATATACCAAAGATATTAATAATGTACCTGTACGCAATCAGCCTATTGTAGTACTACATGAAACTAGTAATTCTGCGTCTAGCGCGATTAATTTCTTTCAAACACATCATGATAATGAAAATATTCAAGCGAGTTATCACACTTTAATTAAGCGAGATGGGACGGTGGTGTATCTAATACCACCAGAAAAGCGCGCTTTTGGTGCAGGTAATTCGGTGTTTGATGGGCCTAATGGCGCGGAAACTGTGAAAACTAACCCTAATTTGCCACCATCCGTCAATAATTTTGCTTATCACGTTTCTTTGGAAACACCACCTGAAGCTTGGGGAAATGACTACGTACAAACTCATAGTGGCTACACTGAGGCTCAATATCAATCTCTGGCTTGGTTAATCGCTCAAAGTCAGGTTCCAGACGATCGCATCACTACCCATAAAGCTGTAGACCGTTCACGTCAAAAAGTTGACCCCATAAATTTTGATTTTAACAAGTTCTTCGATTTACTTCATAGTTATCGGCAATCCCCGCAGGGAATTCAAAATTAAGTCGCTAAGCTAAGGGCGGGGTTTCCCATACGTGTCAACTTAACGTGAAACCCGCTTGGTGACAAGGTTTCGCCCTCACCCCCAGCCCCTCTCCCCTGGGGAGAGGGGAGCTAGAGATCCAATTCCCCTTCTCCCTGGGGAGAAGGGGTTAGGGGATGAGGGCGAGAGGGTTTTGCACAACGCCTGCCCTATATAGCTTTTAGCTTAAGTTGACACCAATGGGGGTTTCCCCGCCCCTACAGGGTTTGGCATTTTTTGTGAGATTTTACCAAAAATTATTTGCTAAAGCTGTAGATTTGCTGAGTTTCTAAGCGATCGCAAATTGCCGAAGGTAGTGTATCATCTGCAAAGGTCTGGCGATCTACTTGGACTTGCAAATTCGTCAGGGGATCGCTACCTGAAGAAATCATAAATTCCAGCTTTTGGATATAGGGTAAAGTGGCGAGATTGTCAAGTATGTGAAAGATAGCTTGGAGGTAAGGATGATGCTTTTGCTGATACCAATCACCCGCAGCTACTTTCGGTTGGTCAAAACCTAAGTGTACTGTTAAGGAAGGTTTGTCAAAGAGAGCGATCGCTAATGGTCGCGCTTCTTCTTGCAGCAATAAGTCATAATTTTTGGCTAAATTGCGGATTTTTTCTAAGCGTTCATAGCGTTGGGTTACTGATTGGGGATCATCTTGCCAATGTATAGCTACTGTCACCAGATAAGTTTGCAGGAGCATGTGACCGAGCTTTTTGGCCTTGGTTGCTAGGTAATAAGAATTGTAGTCATTCGCCTCAATCAATAACGGTACGCGATCGACTACTTCCAGACCATAGCCCTTAACACCTGCAATTTTACGGGGATTATTCGTAATCAGGCGAATCTGTTTGATACCCAAGTCCATGAGCATTTGTGCCCCCATACCATAGTCCCGCAGGTCGGCGGCGAATCCCAAGCGCTCATTAGCTTCCACCGTATCCAGACCCATATCTTGTAAAGAATAGGCTTTCAGCTTATTAATCAAGCCAATTCCCCTGCCTTCTTGGCGCAGGTATACTACGACACCTTGACCAGCCGCTTCAATCATTTTCAATGCTGCTTGCAGTTGCATCCGACAATCGCAGCGCAAAGAACCCAAAGCGTCTCCAGTTAAACACTCAGAATGCATTCTGACCATTACTGGCTCATCTTTGAAGTGAGCGGGATCGCCTTTAACAATGGCTACGTGTTCGCAATTATCTAGAGTATGGCGGTAAGCGTAGATTTTGAAGTGACCGAACTGGGTGGGTAATTCGGCAATACTTTCGCGAGTAACTAAGCGATCGTGCTGGAGGCGATAACTGATTAAGTCCGCAATACTAATAATTTTGAGATTGTGAGTGCGAGCATACTCAATTAGCTGGGGTAAACGCGCCATTGAACCATCTTGGTTTTGAATTTCACAAATTACACCAGCGGGATATAGCCCTGCTAATCGAGATAAGTCTACAGCCGCTTCTGTATGTCCCGCCCGTTTGAGTACGCCTCCCTCCTTCGCGCGAATCGGGAAAATATGACCAGGGCGACGTAAATCTAAAGGCTTGGTTGCTGGGTTAAGAGCCACCTGGATAGTACGAGCGCGGTCTTCGGCTGAGATTCCAGTACTTACACCCAAATGAGGCCCAGCATCAATGCTAACGGTAAAAGCTGTCTGGTTAGTGTCTGTAATATTGCTCACCATTAATGGTAAGTCTAGTTCATCGAGGCGATCGCCACTCATGGCCAGACAAATCAACCCTCTTGCTTCCACTGCCATGAAGTTGATCGTGTCAGGTGTGGCAAATTGGGCAGCACATATCAAGTCGCCTTCATTTTCGCGATTTTCGTCATCTACCACAACAATGACTCGACCAGCTTTTAAATCTGCTAAAGCTGCGTCAATGGAATCAAACTTAAAGGATGGGAGTGAAGAGCTAGCACCGTTATCAGCCAACTGAGGCGACTGCTGAAAGGCTTTCTCTACTTGCGGAGCCACCCCAGTGCTCTGGTCGCTAGAGTTTAGGGGAGTGGCTGGCGACTGCCGTTGATTGTTAGGCTTTGACACAGAGGATTTCCAGCTACCAAAAGTAAATTTTTTTAACAATTTCTTATTTTAGATTGTAACTCCTTTATAAGGCAGAGAAGTACACTAGCAATGATTTGATAACATGGCCAGAATTTCTGCCCTAAAATTAAGGTTTAGTACTCAAATGCAGCAGCAATACGCCTTTAACGGGAGTATACTATCAAACTCATTCCACCAATAAAAGGTTTGGGATGGCGTTGATGTCAGCACCCCTGGCTTCAAGTCGGGTGGCTCGCAGCGAAAAAAGCTAAAAAACTGACTTTTGGTGAGAACATAGAATCTCATCACTATTAAGTGCGGAGCCTCCATAACCTGGCTCAAGTCCGTGGCTAATTGCGCTTTGCGCGTCTGGTCGCTGATATGTTGATAGCTAAGAACTAATTAAACAAAAGCGGATAAGGATTTCATCATCATGGGCAATAATGGGCGCGTACCAGTTGGGATTGTTGGCGCGTCAGGCTATGGCGGAGTGCAGTTAGTTCGGCTACTAATGGATCATCCAGAAGTCGAACTAGTTTATTTAGGCGGTGAGAGTAGTGCAGGAAAACCCTTTGCAGATCTCTACCCCCATCTGGCTCATGCAATTAACCTGCCAATAGAGGCGGTAGATCCAGAAATCATCGCCCAACGCACTCAAGCAGTGTTTCTGTCCCTACCAAATGGTCTGGCTTGCCAAATTACCCCAAAACTTATAGAAAAAGGAATTAAGGTACTGGATCTCAGTGCTGATTATCGATTCACTAATTTGGCAACCTATACCACTTGGTATGGAACAGACAGAAGCGATCAAAAAATTGCGGCTACAGCAGTATACGGATTACCTGAACTTTATCGCGATCGCATTGCCGAAGCGCAGCTTGTCGGCTGTCCCGGCTGCTATCCTACAGCTAGTCTTCTAGCTCTTTCACCACTCTTGAAGCAGGGTTTAATTGTGCCCGAAACCGCCATTATCGACGCTAAATCAGGTACATCTGGCGGAGGACGACAAGCTAAAATTAATATGCTCTTAGCTGAGGCAGACAACTCCCTCGCTGCATACGGAGTTGCTCGTCACCGTCATACCCCAGAAATTGAGCAAGTTTGTAGCGATTTGGCAGGACACGAGCTGACAGTCCAATTTACTCCCCATCTGATCCCGATGGTGCGGGGAATTTTGGCCACTGTGTATGCCTCACTGCGCGATCCCGGTCTTGTCAGAGATGATATGTTAACAATTTATAATGCTTTTTACCGTAACGCTCCTTGGGTAAAAGTCTGCGAAAGTGGCATTTACCCCCAAACAAAGTGGGCTAGCGGCAGCAATCTCTGCTATATCGGTATAGAAGTTGACCCGCGTACCAGACGCGTGATTGTGATGTCAGCAATCGATAACCTCATTAAAGGGCAGGCGGGTCAAGCGATTCAGTGTTTAAACATCATGATGGGTTGGGATGAAACCTTGGGATTGCCCAAACTTGGGTTTTATCCATGAAGTATGAAGTATGAAGTATGAAGGATGAAGTTAGGAATTTTTCAGCCTTCATCCTTCATCCTACCCTTCGGGAAGGACTTCGTCCTACAGCCTTTATTTCGGCCCTAAGCCAACTGCACCGGCATAAAGGGCGCGATCGCCTAGTTGATCCTCAATGCGTAGTAAGCGATTGTATTTGGCTACTCGTTCGCTACGGCATAAAGAACCAGTTTTGATTTGACCGGCACGGGTAGCGACAGCTAAATCCGCGATCGTTGTGTCTTCAGTTTCACCAGATCTATGGCTAATTACTGAGCGGAAGCCGTTGCGGGTCGCTAGGTCAATTGTTTCCAAAGTTTCTGTCAAAGAACCAATTTGATTGAGTTTAATCAAAATGGCGTTGCCAGCTTTTTGTTCAATACCTTTTTGTAAGCGAGTAGCGTTAGTTACAAATAGGTCATCACCTACCAACTGCACCCGCGAACCAAGCTTCTGAGTGAGCAATTGCCAACTCTGCCAATCTTCCTCATGCAAGCCATCTTCAATTGAGACAATCGGGTATTGGTCAACTAACTGGGCTAAATAATCAATAAATTCTGTGGGCGCGTGGGGTTTACCGTCATAGACATATTGTCCATTTTTGTAGAACTCACTAGCTGCCACATCTAAAGCTAAAGCTACTTGTTCTCCTGGCTTGTAACCCGCTTTCTTAATAGCAGCAACCAGTAATTCCAAAGCTACCTGATTAGATTCTAAGTTTGGGGCAAAGCCGCCTTCATCGCCCACTCCGGTGAGTAAACCCTTTTCATCCAATACCTGGCTGAGGGTAGCAAACACTTCCGCACCCCAGCGCAAAGCTTCTTTGAAGGAAGAAGCGCCCACTGGGACAATCATAAACTCTTGAAAATCCACGTTGTTAGCGGCGTGGGCACCACCGTTAATTACGTTCATCAACGGTACTGGCAACAAATTCGCTAAAGGCCCGCCTAAATAGCGATATAAGGGAATTCCCAGAGATTCAGCACCAGCTTTGGCGGCGGCGAGAGAGACTGCCAAAATTGCATTCGCACCCAAATTGGATTTATTTGGCGAACCATCCAGGGCGATCATCGTCCGGTCTAGCAGTTCTTGGTTCAGCACATCCAAGTTTAATAACTTTGGCGCAAGTGTCTCATTGACGTTTTGCACCGCCTTGAGTACTCCTTTACCCCCGTAACGGCTTTTATCGCCATCTCGCAGTTCGTGGGCTTCAAAAGTGCCGGTAGAGGCTCCACTGGGAACCTGTGCCAGTCCCACAGCACCGTTGAGCAAATGTACTTCTGCTTCAACTGTAGGTCTACCCCGTGAGTCGAGAATTTCACGGGCAACGATCGCCTCAATGGCGGTATCTAGAATTGTACTCATGTGTGGTTTATCCTTTGTTTCCTTTATAAGAGTACCTATTTCAGGTTTCCTCTCTATAGTCCTGTGGCTTAACCCAATCGTTAGCATAGGCTTTTAAAGGACTTTATTGGCTGAGATTAAACAAGATTTCCCAATCATTTTTTCATTGGGTATCCCTTCGACTCGCCTGATTTAATTCCACGTTTGTCCGTATCAACCAGCATCCTTGTTACCATTGGCACAATACCGGGCATTTGGATTGTGAATTCTTGGCGGAGAAACTACCTATGAAATCGAAGTTGACAACGATCGCGGTTTTCAGCATCATTGCCATGTTGGCGGGAGCAGTAAATGCTGTGCCAAATCAACCCTCCCAACTAATTTCTGCTGAAAATGCGACAACTATCAGTCAGGCTACGGAACAAGTTGATCTGCCTTTGCTAGCTAAAAGTATCACCAATTTTTTTGGGAGCGATCGCTATCAAACTGAATCTCAAATAGAGTTTAACGTAGGCATTGAAGATAGTGAAATTACAATTTATCTCCAAACTAAAATAATTACTCAGTCAGATCAAAAGTTTCGCGCCGAAATTGCTTGGCGCAAATTAGGGGAACAAACAAAATCTGGTAATCTCGTAGTTTCTGATGGTAAACAAGTTTGGATTTACCGAGCTGACTTACAACAATATGCCGTCAAGTCCTATCAAGAGTTCCAAGATTCAGGCGATTGGATTTTTATTAGTCCGTCTTCTATAGCTTCTTTACAGGTATCTGAACAGTATAAACAAGTTATTGCAAATGGAGGTTTATCAGATGAAAAAGTTTTGGCAGAACTTGGCATTCTTAGTAAAGATTTTCTCAAAGGTGATAGACGGACAATAAATGGCGATTCCTTTTACGTATATACTTACAGAGATTTAAAAGAAAAATTTACTTTTACTGCTTTTGTGCAACCAGAGACTGCAATCCTCAAGCAATTACAATTTGCAGGTACAAACCAAGGCACAGACATTGTACTCACAGAAAAGATCCTGAGTAGAACCGCAAATCCGCTTGTCAACGCCCAGACTTTCAAATTTTCGCCCCCCAAAGGCGCAAAACGAGTAAAATCTCTGTCTCTCAGTCAATTTTGACGGACTATTGGGTGTAAGTTGTCAACAGTCAACCTTCAACGTCTCCTCATCCCTTCCCATGTATCACCAGTCCCAATTTACAATCGGTAAAGAACTAATCAGGAGTTAATCATGCGCTTACTTCATACAATGCTACGGGTGGGCAATCTTGAAGAGTCCTTGAAATTCTACAGTGATGTCCTGGGGATGAAATTGCTGCGGCGAAAAGATTATCCAGATGGAAAATTCACTCTAGCTTTTGTTGGCTATGGTGACGAAAGCGATCATACAGTCCTAGAACTAACTTACAACTGGGGGGTGGAAAAGTACGAATTGGGTAACGCCTATGGTCATATTGCCATTGGCGTGGATGATATTTATGGAACTTGTGAAGAAATCAAAAAACGTGGCGGTAAGGTAGTCCGCGAACCAGGCCCAATGAAGCACGGTACTACGGTAATTGCATTTGTGGAAGATCCAGATGGGTATAAAGTCGAACTTATACAAGTTAGGACTCCAGAAATAGAGGTGAAACAGGAATCACAACAACTAGTAACTCAGTAATCATTTAGAAAAAACAGGTACTAAAGTTGAGCGTGAAGCAATGCCTGGGGCTAAAAGTTAATTTTCTGAGTCAACTGATTTTGAGACAATAAACTGGGTGACTCAGGCATTGCGATCGCGATTGCGATCGCGCACAATCATGGAGAAGTAATTTCTATTACTTAGTACTTTCAAAAAGAAACTCATACCAGAAATAGCTGTTTGTTCAGCAATCTCCATGTAATAGAACGGGAAGATTTATCTGTTAACAAGCTCATCTGAAAATTGATTAACAAATCCACGGTTAATCCCTTCTAATACCAAATTGGCATAGGTAGAATTGTTTGAGAATCCACAGAACAGCCTTGTGTTATAGGTTTTGAATCTAAAATCTCAAATTGGTATGAGCGGTTCCTAAGTATTCTCAGCAGTAGCTAGAGTTAGTGAGAAAGCTAAACTGTATGCGATAGCATGACTTGTAGGAGGATGTCGCAAAATAGGTAATGTGTTGCACTACAATCAAGTACTAAGTTTAAATTGCAACTTCAGATACACGCTAATACATGGCAATAATGTTTGGATATTTAATATGCAGCATCACAGTTTTCATTCTCGGCTAAGGCAGTAAATACATCGCTATATATTGTGCTTTTTGTGTGTTGATTCCTCCCTAATCGCCAATTTATACAGTAAAATTCGCCACTTGGTATAAGCCAAAGAAGCCTGACAGTGGCTCCTAAATCTGAACTCTCAACCAGAAAATTGTCAAAATGCAACCTACAGATCCCAATAAATTTACTGATAAAGCCTGGGAAGCAATTGTCAAATCTCAGGATATAGTCCGTGCTTATCAACAACAGCAATTAGATGTTGAACATTTAATTATTGCCCTTTTAGAAGAACCTACTAGCTTAGCAATACGTATTCTCGCCAGATCTGAGGTTGATCCGATTCGCTTACAAGAGCAACTGGAAGCTTTTACCAAAAAACAACCTAGGGTGGGGAAAAGCGATCAACTGTACCTAGGACGTAGTTTAGACGTTCTGCTCGATCGCGCCGAAGAACATCGAGTCAGGATGAAAGATGGCTTCATTTCTGTAGAACATATACTGCTAGCTTTTGCGGAAGATGACCGAATTGGGCGGCGGCTCCTCAAAGGCTTTAACGTAGATAATACTAAGCTAGAGGCGGCAACGAAAACTGTGCGCGGTAGCCAAAAAGTGACCGATCAAAGCCCAGAGTCTCGCTATGAAGCCTTACAAAAATTTGGCAGAGATTTGACAGAACAGGCAAAATTAGGGAAGCTTGACCCAGTAATTGGGCGAGATGACGAAATTCGCCGCGTTATCCAGGTATTATCTCGCCGGAGTAAGAATAACCCCGTATTGATTGGCGAACCTGGAGTTGGGAAAACTGCGATCGCCGAAGCTTTAGCACAACGCATGGTTAACGGTGATGTACCCGAATCGCTGAAAAACCGCCAACTTATTTCTTTAGATATTGGTAGTTTAATTGCTGGTGCTAAATACCGAGGTGAATTTGAAGACCGTCTCAAAGCTGTTCTCCGGGAAGTTACGGAATCAAACGGGCAAATCGTTTTATTTATTGACGAACTGCACACCGTTGTGGGTGCAGGTTCCAATCAACAAGGGTCAATGGATGCAGGGAATTTACTTAAACCCATGCTGGCGCGGGGCGAGTTGCGTTGTATTGGGGCGACTACTTTAGATGAATTCCGTAAACACATCGAAAAAGACGCAGCTTTAGAACGCCGTTTTCAGCAGGTATTTGTCGATCAACCCACTGTAGAAAATACGATTTCGATTTTGCGGGGTTTGAAAGAACGTTATGAAGTGCATCACAACGTCAAAATTTCTGATTCTGCGTTAGTAGCCGCAGCCACTTTGTCAGCGCGTTATATTTCCGATCGCTTTTTACCCGATAAAGCCATTGACTTAGTAGATGAAGCCGCAGCCCAGCTGAAAATGGAAATTACCTCCAAACCTGCGGAACTGGAAACCATTGACCGTCGCTTGATGCAGCTAGAAATGGAAAAGCTGTCCTTAGCTGGGGAAGATAAAGGTACGCCGCAAACCAAGGAACGTTTGCAGCGAATTGAGGAAGAAATTACCTCTTTAACAGTTAAACAGCAAAAATTTAACGACCAATGGCAAGGTGAAAAGCAGCTATTGGAAGCTATCAGTGCTTTAAAGAAAGAAGAAGACGCTTTACGGGTACAAATTGAGCAAGCAGAACGGGACTATGACCTCAACAAAGCTGCCCAATTAAAGTATGGCAAATTGGAAGGAGTACAGCGCGATCGCGAAGCTAAAGAAGCGCAACTGTTAAAAATTCAAAGTACAGGTGCTACCCTGCTGCGAGAACAAGTCACAGAAGCCGATATTGCGGAAATTGTTGCTAAATGGACAGGAATTCCCGTAAATCGCTTGATGGCATCGGAACGGCAAAAATTGCTACAACTAGAGCATCATTTGCATCAACGAGTAATTGGACAACAAGAAGCAGTAACAGCCGTAGCAGCAGCAATTCGCCGCGCTAGGGCGGGGATGAAAGATCCCAACCGTCCTATCGGTTCATTTTTGTTAATGGGACCGACAGGCGTAGGTAAAACTGAACTCGCCCGTGCTTTAGCGCAGTTTCTCTTTGATTCTGATGATGCTTTAATCCGCTTGGATATGTCCGAGTATATGGAAAAACACTCGGTTTCCCGGTTGGTGGGTGCGCCTCCAGGATATGTTGGCTATGAAGAAGGCGGTCAACTTTCCGAAGCAGTTCGCCGTCACCCCTACTCTGTAGTGTTATTGGATGAAGTTGAAAAAGCTCACCCCGATGTATTCAATATTTTATTGCAAGTATTGGATGATGGGAGAATTACTGATTCCCAAGGCAGAACAGTAGATTTTCGCAACACTGTGATTGTGATGACCAGTAACATCGGTAGCGAACACATCCTGGATGTATCTGGTGATGACTCCAAGTATGAAATGATGCAAAATCGGGTAATGGAAGGGTTGCGATCGCACTTCCGTCCAGAATTTCTCAACCGTGTAGACGACACGATTCTCTTCCATACCCTCAGCCGTTCAGAAATGCGCCAAATTATCTACATTCAACTCAAGCGCGTGGAAAATCTCCTCAAAGAGCAAAAAATCTCCTTTGAGATTTCCGCCTCTGCTTGTGACTACCTAGTAGAATCAGGCTATGACCCAGTTTATGGCGCACGACCCCTAAAACGAGCAATTCAGCGTCAAATCGAAAATCCCATAGCCACTAAGTTACTGGAGAATACCTTTATTTCTGGAGACACAATTCAGATTGATAAAGGTGAAACTGGACTGACTTTTAATAAAAAAGTGACAGTGAAAGTACCAGCAGCACAAACTACTGTTCAGTTATTAGAACCTTCGGCTGATATTTAGGCGATTGTAGAGATGTTTTATGAAACGTCTCTACAATGAGAGATTTTTCATTCTTTTTTCAAATTGCGATTCAATTAACGATCGTGACATACGCATTGTCGCAAAGGGCGGGGAAACCCCGCCCCTACGGATACATATGTCGCATTCTTTTTTCAAATTGCTTGCTTGTAATTCTTGTACCGCGCTCGACATATACACTGTATCCATCGACATATTGTACCGCCGCTTCCGCTTCGCTATGAAGGCGATTTTCATTGTCGAATAAAAGCTTACAGGGGCGATCGCATAATACTGCTTGCTTCTTCATGGGAAACAATTTACCCATGTTTGTGATCAGGTTTTGATAAATTATCCATCTTTGTTGGTCAACGACACAATTTAAAACAGAAATACAAAAATCTAAATAAGCACCAGCTTCTGCCCACAAATTACAAACACCGCTTGCGGCTAAAGTTATCTCTGATGTTTGCAATTTTCTGTTAGATTTACTATCTAAAATACTCCACATTAAATTCAATTCATTACTTAAAAGCGGTTCAATATCAAGTTCGCGATGCAAATAAAATAACAATTCATCTTGAATTTGGGGAGTCAATTGATATCGGAGTTCATTTATTAAATGTATTTTTAAATTGCCGGTGATCAATTCAATTTCATTAATTATCTGCCAACGTTCTTTCTTTGGTAGGTTAATAATTTCCACTAATCGCTCGTTCCAAGCTGCATAAGGACTATCAAAGAAGATAATTTCCGGTTCTGGTAAGTCTAGAAGCTGGTAAGCTACTGTGACTGATTCTCTGGCTTTTTGGCGGTCAATTGGTATTGTTGAGAGCGCAATACTTGTCCACTTTTCCCGATAAACGGGAATTAAAGCTGCTTGTTCAGGAGTTAGTTTTGCAATTCTTTGATTGGACATTAGCTATGTATACAATAAAGAGGATTGTAATAACCAAGAGCTTTTTGTAGAGAATCAATTGTTTCTGCTAATTGTGTAAAATTTTGAGTTTCTTCTAACATCCGTAACAGCGCAGATAATGATTCTGGAGTGACAATTTTGCCTAAAGCCGCGAGCGTATTTGTACGCACTTTCGCTTCTTCATCTGTTAATGTCACAATGAGTTCGGGAATGGCAGATTTCGCACCAACTTCTCCTAAAGCAAAAGCAGCTTTACTACGAATGTTAACATTGCGATCGCTCAAAGCCTGTCGTAAAATTTGTACACATTCTTCAGAACCTATAGCCTGAGCAGCATTCAACCGCACCCAAATATCCGCATCACTCAAAGCTTGCTGTACACCCAACATTGCTGCTGCTGTTGGGATTTTACCTAATGCTTCGACAACAAGCGATCGCACTCCTGCACTTTCATCGTTCAATGCTGCAATTAGTGCTGTCGTTGCTGATTCCGCACCAATTTTACCCAATCCCTCAGCAGCTGACCAACGTACCGCAGAATTCTCATCATTCAAAGCCTGTATTAGTCCCGCTACTGCTGACTCTGTACCAAGAATCCCTAATTGCTCCGCAGCACAGCGACGTACCCCAACGTATTCATCATTCAACGCATGTTGTAACAACGGTATTACAGCTTCAGAAGCAACTCCACCCAATTTTTTAACGGCGCTAAAACGAACTGATTCGTCTTGATCGTGTAAAAGTTGTTCCAAGCTTACCAAGTTTGGCTGAGAGCTAGTTGGAGTTAATTGCGGCTCATCTTCATTAATGCTAGCTTTGGCATTAATAGCGTCCAAGACCATAGCTGCATCTTGACGCAGGTAATCATCATATTCTTCATTTTCTAAAAATTTCTGGAGTTCTGGTACAATCTCCGGGGTAGCAATTGGAATCAGAATCTCAGCAGCAATACTGCTAAAATCTGTCCAATCGAAATATTTCAGACACCAACGCACTAGCGCTTGTCTTGCAGACTCAGAATTGATATTTGCTAATGCTTGTGCTGCTTCAGTGCAGGCTCCTAACATGTCATAGTCATTCCACCGTTCATCGTTCATGATTTCTATAAGTACTTCCACTGCTGCTTCTGTACCAATTGTTGCTAACGGATAAATGACATCATCTATCTCTTTTTGAGAATTGTTCCTTTGTGCGTCGTGGTATATTTCTATGAGTACTTCCACTGCTGCTTCTGTAGCAATTTTACCTAATGTGTGAATTGCATAATATGCATTTTTCTCTTCGTTCACAACTTTGACTAGAAACGGAATTGCTGCATCAGATCCAGTTATACCCACTAGGTCAAATAAAAATGCTGGAGAAACCTCAGTAGATATTACCCAATCTACTGTAGTGCTTTGTAGCTCTGGTTTCACTGCTCCTGCGAGTTTAGCTCCTAAACACAAGTCTATTTCTAAAGCTAACTTCACTACTCGTAACGCAGTTTCATCATTGACTAGGGGTAATATCTGTGCGATGGGTTCTGTCCATTGCAATTGGTTTAAATACTCAACTTGTAATTCGCGATCGCCAAGCATCTGTAACTGTTGGTATAAAATGTCTGCTGTATTATCTGCTTGAGACATAACTTCCTCTGAACCCACATTATTTAGTACAATTGTACTATTAAATTAAGATACTATTGGTCTGTGTTATGAATTTTGACGAATTCGTCGTCAGTACAGAGCGCGCTTGTTCAATTCATCGGCTGAAGTTTTGACTAAGAACTAATTTATACCTTGCAAAATATAGTTAGATAACTCACAAAATCCCTCACCTTCCGCAGCAGTAGTCACATAAGCAGGCTGATGCTGTAGCTGGGTAGCATATTTTAATACATTTGCTACACCCACAGAAATGGGAAAATAACGCCGATCAAATAAACTTTCATCATTAGGACTATCGCCTACTGTCACAACTTGTTCTAATGAATATTCAGTCCAGTATTGCTGTAATACTTGCAACAATCCAGTAGCCTTATCTTGAGTTTGGGGTTTAATGTGACATTGCACATTACTGTAGGTGAATCCCCATCCCATTTCTTGACAAAGATGGGCTAGAGTTTGTAGTTCACTAGGCGTTAATGAAGCTACGTCAAAAGTCCAGTCGGTGAGCCGAAAGCGATTGTCCGCAGATTCTTGGATTTGCGGAAATTTGATTTGTAATTCCCTAAAAGCCGCAGCTAATTGCTGACGATGGCTATCTAAGTCAGGAATTGGTGTTAAAGCGATCGCGCGATCGCATCCAGAAAGATAAAATAAACCACCGTTTTCTGCTATAGCACCCACCACAGGCATTAAACTACTTAGTCCACTCACCCATCCAGCAGAACGACCTGTAACAATTAATACTTTGATTTCTGCTGCTGCTAAATTTTCTAAAGCTTGCAGCAATTGATTTGTAAATTTTCCGTTACTGGTTAAAGTGCCATCCATATCTGTAGCCACCAGGCGAATATTGTTGGGGCTAATTGAGTCAGCTTGGGACAAGGGTAAAGAATTTATCAAACCTTCACCAGACGGGCTAAGGTGTCTGTACATATACGATTTAGCTACATGTCTAAAAAACAGTAATAATACCGCAAAATGGCAGGCAAAATTTGGGCATCCTAAACATCAGGAATGAAATTTTTCTTTTTACCAACTATGTCAAATTTGATATTGATGACGGCGCAATCGCCAAAGCCTAAAAAGGCATCTCAGGAAGTACCAGCTAGTAATGCCGAAATACCACCTGTGTTAATTTTAGGTTCTGGAGCATTAGCTTTAGCTCTGATAGCTGTCATTGTTTATGGCAAGATTTTAATGTCTGGGCTGGAGAAAAAACTCAAGTTTGAACAATTCCGGGCGCGGGAATTAGAGAAAAAGTTTAAGTTAGCGCTGGAAACCATTCGCAAAATGGAAACTAATCCCGACTTAGTGAACTCACGGGACTTTAACTTAGATTATCTGCGGATGCGGATGTCAGAGGAGGTATTTCATTTTGCGATCGTTAATCAAATTAAAATCAAAGTTAAAGATAAAATTTCTCAAGCTTTGCGTCCAAATCAATCCCAACAGGGAATGGTAGGGATTGCCAGTAATACCGCACGTCAGGTGGATGAAATTTTTGATGTCGAGTATGAAACTGGGACTCCACCCAACATTGCCAAGCGAGTACTATTCCGGGTGCAAATTCGGTTAATGAAATTACCAACGCAAGCGACTTCTGCCACTATTAGCCAAATTATTGATTGTATTGAAACTTACCTTAGTCCCACAGAAGATGAAGATACTTGGCAACCGACAATTCAAGGGCGCGTTGCCCATATGCAATGGGATCAAAAGGCTAAGCCTACTCCGCTTTTAGTACTTGAGCAATCAAATGAAGGGGTCAATGTGACATTTCGTACTAGCCGCCAAGCTAATTCCCCAAAAAGTTTGCAAGAGTCTATATTTAAACAATCAGGTTCTACTAAATAACCCAAGTTTCTCAGCCTTGGGCATTGGGCATTGATGATTTCTCCCTTATCCCCCTTGTCACCCTTCCCTCATCCCCCTTCCCTCATCCCCCTCATCCCCGTACTGCGATGGTCGGGGACTCTCAAGAGTTATGGTTTTTAACCATACCTTGGGAATCACGGGTCAAAAGACCATCTTCCATTTCGACAATGCGATCGGCTATATCCAAAATCCGGTTATCATGGGTGACTAACAAAATAGAGGTTCCTTGGTCTTTGGCAAGACTCTGCATGATTTCTACCACATCACGTCCAGATTGCTTGTCTAAAGCGGCTGTAGGTTCATCTGCTAGTACTAGTGGGGGACGATTCACCAAAGCTCTGGCGATCGCAATTCTTTGTTTTTGACCCCCAGACAGATTATCTGGATAGTAATTGATTCTGTCTTCTAAGCCAACTGCTTTGAGCATGGCTTCTGATTTAGCGATCGCTCTACTTTGAGCAATCTCGTCATTCAACTCTACCGCCATTTGCACGTTCTGTCTGGCGGTTAAAAAACCCAACAAATTATGAGCTTGAAAAATATAACCAATTTTGCGTCGGACTTGCACTAATTGGTTCTGACTAGCACCAGCTAATTCTGCACCTAAAAATTTTAGACTACCCTCTTGTACAGACCTTAAACCACCAATTAAGCTCAATAATGTTGTTTTACCTGACCCTGATGGCCCAGTCATAATTACAATTTCACCAGGGTAAATTTCTAGGTTAATATCAAATAATATTTGTCTCTTTAGTGCGCCTCTGCCATAATAGTGATTGATATTTTTAATAGCAATTACAGGTTCTTTTTTCATCATAAATTAATTACCTAGAAGTTACCAGCCCTGAGATAGAACTGTTGTAAAATAAATTATCAATTATTAATGATAATTTATTATTTTCAATAAGTGTTGAGCATTTATAATCATTTTATTTTTGCCATCATTTAATTAGGCGCAAATATTTACAGAATTATTTAAAATATATCGGCTGGATCAGCTGAACTTAATTTACGTACAGCTATTGCGCCAGAAATAAAGCACATTGCAATAGTTAAAAATAAGACTAATAAAGCCCGTTCAAGATTCATAAATACTGGTAATAAAGTTGCATCTTTTGCTGCTTTGTACATTAATAAAGCAGAAGCAAAACCTGGTAGATACCCGATTAAAGCTAATATCAAAGCTTCTTGCAAAATCACCATTAACAAATAATTTTGCGTATATCCTATTGCTTTTAACGTAGCATATTCAGCTAAATGATCTGCAACTTCTGTATAAAGGATTTGATAAACAATTACAGTGCCCACAATGAAACCCATAATTGTACCTAAGGTAAAAATAAACCCAATAGCGGTACTAGTAGCCCAATAATTACGTTCAAAGTCAATAAATTCTTGTTTTGTTAAAACATTGATTTCTTTAGGTAAGTAATTTTTTAATTCCTGAGTAACAGCAATTACATTTGCGCCTGGTTTTAATTTAATTACGCCAATATCAATTAAACCTCGCTGACGGGTGTTGAATATCCGCAAAAAATTGACATCACTAGTAATGAGATTACCATCGGCTCCAAATGATGCACCTAAAGTAAATAATCCGCCTACTTTTATTCGCCGTCGCCTTACTTCTGCTGTCACAGTTTTGCCTTGGTCAATATTAGCTGCAATTGGCCCATACTCTAATCTAGAAGAACGGTCATATAAAACGACATCAGGCAGTTTTAATTTCTCTAAATTTTCTTGAACTCCAGGTAGATTGAATAAGTTAACTTCAGGATTAAATCCAAATATAAGAATGCTCCGAGGGCGGCCTGTTTCCGGATTTTTCCAGCTTGTATAGTCTAAATATATAGGATGTACTGATTGGACTGTTGGTAAATCTAAAGCTTTATATAACCGTCGTTGAGAAAAACTTTTCATCGACAAGACAGCATTAGATTGGCTATTGATTAAAATAATGTCGCCCTGCAAACTTGTATGGAAACGAACGTTACTATAATACAAAGCATCTCGGAAACCAAGTTGCATAAACATCAAAATATCAGCAAAGCCAATACCTGCCAGAGCCACGGCTAAGCGAGTTTTCTCCCTTGTTAATTGTAGCCATGATAAAGGTATTTTTTTCTGGGGATTAAAAGGTTGAAAAATACTAGCAATCAGTTTATTAATCATTGGTCATTGGTCATTGGTCATTGGTCATTCGGAATTAGCTGTTTACTCTTGGTTTCAGACATTTGCTATGGCTGGTATATTTATGCGATCGCTTAAAACCCTTACTAATGACAACTGACAACTGACAACTGACAAATTAGTTATTAATTTCCACAACAACCTTGGCGTAGGTTAAGCCTGCAACTTTGGTACTATCTTCTGGAGTCAGGGCGATTTTTACTTCTACAACTCTGGCATCCACATCAGCCGCTGGATCTGTATTCAGTACATCTTTTTTGCCAATTTTTCTGCCAATTTCTGTGACTGTTCCCCTTAATTCGCTAGTAAAGGCTCCATTATCACTACTAATTGTGGCATTTTGACCGAGACGCACTTTACCAATACTGTCTTCAGTTACTTCAGCAATCACAATCATTTGATCGGTTTGCCCAATTTCCGCAATTCCCATTTGATTAATAGCTTCACCTGATTTGGTGTGAATTTTTAATATCTCACCATTAATTGGTGCTTTCACATAGCTCAATTTGAGTTCTGCTTCCGCTTTTCTCACCATTGCGATCGCATTACTCACTTGTGCTTGCGCCATTTGTACATCAGCAGGGCTAACTTCTAGAAGTCTTTGAAGTTTGGCTTTTTCTTCCTCGATTTGTCTTTGTAAAGTAGCTACGGTTTTATCGCGGTTAACTTTCGCTTCAATTAGCTGCTGTTGTAAGGTTGATAAAGTTTTGACTTGATTAGCTCTAGCTTCAGCAATTTGTTGGCGGATAGTTGCAACAGTTTGTTTGAAAGTAGCTTGACTTTCCACAACCTGCTGATTGCTGGTGACTGCACTTAAGCGTCTTCTATCTCGCTCTTGTTGAGAAATAGCACCTTCTTTATACAACATGTCATAGCGTTGAGCATCAACTTGGGCGTTACGCTGTTCAGCTTGTATACGTGTAACGGTTGCTCTTAAAGTATCTTTTTGTCCACTCAGTTCCGCTTCTAAGCGATTAATCATGGCTTGTTGGACAATTTTTTCCCCACTTAACTGAGCGGCGATCCGCGCGATCGTTGCTTGCTGTGCATCCCTTTCTCCACGTAACTGGGCTTCTAAGCGAGCAATTACAGATGTTTGGGCTTGAATATCTCTTGGCGATCCGGCTCTGACTTGTCCTAAATTGGCACGAGATTCTTGCAATTTGGCTTTTGCTTCTTCCAGTGCTGCTGTTTGGGTGTCGTGGTTATCCAAAATCGCAACTACTTGACCTTGTTTCACCTTATCGCCCTCTTGAATCAAGAGTTGTTGCACTCGCGAACCCGCTTGCATCCCCGCCATTGGCGCAGATAACTTAATGACTTCGCTTCGTGGTTCCAAATGACCAACAGCAGTGATACTGTTGCTCATTGGTCTAATCGGTACAGATGCAGCCAGCTTTCTTAACTGTTCGACTTTGGCTGTACCGAGTACCCCAGCAGCGATTACTATTGGTAGGGCTACAGCAATACTCCACCAAACTTTAGGTTGCTCAACTGACTGCTCTGCGAGCTTTGGCCTCTCAGTCACCCTTGACATGATATATTGCCCGTTTATCTGAATTGTGCTGATCGAAGAAAAAGCAAACTTTAATTCGTAATTTGTCAGTTGTCATTCGGACAGAATCTAGATGTTTGGGTTTGAATCTGTTGCCGAGTTTTCGATAATTACTATTACCCTTAGTTAAATGAATCGACTATTGCATTAATAGGTTTGTAGTCAGCAGTTTAGTGCTGACAAATTCAGGACTGAAGTCCTGACTACAAAAGCAATTGGCTAGAGTAGCAATTACGAATTATATTGACATGATTGGTGATGCTGAAAATGTATTGTATTTGCAAAAATCTCTAGAATTTAGCAGGTTTTATCGTTAGGATAGATGCTTTGATTATTGTGATAATTATGTAGAGTTTCACAAAGCTAAAATTACCATTTCTAGGCTAACTAAACTGTATTAGCTTTGATATTCAAAGACAACTAACTCTCTTTAGATTAGATATCCAAAGACTTAGTTTATCTGCGGTTTTTGACTGAGGGACTGAAAATTAAAAGAATACCCAATTTGTAGGCGGCGTCAGGAAATAATACATCTGCTACATTCTCCATCTCTAGGACTGTCACACCCTACGAACTTAGTTTCTTTACTGCTTTTAACTGACTCCATCAAACTTTGGTTAACTGAATTCTACATTCATCAGTTGCGGGAAAACGTAACAGAACCTACAGATGGGGGATGAGGGTAGGCTGTTGACTCTGTGCCTTTTTAGGGGGTAAAAATTCATGCAAAATTTGTATAGTCATTGCGAGCGGAGCGAAGCAATCCCAGGTGATTGCTTCGCTCCGCTCGCAATGACACCAGAAAGATTTTGCGCTGACACAAAAATAGCATGAACCAAAAAAACCCAAATCCCATCAAAATCAACAGCCTAGGATGAGGGGACAAGGGGGACAGGCTTCTCTGCGAGAGGCTGCGCCAACGCTTAGGGCGCAGCCTCTCCGACAGGAGAAGCTATGCCGCAGGCTTTACGACTCCGCTCAGCCTTCGGGGGATGAGGGGGATTAAGAATTTGTGTAAAGTTATAAAACGGTTGCTTTTCAACAGGATTCTTTATTTTGTATCCTTAGTTACAGAAATAATTTGATATTAGTCCATTAGCTATGAAACTAGATTCTGAGAGACCAGATTTTGCAGTGCAACTCAGAAGGCGGAATCTGGATGTTACCAACAAGTCTTACGCCAAGGAGTCACCACAGAAGTTTGCAGCTTCTGGGTGGGTGAAGCTGTTGCAACTTCCCAATCCCTTTAGTTTTGATGAAGCGCTGTTATTGTGTCCGGTTTCGGAAGATGAGTGGCTAGCTTGGATTCCCGATCATGGGGAAGCGATATTGCATAATGGGGAGTTTATGACGAAAAACTAAGCCTTTGCGATTACTTCGCTTAAACGAGTAATGACGTAAAATCGTAGTCCATGCGTAAGTCCTGAAAAAAATTTTTGTCGCCTCATGGTGACAAAAGAGAAAAAAAGAACAAGTGTAAGGGGCTAAGGACTAAAGTATAAAGGGATACTAGAAAATATTCCCAGCCGCGCACACAACACGAAAACCAACAAAACTGAAGACGTAGTCGCGCACCGCCCAATAGAGATAAAGGCGAGACGCGGAACGGCAGCCGTTAGGAACGACGATCCAGGAACCGCCCCGCAGCAGGGCTATTCCTTGTTTTTGGGAAAGATTATTATTATCATTAAACCATGCGCTGCTATCTGTTGGCGCTCCTTCATAGTTACTGTGCCAATCATCGAGGCACCATTCCCATAGGTTTCCGTGCATATCGTATAATCCAAAGGCGTTAGCTACTTTAAAACTCCCTACTTCTGTTGTTTCTTTTCTATATGTTCCTTTCACACCAGCACCATAAGTTTTGGTAGCATTGTAGTTAGCTAACTCTGATGTGATTGTTTCACCAAAATGGAATGGTGTTGTTGTTCCAGCGCGACAGGCATATTCCCATTCTGCTTCGCTGGGAAGACGATAGCTGTTGCGAGTGTATTGAGAGAGGCGATCGCAAAATTCAACGGCATCATACCAAGAAATGCTCTCAACTGGTAGACGATCGTGACCCTTGAAGCGAGAAGGTTTTGGTTCTAAATATCTATTGATTTTAGGCAGAAAACCAGCAACTTTTTCCCATTGTTCTTGAGTAATGGTATATTTCCCCATAAAGAAAGTTGGAACCGTTACTTCATGTATGGGACGTTCAGAATCACTACTGTCTTGTTCTTTGTTAGAAGCGCCCATCCAAAATGTACCACCAGGAATTTCAACCATCTCTAGCTTTACACCATAGGGCAAATCTTCTACAAAATAATTAGCTTGCTTGCTCTCCTTGTAAGAAATAACACTCTGATTTTTTACATATAATTTCGCTGTTTCAAAATTAAATACTGACAATTTTGAAGCAAAATTTTGTTGTTGCCTTGTATTTATATCTGCTTGTTTTTCTTGGATAATCAATTGTGATAACTTACTTATCTCTATCTGGACATCTGCACCTACACTTTCACTAATTAACTTTAAAAATTCACATAGGGCTATGTTTTCTGAGTTAGGCATTGTCCCGTAGGCATCTAGTCTGTCTATTAAATCGGGAATAATATTACTTAATGCTGTATCCCAATTAATCTGATTCGATATAGATGAATTTACACCGAATAAAAGGAATAATTTACTTTTACACTCGTTTTTATCTCTCAGATGTCTTTGAAGCAAGCTGACTAATTTATTCGTTAGGTTCCCACTGATCGCCATTGCTCAATTACCCCTGCAATTGTGCGTAAATTTCTGGTGCGTTTGTTTGCAAATCTTTTAGCACAGCTATCATACTTGTACCCGCATTGCGTAAATATTTGCGCTGTGTACTTGGCTCTGTTAACATTCCCCCGCTATGATGAATTGCTACTACATGAAAATCATCATCAAATACAGGTGAGCCAGAAGAACCGGGAAGAGTGCTAGTAGTATATTGCACAACTTTGGTGTCAGCATAGGCGACAAAGTTATTTTGGATGGAGATTTTTTTTAAATGTCCCCCAGGATGCTGAATAATTGCTACTCGTTCATCTCGACGTACTTGCTTGTTCTTAAGTTTTAAATGATTGCCAAAATCGGGAGGATTATTAAGTTTAATAACTGTATAATCTAATTCTGAATTGGTATAAAAATTGCCATTAGGTAAGGCGTTGACTGTCACAATAGGACATTCTTTACCATTTTTATCTAATTGGTAATTAAAGGTATATTCAGCTTTTTCAGCTTCCTCTTGGCTAGCGATCGCATGATTGTTAGTCATCAATAAATCTGGTGCAATCATAAAACCTGTAGCCGCTTCGGTAAGTCCATTTAATTTGGGAATTTTGATATGAACAACGGCTTTAGCTGCATCCAGTGCCATATCTAAAATATAAATGTGGCGTAATGTATCTTCACCAATAATTTTTTCTTTAATATCAGCTATATTATCAGTGCCTCGCCAACGATCAATTAAGCGGTTGGGAGTAGCTGGAGTATCAAGCGGATATGTTTGAAATAAATCTTGAATGAAAGAATTATCTTCATCGCCTGTATATGGTTGAATATAATTGAGGAAAATTCCTAAAGCTTCTTTGCCATAAGCCACCTGTCCAAAATTGCCAAGGAAGCGCACTACTTCTACCGCCACATTCATCGGCATACCATCCAAATCTAATCGTGCCAAGATGATATCTGCTTGAGGTACACCTTCTAAAGCACCTGCAACTAAACGACGGCGATCGCGCACGTTAGCAAAGTCTGGTAAATTAGAGACTATCTTAATCAGGCGTTGAAAGTCGGGTTGCGATAATTGAATTGTCATAATTAAGATTTATTTGCCGAAAAAACCGGATTCCTGTTTGGATACATCCTAAATATCATATTTTTCCGATTTTCCGGCAATCTTCACTAGATACATCCGCGCTATGCAGGGTTTAGCAGTGTTCATTGATGTCAAGTTAACGTGAAACCCTGATCAAAACGTGGTTTTGTGTTTTTTCGCTTCCCATGAAGATCCGTTTTACCCCACCCCGGCTTTGCTGACGCAAAACCTCCCCTCCCCGCAAGCGAGGAGGGGATGGAGGGATGGGGTAAAACGTATATCGGGTAAGCGTTAGAAGCTCAATTTGACACCTATGGCGGTTACCGCGCCCTTACGATCGCCAAAAATCAATAACGTTGTATCCAAGTTCTGCAAGCATGTGGCGCAGTAAAGGTAAACTCAGACCAATGACGTTGCTGTGACAACCGGCGATTTTTTCGACAAATAAACTACCAAAACCTTCTAGCGCAAAAGCACCGGCACATTTGAGGGGTTCGCCGGTAGCTACATAAGCTTGAATATCGCGATCGCTCATTTGCGCAAAGTAAACTCTAGTTACCTGACATTTGGTGACAGTGCGGTTTTGCGTCAAGTCAATCAAGGTATGACCAGTGTACAGGTCGCCAAAGTTACCTTGCATAATCTGCCAACGGGCGATCGCTTCGTTAGCATCGGCTGGTTTACCATGAATCTCACCATTAACAGCCAAAACTGAATCACAACCCATAATCAAAGCTGATTCAAACTGCTCAATTACAGTTTCCGCTTTGCGTTGCGAAAGAGTTTGCACCAACTCATCAGCATCATTTAATTGAATTTGCGATTCATCAAAATCGCTAGGATAAACTATTGGTTCAATCCCAACACTTTGCAGTAAACGTCGTCGCGCTGGCGAAGCAGAAGCAAGTACAAACTGGGGAATTGTCATAGAAAATTATGAATTATGAATTATGAATTATGAATTATAAATTATCAATTAAGGGTTGAATCTAGGGGCTAGGAGCTAAGGATTAGGGGAATGAGGAAGAGGATCAATGACAAATATTCAATGCCCCATGCCCCATGCCCCATGCCCCATGCCCCATGCCCCATGACCATTTAATAAACTAAGAATGAACTTACAACCTGTTCCATAGCAGATTTAAGTTTCTGCCAACGTTTTTCCGGAATTGAGGCATTAAAAGTAAAAAGTTTACCACGGCTGAGGGCAACGCTGGCGATGTTATGGCGTTGTTGTTGATTGGGTAGTTTCACCAAATACTCTAGCAAGTAGTAATTCTTACCATCAGATTCTCGTTCAAAAGCATTTACTAATTCAGCCGAACGACCAGAGTCTGGGGGAGCGAGAGCAGCTTTACCCAATTTATACCCTACTTCTGTTGGTGTTCCTAGTTGTGCTAAAGTTTCACCTTCGGGAACGGGGCTAATTACTACTGAGACATTTTCACTGATTTCAATTAAATCATGGAAAACTACGTCGGGGCCGTTAGCAACTTTCACTTGCACCCAGCCGTTAGGATATGAGAACTCATAGCCATTATCAGTGTTTACAAAGTTTTTGAGTCCAGCCGCCGCTGCTACACCAGGGTGACTTAGGCTGAAACTCAATACCAATAGAAACATGAATACAATTCTTTTCCACATTTTTTATAAATTCCTTTGGACTGGAAGCAAAACAAAGCAAGCACAATTTCTCATTGTCCCATCAACCGGGACTCTGTTTAATAGCGTCAGGTGCTAGTTATGTGGTTATAAGTGATGAGGGGGATGAGGGAGTGTGGGGAGTGTGGGGAGTGTGGGAAGGAAGACAAACTGTATTGTAAATTGATGATGCCTTTTGAGGCTTTGAACTCCGTTAATGAGGCTTTGAACTCCGTTAATCAGGCTTTGAACTCTGTTAATCAGGCTTTGAACTTCGTTAATCAGGCTTTGAACTCCGTTAATCAGGCTTTGAACTCTGTTAATCAGGCTTTGAACTTCGTTAATCAGGCTTTGAACTTCGTTAATCAGGCTTTGAACTTCGTTAATCAGGCTTTGAACTTCGTTAATCAGGCTTTGAACTCCGTTAATCAGGCTTTGAACTCCGTCAACGAGGCTTTGAACTCCGTTAATCCGGCTTAATGCCCCATGCCCCATGCCCAATGCCCAATGCCCAATGCCCCATGCCCCATGCCCCATGCCCCATGCCCCATGCCCAATGCCCAATGCCCAATGCCCCATACCCAATGCCCACTAACATTATGTTTGTCAGTCACGAATTACGCTGGTTTTATCCTGGTAATCTCCCGGAAAATATTCAACTTTGGTTTCAGCATCATTGTCTGCTTGACCCGTTAAAATCACCAGAAGTAAGGGAAGATGTTTATCTTTACTCGCCAGGATGTGATTATCTGGGAATCAAACTGCGACAGGGAAGGCTGGAAGTAAAATGGCGACAAGCAGAACTTGATGTGATGGATTTGGGCGAATTAGTCACAGGTAAGGCTGAAAAATGGGGTAAATGGCTGTGTGAAGACTCGAAAGGCGAAAGTTTTCAGCCGGGGATGGTTTTAGATAATCCTTCCTGGGTGAGTGTGCAGAAAGTTCGCTATTCACAGCTTTTTCAAGTTTTAGGGGATTTTTCGGTTCAAGCTGTCGCAACTAATGAACGTATAGATAACGGTTGTAGTGTAGAAATCACTAATTTGATTGTTCGAGAAAATGCTTGGTGGAGTTTGGCTTTTGAAGCTTTTGGCGAAGATAGCCGAATGCAGGAAAATCTCCAAGCTACGGCGAATTGGGTGTTCCATAGTTACCAAAATTCCCAATTAGCGATCGCAAATTCTTACGCTTATCCCCATTGGCTAGGACTAATTGCTCACTGAATTACTTACGGAAAAAATTACCCTAGAGGGTACTACTGTATCTCATCATGCTCAAGCAAAATTGAGCATAATAGCTGATTTATCTTGATAATTTAACTTTTACTTAAATTATCTTCTGACAAAGTAAGTAAAATATGAAACCTGCTTTGTCTCAAAGTAAAGAACTAACGCTGAGAAATTCAGGAGAATACAGATGCCATTGAAAAATTACGGGGTTCTCAAATGCCAAGCTGTGGATCGCCAGATGGGTGAAGGCCCCTCTCCCCATTACCAAGTTCTAGTAACTGACGACAAGAATAATAAGTATCGCATCGCCATCAATGTCAAATCAAAGCAAAGTCCTTCAGAATTACTGTATTTTGTTGACGAAAACTTTTCCCATCCCATCACTAAGGAACTGGAAGAGTTAGATTTTGGCTTCAATGTGTTGCCGAGTAAACCAGGAGGTGTCGCTTTAGACTACATCCGGGGGAATTTATTCGACCCAACACAGATGAAGCCATTACCGTACAACGTTCCTGGCCCAGATAACGACCTCAACGAGTTGCTGGAATTATACATTGGGCGGGCGATCGCTTCACCAGAAGCAGTACTATATCCGTTTGGCGAAAGATGGGGCCCAGAAGCAGGTGTGAAGGATAAGTATTTTGGTTTTCTTCCTGGTAACGGTATTCATGACATCCACTTTAACCAGGGTAGTGTCGGTCAATTCCAAAAAGATAATGGTGTTTGGCAAGATGGGGGACTGTTAATTCACTATCCAGCGCGAAATCAGTGGGTAGGTATATTTTTAGCCTTCCAGTCTCAATCTTTCCATACTGATGACAAAACTGGTAACAGAATCGATGATATTACGCCAATTGCGGCAACAGCAGCAGTCCGAATTATTGCGGCTTTGGTAAATCCAGCTGGCGATGATGTTGGTAAGGAGACAGTAACTTTAATTAATACTTCACCGGATCAAGTTGATTTGAGTGGTTGGGCGATCGCCGATCGCCTCAAACGCAAACAGCCCCTCAGTGGCACTATTAATCCAGGGGAAGCGCTCAAAGTGCCTTTAGATCAAGACGGTATCCAATTAGATAATAATGGCGGTATTATCACCCTGCTTGATCGCCAAGGTATCAAGGTTGATGGTGTTTCCTACACGAAGGGAGATTCCCGCAAGCAAGGTTGGACAATCGTCTTTTGATATTGGTCAATAGTCAATAGTCCAGAGTCAATAGTCCAGAGTCAATAGTCCAGAATTTAAAATTTTTTGACCATTGACCATTGACCATTGACCATTGACCATTGACCATTGACTATTTAATTTGTAAAACCACAAGTGTCATATCATCGGTGTTTTGTTTATCATCACCGATGAATTGCTGTACTTGGTCAAAGAGGTAATCAACAATTTCTTCTGGGCCATCACAATATCTACAAGCAGCACTAAAGCTAGCAACGAAGTTTTCTTCGTCGAAGCGATCGCCACCGGCAGCTGCGGCATCAGTTAAGCCATCTGTATAGTAAATAACTGTATCCCCAGGTTCTAATTGTGCCTGGGCATCTTCATATTGACTATTCGCATCTAAACCTATTAACATTCCCAGAGTATCTAATCTGGTTACAGTTTTTGTGGCTGCGTGCCACCACAAGGGCGGATTATGTGCAGCATTACTGTAAGATAAAATGCGGGTTTGGGGATTAAATTCTGAATAAAATAGCGTCACAAAGCGGTGAGAATTTTCTAAATCCGCATACATGACTCGATTTAAATTTTGCAGAATCTTGGAAGGAGAATTACCATGCAATACTTCTCCTCGTAACATTCCCCGCATCATTGTCATAATCAATCCGGCGGGGACACCTTTACCCATGACATCCCCAATTACTAAACCCAAAGGCCCAGTTTCTAAACCAATTTTATTGTGGATTTGAATCTGATTTTGATTTGTGGGAATAAAATCGTAATAATCTCCACCAACACGATTAGCTGGTTTACACCTTGCAGCTAAGACTGCACCGGGAACAATGGGACATTGGCGTGGTAAGAGTCGCCGTTGAATTTCTGCACCAATTTCTAATTCTTGATCTAAGCGTTCTTTTTTCTTGAGTTCTACTGCTAGTTCATCGTTTTCAATCGCTACTGCGGTTTGATCTGCCACTAACCGGACTAACTTTTGTCTAGTTTCTGTCCAACTATATTCTGGATCGCGGCTTAAAACATATAGCCATCCTCGTTCTGTATGTTTTACCAAAATAGCAGTGCCAAATATTTGCACATCTGGCCCCAAATAACGATGCATCTGATCGTCTAAAATCCCTGTGGCAGTTGCAAGAGGGGCAGTATTTGGCAAAAGTGTGATTTGACTGGTAGCTGTTTCTAAGGCTTTACGAATATTCCGACGCTGTCCGCTATCTTGCCAGTGTAGTTGTTCTAATCTGACTTGACCGTTAGGTTTATAGAGAAATAGGGCGCTGCCGTCCCCATCTGTAACTCTAGTTGCCATCAGCGGAATCAGCTCCAAAAATTGATTTAAATTATTGAAACTTCTGAGGGCAAATCCTAAAGAACTTAACAAATCCTGAATTTTGTTCTGTTCCCGGTGCAGCCTTGACACAAGTTCTTTGAGTGCTACGACAGGAGTTACATCCGGTGCAGCACTACTATTACTGTCAGTGGGTTGAGAGGGGAGTTGAGACACAGGCACAGGTACTATTGCATTTTAAGATAGGCAAACTTTCGATTACTGATTAATCTCTTGCTTTTGGCATTGCTAAACCATATTGGGATAAGATTTGTCATTTTAGCAAGAGTAGAAAGACGTAAGACCGGAATTATATAAGTATTGCATTGGCTTATTATATTTGTTACTAAAGACAGTAATTTTAAAGAATGTATCCTGACTCAGAAACTACTGGGTCAAAATCAGCTATTTCTTGTAGATACTAGCAAACTTGTGATTTTTTCATAACGTAATTACTCAGTTATATCTCTTGCGACTGAAAAATCCTTCATCAGGAAAATAATATATTACGTTGTCAGCTTCATTTATCGGGGTGAGGGGTCTGGGGGTCTAGGGGTATAAGCTACTTCCAGAGGGTGGAGATATCAAAGAGAATACTATGACAAAAGACGCTGTGCGGAGTTCGTAATTTGTAATTCGTCAGTACCTTTTGGCTAGGGTTGGAGACATTGCCAATGGTTGATTGATTTACTATGCAAAGCCTGTCAGTTGTTTTTGATCTAGTTTAATGCCTAACAGATCCCCGACTTCTTGAAAAAGCCGGGGATCTAAGACCTTGCAACTCCCTTGATGAGGGAGTTAAAAATGCAGTATTAGAGTAGAATTCTAGCAAAAGTCGGACAAAGTTTCGCAAAAACTCATGATTTTTGAAATTATGCTGTTTGCGGTACTTCGTTAGTAAATAGGCTACGCGGTAGGGAACCCTTACTATGATTGACAATGGTGCCAGAACTGTGGCGATCGCACAAGGGTAATCAGTGCTAAATCTATGAGTTAGCAAAAGACAAATCTTCACGGCAAAATTTGAAATCAGCCACTCAAGAGTGCTTCGACAAACTCGTAGCTAGAAAAAGGACGTAGATCCTCAATTCCTTCACCAGCACCAATAAAGCGAATTGGTAAACCTAGTTGCTGGACGACAGCAAGCGCTACACCTCCTTTGGCAGTACCATCTAGCTTAGTTAATACCACGCCGCTGAGTTGGGCAGCTTGGGAAAATACTTCTGCTTGTCGCAATCCATTTTGACCTAAAGTGGAGTCTAGAACCAGAAGCGATTCTACTTTAGCATTAGGGGCTTTCTTGTCAATAATCCGCCGAATTTTAGTGAGTTCGTCCATTAAGTTTTTCTTATTTTGCAAGCGTCCGGCGGTATCAACTAAAAGTAATTCAGTTTCTCTAGCTTGAGCTGCGGCGATCGCATCAAATACCACGGCAGCCGGGTCAGTATTTTTACCAGGGTTTGAGATTACTTCTACACCACTGCGACTCCCCCATACTTTTACCTGTTCCACAGCAGCAGCGCGGAAAGTATCAGCTGCACCAATCAAGCATTTATAACCTGATTTTTGGGCGAGGTGAGCGATTTTACCGATAGTCGTAGTTTTACCTGCACCATTAACGCCTGTGATCAACCAAATATTCAGGGTTTCCTTTTCTGGAGCAAAGGAAGGTTTGTAATTTTTTTGTACTGGATTATCCAGCATATCCCGGAGAATTTTTTTGAGGTAAGCGATCGCCTCCTCTGGGGGAGTCACTTCTTCTCGCAGTTTTTTCTGTAGGGAATTAATAATTAAATCTGTAGCTTCCACACCCACATCAGCTTGGAGAAGCAAGGCTTCGATTTCTGCTACAGCCGCTTGGTTGAGCGGCCCTTGACCAACAATTGACTTAAGTTGGTTGAGTATGCTCCGTCGGGTTTTGTCTAAGCCTTGGCGTAACTTTTTCAGCCAGGTAATTTCTTCAATGGAAACATCTTCTGCCCGCCTACCTTGGGCTGCTAAGATTTCTGCTGACCAAACAAACCCTTCATCAAAATCCAGTCCAGTAATTTGTTCTGTGGTTTCTGGTGTGGCGGTGGTGGCGGTAGTAGCTACTGGTTGTACTATTTCCGGTTCTGATACTTCGATAGCATTAGCTATCAGCCTTTCCTGCTTCGCTTGGCGTTCCGCCGCCGCCCGTTCTAAAAAGGATAAGTTTGCTGGTGCTGTTGGCTGTGTTACCTCCGCTTCTGGTTCTACCTCACTCACAGTTAATTCTGGGCTGACGACATCTGGCGTTGCCGTAATTTCTTCAACAGAAGTAGCTGTACTTTCTTCGTCTGTAACAGATAATTCCTCAGCAGTTGTAGGCGTAACAGTTGCCTCAAGTTCTAAACTTGGTGTGGCTTCTGTAACTTCCGCAGATTCTTCTGCAATTGTTTGGCTAACAGTAGCATCTACTTGTGGTGATGCTACTGATTGTGCAGTTTCAATTTCCACCTCTGCTGCTGACTCTGGCTCAACTGCTTGGGATTGCTGTTTTTGCTGAATATTTTTGTAAGCAGCTTTAGCAAAAGCCAACAAATCTGCCGCTGTCTCCGGTGCGGTATCTGCTGTTGGCGTTGACGGTTCGGCTGTTTCTGGTTGGGGTTCTTGGGTAGGAAGAGTTTCTCCCTGCTGTTGTTCGGCGGGAAGCTCAGAGGATTCGTTATATTGACGGCGGAACCAATTAAAAACCATTGCAGCTACTAATATTAGTTGTTATGTTAAGTATGAGTTATCAGTTATGAGTGTAATTTAACTCCTGACTTTTTTTTGGTGTGAAAACCGCCAGGATGTCCTCACTCCTCACTTCTCACTCTTAACTCACAACTTAACACCCATAGGCATCAGGCAGTCTTTTTTTGTTCTGTAAATCGGCGCAGAACACCATTAATAAACCGATGACCTTCATCGCCGCTGTAGCGTTTAGCTAGTTCCACCGCTTCGTTGATGGCGACACTATCAGGCAAGCCTAAAAATAGCATTTCTGCCACCGCAATTCGCAGAATATCCCGGTCGATTTGGGCGAGGCGAGCGACTTGCCAATCTACTAGTGCAGCGGTAATTTGTTCATCGATCGCATTTCGTTCTTCGCTGACTGTCTTGACAATTTCGATAGCGTATCTACTGACTGTCTTGTCTTGATTTGCGAGCTGAATCAATTCCGGGAACTCTACTGCTGCACCTAGTTTATTGATTGCTGTTTGCGTGTATGCGATCGCTTCTTGCAGCATTGTTCTGGCAGTATTAATGTCAGAAGCACGAGTTTGACTACTTAAAATGCGATCGTGACTGCGTTGCAATTCACCCGCCGCGTTATCCAAAGTATCTTGAACTTCCGATCGCAGGGTGCGTACTGCTGCTAGTACTAACTTGGGAAGTTGTTCCTCTGTCAGTTTCTTGGGGTTGACTGGTAGCTGGCTGAGGCTTAACAGCGCTAATTCACGAGCCAGTTGCTGGGGTTTACGGTCTTGCATAAAAGTAACTTTGGATTAATTATTGTCAGTTGTCAGTTGTCAGTTGTCAGTTGTCAGTTGTCGTTGTCAGTTGTCAGTTGTCAGTAGGGGCGGGTTTCTTGAGATCATCGTTGATCAACTTAGATATCTGTGAAGATGCCCCTACAGTTGTCAGTCGTCAATAAGGTAATAGGTAACAGTTATTTGTCCTCCCTTCGGCTGACGCTCCTTCTCCCAAGGGGAGACGCTACGCGAACGTCGCTAACGCCCGTCGCCTGCTCCGGGAAACTCTACCAAGATAAATGGTCTGGACTTGTCTTCCTTAATCCCCTAGCCCTTCCCTAGCCCCTATTTTCAAGCTAGTCTTTCACGCTAGGTTTTGGCACAATCAAGCAGAAAAATCTGTTTTTCCCATGCCCAATGACGCCACTTGCTTCTCACTCGGGGAGACGCTGCGCGAACAAGCCGGGAAACCCGGACAACGCAGTGGCTCCCCCATACCCCATGCCCATTTTTAAGTTAGAAGTCAGTAGATTTTCGCACGAACAGACAACTATATTATCTATTTGCTTGTAACTTTGTCGGAATGATTTAAATTTTCTCCCATAGGGATGACCTGCGAATTTGTTTCTAAGGTTGGCAACAGGGTATTGGGGGCGACAATACCACCAGAAACTACGATTTTAAAGGCATCTTCTATCGACATTGACAAGTTCACCACCTCATCTTCAGGAACTATTGCGTACCATCCTGTAGTGGGGTTGGGAGTAGTCGGGATAAAAACGCTCAACATCGGACGAGACATCTGGGCTTGAATCTCACTGCTAATTATGCCTGTGACAAAAGCGATCGCCCACACTCCTCGCCTCGGATACTCTAGCAAAATTACCCGCCGAAATTTTCCGGGAGAATCTTTGAGCAGCGTTTCTAAAAGCTGCTTTAGCGTTTTGTATACCTGTCCGGCTAAGGGAATCGCCTGCAAAACTTGCTCGCCAAAATCTAGCAACCAGCGCCCCACAATATTGCGAGCCATCAAGCCAATCAACAAAATACCCAATAGTGGTACAGCTAGTCCCACTACCAAATTCAGTATATTTACTAGTATAGGATGCAATCCTTCAAAGGGATTCAGTTGTTTGGGAACTTGGGTAAGAAAGTTGATGACCCAATTAGCAATGGTAATAGTTAGCCAGATTGTAGTCGCGAGTGGAATTACAACTAACAATCCAGCAATCAGGTCATTTTTTAAGTCCTGTTTTAAGCGATTGATTACCAAATCCCTATTCTCCTTTTTTAGGCTCGTAAAACATATACGTCAACCAAAGGAGACATTACTTGAAGCACAAGCTACCACAAGTAGCTGTCTCCACTGACAGCTTAGCCACAGCTGGGAACAGACGCGTTCCTTGTCGGAAATCTAAATTTTTCCCCCATCACATGAGCTTAATTAGCTTATGGGTGAATCAAACACAACTTTTCTTAAATTGCAGTTATTCGTCTCAGATGATGTTACTTTTCTTTATCAGACTTGTAAATGATTGTTGCAAGTATTGTGGTTATACTAATGTTAACGTCCATCAGCACAAGCAGCTTAATGTTGCTAAAATTCTTAGCAGACAGTCTAAATAGCCGTTTTTGCTTGTAACCAAGTCAACTCAGCCTGCAAAATTTTCTGATAAAACTCTGTAAAAATATTAAGTTCACCACAAAGAACTGCTCAGTTCTGACACTGAGGCTGTAAATATCGACATATAGGTGCATAAGCAGAAAAAAGAAGACAAGGGAAAAACTGTTTCCTCATCTCCTGAAACTATCTCAGCAAATAACTTTTTTTAAATTAACTTTATGGAAGCTGCATTATCAGCCTCTGTATTTTTTTCAGGAACAGAGGATTGTGTATCTAGGGTGGTTACGGGCATGTGTTTCATTTCCCAAACCTTGAGTAAAATTAAATATTCGTAAAATGCCTGTAATGTACACCAAGCAATACCGGCGCGTCCATCTAAAAACCCACCTAATAAAAAATACATATAGAAGAAGCGGATCAATGGTCTACCAGGTAACCGTAAAGATAAGTCTTTTAAGGCGCGGCGTCTTTCTACTTCTGATTTACCAAAAAATAAATTTCGCCATTTAACGCTACCTTGTTCTATTTGATGCAATGTTTCTGTCGCTTCATCAGTAGAATAACGGTTGTGCTTTTCAATCCAACGACTCAAGCCTTTGCTACAGGTGTAATGAGGGTAAGTTGCTTTTAAAAAGCTGGTTGTACCGTTACAAACTTCTCGCTCAGTATGACCGTAGTCTGTAAACCAAACTTGACCATGACGAAAAAGGCGCATTTGGTAACGCGGATATTGGGTACTGTAGCGAATCCAACGATTCATGAACATAACACGTTCAGCAACGTAGTAGCCAATGTAATCTGGATGCACAATTGCTTGTTCACATTCTGCAAACAGTTCCGGTGTCATGCGCTCATCGGCTTCTAGAATATAAACCCATTCATGCTTTGGCAAAATAGATTCTAGCATCCAAGTACGTTGGCGGCCATGACTCTCAAAAGGATGTTGAACGACACGGATCGGATAGGAGTTGGCGATTTCTACAGTGCGATCGCTACTGCATGAGTCTACAACAATAATGTCATCCGATCGCATCGCTGACTCTATACATGCAGCAATATCTAATTCTTCGTTATATGTCAGAATGTAAATTGAAAACATGCAAAGGGAAGGGAAGGGGGACAAGGAAGACAAGGAAGACAAGGAGGACAAATGACAAATGACAAATTACTTAACGTGGTGCAGGAGTTTTGCGTCCACCACTTTGTAAAGTACCCATCCCTTTTAATCCTGTCCAGCCGATGATTATGTAACCGATTGATAAAAGTAAACTGCTAATCCCAGTTCGCAGTCCAGATTTCCAAGCGTTGTCTCTAGCTTGTTGTTCAGCTTCTTCCTTACGTTGGCGGACTTGGCTTATTTGTTGATTACGTAATCCCTCAATATCTGTTTGTTTTTCAATAGCTTTATCAAGCTCTTTGGGATCTGCTTTAGCTTTCTTGAGTATCTCTTTTACAGCTGGGGGAATTTGCGGACTTTCCAGTGCTTGCTTGTATTTTTGATCGTCTTTAAGAATGGCAGTCAACTGATCTTTGGTTTGATTCCTCGCCTGTTGTAGCTGAGCTTTTCCTTGATCTGTATTCAATTGTGCTTGCAATTGCGATAGCTGATTGTTGATTTGCTTTTCTGCCTGTTCTGCATCTTGCTCAATTTTATTTACTGTTTCATTTTTAGCTAGATTCACATTATTAAGATGCAGTGGAAAAATTAGCAAGAACAACAAACCCAAGATACTTGATAGTACCAGGACTGGAAATCTTAAATCTAAACTTGGTGAGCGATCGCTATCACTAGCGCTCTCAATCCAATGTGCAGCAAACAGTATCCCTAAACCTACCAAAGGCACAATTCCTCGATCTACAAGATTTGTTGCCAAATTGATTTGCCATCCTCGATCAGTTGGTTGAAAGGGAAACAACAGCAGCAAAAAATCTAACAAAAAGGACAAAATTAAGATGATGCCCACGACTTTTAATGTCAGGGCTGTGCTTGCAGAAGTAAAACGGTTCACCATAGTTGTTCGGTCTTTTGATAAATTAGAGTGATTGTCCTATTTCAAGTTACTTGAATATTGTTCCCATAACCTTACTCGTTATATGGCAACAAAAGGCAGATGCAACAAAATTACAGAATACCAACGCTTGATTAGCCATCTGACTTTTCACCTCATGTGGAAAAGCCTACGAAAAGCCTAACCTCCTAACCTTTGATGGACGCGATCGCGGGTAAGGTTCAAAATCTCTCTAATAATCAAAGCTGCTCCTTTACCCTCTCCTGGTAGGAGAAAGTTAGGGAGAGGTAGAAGAGAGATTTAGAGAGGTCTTCCAGATCCCTGCTTGTAGTTTTCTGCCTTTTGACATAGAAACTACACCACAGTAGCATCTGTCCTCCTGGGTGTCCTCAGAATTTACTTAGTGTTTTAAAACACTGATAAATTATAGAAAAGTTTTATTTAACGTCTCTATACCCAAATTTTAGTATCATTTACTACTAAAATTGCTAAATTCCTGCTCCAGAGTTTGTTGCCAAATTGGTAAATCCTCTGGATAGTCAACATCACTCAAAGCAGGCAAGTAAATCTGTGATAAATTCAGTTTTTCAGCAATGTTAACAGTTTGTTGCAGTACTTGAGGAGTTCCCCAATCGATGTTAGCGAATAAATTCGGTATCAGGTGACGCAAACCAATTAAATAATAGCCACCATCAATTGCAGGGCCGAGGATAACATCACAGGTGCGTACTTGCTCAAAAGCCGTTGCTAGCAGCCCAGAATTCACCCCAGGACAATCTGTGCCGATAATTATTACTTGTTCCATACCCGATTGAAAAGCTTCAAAGTGCGATCGCCCCATGCGATCGCCTAAATCCCCTTCGCCTTGAGACTTGTACAGCAAATCCAACCCCAGCCAATCTTGCATTAATTGTAAATTTCCACCTGCGAATCGCACTTCAAAAGATATATCAGTTGTTTTTTGCAATTCTTTAACCTGAAATATGGTGTATTCGGTCATCTGCTTTTGGAGATTAGCAGCACCCAAATCACCTAAAGCAGGTATCAGCCGGGTTTTTGTCTTCCCAGGTTCTGGATAGCGAGTAAAAATAATCAAGTGCTGTTTGCAGCTATCTGGTGATTTCCGTACACAAGAGTCCATAGTCAACAGTCCACAGTCAAACAGTCAACAGTCCATAGTATATAATTTGTTGACCAATGCCCAATGCCCAATGCCCCATGCCCAATGCCCAATCAATAACAATACTTACCATCTTGAGCTGTAGTCTGCTCTCTACTAGTTCGCATCGTTCCTAAAATTGTCGAAACAAAAACACAGCGTTTAGCTCTACCACCTAGCTTACTAGATAAAGTAATTCTTCCAAGTGGCGGTTGATCGACACTACCCATATGATCAAATTTGATTCGCCTGACACCATTTGATTCTTGTAAGGTTGTTTCTAGGTCTAAGCGAACATTGACATCTAAATTATTCCAATTAGCATTAGCAGGATTCACACTTGCAGGGTGAATCGTCCATTGGACAATACCATTATTCTCTCTAAAACTGGCTTGCCAAGTCAATTTTTGTGTTTTAGCTTGGCTTTGGGCTTGACGCATGGCGCGGTGAACTTGATCCTGCGCAGTATTCAGACGCTGAGTATTTACAAAAGTCTGCCAACTGGGAACTGCGATCGCGCTTAAAGTACCTATTACTAAAATAACTCCCAACAGTTCCAACAACGTGAAGCCGCTATTAGAGTAATTTTTCACAATATGTTTTACCTTAAATTAAATAAAAGTTATATTTTTTATTATTTAATATTTTTAATTACTTTTTATAGTTCGATAGCCAGTTTTTATGCGTGCTAATAATGCCGTAGATATAGCGGCAGGGAAAACAATAATTACAGAAATTTTTAATAATAATTTCAAAGTAAACTTTATCTGCTTAAACCTGGAATGATCGTTAATAAAATACTTCCATAAAAATACAGCAGCAGATCTACCTTTATTTCGACTAAATGGCTGTTGTAGAGCTTTACATGTAAGGTAATTATAAAGATTTGCGCTTGCCTTATGCCAAATCTGTTTATCAAATGATCTTGCTTTATATGCTCTTTCTAGAACTTGTAGACCAACTTTTTCCTGTCTGGCAAGATTAGCAGAAAGTGAATTAGCACTGACTCGATATAAAATCTGCACAGATGGCACACATACAAAATTAAACTTGTCAGCTAGCCGTAAATACATATCCCAATCCTGAGCAGCACTTAGAGATTCATCAAATCCGCCTAATTCAGTAATAGCTTCTCTACAAATTAATGGGTTAGAGCCATTTTCTAAAAAATTATTGATCAATAATTGCTCATAAACATCTCCATTGGCTGTAAAGTGTCTACCTGAAACCAAAAACTTACCATGAGCATCTATATAATCAGTCCAGCTATAAGCAACCTTGCAATCTGGATTTTGTTGTAAAGTTTGCAACTGACTTTCTAGCTTATCAGGTGTCCAAATATCATCTGCATCTAAGAAACTGACAAAATCTCCAACTGCATACTTTAATCCCCGATTACGGCTAACATTTCCGCCGGCATTTTCAAAAGAAAATATTTTTAATCGGGAGTCATTAATTTTGGAAATAATTTCTAAAGTTGAATCTGTTGAACCATCATTAATTACAATTAATTCTAAATCCGTATAAGTTTGTTTTAAAACAGATTTAATGGTGACTTGAATAGTTTTTTCTCCATTATATACTGGTATAACCACAGAAATTTTAGGCATTGCTTACTTAACCTATATAGTATTGACCATTATTTCTAATCAGCACTTTCCTAAATAACATTTTAGTAAATAAAAAGGACTGATCATACTACCTAAGTAAAAATGGATTTCCACTAGAGTAATAAGGTCATGATGATCTTGAAGTTTATACTTAAAAACATGCTTTAAGAAGCGAAGCATATTACTAAATAAAATTTTAAAAAATACTATAAATTTTTGCCAATTACTAGCATTAATAAAGCGTAACTGACAAATACAAAGACCGCTACCACGAGCCAGAGCTAACAAGTACTCTCTTTCTAATCGCCAATGTGGTATTTGATGATAAGTATGCATAGTGGGGTTATACCAAATTTCCCAACCTGCTTTGTTGAGGTATAGGAGAGCTTCTGCATCATCACCGCCAACCATTAACTTATTTAATCTTCCCTTAAAAACCAAGTTTTCAGGAACACTTTCACACCAAGCTTGTTTACGGACAACAAGCGCAGCGCCAGGAGGAAGGCGTAAATTCTTAGCATCAAATATATAGGGTTGTGTGCCGTTTTCCCTAATAGCTAAAAAAGATTGAATTCTGTCAAAATTTTCTGGCGGATTGACTTCAAAATCTCCATGTATTTGACCGCTCCATGCACCTGCTTTCGGATAATTTTTCGCAAAATCATCAGCTTGAAAAACCCAATTTGGATCGGGTAAATTATCATCATCTAAAAATGCTATTAATTCTCCTCTAGCTTCGCTTACAGCTCGCTGTCTTGCAAAGGCTATTCCCTGCTTTGGCTCGCGAAAGTACCTTAATACAGATTTGTGATTCCAGTTATTTTGGTAATTATGAATAATTTCTGGTGTGTTATCAGAACTATTATTGTCAATAATAATAATTTCCCACGTTAGTTTTTCTATTCCTGTCTGTGCCAAAAGACGCGCTAAAATTTTAGGTAAACGCTCTGCACCATTATAGGTGGGAATAGCTACAGAAATATCTAACTGTTCATCTAATGTTTTATTATTCATATATACTAATACTTTTATCATCACTATTAATATTTAAATAACCTGCTTTCCAAAGATAAAAAGGACTAATTAAACTGCTCAAAAATAGTTGCATTTCGCAAGCGGCAACTAAATCTAATTTCACTTGTCTGCGATATTTGAGTAAATGCCAAGCAATTTTACGCAAATCATTGAGCATATAACCTAACAATGCTATAAGTTTAAAGCCAGGTTTGATGCTTACCATTCTAGTAACATAGCGGCTTAATCCAATTCCTTTAAAAAATGGAATTAAATAATCTTTTTCTAAGCGAGAACTTGGGATTCTATGATAAACTTCCATTTCTGGGTTATACCAAATTTCCCAGCCTGCTTTTTGGATGTAAGACAACATTTCTAAGTCTTCACTGGTAAGCATATTTCCAGTAACCCTTCCAGTTAATATAGGCTGATTTGGTACGCTTTCTAACCAAGCTTCCTGACGAACAACAAGTCCAGCAGAAGGTGGTAGTAACTTCTTGCTTGGTTTATACAGTAACGGTAAATCTCCTCGTTCTGTAATTGCTAAAAATGCTGCAATTCGCTGAAAGTTTTGCGGAGGTTCTACTTCCCATTCTGGATGAATTTGACTACCATAAGCCCCTGCATGTGGATATTTTTGACCAAAAGTATAAGCTGCTGCTACCCAGGTGAATATTGGATAGTTGTCATCATCAAGAAAACCTATCAATTTTCCTTTAGCTTCTACTACTGCTCTTTTCCGTGCATAAGCTGCTCCTTGTTTTTCTTCAAAGCAATACTTCAAAGGGTAAGGAGATTGCCAAGTTTCTTGATAGGTTTGAACAACTTTAGCTGTATTATCCGTGCTATTATTATCAACAACAATAATTTCCCAAGAAAAATTTTCAGTATTATTCTGATTACGTAGCCTTTCTAATAGCTCCGGTAAACGACTTGCACCATTGTAAGTTGGGATGGCTACCGTAAAATCAAGACAATTATTCATCATAGGTTAGTCAAATTAGTAAATTTTAAAATTTTTTAGATGACGTTTAATAGCAAAAACACGTTGGGAGGGTATACTATATTGGTAATTTAATAAAAGTAATCAAATAAAGTTGTCAAACACAAAAAACTGCTCCTGATGTTTCAATTTTGCTACCAAGAAGCAGTTTAATGTACCGTGTTTATACGGGTTTTATTATAATTTTTAGCAAAAAACTCAGTTAATTTAATCGCAATCCTTATCTTTCGCAGTTAGCGTTGAGCCTAAGAGAGTTTTCACAATCACGCATCGTTTATAACCACTAGCCAGTGTAGTACTTCCTGTCTTAGGTGTAGCTACTACTATTTTTAAACCAGGTGCTTCTGTTGATCCTGATGGTATAGTACCAAAGTTGGCATTTGGCAAAGTTCCCATGTAGTCAAAGGTAATAGTTACTTGCGTACTCGAGTTATAGGATACGGAAGTACCAGCAGTGTTTTCCGCACTGAGATTTGTACCCATTAAGATTTGCTTAGAGTCAATTCCTAAATCTCTAGCTAAATTACGCCAAGTTGGTGTGACACCAACCGGATAAACCGCAAATTGAGGAATGTTGCTGTTACTTTTAAAACTGACACTGTAACTAGTTTTTTTGATTTTAGCTTGTCGCTGGGCTTCTTGTAGCGCCGTTACAATAACATCGCTAGCTTTATTGACTCCTTGGCGTTTGACAAATGCCAGCCAGCTAGGAGCCGCGATCGCTGATAGAATTCCGATCATCACTACCACTACAAGCACTTCCATCAAGGTAAAGCCAGTATTCTGCTGAGTGTATCGAGATCCCAAATATCGCTGTATACTTTTTCTATTCCTGCTGTGTGGGTGCAATAATTTCCCACTCAACCTTTCCCTTTCGTAATCAGCAGCCATTGCTTAATCCTCTGATTTGCAGCATTTACTTAAACAAGTAACCCCGCCCTTGTACTCTTAAGCTTGTAGTCGGAAAATAAGTCTTTTTCCCATCAGCGTAGTTAATTCTACTGCTGTCAGTTTCGGTTCGGGCAAGTGCATTACCTCGTAATATTACCTGCGCCGTTGTATTAGCTCTATCAATACAGGCATAGAAGCCCGTCATTTTACCAGTATCAATAGTATTAAAGCTAGTAGGTGTTACTTTCGACCATGTAATCGCAGGACTTGTGGAGTCAGGAGGACAAGTTGCCGTTGGCGCTCCAGTTGTTGTTTGATCAATAAAATCAACAAGTACTCGAAAAGGTGTTTTTGTCAAGTCATAAGCTGTTGTGGCTTTTGTCCATTCATTCATCTTTTTCTCTAAACTGCCCGAACCATCGAGTTTAAATGGGGCAAAACCTGTATCAGGACAATTACCGCTGATATACTTGCCAGTATATCCAGTACAATCTACACCACTTGTAGCTGACACACCATCCCTAAGTTGCCATCTAGCGATCCGAGCAGCTTTAGACCAAGTGGAGCTAGTATCTTTGATTAAATAATAGGCAACTAATGAGTAAACAAAAGAGTCATCTTTTGTTTTGTCTTCAGCTTCGATTACCGCACTAACTAATTCCCGCTTCCAAAAAACTAGCACAGGGACTTTATCTGTAGCGTCTTTGTCAGGTAACTGAGCCTTAATCTTATCAATTCCTGTAGCGTCATAAATGTAAACTGCCTGTTGTAAATCGCGGTTAATATAATCTAGTGCAGCTTGAAGTTCTTGCTCAGAATTTGCCTTAGCTTGCTCCTGTCGATCTGTATTCATGACGTTGATCATGAATCCGAGCAAAGGGGTAATGACAAGAAATGAGATCAGCAAGGCTACCAACAATTCAATTAGGGTAAAACCACCTTCTTGCTCAATTACTCGAGAGCATTTCATCCGGCTCCTGAGTATAAATTTTAGTGCCCTTATCATAATCTGGTCTTTCCTTTACTGATAGATACACAGCGATCGCACTGTAAATTTGGCATTGCTGAGTGAAAATAGGCATTAGCCTCACCCACAGACACTCCTAGTGCAAAAAATAAAAGTTGGATATATAGCGTTTCCTAATCACTTCAGGTACATCATCGCCCCCTCATCGCTTGCTCTGAGGGGGTTGGGGGACTCGGGTCCCCCTCTGGGGATAGGGGTTGTTTTACCTCACTTAACGGAGAAATGCTATATGATTTTTTTGAATTTCATACTCATCTTCAGCAATGCTGTCAATTTTTCCAGTATTTTATTGACAGGTTTTACCTGAGGCAGGGCCAAAACGCTGACATAAAGCCTGAAATGTTGTACTAACATTGTTAATATCAGTAGTCATTTCTACTAATGGAGCTTGTTTGCTACCTAATCCGCCAGTAAAAGTTTTTTGTTTAGTTGAAGTACTTGTACTAGCTAATAAAGATTTACTGAAATCAATATCTGACCTATATACCCGAATTGCTAAACGATAACCATCATCGCTTGAGCTATCCTTAACTTTAATTTGTGCAGCCTGAATATAAAATTGATCAAAATTATTTTCTTGACAATTTGTCGTACTAGTGACACTAATAGTATTGTTTTTAAAGCAATACAAATCTGTATCATCCTTTGTGGGAACAGGCATTTTTGTCGTGTCAACCAAATTATCTGCAAGGGTTCTGGGCTTAGCCGTAGTTGGCGCTTCAAGTGTAATAGTTTTGGTTGGCGCTGTAATTGATCCAGTTTTAACACCATCAATGAATGTCTTGGCAACGCGAGTCGCCAGTTCCACCCGTCTAGCTTGAACACGGGTTGATGTTGACATGATCAAGACGGGAGCGATCGCCGCTAGTAAAATAGAAACTACAACTATTGCCATCAGCGACTCAACGATAGTAAAACCAGAATCATCACTAAGGGGAGTTGTTTGCGGTTGTTTGCGCTGAATCATTTTTTATCACCAGCTTCTGAGATTTTAGGCAGTATCTAAAAATAACAGGACTTAAGCAGAAATAATGTGAAAGTTTTGATTTACGGTAGGGGCAATTCATTAATTGCCCCTACAAATTGGGTATTGTTGAAATTTTCAGTCTCTTATGATTTGCAGTCGCTAGAGCGTTGTTTTGCGTCTTCTATTGCGTAAGGAGTACCAGTTTCAGTTGTTTTGGCGCACAACAAAGTTTTTACCCATTTGTCATCTCGACCAACTTCTCGGAAGTATTCATTTGGCAAATCAGGTGGTGTCAACACCAATTTTTGGGCAAACAAGTCAGGAGACTGAGACAGCAGCCCAACATCATAACCCCACTGTCTTGTAGGTGGAAGATAACCAGAAGATCTACCACTGTTAAGTGCAATCTTATAGAGCAAACTAGAATCTAAAGAAGTGGCGTATGGTGCAGTAGCATAGGCACTCTTTTTCACTTGCATGAAAGCACCGTTAATTCTGGCTTTAATCGCTGCTGTCGGTCCATCGGTTGGATTCCAGTTTTCCATGAAGCGCACAAAGTTGCCTAAACCACCGTTATCTTCGGTATTCCGCGCTGGGGTGTCTCCTGTAGCTGCGATGAAGTTAAAAGTAGTATCTTGAGCGATTTGTAACCAATTGTTGTGTTGACCTGGTCTTGGTTTAGGGTTGATATCATTAGTGTTATCTGGAGATAGGGGATTAACAGCTAATGGTTGTTTAATTTGTAAAACAAGTTCCAAACCAGTTATTTGACCACTGCTGATAGTAGGCTTCAACCAAGGCATGGAGTAATTGTTACCTGGTGGTGGTTGCAAATCAACATTATCGACTGATTTCTTGTCTCCTAGCTTGAATCTTGCTACTTTATCGTTCTTATCAACAGCTAAAACTTGAAGAGGGTCAAGTACTTTACCATTTAGATCGCGTACAAGAGCAAGTCGCCGGATAACATTTGATCCAGCAAAGCAGTTACCATTTCCGTTATCGTTCTTTTTCACGTCATCGAACGATTGGAATACAAAGCCAGTTTTGATTCTATTACTGACTACAGGAGTTATATTTGCGTTGTCTCCAATAATATTCTCATGCAAATAACTACTAGTTGTCTTGTTTCCTACGTCATTACAAGAGTTTCCTACTTGAATCCTCCAGTTATTCTGGTTGTTACAATAAGTGGCTTCGTTTTGCCCTGTGGGTACAACGCAAGCTTCAGTCAAATATGACCCTGGTATTGTTCTAAGAGCAATTGGTGTAACAAAGTTGTTCAGGTAAGAACTAAAATAGTTGGGTATACCATTGCTATCAGCCCATTGAGCTAGTGGCACAAAGCTATTGAATTTTGAGAACCCAGTAGGTACTGTAGCTGGAGCAGTATAGCTATCATTCCAGTCATAGTCGCCCTCGTCGCGGTAACCTTCTTTGAAATTAGCGGATATCAGGCTAACAGCATCTGATAGCACAGTTGCAGGTCGCCATTTATCACCTGTAGTACAAGTAGCTTTCAACCTTGGGTCATTTGGGCGACAGGCAAAGTTGGCGTTGAGCGTTTGGCGATCGTAGAATTTATCCCAATTTTCTGCGATTGAAATATCTGTGAACTCTTCTTGGGTGTGTTTATTAAAATCACCCTTAATATACGCAGGTAAATTAGTCGCTAAAATCAACCCTTTTTCTTCATCTCGATAATTTTCTTCCCGCCATATTTCCGCACCATTGATCAGCATGATTGCATTCGGGCGGCGAGTGTGGTCTAGCTTATAATCCACAGGGCTTTCTAGCTTTCCTGCCTCTGTAGGTTGTGTCTTACTAGCAGCTAAATCTGCACTCATATCAGGCAGTGCATCATCACGAGTTGCGTAAATAATGCCGCTATTTGGTAATAAGTAATCTGCTGGAGATGAACCTGTAATTGATGTTTTACGCAGCAGGTCTATATCTAGTACAGTAGCGCGAATTTCCAGAGGTTGGCGGTCTTCCAGTGGTAAATTGTAAGTTGTGTCTAATGCAGTTTTGCTATTTTGCTTCACCTGCCTTCCATCTAAAAAGGCTGTTTCTTTGATTGCACCGTGAGGAATTAGCGCATTTGCTTGAGTTGTAGTTAAAGGCTTGAAAGTTGAGTCAAATAGAATTTGTAGGGCGCAAAGCTGCGAATCAATAGCAGACTGCTCTGATAAAGTACGATCTTTTGTTTTTGATAAAGCTCTTGCTAATAGTCCATCATCTATCAAACGTCCATTGGGATACTTTAATTTGGATTGATAGGTGAGGAGTGTTTTGTAATCAGTCTCTGTTTTAGTAGCAGTCCCATACACTATACCGTTGTTGGATAGCCCACCAGTGCCAGTATTCCAAGGCAGTGTATTACTATTGTATGTCGGTTGGTTTTTCGCTGTAGTGCTATTAGTAGGAACATAAAAACTACTAACACAAGCTATTGGTTTCGGTGCTGTTTGGTCGTATTTATCAGAGTTGTAGTGATAAACTGCCGTAGCCCGCATCTTTAAGTATGGTGTGGTGGTATTGGTATCATCCAGACCAGGCCATGTATATGTAATGTCAGAGAATTTGTAACCATTTGTAGCAACGTAATCATACATCCAATATGGCTTGATAGTTTTTACTACATTGTTACTTGCGTCTTTGGGTAGTGTAGACGGTAGTCCTGCTTGCGGAACTGGTTTTGTATCCGGCCAAATGGTTGTGTCAGCAGAGGTTAAGTCAGTGGTAGCTATATCGTTTTTACGTAAATAAATACCTGCACCAGTAATAACTCGCAAGCCGCCTACTGGTTCGGTAGAATCTACTGGTTTTTGGGCTGCTGCTAATTCCCAGTCTCCATCTCGGTCTGTTGACCCCACATCAGCCAATGTCTCTACTAAAGTGCGACGGGTACGAGTTATAGTTGTAGCTGAGGGAGCATCCCACTTGATAACAGTACCGTCCTTAGCTTTAACATCTTGGGTTTCATCAGGATTTGGCCCAAAAAATCGTTTTTCGGTTTTCTCCCACCATAGCTGAGGTAAATTGTTACCAACCAAAACGCGATCGCCTAACAAATCTTCTTTGCCATTATTATCTTTGACTGTCTTCGGTTCAGTTGCTGTGGGCGCAAGGCTAGAACTAGTGGTATTTAGTTCAAATCCCGTATTGCTTGCGTTTGTAGTGGGATTAATCGGATAAATCCACGGATCTGTGGGACGTAAATTCTCTGTATCCTTATCTTGTAGCGGAGTAGTTACAGCATCTACGTTTGTCTGTTCATCACCAAAAGCAACTTCTTTAAAGGGTACACGGCGGGTACGTTTTCTAAAGTAAATCTCTAGTTGTTTACGGCGAATTTTTGCGTCTTCTTCAGTGGTATAACTTGATAAATTGAGCTTTTTCTTATAGCTGGCAATGCCTTCTTTAACTTCTGATGGGTCTTTATCACCTGTAGAATCGTTAGTAATCTGGGCAGTAACTAATTTATTAATGCGCTTTTCATAAGCCAGATTATTGTATGACAATTCAGTGGTTGTTGCCTTTACTGATTTAACCAAATCCTTTTCAGTGGATACGTATTTTGATACAGCCCATGTCTCACCCTTAGAGGGTCTTTTGATAAATAAATCAACTTTAGCTGAACCCTCATCATCTTTTCCAAGAATACCAAGAGCTGTATTGCCTCCGACTATAATTTTGGAGTTATCAGCTTCATAAAAACAGGATGCTGGACTACTAACTTGATAGAAGCGAACTTGTCCATCTGTGTTAAGTGCAGATGCAATAAAGTTACTATTGGTAAAAATTCTCCCATTTAAATTTAGGACTGTACTACCTACAGAAACTGCTAAGTCATCTTCATAAACTACAGCATTATTATTGGGTGGTAACTGCACCCTATCTTGCTGATACTCTATAGCAGAAAAGCCCAGATTTCCTTGATAGCGTTCATAATTAGTTGTATCTGTAGGTGTACTAGTAATAGGAACAGTGGCCGTGTAGACAAAAAAGGCTTTCTTTAACTTATTATTTTGTTTTACCCAACCAGTATTACCCACTAAAAGCGCACTTGTGCCAGCACCACAATTTTCATTTAAATTTACTTCTGCCATCGGCGGAGTTCTGGCTTCTAAAGGAGTTCTGGCACGGCTATATTGATTAGTACTTCCACTAGCAACAGGGGGTGTTTGAAAGTAAATTCCATAAAGTATATAGCTATCAAATTTCCCGTTGTTATCAGTATCAACAGGAAATCTCCATGCTGTTCTTAATTCGTCTGTCCCAGAAAGCAGCTTTAGCGGAGTTTCATCACCAAATGTATAATCCTTGATTTTATCTAAGCCTGTTGTAGTATCTGTCGCAGTCAGAGCGGTGTACAATGCATCATCAGTCGGTGTAGCTCGTGGTAAAGTTTTGTCTTGAAATAGCTTATTTAATTTCGCTCTAGCGCGATCAATTGCCGGAGTTGCAGCGTTGAGAACAGCTTCATTGACTCTGACATTACTAGCATTTTTAGCTCTATCAAAAGAGCGAAATAAAATTGCAGTGGTAAGTAGCACCACTACAAGTGCGACCATTGCTACTGTTGGCAAGACAAAACCGGCATTCACAGAGCCGCGCCTTCTCCTGGTAGGGAAAATAGATCTAAGCAGCCAAATAATGAATTTTTTAAATGCGGTCAAATACTGCCTGAGCAGGCGATTGAATGATTTTTTAGCTGCCTTGAATAGATGGCGTTTGGTAGACATGGTTGCTTTCCTGTCAAGTATTTCATTACGGTTTTGAAAAGGTTTGTGTTATTTGCAGTCATGCCTGCTGAGTATACCCATAGATTAAATTAAATTTTCTACTTACTTAGCTATTAACTGACTTGGGAATACCCAAAAACACAGCACATAAAAATACGATTTGTTCTGAGTTATATCATGGCTGCGTTTTCAATTTTATTCGGGAAATACTGATTTTTAGAAAATTATTTAATTCATTATTATTTATAGGCAATGACACCGTAAATTTACATTAGCTTTGCATAAATTTAATTTGCCCGCAGGCAACTTCATGAAGATGTTGTCAGCAGAGTAAGCTTATATTACCCATTTGATAAAGGAAATATATCAAGCAGTCGCAAAATGATTTTAAAGAATTTAAAACCTCCCCAAGTGGAGAGGTGGCAAAGTGAGTGTTTGCAAATTTAGGTTAAACCTAAGAACTAGGGTTATCAGTCAAAGACCATATCCACAAAGGGTTTTGGCTGACTTTGTTTTAACGGCTAATAGCTAAGAGCTTGTCTTAAGCTTATGCCTCTTTTATCACTTTCGGCGGAGAATAATCTGGAATGCTTACAGCATAAGACTTTTACTAAGAAAACATAATTTCAGCCATTGTGTTAGAAAATAAACGCTCAAATGCCTGTTCTATCTACAGTTCAAAATTTGGCTTTGATTTTTCTTTTCCCGGAGTGACAAAACATGGTTATACCAATTCAAATAATGTTGGCGACACATAAATTATTAGTAAGGGCACAACATTGTTGTGCCCCTACCTAGATGTCGCATTCTTTTTTCAAATTGGTATTAAGTACCTAAACAAAAATCTTTACAGTCATTGCGAGCGTAAAGCTTTGGGTGAAACCGAAGGAGTACGCTCTATTCGCAATGACATTGTATAACTAATTATGTTTAAGTACTTATATAGCGCTTTTGCGGGAAATGCTGATTAATAATGATTTAGGTTAATCCCAGCTTCTTTAGCCATTGCTTCTAGACCTTTAACTTCCAAGGTTTTAATTGCTTTGGTGGATAGCTTGAGTTTTACCCAGCGATTTCCACTTGGCCACCAAACGCGCTTGGTTTGCAAGTTGGCTTGCTGAAGGCGTTTGGTACGGCGGTGGGAATGGGAAATTGCAAAGGCGTTATTTGCTTTTTTACCTGTAAGTTCACAGCGACGAGACATAGGGAGTTTCTCCAGATTGCTATTTCAATACAACCTTTCTATTCTAAGAGGTTTGGGGTGAAGATTAGGAGCGGGGACTGACAAATCAAAAAACATCCCAATCATAAATTTACCAATGGTATAACTCGTAGGGGCGGGGTAACCCCCATTGGTGTCAACTTAACGTGAAACCCTTATCAAGACTTAATTTTGAATTAAATCACCTACCATCAAGATCCGCGTTACCCCACCCCAGTTTTGCTGGCGCAAAACCTCCCCTCCCCGTAAACGGGGAGGGGATTGAGGGGTGGGGTAAAATGCCTGTGGAATAAGCGTTTTGACTTAAGTTGACACCAATGGGTAACCCCGCCCCTACAATTTGGGATGATTTATTTTTTGGTCTTCCCCTAATACAGGATGCCGGATGATAGGCGGTTTAGTTACTTACTTGTTGTGTAAGCTTGGTAAGTACGTCATTTGAACGTTCCACAAAGGATTTCATTCCTTCACCGTCAAATCCTTTTTGTGACATCAGTGCTAAATCGTAGACGTGTTGGCAAATCATGTTCACTAATTGCGCGGTGGGAGACAACCCATCACCTTGAATGATGCTACCTTGACTGAGATTCGCCAAATTTTGAATCAGCGGATGTGCGGTATTGACTAGCAAAATATGGTCTTCAGGAAACTCTGTGGTTTGCTGCTGCATCATGGCGTTCATTTCCCGCAGGCGACGCAGAATCTCTGGTAGCAATACCATTGCTGGTGGAGTTCCTTGGGGATTATCTGATTTTAAAGCTTCGGTACGGATATTAACCTTGGGTTTGTTGAGGGCTTTCTCAAATAACTCTTTGATGACCTCACTCTTTGTTTTGTTGGTTGTGGGGTCTACGATTTCCCCGGATTTATCTTGATCCAACAGGGTATTATCCAAGTCGGAATCTACCCGGGTAAATTTGACATCGTTATATTCCCGTTCCAGGAAGTTGATGAAATGGGTATCGATGAAGGAGTCCATAAATAGGACTTCTAAACCTTGGTTTTTATGTAATTCTACGTATGTTGCTTGTGTTGCTTCATCGGTACAGTAGAAAACTTTGTTTTCGTGGCGTTCTTTGTTACGTTCTAAGTACTCTTTGAGTGTGGTGTAAGGAATACTAGTTGCTAAATTTTCTGTGCTGGGTGCAGTTGGGGTGACATCTTGCCAAACATCGCCTTCGGAAGACTGGACTTCAACTGCGGGAGTTTCGGCAGCTTTTTGAGCAATTTTGGCGGTGGTGCGGAAGATGATGATGTCTTCGACTTGTTTTTTGAATTTCTCATCGTTGAGAACACCAAATTTCACAAAAGTGCCCAGGTCTTTCCAAGTACTAATGTATTGTTCGCGGTTGTCGCGGTAAAGTTCTTTGAGCCGATCGCCTACCTTCTTAGCAATATAATCGCCGATTTTGCGCACAGTGCGATCGCCTTGCAATGCACTCCGGGATACGTTCAGCGGAATATCGGCGCTATCAATTACCCCGCGCATGGGCATGAGAAACTGTGGGATAATTTCTTCACAGTTGTCGCTGACAAACACTTGATTGCAAAATAGCTTAATTTGCCCTTTAGTGACATCAACATCGGGTCTCATTTTGGGGAAATACAAAATCCCATTAATAATGAAGGGATAATCTGTATTTAAATGCACCCAAAGTAGTGGTTCTTCCTGAAACGGATAGAGATAGCGGTAGAACTCTAAATATTCTTCTTTGCTGAGGTTACTAGGAGATTCTCGCCAAGGTGCTTTTTGCTTGTTTAATACTTCACCTTCCAGTTTGATGGGTACTGGCATGAAGTCGCAATAAGTCTTAACAAGATTTTTGATTCGTGATGATTCTAAATACTCTTCTTCTTCTGCTTGCAGAGTCAGGGTAATCGTAGTACCACGAGTTGTACGAGATGATTCATTTAAGGTGAACTCTGGCGAACCATCACAACTCCAGTGTACTGCCTGCGCCCCTTCTTGGTAGGAAAAGGTATCGATTTCGACTTTTTGCGCCACCATGAAGGAGGAGTAGAAGCCAAGACCGAAGTGACCGATGATTGGTTGGTCTGATTTACCTTGATACTTGTGAATGAATTCTTCGGCACTAGAGAAAGCAACCTGATTGATATATTTCTTCACTTCCTCTGCTGTCATGCCGATGCCATTATCGGAGATAGAGAGGGTTTTTTTGCTTTTGTCTATGGCAATTTCAATTTCTGGTTCGCCAATCTCTCCCGCATAGTCCCCAGCGCGGGATACCATTTTCAGCTTTTGGATAGCGTCTACAGCGTTCGATACCAGTTCCCGCAAAAAGATTTGATGGTCGGAGTAAAGAGACTTTTTGATAATCGGGAATATATTCTCAGTATGAATACTGATGGTTCCTTGTTCTAACATGTTTGGTAATCTTCAATGCAAGGATCTAAATGATGAATATAGCAAATACACCTCACCCCTCGGCTTCCCAGATAAATCCAGAGAATGTCGGAGGGCATGATATCAATTAGGATTTTAATGGTATAGCTTAGGCGATCGCTTCTTTTTTCAGCATTGTTTCCCCCATACTGAGATTCGGATTTCCCTACCCTGAACCAAAAGAATAATTCACTTTTCTTAATGATCGCTGAGAATTGAAGCGAGAAATATGGCTACAATCAGACATTATCAGCAAATCAGATTAATCTTCACTCCAATGCTGCACCGTTTTAGAAATGCGGGTATTCCGTTTGCGGAGGTTGTAAATACTGATGTACCAAGTACAACGCTGACAGACATCTGGAAAATCACCCCTTTCGTGACGTTGAATTATTTCCTCAATACCTTTACCCGCCCAGATTTCTGCTAGTGTCGATTCTTTAAGGTCGCCGATAACTAATTCTGCTTCCACATCACGACAAGCACAGGCATTAACTTTACCATTAGCGAGGATGATTGGCTTCATATATAACAGTTCACAAGCACCTCGCTTGTAAGGCATAATTACTGGTTCTAGCCCGACTTGCTTGAGATCCTCATCTTTTACCTTTCCCGCCCAACTATCATAAGCAGTAATAAAGTCAATTTTAATTAGTTTTTGACTTTGCCAATGATTAAACTTTTCCCATACATCACCAGTCCATTTTGCTGGTGGACAACGTAAGGCGATCGTTAAAACAGTTGAGGAGCATAATTTTAACTTTTTCTCTACAAATGCTTCAATATTTTGGCTTACTAGATTAAATTGATCCACGCCCATGATTGTTTTGTAAGTCTCTCGGTCAAATCCTCCCCAAGACACATAAATATTTAATTTATCACCATAAGCAAGCAGCTTTTCACTAATTTGTGGCTTCATTAAAATCGCATTTGTGTAGAAGTAGAAGCCTTTAATTCCTGGAAGTTTATCTAAATAATTAAGTCTATCAAATAGGTGGCGATCTACAAAAGGATCGCCAACTATAGGTGTTAGGGAGACATATTGACCGCCCATTGCCACATATTCATCTATAATGCGCTGAAAGTCTTGCATTGGCATCGTTTCTTTTGCTCTTTCCATTTGTGGATAGGCGCAGAAAGTACACTTGGCATTACAAATATTAGTACCTTCAAGATGAAGATTTCTAGGCAGACGACGAATCAAATTTAATTCTGATTGAATTTTCTGCCGTCGAAAGTGAAAATGATACTCGGTCGAGATTGTATCGAGCCAATATTCAATTTTAGGCTTTAGTAAACGTTTCCAGTTTTGAGGTAATAAACTTTTAATTTTATTAAGCATTATGTATACCTAAAATATTTAATTAATTTAATAATTTTAATATAAGTATTTAACATTTTATAAATAATCTCGATATCAATCAATAAAGTTCAGTTAGCCTTAATGCTCAAGGGCGCAGGCTTAGATAAAAATATTGAGATATAAAGATACAATCCAAAAATATTTCCAGCCAAATTTTCTCCACCAAACTGTCACGAGCGAAGATTATTTAATATTTACCTAGTAAGAAAACAAGCCTATTGTAACTGAAGACACCAAGACCAATCCTCAGGGAAATTAAGTAATTTATTTCTAATTGATTAGATTTCAGTAATATCCTGTATTTTCGTTGCTGGCACACTTGTCAAAAAATACAGGATAACAATAAACTGCTACGTTATTATACTGATGGATTTTGTGGCTGTAAGCATCCATGACTAGCGATCGCAGTTCTCACCTTCACTCGCTAACAATTACTCAGTAATTAACATTCCTCCAGCCAGAAAATAACCAGAGAATCGCCCCAGCCAAAAGCACACAGACAATTCCGGCTACACCAGCTAGGGGTTTTTTGTTCTTACCTGTAAACCATTCCGAAGCTTTACCTGTGTAAGTAATTAGTTCGGCTGTGTCTAAAGTAGCGATCGCCCATATCCATCCGGCGTGTAATCCCCAAGCTATACCCAAATTACCGCGATCGGCAAACCTCGCCAGTACAAGTACCATCCCCATCAGCCACAGTCCGGGAAGTTGGGGAATAGTTTCGCGTTGTTCCCAAACTAGGTGCAGCAGGGCAAAAATCAAGCTAGAAATTACAGCGGCTAACCAAATTGGATATTCTCGATTTAACTCAGTGAATAAGAAACCCCGAAAAATTAACTCTTCTATAGCACCTACTAATAAAGCTATCAATGGAATTGGTAGCAAGTTGGCTAGGACTAGCTTGTGATTCTGTTCTTGCCATTGGCACCAACCTAGCAAGAATTGCAAAGCAAACACAACAGCTAAGCTAATCACTCCCAAGCTAAAGCCTAGAAGTAAAGAACTCAAAATTGAAATCTCACCAATAAAGCCGTAATCAGCAAAGGATCTCAACCCTAACCGACTCATTCCCCATAAAATCAACGGTGCTAATAGGTAGAGAGGTATTAATAAGGGTAACTTTTGCTCTGGTTGTAAAGTTTTATGAGGTTGCCATTTAAGTGCGATCGCTATTACTACTGCTATCGGTAACCAGCACAATACCCAAACGATAAAAAAAGCCATCACTACAACTAATACTGGTGCATCTTTGAGAAATACCAGTAAGGTGTCGGCTGATGGCTTCAGGAATGTGATCAAAATAGGCACAAAAAACACGACTAACTTCTTGCAACAATAGATTTCTTGCTTATTAATCAAGACTCTACTAGATTTAGTGACTTCTGCAAGAGGTCTAATCGTATTTTTGGGATGCGACAAATTATCCAAGGACAGTCGCCAGTTTGTTGTATTCGTAGAGATAAGTGATTGAGCATGAGCTTTCAACCTATCCCTATCAAAAACACAACTTACTGCTATACAGAAATTGACTAAACTTGTTTCAAGCTAGTCATTCAACTAAAGAACACTTGATAGGTTATCCTTCTTGCTTCAATCTAGCGTGTTGGCTCTTTCTGGTTAACAAGCGTAACTGCGGGTGATCTCACCCTACAAGTGCCAAATGCTAGTCAGGTAGTCAGAAACTTTGAGTTATTACGTAACTAAAGTTCACTAACTTTTTCTAAAGTTAGTCTTGCTTTGCGCAATTTTGACTAACTTTCACCAATTGTGAAGAAGTGTTTGCCTATTTAGTATTACTCTTCGTCTTCTAGATCTTCATCGTCTACTTCGTCAACGTCTAAATCTGACGCAGTTAATTTTTTGTCAGCTTCACCAAGTTGAATCAAGTGAATATGCTTGTATCCCAACCTAATTTCAAATTCATCACCTGGCTTTAAGCCCATTGCTTTGGTGTATGTAGCACCAATCACAATTTGACCATTTTGATGGACGCTAACTCGATATGTCGGTTCGCGACCCCGGCCATCTTTGGGTGCTTCTGGACTCAGAGGAATTCCTCTAGCCGATAGCAATGCGTCATAAAAATCGGTGAGATTGACACGAACTTGATTATTCTTGGTGACCGTGTAATAGCCGCACTGCTTTGCTCGTTCTCGACGTGGTAAATTGGAAAGCTCTTTTACTTTAGCAAGCAATGCTTTTCCGGTTAATGGTGCGGTTGCAGTTTCAGTCATTATGCTCAAAATTTCCTTACTTTCTCCAAACTAATAAACGATCTCATCTTGTACCAGCATTTAGCCTTTTAGCATCTGCACAGAGCTACTCTGGTCACTAATCTGTGGGTAAATTCCTGCTGCTATGGGTAAGCCCAAGCGCCTCTATTATGGTTACCCACAAAAGATTAGAGTTCATGCGATCGCATGGGTCAATTTTGGTGATTTTACGTCACTTTTAACCATGATTCGCCAACGAAAATGAAATTATTTTTTCTTTTGGCGCTAATGTAGCGGTGTAACTTTAAGCCACCTTTACAAATTATGTGGGTTCTACTGCAAATAAGTCCAAGAGACCAATAAATTGCAGATCTTCCACTGTCAGTGCTTGTCTATGTTGCCTTTGAGTTATAGGGTTTACCCTAATATTACTCTTGGGCTTCAGACAGCATGAGATTTGATTATGGTCATACAGGCATACACCCTTTTGCCCTGCTAGTAGAGACGTAAAATTTCTTGTCTCTACATTACGAAATCAACAAAGCAGTAGTAGCCGCGCTTGTACGGCTATTGATACTGGTTTGGTTACTGCGTAATTTTATATTAAATACTAGCATGGACTAATAATAGCAAAATTGTTGTTTTATTTAGAATTAAATTTGCTGGTAAATTTTTATTTAAATCTCCTAGCTCCAGGAAGTAAAAAACGGTGAGGATTTTTCTGGTGCTTGATGGGGGTGATGAGGATTGTAGCAGTGCTTTTCTCAAAATTCCGCTTTCTTTAGACTACTAGTTTTGACAGGTGAGTTCATCGAAGATTTGCTTGATTGTGAGGAGACAAAAATTAATGAGGATTTTTCTGGTGCTGTTAGCCAACAGACAAAAAGCGGACAGAGTATTCTTGAGGTCTGTCTTGGGGAAGAATCAGTTTTTCTACATCTGTCTATTGCATTATTGCCAATACTAGATGTTGATTATCGCTTTCACACTTCTCCATAAACAAAAGTTCGCAATTCATAACCTTTTGAGGTATCCTTGGCAGGAGGTCTTGACTGTTGTTGACATCAAGATGTAGTGCAACCCTCAGGTAGATTTAATTTTAAGACTTAAGCAACTGACTCAATAAATCAGGGTTAGGGTTGTCATAAGTCCATAGTCAGGAGGGGCGGGTTTTGTGAGATATTGACTCTCGAAAAAACAGATGTCGGTTAAACCTGCCCGTACAATAGTCAAGAGTTGAGAATTTCTTGACGATTGACTAGGGACGCGCTGACACGGAAGGAAGATCAGGAAGACAAGGAAGATAAATGTCAAATGACTAATGACCATTGACTAATGACCATTGACAAAATATTGCCCGCCTTACCCCGAAAACTCAACTTTTAATGGTTATCCTGAAACTAGTACATCTGATAAGTAAGTCAAAAGTCAAACGACTTTGACGTTCAGCTTTTGTCAGGTTTTAAATGCTAGGCTGATTGACATGCCCGTCGTCCTAGTACCTTTGTGCGGAAATTAAAATATCCTCAGGGAAGCTACCCCAGGGTTGTCTACAAAATTCATCATACTTTGGGATAAGCCAGCTAGAGGGAGACGACAAAAATCTTATATTTTAGTCTTTTGAGGGATTTTTGGGTATTACTCTATTTCTAGAGTGCTGTACTAGAATCAATAGGTCTTTAATCATCAGCCTATTAACAGCTAGCTGGAATAAAGGGCAAAAAGAGTATAGCTCATTTTTAGGAGTAACCTGTCTGGAGTTGAGATTTCAAAAGATGGGTAGAAAAATTTCAAAATTTGGGTTGGTAATAATGGAAGTTCGTTTTCAGGTTATTCGACAGCAACAAAATTCTTCTCCTGTTTTTCAAACTTACCTTTTGGAGGTAGAACCAGGCAATACAATCTTGGATTGTCTCAATCGCATTAAATGGGAGCAAGATGGCAGTTTAGCGTATCGCAAAAATTGTCGCAATACAATTTGTGGCAGCTGCGCTATGAGAATTAATGGGCGATCGGCTTTAGCTTGTAAGGAAAATGTTGGCAGTGAAATTGCCAGATTACAAAAGACCCGATCGCCATCCGGTGAGGAAAATACTATTCCCGAAATCACGATCGCACCTCTGGGGAATATGCCCGTCATTAAGGATTTGGTCGTGGATATGAGCAGTTTCTGGAATAATTTAGAGGCGGTGACTCCTTATGTGAGTACAGCTTCGCGACAAATTCCCGAAAGAGAATTTTTGCAAACCCCCCAAGAGCGATCGCTTCTCGATCAAACTGGTAATTGTATTATGTGTGGTGCTTGCTACTCAGAATGCAATGCCCGGGAAGTGAATCCAGATTTTGTCGGGCCCCATGCTCTCGCCAAAGCTTACCGGATGGTAGCAGACTCCCGCGACCAAGAAACTGAAAAACGTATAGAAAACTATAACGAAGGAACTAAAGGAGTTTGGGGTTGTACCCGTTGTTTATACTGTGATTCTGTTTGTCCGATGGAGGTAGCACCACTAGAGCAAATCACCAAAATTAAACAAGAAATTCTCAAGCTAAAACAAGCCAGCGATGGTCGCTCAATTCGTCACCGAAAAGTATTGGTCGATTTGGTGAAAGAAGGAGGTTGGGTTGATGAACGTAAATTTGGTTTACACGTCGTGGGAAATTATTTCCGCGATTTGCGAGGATTACTCAGTTTGGCTCCCCTAGGTTTGAGAATGATCTCTAAAGGTAAATTCCCACTTTCCTTTGAATCTTCCGAAGGTACGCAACAAGTGCGATCGCTCATTGAAGCTGTGCAGGCTTTAGGGGCTAAGGACTCTTAAGATGAGGGAGATGAGGGAGTGTGGGGAGTTTTCTTCCCCATCTCTTCCCAATGCCCAATTCCCAATGCCCAATGCCCAATGCCCAATGCCCAATGCCCCTTGACTTCTTTACCTAGGATCTTGAGGTATATTTAATGGTCGTCCAAAACGGTCATAAACTAAAATATCCCACTGCCCATTATTAGTAGATTCAAAAGCAATCCTAGTACCATCAGCGCTAATCGTGGGATTGCGGACTTCTGCTTGCAGATTAGCAGTTAAATTCCGCGATTGGCGTGTTTCCTTGTCGTAGAGGAAAATAGCCGATCGCCCTTGACGGCTGGCGGCGAAAACTACATAACGACCATCTTCAGAAACACTGGGATGAGAAGCGATCGTATCTAAGGAATTTAAACCTGGCAAATCAACCAAATTGGCAGTTATGCGATCAAATAAGTAAACATCTTGGCTGCCCCGTCTATCACTAGTAAAAACAATATATCTACCAGCAATTTGGGGATTTAATTCCGACGCTAAACTGTTGAGGCTGCGACCTCCGGGATCGAAAGGATAACTCAACAGGCGGGGATAGCCAAAACAGCCAGTCAATAAACTTGAGCAGGCAATTACAGATATAAATATAGATTTTTTCATATGTTAGTCATTAGTCATTAGTAAATCGTAAATATTCTAGTAACTAATAACTCACAATTTCTTCTGATTTTTACTTCTTATTTTTATTTATGGTGCTGTGGGTGGTGGAGCGACGGTTGCACCATTGGGAAGATCCAACTCAATATTTGGCCCCCGGTCTAAGACTTCAATGTCCCACTGACCGCGACTAGCGGTTTCAAAAACAACATAACGTCCGTCTGGGCTGATAGCTGGTTTTCGCACCCAGCCCCGATAAATTGGGGTGATAATTTGTGACTGTTGGATAGCGCGATCGTAAAGTGCTACCACTGGTCTACCTTGGTCGCTAGTTAGATAAACAATGTAACGTCCTGTGTAGCTCAAGCTGGGACTTTCGGCAATTGTCTGGGGTCGGTTTAAGCCAGGGGTGCCCATAAAACTTTGCCGCTCTAAATCGTACACCAAAATTTGGTGACTACCATTACGATTAGAAACAAACGCTAAAAAGCGCCCATTTCCACTCAAAGTCGGTTGCTCTTCTGTATAACGACTATTGAGGGACGTAGGCCCAATAGGAATATCGCTGGAACTACAAGATACAAGCACACTCGTCAAGCTAAAAACTAGGCTCCAATGAATTGGTCTTTGGAGCCAAAATACTGATGTAAATTTTTTCACCTCAACCGTTTTCCATTGCCCTTGACTGTTTTAAACGTCATCTATCATCAAAATTGCTGGAATCATCAGAATTATCATCTAGTCTTTCAATCGGTTTGTATTCTACGTAATCAGTTGGTATCGCCTCATCATCCTCACGTTCTCTGCGAGGAGTCGAGTCAGTGGGTGGACGGCGTCTTCTCGGTCTGGGGGTGACATCTTCATCACGAGTTTCTGGTCGTGAAGGTGCATTATTACCACGGCGAGAAGATTTTCTGACTTGTCCTCCCGAACTGTCCCAATCATCAACTTCTTTCGCAGCAGAACCCCAATCTTCTTCTGGGAACTTCTCAGAGGAACGATTTCCAGAACGCCCAGAAGTGCGGTTGCGACTTTTGTCCCCGGATTCTTGCCTGTCATTACTATTACGACGTTCTGAACGCCGGGGTGGTTGATCCTCATAATAATCATCACGAGATGAGCGATCGTCCCTGCTAGCCCGAATCCTTGGACGCACCGGGCGTTCTTCCTCTTCTTCATAAGGCAAAGGTTCGTAATCGTCATCCACTTCAGCCTGGTATGGCGATCGCCGCTTATTATAAGAATATTTGTTACTTACTGGACGGTCTTCATCCACAATTGGAGTGTTACGCTTGGCTTGCTGAGTCGCAATACTACGCAAGCGAATACTTTCAACCGCAAAAAATACAGTTGTGCCGACTAAAAGTAGCTGACCAAATTGCAAAATAGGGTCTAGTCGCCAACCTTGGAAAATTAAAATAAAGCCACAAAGTAAGCCTACCGCTGCAAAAAAGATATCTTGATCTCGTGACAGTTCGGGACGCACAGTCCGCAAAAAATACAGTGCTGCCCCAGCCACAGCCAGGAAAATTCCTAAAATACTGGCTGAGTTTGTCCCAAAATTTACCTGAGCCAGAATACTGGCTGAGTTCAGCCCAAAATTTATCATTGATCTTTTCCCAATATCAAATCTATGTTAGCGAGTCACAATTAAAATCACTACTCTAATTAGGCTCAATATATTGAAGCTTCAAAGCATCAGGTAAAGAAGCTTTGAAGCTGTCCACCGCAAGCTAAAAAATTTTTTGTCTGTCAGCTAAGTATACCCTGTCCTCTCAAAAGAGGAATTGCTGCTCTGGCTGCAATTAGGTAGTATAGCCAACAGACAAGCGGTTATCAGAGTCAGACTGACTCCCGCAAAGATTATGAACGCTGGATTTTATCTTTTTGGCTAATGAAAATCAACCCAACTGTCGCAGGAATCACGACAATCAAAGAACCCCAAAATAGACTCCAAAGAAAATTTGCTAAAGCAGGTGTCATCTAAAAATCCTCCGGGAAGTTGGAAACTAAGGATTAGAAATCCAAAAGAGAAAAACAGACAAGGGCAATTTTAATTGCCGTCGTTAAAAGCAGAGTTTTTATGCGATAAGCCAGGAACTTTGCAAAACCCATGTATATATCCCTTCGCCACTGACTGCCAGAGAGGTTAAAAACTAGGGAGCATTCTTAACGTCTTTTGGGCTACCACGTCCAGACAGTCAGTTTTCCTCACTTCGGACAGGCTAGACACTGTTTTAGTCTCAGATTAAGAAGTTGGTGAGGCTTCCGCTTCCAAGCCCCATGTCTTTAGACCGGGGTTAGTGACAGTTCTCAACCTTTTGTTACATACTTCATATTAATTCTAATGGTGTATCACTTCCTTGAGAAGCCTCAAATCATCAACCAAAAAATGACCACTGCCTTCACTAATCTTTATGTGAACTGAAGCGAGCGTATTTGCTTTTCCATCCATGAGAGGAAATGACAGCATTTGGTTAAAATTATAGAGAGTGCTTTACAAAGCTTAAAATTTTTGGCTCTGCCTAGGTTTTTTCTGCGTTTACAGATGGTACTTCAAACCAATGACTGGTGTTAACCTGACTACTTGGATTCTCAATCCTGTATTGGGATTGATGATATTTTTGTTTATTTTTCGCATCATTCTCACTTGGTATCCGCAAGTGGATCTAAATCGGTTCCCCATTAATCTCATAGCTTGGCCGACCGAACCCTTTTTAGCGCTGTTGCGAAAGCTAGTCCCACCCATCGGTGGAGTAGATATTACCCCGATTATTTGGGTCGGGATTTTCAGTTTGTTACGAGAAATTCTCCTTGGTCAGCAAGGATTACTGACCATGTTGTCACGGGTGAGTTAGGGAAAGGGGCATTGGGCATTGGGCATTGGGCATTGGGCATTTCTTATTTATCTCCCTTGTCCCCCTAGCCCCTAGGGCGTGTCTTCAAAGTATCGAATGCAACTACATAAGGCTGACAACGGGACAATGGGACGCGGCGACGCGGTGAAAATTTGTTCAAAAAGCTCTCCGCGTCACCGCGTCTCCCCCTCTCCCCCTCCTCCCCTTATTCAAGAAATGAGTTTGAAAACACGCCCTAGCCCCTAGCCCCTTAGCTTTTCAACTCCTGCACGAAATTAGTGTAAACATTACCCTGCAAAAACTGTGGGGTTTCCATAATTTTTTGATGGAAGCCAATAGTTGTAGGTAGTCCGGTGATGGCACATTCCCGTAACGCCCGTTTCATGCGGTTAATTGCAGTGGGACGATCCGCTCCCCAAACAATTAACTTACCAATTAGGGAATCATAATAGGGAGGTATTTGGTAATCGGTGTAGACGTGGGAATCAATGCGGACACCAGGGCCCCCTGGTGGGAGATAACCACTGATACGTCCCGGCGAAGGGCGAAAATCGTGATCGGGGTCTTCGGCATTAATCCGGCATTCAATGGCATGACCTCGTAAAACTACTTGGTCTTGAGTCAACTTGAGTCTTTCTCCTTGGGCAATGCGGATTTGTTCCGCTACCAAGTCTACTCCTGTAATCATCTCTGTTACGGGATGCTCAACTTGAATCCGGGTATTCATTTCCATAAAGTAGAATTTACCGGATTTATCCAAAAGAAATTCGATAGTGCCTGCCCCAGTGTAGTTAATAAATTGGGCAGCTTTCACCGCAGCTTGTCCCATTTTCTCTCGCAGGTCTGAGTCGAGGGCAGGGCTGGGAGCTTCTTCTAAAAGCTTTTGATTACGTCGCTGAATTGAGCAATCACGTTCACCTAAATGGATCACGTTGCCATAATTATCTGCCAAAATTTGAAATTCAATATGGCGTGGACGCTCAATAAATTTTTCTATATAAACGCCGGAATTACCAAAGGCTGCACCTGCTTCTCCTTGCGCTGCTAGAAAGAGTTTGACGAAGTCGCTTTCACAAGTTACTAGACGCATACCCCGACCACCGCCACCGGCTGTGGCTTTGATCATAACTGGATAGCCAATATCTTTGGCTAGTGCTAATCCTTCTTGCTCAGACTCTACCAAACCGTCACTACCAGGTACTGTAGGGACTCCCGCCTTTTGCATGGTTTCTTTGGCGGTGGATTTATCGCCCATTAAGCGTATAGCTTCGGGGGTTGGGCCAATAAAAGCAATATGATGGTCGGCACAAATTTCGGCAAACCGGGCATTTTCTGCTAAGAAGCCATATCCAGGATGAATGGCGCTGGCATTACGCGTTAAGGCGGCAGCAATAATATTGGGAATATTCAAATAACTTTTACTGCTGGCTGGTTCGCCAATACAAACGGCTTCATCGGCAAGTTGGACGTGTAGAGCATTACGGTCAACAGTGGAGTGAACGGCTACTGTTGCAATTCCCATTTCTTCACAGGCGCGGAGAATACGAAGGGCGATTTCTCCCCGATTGGCAATTAATATTTTGTCAAACTTCATTTTTTAGCTTCGATATCTGTACCAGTAGATTGACATTCTCTCCCATTCAACTTGCAACAATGCTTTCCGCCTTATTTCAAATTATGACAGGAGATTCCCCAACCTCTTCCCAAGAAGGGTGTATCAACCCTCAGGGCAGTTTCCCAAAGGGTAGGATTTGGCTGAGAGTGCCTACGGGGTTTAACTAGATTAACAATATTGCTACTGTTAGTCTCTTACATTCACCCAAACTAGGTTTTTGCAAGCGTATCCTGCACCCACGTTGGCTATACCCCTTTAATATCTCTCGTGTTGTGACTATATTTCTGTCAGTCTAGTATCCACTGGCAGAAAATTTATGCTATATTCTAAATTCAGTGATAAAACCTGTGCGGATGTGGCGGAATTGGTATACGCGCACGCTTGAGGTGCGTGTGGCTTTGCCTTGCGAGTTCGAGTCTCGCCATCCGCATTTTTTCAGTGAATAGTTCAAAGTTTAAGGTCAATAGTCAAGGGTCAAAAACCGGAGGCTATTGACTTTTGCTATGGGATGTCATTTGTCATTGGTCATTGGTCATTGGTCAGTGGTCAGTGGTTTTGACTGTGGACTATGGACTGTGGACTCTTGACTATGGACTATGGACTATTGACGATTGACAAGCCTATTATAGAAATAGATGAACTTTTGTAAAGAACATTGACTGCTATTTTTAGACCGACAAACAACTTAACATTGCCAGCAGCATGGCATCGTCTGACTCCGATTTGGCAAGGTGGGGAGGATGTAATTAAGCAAAGTTTGCCTCACACACAGCTTGCACCTGCTTGGCAATTACTACTTTTGGGTGATGGCTCACCAACGCGCCATTTAGAATTGCTCACAGGTGAGCCAACGGAAGTGGATGTAATTGATATGTCATTAATTGGGATGGATTCTGATGCTGCTCCCGATTTAATTCAAGTTGTCCCAGGCCCGAGACTGAGGCGACAGGTTTGGCTGCGGACTGCTTCTGGTCAGCGATTGGCATATGCTACTTCTTGGTGGGAAGCTAGCCATGTAGATGAGTATTTGCAAAACCGTTCATTACCGATTTGGGCTAGTTTAGCGCGTCTGCGGACGGAGTTGTATCGGGATGTACAGGGGATTTACTATGGCTCCTCGCCTGCTTTAGAGTCTGGTTTTGAGGTGAGTGGACCTTTTTGGGGTCGCCATTATTTGTTTTGGCATCATGGACAGCCTTTGACATTAATATACGAAGTTTTTTCGCCTTATTTAACTAAATACTTAGGCCCTACCCAGCTAAGTTCTAGCGATCGCTAATAAACTACAATTACACTTATCAGGTTTTTCTGAGATATGTAAAACCAGCTTCAACCAAAGTCAGTATAATCACGGAGTGAGAAAATCTAAATGGTCGCCTGGTAAGGAACGTAACTCATCTACCTTTCCTTCCATTTTTAATTTTCCCTTTTCCAAAAAAACAATCCAGTCAGCACGCTCAATCACCCTAGGACGGTGGCTGATGATAATTGTAGTTTTGCCGATTCTGTAAAATAAAAGTTTATCTAAAACTTCTGATTCGCTGCTGGGGTCAAGTCCGGCTGTAGATTCATCTAAAATTAGTATAGGTGGATTATGGACTATGGCGCGTGCTAGTGCTAGTCTTTGTCTTTGTCCACCGGAAATATTAGCGCCAAATTCTCCTAACACTGTTTGATATGTGTCTGGTAACTTACTAATAAATTCGTCAGCAAGGGTAATCTGACAGGCGTTGACAATTTCTTCAAAACTGACATTTGGAGAACCTAAGCGGAAGTTTTCAATAATTGAGCGACTCCAAAAATGAGCATCTTGCGGGACGAGAACTACTTGTTTTCGTAAAGATTCTAAAGATAAATCTTGCTGATTATAAACGCCATAGCGGATATTGCCAGATTGAACTGTATGTAACCCGGCAATTAATTTTGCTAAGGTACTTTTGCCACAACCTGATTTGCCAATTAAGGCAATAACTTGACCACCAGGAATGGTGACTGAAAAATCTTCTAATAAGTCTACCCTACCAGCATAATAAAAATTTAATTTGCTACAAATAATATCTGTATTATCAGGAATATTTGCCCAAGGTTTCTGTGTCTCTGGAGAAGATTCAGGGGTACTGTTAATAACTTCTTGGATACGGGTATTAGCAGTTTGTACCTCGGCAAATTCATCCACAATACCGATAATAAAACTAAATAACCCAGTGACATTAGCAGTCAAGCTAGCAAATGCCAGTAATTGACCTATGGTTAATTCTTTACTAATAACAAGTTGACTACCGAGTAATAATAAAATTGTACTACCAATATTATTAACTAGCCCAGAAAATTTTTGATTAATGATTTGAATTTGGATTGTTGTTAAAGATAATTTAGTCAAGCGGCTAAAACGGCTTTGTAATTCTTCCCAAAACTGTGCCGCAGCGGTAGTAGTTTTCAGGGTTAATGCACCTTTAAAAATTTCTACTAACACACCTTGATTTTCGGCATCCAAAACCATATATTTCCGGATTTTTTGCTGGACAATAGGTAGAAATGCTATTGTACTGATGCTCATTAAAGCCGCAATTAATAGAGAAAATAAGGATAATTTCCAACTGTAATAAAACATCAAACATAAGCAAACTATTGCCATAAACAATCTGGTTGGAAAACCAATTACGCCTTGGGCAATAAAACTATTAATTTTCTCAATATCTCTGAGTCTGCTGGCTACTTCTCCACTACGACGAGCTTCATAGTATTTCAAAGGTAAATTTAAGATTTTTTGTCCAAATTCTAACATCAGCTTTAACTGAAAGCGTTGGGCAAAATTAGCAATCAGCATATTTTGCACTAACTCTAAGCTGGCGTTGACAAAGTGCATGACAATTACTGCTAATACTAGAGAGATTAGCAAATCAGCATCACCCCGCACTAAAACATCATCAGTGAGAATTTGTATCAGGAAAGGAGAGGCTAAAGACAATAAGCCAATTAATTGGGAAATCACCAAGGCTTCTAGAATCAGACCTCGGTATGGCAAGATACCCTGAATAACCTTTTCAAAATTATTAAGTTTGTCATCGGGTTCTGCAAAAAAACGATTTGCATCTGGTTGGAGTAATAACACGACTCCATTTTGCCAACCTTCAATGAGTTCCTGCTGAGACAGATAACGAATACCTATTGCGGGGTCGCCAATAATATATTGTTTACCACGCTGACCATACAAAACTACCCAATGATATCCTTGCCAATGGATAATCGCAGGTAGTGGCATTTTTGACAGTTTTTTGAGAAAATTATCTGATGCTTTACCAGTTCGAGTATAAAGACCTAAAGCTTCTGTTCCACGTCTTAAACCTAACAAAGTAGTTCCCAGTTGACCGCTACCTATGGACTCGCGGATACGGTTAATAGATAAATTACGCCCATAAAATTTGAGAATAGAAGCAACACAAGCCGCCCCACAGTCTTCTTCACTGTGCTGTATCACAACTGGGTATTTCTTCATAGATGAAAATTATTTTTTATGTGGCGATTGATACTAAAAATTAAATGATTATATAGCTGTTATATTTGATCTGCGAATTTTTCATGTCAGGCTTTTAACTTGAGTGTGGTTGATACAGAGAGCAGGAAGACAGAAGCATTCAACAGACAGGTTTTTTCACTGCCTCAATGAATGCAGTAAACTGTCTTCTCTAACCGTAGGCTCGTTTTTTGAAAGTGGATTTTAATGAATTGTGATTAATAAATTTTTATTTTTAATATTTCAGAATCCAAAACCTAAAGTAATTAAAGTAATCAAGGCATGAGCTGGCTGTAAATATTAGCTAAAAATATAGCTTTTACAACCAGCTAATGCTATGGTATGCATAAGCCATTAAATGACTAAGGCGATATAGAGTGCGGCTATCCCTATTAGCCGCATTTCTACATTAAAGCTGATGCTAACCATTTTTAATTACACCCAAGCAACGATTGGGACTGCTAAATAACAAAACATCCAAAGTTATTTCTTGTGGGATGGTGTTGTTGCCTGTCAAAGGTAAGAAGGAGGCAAGATGCCCGCACCACAAGGTTAGATAATTGATGTTTGCTATCTCCTTGCTTTGATTAATAGCAAGATGTTGGTTTTGGAGGCTCACATACAGGTGGTGGAGGTGGGCATACAGGTTTTGGAGGTGGACAGGGCGCTACATATTTTTTTGGCGCACACCAACTCAAAAGCGCAACCAGTAAACCTAAAGTACCACCGGAAATTGTTGATTGATTTTCATCAGACAAATCAGATAAGCAGCTTTCATCAATAGAAAGCAATTGATTTTCAGAGTTGATCATCATGATAAACTTCCTTATTTTGGAATGTTAATTTTGATATTTATGAGCTTTTCTACATTTTTAGTAATTACAGATGTTAGGAAATTCATCTGCAAAAAAACAAAAATGCTCTACATAACATGAGTTACAAAAAAATCAAGCCAAAATGGCTATTTTTTTGGTAATTCTGGTTAGGTCTTAAGCTCATGGCTATCAAATTACAGCATCTTAAAAAAAAAGTACAGTCTTTTTTAAGTTTTTTAAATAAAATCCTGTTAAGTAATAATTTAATCATTATTTATTCAGTGATGATCGGTAATAAAAAATAAATATTTAGAGAGATAAAACTTGATAATTAAAGCATTGTTGGGGGTTTTAAAATTGATATTTTTACTAGTGCATAGTCAAAAAATAAAAGTAATTTTTTATACATTAATACAAGTGTTTAATATCAAGTTACACTGAATAAAATTGAAAAATTTGCTGATAAAGACAAAAAATTTACCGATGATGATATATTTTTTTACAGTAGGAAAATTACGATTTAAAAACAGTCAATAATATAAATCCTTTCTCCAAAAACACACATTTTTATGCATATGTGCGTTTGTACTATAATTTAAGTGTGTGGGAAAACTTTGTTTAAATTTTTTTTAAATTTTTTGGCTCTATGTTTAAATAAATTACTGGTAAACCACAGAGGTAAAACGAAAAGTCACCAGCTAAGAATTCCTTATATCAGAAATTTTCAACGCAAAACACACAAAGATAAAAATTTTAAAAGTCAGGTTGAAAAGGCTAACACTGTTGTACAGAAGTCAATTTTAGTTTAATGATGAGTCTGCTTTACAAGTCCTCAGTTTTTTGATATAGGCGGATTTTTCGGCTATATCTTGAGCAAAACAATAGTTTTTTAATATCAAAATATATGATTAGAGTTTTGCTGGTAGATGACCAAGAATATATTAGAGATTACTTAAAGTCATTGATTCTCAAAGAAACAGATTTAGAAGTAGTGGGAGTAGCAGATAATGGAAAAACCGCTATTCTCCAAGTCGCTAATTTACATCCAGATGTCGCGATTATAGATATGGAAATGCCAGAGATGGATGGTATTAAAGCGACAAAGATTATTAGTGAAAGATTTCCGAAGACGAAAGTTTTAGTATTGAGTGGTTATGACAAGCATCAATATATTCAGGCAGCCTTAAATGCGGGAGCATGTGGTTATATACTAAAAGATGCATCTCCAGGAGAACTGAGAGATTCAATTCGCTTGGTGGAAAAAGGCTATACTCAGTTAGCACCTGGGTTAATTAGTAAAATTATTCCTCAACAGCCAATATCCGATTCACAAATTGTCAATATTCAAAAAAGTTCTGAATTGCCGATGTCAGGAATAGTTATCCAAGAAAATACTCCTACTTTTCTGGATGTAATTCAGACAGAGGAAATTTTACCGAATACAACTCGGTGGGTAGAAGTAGGAGGGCTGTTTTTAATTGCAACTGTTGTCACAGGGGTTATTTTATCTGCGGTTATTCAATATAAAGTAGTTGTGAAAGCACCTGCAAATGTGCGTCCTTCTGGAGAAATACGTTTAGTACAAGCAGCACAAGAAGGAACGGTTAAAAGTATTCTTGTCAAAGAGAATCAGATGGTGAAGACACAAGATATTATTGCCACCATTGATGATAGCCAACTACAAATTAAAAAAAGTCAACTTCTAGGGAATATCCAGCAGAATGAAATGCAACTGATGCAACTGGATGCGCAAATTAGGGCTGTGGATAGACAAATAGCCGCAGAAACAGACCGGAATCAGAGGGCGATCGCATCGGCGACAGCAGATTTGCAACGCACCCAAAGAGAATATCAGCAAACCACTGTCTCGACTAGCGGACAACTAGAAGAAGTCCAGGCAAATATTAAAATTGCTCAGGATGAATTACAAAAAGCCGAATTTGATTTTAAATCAATGCAAGCGAATGTGAAAGCGACAGAAGCAGCATTGAAAGCGGCTAAATTGAAGCGCGATCGCTATCTCAGTATTGCGACCTCTGGTTCAATTTCTAAAAATCAATTGGAAGAGGTGCAACTAGCACTAGAACAGCAGCAACAATCTCTATTGTCACAAAAAGCGACTTTAGAAGCTCAAAAACAAGTGATCGAAAGGCAACAACAAGCTTTAGCCGCAGCTACTAGCAAATACAAACCAGCAGCAGCAGCAACCAATCCTAGTGATGCTATTCTCGCAATGGCACAGGAAAAAATCGCTCAAGAACGTGCCACAGGTGCAGGAAGTTTGGCACGATTGAAGCAAGAAGAAAACAGTTTGAACCAGCGGAAACTCGAACTGCAAAGTATAATTAACAGCGCTAAAAAAGACTTAGGACAAATAGAAAAACAACTGCAATTAACGATGATTCGTTCTCCAGAAACAGGGACTATTTTGAAGTTAGAATTGCGAAATCCGCAGCAATTAGTGCGCCCAGGAGAAGCGATCGCTCAAGTTGCGCCTTCTGAGGCTCCTTTGGTAGTCAAAGCTAATGTCAGCGTGGAGGATATTAGTAAAGTAAAGGTTTGTAAATCGCCAAAAGTTACTGATTGCCAAGAAGGTAAAGTGCAAATGCGAATTTCTGCTTACCCTTACCCAGATTATGGGATATTGCACGGTGCTGTGAGGAGTATTAGCGCCGATGTGATTGAAGAACCTCAAAATAATCCTATGACTGCAACTGCGCCTTATTATGAGGTGACTATTGAACCAGAGAAACTGAATTTACAAAAAGGCGATCGCTCCTATCCCATTCAACCAGGAATGGAAGTCAAGGCGGAAATAATTTCCCAACAAGAAACTTTATTGACATTTATTCTGAGAAAGGCACGGTTGCTGACTAATTTATAGTTCAGTTTGTGTTGATGGTTGACGGTTGATGGTTAACTGGTAACAGCATCGGGATAAATCTTCCGCCGTCCAAAAATTGATGTCGCGACTGTAACTGACTGTCCGTCCTACATCCGCGCCTGTTGCGGCGGTGTGGGACTTGTTGCGTGTTTAAGTAAAAAGTCTCCCTGTTGTTGCTCTTAAGCCAGATTTCATCGGTTTTTTAGCGCGCACTCATGTCACAGTAAAAGCAACTGACTTGCAGCTTTGTCAAGTTAGTTATATCCTCAGATCGCTTGGGATAAGGGATTTACTTTGGGAAAATTTCCACTTTGTCCTGCGAAATAAACTAAAGTGTGTTACCAAAGGTGATTAACCACAAAAACAAGGCTTTGTGTTGTTGGGAAAGTTGATGCTCAAAGGAGCATCACTATCCAGGGTGGATAAATTAATCTTATAGCTGCCCTAGAAGATGGGAAACCTTTTGGTTTACTTGACCAATCAAGTCATAAGTTCGTAAGTATGAGGTATAGGTTTCAATGGCACTGCCTATTGTGTCTGTTCCGATGAAGAAAACAAAGAAACCGTCTTTGGTGCTGACACTCTCTGCTGCTGGATTATTGATAGGTTTGGGGAGTGCAGCATACTGGCTATTAACTCAAGGCCAACCATTTTCCAGAGATTTGCCCGTAGGTGCGACGATTATTCCTCAAGATGCCCTGTTGGCGGTTTCTTTAACCACAGATCCTAAACAATGGCAGCAATTGCGGCAGTATGGGACAAAAGAAACTCAAGCAGAACTGGATAAGAATTTAGTCAAGTTGCGCGATCGCTTTCTCACTAATAATGGTTATGACTTCCAAAAAGATATTCAACCTTGGGTGGGTAACGAAGTCACCCTAGCAATTCTCGCACCCCAAGCTAGTCAACCCGCACCCAAACCAGTTTCGACTAACGCAGAGGCTGTTAGTAGCCAGCAGTCGATGGTTATGGTTCTGCCCATAAAAAACCCCCAAAAAGCTCAAAGCCTATTAGCAGAACCTAAAACCTTAAAACAAAGCAAATGGATTGATCGCACCTATCAAGGATTCGCGATCAAACAAACCGATGGACAAACAGGGGAAAACATCTCCGCAACATTATTAGATGGGCAGTTCTTAGTAATTACTGATAATCCCAAAGCGACAGAACGAGCGATTGATGCTTATAAAAATAAAACCTCTTTAGCAACAAGCGGGGGATTTGGCGAAAATTTTCCTAAAATTGCTAATTACCAACCATTTGCTCAGTTTTATGTCAATGTGCCCACAGCTGCGAGGATAGCGGCAGCTGCACCCAATCGCCAATTACCTGCCCAAGTTTTAGCTCAACTTCAAAATAACCAAGGTTTAGCAGGCACAATTAACTTAGAACCACAAGGAATACGTTTAAAAGGTGTTTCTTGGCTCAACCCAAATAGTCAAAGGGTGCTGGCGGTGGAGAATAAAGCCGGGAGAATGCCAAGCCTAGTTCCCGCCGAAACCTTGATGATGCTTTCGGGCGGGAATTTACAACGGTTGTGGGGAGACTATGTTTTAACATCCCAAGGAAATCCCCTCTCGCCAATCACCCCAGAACAGCTGCGAGGTGGTGTGAAATCCTGGACAAATTTGGATTTAGATCGAGATTTACTGCGGTGGATGAAAGGCGAGTTTTCTTTATCAGTCATTCCCAATATCCCAAAAGATCCTTCTATCGCAAAATTTCGGGCTGGGCTGCTGTTTATGGTACAGGCAAGCGATCGCACTTTAGCGGAAACATCCCTAAAACAGCTCGATGATGTGATGAAAACTCAATACCAGTTTCAAATTCAACCAGGAAAAGTAGCTGGTAAATCCGTTGTCAACTGGGTGGGACTGAATGACAACTTAATCGCTACCCACGGCTGGTTAGATGGAGATGTTGCTTTTTTACTATTAGGTGCGCCGATTGCCGATAAAATCGTTCCCAGACCCAGCAATACCCTAGCCAGCACCATCCCTTTTCAACAAACAGTACCTTCAGAACCCAATCCCACAAATGGTCAATTTTTCTTGGATGTTGAACAGACAGCGAAAAATTTTCCCCTACCAACGTTATTTCCCAATCAGCAAAATTGGTTAGCAGCAACCCGTTCTATTGGTGTGACAACTGCTGTCAGCGACAATCGCAGTACCCGCTATGATATTTTTCTGGCGCTGAAGAAAAGCGATCACTCTTAGGGGCTAGGAAGCAGGGGGACAAGAGGGACAAGGAGGACAAGGAGGACAAGGGAGATCAATAAGAAATGCCCAATGCCCAATGCCCCATGCCCCATGCCCACTTTTAAAAAACCTATGACCCAATAACCTCTAAGCAGCTAGGATCAGAAAAGTCAGAATGAATATTTTTAAAGAATCGACTGGGGAGAACATTTTATGAATCTGGTTGTACTCCAGAACTGGCTGGATAATGCTTCCTTTGCTGTCTTATTCCTCACCATGCTGGTGTATTGGGTAGGGGCGGCTTTTCCGAATCTGCCGGCCTTTGCTGCTATGGGGACAGCTGGAATGGCGATCGCAAATTTGTGTATAGCGACCTTATTAGGGGCAAGATGGATAGAAGCGGGCTATTTTCCTCTGAGTAATTTGTATGAATCGCTGTTTTTCTTGACTTGGGGTATTACCGCCGTTCATCTGATTGCCGAAAATTCTAGTCGCAGTCGCTTAGTGGGAGTGGTAACAGCCCCTGTGGCGATGGGGATTACAGCTTTTGCCACCCTAACACTACCATCGCAAATGCAAGTGGCAGAACCTTTAGTACCGGCACTCAAGTCTAATTGGCTGATGATGCACGTTAGTGTAATGATGTTAAGTTATGCGGCTTTGATGGTGGGTTCATTGCTAGCGATCGCTTTTCTCATTGTCACTCGCGGTCAAAATATCCAACTACAAGGCAGTTCTGTTGGTACTGGTGGCTATCGCAGCAATGGCTATAAGTTACACAAAGCAGGTGAATTAGTTACTGAACCTCAAGTAGCTGCGGCTGAAAATAATGGTTTTGTACGCTATGAAAGCAATAGCAATGGTAACGGTAAAACCGCAGTTTTAGATTTAGTAACTGCGCCGCAGTCGGAAACCGTCACAGATGCTGAATCCCTTTCACCCCAACGGCTGAGTTTAGCTGAGACTCTAGATAATATTAGCTATCGCATTATTGGTTTGGGATTTCCCTTACTGACAATTGGGATTATTGCCGGTGCTGTTTGGGCTAATGAAGCATGGGGTTCTTATTGGAGTTGGGACCCTAAAGAAACTTGGGCATTAATCACTTGGTTAGTTTTCGCCGCCTACCTCCACGCCAGAATTACTCGCGGTTGGCAAGGTCGTCGTCCGGCAATTTTAGCTGCTAGTGGCTTGATTGTTGTTTGGGTTTGCTATTTGGGTGTGAATCTTTTAGGTAAAGGGTTACATTCTTACGGTTGGTTTTTATAGGGAATTTATCCCTTTCTCTGTGAGTAGAGAAGGGGATAATTAATTTTTAAACGCAGATTCACGCGGAGTCAACGCCAAGGTACGCAGAGTTTTGATGAGATTAAATTCTGTATTTAGTTGTTAATTAATATGGTTCAAATTCCAGTTCAGAAATTAACTTTAATTTATAAATTTTAGCGAAAGAATATCTTATAGTTGTACTATATCAATATATTGTAGTAATTTTTGAAAAACAAAGATGAAATATACAGTAAATCTTAAAAAATACAATATTAGTATTAATAAGCATTTATCTGAATACAATTATCTTGAGATGAACGATAATGAGTTAATTATTAAAGATTACAAAGATGATAAAACTGATATAGATAGTAAAGAAAATTCTGAAGTTGATGATATAGATAGTAAAGAAAATTCTGAAGACAAAGAGAATGATAAAAGTAAAAATATATATGAAGAATTGACAGAAACACAGAGAATTATCCTAGGAGCAATTATGTTTACAGGTGGGATAATATTTATATGTATATATTCAATGGCTATGCTTGTACCTATAGTACTCTTATTATTGATACCCATAGCACGTTTATTGATATCCTTGTTGGGATCATTATTTCATGTTTTTCTGACTAATCCTATATTCATGATACCTTTCTTAATATTAAGTTTATACAATTTATATAAATTTATATTTAAACCTTGTAAAATTAACAGAGCATGTGGCTTTTTTAAGCTTTCAAATACATTAAGCTTTGTTGAAAATAAGTATTATCGATTTAAATTTAAAACTAATTGCTCTAGTTGTTGTGAATATCCGCTATCAGATATATCTAAAGTGCTTTGTATTAAAAGTAGTGAAGTCAATAAAAATCAAGGGAATAGAATTTATTATAAATATGAAGTTAAGCTAGTTATGGAATCTAAAAAAATAGTAGTTGATTTATGTAATATCGATGGGATAGAACCTTTCGATAATGAATTAGCAAAAAACATTAGTGATTTCTTAAAGGTAGAATATGAAGTAATTGGGCATCATTAATAAATATCTAGTTCTATATTTTTAGAGCTAAAATACAAAAATTATTTTGCTTAAATATCCCTGAGGAAAAAAACATGAAAGATTATACGAGTAATATATTAAATGACTACTTAAGTATAGACCAATTTAAAAGCAATTATTCTTATGTTGAATATGATGGGGAGGCATTGATTATAAGAAACTTTGATAAAAACAAAAGTTTAAAACAACCTATTATTATAAATACTTTTCTAGAACTAATAAAATCTTCTTTTTTATTGATTTCGGTTTTCGCAATTAGCTTTTTTGTTTATAGCTTGCTATATTATTTACTTACAATGATTTTTAATTCAAGAGATTATGCAAAACATGTAGATGTTCAGATAATAATATTAACTTGTTTGTTGACTTTATACTATATTACTATACCTTGTATTTCTAAATATTTTTATTTTAAAAGCTATGTATGTGGCTTTTTTAGAGATTATAATGTTGTAGTGTTTAATAAGGGTGTAAATTTATTTTTCAATAATATCAGAATTTATAGTAAATATTATGAATATAATTTATCGGATATAACAAAACTTATTTGTGCGAGAACTCCAAATGGAAATAGCATTAGTCTAATGATGGAATCAAAAAAAACGATAATTAATTTAAATTATTTCATCAATGAGGAAAATTGTTTGGGAAAAGATATTAGTAATTTTTTAAATGTGGAGTATGAAGAAGTTGGCATTAATCAAGTCATTCAAAAGTGACGCACGTATTTCTGTACCCACCATTCTAGCGATATTGGTATTATTAGCCCAACAGGGCATGAAACCGAGATACGTTTAAAAACCTGCAAGATGTTCTGAAAAACCTTATCCTGTATAGTTTTGATAATTTAATACAGTAGGGTCAATTTAGATGTGTTTGGTAACGGAAAATCAAGTCTTTTGAGGTCATCTTGCCGTTTGTTGGTCAAGATGTTTAATAAGAAAACCTTACCACTTTAAATAAGCAGCTTCAATTCCCTGTTCTCGCTTAATTTTGCTATCTTTTTCAAACCAAGCAATTACCTGTGCTGTTGTTAATTCTTCTATAGTCACTCCATTTTCTTGGGCAATATGTGTCAAAAGCTTCAGGGATGAAATTGTCAATCTTGTTAAAAACTTTTCTGAAGAAGATAACAAAGCTGCATCTACTTTTGCAGACTCTTCCAAACTTAAAAATTGTTCTGATGGGGAATTTGTCATTGGTCAGTAGTCAGTGCTCAGTGGTCATTATATCTTCCTTGTCCTCCTTGTGCCCCTTCTAGTCCCTAGTCCCGCGCTTGGACTAAATAGCCACAGCGATGTTCGCCATTGATAATCCAGTGGGTGCGCTCTACTGTACAATCGGGGAGGACGGCGGCGAACATTTCTAGTTCATGACCGCAAACGCTAGGAAAAGATTCGGCAACATTAGAAATAGCACATTTATGCTCGATGAAGAGAAAGCGATCGCTCTTTGTGGAATCATCAGGCTCTACAGGATGATACTCTGCCATGAAGCCTTCAGCTTTTCTAAATTCTACTAAATGGGCAACACGTTCTTTTAAGGAACCGTTACCGAGGCGATCGCGATATTCCAGGGCTTTGCGTTCCCATTGTTTTTGTAAAATGTTCTTAACTTGGTCTTTCCCTACCGTTTCTGCTAAAGTATCAAGCAGGGAAACAGCAAAATTTCCGTAACTATCACCCAAGCGATCGCTATCTTGACGATACAGGCGATCGCGTCCTAAAGAACTTAGTTGATAAACATGCTGCGGTCTCCCCATGCCCGCTTGCACCATCGTAGAATACAAAATTAGCTCTTCTGCCTCCAAATCCTTCAGATGGCGGCGAATCGCCTGGGGGCTAATATCTAAGACTTCGGCTAGCTCAAAAGCAGTTGCTTGTGAGTGTTTCAGAAGATATTCCAGAATATCTTGCTTCGTTGAGGACTGGTGGATAGTCGTCATCTTCTCTGCTAGACGCTGCGCGAACGTCCCAAAAAATTTTTTTGAAAATTTGACTTTAACAACATTGTTGTTGTTAATCTAGCGTAAAATGAAGATAAGTTAAACAACACTGTTGTTGTTTTAGTCTCCATTCTTATTTTAACAGCCGTGTAACCACTCTGTAACCCCAGATGGGAATCGGCTAGAACCAAGTCCGTCTCCCATCCTTAAAAGAGATTTCCACGAACACGAGAGATTATTACTAATGAGTGCCACTGTCAAAACCTTAGTCAACCAACCTTACAAGTACGGCTTTATCACCGATATTGAGGCCGACACTATTCCGCGTGGACTAAACGAGGACGTTATCCGCTTAATCTCCGCCAAGAAGAACGAGCCGGAATTCATGCTGGAGTTTCGCCTCAGAGCGTATCGCCAGTGGCAGAGAATGACAGAACCTACTTGGCCTAATGTCAAGTATCCACCAATAAATTACCAGGATATCATCTACTATTCCGCGCCGAAACAGAAAAAACAAAAGCTGGAAAGTTTGGATGAGGTTGATCCCACCCTGCTAGAAACCTTTGAAAAGCTAGGTATTCCCCTAACTGAACAAAAGCGTCTAGCAAATGTCGCCGTTGATGCAATTTTCGATAGCGTTTCCATCGCTACTACATTTAAGGAAAAGCTGGCTAAGGATGGCGTAATTTTCTGTTCCATTTCCGAAGCATTGCAGGAACACCCAGAACTGATCAAAAAATATCTGGGTAGCGTTGTTCCAGTAGCTGACAATTACTTTGCGGCTTTGAACGCTGCTGTATTCACTGATGGTTCTTTTGTCTATATTCCTAAAGGCGTAAAATGCCCGATGGAACTTTCTACCTACTTCCGCATCAACTCTGGTGATACGGGACAATTTGAGCGCACATTGATTGTGGCTGAAGAAGGTAGCTATGTTTCCTACCTGGAAGGTTGTACAGCACCAATGTACGACAGCAACCAACTCCACGCGGCTGTTGTTGAACTTGTGGCGCTGGATAACGCGGAAATCAAATACTCCACAGTGCAAAACTGGTACGCTGGTGATGCTAACGGCAAAGGTGGGATTTATAACTTCGTCACCAAGCGCGGTTTGTGTCAAGGTGTGAATTCCAAGATTTCCTGGACGCAAGTAGAAACAGGTTCAGCAATTACTTGGAAGTATCCTAGCTGCGTGTTGGTTGGTGATAACTCTGTGGGTGAATTTTACTCGGTGGCGCTGACAAATAATATGCAGCAAGCTGACACCGGTACCAAGATGATTCATATTGGGAAAAATACTCGCAGCACAATTATTTCTAAGGGAATCTCTGCTGGTAACTCTAGTAACAGCTATCGCGGTTTGGTAAAAGTTAACCCGAAAGCCCAAGGCGCGAGAAACTATTCTCAGTGCGACTCGATGCTCATTGGCGATAATGCTCATGCCAATACTTTCCCATATATTCAGGTACAAAATAATACTGCGAAAGTAGAGCATGAAGCTTCTACATCGAAGATTGGCGAAGATCAGCTATTCTACTTTGCGCAAAGAGGTATTTCCCCAGAAGATGCTATTTCGATGATGATTAGCGGCTTCTGTAAGGATGTATTTAATCAGCTACCGATGGAATTTGCGGTGGAAGCTGATAAGTTATTGAGCCTGAAGTTGGAAGGTTCAGTTGGATAATCTAGATAATTTACCTTCGTTTCTTCGTGTCTTTGTGGTTAAAAAATATTAACGAACCGCGAAGGCGCGAAGAGCGCAAAGAAAGAAAGAAAGAGAGAGAGAAGAGAGAGAAGATGATTATTGAAAATAGTGAAGTTGTGCTGTCAGTTAAGGATCTGACAGCTACAGTTGATGGAACGCCGATTCTTAAAGGTGTGAATCTGGAAGTTCGTGCCGGCGAAATTCATGCGATTATGGGGCCGAATGGTTCTGGTAAAAGTACGTTTTCTAAGGTGTTAGCCGGACATCCAGCATATCAGGTGACTGGTGGCGAGGTAATTTTTCAAGGACAAAATCTGCTGGAATTGGAACCAGAGGAACGCGCCAGAACTGGTGTATTTTTAGCGTTTCAATATCCTTTAGAAATTCCTGGTGTCAGCAATTTAGATTTCTTGCGGGTGGCTTATAATTCTCGTCGCAAAGCACAGGGTTTAGAAGAATTGGATGCTTTTGATTTTGACGATTTGGTAGAGTCAAAGTTGGAAGTGGTGAAGATGAATCCATCTTTCCTCAACCGCAGTGTGAATGAAGGGTTTTCTGGTGGTGAGAAAAAGCGCAATGAAATTTTGCAAATGGCGCTGCTAGAACCGAAGTTAGCAATTTTGGATGAAACCGATTCGGGTTTGGATATTGATGCTCTCAAGATTGTAGCTGGTGGTGTAAACCATCTGGCAAGTCCAGAAAATGCCACAATTTTGATTACCCACTACCAGCGGTTACTCGACTATATTGTGCCCGACTTTGTCCATGTGATGGCGCATGGGCGGATTCTCACCAGCGGTGGTAAGGAATTGGCGCTAGAGTTGGAGTCTCGCGGTTATGACTGGGTGTTGGAAGCAGATGCGGTTGAGGTGGGTGTGTAATGACTATTCAAGTTTCTCCCAGTTCTATTGCTAATTTGTTGGATAAGGATGAGGATTTAACTGGGTTATTAGCACAGGTAACTACCCAAAAAGCAGCAAGTTGGTTAGAAGGTTTACGTCAAGGTGCTGCTGATGGGGTTCGTCATGCGAATATCCCTACCACCCGCGAGGAAGAATGGCGCTTTACTGATTTGTCAGGGTTGCGCAAGGTGGAATTTCAGCTAGGGAAGCAAATTCCGACTGATATTTCGGCGTTTGCTTTACCAGAAGCGGCGAATAGTCGCTTGGTGTTTGTTAATGGTGTGTATGCGCCAGAGTTGTCAGCTATTGATTTACCTCAAGGTGTGGTTGTCGGAAATTTGACAGCTTTATCGGCTGAGGTACAGGAAAATGTTAGCAAGTATTTGGCTAAAGCTGAGGGAGCGCAAGAAGTTTTTACGGCGCTGAATACTGCTGGGTTGGCTGATGTGGCAGTGGTATTGGTGAGAAAGAATGTAGTCGTTGAAACACCAATTCATTTGTTGTTTGTTGCTGTTGCTGGGGAAGAAGCGACGATTTCTCAGCCGCGTTGTTTGGTGGTGGCGGAAAGTGGTTCTCAGGTGACTTTGGTGGAAGAGTATAGGAACCGCAGAGGCGCAGAGGGGGGAGTTTACTTTACGAATGCGGTGACGGAGATTTGGGTGGCTGAGAATGCCGAAGTGAGTCACACTAGGGTTGAGCGGGAAGGTGGAGAGGCTTTTCATATTGGGAAAACTGCGATCGCTCAGGCGCGTGATAGTCGCTATACTTGTAACGCGATTAGTTTTGGTGGGAAGCTGTCACGCCATAATTTAGAGGTTTTACAAACTGGTGAGCAAACGGAAACGACACTCAACGGTTTGACGATGATTTTTGGTAATCAGTTAGCGGATACTCACAGTGCGATCGCGCTGAATCATCCCTATGGTAAAAGTGAACAATTGCATAAGTGTATTGTAGGCGATCGCGCTCATGCAGTATTCAACGGTAAGGTTTTTGTTCCTAAGCCAGCACAGCTAACAAACGCAGCCCAATTAAACCGGAATTTGCTACTATCATCTAAAGCGAGAGTTGATACCAAACCTCAACTGGAAATTACCGCAGATAATGTGAAGTGCGCTCACGGTGCTACTGTTAGCCAGTTGGAGGATGATGAAATATTCTATCTCCAAAGTCGGGGCATTGATGAAAATGCTGCCCGGAATTTGTTAATTAACGCTTTTGCTGCCGAAATCATCAATAAAATACCCGTTGCTTCCCTGCGACAAAGCCTATTAACCACAGTCAATAGTCTTAAGTCATCCAATGACAAATGACAAATGACAAATGACAAATGACTAATCACCAATGACTTTTACTTCTACCAAAACTCTAGCCGATTTAGTTCGCGCTGACTTCCCGATTTTGCATCAAGAAGTCAACGGTAAACCCTTAGTTTACCTAGATAATGCGGCTACTTCCCAAAAACCTCTCCAGGTGTTAAATACCCTGCGAGATTATTACGAAAAGTATAATGCTAACGTCCATCGAGGCGCGCATATTCTCAGCGCTCAAGCTACTGATGCTTATGAAGGCGCTAGAGATAAAGTTGCCAAATTTATTAATGCTGCATCGCGTCAAGAAATTGTCTACACCCGCAACGCGAGTGAAGCGATTAACTTGGTGGCGTATAGCTGGGGAATGAATAATTTGCAGCCAGGAGATGAAATTATTCTGTCGGTGATGGAACACCACAGTAATATAGTTCCTTGGCAATTTGTGGCACAAAAAACGGGTGCGGTACTCAAATTTGTTGAACTGACTCCAGAACAAACTTTTGATTTTGAACAGTTCAAAACACTAATTTCTGATAAAACTAAATTAGTGTCAGTAGTTCATGTTTCTAACACCTTGGGTTGTATAAATCCAGTGAAAGAAATAGCTGCGATCGCTCACAGATACGGTGCGAAATTCTTAATGGATGCTTGCCAAAGTGTGCCTCATATGCATATCGATGTGCAAGCAATAGACTGTGATTGGTTAGTCGCCTCTGGGCATAAAATGTGTGCCCCGACGGGGATAGGCTTTTTGTATGGCAAATTAGAACTGTTAGAATCTATGCCGCCATTTTTTGGTGGTGGTGAGATGATTGCTGAAGTATATTTAGATCATTCCACCTATGCGGAATTACCCCATAAATTTGAAGCGGGTACGCCAGCAATTGGGGAAGCGATCGCGCTCGGTGCAGCAATCGATTATCTTACTAATATAGGTATGGATAAAATCCATGCTTATGAAGCCGAATTAACAGCTTATTTGTTCCAACAATTAGCGCAAATTCCCCAAGTTCAAATTTACGGGCCGAAACCGGATGCTAATGGTGAAGGTAGAGCCGCTTTAGCCTCGTTTACCGTAACAGATGTTCATGCAAATGACCTATCTACATTATTAGATCAAGAAGGCGTTGCCATCCGTTCTGGACATCACTGCACTCAACCATTACACCGTTACTTAAATGTAGCGGGAACCGCACGGGCAAGTTTATATTTCTACAATACCCGTGAGGAAATTGATATTTTTATCAAAGCCTTGAAGGAGACTCTTGATTTTTTTGCAGGAATATTTGCTTAATTTCAGCTGGGCATTGCCCAGCTTTTTTAATCTGCAAATTTTAAACTTTCTCTAACTGTTCAATTTCTGCACCTGCAATTAAATTCTTCAGATAGTCGCGGGTTTCAGCGAAGGTTAAATACAAAAAATTATTGTGCTGAATCAGTATCTCGTATTGATCGATAATGACATTATTAGCATCTTCACGCCAACTCAGACCGTCAATTAATCCTAAATTACAAGCCTTGTTTCCCATCTCACCAATTTCTAAGAGTATCTCTTTATATTCCGGTTTGAGTTTCCCAGTTCTAATCATCTCATCAAGTAGGGCTTGATATTCAGTATTCGCTTCACTCATGAATCGTATAAATTTTAGCAACAAGCACCTGTAATTATAACCGCTAAAAATTAAAATTACTGAAATTGAGAAACAGCCCATTCACGCACGCGGTTATGCGCCACTCCTGAACCTGTGCGATGATAAGCTTCGAGAGCAGATTGGCTCTGTTGAACCATTTCATCTTCAGTAAGCGATTATAAGGGCACAACACCAACGAATTACCTGCCGATGCGTAGACGCAAAGCGGCTTGTCGTAGACATCGCATTGCCAATCAATGCATTTGTAGGGGCGGGGTCTCCCCGCCCTTGACGATGATTTATGACACAAAATCAATATCCCCAAATGTATCGCGTCCTTCAATGAAGGAAAACCTTTGAGCATTAATTAAAAGACCTAGGGCGGGGAGACCCATACGTGTCAACTTAACGTGAAACTCTTGCCAAGACGTGATTTTGAACTCACTCGCTTACCATCACTCAACGCGTCACCCCACCCCTCAATCCCCTCCCCTTGCCAAGGGGAGGGGATTGAGGGGTGGGGTAAAATGCCTGTGGAATATGCGTTTTGACTTAAGTTGACACCAATGGGGGAGACCCCGCCCCTACGGGATGAAATGCGATGTCTACGACAAGCAGCTAACGCTAATGCGTCTACGCATTGTTACCCGATGCAATTCAATTGCAGGGCGATGCATTAATATAACAAGGCGATGCAATTCAATTGCAGGGCGATGCAATTCGATTGCAGAGCGATGCAACTCAATTGCAGGGCGATGCAATTCAATTGCAGGGCGATGCAACTCAATTGCAAGGCGATGCAACTCAATTGCAGGGTGATGCATTAATATAACAAGCCTCGGCGATCGCACAATCTACCAGTTGTACTGATTCAAAACTATAAACACAGTTGACCTATTAATCATTACTCAAGCCAAAAATTTCGTTGACAGGCGTTACTCTTGCCAAGATTGAGGTGATTGCGATGAGGAGTGAATACCGTCAGTGGGTGAAAAACAGTATTAGTTCTTATTTTCCGCTTATTGCTATAACAATTTTAGGTGCATTGCTTCGCTTTCATCAGTTAGGAAAAGAACCTCTATGGTTTGATGAAGCAGCTACTTTACGCTTTGCACAAATGTCACTCTCTCAACTTTGGAGTGAAGACGCTGTCAGAGAAACAAATCCACCGCTTTATTATACGCTTCAACATTTCTGGCTAGTTTTTGGACAGTCAGAAGCAGCATTACGTTCTCTCTCAGCTATTATTGGGATAATTAATATACCACTCCTATACTTGCTAGGCCGGATACTAGGAGGTCATTGGCTAGGATTGGTTGCATCTGCACTGCTTGCAACTTCAGCGATTAATATTCAATATAGTCAAGAAGCACGAACCTATGCACTGCTAACTGCGGCTGCTACATTATCAATATCGGGTTTAGCATATCTACTGACTAATCCAGCTAAAGCGATCGCACCAATTGGTCAAGGGTTCATTTCTAGTCTACAAGGCTCTGTTAGTATTCAAGGTAAACTTGACAATTTGTCATCTGATTTAGCTTGGCTGGCCTATTTGATTGGTGTGTCCTTTGCTCTTTATTGCCACAATACAGCATTACTACTATTTATATTAGCTAATGTTATTGCTCTTGTTTGGTGGGCAACAACTGGTTGCTGGAGAAAGCAATTTTTTTTGAATTGGATAGTTGCTAACTTAATCCCTATTCTCCTCTGGTTTTGGTGGCTACCAAAAATATTGAGACAGACGGTAGTTACTCTTCAGGAATTTTGGATTCCTTCTCCGACAGTACGCACTTTGATAAAGACTTTGATCGCGCTTTATGGTAATAAATATTATTTCCTCATACTTTTAGGTTTAGCATTATTAGGAATTTGGTCTTGGCGACATCAATTAATTAAAATAAATTTAACAATTACTTTTGGTATTGGTACTATTCTGCTAGCATTTTTAATCAGTCTTTGGCGACCAATTTTTATTACGAGAATTTTCCTCTGGACGACCATACCATCTTTTGTACTGATTGCTGCTGGTGTCTTGAGTTTTCGCAAAAAACTATTAATTGCTATATCATTAGCAACTTTACTAAGTATACAGATGATTAATACAGGACAATATTACCAATATGCCCATAAAGAACCTTGGAATTTAGTAGCATCTTATATCCAATCTTCGATAAAATCAGGTGATACAGTTGTGTTATACCCAACTTTAATAGAGATGCCATTTAATTACTATTTCCCAGCATCTCAGCAAATAAATCAGTATGGACTGCTATCCACTATTTTAAATGAGCGAATTTTTATAGATACGCAATTACCTAAAATATCAAATAATGAATTATTCAATAATCACAAATTTCAGCGAATTTGGTTAGTGATGAGAAATCGTCTTCGTGTAGACCCAAAGGATTCATTAATATCCAATATGAGACAAAAAATGACTCAGGTAGAAAAGCGTAATTTTGGTAGTAATATTGAAGTATTCATATTTGAAAAACTCGACTGAATAAGAGTAAAAAGCAAAATTACAGAGCGATGGCTATAGCATCCATGCAGCTTGAAAAAAGTCACGCTCGCAGAACATGGCGTAACGATAGGTAGAGTGTACCAACGGTGTGGCGCTAGCGTAATTGTCAACTAAACTTTCCAATTGTTGTGTCAAAGGTTGAAAATCTGCGCTGCTGTATGTCTCAATCCAATTTGCATATAAATGATTAGGAATACCATTAACAGCTAACTGTTCTCCCAAAAAAGCATACAGGCGCATACATGGAGACATCGCCGCAGCAGTTAAACCTACATCCCCACCCCAAGCAGTCGCTAATAAAAAGTCAGTGTAGCGACGGGTTGCTGCGCCTGGTTCTACAGCACGTAAATTGACACCCCATTGCGCAGCATAGCTTTCATGTAGCTTTAGTTCCTGCAAAACTCCATCAGCTAGGGCGTGAAATGTAGTGAATCCTAGCCAGTCTGGTGCTTTAGCGGCGGCGATGCTGTAAGCACGAGCAAAAGCTTCTAAGAAAAAAGCATCTTGTCCGACATAATAAGCAAATTTTTCCGGCTCAAGACTACCATTACCAATGCCTTGCACAAAAGGATGCTCTAGACAAGCTTGGGCTAAATCTTGATTTGCTGTCCATAATTCAAGGGATAGGGGCATTTGTCATTTGTCATTTGTAAAGAAGGCAATAGTCAACAGTCAACCGTCAACCGTCAACAGTCAACAGTCATTTTTCCTCCTTGTCTCCCTTGTCTTGCTTCCCTAAAAGGGAAAGAACTGTAATAAGACCGAACCAAGACTACCTACAAAGTCAAAAAAGCTGGGTTTGCCAACATTCACTTTACCATCTGGGGGTGTTTGTAGTTCTTTAATAAATGCTTGCGCTGTTTGGATACCAGGAGCATTTTTTTGCTCTGTAAAGATTTTGGCTGCAATCTCCGCATCTTTGAATGCACCTGGTCTATCTAATACTTGGTAACGGGCGACACCACGGGCTAGGTAAGCTTCGGCGTATTCGGTTTTGGCTGCGATCGCTTGGTTAAAATAATCAATAGCTTGTTGTGTATTGCCTCTTTGTGCTTCTGCTACACCCCAAGCATAAAACTCTTCGGGTGTGGCAATTTGTGCTGGTATGCCAATTGCACCCTGAAGATAAGTACTATTCAGGTTTACTCCAGTTAATTCTGCATTGACTAGATAGGAGTTTCTTAAGTCTGTACTTGCCAAATTTGCACCAGCGAGTCTAGCCGCGCTGAGGTTCACGCCGAATAAACTAGCACCAGTCAAGTTTGCACCCCGCAAATCAGCACCAGTCAAGTTTGCACGGCTGAGGTTAGCACCTGCGAGATTGGCTCCGCTTAAATTGGCTCCAGTTAAGTCAGCCAATACTAAACCAGCGCCTATCAAGTCACAGTTCTGACATTGTTTCGTCGCTAATAATTGTCTAATATGTTCGGAATTTGCGGCTTCGACTCTCGTTGTCAAGCCGATTATTGTTAAAAATAGAGTTGTGGCTAAAATTTGGCTTTTCATATTCTCTGCTGCCATAATTTATACTTCAGCCTATGATATGAATAATCTTAGCTATGCGCCACAATTAGTATTAAAGATTACCAACAACTTGGGTTAACTTGAACACTTGATGAGGATGTAAGTTGATGCTGCCAGTTGTCTGTTTGGGAGCAGCGCCAGTCAAACCTGTAAATAGACTAAGGCTTAAGGTGAGGCCAAGGGCCAGTAATAATTTTTCGAGCATAAAAGTTACTCCTCATACTTGCCACGTAATAACCGAGGATTATTCTCATTGTAAGTATTATTTATTTTTACCCAAAGCTAAGTGATAAACACTGCGATTTCCTGTGATATATGTCTGATAGCTTTGTGATAGCGATCGCACATCAATACACTGCACTTCTTAACTAGATAGCCTACAAGCATTGTGGCATCAGGGAAAAGCTTCCAAGGTACAAGAGTTAGAAATTGTTACTTAGCTATTTTTGTCAGCGCAAAAGCCTCCATGTACCAACTTAAAAACTGTCACAATGAAGTTACCTGGCTTGAAGTTATATGTACTTTTTTATACAAAACTTAGTTAAAAATTATTGCGATCGCCAGATATGATGGTTCCCAAACTCATCAATTAAATTTTGAAACTAAATAAAACTAAATCTTGGGACTGACAAAAAATAAATTACCCATATTCCGTAGTGCGAGCATCTTGCTCGATGAATGAACATCAGCTCGCGAGACGCTCGCACTACAAATTTATTGGGTATTTAAAAAATTGGATGTCCCCTTTAGAAAAAATAAGCCTGCTCGCAACCTGAAATATAGGCGAAGCAGGCTTATTTTTTGTTTTATGAACTCCGCAGACTTAGGCGAAGTGAATTACATAGATATGCAAACCTTTAGCTGATGAAGTTTAACCCACCTGTGGCGGCGATGACACCAGCGATCGCACTCGCAACCAGAGAAGTTAACGCTGTTCCAAATAACCACCAAGCAGCAGAGGCGACGGTTTTTTTGGTTTCTTCAACTTGCTTTTTGGCTTGGTGTTGGATGGCTTTGATGCGTTTTTGCGCTTCCTGTTGGATGCGTTCGCCGCGTTGGAGTACGCTATCTCGCGCTGCTTCGATTTGATCGATGATGCGGTTAGCGTCTTCCTCGGAAATATCCTGGCGTGAACTGATCAGCGCCACTAGGGTATCACGATCAAAGTTGCTGAGGCGATCGCGTAAGGCTTCAAATCCAGCTTGGGGATCGTCAAAGACTTTTGCAAAGTCTTGCTTGATGTTTTCGTAGTTAAGTTCTGGACGATCCAGGGAGTTGAGATACTCGCGAATTTTACCAAAGGAACTATCAAGCACCGATTGTACTTTTTGCTGAATCTGCTGATATTGCTGACTCAAGGTGTCGCGCACAGACTCGATTTGATCGACAATGCGGTTGGCTTCTTCTTCTGAGATATCTTCCCGTTGGGATAATAAACTGACAATGGTTGAACGGTCGAATTTGGATAGGCGATCGCTTAAATTTCCAATTCCCAATCGTGGATCTTGCAGCAGTAATTGTAAATCGCGCTTGATACTGTCTGGGTTGAGTTCTTCTTTATTGGTGTGACGCAGGTAATTTTCCAGACTCTTACCAAAGTCTACAACTTGTTGGCTGGTGCGGTTTGCCAAGCGTCGTGGCGCTTTGACAATATTATTAATCGCATCTTGGACTTGATCGATAGTCTGATTAACTTGTTCTTCGCTCAAGTTTCCGCGTTGGCTGAGGAGTTGTACCAAAGTATCACGATCAAATTGGGATAAGCGATCGCGTAACGCCACAGCACCTTCTTTCGGATCGGAAAGTAGGGTTTCTAAATCTTGGCGAATACCTTCAGGGTTGAGTTCTTCCAGATTAGTATTGCGGAGATATTCAGCAATTTTGGCGCTAGTTTGCTCGTATTGTTCTTTGGCTTTATCTGCTAATACTTGGGGTGCTTGCAAGATGTTATCGCGTACACCTTCTAACTGATCGATAATTTGATTAATCTGTTCTTCGCTCAAATCTTGACGCTGAGAGAGCAGTTGTACCAAAGTATCACGGTCGAATTGGGAAAGGCGATCGCGTAACGCAGCAATTCCTGCTTGTGGGTCTTCGAGTAAAGTTTGAAAATCGCGTTTGATACCTTCAGGATTGAGTTCTTCCTTGTTAGTATTTCGCAGATATTCTTCTACTCGTTGGCGCAGTTCAGCAGTTTTAGCTTGTGCTTGGTCTTGCAATTCTCTAGCACTATTCAATACAGAATCACGAGTGCTTTCGAGTTGGCTAATAATATTATTAGCTTCCTCTTCACTGATGTCTTGACGTTGCTGGAGAACTTGGACAAATGTCTCACGGTCAAATTGTGAGAAGCGATGTCTTAAATCTTCCAAACTTGCTTGTGGATCTTCTAGCAACTCAGAAAAATTCTGCTGAATATTTTCTGGTTTGAGTTCTTCTTTCCCTGTGGAACGCAGATAATTTTCAATCTGAGTCCGCACATCTTGCCATTTTCCTCTTGTTGTTTCTTGTTGGACCGTTTGTAAAACTTCTTGGCGAATACTTTCTAGCTGTTGAGCAATTTCTTTTACTCTCTCTTCACTAATATCGCCTCGCTTTGTTAGCAAGTTGGTAAGATACTCTGAATTGATTTCTGACAACTCTCGGCCAGTAGTTGCAGGATCTGCTTGTGGATCGTAGATGACATCTTGGAATTCATCTTTGATTGTCAGGCGGTTAAAATGCCAAGGGAAAGAATTGGAGATGTATTCCTCTACATCTACTTTAATATTGTTGCGGTTTGATGTTGGTAACTTTTCGGTGATTTGTTCGCTAGTTTTATCTGTGAACTTTTGCAGTTCGCTGGTGATTTTGTCAACGTCTATATCTTGAACTTTGTCTTTCAGCTTTTGTAATTGATTGGTAATTTTGTCCACATCTATATCAGAGAGATTAACTCTATCTAATACCAATGGGACAGCCGCACCCACGCCATATTGCACAGCTTGCTTGAGTCCACCATTGCTACTACCATTACCATTTCCTCTACCGCCAACTCCAACCAATTGCTGAAGTCGTTCACCTAAATTTTCTGATTTCAATTCTTCAGGTGTAGCAGATTTGAGCAAATTAATGACTTGCTCTGTGGGATTTTTGCGAGATGAAGCTTGTTTCCAAGCAGCTTCTAATTGATCGGCAATTTTATTAATATCGCCTTTAGACAAATTTACGCGATCGCTAATTAAATCCACAAAGGTTTGGCGATTTACATTGCGGAGTGCATCGCTATTAGCAATATCCTGGAAATCGACATCTTTGAGTATCTGCTGAAATTGATTGCCAATTTCTTTGACATTCAGGTTTGGTACTTGCAGAGACTTTAAGGAACTCTGTAATGTATTCTTAATACTGTCAGGGTCAAAACCTGAAGTTAATTCCCGGCGCACAGCCGCTGTGATTTCCTCAGCAGTGGAAACCATTTGTTTTTGTGCTAAATTTGCACCGATACCAGCAGTTGCTGTACTAGTTAGGGTTTGCAAACCAGAAGTAAAGGTGTTAGCAAGAGAACCAATTAAGGAACCTACTGTAGATGAACCTAACCAAACTACCAAAAAGAAAAAGGTAGACCAGATAACTACACCGATAATGGCTCCAAATAAGGCACTTTGAATTAAACTCAGTTTAACTGCTAAAAAACTAGCAGCAAATATCGAAATCGTCGAGGTAATTAATGCCCAAATCCCAATTTTAGATTCTACGGCGCGAATTTTATGCCCCAAACTTTCGGAGCGATCGTCATCATCATCGTCATCAATATCCCATGATGAAATGCCTGCGGCTACAGAAAAATTTGTTAACAGTAATTGAAAGGCTAATGCCATTAAAGTACCAGCCAAGAATGCAACGAAAAATTTTGGACTGGAAAAGACAACAGACACTCTTTCTGGACTGATAACTTCTGGTATACCGCTGGTGGATGTTACTCCCAACGGTAGCCAGTCCCATCTCAATATAGTTTCAAAATTTTGAACCATAGTATTTACTCTCTTCCGTGCGATGAATAAAATTCCATTTCTTGAGAAAATGGCTTATTTATCAGTCTAGAAAGCAGTTATAAATAGATACACTTTCCTAAGTAATAAATTTATTAATCAAAAGATATACTTCTTGTTGACTTAGTATATATGAGGCTAAAATTTTATTTTTGTAATAAAACGTAGGCATTGCCCAGCCGACAATTAAGCTAGTGATTTTATTAATTCAATTCACGGACAATATTCACAAAAAAAATTTTTTATCCGGAACAAGCCTATTTGATATCAAATTTAAATATGAGAAACCCTACCTATGAGTTAAATTTATTTTGTTTTTGAGGTTACAAAAATATTGGCAAATGTTAATAATTGTAAAAATTGTCTAGCAGTCTGATTTGATTGGTGAAAATCAGTAGGCTTCACATACCCGAATTCTTTAGTTAGTCGGGGTTCAAGTTGTGAGCGCAGAATTTAGAATTGCTATAAATCTGGAATTGTTTATATAAAACAACTCATGAAAACAGATTTCAAAGTTATATATTTGGATATATTTTGCAGATTTTTAATTTATCTATATCCAATGATAGATAAATAATTTCTTCCAAATGATTGATGAAAATTAATTTAAAAAACAGCATAAATAGAACTATCGAGCTTAATAAATTAGCTGTTTTAAGTAATTTTCTTATTTCCAGGAGAAACAAATGGTTGTAGTAACTAGACGTGCTATAGGCGTATTTCATAATCGTAGTGATGTTGAGCAAGCTCTGCGCGAGTTGGGCAATGCTGGGATTGTCATGGATAGAGTATCAGTAGTTGCCAGAGATGGAGACAATAACCGTGAAATTGCTGGAACGCCAGTAGAAGAGCGCGTCGGCGATAAAGCTGATGAAGGTGCAAAAGTCGGCGCAGTTTCCGGTGGTGCATTGGGTGGTTTGACAGGCTTGTTGGTTGGTCTTGGTACTTTAGCAATCCCCGGAATTGGCCCCATCATGTTGGCTGGCGCAGCAGCTACAGCCTTGGCTACAACTATAGCTGGTGGTGCCATCGGTGCGGCAGCTGGTAGTTTACTTGGCGGATTAATTGGTTTAGGAATCCCCGAAGAACAAGCCAGAGTTTACAACGAAAGAGTTGAGCGAGGCGGTTATTTAGTAATTATCGATGGCACAGACGAAGAAATTGCTAGAGCCGAACCTATTCTGCGCCGTTGGAATATTGAAGACTTCAATGTTTATGACAGACCACGCAGCGAATATGATGTTCCTGGTGCTCCTGTTGCTCCCGTTGGTACTCCTGTTGGTACTCATGGAGATGTTCGGGCAAATAGAAGAGCGATTGGTGTATTTGCGCACCGACGCGATGCAGAAGCAGCACTGACAGAACTGCGAGATGCTGGTTTCCCCATGAGCCGAGTCTCAATCATTGGCAAAAACACAGATGGCGATCGCATTGCTGGGGTGAATACTGGTGTAGATAGAAACGTCGGCACTGGGAATAAAGCAGATGAAGGTGCGAAAGCAGGTGCAGCTACAGGCGCAGCATTGGGCGGTTTAGGTGGTTTATTGGTCGGTTTGGGTGCATTAGCTATCCCCGGAGTCGGCCCTGTAATTGCTGGAGGCGCAGTAGCTACAGCCTTAGCCACAACAGCCGCAGGTGGTGCGATCGGTGCAGCCGCAGGTGGGATTACAGGCGGATTGGTCGGTTTAGGAATTCCCGAAAATCGGGCGCGAGTGTATAGCGATCGCTTCCAACGCGGTGACTATATTGTCATGGTCGATGGTACAGAATCGGAAATTCACCAAGCTGAAGCCATTCTCAAACGTCGGGGAATTGAAGAATTCGCCGTTTATGATGCCACTGATTTAGATCGAGTGCATCACCACGATCGCCCAGTTGGTGACCTTCATACAGGTGGCGTGCATACAGGTAACGTTCACGCAAATAGAAGAGCGATTGGTGTATTTGCGCACCGACGCGATGCAGAAGCAGCACTCACAGAACTGCGCGATGCTGGTTTCCCCATGAGCCGAGTCTCAATTATTGCCAAAAACACAGATGGCGATCGCATTGCTGGGGTGAATACTGGTGTAGATAGAAACCTTGGCACTGGCAATAAAGCAGATGAAGGTGCTAAAGCAGGTGCAGCTACAGGTGCAGCCTTGGGCGGTTTAGGTGGTTTATTAGTCGGTTTGGGTGCATTAGCTATCCCCGGAGTCGGCCCTGTAATAGCTGGGGGTGCAGTAGCTACAGCCTTAGCCACAACAGCCGCAGGCGGTGCGATCGGTGCAGCCGCAGGTGGAATTACAGGCGGATTGGTCGGTTTAGGAATTCCCGAAAATCGGGCGCGAGTGTATGGCGATCGCTTCCAACGCGGCGACTATATTGTCATGGTCGATGGTACAGAATCGGAAATTCACCAAGCTGAAACTATCCTCAAACGTCGGGGAATTGAAGAATTTGCCGTTTATGACGCTACTGATTTAGACCGAGTGCATCACCACGACCGAAATGTTGTTGATACTTCTCGCATCAATCATCCAGCTGAATTGGGTAGAGATGAGCCAGCTGTGTTGATTGTTGATCGCCGAGATGAAACCCTATAGGGCGCATAAATTTCAGTAATTGGAGCAAGAGTCAAAAAACTTGCTCCTGCTTCCTCCCACACACCTCAGCACAAACCAAAATTCGCATTTTATACCAAGAGCAAAGAAATGAAAAAACTAACACCTTTCTTAATTAGCAGTCTTCTAATTTTCGGTGCTGTTGCTTGTAATAATACTGAAAAAACAAGTGAATCAGCACCTAATAATCCCAACGAAGCAGTGCAAAAACCAGATGCTCAAGCAACGGAAGCTGCTCAAAAAGATGCTCAAAGCGAGACTCGCCGCAGACAATTAAATTCTGATATTCGCGCTCGTGAACAGCGGAACAACACTACTGGCGGCGATACAAACAGAGCTACAGGTGACCTTGCTAGCGAAGTTCGCTCTAAATTAGAGGCTAATATTCCTAATGGCGCTCTTACAGTTGAAGCTGCCAAAGATGGTACAGTTACTGTTGGTGGAACTGTAAATAATCAGCAACAGTTCGATAAAATTGTACCTTTATCAAAGGAGATTAAAGGTGTGACCAAAGTAGTGGTAAAAGCAGTAGTTGCTCCGCCAACTCAGCAAAATAGATAACAATAGGGAGTTCCAAGTAAAAAAAATGTTCACAGTTGACGGTTGACTGTTAACTGTGAACCGTCAACAATCAACGACTTTTTAATAAAAACCAAAGCCTGTAATCAAAAAATATTATATAATTGATTATAGGCTTTTGTCGCGATTGCAATGATTTTTAACGACAATCTAGACTATTATATTGATTGACATTGAATCAATAATCAAAACTCTGGTTAAGAACACAATACAAAAATTATGGCAACCGAACAACCACAAATTGAATTAGCCAACTCTAACTCCACAGAAGCAACTGTAGCTCTTACAGGTGTAGACAATCAAAACTTGCCAAAGCTACCTCCAGCTAGTCAATCTAATGAGCAATGGCAACAAATTGGTGGTCAAGTTTCTGACTTCTTAGCACAGCTTCCGGTATATTTAGGCAGATTTTTTAATCAATATCAACAGCCTTTGATCACTCTAGTTTTGATTTTGTCTGCGATTGTCACACTAAAAGTAGTGTTAGCAATTCTAGGTGCAATCAATGGGATTCCTTTAGTTGCACCAACTTTTGAGTTAATTGGTATTGGTTACACAACTTGGTTTAGTTTCCGTTATCTGATCAAAGCTTCCAGTCGGCAAGAATTAGCTCAGGAAATTCGACATTTCCAAAATCAAATTGTCGGCTAATAAAGATACCGCCACTTTAAGCTATTGCTTTATCTAGAAAACCTAAATCATTCTCTTCAATAAGATCCCAGACTTCTTAAAGAAGTCTGGGATCTGAGCATATCGATTTTCACACATCAAACAGAACTGCTACATGTCGTTAATTTTAATGAATTCGTAGTCAGGACTGAAGTCCTGGATTTTTAAGCACGCTTTGTGCAGACTACAAACCTATCAAACCCAGGAAAATAGGAAAATAATATATATATCTTTGGATAGAGTAAATAGTTGATTATTGTAAGTAATTCACTTCTAAAGATAGTATTTTTATCTAGATTAAAAGCTTAATCTAGTTCAAGAAGTTAATCAAAAAAAAGTTTAACGAGGACTTGATTTATGGCTAATAAAGAAGTTAAGAAAGCAATAGATTCATCCGATCGCGTTGAATCAGATGCATATGATAGAGGTATTATCCCTGCGGAAACCGCTGCACGTAAAGAAAGAGAAGGAGACTCGTACAAAACAGTCCCCACAGAAGAAAGAGAAGCCAGCGCTCCCACCGACGACCAAACCGACCCCCAGAGCATACGCACTACAGACGGTTACACGGTTGATAAAGAAGGTTTATTGAACAACTATGCTGTTGAGCCAGAAATGTACTATGAAGTACCTGGCGATGCAAAACAATCAGCAGAACAAGACACTGCTAACCGTGCTGAGGAACTCATCGAAGCAAATGAAGATAAAGAAGGTGAGTTAACCGACAAGGGTGACAAACGGGGTAGAGGCCCAGGACTCGTTTAGCTTGTTGCTGCAACAATGGTGGAAGGTTGATAGGTATTCTGTAATTGTGATGATGAGGATTTTTGCCTCATCATTATTTTTATGTAACGACTGCAATCTAGCTGCATTAATCACACACTAGTTGAACACATGAATTTACTGCTTAACCTTTTACTTGCGTCTGGCGCATTACCAGAAAAAGGTCTAATTAAGCCCCTTGGTCACCATGAGTTGCTGCTAGTGTTACTGGAATTAGCTTTGCTACTCTTGGTTGCTAGAGGCTTAGGGGAGTTGATGCGACGAATTCAGCTACCACCAGTAGTCGGTGAACTACTTGCAGGGGTGCTGCTGGGCCCATCGGTATTCGGCTGGATTTTGCCCAATTTACAGCATCATATTTTTCCTAAAAGTCAGGTGCAGTCTGATTTGCTTTCGGTTGTTTCTTGGTTAGGTGTGCTGTTTTTACTAATTGTGACGGGATTAGAAACAGACCTAAACTTGATTGTCCGTAAAGGTAAAACAGCATTACTAATTTCCTTGGGGGGTATTATTGTTCCCTTTGCAACTGGATTGGGGTTGGGTTGGTTTCTCCCAGATAGCTTTTTGGCAAACCCTGAGCAAAGGTTAATTTTCAGTCTGTTTATTGCTACTGCCATGAGTATTTCAGCAGTACCAGTAATTGCCAAGGTGTTAATGGATTTAAAGCTAATTCGGCGAGATATTGGTCAGGTAACTCTCGCAGCGGGGATGACCGATGATACCTTGGGCTGGATTCTACTGTCAGTAGTGTCTGGGTTAGCGACCAGTGGTAAATTTGATTTCCCGACGGTATTCAGGTCAATTAGCGGTGCAGTACTATTTTTGGGAATCGCTTTTACCATAGGGCGATCGCTCATGGCCAGAGTGTTACGCTGGGTAGATGATTATATTGGTGGGCCGACAGCTAGTTTATCAGCTTTATTGGTGTTGGCGTTGAGTGCGGCGGCTTTTACTCACCAGCTAGGAATTGAAGCTGCTCTAGGGGCATTTGTCACGGGGATTTTGGCTGGACAATCACCACGCTTTAGCCGTGAAGCTGGTTTGACTCTCGAACTGATTACTGCTGGGTTTCTCGCGCCGATTTTCTTTGCTACAGCCGGATTAAAGGTAGATTTAGTACAACTGTTGGTTCCCCAAACATTTGTCGTTGGCTTGGTGGTGTTAGCGATCGCCTGTGTTGGCAAATTCACTGGTGCTTATCTAGGTTCCCGTGTAGGAGGATTAAGCCACTGGGAAGGAATTGCAATGGGATCGGGAATGAACGCCCGAGGCGCGATGGAGATTATCGTTGCTACCATTGGGGTTTCCTTGGGTGTACTGAATCCGCCGATGTATTCCATTATCGTCATGGTGGCGATCGTTACTTCACTCATGGCTCCGCCTTTGTTACGCTGGTCACTTTCCAAAGTCTCAATTGGTGAAGAAGAAGCCCAACGCTTAGAGCAAGAAGAACTGGCTAGCCGCAGCTTTGTCAAGCGTATTCGCCGCGTATTAGTACCCACTCAAGGCGGGCCTAACGTCAAGTTAGCTGCTCAGTTAGTTAACCATCTAGCACAGCAAAATTCCCTGGAAGTGACTGCTTTATATGCCAAAAGTGATAAAAAGCCTCTACGTAAATCAGTAAATGCCCAAGCAACTGCCGTTCAAGATAATACAGCAGAAACCGCTATTGCTACCGTAGTTGATGAAATGAATCTTCCTACTGGTTCGCTGCTGCAAACCAAAGTTGAATCAGGACAAAATAAGGCTGATGTGATTCTCAAAGAAGCTAATAAAGGCTATGACTTGATTGTGTTGGGTGCAACCGGAAATCAAAGTTCTCGTGGTTCTGTGTTCAATTTGTTAGTTGATCGAGTGGTTCAGGAAGCTCCCTGCGCCACAATGGTGGTGAAGTCGAATTTATCTACAACCGAGTCAACTGGCTATCACAAACTTGGTCATATTTTAGTACCCACTAGTGGCAACGATTACAGCTTACACGGCGTTGAGGTTGCAAGTACAATTGCTGCTCAAACTGGCGCAACGGTCACTCTGATTAATGTCGTTAACCGGACTCAGCGCGAATATGTTTTATTTGAGGAGCAGACAATTCATTCAGTAACAGATATAGCCAAACAGATTGTGCAGCAGCAAGCTGAGGTGGGAAGAGGATTTGGTGCTGAAATCAAAACGGCAATTTTGGCTGGTATTCCCGAGTTTGAAATTCTTAAATATGCCCATACTAAGCAAGTAGATTTGATTGTTTTGGGTAGCAGTATTCAGACAATCACAGGTCGAGTGTTTTTTGGTCATCGTGTAGATGCAATTCTCAATAAAGCACGCTGTCCGGTAGCTGTGATTACTGTCAGTAGCAACTAATATTAATTCAAAATTCAAAATTCAAGATTCAAACATCAATCATTTTTAGGGTTGCATCTCTGTGCGCTCCTAGTCCAATGGCAGGCGGATCACAAACTCTGTACCTTGACCAGGAGAAGAATTACACTCAAGAGTACCACCATGTTTTTCGGTAATAATTTGATGACTGATAGATAATCCCAGCCCTGTACCTTTACCTTCTGCTTTAGTAGTAAAGAAGGGATTAAAAATTAGCTGCTGTACTTCTTGTGATATACCGAGTCCGTTGTCTGCAATCCTAATTACTGCATATTCATCTTCTACTGTTGTTTGAATATGAATAATGTTGGGTTGTTGCTCTAAATCATGATATTTCTTACCTTCATTAGATGCGTCTAAAGCATCAATGGCATTTGCCAATAAATTCATAAACACTTGATTGAGTTGTCCCAGGTAACAGGGAATTTGTGGTAAATTACCATAGTTTTTAATTACTTGAATTGCTGGACGATGAGATTTAGCTTTGAGCCGATGTTGCAGGATCATCAATGTGGTGTCTATCCCTTTATGAACATCGCTAAGTTTTCTTTGCCCATTATCATTCCGAGAATAATTCCGCAATGATTGCATAATATCTTGAATGCGATCGCTTCCTAGCTGCATCGAGTCAATCATCTTCGGCAAATCTGCTAATAAATACTCTATTTCAATCTCTTCTCCATGTTCTTGGATAATTGTCGGCGGATTTGAGTAGTGCTGCTGGTAGAGATTTAAATGAGCAAATAAATCTGCAATGTACTGTTTGGCATTGCAGAGACTACCACTGATGAAGCCCACGGGATTGTTGACTTCGTGAGCAACGCCAGCTACTAGTTGTCCTAGAGACGAGATTTTTTCAGTTTGTACTAGCTGCGCTTGCGTACGCTGGAGTTTTTCTAGGGATTGTTGCAGTTGTTGGGCTTTTTCTTGCTCACGGGCGTAAAGGCTAGCGTTTTCAATGGCAATAGCGGCTTGGGTTGACAAAAGCTTGAGAATTTCTAAGCGATCGCTAGTATATGCATCAGTAGTTAAGTTATTCTCTAAATAAATTATACCAATCAATTTACCTTGATACAAAATGGGCGTACATAAAACAGATTTTGGTTGATGCTGGAGAATGTAAGGATCGGTGCTAGCAATATTTTCTTGGCTAGCATTGCCTAAAATTAAAGCTTGCTGGGTTCTAGCAACATAGTTAATTAAGGAAACTGGGACATCTACACTGCTTTCTACAGGGGTAGATTGCATGATGATCAAAGAATTGTTTTGTTCTTTATCAATGGCTTTGATAAATAACTCACCGTCTTGTTCTAAAATCAAACATCCCTTCTGAGATGCTGTATTTTCTAACAGAATGTGCAGCAGCTTTCTCAAGAGATTATCAAGAATAATTTCGCTGGAAATAGCTTCTGCAGCTTTCATCACCGTTCCCCAGTCTAAGATATTGTTAGTGTTATTATTGTTTGTAATTCTGGTGATATTTTGGAGAGCGGTGATTGATGTTAACCAATCATCAATGATTCCTTGATTACTTTTACCGATAACCTGAGTGCGAGGAATCAAATCTGCATAGCGTTTTTCTAAGTCTGTTACCTTAGCGATCGCTCCCCATTTAATGTAACCATAATATGCCTCTGTCATATAGGTTTTGGCAATTTTAGTTTTGCCCAAATCCAAGTAAAACAGTGCAGCACGTTCGTTTGCCAAAGACTCTTCTTGAATGTAGCCATTTTCGCCAGCGCCAGCAATGGCAGAATCATACAAATTCATTGCTGCTAAAACTTCTCCTTGGACTCTCGCGATTTCTGCGGCTACTAGATCATATTTATGTTGAAAGTTACATGGTGCATGGTTTGCCCAATGCTTGAGTTTTTCTTGATTAGCCTGTACTTGTTCTAAGAGTTGGCTTTGTTTGTCTACTTCAATTTGCGTATAGTTAGCTAATAGCGCCAAAGAATAGTAAAAGTAGTAAACAGAAAGCAATATGATTCCTAAAGTCGCTCTTTGATAAGGAGCAGCTTTTTTGCTGTAATTAATAGCTTGCTCATATTCTGAGAAGATATACAGAATCATTAACTTAGCAATATAAGCGGCAAAAAGTCCTTGATAGTACTTAGGTTGCTCAAACCAGGAGACAATATTTGTCTCATCAAAAATTTCTCCAATTAAATCACAGGTTTTGGCAACCGCACCTTGAAGATTTAAAACTAATTGTCCCCAAATTCTGGCATATCTTACATAAGGCTGTTGTTTTAACTTTCGCAGCAAATCAATATATTGATGTTGACGATTGTTAACTAATTCTAAGTTTTCTCCAGAGAGGAATAGTTGGGTACAATAAGCAATAACTGTTAAGCCAGCATGAGTAATATTCCCAACTTCTAAACCGCTGTGAATACCTTTAATTAAGGGATTAAATGTAGATTTTATATGTTCTTTACCAGGTAAAGCATAGGTAGCAACTACCATGTAGACTTTGACTTCTAATTCTTTAGCTGGATATTGTTCTAATAAGCTAAAAGCAATTTGACCTGAGTGATAAGCAGCAGCCGGATCGCCAATAATAGATTGCAAAAATGCAGTATAAGCACCATAAACATAAGATGCTAATGACGAGTGACCATGTTCTAGGCATAGATTCACCATTGTCAAAACTATCTGGGGATAAATATCCGGTGCAGATTGATAAGCAGCGGCAGAAATTTTGCTGAGAATGCGAATACTAGCTAAATGACATGGATCTGTCATTTCTGGAAAAGTTGCTAAATCTGATAGTAATGGTAGCTGCGGTAAACTGTGGCGATCGCCTGTATAACTAACTAAATAAATTCCTAACATTTCTACTGCTTTTATCCCAACTTTCACAGCTTGAAATTGTTGAGTTTGGGCAATATTCATGTCTATGATCAGTTCATAAACCTTGACTAAATCAAGTAAATTAACTGCTTGCTGAATGACAATATCTGATAATTTCTGCGCTAATTCAAAATTCGTTGTTAAATACTCGGCTTCTGCACCTTCAACATAAATATCTAAGGATAAATTATATTGATATTGCCAACAATTTTCAGCTAAAAGTTCTCGCGCTATCCGCAAATAACTTACAGCGGCTTCATGGGCAGCAGATGCTTTTGCTTTATGTCCAGCAGTTAAATTTAATTGTGCTAATTCATCTTTTTGGGGTTGTGTAGAAAAAAGGTCAATGGCATAATTAAATTGATTAACAATGTCAAAAATGCGAGACTCAATTTCTGATTTTGATTTGCTTTGCAGAAGTAATTGACCAATTTTGAAATGGGTTGCTTGCTTCTGCGACTCCAAAATTAGTGAATATGCTGCTTGCTGGACGCGATCGTGCAAAAAACGGTATGTTATTTGTGAATTATCAAACCCCATCATGTCCAACTCTTCATCGGCAAACAACAGGGGTATGTTGTATTCATTACTCAACGGCAAAATTAATCCCGCCTGTAAAGCAGGTTCCAAAGCCGCAGCCACAAAGAGCGATCGCTGTTCGCTAACTGTGGCTAAAATATTTAAACTGAACCTAGCACCGATACAAGCTGCTAATTTCAGAGTATTTTGGGTAGTTTCTGGTAACTTGGCAATATTACCCGCTACCAACTCCACTACACTCTTATCTGCAATTCCCGTAGCTTGAATATGTTGTAAATCCCATTGCCAACAACCTTGAGCAAAATCAAACTTCAGCAGTTGATCCTGGTGTAAGGTTTTTAAGAGTTGGGTGAAAAAGAAGGGATTACCTTGAGTTTTGTTGAATAATAATTCTGCTAAAGATAGGCTGGTTTTGCCATCATTTAAAGTGTCTGCCAAAATTTGCTGTATATGCTTCAGTTCCAAGGCATACAGCACAATATTTTTGATGACGGTTCCGGCTTGAGAAATCTCCTCTAATGTCTTCAGCAGTGGATGACTACCAGTTACTTCATTATCTCGATATGCGCCAATTAGTAGCAGATATTGAGTATCTGGGTTAGTCATCAGCACTTGGATGAAATCTAAGGAAGCAGAATCAGCCCATTGCAAGTCATCCAAAAATATAGTTAAGGGATGTTCCCTTTGGGTAAAAACCTGAATAAAACTTTGAAATACCTGATTAAATCGGTTTTGGGCTTCTTTTAACCCCAATTGCGGTATTAGGGGCTGTTTGCCAATAATGCGTTCGACTTCGGGAATAACATCAATAATTACTTGTCCATTACCATTCAAAGCTGATAGCAACTTCTGTTTCCAGAGTTCTAATTGAGCATTAGTTTCTGTCAGTAACTGTTGTATCAGACTTTGTAATGCTTGAATTAAAGATGCATAAGGAATATTACGCTGAAACTGATCGAACTTACCACGAATAAAATAACCCCGTTGGCGAACAATCGGCTTGTGAACTTCGTTGACTAAGGATGATTTACCAATCCCAGAGTAACCAGACACCAGCACTAACTCAATTTTCGATTGTGATGCTGCTACCCGCTCAAACGCAGATAGTAACATGAATACTTCTTTCTCCCGTCCGTAGAGTTTCTGGGGGATGAGAAGATTCGCTGTGCGATCGCGTTCTCCTGGGATAAATTTTGAAATAGTACCTTGAGTTTTCAGTTGCTCTAAACACAATTCTAAATCTGCCAATAGCCCCGCCGCAGTTTGATAGCGGTTTTCAGCATTTTTCGCCATCAGTTTGGCAATAATTGCAGCCAAGACTTCCGGTACTTCTGGGTTCAACTGCTGAATGGGCGTTGCTTGCTTGGCAATATGGTAGTGAATTAACTCTAAGGCTTCATGGCTTTGAAACGGCAATTTTTCTGTAAGTATTTCGTAAAATGTCACCCCCAATGCATAAAAGTCACTGCGGTAATCTACACAACGATTCATTCGCCCTGTTTGTTCTGGCGACATATATGCCAGTGTACCTTCCATGTGGTTGGGATTGGTGATTTGCGGCGTTTCCTTATCTAACCGTGAAGCGATACCGAAGTCGGTGAGTTTAACCTGCTCAGATTGAGGATTGATAATGATGTTAGCAGGCTTAATATCTTTGTGGACGATATGGTATTGATGCAGAGAGTCAATTGTTCTAGCTAGTGAAACTGCGATGTTCAGGAAACAGAGGAGAGAAGGTTTGTGCGTTGAGAGCCATTGTTTGAGACTAATACCGCCAAAGTCTTCGCAAACCATCACCAGACGATGTTCATAATCTTCAATGCGATAAACTTTGACTACGCCTGCTAAATTTAAATTTTCTCTGATTTTATATTCGTGTTTGAGCCGAAAAATCTGTTCTAGGCTAGGATAGTCAGCTTTGAGTACTTTGAGAATTACTGGTTGTTGGTTCGTCTGGGAGGTTCCTCTGTAAACAATGGTGTCTATCCCCTCATGAACAACTTCTTTGACTGCATACCCTGGTATCCCGAACAATGCCGACACTATATTTTTCCTTTTTTATAAAAATATTTTTATATCTATAGATTGCCCTTATAACAATCCTAAATAACTATAGCAAGTAAAGAAATATAAATTAGTCTGTCAATTACTTAAGAAGGTAAATAGCCTGATCATCAGCATTTTCAGGCAATAAACCTATTAAGAAAATTTTTGTGCTATACATGTATCCAAATTATTCTTCAATTTGTTGATTATCAGGAAGTATTGCGTAAATATGACACAGCAATTTCACCGATCAGAGCTACAGCATTTCAGCAATCTTTATATTTTTGGTGACAGTTATTCGGATACTGGCAATGCTTTCAATACTACTGGCGGTGTTTTAGCCGCACATCCCAACTATCATGGGCGATTTTCTAATAATCTTCTCTGGATTGACTATCTAGCAGAAAGCTTAAAATTAAGCCTACAACCAAGTACAGAAAATAATTTAAACAATCATAGTATCAATTTTGCTTTTGGAGGCGCAACAACAGGGCTAGAAAATTTATTTCCTGCGGTGATCCCAGATTTACCAGAGTTACCTGGATTGCAACAACAAATACAGTCATATATCAGCCGCAAACAACATAGTCAGCCGAATGCACTATATATTATCTGGGCTGGTGCTGCGGATTACGCCCCTTTTGTCAATGGCGTTCCTCAATATAGCGACACTACGACTACTATCAGCAATATTTCTACAGCTATCAAAGATTTAACTGAAGTCGGTGCAAGAAATATTTTGTTAGTCAACGTTATTGATATTGGTAAAACACCTCTAGCATCAGAAGTAAATCAGATTACAGATTCCCATCTAGTTAGTCAGGTAGTAGAGAAACATAACCAATCTTTGAAGGAAATTGCTTATATTTTTGAAGACAAAATTAATTTGATGTTGTTCGATGTCAAGTCTGTTGTGAATGACGCGATCGCACATCCGCAAAAGTTTGGCTTTACGAATACAACTCAAGCTAGTTCGTTGGTGGAATCCAGCAATCCAGATGAGTATGTATTTTGGGATATGGTACATCTCACCAACAAAACCAACCAATTAATAGCGGATGCAGCTTTAGCAATATTATCCAAGCGCTAAATCTCAAACCCTGCAATTTCGCGATCGCACCACTCCCGCTGATACCATTCAGCCACCAAAGGACGGACAATAAACTTAGGCTGGCGATCGCCTTTGACATCAATCCGCAGACAAGAGTAAGGTCTGTGTTTGTGGGAACCCTGTCCACTCCGTCCTAGAAACAGCTGCGATCGCGCTACTAATTTCTCTTCATCCCCCCTAACTTCCGTCAATTCTGCACCTTCAGGTCGTTGGCGGCGTAAACTAAAACCACTTCCACCACAAACAATCCAGGGGATATGAGAATCAGCGTGTCCTGTGTCTGCTGTTTGCAGATATTCTAAGCAATGGGCGTGACCGTTAATTACCAAATCAACTAAAGGACGATTTTGAGTCAGGGAACCTAATTTTGCCGCTACCGCATCGAAAACTCCACGCAAACGGTTACGAATCGCTAAAGTTTGGGCTTGTTGCCATTTTGTCGCTTCAGTAACATAGGGAGGATGGTGAAAGAAAATTATCCTTCCGCGCACTTCTTGCGTATTCCAAGATTCAATTAATCTCTGCTTTAACCAGTCTAGCTGTTCGATATCAGTCAGTAGAGTTTTGTTAGGATCTAATTGCTTTTCGATATCTACAATAATTTCTTCAATTTGGGTGAGTTTAACTTGCAAATCATCTAATTGTTCAGCATCCTTGGAGTTGCTAGGATTGAGAATTGCTGAATCTGCCATAATTTGCTGCTTTTCTTGCTCTAAATTAGTGCGGCGTTTCTCTAAAATTCTGCGATCGCTATCACCTGCTTGAGTTTTTGGCAGTGGTGGCGGATCATTAAATGTATTAGAATCCAATGCAAAGAAATCAATTCCCCCGTAACGAAAAGTATAATAACGATTTGGCAACCGGGTAAAGCTTCCTGGTTGATAGGAAAGACAGCGACCAGTGTCTGTTTTAATCGTATAATGCTCGTCTAAATGACGGGCTAAATCTCCCGGAAACTTAAAAGCGCAGAGATAGTCTAAAAACGCCCGCGCATAAGCATCACCTGTTCCTGAACCATATAAACCGACATCCAAATCTAGCCGCGATTGCAATAAGCGCCGGATGGGTAAAGTACTAATAGAAACTAAGCCAAATAAAAGTGGTAAATCATAGTAATCATGATTTCCCGGTACAGGTAAAATCGGGAGATTGAAAACCATTTTGTCATAGGCAATTTTCTTTGGCTGTTCTCCACCGACGAGAAACTCTTGGTAAGGCTGGATAAAGTTTTGTTGATAGTATTCTTTCGACCCCACAAGATAAATTACATCACCTGTATGCAACATGAAACGGCATTCATGATGATGAGGTAGCATCAGTTCAGCAACCTGTCGTTGGGGGTTATGTCCCTTGTGCGTCCCGGAACCACTATCGCCGACAACCAAAAACGAAAACTCCGGATCATCTGCATGACCATCTGACAGTACAAACTGAGTTTGGTCAATGCGACGTTCTAGAATTAGCGGGTCTTGCCATTTTACCCGCTGTTGCATCTTGCGAATTTTTTTTGCGATCGCCGGATCAGAATATAGTTTCAATAGACTTTACTCCTCAATTGGTTATGGGGCATTGGGCAATACTCATTACTCATTACTCATTACTCATTACTCCTCCTTGTCCCCCTTGTCCCCCTTGTCCCCTTATCCCCTTGTCCCCTTACTCTTTCAACTCAATTGTCAAATTAGGCAGACCATCTAGTTTTTCTATCAGTACATCTTCTTCTACTAGTGGGACAAAAATTGTCAAGCCCTTTGGCACACACCTGACTTCAATTGGGGTTGTACCGATGATTTCACCATCTAGGACAACTTTTTGTGGTGGTTCTGTAGTGATTTTAAATTGTTTGGCGCGTAGGTAGCCAATATCATCACGTTCCACTGCATGACCCGCAGAAGCAGTTTGAAAGAGATGATATGTAGCTGCGATCGCACCTGCTTTATTCACTGGAGCTACAATTGTCAAATCTAGCAATCCATCATCATAAATAATCCCTGCTGGCCCCTGAGCTAAAACAGAAGTGGGAGGTGCAGCATTGGCGACTGTGACAGCCGCCGCGCTAGTTTTGATGATCTTGTCTTCTGTCTCAATTTCGACATCAAAAGTTTCAAAATCCCGCAATTGCTGAAGTCCAGCTAAGACATATGCCATAATCCCAAAGCGATTTTTGGCATCTCGGTCTGCCTTTTCTACAGTTTCAGCCTCAAAACCCACACCTACCAGCAAAACCATTGGCAAATCGTTGCAGTAAGCTATATCTACATTCCGAGTTGCTCCTTGCAAGATATTTTCACAGGCGGCTTCAATGGTGTCAGCAATGCCTAAAGCAGTGGCAAAAGCGTTTGCCGTACCTCGTGAAATAATCCCTAAGGGAATCCCTGTATTGACTACAGCCGCTGCTGCTGCCGAGAGTGTACCATCACCGCCCGACGCAATAATTTCATCTACCCCACGCTCAACCGCTTCCTTTGCAAGTTGGTCTGCACCAATTTCTTCGGTAGTTAGGTAAATATCTAAATCAATTTCTGGCTCTAGTATTGCCCGAATCTGCTCCAGTTCTTGTTCTGAATCACCTTGACCAGCAACGGGATTAAAGATTAGGCAGGCGGAACGCTTCATAGGAATAAAAGTTAAGATACAAGATCATAAAAATATCAAATTATTAATACCATACCTATAAAATCTCTACTTCCTCCTGATGGCTAGTTCCTTGTCTAGGGACAGCCAATTTTTTAAATACCCAATAAATTTGTAGTGCGAGCGTCTCGCTCCATGAATGAACATCAGCGAGCAAGATGCTCGCACTACGGAATATGGGTAATTTATAGCGATTCTCACTTGAATGCAATACAAAATTATATCGTTGCGCGTAGGGGCACGGCACTGCCCATACGTGTCAACTTAACGTGAAACCCTTGCCAAGATATGATTTGATACAAAATCACGTACCACCAAGATCCGCGCTACCCCACCCCAGTTTTGCTGACGCAAAACGTCCCCTCCCCGTTTACGGGGAGGGGATTGAGGGGTGGGGTAAAATGCCTGTGGAATAAGCGTTTTGACTTAAGTTGACACCAATTGGCACTGCCGTGCCTAAGACAGTGTATTGGACTCAACCGAAAACCGCTATATTTCTTGTAAGTCCCCTAGCAAACTGCCAAGATTATACCGATGTTTGCCTTAGAGTCCGAAAAACCCCATACTCAAAATGTAGATATCTGCCAGTTTAGCCTGACTTTTGGACTTCTGTGGTTAAAATCTCATGATGAGTAAGCAAAATCAAACTCGGAAAATCTTACTTTTATCCGCAAATCCCAGAGGTAGCAGTCAGCTGCGTTTGGATGAAGAGATGCGCGAAATTAAGGAAGGGTTGAAAAGGTCAAAGAATCGTGACCAATATTTCATAACCACAGCAGAAGCATTACGCTACAGGGATATACACCGAGCGATTTTGGAATCCGAACCGCAGATTATTCATTTTTCTGGACATGGCACTGGAGAAAAAGGTTTAGTATTTGAAGATGAATCGGGTCAAATCAAGTTAGTTGATGCTGAAGCTTTAGCTGGGCTATTTCAATTATTTGCTGACCAAGTAGAATGTGTGGTTCTCAATGCCTGCTACTCTAAATACCAAGCTCTGGGAATATCTCAACATATTAATTATGTTGTCGGCATGAGTCAAGAAATTGGTGATAAAGCAGCCATTGAATTTGCTGTAGGTTTTTATGATGCACTAGGCGCAGATAAAGGTTATGAGTTTGCTTATAAGTTAGGTTGTAGCTTGATTCGTGTAGCTGGAATAGCAGAGAATCTGACACCTAAATTAATGACGAAATCAGATACAGTATCGTTAAATTCTTCAACAAAGGCGACGACAATATATATAGAAAGACCGCCAATTGAGGAGAAATGTTGTGAGGCAATTTTACAACCAGGGGCGCTGATTCGCATTAGATCGCCGCAGAGGATGGGGAAAACATTGCTGTTGGAGAAAGTACTCAATCATGCGAGAGCGCAAGGTTATCAAACAGCAAAATTAGATTTAAAACTTGCTGATATTAATATTTTGGCTGACACAAAAACATTTTTGCAATGGTTATGTGTTAATGTGTCAGACAGCCTAGAACTAGAACCACAATTAGATAAATACTGGCAAGAGGTTTTTGGGCTAAATAAAAACTGTACTCGTTATTTTCAAAAATATTTATTAGGGGCTAGTGATAGTCCTTTAGTTTTAGCTATAGATAATTTTGAGCGACTATTTGCATATCCAGATATTTTTCCCGAATTTTGTTTATTACTGCGGGGATGGTATGAAGCAGCTAAACAAGGAGACAAAATTGGTAATCTCTGGAAAAAACTGCGCTTAGTGGTAGTTCATTCCACAGAAGCGTATCCTTCCTTAGACACCAATCACTCACCATTTAATGTAGGATTTGCAATTGAGTTACCTGAATTTAACCTGCAACAAATAGAATCTCTTACCCAGCAGTATGAATTAGCAGATAAGTTGGGACAACAAGATTTAAATAAGTTGATGAAGTTAGTAGGCGGACATCCTGATTTAATCCAGCAAGCAGTTGCTTACCTCAAAAATCCCCAAGCTACCATAGAAGAACTTTTGCAACTTGCGCCAACAGAACAGGGAATTTTTAGCGACCATTTGCGACAACAATTGTGGCATTTACAACATAATTCTCAGCTTGAGTTAGGGTATAAAAATGTGGTCATGGCGAATGCGCCTCAACGTTTAGATACTGATGTTGCATTCAAGTTACATAGTTTAGGATTGGTAAAACTTTCAGGTAACGATTGTATTCCCAGTTGTGAATTATATCGTCAGTATTTCTCAGTCCGTTTAGGGTAATATCGGGAGTATTCCAAATGTGTAAAAACATATTTTGTCATTGCGAGCGTAATGAAATGAAGCGAAGCAATCGCAGTAGATAGACTTTGCGATTGCTTCATTCCGCTTCCCTTCGGGACGCTCCGCGAACGCTCCATTCGCAATGACATTCAAAAAAGTGGGATGCTCTCCGATAACAAATGACAAATAACAAATGACAAATGACAAATCATCACTATCAATTCTCTGGAAGTCTACCAGAAAATGCCAGCACCTACGTCACCCGCAAAGCTGACAGTGATTTGTATGCAGGACTAAAAGCAGGAAAGTTTTGTTATGTATTAAATTCCAGACAAAGCGGAAAGTCTAGCTTGCGTGTGCGCACCATGCAAAGACTCAGAGAAGAAGGTGTACAATGTGCAGCAATTGACCTTTCCGCTGGCGGGATTCAAAACGTCCCACCCGAACAATGGTATGCAGATTTAATTGATAATTTAATTGAAACTTTTGACTTAGATGTAGATTTTGGTGATTGGTGGGAGACTAATCAGTTAAATTCGCTAGTAACTAGATTTCGGAAGTTTTTAGAAGAGATATTACTTGTTGAAGTTAAAGAAGATATCGTTATTTTTATTGATGAAATTGATAGTGTACTCAGCTTAAAATTTCCCACAGATGATTTTTTTGCCTTGATTCGCGCCTGTTATAACAAGCGGGTTGATAATCCTGAATATAATCGCCTCACCTTTTGTTTGTTGGGAGTCGCATCACCTAGCAATTTGATTGAGGATAAACAACGCACTCCCTTTAATATTGGTCAAGCTATCTCGTTGACTGGTTTTCAATTGCATGAAATTGAGCCATTAGCAAGGGGTATGTCAGGGAGATTTCCTAACCCTGAAGTAGTCATGAAGGAAATTTTATCTTGGACAGGAGGACAACCATTTCTGACGCAAAAACTGTGTCAGTTGATGATTGAAGAATCTCTGCAAGACAAACCTCGGACTGTTGAGCAGGTAGTGAAGTCTCGGATTATTGAAAATTGGGAATCTCAAGATGAGCCTGAGCATTTACGAACAATTCAATCCAGAATTTTGCGCGATGAGCAACGGGCTGGATATTTACTAGAACTGTATCAGCAAATTCGCTTGCGGAATGAGCAATCTGAGATTACAGCCGATGATACTTTAGAGCAAAGTGAGTTACAGCTTTCAGGATTGGTTTTTAGGCAGCAAAATAATTTAAGAGTTTATAATCCCATATATCAAGAAGTTTTTAATCAAAATTGGATAGATAATCAATTAAAAAATCTGCGTCCATATTCAGAGACTTTTCGCTTTTGGGTGGCTTCTGGAGGAAAAGATACATCAAGATTATTGCGGGGAAAGGCTTTACAAGGCGCGGAAGCATGGGCTAAGGATAAGAGTTTAAGTTATCAAGATAGGCAGTTTTTAGCAGCGAGTAAAGAGCAAGAAATTCAAGAAGAGATTGCTGCTAAGGAACAAGAAGCTGCTTTAGAAAGAGAAAGACAGGATAGAGAAGCAGCAGAATATAGAAATAAATTACTTAGTGAAGCTAATCGCAAAGCTAAAAAACAAATTCGTAATGGAACTATTATTTTAGTTTTGACTTTATTGGGAGCAGCAATTGCAGTGATACTGGCTGGAAAAGAAGTCAAAGAAGCGCAACAAAAACTTAAACAAACATACACATATGTAGCATATCCCCAACAGCTAAGAGAATTGGCGAAAAAATTTACCCTGAACTCAGAAGAAGCTCAGTTGATATCCAAACAAGCAGCTATTAAAATTAAAGACGCTCAAATTGAACAAGTTTATCTCCACGCTTCTAAATCATTAGCTTATCAAAAACTAAAAGATTGGAAGTCAGCAGAAGAATCTATCAAACAGAGTATGAACTTTTTAAGGGGATGGAAAGAGAATAAGGAGAAAAGAGAAAGTAGAGAATCAAACAGTGAATTCTTGCAGACAAAAATATTTGCATTGAATGTTGAAGGCAATTTACTCATTGAACAAAAAAATACTCAAAAGGCAATAGAAGCTTATCAAGAAGCGTTCATACTCCTTCAAAGCAATAAAATTAGCGCTTTTAAAGCAGAATTTTTTATTGTAGATCTGGAGACTGTTGAATCTGTATATCGAAAACTTTTTAATTTATTAGCAGATCAAGATCCAAAAAATTTAAACCTGGAAAGGGTTCGGGAAGCTTTAAAACAGCACCTTTTTCTTGAATTGGAATACTTTTTGAAAGCGAAAAAATGGCAAGAAGCTGACCAAACAACTTTGCAAATAATGCTTTTGGTTGCTAATAGAGAACTTGAAGGTTTCCTTGATTACCCACAGATAGAGAATTTTTCCTGTCCTGTCCTTAAACAAATTGATGAGTATTGGGTGCAAAACTCAGAAGGACATTTTGGTTTCAGCGTCCAAAAGAATATTTGGGTAGATACAGGAAATAGACTGGGTATTAAACCAGGAGATTGGAATTCTAACCATATGAAAAATTACTTTCGCTTTGTCAGTGCTGTCGGATGGTATAATTACAAAAAAAATAATGAAAAAGAGTCCGACTGGGTGCAATACAACGAGTATCTGAAGCGTATAACAGAAAACGCATACGACCCTTCAATGAGGGGTGGATTACCACTTCCTACAGGCATGGAAGGGTTGGGGTTAAATGAGATTGAAATGGGTAGGGGGGTAGTCTGGGCGATAGGAGGGGGATATCCTTTTGGTGGGCATCTCCTCTCTCGCGTTGCGATTTGTAAACTATAAAAATATAGTGTGATTTGTTGGCTAAAAACTTGCATCAACCAACAATGCAATCTCATCCACTGACAAAGCCATTCTACCGGGTGACAATGCGATTGCATCGAGTCACAATTCAATTGTATCGGGTGACAATTCAATTACATCGACTGACAATGCGATCACATCAACGATAATAGAGACAGTACCAGCAATACATTTAAAGGTGTAGGTTGGGTTGAACGCAGTCAAACCCAATACCAATAATCCCCGGTTTTGTTGGGTTTCGCAAAGCCTCAACCCAACCTACAAAATACTGACTTTTATAACAATGTGATCGCATCGCTAACAATGCCATTGTATCGGCTGACAATGCGATTGTATCGGGTGAAATTGCGATCGCATCGACTCAGATTGCAATCAGATCGACTTTGATGACGATCAAAACGACTTTGATGACGATCAGATCGACTTTGATGACGATCAAAACGACTTTGATGACGATCAGATCGACTTTTATTGCGATCAAAACGACTTTGATGACGATCAAAACGACTTTGACGACGATCAAAACGACTTTTATTGCGATCAAAACGACTTTGACGACGATCAAAACGACTTTTATTGCGATTTGTATCGAGTGACAATGCGATCGCTCTGTAGTTGATTAAGTTTTTTTATTTGCCCTAGAATCCGAAAAACCGGATAATTGAATATAAGCCAAGCAAAGCAAAGCCGATGAAAATAAATCGTCGCCTGTAGGGGCACGGCATCGACAATTTTCTGGTATATACAATAATCTTACTGGTGCCGTGCCCCTACGAAAGGATCTGTGGTTAAATTACCTGACAATTGCTGTAAAGCGTGTGTATCTGCTAATACTGATGTCATTAAACAATATCCCTAGGAAAATTCCCCCACATTTCTTGGCGTGCATTAGCAATATCTTCTTCTGTAATATCTACCTTTAAATCAGTACATAAACCTCTCACACTGAGTAAAGCAGGTTTTTTATTTGTTTTTTGGTACAGAAATTCTGCAAAATCTCATAATTCTTGTTGCTTATCTATAGGTAGCTGCCGCAATTTCTCTAACACAGCTTGTTCAAGATTCATAATATTTCCCCATGATTATGCCATCGCATCGGCTCACAATGTCATTGTATCGAGTGACAATGCCATTTTATCGACTCACAATGCGATCACATCAGCTTTATGCTATTTTGATGCATACACGTAAATTTTAAATATCATGCATCGTTTTTTACTACATTTTTTCAGTATTCTCGCCCTCAGCAGTTTGTCTGTCGGTACTTTGGCAATGGCAAGCACAACACCGGAAACCTCAAAGATACAGTTAGCCCAAAAGCTCAACTGTAATAACGCCCAAAGTCAAGCCGAAATTAATCAATGCGCGCAGATATCCTATCAAAATGCTGATAAAAAATTGAATCAAGCTTATAAACAACTGCTGCCAACTTTATCTAGTTCCAGAAAACAGAAATTAATTACTGCACAGCAAGCATGGATTAAGTTTCGTGATACCAGTTGTCAATTTGAAACAAGCCAATATGAAGGAGGCACTATTGCACCGACTATTTATTTTGGTTGCTTAGAAAAGACTACACAACAACGTACTCAACAATTACAAGAATACCTCAATCCAGAGCGTTAATACTGAAGGATGAAGGGTGAAGGGTGAAGGGTGAAGGGTGAAGGGTGAAGTATGAAGTATGAAGGGTGAAGGGTGAAGGATGAAGGGGACATCCAATTTTTTAAATACCCAATAAATTTGTAGTGCGAGCGTCTGGCTCGCTGTTGTTCATTCATCGTGCAAGATGTGTAGTGCGAGCGTCTGGCTCGCTGTTGTTCATTCATCGTGCAAGATGTGTAGTGCGAGCGTCTGGCTCGCTGTTGTTCATTCATCGTGCAAGATGTGTAGTGCGAGCGTCTGGCTCGCTGTTGTTCATTCATCGTGCAAGATGCTCGCACTACGGAATATGGGTAATTTATTTTTTGTAAGTCCCAAGGGTGAAGGGTGAAGGATGAAATTAACCTAACTATTAAGGGGTGGGGGTTGAATTGAGCAAAAAGCTTGATTTTTTTGATTGGAATGCTTGTACTCATTTTCACTTCATCCTTTATCCTTCATCCTTCATCCTTTTTTCATCCTTTATTTGGTAAATAAATGTAAAGAAAATCGAAACTAAACTTAACCGAAATTAAGCAATTAGCATCCGGTAAGTCACTCACTGCGGTAGTCTAGATGAGAGTGAATTTATCGCCTTGTTTGACATTTTGTTTTATGACTTCAGCTGTTTCCAGTCCTGCACGCACAATCCGCATTGGTTCTCGTAAGAGTCAACTTGCTCTAGTTCAAACCTACTGGGTGCAAGAACAACTCCAAAAAAGCTATCCTGATATTGCTTTTGAAGTCCATACCATGTCTACCCAAGGCGACAAAATCCTGGATGTAGCATTAGCCAAGATTGGTGATAAAGGATTATTCACCAAGGAATTAGAAGTTGGGATGCTCAATCAGGAGATTGACTTTGCGGTTCATTCCCTGAAGGATCTGCCAACTCATTTACCAGAAGGGTTAACACTAGCAGCAATTACCGAACGGGAAAACCCAGCAGATGCTTTGGTATTGCACGAAAAGCATAAAGGGCTGCAAATTGATACTTTACCAGCAGGTGCGGTAATTGGTACATCTTCCCTACGGAGATTAGCACAGTTACGTAATAAATTCCCCCATTTTACATTTAAAGATGTGCGGGGAAATTTGAATACACGCATGGCTAAATTAGATGCGGGTGAGTATGATGCTTTGATTTTGGCAGTTGCAGGGTTAGAGCGGTTGGGAATGAGCGATCGCGTTCACCAAATTCTACCAAAAGAAATTTCGCTTCATGCTGTAGGCCAAGGTGCATTGGGTATAGAATGCCGTGCTGACGATACAGAATTGATATCTCTGTTGAAAGCTATCGAACATCCCCAAACACGCGATCGCTGTTTAGCTGAACGCGCTTTCTTACGCGATCTCGAAGGTGGCTGTCAAGTACCTATCGGTGTTAACACTGAAATTAAGGGTGAGCAATTAACACTAACAGGCATAGTTGCTAGCGTTGATGGGCAAAACCTGGTTAAAGACACCGTTACCGGAGAAGCCAAAAATGCCGAACAGCTAGGTACAGAACTCGCCAATCTGCTGCGTCAACAGGGCGCGCAAGCAATTTTGGATGTAATCTTTACCGAAATCCAAAGAGGTTCTTAAGCTACTCCGCAACCTGATATGGTTAGATAAGTAATCAGTGAACAGTGAAAAAGTGATAACTGAGTAACTGAAAACTGAATCACTGTGTAGGCAGAATCGGGGAAACACATAATACCATGCGGATTCTATTTGTTGCAGCAGAGGCAGCTCCCGTTGCAAAAGTTGGCGGAATGGGTGATGTTGTCGGAGCATTGCCCAAAATCTTGAGAAAAATGGGGCATGATGTGCGGATATTCTTGCCCTACTATGGCTTCCTCCCAGACAAAATGGAGATTCCCAAAGAACCCATCTGGCGGGGATATGCCATGTTTCAGGATTTTGCTGTTTACGAAGGTGTTCTCCCTGGTACTGATGTTCCCTTGTATTTATTTGGACATCCCGCCTTCTTACCCCGCCGCATTTATTCGGGAGATGATGAAGATTGGCGGTTCACTTTGTTTGCCAACGGTGCAGCGGAATTTTGCTGGAATTATTGGAAGCCAGAAATTGTCCACTGTCACGATTGGCATACAGGAATGATTCCTGTGTGGATGAATCAAGATCCAGATATCACCAGTGTGTTTACCATTCATAACTTGGCTTATCAAGGGCCTTGGCGTTGGTATTTAGAAAAGATTACTTGGTGTCCTTGGTATATGCAAGGACACAACACAATGGCAGCGGCGGTACAATTTGCCGACAGGGTAAATACAGTTTCTCCCACATACGCCGAGCAAATTAAAACACCTGCTTACGGTGAAACTATAGAAGGTTTGCTGTCTTTTATTAGCGGTAAGTTATCTGGGATTATTAACGGTATAGATACCGAAGTTTATAACCCAGAAAACGACAAATTTATTGCCCAAACCTTTACTACTGATACCCTAGATAAACGTAAAGCCAACAAAATTGCTTTACAAGAAGAAGTAGGATTAGAAGTTAATTCCAATGCCTTTTTAGTTGGCATGGTAACCAGGTTAGTCGAACAAAAAGGCTTGGATTTAGTTATTCAAATCCTCGATCGCTTCCTGGCATATACTGACGCGCAATTCGTATTGTTGGGGACAGGCGATCGCTACTACGAAACCCAAATGTGGCAGTTGGCATCCCGTTATCCCGGACGCATGGCAACGTATCTACTGTATAACGATGCCTTGTCTCGTCGCATCTACGCAGGTACTGATGCCTTCTTAATGCCTAGTCGGTTTGAACCCTGCGGTATCAGCCAAATGATGGCTTTGCGTTACGGTTCCGTGCCCATTGTCCGGCGTACAGGCGGGTTAGTTGATACGGTATCCCATTTCGACCCTGTAAATGAAGCAGGTACTGGTTATTGTTTTGACCGATATGAACCCCTAGATTTGTTCACCTGCATGATCCGCGCCTGGGAAGGTTTCCGTTTCAAACCCCAATGGCAGGAATTACAAAAACGCGGTATGAGTCAGGATTTCAGCTGGTATCAATCTGCCAAGCAATACGTGAAGCTGTATAGATCAATTTACGGTTTACCAGAAGAAGAGGAAGCACCTCAACCAGAGTTGGTGCTAAACGAGGCGGAGGCGGAGGCGGTAGCTAGTAGCTAACAGCAGCTGAGTCTCTTCGCCATGCGAAGAGACTCACCTACATATAGCAATCCTATTTCAGTTGTGAAAAATATCGGTTTTGACTGTTGACTGTTGACTGTTGACTGTTGACTGTCAACAACCCTACATGTAATATTTCACAAATCCTCAACGGATTGCTATAAGTAGGTCAACATAATTAAATGTAAGATGTCATTGCGAGGAGGAACGACGAAGCAATCCCAGTATGCAGCGATTGCTTCGTTCCTCTCTTCGAGACGCTACGCAAACGCAATGACAAAACATATTATATTTATTTAGGTTGATCTACTTATCTCATCGGTTCATCTGCATAAATAGTCCTTGGCAAAGAACCTCAGATAAAGTTTGCAATAATTCCTGAGTTGTATAGGGCTTAGAAATAAATTTGTTGACAGTCGCATCTTTGGTAATGTTATTGCTGGTTACCAAACCGCTAACAGCAACAATCTTCACCTGGGGATTCATTGTTTGCAATGTACGAATGGTAGTTGCACCATCCATCAACGGCATCATCATATCTACCACAACTACACTGATTTTATCTTGGTAGCGGGCATACAGTGCGATCGCTTCAATACCATTGTTGGCAGTCAGCACTTTGTAGTTATAACTTTCTAAAGAAATTTTAGTAGTTTCGAGAATTTTCGCTTCGTCATCTACTACTAAAATTAATTCTCCGTTACCATCTGGCAGTTCGAGATTGTCCGCTAACGATGTTGCCATAGTCTCCACTGCTGGTAAGAACAATTTAAATTCAGTTCCTTTGCCGATTTCGCTATGGACGTTAATAAAACCACCGTGACTTTTGATGATACCTCTCACGGTTGAAAGACCCAAACCTGTACCTTTACCAACTTCTTTAGTGGTGAAAAACGGCTCAAATATTCTATCTAAAATTTCTGGCGGCATCCCCATTCCTGTATCCGCAACAGTAATTACAATGTAGGGCCCAACCTTGGCCTCCAGATTCATTCGGGCATATTGTTCATCAATCAACAAATTTTTGGCAGAAATACTGAGAGTACCACCGTTGCACATAGCATCACGAGCATTGACGGTGAGATTCATCAGTACTTGATGCAAATGTGTGGCATCTCCAATCACAGCCCAAAGATCTGACTGAATATCAGTAGAAAATTCTATAGATTTCGGAAATGTGCCATGCACAATCTGCTCAATTTCTGAGAACAGGTGGCTAATTAGCACAATTGAACGCTTACCTTCAACCCCGCGTGCAAACTGTAGCACTTGCTTAACTAAAGCAGCTCCACGTTTAGTGTTAGTTTCTATTGTTCTATACATTTTCTGACTCCATTCATCAGCATTAGGGCGTTTTAGCTGTAGCAGTTGCGCTGCCGACAAAATTGGTGTCAGTATATTGTTGAGGTCATGGGCAATGCCGCCAGCAAGTGTACCCAAACTTTCTAGCCGCTGCGTGCGGAGAAATTGGCTTTCAAGTTGTTTTTTTTCTGTAATGTCGGTGTTAACTATCAGAATCGATTTAGGTTGTCCATCGCGATCGCGCATTAAAGTCCAACGACTAGCAACAATAATTTTTTCGTCTTGTTTGGTAACTTGCTGCAATTCACCTTGCCAGCAACCATGTTCAGCTAGACTTTTGCGGATATTTTGTAGTTGAGGTAAGATTTCCGGTCGATAGAGAAGCTGATTGATATTTTTGCCAATTACCTCTGATGCTTGCCATCCGTATAAATTTTCCGCTCCTTGGTTCCAAAAGCTGATTTGATTGTCCCAATCGTTAACGATAATTGCATCTGTAGCGATATCTAGCAAAGCAGCTTGTTCATGAATTTTTTGTTCTGCTTGCTGGCGCTCAGCAATTTCCCTCTCCAAACGCTGATTTTGCTCTTGCAGTGTCTTGGTTAAGTGTCGCAGCTGGAGATGAAGTTTAATCCGGGCTAAAACTTCTTCATGCTGTAGCGGTTTAGTAACGTAATCCACGGCTCCCAAACTCAAGCCTTTGACTTTATCCACTGTTTCGGTGAGTGCAGTCATGAAAATAATGGGAATATCTTGTGTTAAGGCATTCGCTTTTAAACGGCGACAGGTTTCAAAACCGTCTATATATGGCATGAGTATGTCCAACAGGATCAAGTCAGGTGGGGCATATTCGGCTCGTGCGATCGCACTTTCACCATCTTCCGCAACCAAAACAGTAAATCCTGTATCGGCTAAAAAATCAAACAAAATTTCTAAATTTGTTGGGTTGTCATCAACAATTAAGATGACTCCTGGATGATTCAAATCAGTTTTCATAAAACCTCATTTTTCAATTAGGCAGAGGTCAGCAATTATGTTAATCTACATCCCTAGTAACGCTGCATGGAAGTCAATAGTCAAAAGGCAAAAGGCAATATTCAACTGACAACTGACCATTGACCAATAATATTTAATTACGCCAACCTACTTACTTTTTGCCATCTGTGAATATTCTTTAATAAAATCTACAATTTGTTTTCCTTTAAACTCTTTAGCCAGTTGGCGCAAATGATGTGCAAACGGTAACAATTTTTTATCAAACTCCTCTAATTTTGTTGCTCTTTGGGCAATACTCCTGAGGTCTCCCTTCATTGCCAAATCTAGCAGAATTCCAATTTCTTCTGCTGGTGGAGGAATTAATTGTAAATTTTGAAGTTTTGTTTTTACATTAACATTTTTTTGTTCTTTTGGCTCATTTTCTATATCTTCATAAATCCATTCCAAGCCTAAGTGAATTCTTAATTTTTCTAAAAGTTCTGCTACCAAAAATGGTTTAGGCAGAAAATCATTACAACCTACTTCTAGACTCTGCTTTTGCTCAAAATCAAAAACGCTAGCTGATATAGCAATTACTGGTACTTCCTTAAATTTTGGTAACAGCCTCAGACGACGTGTGGCTTCAAAACCATCCATTACGGTCATTACCAAGTCCATAAAAATCAAATCTGGCTTAAATTCTGGTGCTTTATTCAGACAGTCTAAGCCATCGGTTGCTTCTAAAAGTTCAAAACCTAAGCCCTGTAGTAAATTGACTAAGACAGAACGATTTGAGCATTTATCATCTACTACTAAAATCTTCTTTCTATCACCAACAAAACCAATGATGTTACGTTCAACAACTTTCTTAACATTAATTGCTGAACCAACCTCAGCTAAATCCAAATCTAGCCAGAAAACGCTACCTTTACCTAACGTACTTTTCACCTTCAGTTCACCGCCCATCATCTGGACTAATTGACGGCTAATTGCTAATCCTAAACCTGTACCTTCTGTCTTGCGGCTATCTTCCCCTACCTGTTTAAATGGCAAAAATATTTCTTCTAATTGCTCTTCGGCTATACCGATGCCTGTATCTTCTACTTGAAACCGTAATTTTTCCCCATGATATCCTACCTGGAATTTTACACTACCTTTTTCAGTAAATTTGACAGCATTGCTCAGTAAATTAATTAAAACTTGCCGTAACCGTTTCTCATCGGCGCGCACAATTTTAGGTACATGAGATAGTTGATGATAAACTAAAGCAATTCCTTTTTGTTCACTACGAATCTGGCAGATTTGCACAATACTTTCCAGAAAATCTGGTAAATAAAATTCTGTAGGATAAAGTTCTAATTTTCCTGCCTCAATTTTAGAAAGATCTAAAATATCGTTAATCAGTGTTAGTAAATGTTCCCCACATTGATGGATGATGTTGATACCATTCTTTTGTTCAGCAGTTAAAGTGTTATGTTTATTCAAAATTTGTGCGTAACCCAAAATCCCATTGAGGGGTGTACGCAGTTCATGGCTCATGCTAGCAAGGAATTGGCTTTTGGCGCTGTTGGCGGTTTCAGCTGCTTCTTCGGCGCGTTGGCGATCGCGGATTTCCTGTTGTAGTTGCAAATTCTTACTTTGTAATTCCAGAGTTCGCTCTTTGACTCTGACTTCCAATGTGCGATTATATTCTTCTAAATCATGATAAAGACGCGCATTTTCAATTGAGATTGCTGCTTGTGATGATAAAAGTTGTAAAACTTCCAAGCGCTCTGGCGTAAATGCTTTAGTAGTTAAATTATTTTCTAAGTACAGAATACCAATGAGTTTATTTTGGTGGATAACTGGTGTACATAAAACAGATTTCGGCTTTTGATTGATTATATAGTTGTCTGCTGTAAATGCTCCCTCATTGGCGGCATCATCTAATAATACATATTCCTGAGTTCGCGCTACGTAATTAATTAGGGATATCGGTAAGTAAGGGCTACATTCAACTGATGTCGATTCCTGTAAACTTATTTCATTACATCCCACATTTCCTGAAGCTTCTATAAGTAGTTTTCCTGCCTTTTCTAAAATTAAAAATCCCAGTTCCGCTCCGGCAATTTCAATGACAATTTGCATTAATTTAGCCAACACTTTATCTAGAACTATTTCACTAGACAGAGCTTGTGAGGCCTTCATAACTGCTGATAAATCGAAAACTTCTGGATTCCCAATAGTCGTAGAGCTAATTGTGCGATTCATTTCTAGAGTTTTGGTTTTGCGCTCTCCACTCTGGGAAAAAATTTGCGGATAAGTTGTTTCTAAAAATCTGATTTTGGCAGTTGCTCCCCACCGAACATAAGCGTAATAAGACTGGGCTAAATAATCTCTAGCAATATTTTCCCTACCCCGCATAAAATAAAACTCTGCTGCAAGTTCCGCACCCAGCGCTTCTTCTTGGATATAACCTTGTGCTTTGGCTCCGGCTATAGCGCGGTCGTAGTATTCCATAGCTAGTAATGGTTGCCCAATTATCCTAGCTTTCTCTGCCTCTACTAAATTATATTTATGTTCAAAATTACAAGGTGCATGAAATGCTTTTAACCCCAAACTTTTTTGATTCAATTCCAACTGCTGTAAACACTTTTCTTTTTCACCATCATCAAGCTGTTGGTAATAAGCAAGTATTATTAAAGAATGGTAAAATTTCAATTCATAATCCATCAGCATTGCGACTACGCCTTGGATATTCGCTTGGGCTAAATTTGCATATTCAAAAGCAGCCTTGTAATCTTTAAATAAATAAGCAAGTATTGCTTTAAATAAATAAAAGCAACAAATCACAACTTGCCAATTAGCTGTCATCACAATTGGCAATCTGGTTTCTTCACAGAAACTTTCACCTGTTAAAGTTAGCTTATCAGTAGCTCGCCCAAGCAAATTGAGTGTAACTTGTCTAGCCAATCTAATGTAATTAATGCCTAAATCTTGTTTAAACTGATCAACTAACTCAACATAAGGGGCAATTTTTTTCTCTACTGTTTCTAAGTTTTCACCACTAAAAAACAAGTAAATTCCATACTCAGAACTACCATAACCTAAAAACTCAATATTGCCAGTTTCTAAAGCAAATTCACTAGCTAATCTTAAACTATCTACAGCTTCTCGTAAATGCTCCTTACAAAATTGTAGATGACTAGCATATACTTTAAGGGCACAAGTTTTGATAACTTTATCATTAAATTTCTCGGCTACTCGCAACGCTAATTGACCAAATTCATAGGCGGAATCATTATCTTCAAATACACCAGCAACTAACAAACCATACATAGAATAGCCAAATGCTGAGGCTCCACAATTACCATACTTCACCGAGAGACTAACCATTGTTGACATCATTGGCATCACAAGGTGTGGTCTGACAATGTAAACGGGCCCTGGCATAGTATTTAATATTTCTATTGCCGCTTGTTTATAAGGGTCGCTAATTAATGGTAAATTTGCGAGTTGGGCAATTTGGCTTTGATCAAACATCAATTCTTGCCGCAATTGCTCACAATATATATTGATGCTTTCTAAATCTGTTGGTATGGTTACTCCTAATAATTCTAGAGTTTGTAAAGCTATATCAATTGCTGCTGGTAAATCTGCTTTAACAATATAAAAGTTAATGGCTCTTTTATAGACTCTGACTTTATCTAAGATGGTTTTAGCGTAGTTTAAAGCAATATCAATTAAATTTTTAGCTTCCTGATAATTAGCATTGAGATACTCGGCTTCAATCGTGGCATCATAAATATCTAATGTTAAATTATATTCCTCCTCCCAGCTATCTATCGCTAAGAGTTCAATTCCAGTACTTAAATATTTCAGAGCAGTTTCATAAGCATTTGCTAGTCTGGCTTTATTACCTGCAATTAAGTTGAGTTTAGCTAGCTGATATTTTTGAGCCTGCTGGGTTATCATTCCCGCACCAATATCTAGCTGGTTAACAATCTCAAAAATGTTTTCTTCAATTTGGGTTTCTGGCGTATTCTTGAGTAACAAATTGCCAATTTTTAAATGAGTTTGCTTTTTTTGGATATCGGGAATTAGTGTATAAGCAGCTTGCTGAACACGGTCATGTAAAAATTTGTAAGTAATTTGTGATTGAGAAAGTTTAAAATCCTCGTCAAATACTAGAGGAATTTTATCAGCATTAGTTAGAGGAATAACTAAACCTGCTTCTAGAGAACCCCACAAATCTGCGGCTGTTTCTGTCAACGTTTTTTCAGTCACAATACTCAAGACTTCTAGAGTAAATTTGTCACCAATACATGCAGCTAATTTTAATATATTTTGCGTTTGTGGTGATAATTTTTGAATTTGATTGACCATCAAATCAACAACATTATCAGTAATATCAATTTGTTTTATTAGTTCGATATCCCACTGCCAGCAACGGTCACTAATATTAAAAAATAATAAATTTTCTAGATACAGAGATTTGAGGAGTTGAGTTAAAAAGAAGGGATTTCCTTGAGTTTTAGCAAACACTAACTCAGCTAGCATCTGTATTTCTTCCGGATGAGTACGGAGAGTATCACTCACCAAAAGTATGACATGGGAAATTTGCAAAGGTTGGAGAACAATATTGTTAACTATTGCCGAAGATATTTTAATTTCTTCTAAAGTCAACATCAAAGGATGAGTTGCATTGACTTCATTATCTCGATATGTACCAATCAGTAATAAATATTGACTATCTGGATTACAGACAAGCAACTGAATTAACTTTAATGAAGCTAAATCTGCCCACTGTAAGTCATCCAAGAACAGCACTAAAGGATGTTCTTTTTGAGAAAATATATGAATAAATTTTTGAAACAGGCGATTAAATCGGTTTTGCGATGCCGTGGGGCCTAATTGCGGAACATCTGGTTGATGTCCAATTATTCGTTCGACTTCGGGAATAACATCGATAATAACTTGCGCATTATCGCCCAAAGCTTTTAAAATCTTTGCTTGCCAAATTGCTATTTTTTCACTACTTTCTGTTAATAACTGCCGGAGCAATTCTTGAAAAGCTTGAATTAAAGAAGCATAAGGAATATTACGTTTAAATTGGTCAAACTTACCGGAAATAAAATAACCTCGTTGACGTATTATGGGTTTATGAACTTCATTCACTAAGCAGGATTTGCCGATACCAGAGTACCCACTTACTAACATCATCTCAGTTGCCCCTAGACTCACTCGCTCAAAGGTATTCATGAGAATGGCAACTTCTTGCTCGCGACCATAAAGTTTTTGGGGAATGACAAATTGGCTATATAAATCAAGCTGACCGATGTTGAAATTGGGAATTTTTCCAGTTGCTTGTAGTTGTTTTAAGCATTCTTCTAAGTCTGCTTTTAACCCTAAGGCATTTTGATATCTCTCCTCAGCAGTTTTGGCTAATAATTTCATCACTATATGAGAAACTACTGAAGGAATTTTTGAGTTAATTTCTTGAGGAGGTATTGGTGTTTTGGCAATATGGCTATGAACTAATTCTAAAGAGTCATGAATTTGAAAAGGTAGCTGACCCGTTAACATTTCGTAGAAGGTGACACCTAAAGAGTAAAAGTCAGTACGATAATCAATGGAACGATTCATTCTCCCAGTTTGTTCTGGTGACATATAGGCGAGAGTGCCTTCTAACAAATTAGGATCGCTGGGGTGATGATTTTCTTTGGATAAATATGATGAAATACTAAAATCAATAATTTTAACTTGACCTGTTTGCGGATTAATTAAAATATTTTGCGGCTTAATATCTTTATGAATAATATTATTTTGATGTAACTGAGAAAGAATAGTAGCTAGTTGAATAGCAATGTTCAAAAACTGGCTTAAGTCAAGTTTTTGGATGTTAATAAAATTTTTTAGAGTTTCTCCGGCAAAATCTGACAGAATTAGTGCTAAACCGTTTTGATAATTTTCCAACGCCAAGGGTTTAACAATTCCTTCTATTTTTAAACTTTGGAGTATTTGATATTCATGTCTTAATTGAGTAAGCTGTTTTATAGTGGGATACTCAGCTTTCAGAGTTTTAATAATTACCGATGTTTGCTCAGGCTCGCGTAAAGCACGATAAACATAGGTAGTAGTACCGTCATAAAGGACTTCGATGAGATTGTAACCAGTAATGGTAATACTCATATTTGATTTCTGATTTGTAAAAGTTACTTAAGCACTAAGCTGATAGCTTTCCCATTTATGCTAATTTCTCCTCCTGTTAAAGTTAAGGAGTGTCATTAATTGTTTACATAAATTAAAATCCCCTGCGGATAAGAGATCCGAGGGGAAAATGATGAATAAAATAATTGCTATCTATCGATTACCCAGCGAACACAGCTGTATGGTATTGGGATAATATTGTTTAGCTAATTGCTAAGTAATTGTTGACGATTTGCAAAATGCGATCGCTTGCTTTACCATCACCAAAAGGATTAATCGCATTTGCCATTGTTTCATAGGCTATGGAGTTGCTGAGTAACTCAGCAGCAGCAGCCACAATATTCTCGGTTTGAGTGCCTACAAGTTTAGCGGTACCGGCGGTGACTGCTTCCGGCCTTTCTGTGGTTTCCCGCAGAACTAGTACAGGTTTACCGAGGCTAGGTGCTTCTTCTTGCAAACCGCCAGAATCAGTGAGCAAAAAATGCGATCGCGCGATCGCACCCACTAATTCTTTATAATCTAATGGTTCTGTCAAAAAAATTCGCGGATGATTTCCCAAAAGTCCTTGTAATGGTTCTCTTACCGTAGGATTGCGGTGTAGTGGTAATAGCAAAGCTGTATCGGGAAACTTATCTAATATTTGTAAAAATCCTTGCGCGATTCCTTGCAGTGGTTCTCCCCAATTCTCCCGGCGATGAACTGTCGCCAGCAGTGTGCGATAGGATGACCAGTCTAACCCAGGTATATTGCAGGCTGGTTGATTTGCAGCTACATTTAACAGCGCGTCAATTACAGTATTACCTGTTAAGTGAATTTCACCCAACACACCAGAACGCTCTAAGTTTTCCACAGCCAGAGGCGTTGGTGCAAAGTGCAATTGCGTAATTTGCGAAATCAGCCGTCGGTTAGCTTCTTCTGGGTAAGGATTAAACAAGTCATCAGTTCTTAAACCCGCTTCTACATGACCTACAGGAATTTTTTGATAAAATGCTGCCAAAGCTGCGGCAAAAGCTGTAGTCGTATCTCCTTGCACTATGACTAAATCTGGCTTGCTTTCCTTAAATAAAGCCTCCAAACCTCGCAGACTGCGACAGGTAATATCACTCAAAGATTGCTGAGGCTGCATAATCTCCAAGTCATTATCTGCTTTCAGGTCGAACAGCTGCATTACTTGCTCAACCATTTCCCGATGCTGTCCAGTCAAAATTACTTGTGACTCGAAATCTGGAGACCTTTGAAAGACTTGAATTACCGGAGCTAGTTTAATCGCCTCCGGACGAGTACCTAAGATTATATAAACTCGTTTTTGATTAGTCATTAGTCAATGGTCAATGGTCATTGGTCAATAGTCAATCATGGTTATTCAATAGTGATTAGTCAACAGTGATGAGTTAATCACTTACGACAAAGGACAATTAAGAAAATTAGAACCTACGCAACTGGCATATTATTTTAAGTTCGTAGTGTAGACGCACTCCCTGCGGCTTCCCATAGGGTGCAGGGATAGAGCCACTGACCACTGACAAATGACAAATGACTCGCGAAGCGCAATAAAATGTACCCTGGACGTATAAAAGATTTTCGGCTGATTTCCGACAAAATTAACACCTTAGTCAATACCTCCTAACTAGCTGATGTCTATTGGATACAATTCTATCGAGACTCTAAGCCAGAGAATGCTGGTCAATTTTGACATCATTACCAGGTACAAATTCCAGTGTGCGGAAACCCAAAACAGCCAGTAAATCCTTTTCTGGTAACTTGACAGGGCCTGGTTTTTCAGCTTTTCCTGGCGCAGGTAACGGATAAGCAATAGATGCAGCCGTACTAAATCGAATGTTACCTTCGCTATGTTGAATTACTTGATGAATATGACCGCTGAGGACGGTAACAGAAGAAAAGCGGGATAATAACGAGAGTACTTTACCTGATTCAACAGTTGCCCAACCCCATTGAGGATAAAGATTATACAAAGGAATGTGACTAAAAATAACTATTGGCGTGTCTTGTTTCTGGGCTGCGAGGTCTTTTTCTAGTAAATCTAGTTGGGCTTGACCGAGTTTCCCTTGACCAGTTTCCCCAAATTCCAGCACATTGGTCAGGGAAATCAAATGCACGCCGTTATAGTCCCATATTTGCAAACCTTCTTTTTTATCCTTTTGGCTGAATGCTTCTGCATAAGCTTTCCCCCTGTCTCCGATGGTGTCATGTTCGCCAGGAAGGGTAAACAGTGGTGCTTTCAATTGGGAAAGAAATTGTTTTGCCGTGTCAAATTCTTCCGGTTTGGAAAGGTGCGTGATGTCTCCAGTATGAACAATGAATGCTGGTGGTGTGGGTAGTGAGTTTATAGCGTTGATGGTTTGTTGCAGACTGGTAGTAACGTGGGGGTTGGCTTCCTTATTGAAACCTAGATGTGTGTCGCTGATTTGCACAAATGATAAGGGTGCAGAATTTGCTAATTTCTTACCTTGCGAATCTCCGACCGAACAGGATTCAAGTAAACCATTTCCCCCCACTACCCACAGAATACCAAGACCAGTCCAACCAACGTGTTCAATAAACTTTCTACGTTTCATTTTGTTTTCCTATTTGATGTGAAAGTTGCTTTGCTTTAAGTAAAAAGTCAAAAGCAAGAGGTCTTTTATGAGTGCCTTTTTACTTTTTACTTGTGTTAACAGTAATTGTTCCTTGCATGTAGGGATGAATCGAACACAAGTAAGGGAAAGTTCCTGGTTGCGTGAAGGTGTGTTTCCAAACTTGGGTATTATCCAATCCCTTAGAATCAAAAGAGCCATCTTTGGCAGTAATGGTGTGTGGTTCTTCATCTTGGTTGACGAACTGCACAGTCTCACCAGCACCTATTTTGAGGTTTTCTGGTAGGTATTTGAAATTGACAATTTTGACGGTAGGATTTGCGGGATTGGCGGCAAGTTCCTGTGGTTGGGGTGTGGGTGCTACAGATTGTCGGTTGGGGGTGCAGGATGATAAAGAAAACACAATTACCAGAATTGTAGAAGCAAGTCCTTGAAGCAAGTAAGAGATATATTTCATATAGCGATAGACCCGAAAATTATTAAGTAATCGCACCAGACGACCTACAAATACAACAGATAAAAAGAGGTGATTTGTTGCATTTTTAGTTTTTAGTTTTTACTTGTTCTGATTTGCGCCTTTGAGAAAATAGACCCATCATATTTAGTCCGGTGGCAATTAAACTCAGCAATCCTAATCCGTTGAATACAGGTAAAATTGCTGACAATCCCAAAAATTGGAACGTATGAATTTTGAGGAGAAATCCGACTAATGTGGCTTGGTGCAACCATTCATCCGCAACTGTCATGGCAATACCTGTAACTGCGGTGATAATTAGTGGTAAGCAGACTGTAAGTGCAATCAGTCGGTGATATTTGCGGAAGGCTAATCTCATTATCAAATTCCTAATCTTCTTCTTCTAAGGCTTGTAGTTGTGCTTCGAGTGCGTTTAAATATCCTTTGTCTGATAGAGTTTGCTCTGGTAGTAGCTTTGCCTTCACCGCACCTTGAACAATATCTTTAGCTGTTAGCATTCCCGACTGATGCGCGTTCAACAAATCATTCCCACTTGTGATACCTACATTTTCTAAATAGCCGCGTTCAGCCATAAAAGCCAGATTGAAAGGATTAATTTGACTGGCTTTGGCACTGTTTGCCACGACTGAATTATATGTGATTGGGGTTTGTGCTTGAGCAGTAGTTGCTAGTACAGGAGATATTAATAAAGCTGATACAATTGGGAGAATATAACGTTGCATAGTTCTACCTCGTTAATCGAGTTGTTGGCATAAAGCAATGAAAGCAGGTAAGAGAAAACCTACCCAACTTGTTTTCATGTGGGTGATGTGTGAGTAAAAAAGGCTGTTTTCGAGAGCTATAATTAAATAGCGTGTGCGGATTCTCTTCTAGAGAGACTCACACACTGTGAAGGGCATCATATCTCTACAATCAAACATTACCGAAATCTATAATTGTTTGGATTAGTGTTCGCTTCTATTGCTATAACGAACGAGATGAGAATTTGGATTTAACCTCAATCTAAAATCTAAAATCCGTCTTGAAAAGTTTGCTCAACGGGGGAACCCCCGCACGCAACTTTTGTCTGCGACACGCTACGCGAACGCAAAATCTAAAATCCAATTGCCTCCGTCAATCGTTATAGAAATAGAAGTAAAACCTCTACCATTGCCAACCAAATGGTATATAACCTGACATCCACCCAGGTATATTCACACCCCAGCATGGAGTCACATTCTCCCTTACATCAGACAGATACAGATTTGCTCCACGCCGTGAAAGCAAAACAGCCTGGGGCATTAGGTATTCTCTATGACCGTTACGGTCAGGTCGTCTACGGAATTGCACTGAAAGTATTGCAAAACCCGCAGGAAGCGGAAGATTTAACGCAGGAGATTTTTCTGGCTTTGTGGTGCAATGCGACTATCAATCCCAACCATAGTCATTTCCTGCGTTATTTGATAGCGATGACGCGCTCAAGGGCAATAGATAAAATCCGCTCTCGCAGTCGCATTCTCAATCTCTTGCAACGCTTTGGGCAAACAGTCACCGCCGAAACCCTTTCTCCAACTCCGGTTGAGCAAGCTTCGTTAACAGAACGCTCTCTTGCCGTTCGCTCTGCCCTTACCCAACTGCCAGACAACCAACGTCAGGTTATAGAAATGGCTTATGATGCTGAACTTAGCCAGTCGAAGATTGCTCAACAACTAGACGTACCATTAGGAACTGTGAAAACTTGGACGCGCCAAGGACTGCTGAAGCTAAAACAAATATTACTTGATGCTATTGATTAGTTACTTATGACTGCACCAGAAAATTCTCAATATGTACAACAGTTAGCAGCAGGCTATGTCTTGGGTGAACTGGCTCCTGAGGAAGCTCTTGAGTTTCAGCAGATGCTCGCAGAAAATCCTGAGTTGGTGGTGGAAGTAGAGCAGTTACAGCAAGTATTAGATGAAGTGCTTTATGGTTTAAATGCTGTTGAGCCGCCACCGCATTTGCGTGCAGCTATCCTCAGCAATTTAAAGGACGTAGAGACTGAAAATCTCTTCGCGTCCCAGCGTCGTCCAGTCCGCGCTTTTCCCTATAGTCTCTCCTGGCGCAAAATCATCGGCAGTGTCGCGGCACTATTAATTTTGTATTTGGGAATAGATAACTATCACTTGCGTAGAGAATTGCAGATAGCTGATAATCTCCAGACACTGCTGCAACAAAAAGCAACCCGCCTGTTTCCTCTGAGGGGTGTGAATTTAGCAAAAACTGCCTCTGGTAGTTTTGTGCTGAATCTGGAACAGCAAACAGGTGTCATTGCGATTCAAAATCTTCCCCCTGCGCCTGTTGGAAATGTTTACCGAATTTGGGCAGTTGTTGAGGGCGAAAAAATCCCGTGCGGACAGCTTCGTGCCATTACACAGGGTAAGATTGTCGAAAAATTTGCGATGCCTGCTGATTTCTATGATGCTCCGGTATCAGAAATGTTTGTGACGCTGGAGACATCCACTGATTATCGGTATCCACTAGGACAGGTGATGATGAAGAGTGCTTTTACCTTTGGTGATGACAGCAAACTTTAACATCGGCTACGGTGTGATATCGTGTCCGTTTAAAGACTTATCATTAAGGCAGCAGGGGGGCAGAGTTTTTGGGTTTTCTGCATAGATTCGGGAATTATAAATAATGAGCCGGACTTGATGTGAGTTATCTTCTAGCAATTACCTTTGACAAATAAACATGAAAAAACCCGGCTGAACCGGGCAGATGTACTGTTTGTCGAATTTAGCAATTACATTTTGATGTCGCAAGTTAATGGGCAAGCAGCGTAAACTGTAGTTTGCAATTGTTCTGCTTCTCCATGCAGCCAGCTTAACCATTTGATTTGTTTTGGATGTACTCCCTTAGCAGTTAGTACTCCAGCAGCTAATACAACTGCCATGACATTAAACAAAATCAAACCGCCTGCTACTAACAAAACTGCACTAACAGGCATTACAGATTGCAACACAATCGACAACAGACACCCGACCGTAGCCATCAAAACCACTAATGGAAAACCGACAACCAACAAACATACTGCCAATGTGAAAGTCCAGATCAAAAAGCTTTTGATCATTAACAAGGAGTAGGTCTTTCCGAGATTAGAGCTATCAGCCGCAACCATGACTTTTCCTCCCAAATACACAACAACAATTTAACTTCAGTTTTCTCGGTTAGCGAGTTAACTGAATTCTTTAATTAGAAGTTAAGTATATAAAAACCTATTCACCAGATGAGCATTTATTTACTAAACTTTACAGTTAATTTTTTGTAATTATGAATGTAAATTCGAGTTTATATATAGGGAAAAACCTTGATATCAGCATCTATCTGGAGGTATAGAAGCTAAACTAACTCGGCTTTAAAGGTGCGTTATCGCCCCCTTAGTGCGATCGCGCTTAACATTTCTTATATTAACAGACTGAGGTTCTCATAATTCACGAGATGTGTCTGAATAAAATATCTGCTAATGTTTTGTGCTGTTAATTGCTATCAACTTTTGTCTAAACCTGGGATGAAATTTCTCATTTAGACAGCGTAAATAATTTATTATTAAAAACTTGTATTTAATATTACTTATATTTATTAGTATATTTACCAGTGTTGATGACTGGTTTTAGTGTGTTAAACAGGTTGGTATAGAGTCCAGAAAAATACTGGGAATCATTGATGATAGCAAACTAGTAAAAAAAAATACTAATAACAGGCACAAAAATTAACTGACTGTTGCTTTCACCTGATTAGCTACTAGACACCGACTACTCTAGCTTTAAGCGCCCTTAGAGCATTCACAAATAACTTGTTTCTAATTTATTGTTTGTTGGTTTCATTGTAAAGATTTATGACAGACTTACAGCGTCCACCAAGTTCCAATTCTGCTGTTACACGTCCAGCACCGCCAGCGCCACCAGCGCCACCACCACCGCCAGCACCGCCAGCACCACCACCACTGCCAACGTTAAGTACACAACGTCAGCCTACGGAAACAGTGGATTTGTCAAATTCCCCAGGAATAAGTGCTGCACCGCCACCCCTACCAACTGCTAACCCAGCTGCGGCTCATCGTCCAGGGACTCCACCACCAATCCCTAATATTGCAGCGAAGCAAAATAGCAGTTCAAGTGTGACATTAGAAGACCTAATCAAGGAAGCCTTCGATAAAGGATTTTCTGACATTCACCTGGGTGTAGGTGAAGTACCCCGCTTTCGGAACCGAGGGGAAATTGAGTCAACGAATTATCCCGAAACTGATAAAGAAACTTTTATGAGTTGGATGCGGGAGGTATTAACAGAAGGGGAGATTCAGCGGTTTCAAGAACAATTAGAATTTGACGGCGCAACCCAGTATGAATTTGCTCGTGTGCGGATCAATATTTTTGACTCGCTGAAAGGCTCTGCAATGGTCTTGCGGTTAATTCCGTTAAAAATCTTAACGATTGATCAGTTGCGGTTACCTCCTATTTTTCGAGATATCTGTCATGTTCACAAAGGTTTAATTTTGGTAACTGGACCCACTGGTTCTGGTAAGTCTACAACGATGGCGGCAATGATTGACTATATCAACAAAGAAATGCCGAAGCACATCATTACCATCGAAGACCCGATTGAATTTGTTCACAGAAGCCAAAAATCGTTAATTAAACAACGGGAAGTGGGAATGCACACCCGCAAATTTGATAACGCCTTAAAAGCCGCTTTGCGGGAAGACCCAGATTTGATTCTAGTGGGTGAAATGCGGGATAAAGAAACAGTCAACACTGCTTTAAAAGCTGCGCAGACAGGTCACTTGGTAATGGGAACCCTGCACACTAATAGTGCGGTAAAAACCATTGAGCGGATACTGAATCTTTACTCTGGTGAAGAACAAGATGCTATGCGGGTGGCAATCTCTGAGTCTCTAGTGGCGGTGATTGCCCAAGGTTTGTGCCGCACAACAGATGGTAAGCGGGCTGCGTTCCACGATATCCTAATTAACACCGAGGCAATTAAGGAGTGGATTAAAGACGGTAAGTATGATGAAATTAGCGAACTGATGAAACAAGCCAGCTTTGACGGCATGATTACGATGAATCAGTCGTTATATAACCTCTACCAAGACGGGCGAATCACTGAAGAAACAGCCTTGGAAATGTCACCAACTCCTAACGAAATGGCGCAATTCCTCCGAGGCAGAGTTTAATTTAAGAAGGCAGATGGCAGGAGGCAGGGGGGTAGAGAACAGTGTTGACTGTTGACTGTTGACTGTTGTACGGGCGGGTTCACAGATATCCTCGTGGATCAACAATGATCTAAATAAACCCGCCCCTACAGACTGTTAACTAATGACCCATGCCCAATGCCCCATGCCCACAAATGTTAAGTTCTCTACTTCCTTAACGACGTTGAATACAGGCAAACTATCTCAACCCCAGCTATTTAAAGGGATTGCCCTATTTACACCCGGAGGAGATTTGATTTATACCATCGACCCTAGTAAACAAGGTCGATGGCATTTGCATTTGTGTGCTGCTTTACAGGAAATATTAGACTTAGTAGAACCGCCTCATTTTTTAGTTCCTTGTTACACTGCGACTGTCGATCATTGGTTAGATCCGCGCACACAACAAGTGCGAACCTTTGCTGAAGCCTATCCAGCAGTATTAAGACATCAGCCTGTGTTAAATGCCGTTTTTGGCACAGGGGATTTAGTATGGCAAGCAGCACCCTGGCCAGAGGGATTGTGCGATCGCATGGTATTGGCAACTTATCGCTCTTCATTTCCCCAGCTTTGGGAAGACCATGATTTAATTGTGCAATTAGATCTTGTCGAACCAGCCTTTGATTACGATCGCGTCCCGACAAAGGCGCAAAACATCCCACTAAAAACTCAAGCCTATGTGCTGCGCTTGTTTGTAGCGGGACATAGTGCAGCTACTGAACGCATTTTACATAATTTACATGAATTATTAGAGCGATCGCTCGCCCAACCCTATACTCTCAAAGTTGTTGATGTTTTAACTAATCCCGAACAAGCAGAAATCGATCAGGTTACTGCTACCCCCACCCTAGTCAAAGTCTGGCCGCATCCAATTCGCCGCTTGGTGGGAGATTTAGATCGTGTAGAAAAAATCTTACAAATGTTAGGTACTCCAGAAAAATCTTAAGCTGAATTAACAGCGTCAAATTGCTAATAATTTGAATGTGTTTCAGCAAATTAAGCCCTATTGGCTCTATTAGCGCTATTTGATGACTTTTATTTAGACATCACGCGCTTTGAAAAAATTATAGATAGCCAGGGCAATGGCTAAAAGTAAGACTGCATGAATTAAATTTCCGGCAATATGAAGTGCCAGTCCTAATGCCCAAAAAGCAATCAGTACAACAACAATACCCCAAAGTATACTCAACATAATATTTGCTCAGAGTCAAGTAAGTTTTAACTTGTTCAGATATTTTACTTCCTCACTTCATTTTGATTCTATTTGTCTTCAGAGAGGTATATAGGCTTAAATCATCTTTCTTAAGATAGAAAATTAATTAACAACTCAGACTTAGTGCGATCGCATGGTATTGTCAACTTATCGCTCTTCATTTCCCCAGCTTTGGGAAAACCATGACTTAACTGTGGAATGAGATATTGCTGAACCTACTTTTCAGGACTATCACTTACCCAAAAAGTTGCAAAATTTACTGTTAAAAACCAAAGCCTACATGCTGCGCTTGTTTGTGGCGGTAAATAGTGCAGCTCCTGAATGCATCTTAACATAATTTACATGAATTATTAGAGCGATCGCACAACCTTATACTCTAAAATTTGTTGATGTTTTAACTAATCCCGAACAAGCAGAAATCAATCAGGTTACTGCTACCCCCACTCTAGTCAAAGTCTGGCCGTATCCAATTCGCCGCTTAGTTGGAGATTTGAATCGCGTAGAAAAAATATTACAAATGTTAGGTAATTAAGAAAAATATTCAGCTGAATTAACAACACTAAATCCCTAATTTAAATATGTGTAAGTTAATTAAGCCATCTTGGCTGAACTAGCAAAGCTCAACCTGATATGATTGACTAGTCTTAACTACAAATAACCATCCATTTACTTTCCCTTCTAGACCCCTAGAAGGGTTTTTACTGACATCTATTGTATTTATGTATTATTTTTTAATACACGTAGAGTGGGCATTGCCCACCTATGGGAATTACTACTAATACCAATTCAAATAATGTTTGCGAAACATCAATATATTCTAGAGGGCATGGCACTGCCGTGCCCCTACAATCTGTCGCATTCTTTTTTCAAATTGGTATAACTTATTTCAACAATCTACTTTCTTCATTTACATTATCGTCAGGGCACGGCAGTGCCGTGACCCTACAATCTGTCACATTCTTTTTCCAAATTGCTATTAAATATTCAAGGCGACAGAAAAATATCACACACTCGACTATTTCATCGCCGGATACTGCTGCAATACCTGATGCAAATATTGCCCAGTGTAAGACCTGGGATTATTCGCTACTTCCTCTGGTGTTCCCACTGCAATGACTTCTCCCCCTTTATCTCCACCATCAGGGCCTAAATCTATCACCCAGTCTGCACAACGAATTACATCTAAATTGTGTTCAATTACCAAAATTGAGTTACCTTTATCGACTAAACGCTGCACTACATCTAGCAATTTATGGACATCATAAAAAGATAACCCTGTTGTTGGTTCATCGATTAAATAAAGTGTTTTACCTGTAGCGCGGCGAGATAATTCTGTTGCCAATTTTACCCGCTGTGCTTCGCCACCAGATAAGGTGGTTGCAGGTTGACCTAAGTGAATATAACCTAAGCCAACATCTACTAAAGTTTGTAAGCGAGTAACAGCTTTGGGAATGTTTTGACAAAAGTCTAAACTCTCTTCAACTGTCATGTTGAGAACGTCAGCAATGCTTTTATCTTTGTATTTGACTTGCAAAGTTTCGCGGTTGTATCTCGCACCTTTACAAATTTCACATTGCACGTAAACGTCGGGTAAAAAGTTCATTTCAATGACGTTTACACCCTGTCCACTACAAGCTTCGCAACGTCCACCTTTAACATTGAAAGAAAATTGTCCGGGTTTATACCCTCTAGCTTTGGCTTCTACTGTTTGGGAAAATACATCCCGAATGACATCAAAAACACCTGTGTAAGTTGCAGGGTTAGAACGTGGTGTTCTCCCAATAGGCGATTGGTCAATAACTATGGCTTTATCAATGGAATTTAATCCCTTGATTTCTTCTAATTCTTTCGGTAAGGGAACTCTCTTAGTTAAATGATGTTGTAATGCTGGGTACAGTAATTCATTAATTAAAGTAGATTTTCCCGAACCAGAAACACCAGTGACGGCGACAAGTTTACCCAAAGGAATTTCGACATCGATATTTTGTAGATTATTGCGATGGGCATTTTTAATTACCAAACTTCGCCCATTTCCTTCGCGGCGTTCTGCTGGTGTGGTAATTACCCGCCTTCCTGATAAATAAGCACCTGTTAAAGAATCTTCTGTTGCTAGCAAAGTCTGGAAATCACCTTGGGCGACAATATGACCGCCGTGAATTCCTGCACCAGGGCCAATATCAACAATGTAGTTAGCAGCACGAATGGTTTCTTCATCATGCTCAACTACAATTAAGGTATTACCTAAATCGCGTAATTTAGTTAAAGTTTTGAGTAATCTGTTGTTATCTCGTTGATGCAAACCAATACTTGGTTCATCTAAAACGTAAAGAACTCCTGTTAAGCCAGAACCAATTTGTGTGGCGAGGCGAATGCGTTGGGCTTCTCCACCGGAAAGGGTCATGGCGGGACGGTCTAGGGTGAGGTAATCTAATCCGACATCTAATAAAAATTGCAATCTGGCTTTAATTTCTCTGAGGACTAAATCAGCGATTTGAAATTGGCGATCGCTCAATTTTAATTGTTCAATTCTCTGACGACAATCGCGAATAGAAACACCAGTTAAATCTAAAATTTGGTACTGTCCTAAACGTACTGCCAAAGCTTCTGGTTTTAACCGCTTACCCTGACAAACTTCACAAGGCTGATCGATTAAATAATCTTCTAATTTTTGCTTTATTATCTCCGAACTGCCTTCATATTGCCTTTGCAAAATGGGAATCACGCCTTTAAAACTCTGTTTCTTTTCAGCTGCGGTAGTGGCTGATTCTCCATACAATATAATTTGTTGCTGTTCTTGAGTTAATTTACTCCACTGCACTTGTAATTCAAAACCGTGAGCTTGCCCTAAACTATAAAGCAATTCTAAATAATAAGAATTATCTTTTTCTGACCACGGGGCAATGGCTGCATAGACTGGTGCTGAACTATCTGGTACGATTAAATCTGGTGAAAATCTTTTTAAACTGCCTAGTCCATGACAGTTAGGGCAAGCACCATAAGGTGAGTTAAAAGAGAACAATCGCGGTGATAATTCTTCCATGACCGCCCCATGTTCTGGACAAGCAAAGTTCTCGGAAAATACTAATTCTTCGGAGTCAATTGTCATTTGTCCTTTGTCATTTGTCATTTGTCCTTGGTCGTGACCGATGACAATATTGGCAATTCCACCTGATAGTTTGAGACAAGTAGATAGGGAATCTACTAGACGTTCTTGAATGCCATCTTTTTTGATTAAGCGGTCGATGACTACTTCAATAGTGTGAGTAAAATTTTTGTCTAATTCAATCGAATCAGATAATTCTCTAACTTCGCCATCAACGCGCACTCTCACAAAACCTTGGGAAGCCAAACTAGATAATAGTTTGCGGTGAGTGCCTTTTTTACCCCTGACTACCGGGGCGAGAATTTGAAAGCGAGTGCGATCGCTAAATTCCATGATCCGATCTACCATCTCATCAATGGTTTGCGGTGAAATACAGCGATCGCATATGGGACAATGAGGTTCACCTGCCCGCCCAAACAACAGCCGCAAATAATCGTAAATTTCTGTTACAGTGCCGACTGTAGAACGGGGGTTATGAGAGGTAGACTTTTGATCGATGGAAATCGCCGGACTTAAGCCTTCAATCGCCTCTACATCCGGCTTATCCAATTGTCCCAAGAATTGTCGTGCATAGGCGCTGAGGGATTCTACATAGCGGCGTTGTCCTTCAGCAAATATGGTATCAAAGGCTAAAGATGACTTACCCGAACCAGAAACGCCAGTGAAGACAATGAGGCGATCGCGTGGTAATTCTAAATCAATATTTTTCAGATTATGCTGCCTAGCACCCCGAATACGAATTGTATTCTGGTTGAGGTGGCCTGAGTGCGGAAGATGTCCATTTAAGGATTCGGCTAGCTTTTGATCTGACATATCGGCAGTCTGATTGTGAGAAGAGGCGTGAAACAGTCCTTAATAATACTATCTTTACTGCGCTTCTAGTAGAACGTCCGTACTGTTTTATTTTAGTAGTGATTTTACGACCTAGGGGAGTTCACCAAGAGACGCGGAGAGTGAGAGACGCGGGGACACGGGGACGGAAATTGGGCGAAGATTGTGATCAAGCGTCTGAATCTTTGATTCAGACGGGGTTTCAGAAAAGAGGAACTTCCGTTCCGGACACGGGGATTGAGACGTATCAAACGCTCCGCGTCTTTGCGTCTCCGCGTCCCCGTGTCATCTTCGATGAGGGAGTGTGGGTAGAGACGCGATAACCCTTGTCTGTACAAGTGTGGGGAGATGAGGGAGACAAACTGTATTGTGAATTAAGGATGCCTTTTGAGGCTTTTAGCTTCATTAACGAGGCTTTTAGCTTCATTAATCAGGCTTTTATCTCCATTAATCAGGCTTTTATCTCCATTAACGAGACTTTTAGCCTAAAAGTTTGAGCTTGCCCAATGCCCCATGCCCCATGCCCCATGCCCAATGTCCAATGCCCATTACCCATTGCCGCGATATTTAACTTCTTGCTCGATTACCGTTGCTAATTGATCTGGATCGACGGGCTTAGTAATGTGCCTTTGGAAACCTGCGGCGAGAATTTGTTGATTGTTAGTTTCACCGGCAAATGCTGTGAGGGCGATCGCGGGTAGTCTTCCACCATGCAATAGTTCCAATTCTCTAACTTGACGGATGAGTGTATAACCGTCGATTTCTGGCATGGCGATATCGCTGATTAATAAATCTGGTTGAATTTTAGCGATCGCTTTTAGTGCTTCACGAGCTGAAGAAACCGCTGTGACTTCAACGCCATATTGCTCCAGGATAAAAGTGATTAAATCTAGGTTATCAACATCATCATCTACAGCCAATATCCGCAAACCTTGAAGATTTGGGCAATTACTTGGCAACTCGTTATTTTCACCTTTTTGAGCGACAGCAGTCATCATGGGTAGCGTCACCGTAAAGGTTGCGCCTAAACCTTCTCCTGGGCTTGTGACTTGGACAGAACCACCGTGAAGTTCGACAATGTGACGGACAATTGCTAACCCTAAGCCTAAACCACCAAATTTTCTGGTTGTTGCTTCATCTGCTTGCCGAAATCGCTCAAATACGTAGGGCAAAAAGTCGGGACTAATTCCTTTGCCTGTGTCTGTGACGTGGATTTGGGCATGAGATCCCATTTGCTGGAGTTTGATTTCTATTCGACCTTCTGACGGTGTAAATTTCACAGCATTTGTCAGTAGATTTACTACAACTTGCTGCAAGCGGTTGGGATCGCCTTCGACTTTACCCACCGTGGGGTCAAGCTTGGTCTGAATGTGAATCGATTTAGCTTCAGCTGCTAAACGCACGGTTTCTAGAGATGCTTCCACAGTAGCAACCAGGTCAACTATACAGATATTCAGACTGAGTTTGCCACGGAGAATGCGGGAAACATCAAGTAAATCATCAATTAATCCTGTTTGTAATTTAGCATTGCGCTGGATGATTTCTAGTGCTTGAGTTGTCTTTTGGGCATTCAATTGGCGGTTGAGCAAAAGTGTTGACCAACCTAAAATCGGATTGAGTGGAGAACGTAGTTCATGGGAGACAATCGCCAGAAAATCATCTTTCATGCGGCTGGCTTTTTCTAGCTCTATACGGGCGGCGCGTTCTCGTTCCAAAGCCTGGGCGCGTTCCTCAATTGCCAACTTTTGATCGTGAATATCTGTGCAAGAGCCAAACCAGTTAAGGATTTGACCTTCTTGATTTCGTAATGGAAATGCTCGTCCTAAATGCCAGCGATATTCACCATCAGCACGCAGAAAACGGTACTCAATCTCATAAGTTTTGCCAGTATGCAGGGAATTTTGCCAAACTTCAATCGTGCGTTGCACATCATCGGGATGCAAAACTTTTTGCCATCCTTCGCCGCGTGTTTGTTCTAAGGTTTTTCCTGTGTAGTCATACCAGCGTTGATTGAAATATTCATGATAGCCATCTGCTTGGGTAATCCAAAATATTTGCGGCATTGTATCCGCTAATGTGCGAAACATTAATTCCCTTTGACGAAGTGCGGCTTCTGCTTGTTTGCGATCGCTAATCTCAAACAGCATTCCCAACATGCGTATGGGCTGACCTTGTTGGTTGTACTGAAAGCGTCCAAAAGCTGATACCCAATGTATGCTACCATCCGCCCAGAGTACTCGGTATTCGTCTTCATAGTCTTGCTGCTTTGCCATCGCGGTTTGAACCTTTACCTCAACGCGAGACAAATCCTCGGGATGAACGCAGTTAACCCAATCCTGATAAGTCCGTTGCGGGTTTCCCGGTTCATACCCAAAAATCATTTCATGGTAAGGAGTCCACATCGTCTGATTCGTCTGGAGATCCCAATCCCACGATCCCATCCTAGCGGCATCAAGTGCTAGAGTCAGGCGTTCTTGGTTCTCCCGCAATGCATTCTCTACCTGTTTACGTTCTGTTACATCCAGAAATGCCCCAATTACACCGCGTACAGTACCATCTTCATCCCGCAATGGCACAGCTTTGCCGTAGATCGATCGCACATCTTCGTCACTAAAGACAAATTCAAGTTCCGCTTCAACAGGTTCCCCAGTGCTACCCGCCAGTTGCATTGGTAATTCTTGAGGTGGAATATCTTGACCATTTTTTTGGATTTTGAATTTAAAGGGAAACTCGCCATCAGCAGGAGTTGCTGTTAACACCGATCCTGGTGGTAGCCGCATCAATTCATAAGCAGCTCGGTTAACGCTCATATAATGGCAGTGTGGATCGTGGGCAATCCAGACAGCAGCGGGAACCGTTTCCATGAAAGTTTCTAATTCTTGGGCCCGTGCTTTAGCGATCGCTTCACTTTTTTGGAGGGCGAATTCTGCTTGTTTGCGTAAGCGAAGCTCATCGTAGACATCGCTAATATCAACATTGATGCCGACCATGCGTAAAGGTTTACCCGCATCATCGTAGAATACTTTTGCTCTGGCGTGCATCCAATGAATACTGCCATCTTGCCAAATTACGCGCCAATCGGTGAACAATTCGCCTGTTTTCAGCGAATTCATCACATCTGCTTCTGCTTTGGCTAAATCATCGGGATGAACCCATCTCGCCCACTCTTCATAACTACCACCAAACTCACCAGGTTTTAAACCGTAGAGCGCTTCTAACTCTTTCGACCAGATATTGACATTGGTTTGAATATTCCACTCAAAGCAACCACTTTTAGCTGCTGATTGTGCTAAATCTAACCTTTCTTGCTTTTCTCGCAATTTATCTTGTATCTGCTTGCTGTGAGTGATATCTGTACAAACACCAACCCACTCCCTAACCTTGCCCGATGCTGTCAAAACTGGTACGCCGCGAACTGAGAAATCACGGTAAATGCCATCTTGACCACATACTCGATATTCATTCTCGTAGATACTTCTTTGCTGAAGGGCTTGTGTCCAAACTTGGGCAGTTTTTTGCCGATCTTCTGGGTGCAATGCTGCCAACCAACCCCAACCTTTTACTTCTTCAGGACTCTGCCCTGTATAATTTATCCAGTCTGCTATATCAACTCCCTGTCCATCAGGGTCAGTCGTCCAAACAATCTGAGAAGTTGCGACTACCAAAGAACGGTACCGTTCCTCACTTTCTCTCAAAGCGACTTCGGTCTGTTTGCGTTTAGTAATATCGGTGAGCATGGCGATCGCACTTGAAAATTCACCTTTGTGATTCAAGATGGGACTAGTAGAGACAATCGCCCAGATTTCTGATGTGTCTTTACAACGTAAACACAAGTCAAATTGCTGGTTAATCTCTTGAAAATTGTGCCTTTGTTGCTCTAACCATTGGTCTAATTCAATTTGCACCTGAGGTTCCACAAAATCGAAAATTGGTTGACCAATCATTTCTTTTATGGTATAGCCAAGCATTTGGGCTAAACGCTGGTTGACGTATTCTGTTTGTCCTCTACTGTCAAATATCCAGATACCTTCATTGGCTGTCTCTAGCAATCGCCGATAGCTTACCTGTAGTTTTGCGAGCTTTGCTTCTGATGCTTGCTTGGCAGTACGCAGTTCTGCATTTAACGAACTAATTAATAGTGCTACTGAGCTAAATATGACTAGCTCTAAAACATCAGAGCCATTTTTCAGTGTAAAAACGTATATAGGCTGTGTAAAAAAATAATTATTAGCTAAGATCGCTAAGACTGTACCTACCAAACCAGGGAAGAATCCACCGTACCAACTACTAAAAACTACAGCAGCAAAAAAAAGTGGCGAAACTTTTATTTGTAGCAATCGTTCCAGCATTAGACCTAATAGCAACGCCATTAGCACTGACAAAATAGCAACACCGTAGCGTTGCATTTGTAAACGCTGGACTTTTAACATACTGCTTTTTGATGAGGTAGACTCTTATTTTACCGTGGGCAACTGGCTTGAGGAATATAGCTTTGGGTAATCGTCAACGGCGGTAAACTAGTGATGTGTAGTGCGATCGCTTTCTGATTTCAACGAGTTAGCTACTAAAGAACGGCAACAGGCTGAACAAGAACGCCAGCGTGCTGAACAAGAACATCAACGTGCTGAACAAGAACGCCAACGTGCCCAAAGATTAGCAGAGCAGTTAAGAGCCTTAGGAATAGAACCAGAAACTTGAGATTAGATAGTGCGATCGCTATCTCATCTTTTATTTAAACAAAGGAGCGATCGCACAATTAAAATCAGGCAATATGGGTGATGTCAATTCATCATCCCGGAACAAAGTCGCAGCTAACTTTAAAATCTCTTGTTCTCGTCGATAGACTTCTATCTGTTGCTTGCGCCAATCCACAACCCAATATTCCCTGACACCCCGCGATGAATAGAGCTTCAGTTTAAGTTCTCTGTCCCGCTTTTCATTCTCCATCCCCGCAGATAGCACCTCTACCACCAATTCTGGTGCAGCAGTCAAATGTCCCGCTTCGTCTAACACAGTAGCTAGTTTCTCATTGCTAGCCCAGACAACATCAGGAATCACATTATCACTGTCGCCAAAAATTATGCCTGGAGCCGTCACAACTTCTCCCAAACCACTAACTTGTGACCATTGATCTAAAACCCCGCTAATTCTGACACAAGTTTTTTGATGCTTCCAGTGAGGCGCTCTCGCCACAAACAATTCCCCGTCAATAATTTCATAGCGGTTCCCGTTATCTGGAAACAACTCCAAATCAGCGGTGTTCCAGCGCACTCTCTCACTTGTCTGCTGGTTCATTAGATATTTCTCTTGGGGCATTTACCTAATTTTAGCTTGGGGAGAAGGGTCAAGGGTCAAGGGTAAAAAGGGAAAAGGGTTTAAAGGTAGAAATCTATTCTCTCTTCCCCATTACCCATTACCCCTTCCCCCTTCCCCAATTCCTACACCACCACCTTTTCTAAGATCAACTTAGAACGCTTCACCTGCTCAGGAATCGCCACGGGGTAATCTCCTGTAAAGCAAGCAGAACAGAAACTATTGGTGTCTTCTCTAGTTGCTTCTAGCATTCCTTCCCAACTGAGATAAGCGAGGCTGTCTACTTCCAACTGCTTGGCAATTTCTGCCACTGATTTGGTAGCAGCAATTAACTGATCTTGGGTGTCGGTATCAATACCATAAAAGCAAGGATGAGTCACCGGTGGGGAGGAAATTCGCATGTGTACTTCTAGCGCACCGGCTTCCCGCAGAGTTTTAACTAGTTTGCGGCTGGTGGTTCCCCGCACAATGGAATCATCCACAATGACCACTCGTTTGCCTACTAGCACATCTTTGAGCGGGTTGAGTTTCATCCGCAAACCAGATTCCCGCATGGTTTGGGTGGGCTGAATAAAGGTGCGTCCTACATAGCGATTTTTAATCAGTCCTTCACCATAAGCAATACCAGAAGCTTGGGAAAATCCAATGGCAGCTGGTATACCAGAATCAGGAACACCAAAGACTAAATCAGCTTCAACCGCAGATTCTGCTGCTAGCCGTCGCCCTAAACGCATCCGGTAACTGTATAAAGTTTCCTCATGCATGAGACTATCCGGACGGGCAAAGTATATCATCTCAAAGATACACAACTTCCGTTGGGATTGTTGATGCCATTGAATAGAAGTTAGACCTTCTTCATTGATCCAAACTAACTCCCCTGGTTGTACATCCCGCAGATATTCTGCACCAATAATGTCTAAGCCACAAGTTTCCGAGGCGAGAACATAACGATCTGGATCGCCAATTAAAGTCCCAATTACTAATGGGCGAATGCCGTTCGGATCGCGTACACCCATCACCCCATCAGGAGTCCCAATTACTAAACTAAAGGCTCCTTGGCAACGGCGACATGCTTGGATGCAACCATCTAGCCAATTTGCACCAGCATTTACTTCTTCGGCGATCGCAAAGGCAATCATTTCTGAGTCTGTTGTCGTTACTAGGTTGCATTTGCTCTGAAGCAACTCTTCACGCAATTGTACTGTATTGACTAAATTACCATTGTGTGCTAAGGCTAATGTCCCTAAGCGGCTTTCAACTACAGCAGGTTGGGCGTTAACTTTCCGGCTAGAACCTGTAGTTGAATAACGATTGTGTCCAACAGCTAGGTTACCTGGTAACTCTTGGAGAACAGATTCATTAAAGACTTGAGACACCAAGCCCATATCTTTATGGAGGTGGACTTTTGTACCCTCAAATGTGGCAATACCAGCTGATTCTTGACCCCGGTGCTGGAGTGCATACAATCCAAAGTAGGTTAGTTTGGCAACGTCTTCTCCTGGTGCGTAGACACCAAAAACACCACAAGCTTCTTCTGGCTTGTCGGGACGATTTTCATGACTATTGATTTGGTTGCTTGACTGTTGGGAATAGTCATCCATAGTGGAATCGTGGGGAATCATGCTAGCTTTGCTCCTGGTGGTGGTGTCAAGTCACTGGGATTAGGCGAGATCAAATTTGGATAACTCCTAATTATTAAGATTTCTGGAGAATACTTATGGATTGTAAAGACAGATAACGTTTTTGCAATCCATAATCCAAAAGTGATCTGAGTGGAGAGTCACAGTTTTCTTAATAAAACTTTAACTCTCCATTAAAACAGTACCGTAATTATGCTAATTGACGTTAGTGATTCAGATAGGGGGGATTGTACGAATTAACTAGGGGTAGTTATGTGAACCGCTAACCGTCGAGCGATCGCCTGAGAGTAGCGATCTATCATATCGTTGATACTAACTTTTATTAAGGTGTGGTTATCAGAGGTTAAGACCCCCAAACCCATCTCTGAATTCACCACTGTACCCAGTTTTTGCCATTGTTGACCGAGATGTTCCTGTAAGTAGGATTCCCAAATTTCTTGTTGTTCTGAAGCTACGGACACGAAAATTTGTCCCCCACCTTCGCCAAATAGCAATGTATCTAGGCGTGTTGACTGATTGGCTGGCAATTCTAAAGTGATTTGGGCACCCAAATTGCCAGCAATACAAGATTCTGCTAAGGCGATCGCTAATCCTCCCTCAGCGCAATCATGGGCTGAACGTATCCAGCCAGCACGAATCCCCTCACGGCAAACTTTCTGTATCCGGCGTTCCGACTCAAAATCCACCTTAATTGGTTTACCAGCAATAGTGTTGTGAATTGTGGCTAAATATTCTGATGCTCCCAAATTATCGTTAGAGGTAGGCAGCAAACCTAAAAGATAAATCACATCGCCAGCAGTTTGCCAAGCTTGACCACAAATTTTGCTGATATCGGGAATTAATCCCACCATACCCACAACCGGGGTAGGATAAATAGGCTGGGGATTTCCTTGCGAATCAAGGGTTTCATTATACAGAGAAACATTCCCACCAGTCACAGGCGTAGCCAATTCCCGACAACCTTCTGCTAAACCGCGACAAGCTTCTGCTAATTGCCAATAACCAATTGGTTTTTCTGGACTGCCAAAATTCAAATTATCAGTCACTGCTAGCGGTTCAGCGCCCACACAGCTAAGATTGCGTGCAGCTTCTGCAACCACAGCCTTAGCACCTTCATAAGGGTCAAGGTAGACATAGCGCGGATTGCAATCTACTGTAGCTGCTACACCCTTGTTACCCCCTCCGTTTACTGTTGGGGGGGGTTCTAGAGGACGTAAGCGCACCACAGCCGCATCAGCACCACCAGGGAAAATTACCGTATTATTCTGCACTTGATGGTCATATTGGCGATAAACCCAGCTTTTAGAAGCAATGGTGGGAGTATCCAGCAAAGTTAACAGAATCTCATGCCAACTTTGCAGACTTCCTTGAACTTCAATACCAGCATTAGTGCAGGGAGGTAAAGCATCAGCCTTCCATTCCCAAGCTTGGCGCGCATATTCTGGAGGTTCCGCTAACAATTCCCGCTGATATAGGGGAGTGTTTTCTGCCAAAGCATCAGCCGGAATTTCTGCTGCAATTCCCCCCTCAAACAGAATCCGCACAATCGGTTCAGCAATCACCGTCCCAGCGACAACCGCCTGGAGTCCCCAACGGTGAAAAATATCAATTAACTCCTGTTCCCGTCCTTTGTGGGCAACAAACAGCATTCGTTCTTGCGATTCCGAAAGCAGATATTCATAGGGAACCATCCCCAATTCCCGCACCGGAATTTTATCTAAATCCAGTTCAATACCGACACCGCCTTTAGCCGCCATCTCCGATGTTGAACAGGTAATACCCGCAGCACCCATATCTTGGGCGGCGACAACTGCACCTGTTTTAAACGCTTCTAAACAAGCTTCAATTAACGACTTTTCCAAAAATGGATCGCCAACTTGCACAGCGGGGCGATCGTCTATTGATTGATCGCTCAATTCTGCACTAGCAAAACTTGCGCCTCCCATCCCATCGCGTCCCGTGGTGGAACCAACATACAGCACAGGGTTTCCAATTCCAGCAGCCCCAGATTTGACGATTTCTGGAGTTTCCATCAATCCCAAAGCCATGACATTTACCAAAGGATTTCCAGAATAAGCGAGGTCAAAGTAAACTTCACCGCCGACAGTGGGCACCCCAACGCAATTACCATAGTGACTGATCCCAGCTACAACACCTTGGAACAGCCTTTGAGTTTTCACATCTTCTAAGGAACCAAAGCGCAGGGAATTTAATAAAGCTATGGGACGCGCACCCATTGTAAAGATATCTCGCAGGATACCTCCGACTCCCGTCGCCGCACCTTGGAAAGGTTCAACTGCTGAGGGGTGGTTATGGGATTCAATCTTAAAGGCCAGTTCCAATCCATCGCCTAAATCTACAACACCAGCATTTTCACCAGGCCCAACCAAAATCCGGGGACCTGTAGTGGGAAACTGTTTGAGTAAAGGCCGGGAATTTTTATAACAACAATGCTCTGACCACATCACCCCAAACATTCCTAGTTCAGCTTTGTTGGGATGTCGCCCTAACCTGCGGACAATTTCTTCATATTCTTCTGGTTTCAAACCTTCAGCGGCGATTTCTTTGGGTGAAAAGGGAGCAGAGGATTGGGCAGTCATGGAAATAATGCACCAAAAGGACAGAGAATTATTCTATCGGTTTAATGATGCAAATGCAGGTAACTGCTGAGTAAATTGCTCTTGGGTTAAACCGAGAAGTTCACGAGTAGCGCGAAGACGCTGACCAAGCTGTCCCTTACTCAATTATTTTTTTCAAAATTGAGCAGCATAACCCAGGTGGAAATTGTCAGTCCTCCGGTAAGACAACAAATAGTAAAAAAGTCAGCTATTTCCTGGTTTGTTGCTATGTAGAAAGGGTGGGTTTGGGAACACCAAGAGCAAGAACCAAATCCACCTGCTTCTGCTGCCCAATCGAGAACCGACTTAGAATAGTAGGCGGGAACAGAGAATATGACGATTACCATCGCAATAATAGCAAGTTTGAGTTTTATCATTTATGTTCCATCCTTAAGAAACCGAAGTTTTCAGTTTATAACCTGTCCTATTTTGTGGATATCTCGGCAGACACCCTTATTCAAATTTTTACTCCCTCTGCTTCCTCAAGTAAAATAGATATCGAATTGACCTGACAAGCAAAAGCATGAAGTTACCAAATTTTGATCAGCAAACCATTGATCGCATCATTGAAATGGCATGGGAAGATAGAACACCTTTTGATGTTATTGAAACTCAGTTTGGGCTAAAAGAAAAACAGGTAATTGTCTTAATGCGGCAGCACATGAAAGAATCCAGTTTCTGTATGTGGCGAAAGCGAGTTACCAAACGCAAGACTAAACATTTAAATAAGCGAGAGTTTATTGCAGGTAGGTTTAAGTCACAAAATCAAAAATCATGAACATGAATGTATGATTGCCAACGTTAAAGGCAATGGTAAAATTAATTGAGAAAGTGGCGAACGCATCCTCAAACTTATCCTGAATCCAGAAACCCAAAAATAAATTGCTGAAATATTTGGCAGTTATCAATAATTTCGATGCGATCGCTTTCTCATAATTAAACTCCCAAAAGCGCGATCGCGCTTTTGGGATATAAGTTACAGTGCTACAGTAATGCTATCTTCAAGCCTCAGATAAAACCATGAATACCATTACAATCAACATTACCGATGAGCATTTGCTGAAGTTGCAACAAAAAGCGACTCGTCTTAGTATATCAATAGAAGAATTAGTGTTAATGAGTGTTGAAGAATTACTTAATCAGCCAGAAACATCATTTAAAGATGCTATGGACGATGTACTCAATAAAAATGCTGAACTTTACAAGCGGCTAGCATAATGCGCTATCTGACTTTTCAAGAGGTGTTGGAACTTTATAATCGCATCATCAAGCAATCGGGAGGTTCTCTTGGTATTGCTAACCTTGGCGGTTTGGAATCAGCTTTAGCGCAACCAACCATGACCTTTGGTGGAGAGGAACTTTATCCGACATAGTTGAAAAGGCTTCAGCACTGAGTTTTTCACTGATTAAAAATCATCCTTTCATCGATGGTAATAAACGCATCGGTTACGCCGTAATGGAAGTTTTATTGGTTTTGAATGGTTTTGAGATTAACGCCACAGTGGATGAACAAGAACAGGTTATTTTGCAAGTAGCATCTGGTGAGTTAGGACGAGATGAATTTACACAGTGGCTTCGCAGTCATATCGTTACCCTAGTTGATTTTACAGATTTTGTATAGTTTCAAAGCTACAGCAGATTGCAGGTATATAAGGTACACAAATTAATCATATAGCTCTTGTAGTGCGGGCCGGAAAGCCCGCTACTAGTGTACCTCACTCAAATGAAATCCGCTGTATTTTCTCAAATATCCAAAAATAAAGCCTGCGTCAGCAGCCTTTATTTTTTATGACTGTTTACTACTAACTGATTTCATCATCAAGACTGGAGTTTGCTTTTTCCTTTTCAGGAATACTAAGCCAGCACCCGCGATCGCCAATCCAGCTAAAGGCGAAGACTCCGGAACCGTTGCTATCCGCTGAAAATTGACGGGGGTAGCAACCAGCAACTGACCACTGCTGCTAAAAATTTGGTCTAAGGAGTTGATGCTGTTGGCTTGAATGGAAACGTTGGATACCACCTTACCGCCAGTACTTGTAGGACAACCGTTTGGTTCATTCCTACCAACATAGCTATTATCTTGATAGGTGAGATTGAGACTACAAACAGCAGCAGCAAGATTATTCTGGCTAATAATTCTTTGGGATGGGGGGCGATCGCAAAGTCCACTCAAACTGCTGGAATTAATAAAGCTACGAATACCAAGGTCTATCGCACCACTACCTAAACCAAAGGAATAAAAGCGTACTCGGTTGAATACGGGGCTACTCTGTTCTAAGTAAACATTTTGAGTTCCATTTGTCCCACTATCACCATCTAATTGCACCTGACAATTTGTCATGGAAATAAATGGTACTGAAGGATTGCTGGCTACATCCTGGGCATTATTAAATTTTCCCGTAAACCACTCTATTATTTCTTTAAGCTGGTCTGCAAGAGGTGGTGTATCAGCAGCAAGACTTTTTTGGGGAAAAACAAATCCAGCCAATAAAAACGTTAAGGCGTAAGCTTTCAGTTGATTCATCATCGCTATTGCCAGTGAATCTCTCATCACCAATTTTCTAGATTAAATAATGGAGATTTTAAAGGAATATACAGTCAAAATCTACTGCTTAACGTGATATTTATCAATTAGAAACCTTATCTTTAATTAAAGCTGAGTCTGTTTATATTAGGATTAAGTTTGGGAATTTCTATTCAATCAGCTGCACAAAGAAGCGATCAAAATTCATCTATGTATAGGAATCGAATTTGCTGAATTATTCACTTAACTCCAGCAACTTGCAGATTCTGTAAAATCAAATCTGCTCTGGGTGGAAATCCATCACCGTATTCCGCTGGGAAATGGGTAAATACATAAAAAACTTTACCATTTTGCTGACCCAGGTAAATACTTCCTACGATATTTTTACCTTGACTGAAAACAATCTTTTCTTTTGCCCAAGGATAGGAAACTTTTTGATTTCGGTCAACAACCCGCCATTTATTAGATGCAATTAAACCATTTTTACCATTCACAAAGCTTTTTAACTGTCCCAGCGTTTTGACTTCATTCAAAAAAGCGACGTGGACATAAGCATTATCATTTCTGCTACCGCCAAAATTAGCAATAAACCTCACTCCTGTCCCTTCACCAGAACTACCACCTTCAGCCAAAAATTCTTTGTCAGGAAAGTAGGTGGTAAATAAATTGCTGTATTGGTCATACAGTTTCAGGGTAATCGGAACTTTTTCCCCTTCAACACTAATAGTGGCAGTTTTAGTGGCTGGTCTATTAGTTGTTGAGTTATAACTGGTTTGAATACCAGTAGGCGTAGCTGTAGCACTAATATTATCTGGGGAGATTTGGTTATTGATTGGCGCTGCACAACCCAAGCATGTTGTCAAGAGGATTGCCCCAGTTAGGAGCTTTACAGGATAAAGATGCATTTTCCCGCTTACAGATTGGTGTTTATAGATAGTGAGACTGTGTAGCTTAAGGTACAGTTCCTGTTGCTTTTATGTGCATTTTTCTTGTAATCGCAAGCAATCTCTTAAATAGATACAGGCGGGCTGTGACCATCCAGTGATAACAATCACAGGTGTTCATGATTAAGATCGTCTCTGTATAATTGCCAAACTGCCATACTTCCTTATAACTGAACTCTAGCCGAGTCATTAATAGGGAACACAATATTTGCCGACAGTCTTTTATCAAGGGCTGTCGGCTTTTTGTTTTTAGTCCACAGTCAATAGTCCACAGTCCATTGACCCTTGACCCTTGACCCTTGACCCTTGACCCTTGACCCTTGACCCTTGACCCTTGACCCTCGACTAAGCATAAAATTTCCCCACACATGGTTGGTAACTTGACATAGGACTTGCCAGAGCCTCAACCAGTTGTGGGGAGAGTTATGATCAAATTAGAAATGTTATGGATTTTGAGTGCTGAGATTTAGCACTCACTCAGTGAACCAAAAGTACACTAATCGAACCAGCACACACTTTGTATCAAGACATTGCCTGAATAATGTAATCAAAGTATGGTGCTGTTTCAGCTGCGTCTTCTGCACTAAGCAAGTCAAGGGAGGCTTTTTTGAGGGAATTGATAGCTTCTACCATTCCGGGTACGGGAACGCCCAGAGAATTGTACATTTCCCGCACGCCAATTAAACCAATTTTTTCAATTGGCTCTTTGTCGCCAGCAAGTACGCCATAGGTAATCAGGCGCAAATACCAGCCAAAATCACGAATACACAGAGAACGCTGACGTTCGCCGTAAGCGTTTCCACCAGGAGAGATAAAGTCAGGACGCTTCTGCCATAATTGTTTGGTTGCTTGCTGAACAATCTTTTTTTCGTTCTCAGCTAGGGTGCTAGCAATCCGTGTGCGCTTTGCACCGGTTTGCATAAACGCTTGGATACTTTTGAGTTCGCCACTGCTGGGATAACGCAGTTCATCGTCGGCTTGGAGAATAACTTGGCTAATTACGGTCATGATTATTGCAATCAAGCGAAATATTATTTGCTAGTTTAACGAGTCTGAGGTACACAAGTGAAGGGCTATAAGCCGGTATGTATTGAAATTACACGATTGGGTAGTGGAGAGTAGGGGGATGAGGGGGATGAGGGGGACAAGGGGGACAAGGAAGCAGAGGATACCAATGCCCGATGCCCAATACCCGATGCCCAATGCCCAATGCCCAATGACAAATGACAAATGACAAATGACAAATGACTAACACAGCTTGGCAACAGGGTGAATTAATTGAAGTAACGATCGCGGATTTGAGTGATACTGGTGACGGTGTCGGGCGATATGACGATCGCGTTGTCTTTATTCCCGATACTGTACCAGGCGATCGCGTTCTGGTTCGCTTGCTACATGTTAAGCCCAAATACGCCCACGGTAAGCTTCAGCAATTATTGCAACCATCTCCCCAGCGTCAATCGCCTAGTTGCATTGTGGCTGATAAGTGTGGTGGTTGCCAATGGCAGCATATAGATTATCAGTTCCAGCTGGCAGCTAAACGCAATCAAGTTATCCAAGCTTTAGAGCGTATTGGCGGTTTTCAACAGCCACCAGTAGATCCCGTACTCGCAGCGGCATCATCTCTGGGCTATCGTAACAAAGCTACATATCCCCTTAGCAAATCTTCAACAGGACAAGTCCAAATCGGTTATTACCAAAAAGCCAGCCATCAATTAATTAACTTGAATCAATGTCCAGTACAAGACTCCAGATTAAATCCAATACTGGCACAGGTGAAACAGGATATTCAACAGCGGGGTTGGCAAATTTATGATGAACAACGTCACCAAGGGCAAATCCGTCACCTCGGTTTACGCATTGGACGGCGGACTGGGGAAATATTACTGACTTTAGTTGTCAAAGACGGGAATTTACCAGGAATTGAAACCCAAGCTCAAGAATGGTTAAAACGCTATCCCCAATTGGTGGGAGTGTCCTTAAATCGCAACCCTGCACGCACAAATGCCATTTTTGGCAAAGAAACTCGTTGCATTGCGGGTATGCCATACTTGCGAGAAAAATTTGCCGGATTGGAATTTCAGGTACTACCCGATACGTTTTTTCAGGTTTATACTGAAACAGCAGAGGCACTATTAGAAGTAATTCAGTCAGAACTGAATCTTCAAGGGTATGAGGTATTGGTGGACGCCTACTGCGGAATTGGGACTTTAACTTTGCCCTTGGCGAAACAAGTCCGTTTGGCAACCGGGCTAGAAGTACAGCCAGAGGCAGTACAACAAGCAATTTTGAATGCTCAATGCAATGGAATTAATAATGTCAGCTTCCAAACTGGGGCGGTAGAAAAATTGCTGCCACAGATGGAAAATGTACCAGATGTGGTATTACTTGATCCGCCGCGAAAGGGGTGCGATCGCTCTGTGATTGAAACTTTACGGCAAGTGAAACCATCCCGGATTGTTTACGTCAGCTGTAAGGTATCTACCCTAGCTCGTGACTTGCAATTACTTTGCCAAGATGGCTTATATAGCCTCAAACGGTTACAACCAGCGGATTTTTTCCCGCAAACTGCTCATGTAGAAGCAGCTGCATTTCTTGTGTTATCACCGGAAAACAGGGGTACTACCACCTTGACAAAAACTCAAATTTAAAATTTGTAGTCTAGTGCATAGTAAAAATGCTAAAATTGAATTAAGCTAAAAATAAGTTTGATTTTGTTTAAAAAACTGAAGTTGCATAGACTCTAAAAATTATGACCCAGATTGTTTAAATGGCAAATCGGCCCACAGACATAACATAAAAATGCTATTTCTAAATCAAGAGCATTTTTTAGCAAATGACTGCCTTGAGAGTTTTCTCCGAGCCGATTTAAAGATTAAGCGATCGCCAATCATAAACTTGAGTCAATGCTCCCTAGCATTTTCAATATTTAGTTTTAAAGACGCAAGTTTGAAGGCAACATGACCACCTCAACTTTTATCAGGGTGCCTGTAATAGCAAACTGATGTCTAGCTAACTGAAAGCTATGGGGTTTCTCTTGTGATTACCATCTCACTCCGTCCAGTAGGACGTTATTGGGGCACTATTAGTTTTGCCTCAACTCTCTATCTATGTCCAATCTTAGATCTACTGTTGGCAGAAATTCCCGAAAAATTACAAGCCGAGCTGCGCCTAGGGCTACAAGAAGCCTTAGTAAATGCAGCCAAACATGGCAATAATCTTGATCCTAGTAAAACAGTTGTAGTACGGTTTTCGTTAATAGATAATCAATATTGGTGGGTAATATCAGACCAAGGAAGAGGCTTTGTGCCGACTGCTGAATCTGATGATGATACCGATCCAATAGACTATCTACCACCAGACGAAGCAGAAAGTGGTCGAGGTCTTTGTCTTCTCCATCAGATTTTCGATCAGGTAGAGTGGAACCGCAAAGGTACAGAATTAAGACTGTGTAAACAGCTAGAAACTCGCCCTAGGCTATCTCTGCGGCGATGATGGAAAGTTGGGGATCGGGCATGGGGCATTGGGCATTGGGCATTGGGCATTGGGCATTGGGCATTTCTTATTTATCTCCCTTGTCCCCCTTGTCCCCCTGCTCCCCTGCTCCCCTGCTCCCCTGCTCCTTCACTTCTTCTCGCCATGACTGGGACAAGGGGGAGCAGAAATAGAGCGATCTAACCAACCTACGGCTTGTTCTAATCTAGCTAGAGCTTCCTGTGGCTGATCTTTGAGGAGAAAGACAATTGCGGCGGCAGCTTGTTCCCGAGCGCGAGAATTGCGGTTAGACTTGAGGCGATGCCAATCGTTAGGGGAAATGCTTAACCTCTCCATGAGCGCTTGGGCTAGTTCCAAATTGCTAAATTCATTCAGTTGACTGGTTTTAGGCAGCTGGGTTTGAGACATGACTCTGAGTACTGAGTTTTAAGTGCGGAGTGAGTCCATAGTCTGAATTTTAGCTATTGACTGAAACAAGGATAAAAGATGAAGTGAAAATCGATGCAAACCTCGCCCTTAAAGGGTTTGTTATTTATGCCCCATCGGTTTATGGATAGGGTAATTTCATACTTCATACTTCATCCTTTATACTTCAGCCTTCAGTTGACTATTGGCAGACTCACATTTAATCATAGTTTACTATTGCAAAATGAAGCCGCCTCAACATTTTTCTAATTCTTCGCCAGAGGGAAATTCAGAATCAGAATTTGCACAAGAACTCGAAGAAGTAGAGCGATCGCTTGTATCCTTAAAAGAACGTTACACCCAAGTGCAAAGCGACAAGGAACACAAAGCACAATTGCAACAGCGTCGTCAAGACTTGCAGCACAATAAAAATCCCACGCCAGAAATCAAGGCAGAGTTACGGCAGATTAAACAGCAGTTGGAAGTGCTAGAAATAAATTTAGAAAGCCAGTTATTTTCTTGGCGTAGCTTCAAGAAACCGTTCTGGCAAGCCGTCCGCTTTGGGGGAATGGGCGTTATCATAGGCTGGATATTAAAGTCCTGCGTGAGATGATCCCCAGCGGGACATTTTGCAGCCACTGCGTTGCGAACTTTTCCAAAGTTGTAGCAAGTGGCATGATTTTCAATGGGGATAATTGTTAAGATTCTCTAATCTCCGTATTCTTGACGTTGCTAAAAATAAGTTGTATAAAATGCTAAACCGACGGATTGCAGAAATATTACGTAGTGGTCAACCTGATGAGTCCCTCTTAGTTCAAGGCTGGGTAAGGACAAAACGCGAGTCTAAAGGGTTTGCTTTTATTGAAGTTAATGACGGTTCATCCTTAGCTAATTTGCAAGTTGTTATCAATCAGGATGTGCCAGACTACGAAGATATATTGAAAAAATTAAATACTGGTGCTGCTGTTGAAGTCACAGGGGTACTGGTAGCATCTCTTGGTAAAGGACAGCGGATTGAACTCAAAGCCGAGACGCTGAAAGCATACGGGGAAGCTGATCCCGAAACATATCCACTGCAAAAGAAACGCCATTCCTTTGAATTTTTGCGTACTATTGGACATTTGCGATCGCGTACTAATTCCTTTGGTGCAGTTTTCCGCGTCAGAAACGCTTGTTCCACCGCCATTCACCAATTTTTCCAAGAAAGAGGCTTTTTGTGGGTACACACACCCATCATCACTGCTAGCGATTGCGAAGGCGCAGGGGAACTTTTTAACGTCACCAGCTTGGATTTAAAAAATATTCCCCGCACAGAAAACCAAGCAGTAGATTACAGCCAAGACTTTTTTGGTAAACCCACCTATTTAACAGTTAGCGGCCAATTAGAAGCGGAAGTCATGGCGATGGCGTTTAGTAACGTCTACACCTTTGGCCCCACCTTCCGCGCCGAAAACTCCAACACTTCCCGCCACCTCGCCGAATTTTGGATGGTTGAGCCGGAAATGGCTTTTTGCGACTTAGAAGGTGATATGGATTTAGCTGAGGCGTTTCTCAAATATATATTTGAATATGTCTTGGCAAAATGTCCAGAAGATATGGATTTTTTCAATCAACGGATTGATAACTCTGTATTAGCCACAGCGGAAAATATTATTAATAATAAATTTGAGCGCCTAACTTATACAGATGCTATTAAACTTTTAGAAAAAGCCGATGTTAAGTTTGATTATCCTGTGAGTTGGGGCTTAGATTTACAATCGGAACATGAACGCTATTTAGCAGAACAACTGTTTAAAAAGCCAGTAATCGTCACAGATTATCCCGCGCAAATCAAAGCGTTCTATATGCGCCTCAGCGATGATGAAAAAACCGTCCGAGCAATGGATATTCTCGCACCTAAAATCGGCGAAATCATTGGCGGTTCCCAACGGGAAGAACGTTTAGATGTTCTAGAACGTCGCATAGTAGCGCAAGGAATGAAGCCAGAGGATTTGTGGTGGTATCTCGATTTACGCCGCTTTGGTACAGTTCCCCATGCTGGTTTTGGCTTGGGTTTTGAAAGACTTGTGCAATTTATGACGGGGATGGGAAATATTAGGGATGTAATACCCTTCCCACGTACACCGCAAAACGCTGAATTTTAATTTCGCGCAAAGGTGTAAATAAGAGTGCATTAGTTGAGGATATGTATTATCACTTCCTTAATGCACTCTTTTATTTAAACAAATTTAAGATTATTTTGATTGAAAAGGATCAGAAGTAAAAGGTTTTCGATCCTTGAAATTACTGACTCTAGCTTTTAACTCTTCTATTACAACTAAAACCTTATCTAAATTTCCTTCTTTTGAAACTAACTGAGTATCATCAATCCATTTAGCCACTTCAATAGCAAGGTTTTTCTGCTTGATTATATAGTTAGTATTTGCCTTCTTTTTAAGATATTCATAAGCTTGATTTAGATTTTTAGGTTCTGTCTCTGTCAGGTTGTGGCTGTACTTTCTTACTAGTGAATCAGCAGAAATTTTAAATATTAACATATCTTGGTTTTCAAATTTCGTTCCATATATCCACATTCCTATACAAGAAGAAGGTGGATTTTTCTTATAAATTGCACTAACTTGATTTTTCAGGGTTTGAATTAAAGTATCAATCTCTTTTTCAAATGGAGTTGAGGGTTCGGGAATAGAAGCACAAAATGGATTACTGAACATAAAAAATTAATTATTCACTTATGGATTGATATAGGTGGATTGTATTTACTTTTTTATACCAAAAATGCTATTTAGTATGTTAAATATAATTAAGAATTTATTATTTAAAAAAATGATAATATTTATGAATTAATGCAAAATTCTGTAGTTAGAAGGACTAGTGTTTCCTCGCATTAATTGTGCTGAGTTGCAAGATACCCGACTTTTTTAAGAAGGCGAGTATGTGACCACTGCCAAGCATTAAGAATTAATGCGATAGACTACTAGTTACCAATTAATTCTTGCCTGCGTTGCTCCTGTTCTTGATGCTCAATCTGTTGTCGTACTGACTCATATTTATTTACTGCTGTTTCAGTTTCATTATATATCGTCTGCCTCAATTCGCGAGCGTTATTATCATCACCTAAAATAGAAATTAATTCTTTTCTCTGCTGCTTATCAAGCGTGATAAACCATTGTATAAAAGATTGTAAAATTTCTATTTGAGAACCACGTACATTATTATGAGCAACAACGCAAGACGGACAAGTATGTATTAAATATAAGCTATTATCCTTATTAATAGGATAAATAAAAATTGGATAAAGAGGATCTATTTGCAAAGTTCTAACAAAGCCTCCTTCTGCAATGTTATTTCTTAAATAATCGCATCCTCTATTATAAACATCTTGATTAGCAAGACAATCTAATATGTTTGTGTTGTCTCGGGTTGAAGATGCTATTTTATTCGCAAGCATTCCAATAACTACAGCACCAGGATAACCTGGAAGCATTTCTCCTGTTGAAATTAGCCAAGGAAATCGTGAAAAAACTAAAGAGTAATGATATCTATATCTAATACAGTCTTTTAAATCCCTATCATTCCTATCATCAACAGTAATAGTACCCAATCCCATTTGATTACGGTATTGAGATGAAAATACATCTCTCTGGCAACTTTGAGCAACCTGAGTCATTATTTTTATATTAATACTTGCATCACTTTTCATCGGTATCAAAAATAAAGCAGAGCTAGTTATAAATAAATTAATTAAACTTCTAACAGCTAATTTAATCATTGTTTTCTCTTTCGTATTACATCTTCTAAGTTGTCTGGAGCCTCAGAAATAGGATATGTTGATTCCCAAGGTTGTGAGATATCGATTATATGTTCACTTGAACGTGCTTTATTTTCTAACTTTTTCCTAGCTAATTGTGGTTTTGGTGGTAATTGCCCTTTATTCGTAATTGTCACATTGTTTTTTAGTTTTATGGGCAAAGCTTTTTTAGTCTTTGGTGCAGATATAGGAATTTTAACAACTGGTGAAGAGTTAGAAATACTAGGACTAATATTTGGTATTTTTTCTTCAGTAGCAACTATGTTTTTATTTTTAGTCTGGTTCAAAGCAGCAATAGCAAAACACCCTAAACCTAAAATAATAAACCAGCACCAATTTTTAAATTTTTTTTTAGTTAATCTGGCAGCGGTGTAAACTGATAGGCTTCCACTCACTGATCCAGTCGCTAAAGAATTAGGTGAATTATTATTATTTGATTTTATTTGCGCTGTATTTACTAAAATATGAGGTTGCTTTAACACCTGTTCAATTTTATTCAAACGCTGCAAAATAAATTGTGTATTTTGAGGACGCTGGCTAGCTGTAAGAGCCATTAAATGGTCGATTAAATCTGCCAATAAAGGAGAAATATCAACTGCATATTGTCGCCAATGCAATTCATTAGTCAGAGGATCATAAATAACTTTATCCTGTGGTTCTTTACCTGTGAGCAGAAAAATAAAAGTCCGTCCCAAAGCAAAAAAGTCTGACTGTTGTACTGAATAACCATTTTGTTGTTCTGGCGGTGAATAGCCTTGTGAAATAATTCTGGTATGAGAATTGCCTCCTAAAATAGTTGTAGTAACTTCTCTAACTGCCCCAAAATCAATTAACACCAGTTGTCCACTTGGTCGTAGCATGATATTTTGAGGCTTAATATCACGATGAAAATATTGATGAGCGTGTACTAAATCGAGAATTTCTACAAGCTGCTTCAGCCAATTAACAGCTTGAGCTTGAGAGATAGGTTGATAGTTGTTAGACTCCATCCATTTTTCTAAATCTACACCCTCAATTTTCTCCATTACTAAACAGTGCAATGGTACAGAGCTATTTTTAGGTAAAACAGTAAAGTAAGCATCGGAATCTACTTTGGGAATTCCCGTACTATTCAACTGACCCAAAACTTTTGCTTCTTGCTTAAACAATTCAATAGCTTTTGAGTTATTCTCAGTTAGTACTTTTACAACTTTAGCCGTACCAGAATCATCAACCTCAAAAGTTTGACCAAAGCCACCACTTCCAAGTTTTTTGATTACTCGATAACGGCCTCGCAACAGAATATCTGACCCACAGTTGTGACAAATGCGGTTTTTTGCATTTGCTGGGTCAGTAGGTTTTGGGCAATGAGGATTGATACAATAACTCATTGAATAGATATAAATTCCCAAAATAATGATTTTTGAGTCATATTCCGAGAATAAGCAGTAAAGTTCTAGTAATATAGTTCCCTAAAATTCTGAGAAATTCACAAACAGTTTTTATAATAATTAATTAAGACAGACATCTTAACCAGAATAGGGTTATCAACAGGCGTTATCCTTACCGTTTAAGCCTTGGCGCTGAAATTGAATCTATAATCGCCTGCAAGCTTTGATTTTAAAGGAAAATTTTGATAAGAAGCAGGGGGCAGGGGAAAAGGTACAAACCTTGCCCCTTGTGGGCAAAAGCCCCCCGGCTCCTTTTCTCCCTTGGTTTAAGCCCCACCCCTTGTGGGTTGTTTTTCTCCCCTGCTCCCTGCTCCTTGCTTTTTGACATTTAATTAAAGTTTCAGCATCATACCTACTGAAGAACCAAAATTATTAAATTGCAATGATATAACAATTAATTTTTACAGCGTTTTTCAAGTAAATAGACCACGCGGTAGGGGCACGGCACCAGTAATATTATTGTATGTACCAGAAGATTGTGGATGCCGTGCCCCTACGAGAATCTGTGGTTCCATTACCTGGAAACTGCTGTAACCCGCTTTTGTCACTCTCCGGGAGGGTAATCCCTAGAAGCCTCATCAGGCAATCAATACAAGCTATCCTATTAGAAAAAAATGGGTGTTGTATTTGTTATTAGAAAAAAATCGTGTTAACCCTTGCTAGATAAAAGCTCTAGAATTCAGAAATGGCAAATGTTTTCGGAGAGTGACAGAACAGGGGTAAATAATCCCAAAAGTTCCAGTATGTTATTACCTCCCTTTAGTATGCAAGTATCCGTGCCTAATGGCATATCTGAGTTTGAGTTAACAACGAATTTAGTCAAAGTTCTGCTGATTGATAACCAAATAATTATTGGTGAAGCCATCCATCGTATTCTCGCTAGCGAAGCAGATATTTCTATTAGCTATCAAATTATCGAAAGACATAAAGGTACTATTCATGCGAAATCTCAAACTGGTGTGGGAACAGAATTTGTCATTGAAATTCCCATAGCCCTAGTTGAGTAAATAAACACTCGCTTGCTTAAATTCATGGTGCAATACAATGAGGCGATGCTGACCTTGACTCAGATATAAACAAGCGAGTGCTATCTATCGATAATAGTCATATCTCTCCATCGTCATCTCAGCCAATATCGGGCAAATTTACATCATCCATCAAGCTTGCCCTAAGTCAAAGGCCGTGAATTAATGAAAGCACAGATAATTACTAACTTGTGAACCATAAAATACCGATGATAGTCCACAGGCAAAATCACCAATTTTACTCAAAAAATTGAAGGTGTGCGTGAAGATTCCGCATTTAGACTTCACAAAAATGGTAGAGTTGCCAAAATCAGGGAGCAAGGACTCTATTATTAGTTATGAATTATGAAGTACACAATTAGAAAATTTAATCCTGAGCTTCACAATTCATAAGTTATCGGTCTGGAAATTTAATGCAAGAATTTTCTGAATTGGATTGAGCACAAATGCGCCAATTCATCTTGGGAGCAGACCGATAGGAATTAAACTATCAGCTATCAGCAGTCAATCAAAGCAGTTAAGACCTGACTGCTGAATGCTGATAGCTATTTAAGCCATTTGATTTTCAATCGCCCACCGCGCTAGTTCAGTGCGGTTATGGAGATTGGTTTTGCCCAACATATTGGACACATGGCTTTCAACGGTACGCTGACTGACATTTAGTTCTTCAGCAATTTCCCGGTTAGCTAAACCCCTAGCAACAAACTGTACGACTTTCAGTTCGGTGGGAGTTAACTGCACATCGAAGGGAACCTGGATACGAGAACCATTTTCTCCTCCTTTGGCTTGGTGTTCTTTCCAACGGATAGTTTGCTTCAGGGAAGATTCTACTTGCGCTACGAGTTCTTCTGGCTCAAAGGGCTTGACCATATAGACATCAGCACCTTTATTCAGACCTTTAACTCGGTCTGCACTTTGTCCCTTAGCTGAAAGGAATAGAACGGGAATCCAGCTAGTACGTTCATTTTGCCGGACTTGTTCTACAAAAGTATATCCGTCCATTTCCGGCATCATCACGTCGCAGATAATCATATCTGGAACATCATGCTCTAAAATTTCTAGAGCTTCTCTTCCGTTTTCAGCGGTGATGACTTCATATCCCCGGAATTCCAAGTAATCCTTCACCAGCAAGATGAGGTTAGGGTCATCATCAATCAGTAGAAGTCGTTTGTGATCTTTCATGCTGGGTTCTTTCATAGCAGTGGCACTTGTCGCGCTTCGGTCCATCAAGGTCTTGTATATTTATCCTCTATGGTGGATTATTTGAGATGTTGTCTTTTTTTCCCACTTAACTTGCCTTTGCTTGTTGTCAGTCTCATAGCGCGGTGATTGCAGTTAAGAGACTGGTAGATCATTGGCACTAGTCCAGTAAGGATACGTAGAGCAGTAGTAAATATAATCCGTAATTATATATCGCTTTGACCGTGGCGGGTGAAAAAATGCTGATTAAATAATAATCCTTCCGATTCACAGGTTAAGTATTGGCTGAAGATGACCCTAGCGCCAAACCAACCACCGCTTCAGAGCGCTTACTACTTAATTACGATATCCTCACGGATGTTAAGCCGCTATCAGATGTTCACAAGCAACCAGAGAAGTTTCTGGCAAAGGATGGGTTAAAAATGCAAATTCTTCAACCACCATTATGCCTATCAAGTGTTCTTGGATGATCCGCTCAATCACTTCCAGGTTTGCTTGACGATACCAGACACCATCCGGGTAAACCACCATTATCGGTCTAGAACCACAAACGCGCAAGCAATTGGCTTTATTTCTAAACATGCAAAGGGGAAGACTTTTTTGCGGTTGGTCGAGTTTGAGCTTCTGCAATCGCCTTTTTATGTATTCCCAGGATTCCAGACTAGCTTGTTTTGCGCCGCAGTTGGCAGTTGTTTGCTGGGCACAAATAGAAAGATGTCGTTGAATCTTTGCAAGTCCTAAAGTTTCTACACAATTACGCGGGGCTTTATTGTCTAGAGATTTAGTGTTTTTGGGGATTTTACGGCTGCACTGGATCACTGTATTGTTACTCATCAAGCTGCTCCCTGATTACAGTTCTATAACAATTTCCCCGCTTTGCAAATAAATTTGTTCATAAAAAAATATTCGTAACTTAATGAACAGAACCTGAAACTTTAAAATAAATAAGTATTTGTACTTAAGTATCTGTATTTAAAGGGCATGGGGCATTGGGCATTGGGCATTTCTCATTTTTTATCTCCCTTGTCCCCCTTCCTTTGTCCCCTTGTCCCCTCATCCCCCTCATCGCCTAGTTCGGGAACCCGTACACAAAAAATTGTTGCCATTGTATGGCTATCTTCGGTAAATTAGCACTCAGGAGTTGAGAGTGCTAACTCTGGAGAAATAAATATGGCAGCAGTATCTTTAAGCGTTTCTACAGTTAAACCTTTAGGCGATCGCGTTTTCGTGAAAGTGAGCGCCTCTGAGGAAAAGACCGCAGGTGGTCTGTATTTACCCGACACCGCGAAGGAAAAGCCCCAGGTTGGGGAAGTGGTCGCTCTAGGCCCTGGTAAGCGGAACGATGACGGTTCTCGTCAAGAGCCAGAACTTAAGGTCGGCGACAAAGTGCTGTACTCCAAGTACGCTGGCACTGATGTCAAGCTCGGCACAGAAGAATACGTCCTGCTTTCAGAAAAAGATATTTTAGCAATCGTTAGCTAATGGTCATTGATCATTAGTCATTAGCCAATGACTAATGACAAATGACAAATGACAAATGACAAATGACAAAGGACTATTAAAATTATGGCAAAGCGCATTATCTACAACGAAAACGCCCGTCGCGCCCTAGAACGAGGCATGGACATCCTAGCAGAAGCTGTGGCAGTTACTCTTGGCCCTAAAGGTCGTAACGTCGTGCTAGAAAAGAAATTTGGCGCACCGCAAATCGTCAATGATGGCGTAACCATTGCCAAAGAAATCGAATTAGAAGACCACGTTGAAAATACTGGCGTGGCTTTGATTCGCCAAGCTGCTTCTAAAACCAACGACGCTGCGGGTGATGGTACCACCACAGCTACCGTTTTGGCGCACGCAATTGTTAAAGAAGGCTTACGCAACGTTGCTGCTGGTGCAAATGCAATTTTGTTGAAGCGCGGTATTGACAAAGCTACTACCTTCTTGGTAGAGAAGATTGCTCAACACGCTCGCCCCGTAGAAGATTCCAAAGCCATTGCGCAAGTTGGTTCCATCTCCGCCGGTAATGACGAAGAAGTCGGTCAGATGATTGCCCAAGCAATGGATAAGGTGGGTAAGGAAGGCGTAATTTCCCTAGAAGAAGGGAAATCCATGACCACCGAATTGGAAATCACCGAAGGGATGCGCTTTGACAAAGGCTATATCTCTCCTTACTTCGCTACCGACGCAGAACGGATGGAAGCTGTCTTCGATGAGCCTTTCCTCCTATTAACCGATAAGAAAATCGCTTTGGTACAAGACCTAGTACCCGTGCTTGAGCAAGTAGCGCGTGCTGGTCGTCCCTTAGTAATCATCGCTGAAGATATTGAAAAAGAAGCTTTGGCAACTCTAGTAGTTAACCGCCTGCGCGGTGTGCTAAACGTGGCTGCTGTTAAAGCACCTGGATTTGGCGATCGCCGCAAAGCTATGCTAGAAGATATCGCCATCCTCACCGGTGGTCAGCTAGTCACCGAAGATGCTGGTCTCAAGCTAGATAACACCAAGCTGGATAGCTTAGGTAAAGCTCGCCGCATCACCATTACCAAAGACAACACCACAATTGTTGCCGAAGGTAACGAAGTTGCCGTTAAAGCTCGGATTGAGCAAATCCGTCGTCAAATTGACGAAACCGAATCTTCCTACGACAAAGAAAAACTACAAGAACGCCTAGCTAAGTTGGCTGGTGGTGTTGCAGTTGTTAAGGTCGGTGCAGCGACTGAAACCGAAATGAAGGACAAGAAGCTGCGCTTAGAAGACGCTATCAACGCTACCAAAGCTGCTGTGGAAGAAGGTATTGTTCCCGGCGGTGGTACAACTCTGGCTCACTTGACTCCTGAACTGGAAGAATGGGCAAACAAAAACCTCACTGGTGAAGAGTTAACTGGTGCGTTGATTGTTGCTCGTGCTTTACCTGCACCTCTGAAGAGAATTGCAGAAAACGCAGGACAAAACGGCGCTGTAATTGCTGAACGTGTGAAAGAAAAAGAATTCAACGTAGGCTACAACGCTGCAACCAATGAGTTTGTTGACTTGTTTGTTGCTGGTATTGTTGACCCTGCTAAGGTAACTCGTTCTGCTCTGCAAAACGCTGCTTCCATCGCTGGTATGGTGTTGACAACCGAATGCATCGTAGTTGATAAGCCAGAACCTAAAGATGCTGCTCCTGCTGGTGGCGGTGGTATGGGTGGCGGCGACTTCGATTACTAATACTTTCTAGCCCCCTATTTGTGAAAACAGCTGCTTCCCTTGTGGAGGCGGCTGTTTTTTTGTGTCAATATTCAGGTTTTTCAAACCAGAAAATAACAAATTAATAATGTTAAGGTAATTGCTATTTAATAATATACTGATCTGGCTTTAAATTTAATTTAACTAAGTATGGAAGATTATCAGGCAGCTTTTATTGATCGCCATAGTGATACTGAAACTCTCAGCCAATCAGGAAGAAAGGTTGGGGCTATGCACTTTGGTGGTGTAACCATTGAGTGTCTAATAAAAGCTATTATTTGTAACACTTTACGCGGAGTGACAAGTGAGAATTTGAGAACACATAGTTATGCGGAACTGCTCAAACAACATAATAAGCTCAAATCTAGGATTGATAATTTTTCTGAAGGAAGGAAATGGCTGGATCAAGTTGAGAATCCAATGGGTCAACATTTTATAGATATGCGTTATTCTGGCCTTGAGCCTGATGAGTCAAATTACAGACGCTGGTTATACGCATACAAGAGTATCAAAAGTTGGTTACTCAAACAAGCTACTCAACTTTAAAGAGGTAAAAAATGCAAGAAAATTGGCAGGTTTTGCTAAAACAGCAGATTAAAAACCAGTATGTACATAATTCGCCAGAGTGGGTTGATATAAATATTTCCACATCAGGCTTGCTTAATCTAACAATTGTGAGCGAGCAATTTATTAATTTATCTAGTCTTCAGCGCAAAGAACAAATTTCTAACTTACTTAAATCACAAGTTCCTCATTTATCTCCTGGGTTTATTTCCTTATACACTCCTCAAGAAGCAGATTCACTAAATCTTTCAGCACCGCAAGCTTTTAATACAGCTTCAGTACAAACTTGGCAAGATTTAGCAATTCAAGCAGCAAATCCGCAAAATCAACCTCCTATACCTGAGCGTGAACTCAGGTTACCCAGAACAGTGACATTTTATTCTTTTAAAGGAGGAGTAGGTCGAACTACGGCATTAACCCATGTTGCCTCAATTTTAGCAATGCGGGGTCTTAAAGTTGTAGCTGTTGATTTAGATTTAGAAGCACCTGGGTTGAGTACAGCATTCAATCTAAGGCCACAACCCAAATATGGAATTGTTGACTATTTTTATGAGCGTTCCTATTTACCAGAAGGAGTAGAACCAAGTATTTCAATTGCTGAAATATTTGGCGAAGTAAAAATATCTAACGCCACAGGAAGATTATTTGTTGTTCCTGCTGGTTCTCTTAATCTTGATTATGTATCTAAAGTTGATGATCTTCATGCTACTACTGTTATTGATGGAGATCAAAGTCTTTGGTCTGTTTTTAAAAGAGAAATTTACGAACAATTAAAACCTGATATTCTCTTAATTGATTCGAGAACTGGAATCAATCAATGGGGAGCTTTATCATTAATTCAAGCAGCTGATGAAGCAATAGTTTTTCTTTTCCCTAACGAACAAAATAAACAAGGGATAGAACTGCTAATACAATCCCTGCAAGGACTAAAAAATTTATCAATAAATTTTGTTTTTTCTCCTGTTCCTGATGTTACTAAGATTGGTCTGTCTAAAGTAAAACAAATTTGGGAATCATTGCTGAACAAAATAAAAACAGCAACAAATGAAAACTATGAAACAGATGAATCTGAAACAGATTTAGATAATTCTCAAACTCCAACAGAAGAACTTTTAGTAGTACCTTATCTGTTACCAATCGCTTTGGCTGATAGCTATCCTGTACAAGGTAACCAAGATTATTACACAAAAATCGCTAACTTAATTGATGAAAAAACTGATGAACTAAAACGTAGCAATGTTTTAAATACAATAGATCAGCGGTGGAAGATTATTGAAAGTTTGCAGTTTCCTGAAGTAAATGCTGCCGATCAAAGACAAGATTTAAATCTACTATTTCAGCGTACTACTGATTTTGAAAGATTTTTAGACGATACAACTTGCCTAATTAGAGGGCGAAAAGGCACAGGTAAAACTGCACTGTATTGGCTTTTTTTACAACATAAAAGTGTTGCTCAAAAACTAGCTCATGGACGGTTAGATAACACTACATTTTTGTCAGCACACGGAAGATTCCAAGAAAGCCGCCCATCGCGTGAGGACTTCCAATTTATCCACAAAAATTTGCAGTCAAATAGTGCTACATGGGAAGCTTTCTGGAGAGCTTATTTACTGCTGAGATGTCATCAGGAAAATTTATTTACTTTTCCTAAAGGTAAGAAAGGCGCAAAGTTTAGTGAAATTAAAAAAATTATTAATAACTTACCTACAGAAAGATGGCAGTCTGAATACACTCAAGCTTTGCTATTATTATCTACTAACTCTGAACTAAGGCTCATAGTCAAGGATGCCATAGATATTCTTCTTAATGAAGAAGCCAAAAAGAATTCTCTAAAACTGTGGTTTCTTTATGATGATTTAGACGAAGATTTTCCAGAACTAGGAGGAGTACGACAGCAAGCACTTACTGGCTTGTTTCAATTAGTTCAATCTTGTGATGCTAACAGATTAACAGAAATAAGATTTAAAATCTTTTTAAGAGAAGATATATGGAATCGTTTAAGTTTCGACAATAAAAGTCATTTTACTGGACGGGATATTATTTTACAGTGGACTAGGATCGACTTTCTCCGATTAGCACTTCGTCAAGCAATACAATCTGAAGATTTTAAACATTTGGTTGACCGAATATCTCCTGTTGCTTTTGAAAGTATTGATCAAGCTAGTGAAGAGGCGATTGATAAAGCTTTAGAAATACTTTGGGGAAGTCGTCGCCGAGGTGGAAACAGAGCTAAAAATGTATCACGATGGGTTTATGAACGATTAACAGACTCAAGTGATACTACTTTTCCTCGGAGTTTAAGTATATTACTAAAAGGGGCAAAAGAACAAGAACTAACCTATAAGGGTCAATCATCAAGTAAATTCCGTACAGATCGTCTACTACAAGGAAAATCACTTGAATTTGGCTTAAAAAAAGCATCAGAAAAGCGGTGTGAAGAAATTAAAGAGGAATACCCTGATTTGACTAAATTTTTTGACTCTCTTAAAGGGAAATTGGCTTTCTTATCTAAAGAACAGTTACAAACAGTATGGCAAGAGTCAGCACATGATATTGCTGATTTTGAAGAATTTGCTTCTTTTTTAAGTGAAATTGGCATTATTGAATGGCGCGAAAAAGAGAAACGCTATAAGGTTGCTGATATCTATGTATATGGTTTTGAAATGGATCGTAGAGGCGCAGTATAAAAATATCACGAAATGTAGAGTAAGAGAGCGAATTCATATAAGGTAAAAGATTGTTGTATAGAAACAGAAAAATAGTAACTTGAGTTACGACAACGCTTGTAAATATTTAGCTGAACAGTACCCAGCAGATTTTGTTCGCTGGTTGCTAGGAGTAGACGCGCCACAAATTGAAATCTTAAAAACTGAACTGACACTAGAACCAATTCGTGCAGATTCTGTGACATTTTTGCAAGCAGCTAACAAAATTTTACATATTGAATTTCAAACATTAGCGATATCCGATCCGCCACTGAACTTCCGAATGCTTGATTATTCCGTGAGGTTGAAGCGCCAATATCGATGTCCTGTAACCCAAGTAATCATCTTTTTACAGGAAACTACTAACGAAATGGCTTTCACTGAAGAATATCGAGATGACACAACAATTCATCAATATCGAGTAGTTCGTCTATGGGAGCAAGATTCAGCAGCATTTTTGGCAAATCCTGCACTGTTACCTCTAGCAACATTAACCAGAACCGACTCACCTCAAGGACTGCTTGCCCAAGTTGCCGAACGAGTCGCTACAATTCCAAATAGGGAGCAGCGACAAAATATAGCAGGTTGTATAGAGATTTTGGCTGGATTGCGGTTTGATAAGGATTTAATTCGCCAATTATTACGGGAGGATATTATGAAAGAATCTGTAATTTATCAAGATATTTTGCAACAAGGTAAAAAACAAGGTGAAGAAAGTTTGATTCTACGCCAACTTAATAGGCGTTTTGGTGATATTGATGCACCAATAATTGAGCAGGTTCGGAATTTACCAACTGAAAAGTTAGAAAACTTAGGAGAAGAGTTGCTTGATTTTTCGCAACTTGCTGATTTGGTAGCTTGGTTAGAACAGCAGAATTAGGGGTATAAAGTTTTCCAAATAACCATGTTTAATAACTATCTATTTTTGTTGACAGCTATTATTTATTAGCTGAAACTATTGCCGCAATTTGCTCTAAAATACTATTCTGTTCTTGCTTAATCACTTCTAGCCTACTTAAAAGTTGAGTTAGCCTGTAGCTGCTATCTTGAGAACATGGTATTATTCACCTGCTCACTTTCAAGTCACTGATATCAGCTCTGGCGATACAAAAAAAAATTAAAATTTTTTGTGAAACTTGTATAAGTCGTAAATAAAACTGGGAATTATAGAAAATAAGGTGAGTTGATAGACCATATATAAAATATAAAATTTACAATGGCACAACCAAGGTATCAAGGTTATTGCACAGGTAAGCCAACTAAATTAGTCAAGGAAAAATTTGGGAGTGCTAATGTTTATGCTCAAAATGCTAAATCCCTTTTGACTAAGGCTACAGGTTTTATTGAGGCTTATGATTTTACGCTAAATCCTTATCGGGGTTGTCAGTATGGATGTAGTTATTGCTATGCTGCTGCATTTAGTCCGAATACTAAAATGCGCCAAGATTGGGGAAATTGGGTGATTGTTAAGGAAAATGCAGCGGAGATTTTAGCTAAAGAATTACAAAAATGGTATGAGAAAAATCCGCAAAATCCTCCGAGAATTTATCTGAGTAGTGTGACAGATCCTTATCAACCTTTGGAGTCTCAGCAGCAGTTGACTCGCAGGCTTTTAGAGGTGATGCTTGATGTTAGGGATAATAATCATCCAACACCAACTTTAGTAATTCAAACTCGCAGTCCAATTATTACTAGAGATATTGATTATTTACAAAGATTTCAGCGATTGCGAATTAATATGAGTATCCCTACTGGTAGTGAATCAGTGCGCAGGGATTTTGAACCGCGATCGCCTAGTATTAAAGCTAGATTAAATGCTCTTTTAAAGATTAAACAAAATATAGAGCCTTTTAAAGGTTTTGTTCCAAAAATCTCTATTACAATTACACCTCTACTTCCAACTTTAGCAACTGATGAATTAGCTTTTATACAGCAACTATCTATCGCTGATAGAGTTGTAATTCAAGATTTTCATCCTACTTATAACCGTTCTCTAATAGCATCAACCCGCTCAGAAGCTGAAGAAATTAAGCAAAAATACGCTTGGTGGTATCAAAATCAGCAATTAAACTATATGAAGTTTAAGAATAAATTAATTTCTCAGCTTACAAATATAGAAATTAAAGAAGGCAAAGACGGATTTGGTTATGAGTAATCCTATAGCAAATTGGTGGCTTAGTCAGCAGTTCAAGCTAGCATTAAGCCGTGGAGACACACAAAAAGCTGTCAAAATATTACATGATATTCAAAAATCTGGTGCCAAATTTTCATGGTTAGAAAAATTATTTAGAGATAAGCTGCAACTTGAGCGTTATTCTCTGGACTATAAAAGAGAAATAGCAAATTTAAGCCAAAAATTAACACACTTTCCTCAGGTACAAGCAGATAATCTCAAGTTATCACCAAATGAAGAATTTGTAAATTTAGTTTATCAAATATTTCAATTAATCCAGCACGATCAATACAAAATTCAATCTACTGGGATTGATAAAGATATCTTTGAAAATTTGGAAATAAAATTGGTTGAATATCTCCACGAAGAGTTTAGTAAAGTTCCTGAAAAGCAATTATCTATAAAACTAGAAGATGCTTTTGAAGATATTAATAATTTAAAAATCGGACAAGACCCAAACTATAGTTTTAGTCTGACTCCTCACGTCTACTTTATGAAGTTTTTTTTAGAAAATGTATATTGTCTATATTTAGCTTGGTTTTTCATTTATCAAAACGGCTTATTTAGCAATAAACTTAATATCCTCGATATTGCAGCAGGCCCAGGAACAGTTGCTTACGCTTTAGCTCTATTTCTGCAACGTATCAGTGATTTTGATAATCTATCACAAACTCATATATCCTACTATTCTCTAGAAAAACAAGATTCATTTCAATTTCGAGGACTTCAGTTTTGGCGAAAGTTTATAGAATTAAGCACGAATCCAATTAATGCTTACTTTCGCTTTGTAACTGTTGATTTATTTTCAGGGGAAGATAAATCTCATAAATTACCTCAAGATTTTTTTGATTTTATTGTCATTTCTCACTGTTTCTTTTCAGATATATCTGCTAGACTACAAGCCAATAATATCTACAAATATGTATTTGCTAATTGCCTTAAAAAGGAAGGTTACGTTTTATTAATTGTACAAGATAAAAAATTATTTAAATTTTACAATGCTCAACAAAGTGAAGACCAAGAAATAGAAAGAAATGTAGTTATAAAATTTACTTCCGAACTCGGTTTAGAGCTGGTTTGGTATAAATATCTAACTTCTAGAAATTCTAGGCTACCTTGTTCTGCTAGGGAATTTGCCAAATTCGCAGAAGAGACTCTCCCTAAGCAAATTTACATGACGCAGATGATTCAGAAGTACTTCAATCAGAAACATGATTCTAACTATAAATTAGATGATTACGTAATTTTGGCGAGAAAATGAAGGTTACCATCAATTTAATGTTTACTTAATACATGAATTCTGTGCTACACAGCGTAGAAAGTTGGCATGGCAAACTTAATTTAGTCTACGCCGATCGCAAAAATGCCACCCAGCTAATTTACAACCACCAGCAAGCACCGCTAAAGGTACAGCGTCCGTTTTATCCAGAAGGCGAAAAAGTCTGTCATAGCGTCATTTTACATACGGCTGGGGGAGTTGTGGGAGGCGATCGCTTGTCTCTCAATTTCCACCTCCAACCCCACGCCCAAGCATTAATTACTACAGCCGCCGCTAGTAAAATCTACCGCAGTAATGGACAGCAAGCTAGACAAATTATCGATATCAAAGTCGATGCTGGCGCTTGTTTGGAGTGGTTACCCCAAGAAACAATTTTGTTTAACAGCGCGATTTATCGGCAAGATTTACGGGTAGAATTAGCAACCGAAGCCAGTTGGTTAGGCTGGGAAATTACGCGATTAGGGCGCAGTGCTAGAGGAGAGAAGTTTTTGCAAGGAGAATGGCGATCGCATACCGAAATTTGGCAGCAAGGTGTACCCTTGTGGATCGATCGCCAATATTTACCTGGTAGCGAAGAGGTTTTCCACAGTCCCCACGGCTTGGCTGGACAACCAATTGTCGGTAGTCTAGTTTGGGTGGGTAATCCAGTTGACTCAGAAATAGTGGCAAAAGCCCGCAATTTATGGGATGGTGCAGGAGAGGTGGGGGTGTCGCGACTACAACATGGACTTTTATGTAGATATCGCGGTGCTTCGTCATCTGAGGTGCGAAACTGGTTTACGTCTGTTTGGCAGATGCTACGGGTTAATTTTTTGAGTCGTGGTAGCTGTGTACCTAGAGTTTGGCAGGTTTGAATGAACCGCCAAGAACGCCAAGAACGCCAAGAGGGAGAGAAGAATGCAACTTACGCCGCAGGAAAAAGATAAGTTGTTAATTTTTACTGCTGCTTTAGTGGCAGAAAGACGTAAGAATAGAGGTTTGAAATTAAATTATCCAGAAGCAGTTGCTTATATTTCTGCTGCGATTTTAGAAGGTGCTAGAGATGGGCAAACTGTCGCTGAATTAATGACTTATGGCACAACTTTGTTAACGCGAGATGATGTGATGTCAGGTGTGCCGGAAATGGTGCATGAAGTGCAAGTGGAAGCAACTTTTCCTGATGGGACAAAGTTGGTAACTGTGCATAATCCGATTCGTTAATTTGCAAAGGAGAAAACAATGATTCCAGGGGAAATTATCACACCAGCAGGAGAAATTGAACTTAATGCTGGTCGTGAAACTATTAAATTACAAGTAGCAAATACAGGAGATCGCCCGATACAAGTTGGTTCGCATTTTCACTTTTTTGAAGTTAACTCAGCTTTAAATTTTGACCGAGAACAAGCGCGAGGAATGCGCCTTGATATTCCTGCCGGCACAGCAGTTCGCTTTGAACCAGGCGATGAAAAAGAGGTTTTTTTGGTTTCATTAATGGGGAGTCGTGAGGTATATGGATTTAATAGTTTGATTAATGGTGTTTTGGAGTAAAGCTAAGGAAGTCTTAATAAGAAGAGCAATGATAAGGAGCAAAAGAAGAAGTATTATCCAACATAACTAATAAATTAAATATTGTCATTTAACTGAAAATGTTATGTTAATTTGTGATTCTAATAAAAAACTATTTTTTACATATCAAATAGCTCAATAGCATAGTAACTTGAAAGTGTTTTCTTCAAAAAATATGAGCTTCTATTGTCATAAAACACACCTTTCATTTTATCTGATCTATAAAGATTGCCTATCTCTGTCTCTACTAATCTATAAACAGATAAATAAAAATGCTGCAATGCATTGATTTCAGTACCTTTTTCACCCTCATAAAAATACGAGCTATATCCCATTGAATCTCGACCATAGCAGACTACTAAATCTTTCTTCAAATGAAATGATTCATTTATTCCTGTAATTTCATCAGGTAAAAAGTAATAGGTATCATGGTCAAATTCAGTTCTATCATCTTTGTGATTATAGGAGTGTAGATACTTTTCAATGCTTTCAATGCCCTTACAATTATATATAAATAGATAAGTATGTGCTTGCGAAATATTTTTTATATTTTCAAAATAATCAATACCATTATGAAAAATTTGTTTGTTTATTGTTGTCTTGACTTCAATAACAGCAATGACTGATTCTTCAGGAACTATTACTATATCATTGAGCCTATAAAAAGGTGCATAAAGATGAGAATTATAAATTAAGATGTCACATTGTTTAGACAATTCTCCATTTTTTGCGCGTATGAAACCTTGTTCAACGCTCACCATCCTTGGTAAGTTTTTTTTCAAAAAATCTCGTAAAATTTCTTCCGTCAAAACGCCTATAGTCGGATTGTGTTTTTTGATAAACTCTTTAATCTGATTGAGTCTATTTTGTAGCTCTTTACTAACAAACTCAAAATAATCCTCCACAATATGCCTCACTTTTACTAAAAATTACATTTTAAATTAAAAATATGACTACAAACATCATTTTCATTATATGTATAATCAACATTAGTTTTAATTTATTTAAGTTTAATTAATATTTATTTTTTAAAATTTTCTCCTATATAAAATTATAAACTTATACAAACATCCTTTATACCCTCCCTAAACTTGTTCAAAAATCATCAAAGTAATATACACCCAGGAGTGCATTTATGCCTTACAGAATGGATCGCCGTGCTTATGCAGAAACATACGGGCCGACAGTAGGCGATCGCGTCCGACTTGCGGATACAGAATTATTTATTGAAGTAGAACAAGATTTCACCACCTATGGCGACGAAGTGAAATTTGGTGGCGGTAAAGTTATCCGCGATGGGATGGGACAATCCCCCATTTCTAACGCCGATGGTGCTGTCGATTTAGTAATTACAAACGCTTTAATTCTCGATTGGTGGGGTGTAGTTAAAGCCGATATTGGTATTAAAGACGGCAAGATTTTTAAAATTGGTAAAGCGGGAAATCCTTATATTCAAAATAATGTCGATATTATTATTGGCCCCGGAACCGAAGCTTTAGCTGGGGAAGGGATGATTCTCACGGCTGGAGGTGTGGATTCCCACATCCATTTTATTTGCCCGCAGCAGATAGAAGTTGCGATCGCCTCCGGAATTACTACCATGATTGGCGGTGGAACAGGCCCCGCTACAGGGACAAACGCCACTACCTGCACCCCAGGCCCTTGGAATATGTACCGGATGTTGCAAGCGGCTGATGCTTTTCCTGTGAATTTAGGATTTCTAGGTAAAGGTAACGCCAGCCAACCTCAAGGACTTGTGGAACAAGTACAAGCTGGTGCAATGGGGTTAAAGTTGCATGAAGACTGGGGAACCACACCCGCAACCATTGACACTTGCCTCAGCGTCGCCGATGAGTATGATGTACAAGTGGCAATTCACACCGACACCCTCAACGAAGCCGGATTTGTTGAAGATACCATCGCAGCTTTCAAAAATCGTGCTATCCACACTTACCACACCGAAGGCGCAGGGGGAGGACACGCACCAGATATTATCAAAGTTTGTGGTGAGGCGAATGTTCTCCCATCTTCCACCAACCCCACACGTCCTTACACCCTCAATACTTTAGACGAACACCTGGATATGTTGATGGTATGTCACCATCTCGATCCCGCGATCGCCGAAGATGTCGCTTTTGCTGAGTCTCGCATTCGTCGGGAAACCATCGCCGCCGAAGATATTTTGCATGATTTAGGCGCGTTTAGCATGATTTCTTCCGACTCCCAAGCAATGGGGCGAGTAGGGGAAGTAATAATTCGCACCTGGCAGACATCTCATAAAATGAAGGTGCAACGGGGAATCCTTAACCCGCAAGGAGATGAGCAAAGGGCAGATAATTTTCGAGCGAAAAGATATGTCGCCAAGTACACCATCAACCCAGCCATTACCCACGGAATAGCCGAGTATGTCGGGTCAGTGGAAGAGGGTAAACTTGCAGATTTATGTTTGTGGCGACCAGCCTTTTTTGGTGTGAAGCCAGAAATAGTCATTAAAGGCGGAATGATTGCATGGTCGCAGATGGGCGACGCTAACGCCAGCATTCCCACACCGCAACCAGTGCATATGCGACCGATGTTTGGTAGTTTTGCAGGGGCGCGTCACGCCACATCATTAACTTTTGTTTCCCAAGCGGCGTTAGAAAGGGAGATTCCCAGCCAGTTAGGTTTAAGAAAATCGGCGGTAGCAGTTTCCGGGACACGCCAAATAACTAAGCGAGATTTAAAGCTAAATGATGCGCTACCTCATATTGAAGTAGATCCAGAAACCTATGAAGTCAGGGCTGATGGCGAATTGTTGATTTGTGAACCTGCGACAATTTTACCAATGGCGCAAAGATACTTTTTGTTTTAGTCCATGACCGAGCAATCTACCGATTACGATAGTCCTTGGAAAGAAATCATTGAGCTATATTTTCCCCGGTTTCTGGAATTCTTTTTTACCCTAGCTTACGACGCGATCGACTGGACGCGACCTTATGAATTTCTGGACACCGAATTGCAACAGCTAGAACCCGATGCGGAAATTGGACGGCGTTTCGTTGATAAAGTCGCCAAAGTTTGGTTACTTGACGGCGAAGAAGCTTGGGTATTAGTTCACGTAGAAGTCCAAGGACAATATGACAGCCAATTTGCCGAACGGATGTACACCTACAATTACCGCTTGTTTGACCGCCATAAAAAGCGAGTCATCAGCTTGGCTGTATTAGCCGATGAACAAGCAAATTGGCGACCTTCCAGCTACGGCTATGAACTGGCGGGATGTCGTGTCAGCTTAGAGTTTCCCATAGCGAAGTTATTAGACTATGAACAAACCTGGGAAACTCTAGAGCAAACTATCAATCCCTTTGGGATAATAGTGATGGCGCATCTCAAAACCAAAGCGACGCAACGCAACCCAGAAAGTCGGCTACAGTGGAAACTAAGCCTAGTTAGACGACTTTTTGAAAGGGGGTACAGCCGGGAAGATATTCAAGAACTATTTCGGTTTATCGACTGGGTGATGGTTTTACCAAAAGAATTGACAAGTAGTTTCAAAACAGAAGTGAGAAATTACGAGGAGACAAATAGAATGCGGTACGTAACTAGTATTGAAAGGTTAGCAAAAGAAGAAGGTATTGTCGAAAATGCTAGAGAAAGCGTGATTGAAGTTCTAGAAACTCGCTTTGGAGAAGTGCCAACTGCTATTGTGGAAGCTATCAATGCTATAGAAGAACCATCGGTATTAAAGACACTTCATAAAAGAGCGATCGCAATTCCTTCGACATCAGAATTTCAGCAACTCTTAGATAATCTTACTTCTGGACAATGAGCGATCGCAATTCCTTCGATATCGGAATTTCAGCAACTCTTAGATAATCTTAGTTCTGGACAATGAGCGATCGCCTATTTTGTGGTGAGAGAGCGATCGCTTTTCTTGAGAGCGTCAGCATTACCACTTTTTAAAAGCTAAAATCAAAGTGCAGCACTCCGTGTTCAACTCATGATGACTCCGAAATTGATGATTGAACCTTCATACTGGTTGGGAACAGGAATCAAACTAGAAAAAGTTAATAATCTTAATTTTTTTAAGTTTACCGATGAACTGCAAGCACGTTCAGATGAACTGCTAGAACGCAGCAAATCAGGGTTAATCACGCCAGAAGAAAAAGCGGAATTAGATGGTATATCTGAGTTAGCGCAGATTTTTACCTACGCTAATTCTGTTTTAGCTGCTGAATCAAAATGGTTCCCCAATCCATCCGAGAAATCATCGCTGACAGAGCAAAATACCTCTATGAATATTGTTACTTAATTTTCAATTTTTAATTCAATCTCTGCTTACAGCAAGATATCATCAATTTTATTTCTAACTTCACGGCTAACATAACAATCGCTATTTAGACAATCTACAAGAATTTTTTTTGCTATGAAATAATCTCTTAATATTAACTTTTGTTGATTATTAAACTGCCATTCATATCCTATATTCCGATAATCTATTAGTATGCTTCTGAATTGTTTTACCCAATTTCTACCAAATTTATTCCATAAAAATTTAAATACGCTTTTATCTTTCTCAGGATTAGGGATTTTTTGTTGAAATCTTCTTAAAGATCTCTGTAATTCTCTACTATCAGTTAAGGAAATTGAGCGGTTTATAGTATATTTTAATTTATTTACATTCTCAATTTTTGGTAAATCACTTTCAGCAAGAATGACTGCTTGATTTAAAGCGGATAAAAGGGCATTATCCAAGTCTAAATCTGGAGAGTGTATACTAGTATTAAGTAAACCATTATCATCTTCTTTATAAAAGCCCAGCAACAAATTTATATCTATTGGTGAGAACCAGCTCTTATAAAAGTCTTTCTTAATAAAAGGATTTGTTACCTCGATATCCTCATAATCGATATCCTCATAATAATGTTTGGTATCTACTATAAATTTTATGTCATTATCATTTTTATCATGTTTCTCAAAACCTATATCATGATTTATATAAAATTCTTGTATTTCTTCTAAATGATGGTTAGCTTTCACAGAAATAGATTTTTGATTAACCCAAATAAACCATTTTTTTATTTCTTCATCTTCTGCAATTAAATTATCAATTTTTGCCTTCATTAATAATAATAAATTATCAGCTTTACGCATCATTCCTACTGCAATCAAAAACACCTCCCGCCACCGTCTTTCAATAATATGTTCTACGAAAATTTCGTAAGCAGAATTAGCAACTATTTCCCTTGCTGTGAAATACTCTTGAAAAGTAAGATGCGAAAAAGAATATATACCCTTTGCTCGTTCAACCAATAGCCCATGCTGTGATTCAATGGACTTCAAAACTGCTTCGCTATCTAGTTTTAATTCCTCTGGTTCAGTACGAGCATCGCGTAAATTGTAAATAAAATCAGCAATATAAGCCTCAACAGTTTTTTGCTTAAAGAAATATTCCTTGCGTTCAAAGGTAGCTAGAGCAATTTGACTCAACAAATCTACCTTACGATTCAAAGATAGATTTTTATAAACTTGATCGCGCTCAATGTTACGTTTGGCATCCCATTTTTTCAACAATACTTCCACCCCTTCTTTATACAGTTCAGAGCGATTGGTTGGAAAATCTGCGCTTTCTCCAAAGACTAAACAAAGTAGGGTTAGCAATAGCGGATTGGTCGCTAGTTCATAAATCGGCTCGTTATCTTCAAGTTTTTGAAGAAATCTTTCAGCTTTCAATGGATCGATTAACCGAAACCAATTCTGTGCAAAAATCACGATTTGATCTTTATCAAAATCTGCTACTTCAACTTCAGTAAACTTCTCAAAAGTGTATTCTTTAGCAGCTATGCGACATGTGATGACAAACTGATTGGTATAAAAATTCTCAGAAATTTCTAGAATTTGCCGTAACACTTGCCTTGTATCTTCTTCCCGAACTTCGTCTAATCCATCTAGTAATACTAATGCTTTACCATATCTTAACAATTGTTCTATTTTCTCTTTTGCATTCTGTATTCCACAAAATGATAATTTTTCAACAAAATATTCCAGAATATTTGGCTGTTGAGATTCTTCTGCAAATTCCTTTAAGGTGATGAAAAAGGGAACTCTGTTGATTAAATACTGCCCCTCAATACACTGTATAGCCAGATACTTCAAAAATGTGGTCTTTCCTGCGCCTGGTTTACCTAACACCATCAGCTTGTTGTGACGCTGCACTGCTTCCAGCCCTGGTACTCGCTCCTCTTTAACCCTGTTAAGACCAAAGCGCTCAAAGTCATCTGTTTCGCAGTTTTGGAGCAGTTCTCTAATTTCCAGTCGCCTGCGTCCGGTGATTTTTTCTAGAATGTTGACATTGGTATAAATACCCCGTTCGCCAGTTAACTCTATTGGCTGGGACATATCCAGTACCCGCATGGTTCCACACTTTTCTTTAATGCTGGTTTTAACTTGTTCGCGGATTTCTTGAACTAGAGCAACAATATCAGCTTCTGCAACTTCAGCAGTTGAGCTACCAGCTAGTTTCTGATGGGAATACCGTTTTTGTAGATACTCTCGCAGACGGCTTTCTTTGACAGGTCCACTGCCACTGATACTGAACTTATTGTAAATACCCGTCAAGCAACTACTGAGATTGCTTTGAGAGATGTTGAGCGCTTGTGTAACTTGCACTCGACTCTTGCCATTACCAAAGATTTCCACAAAAACTGTCTTTTCTCTATGGGATAATTCGCTGTATTGCTCTAGTTGTGTTAGGAAGTTTTGTGGTAACGACATATACTTAGAATGAAATCGCTTTAAATTTCAGTTTAGCTGGCGTTTTTAGGGATTTAGGTCAAATTATTATATGTCAAGACAAGTCAATATAAGTCACTTCAGGTCAAATAAATAACTACAAAATAAAATTGCGACATTGAACTCAGTCAATTAACTGAGGCGATCGCAATGTTAGAAACACTTATTCCCCTAGTTATCAACAAGTCTGTAGAAATTATCCTGGGGCTACTGCTGGAAAAATTCTGGGCTTGGGTTCTGAAGGATAACAACTGCCAACGCCTGAACCAATTCCTGAAAATACAGATTCTCGCACTCTATATCGATTGGGTTTTGCTCAAAACCCCTCTAAAATATCTACCTGAGTCCGCACAAGATAATAATTCAGAAATCAGTGCTTAGTATCAAATAGGGAGGATATGACGCAGGATAAAGGCTGACTTTAGCGGATACGCTCAACCTGTGTCTATGCTCCACTCTCAAAATTGGAAAGCAGCAAAATTACTGCCTGCTGTTTACGATATATCAACTTGCTATATATCTATTTTGAAAAATTAACCAAATATGATTCAATTAGTGAGTAATTATTTGCCTAGGAAAAATGAGCAAATTTAACATCATATAAAATTAAAAAATCAATTTAAGCTTTTAGGTAAATAATCTTGATTCAAGAGTAGATTAACTAAAATTGATATAAATATAGCTAAGATTACAAACCTTCAATTTTACCTACACCCGCTACATGAACTCACAAAATTCTCGCTCTGACAAAATTTTGGTTGTAGATGATTCTCCAGACAACGTGTTTTTAATCAAAACTATTTTGGAGGAAGAAGGCTACACAATTAGCACAGCAGAAAATGGTGCTTCGGCTTTAGCACAACTAGAAGCATCTCCTTGTGATTTGGTATTGCTGGATCTGATGATGCCAGGAATGGATGGTTACGAAGTTACTAGGCGTATACGTGGTAATACTGCCATGCAGCAATATATCCCCATACTGCTGATTACTGCCCATGATGCGCCAAATGTCGCTAAAGGATTAGATTTAGGTGCTGATGATTTTATCCGCAAGCCTGTAACCGTGGATGAATTGCTGGCGCGGGTGCGATCGCTCTTACGGCTAAAACACAGTATCGATGAACGTGATGAAATTGCTCGCCAACGCGAAGATTTTGTTTCTCGCCTCACCCATGACTTACGCACCCCCCTAGTAGCAGCCGATCGCGTACTGATGCTGTTTCAGCAAGGTGCTTTAGGAGCTTTATCGAGCCAAATGGAAGAGGTGATCGCTATCATGGCGCGTAGCAACACCAATCTGCTTTCGATGGTAAATACCTTATTGGAAGTTTACCGCTTTGAAGCTGGTCGCAAAACCTTGGCGTTTCAACCAGTGAACCTCCGCCAGTTACTAGAGGAAGTGGTAGGGGAATTAACACCTTTAGCTGAAGCAAAATCACTAGCAATGAATTTGGAAGTTGCTCAAGAGTTAACTATCAACACACTCATGAGCGATCGCTTAGAATTGCATCGTCTATTTACTAATCTCATAGGTAATGCCATCAAATTTACCGAGTCTGGCTCAGTAAATATTCGTCTAAGCTCAAAAACGGAAAGCAGCAAAAAGTCTTATTTAGATGCTTCGGGAAATTCTACTATAAGTGACTACCTAATAGTTGAGGTAGAAGACACAGGCCCCGGTATTTCTCCTGAAGAACAAACCACTTTATTTGAGCGATTTCGCCAAGGAAGTCACAAGAGTTCTGGTAGTGGCTTAGGACTATATCTTTCGCGGCGAATTGTCGAAGCCCATCAAGGCAATATTTTAGTTAAATCTGAGTTGGGTAAAGGTAGTTTATTCATTGTTATGCTACCTATAAAACAGTGAGTCAATAGTCAATAGTCATTTGTCCCCCTTGTCCTCGTTGTCCCCCTTGTCCTCCTTCCCTAACCCCTATAAAAAAATGATTACTGAATTATCAATTCCTGTGGCTGATATTATTCGGAAACAGCGCGAATTTTTTCAAACTGGTAAAACTAAAGATGTTGCTTTTAGAATTGCACAACTCAAAATTCTTAAACAAGCAATTCTGGAGAATGAACAAGAAATTGTGCAGGCATTAAAAGCTGATTTAAATAAAGCAGAATTTGAAGCTTATGCTACAGAAATTTTAGTCACAAAGGAAATTGATTACGCCATCAAGCATATTAAGGATTGGACAAAGGCTCAAAAAGCCGCAGTTCCTATTGAATTTTTTCAATACTCAGCAAAGATTTATTCAGAGCCGCTAGGAGTTGTTTTAATAATCGGCCCTTGGAACTATCCATTTAACTTAATTATTGCCCCATTAGTTGGTGCGATCGCGGCTGGAAATTGTACATTTCTCAAACCTTCAGAACTTGCACCTCATACCTCTAATTTTTTGGCTGGAATGATTCCTAAATATTTTGACCCAGCATATATTGCAGTGGTAGAAGGTGGTGTAGAAACCAGCCAAAATCTCTTAGCAGAAAAATTTGACTATATCTTTTTTACTGGTGGTACAAGTGTAGGCAGAATCGTCATGGAAGCGGCGGCAAAACACCTCACACCAGTTACCTTAGAATTAGGCGGTAAAAGTCCTTGTATTGTAGATACTGAAATCAATCTAGAACACACCGTAAAGCGAATTACTTGGGGCAAGTTTATTAATGCCGGACAAACTTGTATTGCTCCTGACTATATTTTAGTTGATAAAAAAATTAAAACAAATTTGATAGAAGGTCTGAAAAAAACTATCAAAGAATTTTATGGGGATAACCCTGCCAGTAGTCCTGATTATGCCCGCATAATCTCTCAAAAACACTTTGATAGATTAGCAAATCTCCTGAAAAATGGTGAATTTGTCATCGGTGGAGAAACTAACCGAGAAGAACGTTATATAGCTCCCACAGTAGTTGATAACATCTCCTGGGAAGATGCCATCATGCAGGAAGAAATTTTTGGGCCGATTTTGCCCATCATTGAATATAGTGATATCACAGAAGCGATCGCCTTAATTAATTCTCGACCAAAACCCCTAGCTTTATACTTATTTTCTCAAAATAAAAACCTGCAAAAGCGCATTTTGCAGGAAACTTCATCTGGTGGAGTTTGTCTCAACGACACAGTGATGCATTGTGGTGTATCATCATTACCATTTGGTGGTGTGGGTGATAGTGGTATTGGTAGTTATCACGGTAAAGCCAGTTTTGACACCTTTTCCCACCGTAAAAGTGTCTTGAAAAACTCCTTTTTATTAGACTTAAAATGGCGTTACGCTCCCTATGAGGGAAAATTAGCTTTCCTCAAACGGCTTCTTGGTTAAGAAATGAACAATAATCGTCTTCAACAAGATACCCGACTTCTTAAAGAAGTCGGGTATCTAAAACTATCGATTTTACTTTTCAAACAACCTCTTAATTACGAATTACGAATTACGAATTAGTAATTAATTATTAGTAACTATAACGTTCCTCAGCCCAAGGTTCACCCCGTTGGTGGTAACCATTACGTTCCCAAAAACCAAGTTCTTCACGATTGAGAAACTGTAAACCATTAATCCACTTGGCACTTTTCCAAGCGTAAAGATGGGGAACAACTAACCGCATCGGCCCACCATGTTCTGCTGGTAAAGGTTCACCAAATAGTTTAAAAGCAAAGAAGTTTTCTTCCCGGAGAAAATCTGCCATTGCGATATTAGTAGTGTAGCCACCATAGCAATGTTCCATCACATGAACTGCTTGGGGATCTACCTCGATCAAATTCATAAAGTCTGTAACTTTAATCCCGGTCCACTTAACATCGAGTTTAGACCAGCGTGTTACACAGTGAAAATCTGCTGTGAATTCAGATTGAGGTAAAGCCATAAAATCTGCCCAAGTAAAAGCGGCAGGTTTTGCTAAACCCCAAACTTTGAATTCCCATTCTTCTGTACTTATTTGCGGTGTTTCACCATAAGTTAAAACAGGGAAGCCCTTAGCCAGGTATTGGCCAGGAGGTACCCGTTCATTCTCTTGTTGCTCTGGTTTCTGAAAAAATTTTCCTAACATATTCTTAGAAAAATCACTTTTTCAAGATAATTGGTTTTCTTGAGATGATTGTCTAAGGATTTGAGCATCTGCGCTACCCTCAAAAGGAGACAAAATAGCAATTGCGCAAAGTACTAAAAATCCAGAAACTACAGATACCTTAATTTTTATAAATTCCTTGAGCATCAGCCATATGCAATAGTTAATGGAACTTGTCCAATTAACTATAACTATGTATGGATAATGCCCTCAGAAAAGCAGCGAAAAAGCGCTAATTTAACAGCGCTGTTCGTGCTTTTCTTACTACCGACATTATTATTCGTCTTCTGCTTCCTCGTCTTCAGCAGCTGGGTAGACAAATGTAGAGCGTCCAGTCAAAATCGACTTGCCTAGGGAAAGAGCTTTTTGAGCTTCAACAGTAGCTTTATGTCTCCAGGTAGCTCGGCGCTTATCTCTTTTGGACTTAGATGTTTTCTTCTTAGGAACAGCCATGATAGCGGATATCGCAATTCTTGACAACCTTTTTATTCTAAGCGATCCATTGACACTGACAACAAGAACTCAGTCGAGAATTCAGACAAGGAGCGGTAGACTTAGAGAAATTTTCATTCTCCGCATCTGCGTCCCTAAGCATTTTCTTCAATGCTTAGGGACTTCCAAATAAAAAAACATCCCAATCATTAACTTACCAAGCCCGCAACTCGTAGGGGCGGGGTCACCCCCATACGTGTCAACTTAACATGAAACCCTTGCCAAAGCTTGATTTTGAATTAAATCGCTTAACATCAAGATCCGCGTTACCCCACCCCAGTTTTGTCTAAAGCCAAAACGTCCCCTCAGAGTTTACGGGGAGGGGATTAAGGGGTGGGGTGAAAGACTTGTGGGATAAGCGTTTTAACTTAAGTTGACACCAATGGGTCACCCCGCCCCTACAATTTGGCATAATTTATTTTTTGGAGTTCCCTTATTTGGTAGTAGCTGGTTGATCTGGTTTGGGGATTGCAGGATTTTGTTCGGAATTGGGAGGTAGAGCATTTTGTCCTAGATTGGGAACTACAGGATTTTGTCCTAGATTGGGGATTACAGAATTTTGTCCCGAAAACAGTAGCGATCGCGCTGTCTTAAAATAACTTGCCCAACGCTGGGGATCGGGGCGATTACGCCATTGCGGGCGAGTCACTTCTAAAGCTAAAACTGGGGCGATCGCTCCCTGACTTTGTACGGTGACAATTACTGAAACATCTGTAACTAAAATATCTTGATCGAAGCTCCTCTGCGTTGCTGCTCTCGCTGCCGCTTCTGCCCTTCTGAGTACGGTTTCGTAAGTTTCTTCCGGTAGGCGATCAATCGCTAGATCTACTCTAGCTGTATAAGCTCTGACAATCTGCGGGGCGATCGCTTCGCACACAAACCATACAGGAACAGCAGAAAAAAGCAAAACTGCTAACTGAACTATCCGGATTTTTCTGGCAATTTGGCTAATAACTGAAAAGGAAATGATCGATGATGGTTGATGAGCAACACTTCTACTCATGACTTTCTAACTCCTGACTGAACAATCTCTAATTTAAATTGAGTGCAAGTATTTTCCGGCTAGTTTATGTAATAAAAATTACATATAATCTTCATTTCGATAGGAATCTCCTAGACTATAAGACATAGGTTAACTTTGTTTTTTCAGCAAAGCCAACAGCAATTTTAGGTAAACAAGAAGCGACAAACAGGAGATGGTAAATTACTGGGCGATTACTATTGGCATCAATCAATATCATTTATTTCAACCTTTAAGTTGCGCTCAAGCAGATGCTCTTGCACTCCAAGAGTTTTTGGTTAAAGAGGCAGGTTTTACAAACCGGCGCTGTCTGCTGATGACGGATACTTCACCGCCAATGGGAGATAAATCCACATATCCCACTAAGGAGAATATTCTTCTTTTACTAGAGGATTTGGCAGCAGGATTTTGGCAACCACAAGATTATTTGTGGTTATTCTTTAGCGGCTATGGGATCAACTACAAGGGACAAGATTACTTAATGCCAGTGGAGGGTAACCCCGATCTTGTGGAGGAGACTGGCATAGAACTGCGATCGCTGATGCAAAGTTTGCAACTGACTGGGCTGAATGTATTGCTCCTACTGGATATCAACCGCGCTTTTGGTACGCAAGCGGATGCTCCCGTTGGGCAGGAAACTCTAGAACTTGCCCAAGAGCTACAATTGGCGACAATTCTTTCTTGCCAACCAGAGCAATTCTCCCACGAAAGCCGGGAATTAGGTCATGGATTCTTCACCGCAGCGTTGTTAGAAGCTTTGCGTTCTGGTCGTGGTAGTAGCCTGGGAGATTTAGAAAACTACCTGAGCGTTCTCACCCCAGAATTATGTCAACATCATTGGCGACCAAAACAAAACCCGATCGCTGTTATCCCATCCCAGCAGCAAATTATCTTACCGCCATTGAGAAGTAAGATTACACCAACCCAAAGCGCAGCAGAAACCGTGATTTTTCCAGAAGAATCCTTTGCGGTTGCGCGTGCAGCACCTAATATTGCCGCAAATTCTGCCAAAACTGCCTCTAAAGTCCAAAAAACTGGCGGACAACAGCCACTCCAAGGGATGGAAACTACTGTTAGCCCCAAATCCCCACAAGGGAAGTCTCCAAAGTTGACAGCAGTCAGTGAAAAATCTCAGAGTCAGCCCGTCCAAAATTCAGCTGCTAATGTAGCCTCTGGGCCAGTTCTTCACCCAGAACGGAATTTTCCACAGCCACCCCAGGTACTCCCATCGGCGCAGGAAGTTGCTGGAGAACGGTCTATTCCTGATTCTTCCTCAGCTTTTATCTCCCAACCACCTGCAACTCAGGTCAAAACTTCATTCTGGAAGCAGCTTTTATGGTGGCTAGGAGGTAGCTTATTAATATTAGGTTTAGTTGCAGTAGTTTTTCTCCGCAATCAAACCAGATTGAGAACGGCTGAAGTATTCAGCACATCGTCTAATAGTGCGACTAATCGGGCAAAAGACCTGAATAATGTACCAAATAGTCGCTCTGTCTCCAATTCCACTACACCAACTCAACCAACTCAACCCCCAAAACCATCAACCGCGCCAACAGTTGTTAATTCCGAGTCACAACAACGGAATCAAGCTGTGTTAGACCTAGCGAAAATGTCTTTGAGGGAAACTCAAGCCAGCGATTTAAGTTTAGCGATCGCCACTGCTCGGAAAATTTCATCGGGTGAACCGCTTTACGAACAAGCGCAAGAGGATATTAAAATCTGGAGTCGGATGATTTTGGATTTGGCAGAAGGTCGCGCTCAACAAAAACAGTATGCCAGTGCAGTGGCAGCGGCGCAATTAATCACTAAAGACGAACCACTTTATCCCAAAGCACAAGCACTGATTAACCAATGGCGGCTAGAAGCCAAGCAGTATGTCAGTAACAAAACTCTTTTAGATGCGGCTAATGCCTTAATTAAACCAGGACAAGCATCTACATATAATCGTGCTATTGAAGTCGCCAAGAAAGTTCCACCAGGTCAACCAGGCTTCGATACAGCCCAAAAATCTATTAATCAATGGAGTGAGAAGATTTTGGATATGGCGAAGAATCGCGCTGTCCAAGGGGAACTTAATGCAGCAATTGCAACTGCGGCTTTAGTACCAGAAATGACTTCTGCTTATGAAGATTCCCAAGAAGCCATTCAAAAATGGCAGGTAAGGCGGATTAAATAATTAGTCCAGATTCCAAAATCCAGAGTCCAGAATCAATGGCAGTTTGCTGTAAATTCTGGACTCTTTATTTAATGTCTCAAATTTGAGGAATAATAACTCGCAACTCACAACTCAGCACACTTTACTAGCAATACTGAGAAACATCCTCTCCACATTCATCAGCTAGATAGCATAACGCCCGGAAACGTAAGCCCACTACTTCCTCATATAAAGGATTTAGCTTACACATTGGCGGAATATGAAATAAGGTTTTGCCAAATAACTTGACATCACGCTCAAAAGGACACTGAGAAGGAATTAATTTACACAAGCGGTGTGCTAATTCGCGATCGCTGACTTGAATCCTGTCTACTTTTTGTCGTAGGGGCTGGAGAAAATCACAGTAAGACTTAGTAGCAGAACGTGGCAGCTGGTTTTGTTGGGTATTAGTAGCTTCTGCTTGATTGATTGATACCCAGCTTGCCAAAAAAATTCTTTTTGTGGTATTATCGAATACCTTCATGGTTACTCCTCTATTTAATGGAGGGTATTCACCTTTACGATGAACATATACATACTGGCTACTACCATTCCCGGAAAAATCTTGTCTCTTCTAGATGCAATCTGATGTTATCCGTAGCCACTTCAGTGAGAACTCATTTATTACTACGTCAAGTTAAACGCAATTTCCCTGGAATCGGAAGTGTGATCTACCGATCTTGTTCATAACTTGACATAGTTAAGATTTTAGTGAAGACATCTATCTTTGGATTGATTTTACAATATTTGTTACAAAACTTAATTATATAGTATAACACTGAGTGCAAAGACTAACTGCTAAATTCTATACATATCAGGCAGCTTATGCATGATATTGTTTCGCTTCCAGGTTGTAACAATTAAACGGATACAGGGTTATAGGGAAGTAAAGACGCGGTAAATAATGTATAGCAAGATTTTGGGGAATTGATATTAGCTTGACAGGAGATGTCTATCATGTGCTGTGATATATGTCAATAAACAAGGAAAAAATTTCTGCAATGATTCCTCGTTGTTAGACTTGTTACTCGAAAGGATTTGTTCCCTAAGGAATGGGCATGGGGCATTGGGCATTGGGCATTGGGCATTGGGCATTGGGCATTGGGCATTGCTCAATTGTCCTCCTTGTCTCCCTTGTCCTTCTTGTTTCCCTTGTCCCCCCTGCCCCCTCTGCCCCCCTACCCCCTCAATCATAGGTAACGCGAGTGACTTTCCAGCAATTTGCAATCTATGGCGTATTAGCCTTGACTTACCTGGGGTTGGCATTGGGCTACATTCCTGGGTTACGCATGAACCGTGCCACTATCGCCCTAGTGGGGTCTGCTTTTTTAATTGCTTTGGGTGCTGTAAAATTGCCGGAAGCATGGCAAGCAATTGATGCCAATACCATCGTATTTTTGCTGAGTATGATGGTAATAAATGCCAACCTCACTTATGCAGGATTTTTTGGGCGATCGCTTTCCATACTTTTGAGCATTACCCGCAGTCCTCTAGGCTTGTTGATTGCTTTAACCTTTGGTAGTGGTATCCTCTCTGCCCTATTTCTCAACGACACAATAGCGTTAATTTTTACACCACTGACATTGGGACTAACTCAAGCCTTGGGTTTAAATCCCATACCTTATTTACTAGCGATCGCAGGTGCAACTAATATAGGTTCTGTAGCCACCTTGAGCGGTAATCCCCAAAATATTTTAATTGGTTCATTTTCAGGTATTCCTTACCTCGATTTTCTCTTCGCACTCGCCCCAGTCGCCTTAATTGGTTTAGTAATTCAGATAGGATTGCTCTGGTTACTTTATCCTGATGTCCGTTCCACCCAACCTTGTCAGGAATTAGTTGCGGGAAATCATCGGATTTACAAACCTTTATTTAATAAAACATTAGTCATCACCACAGGATTACTTATCGCCTTTGCTATGGGCTTACCTCTAGCGGAATCTACTTTAGTTGCTGCTAGTTTGTTATTAATTACGCGGCGAATTAAACCACAGCGCATTCTCCAAAGAATCGATTGGAATTTGCTAGTGATGTTTTCGGGATTATTTATTCTGACGCGAGTCACAGAAAAATTAAATTTATTGCAGCTATTTACTCATGCAGTCAATTCTTCTGCAAGTTTTTTGAGTGTAACTGTTGTCTTATCTAATTTAATTTCTAATGTTCCGGCTGTTCTTTTATTGCATCCTTTGATCCCCAAGGATAATACTCAATATTGGCTATTACTAGCAGCCGGATCTACATTAGCAGGTAATCTCACTTTGTTTGGTTCAGTTGCTAACTTAATAGTTGTCGAAGCCGCTACCAATTTAGGCTACAAGCTCACTTTCTGGGAGCATCTACGCTTTGGTGTACCGCTTACATTGTGTACTTTATTTCTAACTTATCTGTGGATTCACTAGGTACTTAAACTCATACTATAGACTATAGTTGAAACACGAGTTTACCTAATAAAGGTCAAAAAGTCATGAATACATTTAATATTACATTTGATATTCCTGATTGGATTCAAGAAGGTTTAAATAATAGTCAATATCAACGCTTTGGTGGTGTTATTCGGGAAACGAACAGTGGAAACATAGTAGCTCACTTAAGAGAAACTAGTTTTTGTATTGATAAAGCTTTATTGAGTATAACTGAATTAGGAAGTCTTGCTAGTATTTTAAATTTAGGTGTAAGTGTAGTAGGTTTTACTTTAATTTTAAATAAATTAAATGATATAAATAATAGGTTACTTTCTATTGAAAGTAATTTGCAAAGAATTGAACTTAAAATAGATAATATTAATTCTAAAATTGACTTAAGCTTTAAAAGCGAACTTATAGGAGCTTTGAATCAGCTTAATAAAGCTATGCTTATAGATGAAATTCCACTAAGAAAACAATTAATTGTTAATATAGTTTCTATCTTTGAAAAATCAAAAGAGTTATTTAAAAATTTATTATTAAAAGCTTTGGAAGAAGTTTTTTATAATTATGAAGGTTTATTATCTTTGTATCAGTTATACATTCTTTCATACTTTTCTTATATCGGTTTAACTATTTCATATCTAGAACTTGAAGAGTTACATATATCAAATACAGTTTTGAAAGAAAGTTATGCAATATTAAAAGAAATTTACGAAGAAATTTTATTGGTATCAGATGATAATTATGACGTAGAAAAACTTGAAGAGGAATTTATATCTATGGTCGAGTATTTGGGTGTAGAAAAATTCACTATACCGCCTTCATCTTTAATAGAATACTTATTTATAGGAGAGAAACTACATCCCGATCATGAAGCAATAAAAATAAGAAATGAAAAAAAAATAGAATATGCTAAACAGGTAATTAAAGAAATGAGAATAATTTGTTTTAGTTTAGATAATTTTATAGAAGAAATTAATTTTATACAAAAATTGCAATTAACTTGGGTAGAATGGAAGACAATAAAACCTGTTGACATTACTGACAAATCTGAATATATGTATATTATTAATACTACTTCAACCTTTCCCACCTAATTCGTGTTATACATAGTGGTTAAATTGTTTATTTAAACTTGTTTGTCAAGTGCATAATAAAATAAAACTAAATCTACTAACTTAAAATAAAGCCTCTGCTTTAATTATCAGAGGCTTCACTGTAACTAATTATTTATTCATTTACAAAGTTAGGGTTATTCCAATCTAATGTTTTACTAGATAAAAACAGCGTTCGTATATCTTTACCATGCACGGCATAGCAGGCATCATCAACTACCGTCAGGATTAGATCTAATAAACTACTAGATTCAGCCCAAGTTTTGCTGTGAATCTGGAATATCCAGTCTAGCAAATCAATAGAGTTGTTACACTGTTCGAGATCAATTTCATAATAATGACTACCATTGCACTCAATTTGAATAGTTAGGTTGTCCCGCCGGAAGTAGACGTAAAAATCACCTTCCCTGACTCCGTTGTGAAGCCTCTCCTGTCTTTCCTGTTTCTGCTTCTGAAAAAGCTCCGCCACACTGAAGAATTCTGGTTTTATTATATTGTTTTGGCTAAACATAAATTTATTTTTCTATACTGCTTTCTACTGTAGCGAAAACTTTCTGGTATCGTTGGTAGAGATATCAGAATAGAAAGTTCGGTTAAGCCTAATTGATATTTCCTTCAACTCTCATGCCAAAACGCAAAGACACTCAGAAATAACTTTGCGTCTTCGCGTCTTTGCGTTAAATTTTAATTCTCAATACCTTACGATGCTACCTGAGCCGCTGTCCTAGGCCGCCGTCTTCTCCCATCACTGACTTTTACAGGTGGCTCATCAGGAATCTGCATTAACAATGTCACAGTCGGTTGACATTGCAGTTCCCGACGGATGGAGCGTTGCAATTCTCTTTCTAACATACCTTGCAAACCACCCCAATCTACTTCGGTTTGCTCTCCTTCACCGGGTTGGGTAAATTCTGACCAACGAACGCCCAAAATTTCTTCAATTCGCTGTTGTACCCATTTTTGTAAAAGCGATCGCTCTATACTTGTTACCACACCCCGCAGATGAATTTCTGGCTTCGCTAATAATTTACCACTCCAATCGATGGCGGCGGCGATGGTGACAATACCTTCGGAAGCCATGCGTTGGCGTTCTTGCAATACTTTAGCGCTAACCATTCCAGAACTAGTAGTATCTACCAATTCTATTCCGGATGGCACTTTCCCGGCAACGCCAATCGAGTTTTCTGTCAATTCGACGATATCGCCATTCTGGATAATCACCATGTTTTCTGGCGGAATACCCATACTCTGTGCTGTTTGCGAGTGCTTCACTAGCATCCGATGTTCACCGTGAAATGGTACGAAAAACTTCGGTTGAGTTAAAGCAATCATCAGCTTTTGGTCTTCTTGACAACCGTGACCGGAAACGTGAATTCCTTTCTCGCGACCATAGACGACGTTTGCCCCTTGGAGCATCAATTTATCTATAGTATTCACAACAGCGATGGTATTTCCGGGAATCGGGTTAGCGGAGAAGACTACTGTATCGCCTTGACGAATTTTAATGTGGGGGTGTTCTTTGTTAGCAATTCGTGTCATCGCTGCCATTGTCTCCCCCTGAGAACCAGTGGTGAGAATTAGCACTTTCTCATCTGGTAGACCGCGAACAGAGTGCAACGGTTGCAGCAGATGGTCTGGACATTTGATGTAACCTAAATTGCGAGCGTGGGCAATTAAATTTAGCATCGAACGTCCGACAACTGTCACTGTGCGGTTGTGTTTCTGCGCCAGTTCCAAAATCATGTTGATGCGATGGACGCTGGAAGCAAATGTCGTGACAAATAATCTCCCGGTGGCTTGAGAGAATACGCGGTCAAGATTGGGATAGACGGAACGTTCGGAAGGGGTAAATCCGGGTACTTCTGAGTTAGTCGAATCACTCAACAGACAAAGCACGCCTTTTTCGCCATGTTCTGCTAGCCGTTGTAAGTCAAATCTTTCCCCATCCACTGGGGTGTGGTCGATTTTAAAATCTCCGGTGTGGATGACTATACCGATGGGCGTATGAATCGCCACGGTAAAACTATCAGCGATGGAGTGGGTGTTGCGAATGTATTCGACAAAGAAGGATTTGCCAATTCTGACGACATCGCGGGGTAAAACTGATCTTAACTCTGTGCGATCGCGTACTCCTGCTTCTTCTAATTTCCCCTCTAGCATGGCCATTGCTAGTCTCGGCCCGTAAATTACAGGTATGTCAAACTGTTTGAGGTGAAATGCAATCCCGCCTATATGGTCTTCATGACCGTGGGTAACGATCATGCCTTTAATTTTATGGCGGTTTTCCCGTAGATAAGTCGTATCTGGCAGGACAATATTTACACCATGCATCGCCTCTGTCGGAAAGGCTAAACCTGCATCTAATAAAACAATTTCATCGTCGTACTCGAAAACACAGGTATTTTTACCAATTTCATGTAATCCGCCCAAAGGAATAATTTTTAGGGCGGAGCTTGTATCGTTTTTAGCCATTTGCTCCTTGAATTGTTGTTTGTGGTTAATTTAAGTTAATAAAGTTAGCATCTTGTATCAAAGACAACATTAGCTGTCTGATCGAGCCATTCCCAAAGCAGCCTAGTTTAAATCAGATTTTCTATTGTTTGTTCAATAAAAAGGGATTTTACGCTGAAGGATTCATAGTTTAGCTATTCAGTCGTAACACAGGAGTTGCCAGTGTACCCTGGTATAAATTATGTATTTTCCTTGTTTATTATGTATCTTTGGAAACTTATAACTTGCGAATACTCAACTCGTTCTTAGATTAAACTGAGTTCTTTCAGAACCACCTCTAACTTGTGACTGACTTCAGGCTCGGCTTCGCATAGTGGTAGCCGAGTTGAACCTACCTCCCAACCTTGAATTTTTAGTGCTGTTTTCACCGGAATGGGATTTGTAGTTAAAAATAAAGCTTTAAACAGCGGAAAAAGCTGAAGATGTATTTGGGTCGCAACCTCAATTTTCCCCACACTAAAGGATTGGATCATCTGCTGTAGTTGGTTTCCTACCAGATGAGAAGCTACGCTTACCACGCCTTTGGCACCGATCGCTAATAAAGGCAAGGTTAAAGAATCATCTCCAGCGTAAATCTGAAATTCTTTTGGTGTCAAGCGGCGAATTTCACTCGCTTGGTCTAAACTTCCACTAGCTTCTTTTATACCAACTATATTATCAATCTCCGCTAACCGGGCAACTGTTTCGGAACTAAGGTTTTGACCGGTACGACCGGGAATGTTGTACAAGAGTACAGGTAAATCGGGACAGCCTTGTGCTATCGCCTGAAAATGTTGATAAAGTCCTGCTTGCGGCGGTTTATTGTAATAGGGAACAACTTGTAAACTACCATGTACTCCTATTTTAGCTGCCTTTTGGGTGGCGGCGATCGCTTCTTTGGTGGAATTAGAACCACAGCCGGCGATCACTTTGGCTTTTCCCGCTACCGCCTGCAACACTTCCACAAACAGCTGATATTCCTCCTCCCAACTGAGAGTGGGGGATTCACCTGTTGTACCACATACCACCAATGTATCTGTACCGTTAGCGGCTAGATGTGCTGCTAGTTCTGCCGCTACATCATAGTTGACACTGCCGTCTTCTTTAAACGGCGTAATCATAGCGGTTACAACTCTACCAAAATCTCCCACCCTTTTTTCACTCCTGATTATCCTTTTTGTTGTTTGTCACTTGGTGGTTTTCTATTTTAATAATTTTTGTCAGTTGTCGGTTGTCCAAAACCCATGACTATTGACCAATGACCAATGACCATTGACTAATGACTAATAGCTAATGGTTTTAGTAGATTTTTCTCTACTAATAACTCAGCAATTTGGACTGCGTTTAATGCTGCACCTTTACGGATTTGATCGCCACATAGCCACAGTTCTAAGCCACAAGGATGAGAAATGTCTTGACGAATTCTTCCTACTAAAACTTCATCTCGACCAGTGGCTTCAATTGGCATGGGGAAATGATTTGCCTGCCAATCTTCTACCAACTTAACTCCAGGAGAGTGACTTAAAATTTCTCTAGCTTCATCTGGGCTAAACGGGGTCTCGAATTCTATATTAACTGCTTCTGAGTGGGCGCGAAGTACGGGAACCCGCACACAAGTGGCAGTTATTCTTATTTGTTGGTCACCAAATATTTTCCGGGTTTCGTTGACCATTTTCATTTCTTCTTCACAATATCCCCAATCGGTTAATGGGGAATTATGGGGAAATAAATTAAATGCCAACGGGTAAGGTAATACTTCGGCGACTGGGGTTTTGCCTTCTAAGATGGCGCTGGTTTGGGTTTGCACTTCTGCCATTGCTTTGGCTCCAGCACCGCTGGCAGATTGGTAGGTTGCTACCACCAGCCTTTTGATTGGTTTTACCTGATGTAAAGGCCATAAAGCTACTGCCATTAAAATTGTCGTGCAGTTGGGGTTAGCAATGATGCCTTGATGAGCAGCTGCGGCTTGGGGATTTACCTCTGGGACTATCAATGGTACATCCTCTTGCATCCGGAAGGCACTAGAGTTGTCAATTACTACTGCGCCTTTTTCTACAGCTTTTGCTGCCCAAGCTTTTGATGTCGAGCCACCTGCACTTGCCAGTACTATATCTACACCAAGAAAGGCGCGATCGCTCACTGCCTCTATTGGTAAATTTTCTCCTTTAAAGGGCAACGTCCGCCCCACACTCCTTTGGGAGGCTAACAATTTTAAATTCGCTACCGGGAAATTCCGGCTCTCCAGTAATTCCAGCAACTCGGTGCCTACAGCACCAGTCGCGCCCAGAATAGCTACACTATAGGATTTAGACAACCTTACTTCCTCCTTTAAGAGGTTATTTATGATTGATTGAACCGATGCAAAAAATGCAAAACTTATTTCACTATGGGAATCGTAGTTGTAAACATTAACATTAAATAAATTTTTATTTACTTTTAATTTAGTCTTTGGCTTTACCTGGGGACATTATTAAGTTTTCTTGCTGTTAATAAATTTTAGTGCCGTTTTACTTTTCCTTAATTTACTTTCTTTTGCTGACATTCATATTTTGTTACTTTTATTTAAATTATCTTATTATACAACGAATTTATCAGCGGCGAAAGAATTAAAATTCTGTCATTAGGTGTTGTTCGAGTTTCATAGTTTCTAGCTAAGTCAACAATTTTGAGAGTGAAATTGTGCTGCCAAGATGATGGATGTACTATGATCCAAGTGAACGAAAACCAGCAAAACAATAAACTGAGCTATGCAGCAGTGCAGTCAGTGCCAATAAATCCCAACTGGGAATGCAAATTCCTACTTGAAGACCAGGATATCACGCTGTTAGCCCTCTGAATCATAAATCCACTTATGTGCCCAGACATGGAGTGTGCAACCCCTAATATCAGTACATAATCTCTGGTTTTGGATGATTCAACAGTGACGGGGAGTGAGGATGAACCATTGATTGTCATTGACTGTAGAGGTGCGATCAGTAAACTTATTGCACTAAAGTGTTCAGTCTTTTGCCATTAGCAGTACACTGGATCTCTGCTGAAGGGCAAAGTCTGAGCTAAGGCTTCCTTAGATCAGACGGCAGTTCCTTTAAGCGGGCGAACCCCGCCAACGGACTGCCTCAACTTTGTCAGAAGGGCACTTATCCAGATTTGGATTATATAATGCCTTGTGCAGCCAAGAGACATCAACGAACAGCAGCGAGCGATCGCGTGCGTGTCTGTACTCGGAGTTAAAAATACCAGAAACCAGAAACGAAGCATGAAAGTCACCCAGGAAAAACTTCCCGCCAGTCAAATAGGGCTGGAAATAGAGATTACGCCGGAAATTACCCAACAAACCTACGAACAGGTAATTAAAAACCTAGCCAGTACTGCCAATATTCCTGGGTTTCGCAAAGGCAAAGTGCCTCGGCAAATATTGCTACAGCGCCTAGGTACAACTCGCATCAAGGCAGCCGCCCTAGAAGAACTAATTCAAGATGGCATAGAAAAAGCTGTTAAACAAGAAGAAATTAAAGCAATTGGGCAACCACAGTTACGCTCTTCCTTTGATGACTTAATTAATAATTATCAACCAGGGCAACCGCTGATCTTTTCTGCTGCTGTCGATGTGGAACCAGAAATCCAGATAGACCAGTATACAGGTTTACAAGCCAAAGCCGAGGAAGTCAAATATAGCCCAGAGCGTGTTGATGAAGTTCTCGATCAGGAACGCCAAAAACTGGGGACCTTGATTCCGGTGGAAGGACGTGCAGCGCAAATTGGCGATACCGCTGTTTTAGATTTTCAAGGCGTATTGGCAAAAGCTGAGGGTGAAGACGAAGCCGCCGAACCAACACCCATTCCTGGAGGAGAAGCAACTGATTTTCAGGTGGAATTATACGAAGATAAGTTTATTCCCGGATTTGTAACTGGCATCGTCGGCATGAATCCCGGGGAAACCAAAGAAATTTCCGCCCAATTCCCAGATCCTTATGCCAACGAAGAGTTAGCAGGTAAACCAGCTGTGTTCACCGTGACACTTAAGGAACTTAAGGAAAAAGAATTACCCCAATTAGATGATGACTTTGCCCAAGAAGTCAGCGACTTTGAAACCTTAGCCGAATTGCGGGCTTCCTTAGAAGAGCGCTATCAAAAAGAAGCGGAACAGAAAACCAAAGCTAATAAACAAGAAGCCTTATTAGCGGAACTACTCAAGTATGTAAAAGTTGACTTACCAGCTACTTTAATTGACCAAGAAGTAGATGCCATGCTGACACAAACAGCAATTCGGCTGTCGCAGCAGGGACTGGATGTCAGGAAATTATTTACCCAAGATATTATTCCCCAGTTACGGGAGCGATCGCGCGATGAAGCAATTGAACGCCTGCAACGCTCCCTCGCCTTACGGGAAGTCAGTAAACGTGAATCTATCCAGGTGACAGAAGAAGAAATACAAGCTAGAGTCACAGAGTTAATCCAGCAGTACCAAGACGACGATGTAGATCAAGATAGACTGCGCTCAGTAGTGGAAAATGACCTCACAACCGAAAAAATTGTCGATTGGCTCTTAGAACACTCATCAGTTGAACTTGTGCCCGAAGGCTCTTTGAGTACCCCAGACGAGGAAGCAGAAGCAGAATCGTCCCCAGAAAACGCCGCAGAAAGTGGCGAAGCGGCTGCAACTGAAGGGGAATAGGGAATAGCAGGGGAGCAGGGGTGACAAGGGGGACAAGGAGGAGAAAGGAGTTTTCTTCCCCATCTCCCCCTCCCACAATGCCCAATGCCCCATGCCCCATGCCCCATGCCCCACACCCCATATCTAATTTTCCCGCTAGAATGGTTAACAAATGTTAAAGAAATCACCACATCTGTAACTATCTTGGCGAGATACTGGGTTACACGATAAAAATTTAGATGAGGCATAATGGTTAACACATAGCGCAAATAAAAATCTAAATTAGTGAAAGAGGCAGTGTATTGCTGCTTTGATGTTTGTCCCACTTAGTTGTCAAATGTTTTTTTATGCTTTTATCGCAGTCGGGAAATTACCCAATTAGCAGCTTAAGTCGAATGAATATTAATTCTCACTTGAGCGGCCCCAACAACATCGTACCGATGGTTGTAGAACAATCTGGTATGGGAGAAAGGGCATTCGACATCTACTCCCGCCTGCTCAGAGAGCGGATTATCTTTTTGGGAACACCAATCGATGATGCAGTTGCCAATTCGATTGTTGCTCAATTATTATTCCTGGATGCTGAAGACTCTGAAAAGGACATTCAGCTATACATAAATTCTCCTGGTGGTTCGGTCTACGCAGGGATGGCAATCTATGATACAATACAACAAATCCGTCCCGATGTTGTTACTATCTGTTTCGGATTAGCCGCAAGCATGGGGGCATTTTTGCTGACATCAGGGACTCAGGGTAAGCGTATGTCTTTACCCGATTCTCGGATTATGATTCACCAACCACTTGGTGGAGCTCAAGGGCAAGCAATTGACATAGAAATTCAAGCCAGAGAAATTCTTTACATTAAGGGTAAGTTGAATCAGTTACTGTCTCAGCATACTGGTCAATCCTTAGAAAGAATTGAAGCAGATACAGAACGCGACTTTTTCATGTCGGCAGAAGAAGCGAAGACCTACGGTTTGATTGACCAAGTCATTTCCAGACAAAATATTCCCACACCAGGGGAAAACGTCACCATTCTGAAATAAGAGGCTGGTATGTCTAAGTACGACTCCCATTTAAAATGTTCGTTTTGTGGCAAGTCTCAAGAGCAGGTGCGTAAATTAATCGCAGGGCCGGGAGTCTACATCTGCGATGAATGCGTTGACTTGTGTAATGAAATACTTGATGAGGAATTGCTTGACACCAATGGTGCCGCAGCGACGCAACCAGCACCAAAGTCTGAGCCTCCTCAGAAACGCCGTACCCGCTCTTCCAGTCTTTCGTTTAACCAAATACCTAAGCCTAGAGAGATTAAAAAGTATCTAGACGAACACGTCATTGGTCAAGACGAAGCGAAGAAAGTTCTGTCAGTGGCAGTCTACAATCACTATAAGCGGTTGGCAATAGTTCAGTCTAAGGCCAGTGGTAAGCCGGGGACAGAAGATGCTGTAGAACTGCAAAAGTCGAATATTTTGTTAATTGGCCCTACTGGCTGTGGCAAAACACTCTTGGCGCAAACCCTAGCGAAAATACTCGATGTCCCCTTTGCTGTTGCTGATGCCACAACTTTAACAGAAGCTGGGTATGTGGGCGAAGATGTGGAAAACATCTTGCTGCGACTGTTGCAGGTGGCAGATTTGGATGTCGAAGAAGCCCAACGGGGAATTATCTACATCGACGAAATTGACAAAATTGCGCGAAAGAGTGAGAATCCCTCAATTACACGCGATGTCTCAGGCGAAGGTGTACAGCAAGCTTTGCTGAAAATGCTAGAGGGGACGATCGCTAACGTACCACCCCAAGGCGGCCGTAAGCATCCCTATCAAGACTGTATCCAGATTGATACCAGCAATATCCTGTTTGTTTGTGGCGGAGCCTTCGTTGGTTTAGAGAAGGTTGTGGATCAGAGAGTGGGTAAAAAGTCAATAGGCTTTGTACAACCTGGAGAAGGACAAACAAAAGAAAAACGGGCAGCAGATACGCTCCGCTATCTAGAACCGGATGATTTGGTAAAATTTGGCATGATTCCCGAATTTATCGGGCGGATACCAATGGTAGCCGTGGTAGATCCCCTAGATGAAGAAGCGTTGATGGCGATTCTCACCCAACCACGCAGCGCCTTAGTCAAGCAGTACCAAAAACTCCTGAAGATGGATAATGTCCAATTAGACTTTAAACCAGATGCCTTGCGAGCGATCGCTCAAGAAGCCTACCGCCGCAAAACTGGAGCTAGAGCATTACGGGGCATTGTCGAGGAACTGATGTTGGATGTCATGTATGAGTTACCCTCTCGTAAAGACGTAACTCGCTGTACAGTTACAAGAGAAATGGTTGAGAAGCGTTCCACTGCCGAACTTTTAGTACATCCCTCTTCCCTACCGAAACCAGAATCAGCATAAGAGTCAAAAGTCAAAAGTCAAAAGTCAAGAGTTTTTAGTACCAAAAAATAATCAATAATAAAAAACAAATGACTAATGACCAATGACCAATGACAAAGGACAAATGACCAATGCCTTACATTAATGTTCGTGGTGTTGAGCATTACTACGAGTGGGTGAGAAAACCATCTAATTCCTGGGTAAAGCCAGTGATGGTTTTCATCCACGGTTGGGCTGGTTCGGCTAGGTACTGGCGAAGTACAGCTAATGCTTTAGTAGATCAATTTGATTGTTTACTTTATGATTTACGAGGCTTTGGGCGTTCTGCTGGTAAACCAAGTATAGTCCAAGCCAGTGAATCTGTTGCGGAATCGCGATCGCTTGCACAAGAAGTAGCAGCAATCCAAGAATTAACATATGAATTAGAAGAATACGCCGATGACTTGGCTGCGTTGCTAGATCAATTGCAGCTTCAGCGTGTTTATATAAATGCTCACTCGATGGGCGCGTCCATTGCAACACTGTTTACCAACCGCTATCCCCAAAAAGTCGAACTGTTAATTTTGACTTGTAGCGGAATTTTTGAGTACGACGAAAAAGCCTTTGCAGCTTTTCATAAATTCGGCGGCTACGTAGTCAAATTCCGTCCTAACTGGTTAAGTAAAATACCATTTGTAGACCGGATGTTTATGGCGAGATTTTTGCATCGCCCCATACCAAAAGCCGAGCGACAGGCTTTTTTGCAAGATTTTCTGGAAGCTGATTATGATGCGGCTTTAGGTACAATTTTTACTTCTGTAAGCAAGGCGCAATCGGAAGTAATGCCGCAAGAGTTTGCTAAACTAACAGTACCAGTACTGTTAGTTGCGGGAGAGTATGACAAGATTATTCCCGCTGCAATGGGGCGGCAAGCCGCAGCGATGAATGATAATGTTGAATTTGCCATGCTTGCAAATACAGCTCATTTCCCAATGTTAGAAGATGCGTCCACTTACCTACAGCGGGTGCGGGAGTTTTTGCAACTTCCCACAACAGTTGATGAAAGTTGATGTCAAATCTGACTATTTTGTTTCTAGAATGCGCGGATGGGTAGGTGTTGAAAATGGGGTTTATACAAAAATGCCTGAGACTCCTCAACTGTAAGACTTTCAAAGATTAATTGCTGTTAAACCACCCGCGCGCCTTACACAGACTCACTTTCAGCGATTTTGGTTTTGCTTTTTCTCTATTGCTGATGTTATTATTTACCTATCCGCGCACCATAAATTTGACAACCTTATATTACTTGACTTTCAGGCTGCCGCAGTTGAAATTTCATTTAATCCCTATTAGGGATTGAAACTTTGCTCAAATCTCTTCACTGCTTCATAAGTTTCTGGTTGAAATTTCACGTAATCCCTATTAGGGATTGAAACTTATCTATATCGTGAACGAGCCAATATTCAATGTTGAAATTTCACGTAATCCCTATTAGGGATTGAAACTTATTAGGTATATAGTTTCTATTGCTAAAAATGTGTTGAAATTTCACTTAATCCCTATTAGGGATTGAAACTATTTCATTCATATTTAACCTATTGAACTTCTACGTTGAAATTTCACTTAATCCCTATTAGGGATTGAAACTATTTCATTCATATTTAACCTATTGAACTTCTACGTTGAAATTTCACTTAATCCCTATTAGGGATTGAAACCGCTCCTTAATTTTTTCCGTTCTGCAGGAACTTTACAGCAGTTTTCGCCTAGTTGAACCACACTCTCAGGGCACAGCCGTGCTCATACGTGTCAACTTAACGTGAAACCCTTACCAAGACGTGATGAGCGAATTCTCTCACTTAACATCATGATCCGCGTCACCCCACCCCGGCTTTGCTGACGCAAAACCTCCCCTCCCCGTAAACGGGGAGGGGATTGAGGGGTGGGGTAAAATGCCTGTGGGATAAGCCTTTTAACTTAAGTTGACACCAATGAGCCGTGCTGTGCCCCTACGGCAAATGTGGTCAATTTACCTGAAAATAGCTGTGTTTTGAATCATAAGTTGGTTCATCCCCAGAAATGGTGAAGCCATCGCCACACCTCCAAATAGTTGATAATTTAATTATCACAACCTTAATATCGTCCAGCCAGAACTCGTTCAGCACTCAAATCCAAGTTTGGGAAAGTAGGAGAGATGATGCGTTCGTGGTTTCGGAAAGCGATCGCATCATAAAATCCTTCTACTAAGGTACATATAGTTACTACCTCTTGAATCGGATCGACAATCCAATATTCAGGAATTTCCAGAACAGCATACTCGGAACGCTTGCTGCGGTAATCTGTGGTTTGAGTAGATTCACTCACGACTTCCACAACAAGTATCGGGGGAGGTTCGTTGAGTTCGATGATTGCTTCCCGGTTGAAGAGTGCTTCCCACTGCTCTGTTGGTAAAACTACCACATCTGGTATGCGTGAGGTGTCCCAGCGTCCCCCGCGTGGCGAACGAATCCCGACAGCAAACTTTTGTGCTGTCCAATTCCTCCCCATTTTGGCACTTTCGTCATCGAAGGTGCGCTCTAAAAACTTGGAAATTCCGCCATGTTTACCAGTACCAAGACTCATGGGGATTAATTCTCCATCAACTAATTCGTATTGGGTATCCGTACCATCCTTATAATTGAGATACTCTGCAAAAGTCAGTTTCTTGGTGACTGCGGTCATAGCGATCGCTTTCCTCCTCTGGGCACCTCTGCGCCTTTGCGTGAGAAAAAACCACAAAGACACAGAGATAGGAATTAACTCAAACCCAATTCTCGTTTCAATAAATTAATCGACTTAGCACCAATATAATTATCAACCTTAATCAACTTGGGCGGACGAATAATATCTTCCGCAGCAGCATGTACCGCAGCTTGCACTGCTGTATAACTGGCTTGATCGCTGATAATTACTTCAGCCCGCTTGACGATCGCCTGAAGTTTGTATGCATCTTTTGGTTGGGTAGTCATCACCAGTAGTTCATCTCCCCGCAAGCCGTGGAGAATGACTTCGGCGGCGCGGGCTATTCCCGAACTCAGGCTAACTATACCGACACAGTTTTCTTTGGGTAAAGTTTTCAGCAGGTTGAGTTCTTTTGAATAATCGTAAATATCCAGAGGAATTACCCTTACAGCTTTTGGGGAAGCGATTTCTTCTACCTCGCCAATAAAATACCGACTAGTGACTACTGTCGCAGAGGAAGTTTTATCTAGTACAGATGCTAATTCTTCCATTGGTATCAACTGGATCGGTATTTGCAGCGCTTTTTCTAATTCATAGACCATCAACTCGCCTGCACCCATATCATAGGATGGGACAGCCACTAGCACCTGGGCGCTGCAACGCAAGCGCCAATCTATTTCTGCTAAAAATAGCTCCCGCGCCTCAGAAAGCGAACATCCTTGGGAAAGTAGCTCATCAAGTGCTTGCTGGACAACTTTGTCTGCTTCGGGATGTTGTTTAAGAATCGGTGATTGCAGTCTGCTACCGCCCTCATGACCTTGAGCGCGGACATAAATCCCTGAACCTGCTAGACTTTCAACAAATCCATCTTCTTCTAACTGACGATAAACCTTGCTGATCGTATTACGGTGTAAACCTGTTTGCATAGCCAGTGCCCGCGTGCTTGGTAATTTATACCCTGGTGGATATTGCCGGGAAGCGATCGCAAACCGGATTTGATTAAACAGCTGGGTTGATGCGGGAATTTCACTGTCTGGCTGAATACGGAATTGAATCATCACCAAACCTCCAAGAGTGCTAATAGCGGCATGTTACCAGCTGTATCTGCTACTTGGAATTTCTCTAGGGAAAATCTCTGGTGTACCGACTTTTGTTAATAGATAATCTGATGGTTCTAAGCTTTGAGATACTGGCATAGTTATATCAAATAAACACGCAACCCTGGTAAAAACTATTATGACAGAGCAAGCAATCGACACCACAACGGTTCAAATTTCGCAAGATAATTTTTCAATGGTAGCTTACTTAGCACAGCCACAAGCATCAGGCTCTTACCCAGCAATTGTAGTCTTGCAGGAGATTTTTGGTGTTAACGATCATATTCGCGATGTCACAGAAAGAATCGCCAAGCTGGGTTATGTGGCGATCGCACCTGCACTGTTCCAACGTCAAGCACCGGGCTTTGAAACTGGCTATACTTCTGAAGATATCGAAATTGGTAGAGGCTATGCAATGCAAACCAAAGCCTCTGAGTTATTGAGCGATATTCAAAGTGCGATCAATTACACCAAAACCCTCCCCAAAGTCAAACAAGATAGCTTTGGCTGTATCGGCTTCTGTTTTGGTGGTCATGTAGCATATCTTGCTGCTACCCTACCAGATATCAAAGCCAGTGCTTCCTTTTATGGTGCAGGAATTACTACCCGTACACCAGGGGGTGGTGACCCCACTGTGACCCGTACCAGAGATATTAAAGGTACGCTTTACGCCTTTTTTGGTCTAGAAGATGCCAGCATTCCCGTTGAACAGGTAGATGAAATTGAAACAGCGTTAGAAAAATACAAAATTCCGCACCGTGTCTTTCGCTACGATGGAGCTGATCACGGATTTTTCTGCGACCGTCGCGCCAGTTATAATCCTAAAGTTGCCGCCGATGCTTGGGAGCAGGTAAAACAACTCTTTGGTCAACTGGCCTAAAAACCTCCGCCGTCAGTAGTCAGTGGTTAGTCGAAAACAACTGATTATTGAAAATTAACAATAATTATCTTCAAAAGTCATGAATTCCGAATCGAAACGTTCTCAAACAGCCAATTCGCCATTTACAATGGACGATTTTGCCAAAGCACTGGAAAAACACGATTACCAGTTTCAAAAAGGACAAATAGTGCATGGTAAAGTTTTCCAACTTGACCATGATGGGGCTTATGTTGATATTGGTGGCAAATCGTCGGCTTTTATTCCCCGTGATGAGGCTTCTTTGAGAGCAGTTACCGATTTGTCTGAAGTTTTGCCAATGCAAGAGGAACTGGAATTTTTAATTATCCGCGAGCAGGATGCAGAAGGTCAAGTCACGCTTTCGCGGAAACAATTAGAAATTCAGCATATCTGGGAAAAACTAGCGCAAATGCAAGAAAATTCCCAAACTGTACCAGTGCGGGTGACGGGGGTAAATAAAGGTGGTGTCACCGTAGAGATTCAATCTTTGCGGGGATTCATTCCGCGATCGCACTTGATTGAGCGTGATAATTTAGAAGCACTCAAAGGTCAAACTCTCACTGTCGGCTTTTTGGAAGTAGACCGCAATAACAAAAAGCTGATACTTTCCCAGCGTTTGGCGACTCGTTCTAGTAGCTTTAGCTTGTTAGAACTAGGTCAATTAGTGTCAGGTAAAGTTACTGGCATTAAACCTTTTGGTGTATTTGTAGATTTAGATGGTGTCAGTGCTTTACTGCATATTAAGCAAGTCACCCAAAAATTTATTGAGTCTCTGGATAAAGTGTTTCAAATTGGTCAGCCGATTAAAGCTGTGATTATTGACTTAGATGAAGGTAAAGGCCGGGTTGCACTTTCCACCAGAGTTTTGGAAAATTTCCCCGGTGAAGTTTTAGAAAATATGGATGAAGTCATGGCTTCAGCGGAAGCGCGTGCTAATCGTGCTAGTCAAAAAGCTGACCAATAGCGTAGACACGCCACGACTATTAATTTTTACTCATCAGACGCTTTTCTTACTAATTACTTTTGCGGTGGTAAGAAAGCGTCTTTGTATTAACGCTCTATAATGGCAATAGCAGACTAACGAAGAAGATAATGGATTAATACTTGCGCCTAGATTTTTTAGGAAAGCCGAACAAAAAATTCAAAAATTGAGTAGGGCTAAACTTAGAAAGCGTTCACCAAATTTCAAAAAGAAAATCAAGGCTTCTAGAAGGTCGAAGAAAACGACTAAGTTAGTTAGTAAGTTGAATAGAAAAGTTGCTAGCCAACAGACAGAATATTGTTCACCAGGAAACACAGGGATATATATTCCAAAAATTAACTCAGCAAATCTACCAGTAACTTTTGGCTGTCTGCCGTATTTGAATTTTTATGCAGCGTTGATTAAGCTGATTCTAGATGAGTAACCGGAATTTGTTCAGTTCTCTCAGGGGCTTTTGCTCCAGTTGCAACAGCATGAACCGCATGAAGAATATCGGCTGAGTAGTATCTATTGCCACAGGTATCACAAACACCAATCGTTACATCTTCAAGTATGACGAATCCATCTCGATGTTTGAATGCTTCGCGTTTAACTTTGCGGGGCTGAACGGTTCCTTCGCAATACTCGCATCTGTATCCGTACATAAGGCTATCTCTCAAGTTCAGTGACTTCATAAACCGTGATGATGAGGTAACGTCCGGTACTAGCGAAACGTCCAACCACTCCCACAGGTGTTTGTTGAGCTAATGCAGTCCCCACTACTACATATTTTGTCCCTCTAGGGTCATCTTTTTCAACTCGAATAACTTGACCGTTCAAAACAGCCTCTTCCACATCCAAAATTGTCAGCATATCCTCAGCCATCTCTTCCATTGCATGAGCTGACATATCGTATTGTTGAAGTCTAATCTTTTCTCTGATCCGGTCAATATCACTGGGAGGCACTTTACTGATTGAGGTTGTGTAATAATCTTAAAAATCCACTAGAAGTTCTCCACTCAAAAGTCATTTTTCCTGGTGATAGCTATTTCGGAGTGACTCTAACTTTTCTGCATTAAAAGCAAATTGAATTGACTCAACTAGTTCTACCCAACTTTGTAACATAGCCTCCGAGCGAGCTTGACAGAATTCATTAGCGAAAAATTCCGCCCACCACTGGGGTGCTTGCTTATTTTGATGAGGTTCATGTTGCTTGCGCCAGCGTCTGCGCCATTTGACAAAGTCTGCTTTGTTAGGTGATTTTACACCCAAAATTGGCGGAAAATCAGCATAGCTGACGAACTTGCTCACGCCTTTACCGTGGACATAAACCATGTACCGCCAGCATTCCACTGTATATATATCTTCAATGCTAATTTGGAATATTAAGCAAATTGCCTCTTCTGTGACAAATCGCGCCAATGGGTGAACAATTGCTGATTTGTGAACAATTTTTGACTCACGGATGACAAGCGCGTTGGGCTTGAGTGATGATAACATAAGACTAAATTTCTGTTTAAAAGGAATGGGATTTCTGCTTAAAGGGAATGGCTTCCGTTTAAAGGTAATGCTTTCCGTTAGCAGAGAGAACTTCTCTGGAAACAGGATGTACGTGAAAAACCCAAATACGATCGCCCTTTAGTTTTCCAGGCCAGAGGGCGATTGTTATTATTTAGGATATAATTATTAAACGACTCATATCAGTCATTTGTCAAGTAAATTATGGGAATGGTTAGGCTAAAGATTCGAGAATTTGCTGCGGAGAAGGGCTGGACGCTGAAAGAGGTATCTGACCGTTCTGGTGTGGTTTATAGTACTCTCAGAACCTATGCGCGATCGCCTGGACTTGCAACTGTAGATTTTACCGCAATTGTGAAGTTAGCACGCACTTTTGATGTGATGATTGAGGAATTGGTTGAGGTGGTGCAAGAATAATTTATGCGCTCATGAGGGCGATGTCTAACGACAAGCCGCTGACGCTCCTTAGTCGCTAACGCTGACGCTCGAAGACTCGCTACCGCTACGCTAACGCTAATGCGTCTACGCTTTTATCTTAAGGCAACGGTGGCACCTCAAACTCATTAAACGACGAAACATCGACAGATGAAGCACTTAATGCTCTCAAGAGCTTACCGTCGAGAGTCAGCAAAGTAGCACCCACCTGTTGTGAAAGCGCAACATAAGAAGCATCGTAGGCTGAAATGCCATAAGCTAAAGCAATAGTCACTGCATTCGCCATCAAATCGGCTGTGGAGACAACACGTAACGGGAAAGCTTTGAGAGTAGCTAAATCTGCCTGTACCTCAGCAGCAGTGTACATCCCAGCGCGGACATATTTCCATAAAGCGTTGGCACATTCGATGTAAAACAGGTCTGGGACATAGATTTCAGTCTGTGGATTGGTAAGATGTCCAAAGAGTTGATTAACTTTAGCAGTTAATGGATCAGCGATAAAATACTTGATGCACACATTGGTATCTACCACGCATCTGAGAGGGTTGCTCATCTGTCGCGGTCTTCTCGAATCAGTTCAGTACTATCAGGTAATCCAAAGTCTGCTGGATTTAAGCGACGACGATTACTACTTTCCTCTAAAAGCTTGAGGACATTCTTTCGCCTTTCTTCTTCTGTTTGCTGTATCTTTGTTTCTAAGGCATTCTGCAATATTGTAATCACTTGAGCATCAATTGAGCGATGTTCAGCTTCAGCTAACTCTTGCAATCGTTTATATAAATCATCGGGTATATTTAGCAGATTCAGAGTTGCCATTGTTCGACCTCTCAAAGGTATTTACTGGTAATAGTAGCATGATGTAAGTTAGGGGATAAAGCAGGCGATCGCTTACATCTAAATATCCAAATTGAAAACTTTTTCTAGCAATAAAGACTGTTGTCTTTTAGGTTCAGTATCTCTTTTTCCTGGTAGTAATCCAGCAGCATAAAGGATTGCTAAAATAAATAACACACCCATGAGGGAATAAAGAATTAGATTACTTGTTGATTCATGACTTATTTGATATATATTTACCGCTGGTGCTATCGCTTTCGTGCTGACAAAATTTGTTGCCGTTGGAGTTGTATTTAAATCTTTTAGTACTTCTTCTATTGATTGATATCTAATACTAAATTCATAGCGAACCATTTTAGACAAAATATTTGCTAGCCAATCACTAACTTCTGCTTGATCTCGCCAGACAACCTCTCCGAAACTATCCAATGTTAAAGCTTGAGGTTCTAAACCTGTGAGTGCTTCAATTGCAGTCATTCCTAATGCATAAATATCACTGTTGAATTGAGGATATCCCCGCATTTGCTCTACCGGAGCATAACCTTGTGTAAAAATCTGAGTTCCCGGTTTCTGGAGCCGAGTATTTTTGGCAATAAATTCTTTAACTGCGCCAAAGTCAATTAAAAACAAATTATCATTGGGAGTCAAAATAATATTATCTGGTTTAATATCCCGATGGATAATATTATTGCTATGCACAAATAGCAGAATATTTATTAATTTATCTAATATTTTGATAACCTCAGGTTCTTCTAGCCTCTTGCGAGATTTTATTTCTTTAGTTAAAGTATGTCCTTGAATATACTGTTGGATGAGGTAAAACTCTTGATTTTCTTCTAGGTAGCCAAAAAACTGAGGAATCTGCGGATGTTTATTTAAATTTTTCAGAATAGTGACTTCGCGCTGGAAAAGTTGCTTCGCTATAGCCACCTCACTTTGATTAGTGCTGGAAAACGTAAAATGCTTGACTGCATACTGAACACCAGACACAGACAAGTCATTAGCTAGATAAGTTCTGCTAAAACCACCTTCTCCCAGCAATGCAACAATTTCGTAACGTCCGCCGAGAATTTTTGATATACCTGTATTCATGTGACACCACTGTGGCAGAGATTACCCAAGCAATTCTGGTCAATTTATCTTCAATCCTCTACCTCAAACCCAGGAAACTAGATTGAGCAAAGGATGTAACATATTTTATACTACAACAAATATGATATGATTTTTTTTACACACTTAGAAGTTTTATTACGTATTTTTCATTTATTAATAAGTTGTTGAACTTGCCGCATTATGAATCAACTATCACTGCGCTATGGTGTATTTATAATTTGTTTTGGATTACTATTGCTTTATGTAATTACACCATCATTTATACCTTGGTTTCCTGTCTTAGTAGTTATCGCTTTTATCGGATTAACTGCCAAATCTACCATTGACGGATTTCGTCTAAAGAATGGGTTATTAAACCAAGTAAATATCATTGAACAACAAATTAAGAGTGAGCTAGTTCAGAAAGTTAAAGTTATTAGTAAAAATCAATATGAGAAAATTAATAAACTAGCTCTGATAGAAAAAATATGTAGTGAAAATAGAGAATTGAAAATTTGGGAAAGAAATAAACGCTCTTATCAATTACTACCAAACTCCCTGCTAGCACTTGGATTACTGGGTACTTTCTTGGGTATTACCATGAATTTATTCTTAATCAGTAGAAATACTGGTGGTGAACTGCAACTGCAAAAAGCCTTACCAGATATTATCGGTTCAATGGCGATCGCATTTGTGAGTAGCCTTGCAGCTTTAGCCGGAAGTGTGTTTCTGACGAAATTTCATCCGACTTATGATTTAGATTTAGAGAAAGATAAGCTGCTGATTTCTTTAGAAGATTACCTTGATAATGATTTTTTTATATCTCAAAATCAGCCCACGGTGGCAGATAAGATTGATGTTCTCATTAAGACAATAGACAATTATTCCCAAAGCTTAAAAAGTTTTATTACAACTCTACCGAAAAATACTCAAGATTTTCAAAATGCTGTCACAGCAGCTTCTAATACACTAAATACATCTGCGAATAATTTTCAGGCTGTAGCGAATCAGTCTTCGCAGTCGATGCAAACAGGCGCTAATGTCTTAAGTAACGCGACTAACAACTTGGCAAAATTAACCACAACTTTTACTGATATTACATCTTCGCTTCGTGACTCGACAAATTCTTTCGATAACGCCATAGATAAATTACAAAACTATGCAGATAATCTGCAAGCTATTGGTAACACTTTGGTTAATAATTCTTCACAGATCCAAAGCTTAATTCAGAATAATCAACAAAACCTGACTCAAGTGAGCGATCGCCTGGTGCAAAATGCTAATACACTGTCAGCAAGTAGCCAATCTTTCAATACTAATGTATCGCAGCTAACAACATCTTTAACTCAGCACACAGGACAAGTCGGTACACATAATAATCGATTGCAGAGTTTAGCTGGAGTAATTGAAAATACTACACAATCTTCTAATACTAATATAGCGCAAGTAGTTTCAGTATTAAATCAAAATGCATCTTTACTAAGTAACCAAATTAATCAATTGCAAAATATCACTGAAAAAATTGATCGTAATACTCAAGGAATGAAGCAAATTCAAACTAGCATTGCTGATTTATTAGCTGTATTAGCCAGATTACAACAACCTTGAGGTAAATCTCAATGGAGAAAATAAAATATGCCAAGAAGAACAAGAAGTTTACCGATGAATGAAACTTTTAGCATCTGGACTTCTTTTACAGATTTAATGTCCAATGCTTTTATGATTATTACGCTGCTGCTATTATTAGTAATAGCGAGAAACTCAAAAAATATTAATAATCCCCAGATAGGAATTGGTGCTGATGAGAAACCAACAATTATTGAACTACCAGCAGCCAAATATGAATTTCCTTCAGGTAGTGCAGTTTTACCACGCAATTTAAAAACCGATATTGGTCAAAATGGCATAATTTTAAAAGAAATTGAAAATAATATTAAGCTAATTGAAAATAGTAATAAAAAAGTTGATGTTATCGAAGTTATTGGTCATACAGATGGTGAAGAAGTAGGTTCTTTAAAGTGTAGTAATCAAAATGGCGGTAATTTAGATACAAAATTAGAAGAAGTCGCTAAGGGTAATAAGGATGTTTCGATTCTTTGTCCTGGTTCTAATGCTGATTTAGGCTTAATGCGAGCCTTAGCGGTAGTTAAAGAATTGCAAAATGTGCAACGTCAAAGAAAATCAGGACTTTTCAAACGGCTAAAATTTAGAGCCTATTCAGCGGCGCAATTGCTGCTACCAGACGATCAAGGATTTGCGTCACCAGACAGAAGCGACAATCCCAAACGCCGGCGGATTGAAATTCGCTTCGCTCAGTTGGGACAGTATAAAACCCCAGGTAATAACCGTTAATACTAACTTTCTGACTGGTTATTTTTATTTCTATCCAACTTCTCTTGTATTGCATCTCTACAGAATTGTGCTGGATCATCTTGTGACTTAACAGCTTCCTTCATTGACTCAGTAACACGAAAGCTGAGGTTAGCCGTTAATGGTTCTTCACCTTTTGCTTCTATTGGTTTCAAGCTTTCTGGATTACCTTTAGGATTAGGCATTATTGAGAAATGTTAATTAGCTTTTGAAACATAAGCGCGCAAGTGTTTAATAATTTATTAGTGGTTGTCTAAACTTTGGCGAGTACAGCAACCACTAAATATCCACTTACAAAATGGACATTACCATTCTATGTTTTCACGAACTGAATTAGAAGTATTGACAATCCCTGAACTTAAAGCATTGTGTCAACGCTACGGTGTGAAGCCGACGGGTTCAGAGGCTTACAAAACCAGCTACTTAACTTCTTTGATGGCGTTTCCTGCGATCGCCCTAAAACAGATGGAAGAAAACAGAGGGTTAAGAATGCTCTCATTCGCTAACCTCCAGAATCTAGGTGTAGCACTGGATGAAATGAACTCACCTACTGATGAACAAGTAGCGTTAATCAGGGTGTCATTTGAAGGTAGGAGGATGGAATATCCCCAAAGGTATGATCAAGAGAAGCTGTTAGCGCTGTATAGGGCTAAGTTGCTACTGGAAGAAACGATTAACCGGCTATCACCACTGTAGGTAAACTGACTGAGTCACTAAAGGGGGGATATAGCGGTTCACGGGAAAGATGCAACATAATTGAGGGTGGGGAAACCCCGCCCCTACCAAAATCTTAATTACATATCAGAACCCGGATTGGTATAAGCACAAATCCTCAAGAATAACTCTATAACTCAATACGGTTCAGTTAAATTGAGATGCAATACTCGTAGGGGCACGGCACCGATAAAATTATGTGATACACCGAAAGATTTTAGATGTTGCCTACAATTTGTCTTAACTGAACTGTATTGAGCTTTAACCAAATGAAACCAGACATTACTCATCCACAGAACTCGATGTAAGTTGCTGTGAACCATGTATCACAGCCAGTACTTCAATTTGTTCGGGTTTAATATAATAAATAATTCTATATGATCCTTCAATCACTTCTCGAATTTGCTCGGTTTCAAATTCCGATACAATTCGACCCGACAAAGGAAAATTTGCAATCTGTTGGGAACGTCTAGTTATACGGTCAACTACCCTAGCCGCATACTGTGGAGAAGTTTGGGCAATATAAGTATAAATTGCTGAAAGATTTTCTACTGCTGTTTCTGTCCAGTAAACATTCACTCTGGCAGTCCAAATTTTTTCCGCACTTCTTGTACAGAAATTACATTACCAGCTTTGCTATCTGCTAGTCCAGCTTCCACTGTTTGTCGCACATAAATTTGATACATCAAATCATCCCATGTGGAATTTTCTGGTAATCTATCAATTAATTTATGAGCTTCTTGTTTAATGTTGATATCTTTCATCACTAGTTAACCAAATAGTATTTGTGCAGCTTTGGATATATTGTAGATGCAAAAAAGCTGTGCTACTTGGTCTGTGCATATCTTTTAGGAAAGAGCCTTCTGCACTTCTATGACTTAGAAAAAATATTCAACGGAGAGGGGGAGATTCGAACTCCCGGAGGTTTTAGCCTCATCCGATTTCAAGTCGGACGCAATCGACCACTCTGCCACCTCTCCAGTAAACTGTCTAGCTTGTTGCGTACCTGCTATGCAAACGCTTTCCTAAGTTAGCACAAAAGCTGACAGATCATACTATATCTTACATTTACGCAGATTGCACTACTGGGCGCGATCGCTCGTAAAAAATTTCCTCTGAGACTATCCGGTAATCATCGCCTACCCAAACTAGGGAGACTTGGGACACCACACCCGCCTCTAGGGAGACTAAAGAAAAATTACGCTGCTTATTACCGTTAACTTCTACTATCCTGGGGACACTAGCCGCATTCAAGTAAATTGTCCCTTCGGGGCTTCTCAGCACAGGCTTGCGTAGCTCTTTCTTCGTATGCCGTAGACTATGGTGCATATGTCCAAATGTCACCAGAGGAATGGTTTTACCAGCGTTGAGAGCCTGGGAAATCGCTTCGCCAAAGTCTGGATCGCCAAAATCGCCACCAATCGGGAGCCAGTCTTTGCCACAGGGATCTTCAGGGCGATCGCCTAATCCACTAGGCCCATTGTGCCCGAGAAAAATAATCGTGTCGTAGGCAGCACTTTTTACCGCCGCCATAATTTTATTTGCTGATTCTTCCAGATCCGTTACACCGTAACGTTCTTTGCAGATGTCAGCAAATCTCCACTCTGGCCCACCCCAGCTAAAAGGACGACCACCCACCACCGTTAAATTCCACTGAGGAAAATCTAGCTTGCTGTAACCGACATGGGCAGTTCCTAATAAATCGAGTTGTTCCTGTACCCAGTCTTCCTTGGAGCGGTCGTAGGGACACTTTTTCCGTCCCCATTCTGTGGCAGTGTACCATGCATCGTGGTTGCCCATTACGGCGGCTTTGGGAATATCAAGGGAAGCGATCGCTCTTACCACCTCCACCGACTCATTGCCAAAATCCCCCACAAACAGCACTAAGTCCACACCCAAATGCTTGAGTGCTATACCATCTTCTTCTTCCCATTGGTCGTGAACGTCGCCAACTACAGCTATTTTCAGGTTTGTTGATTTTGTTATCTCACTGGTCATGCCACTGTCCTTGCCGTCTACTTTTAGGATAGGCAACTCAGCCGGATTTGGACACAAATTGGCAACATGAAGCCTCAACGATTTTTGGTAAAAACCACTATATTTTTTGGTAAAAACTACTATAATTAATCCACAGGTCAAATACTTGCAACTTTAAGCAACCCCTACTGTGTTCAACACTGCACTTGCTCAACGAGAAACCACCCATCCGGGTGCATTACCACTGGATTTATTTGCGGCGATTGAGAGTCTCAAAAAAGAACTCAACGCGGTGATTTTAGCCCATTACTATCAAGAGCCAGATATCCAGGATATTGCAGACTTTATTGGGGATTCATTACAACTAGCCAAAGCCGCAGCTAATACCAATGCAGATGCGATCGTCTTTGCTGGTGTTCACTTCATGGCAGAAACAGCAAAAATACTTAATCCTGATAAATTGGTACTGCTACCAGATTTGAATGCTGGTTGTTCTTTAGCAGATAGTTGTCCGGCTGAGGCGTTTGCAGCCTTTAAAGCCGCCCATCCCGATCATCTAGTGGTTTCTTATATTAACTGCTCTGCCGATATTAAAGCCATGAGCGATATTATCTGCACCAGTTCCAATGCTGTGAAGATTGTGCAGCAAATACCGAAAGAGCAGCCGATTATTTTTGCTCCCGATCGCAATTTGGGGCGCTATGTGATGGAGCAAACCGGACGAGATTTGGTACTGTGGGACGGTAGCTGCATCGTCCATGAAACCTTCTCGGAAAAGAAAATTGTCCAGTTAAAAATCGCCCATCCCGAAGCGGAGGCGATCGCCCACCCAGAATGCGAAACTAGCATCTTGCGCCACGCTAACTATATCGGCTCTACAGCAGCTTTACTCACATATTGTCAAAACAGCCCTGCGCAGGAATTTATCGTGGCTACAGAGCCAGGTATCATTCACCAAATGCAAAAACTAGCTCCCCAAAAGCGGTTTATTCCTGCGCCACCAATCAATAATTGTAATTGCAACGAATGTCCGTTTATGCGGTTAAATACTTTGGAAAAAGTGTATTGGGCGATGAAAAATCGTACTCCGGAAATTACCATGTCTGAAGAGATTCGGTTAGCAGCTTTGCGTCCAATGCAACGGATGTTAGAAATGAGTGTTTAGGTTGCTTAAACCCCTCTTCCCTGGTAGGGAAGGGGGTATCGAGTCCCCCTCTGGGGATAGGGGTAAAAAGATTTGAAGAGGAGTTTTAAGTATACTTTGCGACTTTTAAAACATCCTCTCAAACAAAAAACAATGTAAAATATGTAAGTAAAGTTAACATTTATTTACAAATTACCTAGAAGACATGCTAACTGCAATTCTCTTTGACCTAGACGGCACTATTGTCAATACTGACCCCATACACTACCAAGCTTGGCAGCAAAAACTGGCTAGTTATGGCATAGAAATTGACGAAACTTTTTACCAATCTAGAATTAGTGGACGACTAAACCCAGAAATTGTCAAAGATATATTGCCACAATTATCACCCGCAGATGGAGAAAAATTTGCAGATGAGAAAGAAGCGCTTTTTAGAGAACTAGCAGCAAATCTCCAGCCGCTGAGTGGATTTTCGGAATTAATAGAATGGACCCAAGCACATCAGTTAAAACGTGCTTTAGTTACTAATGCCCCTAGATTAAATGTAGAATTTATCCTAGATGTTTTGGGCATCAAAGAAGTTTTCCAGACAATTGTTTTAGCAGAAGACTGCACAGCAGGTAAACCAGACCCCACACCTTACAATGTTGCCCTAAATAATTTGGGGATTCAAGCACCAGAAGCGATCGCACTTGAAGATTCTCCCTCTGGAATTCGTGCGGCTGTTGCTGCTGGTATCCGCACCATTGGTATAGCTTCTACTCACGATCCCAAAATCTTACTAGAAGTCGGTGCTTTTATCGCAATTCCCGATTTTACTAATCTGCAACTGTGGACATTACTCAACTCCATGAGTAAACAAGATTTGAGTATAGCAATCTAAATCATTCGTGAATAACAAGATCCCCGACTTCTTAAAGAAAAAGGGGATCTGAAGCTCACTGATTTAATTACGAATTACGAATTACGAATTACGAATTACGAGACCTAGCTTTAACTAATAAACCAATACCAATCAAAGAACCTAGCACAGTTGTTGGTTCAGGTACTTCTGTAGGTGGTTTTCCTGATTTTGCTGGTAGTGGCTGCGGAACTACAAATTCCCTATTTATGGCGTTGTTAGCTGTATTAAGAGCTTGACCACCACCACCACCACTACCACCACCACCACCACCAAGCAGTGCTAACAGTCCTGCGAGTGGAAACATACTACCTAATATTTCTCCCCCTCCTGCTCCCCCAGCGCCGGCTGGGATTACAGGTAATAAACTTGATCTTTTTAACTTTCTGACAGACCAAGACTGAACTCTAGCTTCAGCATCACTGAATTTGGAGAATAAATAAACATATCCCTGATCTTTTACAGCTTTGTTAGCATCTGTAAAAAAACCGTTGTTGATATACACAAAGTACTTATAGCTACCATCTTGAGATTTGCTATCTTGAAGCACAACTGTATTTGGCTCCAAATCGAAAGTTTTGCTAGCCTTACCATTGAAGTTGGGATAGCTAATCAGATTAGGAGAATTTCCCAAGAAAATCTCTAATTTTTCCAATACAATCTTTGCTAAATCTGGATTTGGTTTTGTTTGAACTGGCTCCTTGACAGTTAAGATAAACTCACGGTAATCTGTCCCACCTATGTTGACGATTGGCACATCACTTAACTTCAATGAGTGGGATACTTGTTGTTTTTTGCGAGCGTCTAACTTAACCACAAAAGAATCTGTGTTGTAGCCTTGTATTGTTGGAGTGTTTGCTGAGGCTTCAATCTGTAAAAATGTATTTAATTCATCATCGCTTTTAAGAGTCTCTTTGCTAATCTTTTTGATGCAAGCATCCTTACCTTTGATGCAAATAGACTCACTGGGATTAATCAAGCTGATCCTCGTAGCTGAAGCTTGAGCAGCAGCAATTTTGGTTAAGAAAATCATGTCAGATAAAGCTATTAATCCGAGTTGAGCGAGAATTATCCAAATTTTTGGCCAGAATATTTTTTTTGTGTATTGTAGCTCTAATTTACTAGGTAACAATAATAACGCCACCATTTTAAGTAATTACTCCGTCAGTATAATTTAAGCAACTGTATAATTCAAAGCAGAAAAATTATGAATTTAATCTACACGTTACCATTACTAGTAATTTAGTTTGTGTTTTTTATACAATCTTTATATTAATTACTTAAGTAAAAATTTTTAATGAAGCTATTTAACCTCTGGGGGGAAACCGCTTTCAAACTCAGGGTTTGAGCAAACAGCAAGTAGTCGCATCCGGTTTGGGAATCAGTGTAATATCATGTCAGTCTAATCACTGACAATATGTAATTGCGATCGCTCTTAGCAGTAGAACGGCGCGATCGCTAGCTTCGTCATGACAAGTCTTGAGTGGGACAGGCGATAAATTCCCGATCCCGAAATATATCCACCGCCTGCTTTTTCTTGCGATAATTCCCAAGGAGCATATGCTCTACACTGGTTAATCAACGGAAGTATAGATGAGCATCAAACGGTTGGGTTTAATAGGGCTAACGCTAATATCGTTGGTGTTGTCCGGCTTTTCTTTATTCAGCAGTTGGCAGGAACCTCAGTTCCAAAGTCGTCTAGAACTTTATCAAATAAATATTGCGCTGCAAGCGCAAGCTTGGCAACCAGAAGATAGCAAAGACGAAAATTTTCAGGTAGTTCGGGATGCCATACTAGGCGATCAACCCTTGGAAACCGCTACTAAGCAATATCAGCAAGCGCAAAAATCGGTGCAAACCAATTTGGACAAAGCCAAAACTCAACTGGCAAAATTGCGTTCTGCGTCAGTTACCACTCCTGCACCTCCTAAACCCTTACCAGAAACTCGTCCATCGGAAAAACCCTCAAATCCACAGGAGCAACAGTTACAGCAGTCCCTCAACCAGCTGCAAAAATTGTTGGCTGAATTAGATTTACGCCTGGGAATTTTACAAGCAGAGCAAGGAAAGACAGATCAAGCACTCTCAACTTGGACTGATTTGCAGCAACGCTCAGATATTAGTCCCGAATTTCCCGAAACATCTGCTGTGTTGATTGGTTTGTGGAGTAATCCCCCCCGTCTGCTACCAAATGCTCAACAGCTGATTCAAAAAAATTTAGAAGGTTGGTTTCGCTCCACTGCTCTAGTGCAACTGTACCAAAAGCAGCAACGGCAAGAAGCACTCTCAGCAGTTCAAGCTGCACAACAAGAAGCTGCTACCCAAGCTGTATTTAAATTAGCGCTGATTGGGATTGTCCCTACCTTGACAGCTTTGGTCGGTATGGTACTGCTGATTGGTTTGTTGGCTCAGCGTTTGGTTAAAGGAAAAGCCGCCTTACTCGCTCAAAATGCTGATGTCCCTTGGTCAACGCCTTGGGGTGGAGAAACGATTATACAGGTGTTTATTATCGGCTTTTTCTTGATGGGACAAGTGTTTATACCGCTGTTATTCTCGCTGCTTCCCATCCAACTTGCCGGTGGTAGTGTCCGCTTTCAGGCTTTCTCTGTTTTGCTGCGTTATGTTGTGGTAGCAATAGGTGCGCTATTAGTACTGTATCTATCGATCAAGCGCTTTTTCCCTTTACCAGAATACTGGTTTCGCTTCAATTTCCGAGGTAATTGGTTTTTATGGGGATTGGGTGGTTATTGCGCCGCTTTACCGATAGTCGTGGTAGTGTCTTTGATTAATCAACAACTTTGGCAAGGACAAGGTGGTAGTAATCCGCTCTTGCAACTGGCACTAGAAAGCCAAGATTCCGTAGCACTTGGACTGTTCTTCGTCACAGCTGCGATCGCTGCCCCATTTTTTGAAGAAATACTGTTTCGCGGCTTTTTGTTGCCCTCCCTGACTCGTTACCTACCCGTTTGGGCAGCCATTGGGATCAGCGGTCTGCTCTTTGCTGTGGCTCACCTTAGCTTATCGGAAATTTTACCACTCACCGCCTTGGGGATCGTTTTAGGTGTAGTTTATACGCGATCGCGTAACTTGCTTGCGCCGATGCTATTACACAATTTATGGAATAGTGGTACTTTACTCAGTCTGTTTCTTCTCGGCAGTGGCAATCAATAATACGTATTATTACGGTTGCTAAAACCTTGAATTATTTGCTTTCATCTGGATATATCACAATAATATATAGTAGGACTTACGCAACTGGGACAATAAATAAAAGTTAGGGTTGTCAAAAGTCCAAAGTCTAGAGTCAATAGTCAAGAGTCAATAGTTAATAGTCCAAAGTCAAAGGACTAATAAACCTTGACTCTTAACCAATGACAATTGACCAATGACCAATGACAATTGACACCCTCAACGGGAAAGCGCGAGACAAGCCGCTTTAGTCCTGAATATGTCATTTTCACTTTAGGCATATCGAAAAAAGTCCGGATACAAAACTGATGGACTTGTAGAAAGGGTTATTCCAGCAATAAGAGTATTTGCTGATTATAATTAAGTAACGCATTCCCCACGACTAAAGTCGGAGGCTTTTAGCAGCCCTGAGAAAATAGCGGCTTGGTTCCTATACAGGTTCCGAAACACTATCCCCCGAACCTCTAGGCGCGGTTACGATTGAACAGAGGATGGACTCATCCCCACGCCCCAAAAACACATTGGTCTGCTATTTAGCAAGCAATATGTTTCTACCCACTACGAGACTACGCGACAGTCTCTTATCTACTGGAAAGCTGTTTCTGCGGGGTAGGCAGTGCCTTGTCCTATTTCGATATAAGAATATTCTCTCATGGTTTACTGTATTTTTAACGACGAATAAATACGCACTCATCGCCTTACCCCCATGCATGAATGCAGTAGCTCTCCTCGGCGCGAGGACTTTGGTGAATTCTCCTCAAGAGAAATGTCTCACTTACGAATTTACACAGCTAATTTGCCAAAGACTACTACTACTGTGCCACGTTAATTTTGATGGGCTGCGAGATCCCCGACAACTTTTACGAAGTCGGATATCTGACACCTCGCAATTCAAGAAAAATTATGTGATGGACTACTAGCCCCAATATGTGAATATTTATCGCCCCTTTCTATAACGCTATTTTATTACTCTGAAAAAATAAAAATATTTAGAGGTGGGTTTAAGGCTTTGCGTACTCTATTGGCGTTCCCCTAGCCTTAACCCTTTCGGGGAAGCAGTTCTGTATCGCAGTACGCGTTTACGTTACGCAAACGCCACTTGTCCAAGCCAAGTTTCCCCTCCAGGGCGGTAGCTTCCAAAGCTATACCTAGATTTATCAAAACCTATCAACATCAAGGTTGATGATTTTTATTTGATGATAGTAATAGAAAAGCAATAGTTACAGGCAATATCAAATTAACTCATTTTTGTAATTCTGAAGAGCGTTTCATAGAGAATCGTGGCTTTTTTGTTATGGCTATTTTTCTAATAACTTGCTTTTTTTGCACAGAAAGTAAAAATATATTTAGCTGTTAAATATATTTACTTTTTTCTGAAATAATCATTAAAAATTACACCTAATTTATCAAGGAGCAACCCTAAAGATGGCAAATCTCAACTCCCGTCAAACAAGTAAACAACTTATGGCTGGCTACTGTGGGATTATTTTCGGAGGTTTTGGTGTCCATAAATTTATTTTAGGATATTCTCCAGAAGGTTTTATCATGCTAGTTATTTCTGTAGTAGGTGGAACTTTCACCTACGGTTTTACATTTTTAATTATGCAACTTTTGGGTTTAATTGAAGGCATGATTTACTTAAACAAAAATCCAGAAGAATTTGTCAATACCTACTTTATCAATAAGCAAGGCTGGTTTTAAAATTCCTATTTCAAAATTTCAGCCATATTTATTTTTCAAGTTTGTCTCAATGACAAAAATTCACAAATCACCAATCAAAAGAAATAACACTTATGTGACAAGATTTTTATTTATTTTATCTAGTAGCTGTATGGGCGGATTACTATTATAGCGGACGAGTAAATAAATGACCTATTAGACCTCTTGCATAAATATTTTTTGTCTCACGCATAGACGCGCAGCGGCTTCCCGTAGGGTAGGCGCAAAGCCGCAAAGAATAACGCGAAAATAATCACTTTTGCAAGAGGTTTATTGAATAGATCTGAACAACTTGAAAAAGCTAATTACGAATTACGAATTACGAATTACGAATTACGATTACTGGTATGCTAACTTTCAAACGTCAAAAGCTTTCCTTGGTCTTATTCTTGCTAGTAGGCTTAGGATATTTCAGTGTTATGTCTAATTTAGAAATTAATTATTTTTTTAAAAGCATGATAGCCATCCTACCTATTCAGGTTGGAGCATTGATCTACATGTCTCATCCACGGTGGAGTCGTCGTTGACAAGGGGGCTGGGGGCACAGAGGAGCAAATAACAAATGCCCAATGCCCAATGCCCCATGCCCCATGCCCAAGATTAATATCTTTGACATCGAGTCTTAGTTCCAGATTTCGCCTACCCTGAAATTAGGACGCTTTTAGTCAAGCGTCGGATTTTGAAGCGAATGTAACTAAACTCTTGCCATGCAACTTGTTCCTGAAACTCAACTCAACCCAGAACCGATCCCCATGACAGAGAAAATTATTCTGGATGTTGGGGGTATGAAGTGTGCAGGGTGTGTAAAAGCAGTAGAAAAACAGCTAACTCAACAGCTAGGAGTCAAGAGTGCTTGTGTGAACTTGGCGACAGAGGTAGCAGTGGTAGAGGCAGAAGTTGGTACACTCGATGCAGAACAACTGGCAAAGCATTTGAGTGCCAATGGCTTTCCAACTCAACCCCGAACAGCCGCCGGGGCTATATCTTCCACAGAAGATCCAGAAGCACGACAGCGCCGAGAAATGCACTCTTCCATGAGACAATTGGTGGTTGCTGGGATACTACTAGTCTTGTCGGGAATTGGACATTTTGGTAGTATGGCAGGCTTAACATTGCCATTGTTCAATAACATCTGGTTACATTGTGGACTGGCAACATTAACCATACTGCTTCCAGGTCGCCCAATTTTAGTTGATGGCTGGCTGGGCTGGCGAAGAAATAGTCCCAACATGAATACCCTAGTAGGATTGGGAACCCTGACAGCCTATACGGCTAGTTTAGTGGCGCTACTGTTCCCCCAAATGGGTTGGGAGTGCTTCTTTGATGAACCAGTGATGATGTTGGGGTTTATTCTCCTGGGAAGGACTTTAGAACAACAAGCCAGAGGTAAAGCCGCCGCAGCATTTAGGCAATTGTTAGCACTACAGCCTCAGGTGGCGCGGTTGATTGCTAACCCAGAGAAAATTGGGCAAGCGACTGATGGAGAGGGTTCGCACCGCAACCAAAATAATGTTATTGGTTCAGCTAGCATCGAGATTCCCGCAGAACAGGTGCGAGTTGGTGAATGGTTACAAATACTGCCCGGTGATAAAATCCCCGTTGATGGTGAAGTTCGCTGTGGGCAAACTACGGTGGATGAGTCAATGCTGACAGGGGAAGCCGTACCTGTAATTAAGCAACCAGGGGATTTGGTAACAGCAGGGACTCTGAATCAGTCGGGGGCGATCGCTATCCAAGCAACCCGTACAGGTAGCGATACAACTTTAGCTCATATTGTCGCCCTAGTAGAAGATGCCCAAACCCGTAAAGCACCAGTTCAGAAATTAGCAGATACGGTTGCGGGTTACTTTACTTACGGGGTATTAACAGCTGCTTTATTAACTTTTATCTTTTGGTACTTCTGGGGTACGCATATCTGGACAGATATCTCCATGTTTAGCAGCATGGAAATGACTCATCACTCAACACTGGCTCATACTCATTATTCTCCACTCCTGATCAGTTTAAAACTAGCGATCGCAGTTATGGTAGTTGCTTGTCCCTGTGCTTTGGGGCTAGCTACACCTACAGCTATTCTTGTCGGTACTGGTTTGGGTGCGGAACGTGGTCTATTAATTAAAGGTGGCGATGTTTTAGAACGGGTACATCAGTTAAATACTGTGGTATTTGATAAAACAGGCACTCTGACTACAGGTAATCCTACGGTAACAGATTGTCTGCCAATAGAGGCAGAATCTTCTCAATCACTTTTGCAACTGGCAGCAGCAGTAGAAAGCGGCACATACCATCCGCTAGCTAAAGCTATTCAACAGTCAGCTCAGCGTCAACAGTTAGCGATCCCCGAAGCTAAAGATTTCCATACCGAACCAGGACTCGGCGTGTCAGCTATAGTGCAAGGTAAAAGCGTACTACTAGGTAATTGGGAATGGTTAAGTTGGCACGGAATTACAATTAGCGATACTGCACAACAGTTGAGTCAAAAGTTAGCGACAGAGGGTAAAACAGTTGTTTGCGTAGCAGTGGACTCAACTTTAGCCGGAATTATTGCTGTTAGCGATACCTTGAGATTAGATGCGAAAGCTACAGTAGACCAATTGCGCCAGATGGGTTTACGAGTAATGTTGCTGAGTGGCGATCGCCCAGAAGCAGCTAGTGCGATCGGTAAACAACTGGCGCTAGATAGCACTGATATCATCGCTGGTGTCCCCCCCAGTAAAAAAGCCGCCGCCATTCAAGAATTACAAACCAAATCCGCAGCTGTTGTGGCAATGGTTGGAGATGGGATCAATGATGCTCCAGCTTTATCGCAAGCAGATGTGGGAATTGCTTTATACTCAGGAACAGATGTGGCAATGGAAACGGCTGCTATTGTACTGATGCGCGATCGCTTAAGCGATGTTGTCGAATCAATTCACCTCAGTCGTGCCACCTTCAACAAAATCCGTCAGAATTTATTCTGGGCTTTTGCATATAATACAATTGGTATTCCCTTAGCAGCTGGTGTTTTATTACCCAGTTTGGGTTTTATACTTAGCCCATCTGGCGCCGCCGCATTAATGGCCTTTAGCTCAGTTAGTGTTGTTAGTAACTCAGTCTTATTACGGCGTTTAGCTCATCGACCTTAAAATTCCTCGATCTCCTTTCTATGCTGATTGGGCAGACTACAATCGTAATCAGGAGTTAAGCATCTACTAAAGCCTGTTGAGAATCTGACAAAAGTTAAACTAACAGGAGTAGAACAGTCAAATTCTACTTTTTTGAGACCATATGCAACTTAATGCTTATTAAAGCAGTACCATAGGCTGTAAGACGTGAGAATGGCAGGAAACTATATTAAACAATTCTTGGTAAATCACAGTTCAACCGATTTGAGCCGCGATGCATCAATGGCAACACAAACCAATGAAAGTCATCTTCTGATTATTGAAGACGATCAAGGTCGTAAGGAATTTACTCTAGAAAACCCCGTCTACTCTATCGGTAGAGACCGCGAGTGCAATATCCGCTTGGTGTCGCAGTTTGTCTCCCGTCGCCATGCAACATTAGTGAGATTGCCAAGAGAACAGAATAGTCAAAGCTACTATTATCGCATTGTCGATGGTGATGCCAAAGGCAAGCTCAGTTCTAACGGTCTGATGATTAATGGGCGGAAAATGCCATCCTACGATCTCAAAAATGAAGACGAAATTATTTTTGGTCCTCAGGTACGTGCCATTTATTACTTGCTACGTAACTCTCATCGCTCCGGACAAACTGATGCCAGTGAGTATGATATTACACTCATAAACCCTGGTATGACTGAGGATCTAGAAGAAATCTAGAACCAACAACATTCAAGAAAATTTATTGATTTCCAGGCGCTTGCTTCATAAATGTCAAGCTTTCTAAATCAAACTTAGGCGTTCGCTATAAGTATGGTCGGCGTGTTGCTTGAGCTAGCTTTGTCATTGAGCTAGCTTTAGCGAACGCCTGGAAAAAATTAGCAAAATTTACCCAGCTATACTTTCAATCAAATGCCAATGGCGACTGCGTTCAATCGCTTGCTTCACAAATTCAAATGTTTGTCGGCAGTGATTATCAAGTTGGAGTGGCAATTCCTCATTTTTAACCACAATACTCAACCGGGTTTCTGTTTCCGTGGCTGTTGATTTATCAATCAGTACTTCCACCTTCACTAACTTGGAAAAAGAAACAGTACCGGGAATTTCACGCGCCATAATGTAATCGGCATTGTAGTATTGAACATCCAATTCACAGTCTTGTAGCAGATCTACAAGCAAAGGCTGGAGATGCTCAACAGGAACAGAAACAATAAATGAACAGGTATAGCGAGCCATAATAGCCCCACGCCTTGCAACACTCCGTCCATCCTATAATACCTAAGTATGTAAACTCCAAGTCTTTATCAATTCATTAAATAAAAAAGTCAGTTGTCATTGGGCATTGGGCATTGGGCATTGGGCATTGGGAGGTGTGAGAAGCTTTTTTATATTCTCCCCACACTCCCCACACTCCCCATATCCCCCTCATCTCCCTGATTCCCTCCTCGCCATTACCAGTAATAACTAGATAACTGGCAATTTACGTTAAAATAAGGGTCTGGCAGAGGTGTGCATGTTCACCAACCTCACCCTTGAAGGGTGAGGATTGTCTAAACCAATTTAGGCAACGCAAGAGGTGAATACCGCATTGAGACACAGGTTGGTACGCACTTCCAGATACTTCCCTAGTCTGGACTATCTGCAAGCCTAATTGGTTAGGTGCTGTTAGACAGGACATCTTATCTGTGTTGCGGGAAGGGACTTAAACGGGTTTTGCTGGTTTCCTGGGCTTATCGCCATTTAAAAACCAGTCCCCGTAAGGGGCTTGTAAAGCCGTCCTAGAAGGACGGGGTTTCAGACCCATTTTTCTGATGAAAGTAGCAATTACTGGAGCAACAGGATTTGTGGGGAGTCGTTTGGTACAACGGCTTCATCAAGAAGGTCATAGTGTGTTGGTGTTAACGCGTAATCCTGCCTTTGCCCAAAAGGTTTTTCCCGCTAAAGCTTTTCCCAATGTAGAAATAGTTGCTTATCAACCTACTACAACAGGTTCTTGGCAAGATGCGATCGCCGGTTGTGATGGCGTTGTTAACCTAGCAGGCGAACCCATCGCTGAGGAACGCTGGACACCAGAACAGAAACAGAAAATTCTCAATAGTCGCAAGCTAGGTACACAAAAAATTGTCCAAGCAATAGTCCAGGCTAGCCCTCAGCCCAAAGTGTTAGTCAACGCTTCAGCTATCGGCTTCTACGGCACTAGTGAAACTGCTACCTTTGACGAAACCAGCCCGTCTGGAAATGATTTTTTGGCCGAAGTCTGCCAAGCTTGGGAAGCAGAAGCAAACAAAGTTCAAGATGCTGGTGTGCGATTGGTAATTCTGCGTTTAGGTATTATCTTGGGAATGGGTGGTGCTTTGGGTAAAATGATTACGCCCTTCAAAATTTTTGCCGGGGGCCCCATTGGCAGCGGTCGGCAGTGGTTTTCGTGGATTCACATAGACGATTTAGTCAGCCTGATTGTGCAAGCTTTAACCAATCCCCAAATTGAAGGTGTATATAATGCTACCGCTCCCCAGCCTGTGCGGATGGCAGACTTGAGCCAAACTATGGGGCAAGTAATGAATCGCCCTTCCTGGTTACCAGTTCCGGCTTTTGCCCTCGAAGCACTGTTGGGAGATGGGGCAAAAGTAGTGTTAGAAGGGCAAGAAGTTCTTCCCAAGCGCACTGTGGCAGCGGGCTTTGAGTATCAATATCCTAATTTGCGCTCTGCATTAACACAAATTTTGCAATAAGTCAATGGGGATTGGGCATTGGTTTGTTTACCATTAATCAGCTTGGAATTTTCGCGAAATCCAACTGATCAGTCCGGTGAGAATTGCGCCGCCCATGAGAATACCAATGGCTGGGTTAAACACAGGTTGCCATAGTTGATGCCATAAATCTAATCCTAAATTTACACCAGAGGCATCACCAATAACTGCGATCGCGAACCACCCAAAGCCAAAGAAAACCAGAAATACATCTGCAACTAAAATCAGGTTTAGCCAGTTTAACAATTTATCTTTCATACAGGGACTAGGGACTAGGGATTAGGGGTTAGTGATTAGGGGCTAGGGGGATGAGGAGGACAAGGGAGATAAATAAGAAATGCCCCATGCCCCATGCCCCTAATTATCAAACAGCCAGCCTTTAACTTTTGTCAAACTCTGCCAATCTGGTTTTCTCGTTAAACCATCTTCAATGCTTTTTTTGACTTCGTCCTCCCATTCTTGATTTACAAAAATTAACTGTTGGGCGAAATCAACATGTTCCCGCAAACCTTTTTGCTTAGTTTCCAGCATGGCTACAGCCAGATTAATTCTGGCTTGTGGGTCTTGGGGATTAAGCTTGACTGCTTTGAGTGCGGCTTTGTAAGCTAAGTTGCCTTTGTTTTCCAGCAGATACAACCAAGCCAAACAAGTCCAAGCAGAACTACTTTTAGGAGCGCGATCGCAAATTTCTTTAAATACAGGAATTAAAGCAGCGGCGCTTTCTCCAGCTTTATAGCGTTCCAAACCTGTATCAAACAGGGATTCAACGGTATTAGTCATTGGTCATTAGTCATTTGTCATTTGTCCTCTCTTACAAAGTTCTGATCGGAGGAAACCTCCGCTCCGACTTTGCGCTTTGTCATTGGTCATGAGAAATTTCACAACTGACCCCTGACAAAGGACAATCTTACACTCCAAATGACTTTCCGCAACCACAGGTTTGGTTGGCGTTGGGGTTAGTGAATTGGAAGCCGCCGCCAATCATAGAATCGCTGTAATCGAGCATCAAGCCATAGAGGTATAATAAGCTTTTGCGATCGCAAACAATTTTGAAGCCATCATAGTCAAAAACTTCATCCTGCGGGGTAATCTTGCTGGCGTCTTCAAAGTCCATCATGTAGGACATTCCAGAACAGCCACCTTGTCTCACGCCTACCCGCAAGCATAAATCTTGACTTTGCTTGTCACGAAGGGATTTTACCTGGCGTAATGCCGCTTCGCTTAACTGAATTCCACGCTGTTGTGGCTGAGTTGCTTGTGTCATCTGCTTTTCAACTCCTTAATTGGTCTAACCAGTAGCCTGGGGTTGTCGTTGGTGTTTTTGTATCCATTCTAGCGACATTGATGTCTCTGATTGCCAAATTGTAAAGACTCCGTCAAAAGTGGCTAAATATTTTTATTCTAGAATTGAGAGATTCGGTGGGTTTAGAGATTCGCTATTTTTGGAGATTCAGCCTGATGGCAGCACCAATCGCCACCAATCTTCTTTCTTTAGCTCTGGAAAATTTCATCCGAGGCTAGCCATTCCCAAAAATTGCCGAGGATATTGCTTCTTTTAATTAATTTACTCTATGACAAGTTTTAATCGCTCTACCAGTCGTCGGTTGAAGAAGTTATCCCAAATTCCTTCTGTATGGGAGGGCGATCGCCGTCCGTTGTCATCATCGCAAACCCAGCCAATAGACGCAGAGTCCAAGGGGGACTGCATACTGTGGGTGGATGGCTCTCAAGGTATTGTTAGAGGAATGGACGTAGTCTCACCCGACACTGGCCCAGAAGCAGTGGTTCGCACTTTAATGCGGGCTATGGAGCATCCCCATAGTCCAGCCAAACCAGCTAGACCGCAAAGAATTGTCGTGCGCGATCGCGAGATCCAATTTTATCTGCGCGGTGTGCTACAAGACTTGGATATTGCCATTGAGTACGTACCAGAATTGCCTTTGATTGATGAGCTGTTTCGCTCTTTTGGGGAAATCCTCGATAGTCAAATCCCCGATTTACCGCCGCAGTTTGCCCAAGCTTTACAAGAGAAGGCTTTCGCCATTTGGCAAGCCTCTCCTTGGGAATTTTTAGAAGAACAGCAAATCTTGTCTATAGAGATTAATAAATGGGATGTTGGTAAACTCTACGCCTCAGTTATGGGAATGCTGGGGATGGAATATGGAATTTTGTTGTATCGTTCCGAAGAGTCCCTCAAGCAGTTTCGCGCCGCCGTGTTAAGAGATGAAGAATCACAAGGGCGTTTAGAAGAAGCATTCCTCAAACAAGATTGCCTATTTCTGACCTTTGAGCAAAGTGAGGAAACAGAAGAATTTGAGGATGATGACGGTGATTTAGCGGATTTGCCATTATCAGAAATTGACCCGACTTTCGGTAATATCCATCCTTTAGAAGGACTGCGATCGGTTTTATATGACGAAGAAGCACTTGTGATGTTTGTGGCTTTAGAAAGCCTGAGCCGCTTTATCCGCGATCACCGTCGCCAACTCTGTGCAGATTCCTTCCCCAGCCTCAACCATCGCTATCGAATTACGCTTCCTCAGTCCAATGAAGCAACTAAAACAGTATCTGTAACTGTCTCTACCATGCCAGAGTTAGCAGCAGAATTAGAGGAAATGGCAGGTATAGATCTCGAGGATGACGAAATGGGGGAATCTTCCTCGATGTTCCGTTCATTAAGAGATGATTTGATCCCAGAAGATTCTTTTCTCAGCTTGGGAGTAGTCTCTTGGGAGATGCTGGCGTATTTGCGTCAAGGCGTTACCTATCATCCCATCGGTGAAATTCCCCAAGTAGGTGACGGATTGCCTGTAATTTTAATTCAAACTTCCCGTCCTCGAGCTAAGACGGTAATTGAAAATCTAGAGGCCACTGGTGGATTGAAAGCCATTTGCTTTAATCCTGGTGCCGATCCCTTTGATGGTAATAGCTACGACTTAGGTTTATTACAAACTCAGAATGATGAATTGTTTTTATTTGGGGAATTTTTAGATGACGATCCCGTTCATGTAGAAGCGAGAAAAAAATGGAATCAGCGGTGTAAAAATACCAAAGGCTACTGTGGCTTAATCATTGCCAAAGGATTGACAGGATCTTCCCGTGGTAACCCCCAATTACGGGATATGATGGCTCTGTTTGAAGCGCGATCGCTTTCTCCCAAAGATTTAGGTATTGGGACTTTGCAACTGGCTCCCCAACTTCAATTTGAATAGTCGTTAGCTATAAAGCAGTCTTTGACGCACCCACCGTTAGAAGAGGTGGGATTGGTGCTATGCCCACATTGGGCGATCGCGCCTATAATCTGCTACCCCAGCACAACGAGGACATGAAAAATCATACCGCTTGTGCCCTCTTCTGCCTTATTTCCAAAACAGTCAATCACGGAAAAATCTCACAACCAAAAATGAAAATTTCTCTTCCCTAGTCCCTAGTTCCTAATTCCTAGCCCCTAATTTTATTACAGCCTCAATAATTGAAATTTGTTAATTAATTGGCATATTTCCTCAAGCCAATTAACTAGAAAATATGTGCTTGTTTGTTGTCTGCGTTACATTTATTTACAATTAGTTTTTTATCACCCTCTGAGGGTGGATATATTAGCTGCAACAACTTCTTAATTATCATCCACAAGAAGTGGCTATTGTTTGTGTCTACAGACAGAACGCAACTTCTTTATAAATCGTTACATTTAAATCAAGAAACAAATTGTTAAGGGAAAAATGGAACCTCGCTCTTCCACTGATTTACCAACAATTGCTACAGAATATAACGGCGTAGATCGGAATGCTTTTCTGTTTGGTTGGACACCGCAAGCAGAAATCTGGAATGGTCGTTTAGCAGCTATTGGCTTTCTTGCTTATTTATTGTGGGATTTAGCAGGATATAGCGTGCTGCGCGACGTGTTGCACATCATTGGTTACTAACTGATTAAATAATCAAAAATCTGCTCAATTTAGGAGATAAAAAAATGCAAAATCGTCCTTCTACTGATTTACCACCTGTTGCTACAGAATATAATGGCGTAGATCGGAATGCTTTTCTGTTTGGTTGGACACCACAAGCAGAAATCTGGAATGGTCGTTTAGCAGCTATTGGCTTCCTCGCTTATTTATTGTGGGATTTAGCAGGATATAGCGTACTGCGCGACGTATTGCACGTCATTGGTTACTAACCGTTTAAATAATCAAAAACCTGCTCAATTTAGGAGTTAAAAAAATGGAAACTCGTCCTTCTACTAATTTACCACCTGTTGCTACAGAATATAACGGCGTAGATCGGAATGCTTTTCTGTTTGGTTGGACACCACAAGCAGAAATCTGGAACGGTCGCTTAGCAGCTATTGGCTTCCTTGCTTATTTATTGTGGGATTTAGCAGGATATAGCGTACTGCGCGATGTTTTGCACTTGATTGGCTATTAAGTAGTTCGATTTCAATTTAATTAAGTCATAGATGCCACCAGTTAGGGCACAACATTGTTGTACCCTAACTTTTTTAGTGCTTATATTTATCTGTCAAGTCGCTTTAGTCCAATTCGTAATTACGAATTACGAACTACGAATTACGAATTATTAGGTCATTTGTCCTTTGTTATTTGTCTAATGACCATTAACCTCAAACATTTTGTTCTGGTTTATTCAGACGAAACCAGAACCTTGAACCGCCTTGAGGACGAGGTAAATAACCAATTTTACCTCCCCAACGTTCAACTGTAATGCGACAAAAGTAAAGTCCAAGCCCAGCTTTACCCGATTTATTTTCACCTTGGGCAAATTTTTGAAATAAATTTTCTACTATCTCTGGCGCTACTCCTGTACCTCGATCATCAACTGTCACGAGAACAGATGTTTCATCTTGTTGTAAACCAATTTCCACAGTAGATTCTGGTGGACTGTGGCGCAAGGCATTTTCTACTAAATTTGACATCACCCGATCTAAACGGGAGCGATCGCCCACTACTCTCCAGTCTGCTGTTAAGTCTATATTGCTGGCTAGTTGTAGTTGCAGATGATTGACTGCAAAACTAGGACTTAAGAGCTTGATGGCTTCTTGTACAGAAGCTAAAATATCCGGTGCTTGTTCCGCATCTAGTGTAAAAGCTTCTAGCGATCGCATCTCTGCCGAGAATGCATTTAATATTTCCCGAATCAGCATTTCTTGCTTAATTGTCTGCTGTCTTCCTATATTTAACCGTTCTTCTCCTTTAGGTGTTAAATTTTCAAATTCCAACAGAGCTAGACAACAATTAATACTGCTTAATTGTCCGGCTATATCATGAATAATACAATGAATTAAAATTTCTTTCTTCTGCTTATCTTTTAATAATTGTTGATAACTTAATTGATTTTCTCTGGCTTTTTGAATAATGTATTGCCTTTCTTGATAAACATCTTCTAATAATTCAATTAATAAAATTTTTCTCTGATTTAGAGAAATTGCTGAGGCTTCAAAATGGTATTCTTGTCCAGTTAAATCCCGCTCAGTCCAGAAGCCGGAACTAAGTTTTGTAGCACTATGATCTTGCCAAAATTCTTCTGCATCAATTAAAAAATTTTCTAAAAAAGGAAATTGTTCTTCCGGTATTAAGACTTCCATACCTGATGTAATTCTGGGATGACAAAAACGTTTTAACCAATTTGGGACTGTCCCAGTCACTTTAAAAGAGCCAGGATTAAGTCGCTCTAACACTAGAATATTCAAGGCTGCGAATAGGTCGTCTGTGATAGAGTCATTCATGATTTCACGCCATAATAAATTAACTATTTGATAAGATTACTGGTTTAAAATTTTAATTAATTTTTCTTGCAACAAGCTGAATTCATTTGCTTGTTGTTGAATGAGTGCGCAATGTTTTTCATCCCAAGTAGCATCTAACAATAATACCCAATCACCCTCCTCGGAAGGAAAGAGATGAACATCTGCACAAACACCATATTCAGTTTTCATTCGTGGTAAAAATAAAGGAAAATCGTCTAATGGCAACATCCCTTCTAAAAAAAAGACCTGTTCTGTGATATTTTCTCCTGGTTTCAGGTTAGTAACTCCGTATATAGCTAATTTTCCTCCCCAAGCAGATAAACAGCCATCTTTGTTGACTAAAAGATAGGCAAAAGACCTTCCTTCTAGAATGAAAGTCAATAGATAAGCAATCACAGGAGTGGGAACATCTAACATTTATCCAGCCATTATTTTTTCAGCAAGAGTTTGAAAAACTTCTGCTACCCCGATACCATGTTTCGCACTAGTTTTCATCACAATCCAATTTTTCTGCTTGATTGCGTCGATTTCTACAGGATCAATCTCCCATTCATCTTTTAAATCCCATTTGTTCAGTATCATAATAAAAGGAACGTTGCCAATAGTTTCTTCTACTCTTGTTTGCAAATCAAAAGCTTTTTCAAGAGTATTTTTCCGAGTACCATCTACTACTAATAAATAGCCAGATGAACCTCGTAAATAAGACATGCGCACTTTTTGAAATTCATCTTCACCATAGAGATCCCAAAGGATAAGATTGATTGTTCTATCTTCAAGATTTACTGTTTTCTTATCGATTTTTACTCCTACAGTCGTATGGTAATTTTCGGAAAAAATACTGCTAACATATCTGGCCACTAAACTTGTTTTACCAGTGGCAAATGCACCTACCATACATATTTTTTTTTGGAGCATAAATTCATAATTACTGAGCGCGAGAAGTGTTGGTCATGAATATTTTGAAGGATACTTTGCGGTTAGCAGCTTTTGCCAATTCTGGAGATAAAGATAGGTTAGAACCTGCGCCTACAGCTTTAAATTTGCTGGTGTTGATTCCTTGGGAAGCTAAATAAGATAGGATTTTATTGGCGCGGGCAAGGCTGAGAAAATTGTTGATTTGTTCTGTTCCAGTGGTACTAGTGTGTCCTGTAATTTGCAGACTTATATCTCTACCAAGATATTTACCAGCAGCTAAAAGCTGATTGATTTTTATCTCTAAATTAGCGAGTTTATCAGCTTCACCAGGAATTAACTCTGTTGTTCCCTCTACAAAAAATAGTGTTTCTTGTTCAATCTGTTGTTTATATAGTTCAAGTTGGCTCAGTTCGAGTTCTTGAAGATTTTTCTCGTTAAATTGAGTTACCCCGGGAATAAAACGCCATAATTTTCGTGTTTCTAAAATCCATTGGCGGGGTGCAGTACCAGTAGCATTAAGAATGCCATTGTTGTCAACTTTTAATGATACTGTTTTTGGTGGTAGCAGTAGTTTCTCTGCTCTTATGGTAACTAATTCTGGATCTAATGATAGATAAGGTTGCCATTTACCGATCACCTTCTGAGGATTGAGATTTGCTGGCTGTATGAGTATTTTGGGATCTACTGCTAAAGGATCGCGCATTCCGGAAATTAAATATTTACCCTGATGCTGCTTGGTATTAATGACAACGATTCCTGGTTCCGATTCAAGTTTTTGGATATAGGAATGCCAACGAAATTGCTCTTTGAGCGTCAAAAAGCCCCAAATCCCACAAGCGATCGCTATTGTACCTAAAAAAGTCCAGGCATAAGTATAATTTTTCTTAGGGGGAGATTTATAACCATCAACTAAACAAGCTTCCAAATAAGGTTTACTAGCTGCAAATGGCTCTGGATCTCCAGCAAAGGCGTTAATTTCGCTACTTAGCCTCAGGTGAATTTTGGCGATCGCATCTTGTAGAATTAACCTTAATTCTTGAGGCGGTTTCCCCCGAATAATCGCGGCTAATACAGCTGTTGGCCCTTCTTCCACCCAAATGGTGAGTTCGCCAAACTGCAAACTGTGCAATCCTTCGTTATGTTCCACACTGAAAGAGTCTTTGACAAAATCCTGGATAGCTGTCAACATCGCGGAAACTAAATCGGGATCTTGAATTGTTACCCTAGGCGCTACCAGATGTTGCAGTAATAATCCAGTTTGTTTATGAATCAAAAATACTTGTTCTACTCGATAAACCAGGGTGCGCAGCAGGATAATTTCCGCAAATGATTTTCCTGTCCTTTGCGCTTCTAGCCGCCATCGCCAACTCTGCGCTGACAAGCTATGTTCTAGGGTTTGATTGAGAGATTGCATCATCTCTTCCAGCGCGGTGGAAATCGCCTTGCGTGTGGCTGACCCGACAATGGGAAAAAACGCTTCTGAAAGTATATTATGGTCTTGTTTTACTGAGGTATGAATAGCTGTTTCGACAGTAGATACTATTGCTTCTCCTAATTGTTTATCTTGCTGCGATCGCAAAACTATAGCTTCTGGAAGCAGACGGCTGATATCTTCTGCTTGAATTTGGGGATTATCTAATCGTTCGTAGAGTTTATCAAGTTGAGTCGGCTCAACACCGAGAAGTAAACTGCGAAGTGTACTTAATTCATCGCTAGTTTTTAAATGATTATTTGTCGAACTGTCTGCGATTTCCGATAACTGCGTTAAGCGCTGGTTTTGTCGCTTATTTACAGAAATTTCTGTAATGCTGTGGCTATTACTATTGGGCAAATTAGATGATTCTTTAGATATTTCATTCTGAGATTTATTACTCATTTTTACAAAGCCAAGTTTATTTTTTCAATTTATAAAAATATATTGATTATTCAAAATTAAAAATCTTACAAGGTTAGCGGAAAAACCCCTAACTCCTTGTTTTATAGCTGTAGCCAGATAGATTAGGACATCAAGCTAAGATAAAACCCTGACAATAAAAGCCTTTCAAGTCTGTCAACAGTCAACAGTCAACAGTCAACAGTCAACAGCTATAATTAAGATTTAATATCAGCATTCAACCTGATAGCTAATTCGCTAAACAGAGAAGCTAGCTGAGAACGGTCAGTTTTTTCTCTGCGCAGTTCTTGCGATTCCCGTTCTAGTAAAGTCAAAATTTCTTCATATTTTTGCCTAATGTCATCTTGGAGACTATTAGATTGGTTAAGGAGATGTTCGCGCAGTTCCCTTTGGCTATTAGTAGTTTGTTCATCAAATTGGGCAATTTTTTTCTCTAAAGAATTAGTGAGATTTTTATGATCTTCCGCAAGTATTTTCACTGCTGTATCCCGTTCTAATTGCTCATTTTTTAAGCGCTCAGTTAAAGAATCAACTTCTTTTTTAATATAAGTTTCCAAATAATCTAAACGTTTCTTTGTCTCATCTCGCAGGTTAGTTAATTCTTTAACTAGACGTTCTTCTAAACGTGCAAACCTTTTGTCTACCTCCCTTACCTGGTTACCGAAAAGAATATCTCTGACTTTATCTAAACTGTTAAGTTCGCTCAGATTTGTCCCATTCAATTGTGATTTGTTTATCTCTTGTGCAGACCCCCCTTGCCCTAGCTCTCTCAAATTATTATTATTAATATATTCTTCAGGCGGGTTCATGGGTTTAATCCTTATCAGGGTAAAATTAGTTGTACTTATAGTTGTTTTACCAGATTTAGAGACCAAAAATCACTCCGTAAGGTAGAATCATTGAATACAACACATAGATGCATCTCCCTGAAGATAGAAATGCATCTGTATACATGTTGACGGGTATAAATATTAAGTAATAATTAAAAAATTTCTGGTTGGAGTATTTGTTGAGGATATAGTCCTCCAACTACTTAAAGTAGAAAGCGAAACAACACATACAAAGCCGAAGTCACCAGTTGCAGTAGCATCACTGGGATGCCGTAGTGTAGAAATGTTTTAAAAGATATGCGCCGTCCATGTTGCTCAGATATACCTGCGGCTACTATGTTAGAAGATGCGCCTACTAATGTGCCGTTACCTCCCAGAGTTGCACCAAACATCATGGCGTAAAACAGGGGTAACACTTCTGGCGGAAATTGTCCTTGAAAGTCTGAGGCGAGAACTGCGTCTGGTGCCAAACCGACGTTGACAAGATATTGTTTAAGTAAGGGAACCATCGCCACTACTAAGGGAATATTCGGAACAACGCTAGATAATATCCCGACAAAAAATATTAAAACCAAGGAACCCAACAGAATATTTTTTCCCAAAATTATGCCTAATATTCCTGATAAAGCGTTGATTACCCCGGTTTTTTCTAAGCCACCAATCAGCACAAAAATACTCATGAAAAATATTAATGTACTCCAGTCTACATCCCGTAAGATATTGTTAACTGAGTCGATTTTGCTCTGGTGAGATAGAAGTAAAGCTAAAGCTGCGCCTAATAAAGCAACCGCAGCAGGTGATATGGGAACTGGTAGAGATTCGCCAATCACAAAAAATAGCAATACAAAAGCGATAATGATTGCACCCACTGCTAAAACACGCGGATGATTAATTTGTGGATGTGGAAGTTGTTCGAGATTTTCTAGTTTTGTCCGCCAAATTTTGCGAAATAAAAATGGTAATGTGGCTGTCACAGTAGCAACGGCAATTACTCCACCTAAACTCAACCTTAATAAATAATCTGTAAAGCTAATATTAATGGCATCACCAACAATAAATGTAGCTGGGTCGCCAACTATTGTCAGGAGTCCAGCACTATTAGCAACAAATACCATCAAAATCAATAAAGGTACAAAATTGACTCCTACTTCCTGCGCCATTGGTGGAATTAAGGGTGCTAATAACATTACTGTTGTCGCATTGGGTAAAACTGCACAAATTGGGGTAGTAATACCAACAATACCTAGTAGGAGACGCTTACCATCACCTTTAGCCAATAACACCATTTGAGTGGCTAAGTAATCAAATATTTTTGTCGGCTCAAATGCGCGCACTAGTACCATCACACCAAAGAATAAACCGAGTGTGCCATGACTATTGCCGATATAAGCAACAGCTTCTTTTAAAGTCATGACGTTGGTAAAAACTAGTAATAATGCTCCTAAAAAGGCAGCAATGGTGAGATGTACCCATTCTGTCATGATTAAAACAATGACAGATATAAAAGTAATGACGCTCAGGACCGCTTGCCAATTTTCCACCCTATCTCTCCCAAAGTCTATTATTTGCATAATAGTGAAAAAAGCCACCTAAGGATAGGTGACTTATTGATAAAGCACTCCTATTTGATTTGTGAAATTACTCAAAAAGACTGGGAACACAAAAAAGGGAACTATAAAGAAGCGGGTTAGGGATATATAGAGTTTTTTCAGCCAATCAAACAGGAGTCCGAGGAATTTTAAGGAAATGAAGAGGAACTGAACTTCATAGCCTTTGTTTATTCTTCAATACAAGTAGGGATACCTAAAACAGCACAAGGGAAATCAGAACCTAGTGCCTGAATAATAGGATGATTAACAGATCGACAACCTATAAATAGGATATCGGCAGTTTCTAATTCCACAACTTTTTTAAGTTCCGCAGCCACAGAACCAAAGCGCAAATGAGATTTAAAAGAACCTTGCCATTCTTCAGCGAGACTGCGTGCTTGCCAAAGAATTTGGTCGGCTTGTTGGATGACAGCTAAGGATTTTTCTTGTAAGTGTGGTGCGATCGCTTGGAGTGTTGGCTGAGTTAAAACGGGTGTAACAGTTTTAGATACGTTGCTTACTGGACATTCTAAAGGAGTGAGATGTCTGGTAAAGCTAAACATATCTGAATACTGACTCTTTTGCTTATCTGCTACCACATAAACTGCTTGAACTGTTACTGGCGTGTTAGTAGCCAAGCGCGTTTGATGGGCAATCCAAAAAGCTATATCTAGGGCGGTATGGCTCTTGGGAGATGCATCATAAGCGACAATTAAGTTAATTGGTTTTGCTGTTGTAGAAGCTTTTTTAGAAAAGGTTTTTTTTGGCTCTGGTAGCAATACCATTTGCTCAATTAAGTCATCTCGACCGATGGTGCTTTGTAGGCGCACTAGCATTGGCTTGATTTTCACAGCTTAACTTCTCTCCCATGAAACAAATGACTAATGAGAAGCAGGGTAACCAACTTTGTCTTTTGTCAATTGTCAATTGTCCTTTGTCATTTGTTCAGATTTTCTACCTAATGACTAATGACCAATGACCAATGACCAATGACTAATAACTAAAATCGGTAAAAGAAACCCCAATAACAACTGGTATAAAAGCCAAAGTTTTTGGCGGTTCCTTCCACTGCCGACGGAGTTAGCTGACGGGCTAAGACTGGAAGGTGTCTCTCATAAAGATTAGCCCCAAACATTGGTTCCTCCGCTCCAAATTCAAGATTTGCCGAATTTGAATTAGGCTACCCACTAAAAGCATCATAATCTAATTTACTCGTCTTGGGTAAAATAACGATCAAGAAAATTCAGGGCGTGGTTGCGCAGTTCAAAATATTCTTTTGAGTTGCGCATAGCAGCGCGATCGCGTGGATGCGCAAAAGGTACTTCTAATATTTCTCCAATTGTGGCCGCAGGGCCATTAGTCATTAAGACGATGCGATCTGACATATAAATTGCTTCGTCTACATCGTGAGTAATCATCATCACTGCTTGGCGATGGTTTTCCCAGATATCTAATACTTGTCGCTGCAATTTACCTCTAGTTAACGCATCTAGCGCCCCAAAAGGTTCATCCATCAGCAACATTTTTGGGCGAATTGCTAAAGCTCTAGCAATACCCACACGCTGTTTCATACCCCCGGAAATTTCATCGGGATATTTGTCAGCAGCCGCCGTCAAGTTTACCATTGCCAAGTGTTCGTTAACAATGCTAATTTTTTCAGATCGATTGGCATTTTTTAGCACTTCATCTACAGCTAACCGGATATTTTCTCGCACTGTTAACCAAGGTAAAAGTGAATAATTTTGAAACACCATCATCCTTTCGGCTCCTGGTTGGCGAATTTCTTTTCCATCTAGCCGTACCGAGCCGGAAGTGGCTTTTTCTAATCCCGCTACAATTTTTAACAAAGTTGATTTCCCACACCCAGAGTGACCAATTACGGAAATATATTCATCTTCACCAATGGAAAGATTTACACCATCTAACACAACAAAATTACCTTTATCTGGTGTCGGATATGACTTGACTAAATTTTCAATTTCGAGAAATGCACGGCGGGGCATAACTTTGTTCTGAGTATTGATAGGTAGTGCGGTATATTCCATCATCAAATGCTCCTGATAATTTAGCCGTTAGTCAATAATTGGGACTTGGGAATTAAGACATGAAGAAACGAATCGGAGATTTAGCTCTAATTTCAAAACTATTTAAATAGCCCACAGGATCGCTAGGATCAAAAGCTTTTTTATCTATGAATACTTCTTTAGGTTCAACTTTGTAATCATCTTTAGGGCTTTCAATCCCCATTTCCGAGGCTATCTCACGATAAAGGTCTGTTCGCCAACCTTTTTCGGCTAATTGTTCAGCATCTTTGGGAAATTCTTTAATTTGTCCCCAACGCGCTGCTTGTGTCATCAACCAAATACTTCTGGATCGCCATAAGAATGTTGAGTGTTCTCCTGGCTGTTTGGGCAGGTTGTCAGGAATATCAAAGAAAATCGTATTATCAGCAGCTTGAATGGTGCGATCTTTGCCATCAAATCCGCCATAGTTGTAATTGCCGAGAATTGCTGGCCCTGTAAACTTGGTAATTGGCGCACCTTTCTTTTTCGGTTTTGCACCAGTAAAAGACCTATCTGTAATTAGCTCGGCTACTTCTTGGCGGTTTTCTGGTTTGCTGCAATACTGACAAGCTTCAATCATCGCCTTGACTAAGGAACGATAGGTTTTGGGATAGTCTTCGATGAATGATTCCATCACTCCCAATAACCTATCGGGGTGTCCTAACCAAACTTCTTTACCTTGGGCGAAGGTAAAACCGATACCTTCATTACCTGTAATTGCCCTAGTATTCCAAGGTTCGGCAACCATGTAAGCTTGCATCGCCCCAATCCGCACATTGGTTACCATCTGCGGCGGTGGGACAATGATGACGCGAAATTCTTTGAGCGGATCGACTCCAGCGGCGGCGGAAATATAACGGACAAAGTATTCGTAGATGGCAGAACTCAACACTACTGCCCAAACTTTGCGTTCTGGGGGTTGGTTGTCAAAGTAATTGCGAAAATCTCTACCGAAGGCTTCTAACGCACCATCGCCATATTTTTCTTGATACTCGTACCACGGACGCAGCCCAAAATCCCACATGGCTTTGTTCATCGTCATGGCGTTACCGTGGCGGTGAATTGTCATGGCGGCACATAATTTGGCATGGCGTGCGCCTTCTGCACCAATTCTGGCGTTGGTGACTGCACCAGATACTACAGGCGAAGCATCCAAGCGACCAAAAATCAAGCCATCGCGGGAGGTTGCCCAACTGGCTTCGCGGTTGAGTTTGACGTTTAAACCGTATTTGCGGAATAAGCCTTTTTTCCAGGCGATCGCAAATGGCGCACAATCATTTACAGGTACGTAGCCGACAGTAATATCAGGCTTTTCTAAGTCTTGGGATCTAACTACTGGTTTTATTGCTAAGGCTTCTTCGCTTAGTCCTTTAGCGCCAGTATTACCTTTGATAGCACAGGAGGATAGCGCCATTGAGGCGGTTGTTGCTCCCATTCCTAAAAGAAAATCGCGTCGATTCCAGTTATGATCAGCCATTGAAGTGGCTCCAGCCGAGATTAATAGGGGGAAATTAGCTCACGTAGAGGCGCAAAGGCGCAAAGGTAAGGAGATGTTGAGGGTGTTGGCGTGAAAAATGGGAATTATTTAGCAACTGAGGGGCGACGGGTTACTAATTCTTGAATTTTGCCGACGGCGTAATCAAGGATTAATCCAGTTACGCCAATTACTAATACGGCAAGAAACACTGAACTCAAATTTAAACGGCTCCATTCATCCCAGACAAAGAAGCCTATACCGATACCGCCGGTGAGCATTTCTACGGCGACAATTACTAGCCAAGCAATGCCTAAACTGATTCGCAATCCAGTAAAAATGTAGGGTAAGCTGGCAGGCCAAATAATTTTGGTAATCCGTCGCCACCGAGGAATTTCTAAGACTCTGGCGACATCTAAATAATCTTGGGGAACACTAGAAACTCCTAAGGCGGTGTTAATAATTGTCGGCCATAGGGAGGTAATGAAAATTACGAAAATTGCTGAAGGATCTGCCAAGTTGAAGATAGCTAAAGCAATCGGTAGCCAAGCTAATGGTGATACTGGTTTAAAGATTTGAATGATGGGATTTAAGGCTAACATTGCCGGTTTGGACATCCCAATTAGAAAGCCTAGGGGAATCGCTACTATTGCACCTAACAGAAAACCTAGCAATACTCTGCGCAGGCTGGCTAGCAACAACCAACCGATTCCTAAGTTACCTGGCCCTCTTTCATAGAAGGGGTTTAAAATGTAATCCAGATTCGCAACTAGCGCTTCTGGTGGGGTGGGCATTAATTCTTGGTTGAATAGCGCCACAATCCACCATAGAACAATTACCCCTAAGAATCCTAAAGCGGGGAGTATGACAGCATCCTTGACAATGACAGGTTTAGCTTTTTTCCAAGCTACTTGTCCAGCGATCGCAAAAATCGCCGCTAAATTTAGTTGCAACAGCATTCACAACCTCAACAGATATCAGCACGGGTACAATAATCCGAGCAGTACCAGCCTTGGACACTGATGAGATTACAAAAATGTCTTCTCTTCAGTCTCCTCTCAATGCCTACGAAGTTAGCTGACGGGCTAGGGCTGAGAGATGCCCCTCTCTTCAAGGATGAAGTGTTAAGTATCAAGGATGAAGTGTGAGAACACTTTTTTCCTTGAGTCTTGATCCTTGAGGAGATACGCCCCACAATTTGGTTCCTCCGCTCTAGCGTTACATACTGTGATGCGCTAGATTAGGCTGACTTACTCTAATTTTGCATAATATAACATGCTTTCTCAGTAAAAATATCTGTCCCCAGATTAAAATTGTTGATTTCACTACCTGAAGTGCATAAATATTCTAGGTGTTGAGTAATCGTTAAATTTTATATACAGAGTTAGCTATGTTAGTTAATATGCATACAACCACGTTGACTACAGGCAGAATCATCAAGCTACAAAATATTTGAGTATTTGGCTATTGCCTAAATAGAAAGGATATATATGATACGTTATCCTTTTGTTTGAAGGACAAACTATTAAGCAAACACAGCATTTATACTGAAACTAGCAGTAGAAAAATCTCTACCTTTCGGTAGTGGTAGATTTTGAAAATTTTATTACTTAAACGCGGCGCTTGCTAAAATAGTTGCATATAGCATTTTAGTCATCTGTCTATTTACAGAATTTAAAATAATGGATTTTAGTCAAGTACTGGCTGAAAAAACTGACACAATCCTCCAGAAATGGGTATTAGAGGTTCGTAAAGATCAGCATATTGAAAGCGCTGATGATTTATCTTATACAGCAATTAAAAATCATCTGCCCGATGTGCTCAAAGCAATGGTAACAGTGCTATCAAAATCTCAAGGGAATGATGTTAAATCAATAGTTGTGGCTAGTTGGCAGCATGGTGTTATGCGAGCTGAACAAGGCTTTGATCCAGGAGAAATTGCGCGGGAATATCATTTACTCAGAACGGTAATATTTGAGACTATAGAAACCTCTTTGTTGCAGGGAACACCAATAGCGATCGTGCGGGCGATGCGGTTGATTGATACTGTGATTGATGAAGCGATCGCACGGTGTTTCAATAGTTATTTTGAAGAACGCTTAGGAGAATTACAACACCTGTATCATTCCCTAACACTCCATAATGAAGAACTAAATCGCTTAGTTAATACTAATCAAGATTATCTGAATCAACTAGCACACGAACTAAAAAGTCCTTTAGCTTCAATTATTGGTTACTCAGATTTATTTTTACGCCAACAACGACAGCAAAATGGCAAAAATGACACGCCAGTAAATTTAGAACATATTGAGCGCGTGCTACGCAATGGCAGACATTTACTGCGTCTGATCAACGATATATTAGAAGTTTCGCGCTATGACACAGGCAAAATCCAACCACAACCCGAATTCATTAATGTTTGTGAATTAATTAACAATGTATTGGAAATGTTGGAGCCTCAAGCTAGGGAAAAAAACTTACCAATTATAGTTAATTGCGTACGCGCTCCTCAACAAGTATTTACAGACCCAGTAAAAATGCAACAGATTGTTACAAATCTTATTACTAATGCCATTCGTTACACAGAGTCTGGCAGCGTTAATATAACATGTCAGGTATTGGATGAGCAAAAGTGGGCGATCGCAGTTAGGGATACGGGAATTGGGATTGCACCAGAAAATCAAACTCAGATATTTGAACCCTACTTTCGCGTGACTTCTATGAATAATTCCTACGTTCCTGGAAGTACTGGGTTAGGTTTAGCAATAGTTGCGCGACTGGTAAAACTATTGCAAGGTGAAATTAATTTAGTTTCCCAGATTGGGGTAGGTTCCACTTTTTCAGTGACTTTCCCTTTGCAATTGAAGATGTGAATTAGCAATTATATCGCAGTTTTAAATAATTGGTGAAACAAATATTCTCGACTTTTTAAACGTGGAGATTATTACTTATGACTCAAGCCCAAACACAAGCACAAACCGAATCAAAATTATACACCTTTGATGAATTTATTGAATGGTATCCAGAAAACTCACAAGTCCGGTATGAATTATATGATGGAGTAATTGTCGAGATGCCTAAACCTAGAGGGAAGCATTCAAAGTTAACAGGTTCTCTGATTGAAAGATTACTGATAGCTATTAGAGAGATGGGGAAAGGCGACATTTGGACAATACCCAGAGAATCGATTGTGAAACCGTCTCGCGATAAGTCAGGGTACGAACCAGACATAATTGTTTTGGATGAAGAAACTATTGGTACTGAAACACGGTGGGAAGCCGAATCAATTATTCAAAATGCGACTTCGGTTAAATTGATAGTAGAAGTTGTGAGTACAAATTGGCAAGACGACTATTATGATAAACGTCGTGACTACGAAGCTATGGGAATTCCAGAATACTGGATTGCAGATTATGCTGCTTTAGGTGGACGCGAATATCTCGGTTATCCCAAACAGCCTACTATTTTCGTATACGAGTTAATTGAAGGGGAATATGTAAAAACAACATTTAGAGAAAATGACTTGATTAAATCCCCTACCCTTCCACAATTCAACCTCACCGCGCAACAGATTTTTGATTTAGCTTTGAAAACAGGAAACGCCGAAACGTAAAGGATGAAACAGCAAAACAAGGAAGCTTCACTTTTTAATGTTGGGTTAATTTTACCCGAATTTGTTCGAGACGATTTATAACCTACCTTGTTTTTTTAACTTAGCTAATGCATCTTCAGCCGCAGCTTTTTCAGCATCTTTCTTATTACGTCCTTTACCTTCGCCATACTCTTTTTTATCCACAAAAACTTTGGCTAAGAACTCAGGTGCATGAGATAAACCACCTGTTTGAACTGTTTCATATACAGGAGGATTTGGGGTAACGTTGCGTTGTACCCATTCTTGAAAGCGATTTTTTGAGTCTATATTAGAGCGAATTACGACAATTTGCTCAGATACAGAATCAAATAGCGGTTCAATAATTGCGCGAACTGCTTCAATATCAGAATCGTTATCTAGATAATAAGCAGCAATGACAGCTTCAAAGGTACTGCTGAGTAAATTAGGGTTATGATATCCGCCATCTCGAATAGCACCCTTTCCTAGCCGCATCTTAAAGTTTAAATCTACTTCTTCGGCGAACTTTGCTAATTGTTTCTCATCTACTAATGCAGAACGTCGCCGTGTTAATTCATCTTCTCCTTTTTCTGGATGGCGACGATAGAGATACTCGCCACTTAAGTAATTTAGCAAAGCATCACCGAGAAATTCTAGGCGTTCGTTATGTTCTCCTTCTCCTGGGTTTTCATGAACATAAGAACGGTGGGTAAGCGCACGACGCAGGAGTTTTTCGTCATGAAATGTTAGAAGTTTGTGCATTTTTATATTTTGTTCTATTGCGAAAAGTGACTGTTGGGAAATTTGTCTTTAAACATGAAAAAACCGCAAATAGCGGCGCTGTTTAGTAAATCTTTGGGTAGGGTGCGTTACGGCTTTAGCCTAACGCACCGCCAGACTAGGTTGTTAAAAGCCAATTCAATCAGCAAGTTTACCTAACTCAATTAAAAACAATTGCTGATTCTGCATTTTGACTTTTCCATCCTTCACAGCAACATCAACAAACTTGCTAAAGCGTGAAAATGGCTTACCATCAGGTTTCATAATTGAGGAAACCCCCTGATAGTTAGCACAACGCTGACGCATTAGTTTATCAATGTATCCAAATACTGTAGGCTTACCTTTTTGTAAAGCAGTTTTGATAGCCTCAGTTAGATAGTCTATAGCTTCATTGTAACTAATTTGAGAATCAACAACAGTGGTTTGAAGTTGAGTCTCATTAGCAACTAACTGAGGTAACTCGTCTATAAAGTAGAAGTTATCACTACCTACAAGTTTAATCAGTTTTGGACTAGCACTACCTTGTTGAGCAAAGATTATTACTTTTTTAACCAAAGACTTTAGCATACAAATTAAGCCCGCATAGTCCCAGTCTCCTAATACCAGGATAATTATATTAGGATTAGGCGAAGATTTTGGAGTAAACAATTGAGTACAGTCATATATCAATCGATAATCTGCACTGTTCTCTGAGGAATCAGGAACATCAACAGACTTAAAACCAAGAACCTCTAGATTATTTTTAGCGGACACTTGGTTTTGATGCCCTGAATTATAATAGACATTTTTGCACTCTATACGCCCTTGGGATTCGGCAAATTTCAGCAATAAATGACCTTTTCCTTGAATTGAGGAGACGTTCTGAATATCCCAAAAAATAGCGATATAATTTTGCTGCTGGCTTGTTTGCCTGTTGGGAAATTGATTAGCGTCTGACATTACAATATGTACAGTATTTTGATGCTTTTTACTTTGTCTCTGTTTAGGGTTCATGTTTTTTATGTTCCTTTTTTTGTTTTTGCAACAGCATCGGAACAACATCAAAACAGTTAAACCCAGTACTAGCATTTCAATTAGCTAATACTGAGTGTAGGTTAGAAGTTGCAAATCCGGCAGTTTCGGACTTGTATGTGAGGGTGTAGTAAACTAGGTGACTAACTACTAACTTAAGTACATAATTAACAAAGCAAATTTTTGTTTGATTAGTTAACTAGGTACTGAAATTAGTACTTACCCAACTAGTTGACTACATACTCACGTACAAGTCAAAAACTGCCGCATATGCAACCACCAACCTTAGCTTAAGGCTTTTGTATGATGATTATATGTGCTGCTGTTACGAAAAATATATCACTGACAATCCTAGTAATGTCAAGTAGCTAATAGTTAATTTTTTTGACGTTGCTTCTTTTGATAAATGTAGGACTGGAATTACCTGGAATCTTAAGGTGGGAAACCCTTCTAGGGAAGTTCACTATATGACAAAGTAGTAATATGGTGGTGCGTTAGGCGCTTAGAAAATTTTTTAGTGATATATCATATCGAATCAAATGCGCCTAACACACCCTACAGTGACATTCGACTCGACAATAATCTACCTTTTTACTGGATAAGTAATTTATGACTTACTTTCAGCGATCGCACTATACAAAATGCCTAATATTTTCTTGATATCCTTGATATAATACTCACTCAAATCAATCGAAACTATATTTCCTTCTAGCTTGAGAAATTGCCAGAGAGTACCAATAGTAACAGCACCATATATAGCCTTGATTTTATTTTGATTTTTATCGTTAAATAGTTGGGCGGCTACCATTTCGGCAATACATTGTGCTAAACCAAACCTTAAATTTTCATTCTTGCTTTCTACAATAACAACTACCGGAATGCGGACAAGCAACTGCTCGGAAGATAGACTCAAGATAAAATCACAAAAGCCATTTAGCCCGCGTTGGCTATCAACTGTAAAATCAACCCCAGAAAAAAAGCTAATTTCATAATTAAATTTGCGCCTAATTTCTAATAAAATTGGGCTAATAATCATTTCGCTTCGAGCTTTTTCCGAACTGATAGCTACGGCTAAATCAACGTTTTCTTTCAGTATGGTAGATAATAAATCACTACATTCTTGCTCCTGCACACCTGCAAACATTCCCGATGACTCATGGATAATTAAACCAAAAGTATCAATTATATCAGCAAGTCTGAAATCACTATAAGCCATAAAATATTAATAATTTAGTTTAGGCGGAAATACTCTGCCTAAATCAAGGTATAAATCAGGAAATCTAGGTAAAGATATCGTTTGATTATGTAAAATAATTCGCTTATTTGCATAACCATATTTTCCCAAACTATCCTGATAGGGTTCACTGTAACATTCCAGATGATTATCAAATAAATTAAATATCCAATAATCAGAAATTGCGGCTTTCGCATAAAGGGGAATTTTGACAACTTGGTCATAATCTAAAGAAGAGTCTGAAACTTCTATGACTAGTAACACATCAGTAGGTGCAGGGTGGGCGGATAGATAATTATCCTCTTTGTTTTTAACAATGGCAAAATCAGGTTCAGGTTCGCTGTTTGGAGGTAAGGTAATTGGGGCTTGAGATTGCAAAGTTGCTCTATCTTCGACTAACTTTGGTAGTAGCTTCCACAAATTTCTTAAACAGGTTTCATGTGCTTTACCCTTCGATACCATTTCGATGATTTCTCCGTTGATTAATTCAAGACGATCGCCCTCATGGAAAAAACCTAATTCTGTGAGTCTGTGATACTCATCTAAAGTGAAGCGTTTAGCCTGAGGAATTCTCATAGATCTCGCTGTTTTGGGGAAAGTTGTTACAACACTTATTCTAAATGTGCCAGAACCTTGATATGCTAAAAGCCGAGACTAGCTATATTGCCAAACCATGCCTGCGCCTACTATCACGCCCAAAATTACTTCCTTTCCCCTGACAGCCGTAGTCGGACAAGAAGCGATTAAATTAGCTTTACTATTAGCTGCTGTCGATCCGGGATTGGGTGGAGTAGCGATCGCAGGTCGTCGCGGTACGGCAAAATCTGTGATGGCGCGTGCAATTCACGCCTTGCTACCACCGATTGAGGTTGTTCAAGGCTCGATTAGCAACTGCGATCCCAGTCAACCCCAAGATTGGGATGATCTACTTTTAGCAGAATACGCAGATAAAGACATTCAAGATGTCCCTACAGAAATTATCCCTGCTCCTTTTGTGCAAATTCCGCTGGGAGTGACTGAAGACAGACTCCTAGGTTCTGTGGATGTGGAAAAGTCGGTAAAACAAGGGGATACGATATTTCAACCAGGATTACTCGCCACAGCCAGTCGAGGGGTGTTGTATGTGGATGAAATTAACTTACTAGACGACCAAATTAGTAATCAGCTACTGACAGTATTATCAGAAGGACGCAACCAAATTGAACGGGAAGGCATAAGTTTTCAGCATCCCTGTAAATCGCTGTTTATTGCCACCTATAACCCAGAAGAAGGTGGATTACGGGAGCATTTACTCGATAGAATTGCGATCGCACTTTCAGCAGATGGAGTTCTAGGTTTAGATCAAAGAGTACAAGCAGTCGAGCAAGCGATCGCCTATTCTGTGTCTCCCCAAGAGTTTCTCCAACAATACAACGAAGACTTAGACGCGCTCAAAACTCAAATTATCCTAGCGCGGGAATGGTTGAAAGATGTCACCATTACCCACGATCAAATTGGTTATTTAGTCAATGAAGCAATTCGTGGCGGCGTTCAAGGACACCGCGCCGAGTTATTTGCTGTGCGAGTAGCCAAAGCCGCAGCCGCTTTAGAAGGACGCAACACCGTCAACGCGGAAGACTTGCGCCGTGCTGTGGAATTGGTGATTGTCCCACGCGCCACAATAGTGCAGACACCGCCACCCGAACAAGCACCGCCACCACCGCCACCACCACCTCAGCCACCAGAAAATCAAGACGAATCCGAACAAGAGGAACAGGAAGAGGAAGAACAGGAACCAGAGGAACAAGAACAACAAGAACCACCCAGCATCCCCGAAGAATTTATCTTCGATCCGGAAGGGGTGATACTTGATGATAGTGTGCTTTATTTTGCACAGATGGCTAAAAGGCAAGGCAAATCTGGCAGTCGTAGCATCATCTTCTCGGAAGACCGGGGACGCTACATTAAGCCGATGTTGCCTAAAGGAAAAGTCAGACGCATTGCCGTAGATGCCACACTGAGAGCGGCTGCACCGTATCAAAAAGCACGCCGAGAAAGAAATCCTGATCGTAAAGTCATAGTTGAACAAGGAGACATTCGCGCCAAGCGTTTAGTACGCAAAGCCGGGGCATTGGTAGTATTTGTGGTAGATGCTTCAGGCTCAATGGCGCTAAACCGAATGCAGTCAGCCAAAGGTGCAGTGATGCAACTTTTGACCGAAGCATATCAAAACCGCGACCAAGTAGCGTTAATTCCCTTCCGTGGCGAACAAGCAGAGGTATTATTACCTCCTACTCGTTCCATTGCTTTAGCACGTAACCGTTTGGAAAGGCTACCTTGTGGTGGTGGTTCGCCATTAGCGCATGGTTTAACCCAAGCTGTGCGCGTGGGGTTAAATGCGCAAATGAGTGGAGATATTGGGCAAGTTGTGGTTGTAGCCATCACCGATGGGCGAGGTAATATTCCCTTAGCGCGTTCCTTAGGCGAACAGCTAGAACCAGGAGAAAAGCCAGATATCAAAAGCGAATTGTTAGAAATTGCGGCGAGAATTCGCGCTTTGGGAATACAACTGTTAGTAATTGATACGGAGAGTAAATTTGTTTCCACTGGCTTTGCTAAAGAATTAGCACAAACAGCCGGAGGTAAGTATTATCATTTACCAAAAGCGAGCGATAAAGCGATTGCGGCTATGACCAAAGGAGCGATCGCTGATTTAAAATCTAGGTAATTAGTTCAGGGTCAACAGTCAACAGTCAACAGTCAACAGTCAACAGTCAACAGTCAACAGTCAACAGTTAATAAATTTTGGACTATAGACTTTTGATTACTGACTATGACCCAGTTGCTATAGCCTGGGGTTGCAAATAGCAAATTAGATCTTGAATACCTTTTTGGAGATATCGCGTTACGGTCATCGGACTCGTACCTATATTCTTAGCAGCATCTTTGCGTGAAAGTTCTTTTAAAAATACTAATTCAACTGCCATCCGGGGCTTTTCTTCTAATAAACTAATTGCACCTTGGAGTTGTTGGCGTTCTTCTTCTTGTTGTTGCAGCGCACTGGAACGAGGACAAGGAAGGGCTTCACCTAAAGTTATTTGGCAATCAACATAGTGAACAGCGGTAGCATCTAAACTTAAAGGCATCCGGTTTTGTGCAGCTAATTTGGTTTCTTGCCATTCTTGCACAGAGACTCGCAATTCACGGGCAATTTCGGTATCCTTGGGAGGACGACCCAAAGCGATAGCCAAATCTTTGCGAACCTTTTGCCCCTCATTATATAGTTCTTGCCAACGCCGGGGAATTTTTAATAGAGTACTGCGATCGCGCAAAAAATGCAGCATCTCACCACGAATATATGGTACAGCGAAGGAACTAAACGCATATCCTTGACTGGGATCAAAGCGTTCAATTGCCCTGATTAAACCAAAATAACCAATTTGCTCTAAATCTTCATAAGGTTCATTACATTGATGGCTAAATTTATGAGCCATCTTCCGCACTAAGCCAGTATGTAGCTGCACAAGTTGATTACGCAGTTTAATAGAGGGATTCTGGTGGTATAAGTGCAATAACTCTATACCATCTATTCGCACAGAGGACTCACTTGCTGCCATATAAAAATTCCTTTGTTGTAACTCCTTTTCCTAAAAAAATGGAGTTGCGTATATTGCTATCAAAGCTGTCATTATTTTCCTTAGTCACCGCTGAATAAACCATCGTCGTTATACTGAACTTATCAGGGTCTCCAGTCGATGATTCAGTATTTCTACGCATGATTTTTTATCTCTAAGCCTGATTTTTTATAACGATTTGGTGGAGCTTAATTTTGTTTTCTAGAAAATGATTGGGATCATTCATAGTCTTTAGTTGCTGCAATATAACGTAATCATTTAAGCTGAACAGTAGAGTAATTACGCAACAGACATCTGTTATCAGCAGCAAAATCCAGAGCAGTTTTGCATTAATACTGAAAAAATATTCCAGTTGGATATCTGAATTAGAGTTTGTCATTCTACTACCAAGGCAAAACAAACAACGCTTGGCTATTGCAATTTTTGAGGAGAAAGCTGCGTGTATGCTTGATTTCTAGGGCTGTCAAGAGTCAAGGGTCAATGGTCAAAGGTCAATAAATTTTGGATTCTTGAGTGTGGACTTTTGACAATGACAAACATTATTTCTTCAGTTTGACTTACTGGTGATTAGCTAAAAATATGAGTAAAAATGGAAGTATACAGGACGTTTATTAGCAAAACAGGTTTTAAACATGAGCAATACCAGCAATTTTCGTGACGCTATTCGTGAGGCTAAATCTCACTCCCTCGTAGGCCCAAATGTCATTGCCAATGCCCTTCCCTATGTGGGTGGCGGTCTTGTGCTTACTGCATTAGGAACCTACGGAGGTTTGGGAGTTATCCGTACTCATCCTGGACTATTCTTCCCCACCTTCATTGGTGCAGTTATCGTCGAGTTAATTCTGTTCTTTGTTGCCCAAAATGTTGCCGAAAAAGGCAATAAAGGTCTGGCGCTTCCCCTACTGGCTACCTACAGCCTCTTAACTGGATATACTCTCAGTGGCTTAGTATTTCTGGCTTTGAGAACCCAAGGTGTTGGTATTCAAGGCATTGGTTTAGCAGCCCTTGGTTGTGGCGTTACCTTTATTGTCGCCCGTCAAATTGGTTCAAATCTGTCTGAAGAAGATGGGATGGCTTTGACGAAAACCATCTCTCTCGGCATTATTGCCTTGGTTGTTGTCTGTCTGACTCAATTTGTGTTTGCCTTGTTCGGTGTTTATACACCATCCTGGTTAGAAATCGCTATTTCTGGTTTGGGAGTATTTCTATTTGCGGGCGCATCTGTGGTAGATTTCTACATCTTGCCACGTACTTATCGCAACGATCAGTACTTGCCTGCGGCTTTATCTATGTACCTCACCTATATCAACTTATTCATTTTTATCTTGCGGCTGTTAATTGCCCTGAATGGCCGTGATTAATCGCCTGTAGGTACTAGAGAAAAGTAAAGTTTTGTAAAAAACCGTGGTCTACTAAGGGCAACCACGGTTTACTATATAATGCTCATATATCAGTTGTCTGACAAACCAAAATCACTCATTTGAGCATTGCTTGAGCATTATGGTAAACACGGCTAAAACGCCCACAGGGAAAGCCCCAAAGGGAGAAATAAGCATCAGGGTAAATGGTGCATCTGTTATCGCTAGCTTTCCCAGAACTCACTTTCCCAGTGAGAAAAACCAAGTCAGAAAAAGTATCGGCATTAGTTCAGTCAACTTTGACCCCAATGATAAAAGGATTAAGCTACTGCAAGACACACTGCAAGTAGACATGGAGTCAGGAAAGCTTGATGACGGTACAGGACACTTTAACGAAATACGCTATCAGCAAATTCTGAGAGATTTACACTTTATTAGTGACCTTAAAGCAGCGTCTAAATCTCAAGCTGTAGCTACGACCGTCAACGACCAAGCACCACCTAAGCCTGAGTTATCACTCTTAGAAGTCTGGGATATGTACTGTGAGTACAGAAAGCCAGGGTTAAGAGAGAGTCACTATGAAAATTTTTTTAAAGGACGATACCAAAGCTTTCTTGAGTCAGCAATGGAAGCTACCAAATCTGAGGACGCGCTTAAAATCAGAAATTGGTTGGTAGAGAACAGGAATTTACAAACCGTTAAAAACGTAATTTCTAATCTCTCAAAAGCTTACCAACTAGGGATAAAAAATAAGGTACTATCCCACAATCCTTATGAGGGAATGACGGATGACTTAGGCAAGATAGGTGCTAAAGGTAAAACACAAGATGAGATAGAAGCTGACGACGATACAGAAGACCAGTCAAAAGCTTATACCTGGGAAGAAGTCCAAGCCATACTTGATTACATCAAAAGCGCGCCAGCCAAGAAACATTGGTATCACTTCACTAAATTCAAATTCCTAACAGGTTGTAGAACTGGCGAAGCTATAGCTTTGAGATGGAATGATATCGATTGGAGCAATGAGAGAGTTTTAATTAGAACGACCTTCAATCAAACAACCAAAAAATTCTACCCTCTGAAAAATGACAAGACTTACAAAGGTAGTGAAGTTAGACGGTTTCCAATGCCTAAAGACGGTGAACTTTGGAACTTGCTAAAGTCAATACCTCAAGGGGAACCTAGTGATGTGGTGTTTAAATCCAAAACAGGAAAAATTATAAATAATAATGTTTTCCGAGATACTTGGCAGGGAAGGACAGACCAAGGAAATAAAGGTATTATCTCTGAACTCATCAAGCAAGGCAAACTCACTAAGTACTTGTCACCATATAACACAAGGCATACGTTCATTAATCACGCTATTCATGACTTAGGAATACCTGAGAAAGTTGTCTGTTATATGTGTGGACATAAGCCAGATGTCAGCAATAAACACTATCAAGATGAAGCGATATTCATGAAGGGCATTAATCCTGAGATTACCTTCAGTCAGCAACAATTCGGACTACAAACGATTGACAACCAAAAGTCAGAGATTGAGCTACTCAGGGAACAGAATGAGCAACTCAGGAGACTGGTTGAGGAAATGAGAAACAAGCAATAACCAATACCAACTAAGCATAAAAACATAGAGAGAGTATTTCTACTCTCTTTTTTTGTGTCTATCTCTATTTATTGATATTTGTTGGACAAATTGTCAGATAAAGATAGACATATTACTTATATATATTTCTACCAGATGGTGAGTATGTGATGAGTCAATCACACGTAGCTGAGGCGGTAGGGGAATACTCAGGCGATAGCGCTGGTATGTGCGATTAACGTCAATTCTCCAGGAACCCTATAGGGATGTAACAGAAAAAACTAGTGAAAAAGCACCATAGCGGGACTTATGGTAAAAGTCACCATAATGGTGGTAAACTGGGCTGTAATGTACCTTACAGAATTACTCAAGAGGAGCCTACCGCAAAGGCTCCTTGTTTATTTGTGCATTTTGGAGCGTACGCTACATTAGATTTTCAAAAGTATTGCTGACTGGAGCGTACGCTACAATACCAAAAGTAATTCTGGTACATTTCAATGCAAGAGACAGAGCAATCATTCCGGTTATTTAATATATATAACCACCTAAGAATAAATATTTTTGATGGAAAGTTACCTGAAGATACTGTTTTGAAAATTGAATACAGGGCGGAATCTGATGGTGTTTACCGCCCTGGTAAATGGGATGATACGCAAAATCAAAAAGTGCTTGACGAAATAAAGATTAACGAAAAACTTTTAATTCTTCCAAAAGAAGAATTATTGACTGCTCTTGTTCATCAAATGATTCATCAGTGGCAATTTCATTATGGCAGCCGAAAAACAGCCAGACATTACCACAACAGAGAATATGTCCAGAAAGCAGCAAGCATAGGCTTGATAGTCGAACCTGATTCTAGTGAACAATCAATTGACCCCAATGGAAAATTTATGCAAGTAAGTCAAGGCTTGGATTGTGAGTTGATATTGAAACCCCGAAATGTTATCTCGCAATCAGAGGCAAAGCCTAAAAGTAAAGGAAAGGAAAAATATATCTGCCCTGAATGTGGAAAAATTATGTATGGTAAATCGGGAATGACTGATTCTTTTTGTGGCTGCAATGGATCATGGAAACAAATGATAGAGCAATAAAGGATATGTCTCAAAACGTCAGATAAGTTATCTAACAAATTAAGAATCCTTACTATCACGGTGGTCAGCCATGAGCAAAACTATGCTGGAAATCCCCGAAATCAAACGCGAAGTAGAAAGGTTAGCGAATATCTTGGGCAAAGCTGAGGATTGTCTTTGACCAGGGAGAACTGACTGCCAGAATTCAAGAATTAGATAAAATAATTGCTCAGGCTAATTTTTGGACAAATCCAGCACCAGCCTATCAGATACTTCAAGAAATAGAATACTTGATATTTTATAGGCAGGAAAAATATCGGCGGTGGTGCGCCATTCTCGAAGATATAAAGGCTGCTTTAGAACTGTTGCAATCCTCAAATGATCAGCAATTGTTCCAAGAAACCCAATTAAACCTGAAGCACCTCCAAGAAGAACTTGAAATAGCAGAAATACAACAGTTACTATCTCACCCCGACGATCAAATGGGTGCATTGGTTACTATTACTGCTGGAGTTAGTGGTGCAGATGCCCAATCTTGGGCGGATGTTTTAATGAGGTTGTACTTTAATTGGGGAAAAAATCACAATTACCAAGTTCATCTGGTAGAGATTGTTGATGGGGATGGCGGTGGAATTAATTACGCTACCTGGGAAATTATCGGGCGTTATGTATACGGCTTTCTCAAATCAGAAACAGGTACACATCAACTACAACGCATATCTCCTTTTAATGCTAATGGCACTTTGCAGACGAGTTTAGCTAGAGTAGAAGTCATAACGATTTGGGATGAATCGATTAATTTAGAAATTCCCGAGAAGGATTTAGAAATAAGTAAATGGCGTTGGCATGGTGAAAATGTGAACCGCCCAGAAACTTGGGTCAAAGTATTTCATATTCCTACCGGAATTACTATCTTTTGTGACCAAGAACGCAGTCAAATGCAAAACCAAGAGCAGGCTTTAGCTATTCTCAAAAGTAAGCTATGGGCTTTAATGCACGCCCAAGGTGTTCAAAATGTTGGCGAAATTCAATCTAGCAGAATAAAATCTTTATCCAACGAGCTGATCCGTGAATATATTTTGCATCCCTATACAAGAATTAAGGATTTACGTACCAATGTGGAAACAACATCTGTGACGGAGGTTTTGAATGGCAACATTGACTTGTTTATCAAAGCTTATCTCCAACAGCAACATCAAAACCAGGAGTGAGTAAATATGCTTTATTAAAGTTTTTGCTTATAGCTTTTAGTGCCACAAAAGCGGCAAATAATCACACTCAAAAGATTGTTAATTTAGTTCTTGTTTACCATGAAACCTGAGAATTTTTTGATGCAATTTGCTTTTAGATATCGATTCTCAAATGCTTGAGATAAGTTGAAATTCACTCATTGCTTGCATCAATTTCTGGACATAATTCGTGGTGAAGCAAGACGCGGATCATCTCTCGCCCAGGATGTTTGAACAACACATCAAACTCACTATTGGGCATTCTCAAGTTTTCAGGAATGAGATAGGTCGGGATTGGTTCTGTTAGCACTAACCCATGCCCAGGAAAGAGGATAACAGTAATTTCACCACCACGTAGGCATCCTAAAACTCTTGCTGGGACACGTACATAAAAGGACGAGCTATCTTCTTCCTGGTGCATATTAAGATACCGTAATACCAATTCTGTATGAGGATGCGCTTAATGAGCTTAGAAAAAAACTAACCGCCAAGTACGCCAAGTACGCCAAGAAATAAGAGATTAAGAGAATGTGGCGCAGTTTCACAAAGAAACGGTATAAATAATTTTACAACTTAAATAATTGGGACGAAAGAATTTGCCAAACTACAGTTAAAATCAAAAAGGCAAACAGAATTAAGAGCTAGTTCCTAAAAATTGGAAGCGCTTTATCTTTAGCAACCACTATGGATGTCTTAGAACTCAAACGCGAAATCGAAACGTTGTCTTATCGCCTGGGTAAAACCCAGGACTATCTTTGACGTACCTGCACTGACTGCCAAAATTCAAGACCTGGAACAAATTTCTGCCCAGCCGGAATTTTGGAACGACCAAACTACAGCCCAAGAAACGCTGCAAGAACTCAACGACCTCAAAGCCCACCTCCAACAGTATCATCAATGGCAATCTAGTCTGGAGGATACCAAGGCTGTGGTTGAGTTGTTGGAGTTAGAAACCGACGAATCGCTGCTGCAAGAAGCGGAATCTACTATTAGCAAACTCAATCACGAACTCGATCAGTGGGAGTTACAACAATTACTTTCCGGCCCCTACGATGACAAAGGGGCAGTACTGACAATTAACGCCGGGGCCGGTGGTACAGATGCTCAAGACTGGGCATTTATGCTGATGCGAATGTATACCCGTTGGGCAGAAGCCCAAGGTTACAAGGTCACCTTAGCAGAAGAATCAGAAGGTGATGAAGCCGGGATTAAATCGGCTACCTTGGAAATTACTGGTCGCTATGCCTATGGTTATTTGCGATCGGAAACTGGTACACATCGCTTAGTGCGGATTTCACCATTCAACGCCAACGGTAAACGCCAAACCAGTTTTGCTGGGGTGGAAGTGATGCCACAAATAGATAGTTCTGTACAACTAGACATTCCCGATAAGGATTTAGAGATTACTACATCCCGTGCTGGTGGTAAAGGTGGGCAGAACGTCAACAAAGTAGAAACAGCAGTGCGAGTAGTTCACCTTCCCACAGGTTTGGCTGTGCGTTGTACAGAAGAGCGATCGCAACTGCAAAATAAAGAGAAAGCACTCACCCGTCTCAAAGCTAAGTTATTGGTGATTGCGCGACAACAACGTGCCCAAGAAATTGCTGAAATTCGCGGCGATATGGTGGAAGCGTCTTGGGGGAACCAAATCCGTAACTATGTGTTTCACCCATACCAAATGGTGAAGGATTTGCGTACCAACATAGAAACAACTGCCATTACCGATGTCATGAACGGCGACCTTGACGCTTTCATCCAAGCCTATCTGCGACAAGAAAACCAACTCGTAGAAAGTACGCCAGCTTAGGGGCTAGGGGGCAGAGAGGGCAGAGGAAGCAGAGGAAGCAGAGGAGGCACAGGAGAAATAACTCCAATGCCCAATGCCCAATGCCCAATGCCCAATACCCAATGACAAATGACAAATGACCATTGACGTTAACTGTTACATTTATATATAAAAGAGTTTGTTAACGAATCATCATGAGCAGTTCTCCGTCAAAAGAACCTCAACCTAGCTACGTTAAACTCGCCATGCGCAATATGGTGCGTAAAGGTGGTACTTCTGTTAAGCATTTTGTGCTTACTACTGTAGGACTTGTAGCTCTCTTCGTAGGTCTTGCTTACCTAACTCGCTGATCGTCAACCAAAACCTCGAGTTACTAGGAGACTTTGTAGCTAGTGCAAGTTGAACTAGATGTACAAGATTATTTTTATGAATCGTCCCCAGAAAAAACGGAAAATTTTGGGACTAATGATCAGCGGATTGCTTTTGAAACTTGGGAAAACTGGTTTGATAGCTGGTTAGAAATACTTCTCCCTTATCTTCCATCAGCACCAGGTTATGAAATCGGGTTGCGGTTGACAGATGATGTAGAAATTCAGTCACTCAATTCCCAATATCGTCACCAGGACAAACCTACAGATGTGTTAGCTTTTGCTGCTTTAGAGGTAGACAGCCCCCAAAACGAGGAAATGTTTGCCTCTATGCCTTTGTATCTAGGGGATATTGTGGTATCTGTAGATACTGCACAGCGTCAAGCCCAACAGCAGGAGCATAGTTTGCAAACTGAGTTGGCCTGGCTCGTGGCTCATGGTTTGCTGCACTTATTAGGCTGGGATCATCCTGATGAAGAAAGTTTGGTAAGAATGTTAAAACAGCAAGTAATATTGCTGAGAGAAATAGGTATTGCTATTGACATTGAGTAACATCTATTATTTATCTTCTGTTCTCAAAGAACTTCAGGATAAAATTGCCTAAAACTTGCTTAAGCCCTGAAAATCGGCAAAACCAAGAACTGTATCTACTTATTGTGAGGATTTTTAAGCCTATGTCCCAAAAAGTTTCTCCCCCACCAACTGCAAACCGCTTACCAACACTTGTGACGAAAGAAAGGGAATTCTCTTGGCAAGTGGCTACTAATTTATTGATTAGTTTTAAGTATGCCTGGGCTGGAATCAGCTATGGTTTTCAAACTCAGCGCAATTTTCGCATACATGTAGGTGTGTGTGTTGTGGCGATCGCTCTTAGCCTATTTTTACGTCTATCCCCAGTGGAAATATCGATAATTGCCATAACTAGTGGTTTAGTTTTAACTTTGGAACTACTGAATACGGCTTTGGAGTCACTAGTTGATTTAACAGTGAAGCAAACTTATCATGATCTGGCAAAAATTGCTAAAGATTGTGCTGCTGGTGCTGTACTTGTCTCGGCATTAGTATCACTTTTGGTAGGTAGTACACTTTTACTACCACCTTTAGTAGCCTTAATTATGTCGGCTTTTTAAGTAAGATTGCTAACTTCACTTATTTTCATTCCATAATTGATGACGTATACAGCAGTTCCCATCTGGCGACAATTAAACAAAATAATAAAAATAATCTGACCAGGAGTTATCAGCTGTGATTATCGTCATCGACAATTACGACAGTTTTACTTATAATATAGTCCAGTATCTCGGAGAACTTGCCCCAGATTTCCCTGTAGCAGCAGATATTAGAGTTTTTCGCAACGATAAAATATCTGTAGATGAGATTAGAGCTTTAAATCCTGAATTGGTCGTGATTTCTCCAGGGCCAGGTCGCCCTGAAGATGCGGGAATCAGCTTAGATTTAATTGCACAACTAGGTTCTAGTTTGCCAATTTTGGGTGTCTGTTTAGGACATCAAAGCATTGGTCAGGTATTCGGTGGTAAAATCGTTTCTGCTCCTGAATTGATGCATGGCAAAACTTCTCAGGTGTCTCATACTGGGGTGGGTGTTTTCCGGGGATTAGAAAATCCTCTAACTGCAACCAGATATCACAGTCTGGTTATTGACCGCGAGACTTGTCCCGATGTGTTGGAAATCACTGCTTGGGTTGAGGATGGTACGATTATGGGAGTACGTCATCGGAACTATCCTCACATTCAGGGCGTCCAGTTTCATCCAGAGAGTGTTTTGACATCTTCAGGCAAGCAATTGCTGCGAAACTTTCTGGAACAATTACAGTCAAGAGAGTAATTAATGAAACGACGACAGTTGATGGGCTATGCTGGGGCGGGTTTGGCAACAGCTTTTTTGACCACCTTAGGTTCTGAATTTAAAGCCCAAGCACAATCTAGCGGCTTATCAGTTCAGTGGTTGGGTCATACTTGCTTTCTATTGACAGGTAGCGGTGTAAAAATTCTCGTCAATCCATTTCGGCCCATCGGCTGTACTGCTGGGTATCGTCCCCCAAAAGTTGCGGCGGATTTAGTCATGATTAGCAGTCAACTGCTAGATGAAGGTGCAGTTGACGGACTCCCAGGAAAACCAAAACTCATCTATGAACCTGGAGTTTACGAGTTTCAAGGAATTAAATTCCAAGGAATTGCTGTAGACCACGATCGCAAAGCTGGTAAACAGTTTGGGATTAATACTGCTTGGAGTTGGAAGCAAGGCGGAATTAATATCCTGCACTTGGGAGGCGCTGCTGCACCCATTTCTGTTGAACAAAAAATTCTCATGGGGCGTCCCGATGTCGCCTTTATTCCTGTGGGGGGTAGTGCGAAGGCTTATAATGCCCAGGAAGCCAAGCAAGCAGTCGAAATTTTAAATCCTAAACTGATAATTCCTACCCATTATCGTACACAGGCGGCAGATGCATCTAAGTGTGATATTTCGCCAGTGGATGATTTTCTGAATTTAATGCAGGGTGTCACAGTACGCCGTGGTACTAGTGACAGTATTAGTATTAGCTCTGGCAATATACCAGAAAATAGCGTAATTCAGACTTTGAGTTACAAATTTTAAAGAACTGACAAATTACTTGTAGGGCTGGGGTTACCCCGACCCTACAATTTGGGATAATTTATTGTTTGGTATTCCCTAAAGGTAGAATTACCTTGATCCTCTTGTGTGTTCCGGAGTCAGAATGAAACTTTTAGGTAGAGAAAATAGTGCAGCTTAACTCTACTCAACTTGAATTTTTGTACTTGCTGATATTGGGCGATCTACAACGCTGCTAGTCTTTGCTTGACAACCGACAAACTAACTATTTTCTAGAAAGTAACCCATTTTTTCAGAGGTGTACCATCTGGTCCGAGGATGGGATTACCATCTTCTCCTACTTGAATTGGGGAAAGCTTATCTGTTTCTGCAATCGGAGTTCTAGTTACTGTTGTCCCGTCTGCATTTGTTAGCCAAATTTCGTCTGCACCTGTAGCGTAATCACGGAAGTAGATATCGGTTCTACCATCGTTGTTGAAATCGCCAAATGTTGCTTGGGCGGTTGTTGAACTGGGTGCGAGGAAAGATTCAGTGAGGATTGTACCACCATCCATCAACCAGGTGGTATTTTCACCTGTTGCTTGATTATGCCAGAAGATATCTGTCTTACCATCACCATTAAAATCAGCAATGCTAGATGTCCAGTTAGCGTCCAGTGTTGTCACAGAAGACTCGGTGAAGAAGACGTTATTGGGAATGAGGACATTGCTTAGCCAAACTTTGTTCTCACCTGTGGTAGTGTTCCGCCACAGGAAGTCAGAACGCATATCACCGTTAAAATCTCCCAAGGTGAAATTCCAGCTTGCATCTTGTGATTGGAGAGAACTCTTATTAACTTGGGTACCATCAAAAAACCAAGCGCTGTTTTCGCCAGTGGTACTGCGCCAGAAGATATCAGTTATACCATTACCGTCGAAATCGACCATAGTTGGAGCCCAGCTGGCGTCAAGTGCTTCTAGCTTGATTCCGCTTTTAATTACTTGGCTTGGGTTGCTACCATCTACTAGCCAGATAGCGTTTTCACCTGTGGTTGTATTTCGCCAGAAAATGTCAGTTTTGCGATCGCCATCGAAATCGCCAATTAGTGGTGACCAGTTTGAGTCTAGTGGATCTAGAGAAATCAGATTCGTAAAATTTGTACCATCCATCAACACCAGGGTATTAGCACCTGTTACTTTATTGCGTAACAAGAAGTCAGTCTTATTATCGCCGTTGAAATCGCCAATTTTGTAATCTATTGACCCTGGAGGGTTGTTTGGATCGGCAGGAAAAGACCCCTTGGATACAACAGTTGTACCATCCATTAACCAAATTTGAGTTTCACCAGTTTGGGCATCAACCCAGATTTTATCTGTTTTCCCATCGCCGTTGAAATCGGGCACAATTGCGGCACTGGTTAAGTAAGGATTTGGATTTGGATTGGCGTTAAATAATCCTTGTGATGATATAGGTTTTGTTGTATTTGATATTTCACTTGTTGATGATGAAGAAGACCTGAGAGAGCGATCCAACGACCTAGAAGAAGCATCAAATTTGCTTGTCATTTGGTCTGATGTGGCATAAGACGCTACGGCCCATTCACTTGTATTCAAAGACAATGGTTCAGGCATGGGTTCTTTTTATAGCTGGTTGTTATCCAAGTTGTAACTTTTTCGGTTAAATAATTTCTGTTCTGAAATAACATTTATTTGAAAAATATTTTTTTGACTTTTTTATAAAATCATGCCTTGTCAAATGTTAATACTTATAGATATATGGCTGTTGTCATATATCTATTTTACCTAATATTTTCAAGTTCAAAATAAGCAGTTATAAAAATACTTTTTGTTGATGTCAGCCTTTGTAGATAAAGCAGCAAAGCCAGATATTATCATTAATGTAGAGTTTTTTATGCTCAATAGAGAACTTTGTCTTGAATCTAAAATATCAGGATTTCCTGATGTTATTCAATTGAATTATGTTTATAATAAACAAATATGTTTTTGCAAAAAATATCACAAAATTATAAATCTATAACTAAACCTCGTCCATTTTGAAACCTGGAGTAGTGCGGAACCCAAAGCCCGCTACTACCATACGTACGCAAGATGCTCCCACTACTTTGGAAAACTATGGTGATCAAAATAGATGTGGTTTATATAGTATTGAGATTTTCTTTATAGATATCAAGATACTCACATAATAAACTTATTAAATAACCTGAGTATCTAGTTAAGAATGATTTATGATGGATAGATAACAGATTAAGACAAATATCAATAAAACATAACTTGATATATTTGAAAGATCAGGCAGATAACAAATTTATGAGGTGCTGACTATCTTCTGGAACATTGTTGTGTCCCTACATGGGTAATTGATATTTCCCAGAAAAACTTTAATACTGATAGTGGGCAATAACTACCAATATCCAGCAATAGATAGTAGAAAAAAGTCGAAAAATATTGCTTATGTTGAGATGGATTGGCACTACTTATAATAGTTGTGATATATGCAATCTGTAGTGCGAAAAGGTTAAGATATCACAATAATTGGAGATATAAAGTAGCTATGCAAGCAGAATATCAGAAGCGTCGTCAGCAGTTGATGTCAAAACTGGGTAATAGTACTGCTATTTTTCGGAGTGCGCCAATGGCGGTGATGCACAATGATGTAGAATACAGTTATCGCCAAGATAGTGATTTCTTCTATCTGACTGGTTTTAACGAACCACAAGCGGTGGCTGTGTTAGCACCTCATCACGCAGAACATCAGTTTGTGTTGTTTGTTCAACCCAAGGATCGGGAAAAGGAAGTTTGGACTGGGTATCTGTGTGGAGTAGACGCAGCTAAAGAACTTTATGGTGCTGATGAAGCTTACCCAATTACTGAACTAGATGAAAAATTACCCCAGTATTTAGAAAAAGCCGATCGCATTTACTATCATCTAGGACGCGATCGCAGTTTTAATGACACAATCCTCAAACATTATCAGAGTTTACTCCGCACGTATCCCAAAAGAGGTACAGGGCCGATCGCCATTGAAGATACAAGTCCCATTCTCGGCAGCATGAGATTGATCAAAAGTCAAGCTGAGTTGGAATTGATGCGTCAAGCAGCTGCGATCGCCACTGAAGCCCACAATCTTGCACAGCAAGTAACTGCACCTGGACGTTACGAATATGAAATCCAAGCCGAAATCGAACATATTTTTCGCTTGCGGGGTGCAATGGGGCCAGCTTATCCTTCAATTGTGGCTTCTGGTGTCAACGCCTGTGTCTTGCACTATATCGAAAACGATCGCCAAATGCAAGATGGGGAATTACTGCTGATTGATGCAGGTTGTGCCTATGGTTATTACAACTCTGATATTACCAGGACATTTCCTGTAGGTGGGAAGTTTACACCAGAACAAAAGATATTGTATGAGATTGTCTTAGAAGCACAAAAACAAGCGATCGCCCAAGTTCAGCCAGGTAATTCTTTCAACTTAGTCCACGATACAGCAGTGCGCGTCATCACAGAGGGCTTAGTCGAAGTGGGTATTCTTAAAGGCGAAGTTGATAAGTTAATTGAGGAAGAAAAATATAAACCATACTATATGCACCGTACCAGTCATTGGTTAGGCTTGGATGTCCATGATGTAGGTGTGTATCAGCACGGCGACAACCCACAGATTTTACAACCAGGACAAATACTCACAGTAGAACCAGGACTTTATATTGTCCCAGATACCAAACTCGCAGAAGACCAACCACAAACTGATCCGCGCTGGGTTGGGATTGGGATTCGCATTGAAGATGATGTTTTAGTTACTAGCACAGGCCATGAGGTATTAACGGCTGGGGTTCCTAAAGCTGTGGATGAAGTGGAGAGATCATAACAATTCTGTAAAAAAGCGCGACAGAAAATATGGTAGGGTGGGCATTGCCCACCATATCCGGGTTTTGTCAGGCTAATTAAGCTGTATAGCAATCCTTGTAGGAGTTGTGAAAAATATTTTTAATGGAACCGCCAAGTACGCCTTCTCTACGAGACACTACGTGAACGCGTTAGCGTCTCGCAGAGAAGGGCGCGAAGGAAGAAAGATAGAGAATTTTACCCATGATTTAGGACTGCTACAGGATTTCTAAATACTTATACTCTTTGCGTCTTTGTGTGACAGCTTCTTTAAGCTGTACTCTTAGAGGATATTTGAAAAGTCTTTAGTGATGTAGCAAATATTTTTAGATCCCCCTAAATCCCCCTTTCCAAGGGGGACTTTGATTCTAGTTCCCCCCTTGGAAAGGGGGGTTAGGGGGGATCAATAAGTGGAAAGGTACAGCCAAAGACTTTTAAAACATCCTCTTAGACCTATAACTTTAATTTTGCTAACTAATTAAATGATATTTCTTGAACTTGTATTACAAAACTTTGGCCCCTACGCTGGTAAACAGGTAATAAATCTCGATCCAAGAAATCATGAAAATTCTCGCCCAATTATTTTATTAGGCGGGATGAATGGTGGCGGAAAAACAACCTTAATGGATGCTATTCGGCTGGCGCTTTATGGGCATCGTGCCCAATGTTCTACCCGTGGTAATTTAAGTTATAGCGATTTTCTTACCCAATGCGTTAATAGTAAAACTGATCCAGTTGAGAAAACTCGGATTGAATTAGTTTTTGAACATATCGAAAATGACCAGCCAGTTAAATACAGGGTGGTGCGGACTTGGGAGAGAAATCCGAAAGATGGGAAAGACCATTTAGGTATTTTAGATGCTAATGAATGGTTGGATACGGCTTTAGTTAATATTTGGGATGAATATATTGAAAATCTACTACCCGTAGGAATTTCTAACTTATTTTTATTTGATGGCGAACAAGTTAAAGAACTCGCCGAACAGGAAATACCACCACCACTGGTAGTAGATGCAATTAGCGGACTTTTAGGACTAGAGTTAGCAGACAGATTAGCTGTTGATTTAGATATTTTAGTCAATCGCAAACGTAAGGAACTTGCTGATACTAAAGAATTGGCCGATATCGCAGAAATTGAAGGTAAGTTGCAAAAACTACAAGAGGATTATAATCAAGAAGAATTATTAATTACATCTTTGCAAGAGAACTTAAAAGTTGCCGAAAATCGGCAGCAAGAAGCTGTGAATAAATTTATTTCTGAGGGTGGTAAAATTGCCGGAGAACGCAGTCACTTAGAAAAACAAAAAGATGAGAAAATTGCTGCTGCGGAAAAAGCACGTCAAGCAATGTGTGAATTAGCTGCTGATGTTTTACCTTTAGGATTAATTGCACCGCTATTAAATGAAGCGCATATTCAAGGAGAACAGGAATTTCGTGTTCAACAAATGAAGGTAGCTCATGATTTATTAGTCGAGAGAGAGCAGAAGTTACTCAATTTTATTAATAAATTAACTATCGCTGAGTCAGCAGTTACTCAAATTCAAGAATTTATCAAGCAAGAAAATCAAGATTTAAATAGCGCAGTCATCAGCGAACCTTGGTTATTAGCTGATAGAGAGAGCCTGAATCAGTTAGATAATGTCATTCATCATTACCTGGGTTATGCAAAAACTCAGGCTCAAGATAAATTTACCTTTCTTCAGTCTCAGGAAGAAGAAATTATCACTCTCGAAAGACAAATTCAAACCGCAGCTTCGCCAGAAGAATATCAAAGACTAGCCGATGAATTACAACAAGCACAACAGGAAGTTGCTGAAGCTAAGGCTGCTTGGGAAATAGCGAAACGCCGCTTAGTTGAATTAGAAACAGAGATTTACAGTACCAAAAAAGATTTAGAAAGCTACACAGAGACGAGTCTGAAACGTCAAAACAAAGAACATATTATTGAATCAGCGGCTAGAGTTCAAGAAACTCTTAAAGTTTTTCGAGAAAAATTAACTCTAAGAAAACTCAATAAATTAGAAGTTGAAGTGACAGAATGCTTTCGTTACTTGCTACACAAATCCGATTTAGTTCATCGCGTCGCCATCGACACCCATAACTTCAGCCTTTCGCTTTACGACTTAAATGGTAAACCTGTCCCCAAACATCGCCTGTCTGCTGGGGAAAAACAACTATTAGCGATCGCATTTTTGTGGGGATTAGCCAGAGTCTCCGGTCGCCGTCTTCCTGTAGCAATTGACACTCCTCTCGGTAGACTCGATTCTTCCCACCGCAGTAACCTAGTAGAACGTTACTTTCCGTCCGCCAGTCATCAAGTAATACTGTTATCTACTGATACAGAAATAGATAAAAAACAAGTACAAGTACTGAGAGAGAATGAAGCGATCGCTCACGAATACCTTTTAAAATATGACTCTGCTACTCGTCAAACAACAGTAGTAGAAAATCAATATTTTTGGTAGTAGATATCGTTGAAAAATTTAGCGATCGCGATTTTATGGCAGCCCAAATATTTACAATATATATAACGACCTTGGAAAAGTAGATCTGCAATTATGAACTCACCACATTTACTCAAAATAGAGCAGGAACTACGTAATTTTTCATTAGAACAACTAGAATGGCTTTCAGAGCGGATAGCAAAACAAGTGCAAGCAAGGAAGCACTTAGATAAATTTACTAATCTTGAATATATGAATGAACAACTAGTTACAATGGCTAGTGATTTAGATATACAAACAGAAATCACCTCTATAAATAATGAATTTAGTGTGACAGAAATGGATGGGTTAGAAAAGTTGTGAGCATCGAGAGAGGACAAATTTATTTTATAAATCTTAATCCAGTACAGGGACGAGAACAAGCAGGAACAAGACCAGTTTTAGTTTTATCTATAGACGCTATCAACCAATTACCGTTGGTTGTGACTGTAGTCGTAGGGACGAAAGGAACAAATGTTAAGCGCGATTATCCAACCAATATACGAGTATCTTCAAGTGACAGTGGATTGTTAATAGAAACAGTGTTTTTATGTTTTCAGATTCGTTCTTTAGATCCAAATCGCTTTCCTGCTGATCCATCTGGGAAAATTTCTGACTCCAAGATGCTTGAAGTTGAAACTGCGGTTCGCTACTGTTTGGGTTTATAACTCAAAAGTATCATAATTTAACGTGAATTCAACAGACCTCACCCTTTAATCATGGAACCACCAATCGAAAGAATCAAACTTTCCCAAACAGCCAAAGAGCAACTTACCAAACTTAAACGCAGCACCAAGATTGACCAATGGAACATATTATGCAGATGGGCATTTTGTCGTTCCCTCGCCGAACCAACACCACCTTCCCCCGTCCCCATTCCCCAAGATAGCAACGTCGAATTAACCTGGCGTGTCTTTGGCGGCGAAATGTCTGATATCCTTGCGATCGCCCTCAAGCAACGCTGTCACAACGACGGTTACGCCACCGATACAGAAACCCTAGCTACCCAATTTCGCCTGCATTTACATCGGGGAATTGGTTACTTAGCTGGCGATCCAAATATCAAGAAAATTGAAGATTTAATTGAATTAGCGCTAAAAGATTGACAGGATATTAGTTAACTGTTAACCGTTGACTGTTAACTGAAGATTATGCCTGAAGCGTTAGAAATTGAGCGTCATCGAGCTGCGATCGCCCGCATTGACATCTCTCGCCCAGTCAGATTAGCTTTAGAATGGGCAATCATCAATCCAGAAACTACCTTTTTTGACTACGGTTGCGGCTACGGTGGCGATGTTCAGCGTGTAGCAAATTTAGGTTTTACTAGTGCAGGTTGGGACCCATACTACCATCCTGATGCATCAATTATCGCCGCCGATGTTGTCAACTTGGGTTACGTCCTTAACGTCATTGAAGATCCCGAAGAACGCCGGGAAAGCTTAATCAAAGCTTGGGAACTCACCCGCAAAGTCTTAATTGTCGCCGCTCAAATTCTGATTAATGCTCCCAGTAAGACGCAATTAGCTTACAGCGATGGTATTGTTACCCGTCGCAATACTTTTCAGAAATATTACGAGCAAGAAGAACTTAAAAGTTACATTGATGAGGTACTGAATGTAGATGCAGTACCCGTGGCTTTAGGCGTTTACTTTGTATTTCGAGATGAAGCCGAAAAAGAAAGTTACAAAGCTATCCGCTTCTTTTCTCGAAGTTCTACGCCCAGAGTCCGCATTCCTAGCAAGCGGTTTGAAGATTACCAAGAAACACTCACACCATTGATGGCTTTTTTCACCCAACGTGGGAGATTACCAGTCAAAGGGGAATTAAGCAATGAACAGGAACTACTGAGTGAATTTGGTAACTTCCGCCGTGCCTTTGCCGTAGTATTACAAGTTACTGATGAAGTAGAATGGGATGCGATCGCTTATCGTCGCTCTCTGGATATTCAAGTTTATCTCGCCCTCACCCATTTCGAGCAACGTCCAGCATGGCATAAACTAGCCCCAGAAATCCGCCACGACATCAAAGCCTTTTTTGGTAGCTATGAAGAAGCTTGTGGAGTCGCCGACCAAAAACTCTTTAGCTTAGGTCAACCTAGAGTCATCCAAACTGCTTGCGAAAAAAGCAAAATTGGTAAACATACCCGTGGTGCTTTGTATGTCCATGTTCTGGCTCTAGCAGAACTTGATGCCTTACTGCGAATTTATGAAGGCTGCGCCAGTCGTACCATTGGGCGTGTAGATGGTGCAACTTTGATTAAATTTTGCACCGACAAACCGCAAATTTGCTATTTATTTTATCCAGACTTTGACACTGATCCCCATCCAGCTTTAAAAGCCAGTATTATTATTGACTTTGATACATTAAAAATCACTCACCGCGACTACCAAACCAGAGCCAATCCCCCAATATTGCATCGTAAAGAAACCTTTGTCACACCCCACTACCCACTCTACGAAGAATTTGCCCAACTCACCCAACAAGAACAGCAATTAGGGCTACTCCAGCAGAAAAGTGAAATTGGTACTCGTGAAGGTTGGGAAAAATGTTTAGCTGCCCATAAGGTAGAAATTAGGGGACATCGAGTTTATCAAAGTTAATGGGCATTGGGCATTGGGCATTGGGCATTGGGCATTGAGTATGAGTACTCCGATATAACAAATGAGTACTCCGATATAACAAATGAGTACTCCGATATAACAAATGAGTACTCCGATATAACAAATGAGTACTCCGATATAACAAATGAATACCCCGATATAACAAATGGGTACTCCGATATAACAAATGGGTACTCCGATATAACAAATGGGTACTCCGATATAACAAATGGGTACTCCGATATAACAAATGAGTACTCCGATATAACAAATGAGTATCCCCAAACAGCAATTGAAGCAACAAAGCAGAATTAGCAAAAAACTCAATCACCAATGCCCCATGCCCTATTCCCAATGCCCCATGCCCCATACCCAATGCCCCATGCCCCATACCCAATAGCTCAACTCAACCCCAACTGCTGCTTCAATAATTCTGGGACATTTACCGCTTGCTCTAATCCCCGGACGGTTTCCCATTGTTGCTTTTCACCCCAGGTCATTTCTGCGAGGTTGGCGGCTGTCACATCAGCATTGCTGAGAATGGCACAACTGAGGTTAGTATGGCTGAGATCTGCACCATTGAGCAAAGCACCACTCAAATTACTACCACTGAGGTTGGCTTTGTTGAGGTTCGCATAGCTGAGGTCAGTACCGAAGAGCATGGTATCACTGAGGTCAGCACCGCTGAGGTCAGCTTCACTCAGCAGCACGCCACTGAGGTCAGCTTCATTTAGCAGCACTCCACTCAAATCTACACCGCTGAGATCGGCACCTAAGAACATAGCGCCGTTGAGTTTGGCATAGTTGAGTTTGGCTCCATTCAGCTTGGCATAGCTGAGGTCGGCGGCGACTAGAATAGCGTCACTGAGGTTGGTACTGAAGAGAATTGTGTCACTGAGGTTTGTGCCGTTAAGAATAGCACGACTCAAGTTAGCACCACTGAGGTCAGCGCGGCAAAGGTCGGCATGGCTCAGGTTAACACCACTGAGTTTGGCTTCACTGAGGTTGGCACCGAAAAGGTTAGAGTGGCTGAGGTCAGCATTGTTGAGCTTAGCATCTTTGAGATTTGTACTACTGAGGTCAGCACTGCTGAGGTTGGCATTTTTGAAGTTGGTGCTGCTGAGGTCAGCGTGGCTGAGGTTAGCCCGACTCAGGTTGGCGTGGCTGAGGTTAGCACCACTGAGATTAGCACTACTGAGGTCAGTGTGGTTGAGGTTGGCATGGCTAAAAGTAGCACCACTGAGATTGGCATCCCCAAAGTTAGCACCGCTGAGATCAGCATAACTAAAATTCGCTCCTGTGAGATTGGCATCCCCTAGGTAAGCACCACTGAGGTTAGCACCGCTAAAGTTAGCACCTGCTAAGTTGGCATTGCCTAGGTAAGCCCCCCGAAAGTTTCCACCTTTGAGGAATTCACCAACAATACTAGTAAAATTACCAATTTCAATCGCATCGCTATAATTTATTATGCGCAGTAGTTGGGATGTAAAAAAATTTTCCGTATCTGGTTGGTTAGATGGATAAAAGGTAATTAGCTGTTGCAATTCAGCTCGCCCTTGAGCGTAGCGGTGGAACTCCAATAGTAAAATTAATACATTCAATCCAGTATATATATCTACTTGCCTCAATCCGATAGTGATATTTTGTGCTAACATTTTTAACATTTTTTTCTGAGGCAAGTTATCATCAGGTGCAGCATCCAGAAACTCACCCTGGCACCAGCGGCGATAAAATTCCTCTAGACGGTAAAACAGCAGCAGTGGATAAAATTTTTTCCTAGCAATCAGCAACTTCATTACCTGTTCAACTATTTCTGGTGTTAAGGCTGCATGACCTAGTAGATCGTAAATCTCTTGATAAAATTGGCGATGCTTTCTTGCTTGGTGTGGCGCGATTGGTGTATCCCTTGTCAAAGGCGGTAACCCATTACCTGGTTTTCCCCATTCTTCTAATTTTTTGTGCAGCTGTTGGAGTAATAAAGAGTCTTGTAAATTCTCTGCCAACGATTTAAAGTTTTGATCTAAATCTTGAGCAGTTTTTTTCCTAGTAGGTACAACTGTTTCGGCTGACAGCGATGTTGTTTGTGGTACTTCCGGTAACTTTGTAACCCTGGCGTAATTGCTTAAACGCTTCCAAATTTGTGACAAATATGACATTTTGTATCTTGGATTACTATTTAATTACTGATTTATGAAAAATGATCTAAAGGTTGTCTTCACTCACATGCTTCTGAAATTACTAAGATACTTGTATGTTTTATAACTTTTATTATCAAGGTCTTCCACAATAGGAGCTAACTTCATTGGAGCCTGAGTATTTTTCTGCGGATAAATTAAATTTGACAGCTTGAGAAGTTGTACATTTTCCACTAATGTCATTGATTTTGCCCAAATTGTTATACTTTCTTCCCAGCAAGTTTACTCATCTGATGTAAAAATAATACGTACTATCGGCTACAGATACAATTGTTAGCAAAAATACTACAGTAAAACTGTCCAATAGGATTGAAGAATAGTAATGATAACTTAACAAAAAGGTTTACTGCTGCATATCAGCCTGCTAATAATATTTTTTAAGTGAGCTTCTGTTAGATAACAGCAAAGCTCCTTGACTTTGCTAATAATGAAAAATTAACTAATGATTGTTGTCGGGGGTAGATTTGATGAATAAATTAACTTTTTATGTAATTTTGTTGCATGGTTTGTTTTTAGGAGTAACAACTGCTAGTGCTAAGTCACCACCTGCAAATGAACTGAATACTGAGTTACGCACCCAACAAAAAGTAGATATAGTTGGTGTGACTCAAGCAAAATCTGGAGTTACAAAGCCATCTGATAGTAGTAGCCAGCCTGCTCTAGAACTTTTAAAGCTCAAAGACAATGGTTCGAGAAAAATTGCTCGTGGAGGATCGCCGATAGGTGATTCGCTGTTAAAAAGCTCAGAGCAAGTTTGGGTACTGAATCAAAACCAACAGGTACAACAGCAACCGTTTAATTGGATAGTTCCAAATCCCAAACAAGCGGGAAAACAACCTTTGTTGGTAGTGGGAAAAACCCCAGACAAGCCAAATGAAAAGCCTAGCACACCTAGTAAACCAGCAAAAAAGGATGATTTAGAAGCTTTTGATGAAGTCGTCAAAGATACAGAAAAGCAACAGGGACTGTTCACCCTTTATCGCCAGAAAGAAAAAAATAAAATTTATTTAGAAATTCAGCCAGAACAACTAAATAAAAATTACCTAGCTACGTCAACCTTAGAATCGGGGATTGGCGAACAGGGTATTTACAGCGGTATGCCTTTGCAGGATTTTTTATTTTATTTCAAACGGATAGATAATAATTTGCAATTTGCTGTCCGGAATGTTAATTTTCGTACCAAGGAAGGAGATCCGCAGGCGCGATCGCTCGTCCGCTCTTTTAGCGATTCTGTACTATATACTATTCCCATTAAAAGCATCCATCCAGAACGGAAAACTTTACTAATCGACTTGAGCGATTTGTTACTCACAGACTTAGCTGGCTTGTCTTTAAGTTTGGGTATCCCTGGCGGAACAGATCAATCTTATTTTGGCAATGCGAAAGTCTTTCCCGAAAACTTAGAAGTTGAGACAGTTTTAAATTTTTCTGGTGCTGGCGGTAGCAGTCGCGAGAGTGAAGCCCTAAACTTCGAGTCCCTACCAGACAGCCGTGGCTTCACTTTACGCATCCACTACAGTCTTTCCCAACTGCCAAACAACAAATATCAACCGCGTTTAGCTGACGATCGCGTTGGCTATTTTATCACTGCCTACCAAGATTTATCCAAAGACGATCGCGGCGATCCATTTATGCGTTATATCAATCGCTGGAATTTGGAAAAGGAAGATCCCCAAGCCCCCGTATCTCGACCCAAAAAACCGATTGTGTTTTGGATAGATAACGCTGTGCCTTATGAGTACCGCGATGCGATTAAAGAAGGAATATTAATGTGGAATAAAGCATTTTTGCAAGCAGGATTCAAAGATGCGATCGAAGTCCGGCAAATGCCAGATAATGCTACATGGGACCCAGCCGATATTCGCTACAACACAATTCGCTGGATTAATACCATAGATGGCTTTTTTGCCAGAGGGCCATCCCGCGTTAATCCCTTGACTGGAGAAATCTTGGATGCAGATATTTTAGTAGATGGCAGCTTTGTCCGTGTATTGAAGAATGAATATCGTCAATTAGTACAACCTAACCAAGTACAAAACCGGACTTCTTTAACGGCGATGATGCAAAATAACACGCTCTGCGTCAATAAATTAGGCCCAAAATCCCAAAATAATTCTCAGCAGCAGCAAAAGCCAATGTTGAGCCGTTTAGCTAAATTGGCTGGAGAGTCGGATTTATGCTATGGGATAGAAGCTTCTAATCAGTTTGCTTTGGGTGCAATGGCGATGACACTGTTAGAAGACAACACCTCCAGCCAAGACCAAATCAAAGAGTATATCAATCAATACTTACGCTTAATTATTGCCCACGAAGTAGGTCATACCTTAGGGTTACGCCACAACTTCCGTGGTAGTAACTTGCTACCACCAGAGGAGTTGAACGATAAGCAGATTACCACTAACAGAGGTCTGACTGCTTCGGTGATGGATTATATTCCCCCAAATATCGCACCCCAAGGTACAAAGCAGGGAGATTATTTTCCTAGTATGGTAGGGCCTTATGATGACTGGGCAATTCAGTATGGTTATATGCCAACTCAAGCCACAACTCCCATAGCGGAAAAGCCGATTTTAGAGGAAATTGCCAGTCAATCCGATCGCCCAGAGTTAAGTTATTCCACAGATGAGGATCGCTACGACCTCGATCCCACTGCCAACGCTTGGGACAATAGCGGTAATGTCCTGCGCTATGCTCAATGGCAGTTAGATAATTCTCGCCTCATGTGGGATCGCCTGACTAAACGTTACCCAGTAGCGGGTGAGAGTTATAGCGATTTGAGCGATCGCTTTGGCTCAGTATTGGGTAACTATTTCCAAAATATTTTTTATACCACAAAATATATTGGTGGTCAGTCTTTTTATCGCATCCATGCAGGCGAAACCCCATCCAGCAAGACAGGTATTCGCCCCCGCCGATTACCATTTGAACCTGTACCCGTAGAACAACAACGGCAGGCTTTAGAAACTTTACAAAAGTATGTATTTGCGGAGGATGCTTTTAACTTCTCACCAGACCTGCTGAATAAATTAGCCCCTTCCCGTTGGTATCATTGGGGTAGCTATCCGGCGATTGGGCGTTTAGATTACCCCATTCATGACTTGGTTTTGACCTTGCAAAGTGCAGTCTTAGTAGACTTACTTTCAGGCGATCGCCTTTCCCGTCTCAAAGACATCGAACTCAAGAGTCCCCAAGGTAAAGCCTTGAGTCTACCAGAATTATTTGATACTTTGCAAAATGGCATTTGGACAGAAGTACTCAAACCCCAAGGCAAACCACTGAAGATTTCTAGCCTGAGACGCGGCTTACAGCGGGAATACGTAAATATTCTGAGTGAGATAGTGTTACGGAAAGAATACGTCCCCGAAGATGCTCGCACCTTAGCTTGGTATAAGATTAAGCAACTCAACGAAAAACTAGCAGGAGTAAATTCTGACGATGAGTATACAAAAGCGCACATCTTAGAAACACGCGATCGCATTGAAAAAATCTTGAATGCGCCGTTAAGAAGTAATTAATAGGGCATGGGGCATGGGGCAAGAGTCAAAAGTCAAAAGTCAAAAGTCAAAAGTGAAGAATAATTAGTTATTTCTTCCTTGTCTCCCTTGTCCCCCTTCCTCATCTCCCTTCCCTTGGCTTTCCTGGCGCAGTATCTAGCAAAATATATCTAAAATGCTCACACAGGCTGAGAAAACAGTTTATGTCAGCTAAAGATAAATTTCACGACATTGTGAAATCGGCATTACAGAAAGATGGGTGGCAAATTACTCATGATCCCTTATTAATTCGCATAGAAGGCATTGCCGATATGTACATTGATTTGGGAGCAGAGAAAATTATTGCAGCAGAACGAGAAGGACGAAAAATAGCAGTTGAAGTTAAAAGTTTTATAGGCACTTCAACTATTTATGAGTTTCATACTGCAATTGGGCAGTTTATTAATTATCGATATGCTTTAGAAGAAATAAGTTCTGTGCGAGTTTTGTATTTAGCAGTTCCACTAAACACTTATAACGATTTTTTTAAAAAACCGTTTATTCAAACTATTATCAAACGTAGTCAAATAAATCTGATAGTTTACGATGTAGAAACAGAGGAAATTATTCTATGGCAGATTTAGAGAAATACCGGGAGTGTATTCGGCAATTACTGACAGAATATGCCCAATTTGCTGCATCTAATGATGAAATAGAAGCCCAAACAATTTTTGATGTAGCAAAAGATCATTACCAACTAATATATATTGGTTGGCAAAATAAACGGAGAATTTATGGGCCAGTGATGCATTTTGATATCAAAAACGGCAAAATTTGGATTCAATGGAATGGTACAGAAGAGGATGTAGGCGAGAAACTAACTGCAATGGGAGTACCAAAACACGATATTGTCGTTGGGTTTCACCCGCCTTATATGCGTCAGTATACAGATTATGCTGTGAGTTAACTATCTACTTGCTATCCATAGTCCAAAAGTTTGTCATATTCTGCGTGTGACCCAATCCAGAACCAGACAAAATCGTTATCCTGTTCCACAGCCAGCGCACGATAGTGTAAACCCACTCGTACTGACCAAAAACGTCCTACTTTCTTGAAATGTAGCGAAGGATAGCGAGGATCTTGCTTGAGTAACTCGTAGCATCGATCGGCAAATTCTTGGATATCAGTTGGTAATTGTCGATAGTAATACCAAAAATCTGGGTTTGCTCTGTGTCTCACAGATCGGTACAGCGTCCTGCTTGCAAATCTTGCAATGCTTTGTTTGCTAGGGCATCAAGCCGTCCTGCTGCTACATCTGCCTCCAACTGTTTATCCCATACAGCCGCATCGAATTCCGCAAACCAGGCACGGAAAGCAGCAAGCTCTTCCGGCGATAGTTGACTTATAGCTTTTTCAATCTCCTGTAAACTACTCATAATTAATAAACACTAAAATTTTGTCTCGACTAGTTGACCTATATAAATACCTTAATAGAGTGAGGCAGCAGATGACAAAATATCCACTGCTACCTCAGCTTTACCGAATTTCTCTTAACTACTCAACGCCTTTAAAAACCTTTGCAAACCCTTAAGTACGCTGGGCTTTTTCGCAGGTGCAGCATCGGTTGCTGCTTGGGGCTGTCCTTTCAAAAGAATGAGATCTAAGTCATCACCAGATGGTTTTTTCTCTAATTCGGCAATTTTTTGATACTCATCATCCTTTTCCACCCAAACTGACCACTGTCCTGGATAACAACGAAAAACAGCAGTTTGGTCATCTACTGGACGCAAGTAATAGCAAGATTCAATGTTACCAATGAAACGTTGACGGACTTGCCTTGCGGCATAGCCAATGCCGACAATACCGTAATCTTCTAGGCGAGGATTTAAGAGAACTACAGGGCGATCGCCTATTTCTGCCACAAGTTTTTCTATCTGGGGTACTTCAACGGAAGTTGGGGCAATAAAGAGGAAAATTTCGTCTTCTGGCTGAATTTTTGAGCCGGGGGCAGAAGCTCTACCTGTGCCGATATCATCAATTTTAAATGCAGCATCCTTCCATTCGCGGCGAGCTAGAGCAGCCGCACCAGCATCAGCAAAGAAAACCTTCAGCCGGGAACCATAATCGGCAAATACAGGTAGATAGTCTTCTGCTACTAGCATAAATTTGAGTTCGGGAAACAAAAACTCAACTTGTAAGCGAGTCTGTCCATCTGCTAGGGCTGCTTGGGTAGCTGTGCGAGATTGGGCGATCGCTTCTTCAAGACTCTTGGGAAGTTCACTCATAGTCTGGCTCTTACTTTGGTGTCTACTTTCATTGTTTCAGGATTAGCGATCCAAGTTAGCAGCCGTTAAATAACACTTACCCAAAGATACCCATAATTGGAAATATCTACTTTGGGCTTCGTTTATTTCCTGCTTCATCCTGGTAACGTCGGCGTTATCCAGTCCACAGGCTAGCTCCGTCTAACTGACGGTTTTGGACAAATTGATTGCAGCGTTCAAATCACGGTCAATAACAAAACCACACTCGGAACATTCAAACACTCGCTCATTTAATGTGAGTATTTCTTTTTTTGTTCCGCTCTGGAAGTTCAAAATTGAGTCAGCCTTGAGGATAGTTAGATACAGCCTCTAGGAAGATTAAAGAAAGCAGAATTTTTGACTAAATTAATTTGGGATGTCTGTTTAAGCACCAGGATATAATCAGGCTTAGCTAAATGCTGAGCCTTTTTCTTATAACTTCCTGTCTTAAACAGTGGTGGGTTGTGAGAAAAGCTTATCCCAGTCAATGACAGCCGGTCTTGTCCCTTTATTCACCAATTCAAAAATTTGTCTTGCACTTGCTGGCTGAAAAATGCATTCTACACAAGCTGAAGCTACATCAATGCGGCTAGCATCACCTACAAGTTTATCGCCCTTGCCGATCACCACACCCAACTTACTATCTGTTTTTGCTTTGAGAAGACTGTTGAGGTCGTATGAGGTATAAGGGCCATCAATCAAACGTCCCGGACGGATAATAGTGTAAGGTAATCCCGAATTAGCGATCGCTTCTTCACCTTTTTGTTTAGCATCCAGCACACCAAAGCCATTGAGAATACTAAAAGGTAGCTGATCTTTACGCAGAATACCGCAAGAAGAAACAAAAACGAATCGCTGAAGATTGCTAGGTGCTGCTGCTACTAAGTTACTCACACCTTGACCATCAACTTTTTGCGGACTATTTTTAGCCCTAGACTCACGCAGTTTAGGATCAACCAGCAGCCCTGGCCATTCAATCCAACTAGGACTGGGGTCAAACTCCCATCTACCAGAAGGAAAAGCCGTAGTCCCAGTACAACAGATAATATGAGTGACATTCGCAACTGCGGCTGGGAGTGTAGCGGCGTCGCGGATATCACCAACAGCAATTTCAACTCTGTCATTAAACATCTTTTGGGCTTTACTTGGATTGCGTGTCAGGATGCGAACCCCTAAGCCTTTCTCTAGTAGTTCACCTACTACCAGTTGTCCTACTCCACCAGTAGCACCAACAACCAGCACCAAATCTTTAACTGAAGAAGTCATAATTGCCCCCAATATCTTGTCTATTGCTTAATCTAATTAAAAATCCTGTGCAGGCCATCACTCTCAAGGTGCTACTCAATGATTTAAATTATTAGCCCCCTCTCGCTCGTTAGCCCCCTCCTCGCTTGCGGGGAGGGGGTTGGGGGTGGGGTTCTTCCAACTTTGCAACTCATGTGCAATCTTTGCCAACACCTCATCAATTGAATTCAAAACATCCTCATTTTGCAACCGCATCACCCGTAACCCAAGACTTTTCAAAAATTCTTGCCGGATTGCATCTTCTTGTTGGGTATAGTCGTGAATTCCACCATCAACTTCAACAATTAAATGCGCTTCCTGACAGTAAAAATCCACAATAAAGCGATCGATTACATGCTGACGGCGAAACTTAAAACCTAGAAGTTGCTTAGATCTCAACTTCTGCCAAAGTTTCTCTTCTGCAAGTGTTGGTTCACGCCGCATCTGTCGTGCTAATGGCTTGAGTTTTTCCCAGAGTTTTGGTGGAGTTTGCCAAGGAACCCCACCCCCTAGCCCCCTCCCCGCAAGCGAGGAGGGGGGATTGGAGTGGGAATTTTGGTGTTGGTATTGGGACATTTATCTTTGTGTGATTTTTAACCTATTTGTTTCATTTTTCCCAATCTTGGCGTTGCGATAAACATCATTACCCCACCCCCTAACCCCCTCCCCGCAAGCGAGGAGGGGGAAGTATAGTTAGAATTTTGTTGTTGGTGTTGGGACATTTATATTCGTGTGATTTTTAACTAAAGGTTACTTGTATTTCTCCATTTTCGTGCTGCCACAACCAGAACAACTCCACGCTATTTATGAACTTGCGGCTTTACTCTATGAGCTTCATTGATGAATTACGATACATCCTATATTGACTTTTATTCTCAAAAACTTTAGATTGCTTTATGGAATTAGTTGCAATTAGTTTGCAAAAATCTTGAGAATATTTCTTAATGGAGAGTGAGCAATGAGTGTGGGGAAAAAGGGCTTGTTGGGTGCTGGGGCTGCATTAGCTACGCTTGCAGGTATAGCAGTCACAGGATGTGGGGGATTAAAGGCAATGACTGCTAATTCAAGTAATAATCAACAAGCACCTACTTTGCTTGCTCAAACAATTAAGTCTTTGACAGTAGTTTTTCCTAGCAGAGCTGATTCCACTGATTTGCAAACTAAGGCGAATTCTGTAGGAGCATTTTTATCTAAAGAACTGGGAATACCAGTTAAAGCCCAGGTAGGCGATGATACAGCTGCGGTGGAAGCATTAAGAGCAAATCGGGCTGATGTAGCTTTCTTGAGTAGCCGTCCGGCGTTGAAGGCTGAACAACTGGCAAATGCTCGCTTGTATCTAGCCGAGGTGCGTGATAATTATTCGGGAAGACATACCTATAGCTCAGTATTTGTAGTTCCCAAAAATAGCTCCTTGAAAAGTCAAAATAACGCCAAAGGAACCTTAGAACAATTGCGGGGTAAAAGAATGGCGTTTACTTCTCCTACTTCTGGTTCAGGGTTTATTTTCCCCGTGAGTGAACTAGTAAAACAGGGGTTTGTACAGAGTAGCGATCGCTTGGGTGGTTTCTTCGGTCAAGTTAACTATGGTGGTAACTACAGCAAAGCACTGCAAGCTGTGCTGCGTGGACAAGCAGATGTGGCAACAGTGTCAGAATATGCTTTATATTCTCCGTATATTACACCAGAAGAAAAAAATCAGTTGCGCGTGCTGCATAGAATTAATGGTGTACCCGCCCACGGTATCGCCATTGATGATGATGTTCCATCTGGCGATCGCGAAAGAATTATTAACGCCCTACTCAAGTTAAATCAGTCACAAAATAACCAGCTACTACGCAACTTGTATAACTCTACAGAATTGGTGAAAGTAGATCACAATAGCCACCTAGCACCAATCCGGGATGCACTCACACGGGTTGGGATTGCACCTTAGTTAAGAAACAGGGGGACAAGGGGGATAGGGTGGACAAGGAGGACAGGCTTCTCTGCGAGACGCTCCGCGTAGCTTGCTTCCCGTAGGGTACGACTCCGCTCAGCCTTCGGGAGACAAATGATTATTGCCCCATGCCCAATGCCCAATGCCCTATGCCCCATGCCCCATAACCTTATACTGGAATCGATTTTGGGATGAACGATTATGTAATTGAGTGCCACAACTTAGAGACAGCTTATGTAAATTCTCTGAATCGCCCTATTCTTAATGGCATTAATTGTCAAATTAAACGGGGCGAATTTGTGGTATTGCTGGGACTCAATGGTGCTGGTAAATCTACCTTACTGCGATCGCTTGTAGGATTAGTACCCTTAGTACAGGGTGAAATTCAAATTAATGGTGTAACCATGACTCCTCGCACACTCCCAGCAATTAGGCGTGATGTGGGGATGTTGTTTCAAGGTGGTGGGTTAATTCGGCAATTATCAGCGATTGAAAATGTCCTGTGTGGAAGACTCGGTACTAGAACAACTTGGCAAACTTTATTTGGATTTGGGCGACGCGATCGCCTTGGAGCATTAGAGTTATTGCAACAGATGGGTTTAAAAGAGTTAGCCGATCAAAAAACTAGCCAACTTAGCGGGGGACAACAACAAAGAGTTGCGATCTCCCGTGCTTTAATTCAATCACCACAAATTCTTTTAGCTGATGAACCAATCACCGGGTTGGATGTGATAGCTTGCCAACAAGTGATGCAGACTTTAGCAGGATTGCATTCTCAACAAGGCATGACAATTGTCACAGTTTTGCATGATTTGGGGATAGCGGCAGAATATGCCCAAAGAGCGATCGTTGTCGATGCTGGACGCATTATTTATGACGGTGTTTGCGACAACCTGCAAGCCAAGTTTTCCCAAGTGTAGAGTAAAAGAGCGCAAATACAAATTATGAATTACTTCTTCAATTCAAATCTTTTTCGGCGCTACCCTTGGGTAAGTCCTCTCATCATCCTATTAATTGCAGTAGTAGTTTATAGCTGGGCGTTACAAGGACTCAAAGTCGATTTTGCCTTAGTTAGTAATAGCTGGCCTTATATCACTGACTTCATCTCCAGGTTATTCCCTCCAGATCCAACAGTTTTAGATATAGCGGTTCAAGCACTGATTGAAACTGTACAAATGTCACTTTGGGGAACCACTATCGGCGCAATTATTTCCTTACCCATTGCAGTAGCTAGCGCCAATAATGTTGCACCGCAATGGTTGCAATGGTTAGCCAATTTACTGCAAAATGCTGTCCGTTCTGTTCCTTCGATTATTCTGGGGTTAATTTTTGTCGCCGCAACTGGACTAGGCGCACCAGCAGGTACTTTAGCTTTGGGAATTTATACTATCGGCTACCTGGCTAAATTTTATCAACAGGCGATCGAAGCCGTTGACCCCCGCTCGATAGAATCTTTAGAAGTCATCGGCGCATCTAAGTTACAAATTGCCCAATATGGAATTTTACCCCAAGTGCTGCCATTGGGTTTAGGTTATACATTTTGGATGTTTGAATACAATATCCGCGCTGCTTCTGTATTAGGTGTAGTGGGTGCAGGTGGTATTGGCTTTCAGTTGAAAAGTTACATTGATGGTTTTGAGTACAACAAGGCTACAACCATGATGCTTGTACTGTTAGTAGTCGTCACAGTTATTGATGCATTTAGTAGCCAACTTCGTCGCCGCCTTGATTCCATGTAAGCTGATGTGCAGCTAAATTATATAAGTCAAAAACGCAAAATAATTGTAGTGCGGGCATCTTGCCCGCGTCTTATATACAAATTAGATGCGTCGCAGCTTAGTAGGGGCGGGTTTACAGATACGATCGCTCATGCACAAAGATATTACTCAACCCGCCCCTACGAATTTTGGGCGGAAAGGTTCGTGTAATCGGAGATTATCCGCAAAATTTATTGACTGGAGTACTAGTTTTGCAAATATTTTGCAAAAATTTGCAAAACTGTACTGCCAAGTAGGGAAAGGAAACACTAAAAAATTTCTTGTTATATATTCTCATTAAAGAGTGACAATTAAACTAGGTATTGATTCTTATTGGTATAGCTACTTCCCTAAGTTCTTCTAACTTACCTTCTTCGTTGCGATCGCTAAAATGTTTATCCATGATTGCGGGAACTTGCGCCGCATTAATCCGAGTGTAGCGGGTTTTATCTGGCATGACTACGTTAGGGCCTGCTTTGCAGTTTTTCATACAGCCAGTACCTTTGATGGTAACTTGGTCTTCTAAACCGCGATCGCTCAAAGCAGCTTCCAAAGCTTGACAAACTCCCTTACCACCGCGCTTCATACAGTCAGATTTTTGACATACTAAAATCGTGCTTTTGCTCTTATTTGACTTGGCGTTACCTTGACTAATAGATGACGGTTTCTGTTGATGAGAGATTGGTGAAGGCATACCCATCTGTGTAATTCTCTCATTTGCCACATCTTGCCGCGCCGCCATCACACGTTCAGCTTTCAGTGTAACTTTGTCTGTTCCTAGTTCGTGCTTTTTTTTACCGACAATTTGCAGCCAAGTACCTGGCGGTAAGCCCAAGTCAAAAGCAAATCTTAAATGTTTAGCCAGTTTTACATAACATTCACCGTCAGCAGTCCATATCTGCAAGCCTTTAAGCTTATACCCATCTTTAATAACAAAGTCCATAAACCTGCCTTCAAGGCAAAAATCTGATACTTCCTGATTGTGGGATTCACTCATGTTTTTTTACCTAATATTGTTGATTGGGACACATTATTAAGCGAGAAAGCCTCAGCGGTAGCGACTTTGCCAGCATTGTTCAAGACTCCAAATCAGGTCTTGACGGGTAAGTGTAAATTGGCGCATCAAACTCCAAAGTTGAATAGCTGCTATGGAATTGCTAATTTCAACTTTCAATGGCTGGTTAGGCTCACACCAACAAGGAATACCTAGTTCCTGTAAACGTTGATACACTTGCCAGCGGTCTACCCAATTCACCTCTAAAACGTGCTTGCTTTCGACTTCTGAACTAGACGGTTTCAAGAAATGTACCCTCAAAGTGCAATTAACTTGCAGTAACTACCGCGCTTTTAGTCGCTGCTGTTTCCCATTCCTGGGAGTTCAGCTTCTAAAACCAGCATAACCTAAGTGCAAACAATTCTCATTTATTTTAGATAAGAATCTCAAATAGTTGCCATGATCTCCTATTAATACGAAGGAGATGAGGGGGGTGGGGGGTAGGGGGGATGAGGGAGACAAGGGGAAATGACAAATGACCAATGACCAATGACTATTGACCATTGACACACTTTGCACAATGAAAAATTTTAATGACTAAAAATTAAAATTCCATGAAATTAATTGGAATTGCGTTTAATTTTTAGAGTGTTAATATGTAGAAACTCAGCAGTTAAACCCGAACTGATAAAAGCGAGGAGAACGATGTCTGAAACCACAACTGTGTTACGGAATTTTGGTCATGTTTATGACAATCCTGTATTGTTAGATCACAGTGTAACCGCACCAGTTACGGAAGGATTTAACGTTGTATTAGCTAGTTTTCAAGCACTTTCCTTGCAGTATCAAAAACATCATTTTGTAGTTGAAGGTGCAGAATTTTACTCATTACATGAGTTTTTTAATGACAGCTACAAAGAAATACAAGACCATATCCATGAAATTGGCGAGCGCTTGGATGGATTAGGTGGTGTACCCGTGGCTACCTTCAGCAAATTGGCCGAATTAACTTGTTTTACGCAAGAGCCAGATGGCGTATATTCTTCCCGCCAAATGGTAGAAAATGACTTAGCAGCCGAGCAAGCTATCATTGGCGTGATTCGTCGCCAAGCCGCTCAGGCAGAAAGTTTGGGAGACCGTGGTACACGCTATCTCTACGAAAAAATCCTGTTAAAAACTGAAGAACGTGCTTATCATTTGTCTCATTTCCTGGCTAAAGACAGCTTAACCTTGGGTTTTGTCCAACCTGCTCAAAACTAAAACTCTCATAATCTCGATCAGTCGCTCTTTACTGCATAGAAACTAGGCAGAAATAAGTCTTAAAAAAATATTAAATTTGGCAGAGAGTAGTTCTACTACATCTCTGCAATTTTTAATGAAGTATACAAATTATCACAATATTTAATATAAACAATTATTCTTAATTAGCTACTTAGGAATATTGCTATCTACTCTTACCTGTATCAGGTTAGTTATCAGCTATCTATATATGTACAAAATTTACTACCTTTTGCCAAAAATTATCAACTTAAATAAAAAATAGTGGGCATTGGTCATTGGTCATTGGTCATTGGTCATTGGTCATTGGTCATTGGTCATTGGTCATTGGTCATTGGTCATTGGTCATTGGTCATTGGTCATTGGGCATTTGTCAAGAAAGCAATAGGCAATAGTAATTTATCTCCCTTGTCCCCTTTCCCTTGTCCCCCCTGCTCCCCTGCTCCCCCCTCTGCCCTAGCTGTCATCAAACCTAGAAAACTTGATAATAAAAGGCGTGACCAGGGAAAAACAATCTTAAAATAATCAGGATTTGTATTCTCGTACTCCATCCCAAAGACTATGCCCCGCCGTCAAGATATTCGGAAGATACTGCTGTTAGGCTCTGGCCCGATTGTAATTGGACAAGCCTGTGAATTTGACTATTCTGGCACTCAAGCCTGTAAAGCTTTACGAGAAGAAGGCTATGAAGTGGTGCTGGTAAATTCTAATCCAGCGACAATTATGACTGATCCGGAAACAGCCGATCGCACTTATATTGAACCGCTGACACCGGAAATGGTCGCAAAAGTCATCGCTAAAGAGCGTCCTGATGCTTTACTCCCAACAATGGGAGGACAAACCGCCCTTAATCTTGCCGTGGCTTTGGCGAAAAATGGTGTTTTAGAAGAGTATGGCGTTGAGTTAATTGGCGCTAAACTTCCAGCTATTGAAAAAGCTGAAGATAGAAAACTCTTCAATGATGCAATGGCCAAGATTGGAGTGGCTGTGTGTCCCAGTGGTACAGCCTCATCTTTAGAAGAATCTAAAGCGATCGCTCGCCGCATTGGTACTTATCCCCTAATTATCCGTCCTGCTTTCACTATGGGTGGTACGGGCGGCGGTATTGCCTACAACCAAGAAGAATTTGAAGAAATGGCACAGGTTGGTATCGATGCTAGCCCCGTTTCCCAAATTCTCATCGACCAATCTCTACTTGGTTGGAAAGAGTACGAATTAGAAGTCATGCGGGATTTAGCAGATAACGTGGTGATTATCTGCTCCATCGAAAACCTCGACCCGATGGGTATCCACACCGGCGACTCGATTACCGTTGCACCAGCCCAAACTCTCACCGATAAAGAATATCAACGGCTGCGGGATATGGCAATTAAAATCATCCGCGAAATCGGTGTGGAAACTGGCGGTTCTAATATCCAGTTTGCCGTCAATCCTGTCACTGGGGATGTGGTCGTGATTGAAATGAACCCCCGTGTCTCTCGCAGTTCCGCCTTGGCTTCCAAAGCCACTGGGTTTCCCATCGCCAAAATGGCAGCTAAGTTAGCTGTCGGCTATACCTTGGATGAAATTAAAAACGATATCACCAAGAAAACTCCAGCATCCTTTGAACCGACAATTGACTATGTAGTTACCAAAGTTCCCCGATTTGCTTTTGAAAAGTTTCCTGGTTCCGAACCGGTGTTGACTACGCAAATGAAATCCGTTGGGGAAGCAATGGCTATTGGCCGGACATTCAACGAATCCTTTCAAAAAGCCCTGCGTTCCTTAGAAACTGGACGCGCTGGCTGGGGTTGCGACAAAGCCGAGAAATTACCCAGTGGTGAACAAATTCGCGCCCAATTACGCACACCCAACCCCGATCGCATTTTCTCCGTGCGTCATGCTTTACAAGCAGGACTAACTATTGACGAAATCTACGAACTCACAGGTATTGACCCCTGGTTCCTCGATAAATTGCAACAACTGCTAGAAGTGGAGAAATTCCTCAAACGAACTCCTTTAAAGCAGTTGACAAAAGCGCAGATGTATGAAATAAAACGAGATGGATATAGCGATCGCCAAATCGCCTTTGCCACCAAAACCACCGAAGATGAAGTCAGGGCTTATCGCCAACAGCTAGGAGTTATCCCCGTTTATAAAACTGTAGACACCTGCGCCGCCGAATTTGAAGCGTTTACTCCTTACTACTATTCCACCTACGAAGAAGAAACCGAAGTTTTACCCTCCACCAAGCCCAAAGTGATGATTTTGGGTGGTGGCCCCAACCGCATCGGCCAGGGAATTGAGTTTGATTATTGCTGTTGTCACGCTGCCTATGCCCTGAAAAGTGCAGGCTATGAGACGATTATGGTCAACTCCAACCCAGAGACAGTCTCTACAGATTATGACACCAGCGATCGCCTTTACTTTGAGCCATTAACTAAAGAAGATGTCCTCAATATCATCGAAGCTGAGAACCCTGTAGGCATCATTGTCCAATTCGGTGGACAAACACCATTGAAGTTAGCAGTACCTTTACAAAAGTATTTGCAGGGGCTAGAGACTGGGGAAAATCCCCCATCTCCAATTCCCAAAATTTGGGGTACATCGCCAGATTCTATAGATATGGCAGAAGACCGGGAACGGTTTGAGAAAATTCTCAACCAGTTGAATATTGCCCAACCACCCAACGGAACAGCCCGCAGTTACGAAGACGCGCTGATTGTCGCCAAACGCATTGGTTATCCAGTGGTAGTACGTCCCAGCTATGTATTGGGGGGAAGGGCGATGGAAATCGTCTATTCCGATACAGAATTAGAACGCTACATGACATTTGCGGTGCAAGTAGAACCCGATCATCCAATTTTGATTGATAAATTTTTGGAAAATGCCATCGAAGTGGATGTAGATGCGATCGCCGACCACACTGGCCGAGTTGTAATTGGTGGTATTATGGAACACATCGAACAAGCGGGGATTCACTCTGGTGATTCTGCTTGCTCTTTACCTTCCATTTCTCTCCCACCAGCAGTGCTTAATCAAATCCGCACTTGGACAGTGCAGCTAGCACAAGCGCTTTCAGTAGTTGGGCTGATGAATATTCAGTTTGCTGTTGTTGGTGCTAGTAGCTATTCGCCGCAAATTTACATTCTCGAAGCCAACCCCCGCGCTTCTCGTACTGTGCCCTTTGTTTCCAAAGCCACTGGTGTGCAGTTGGCAAAACTCGCATCCTTAATTATGTCCGGCAAAACCTTAGAAGAGCTAGGCTTTACCAAAGAAGTCATCCCCTCCCACATAGCCGTCAAAGAAGCAGTCTTGCCATTTAATAAATTCCCCGGTACAGATACCATATTAGGCCCAGAAATGCGCTCAACAGGTGAAGTTATGGGAATTGACACCGACTTTGGCCGCGCCTATGCCAAAGCCGAAATCGGTGCAGGAGAAAGGTTACCCTTATCTGGAACCGTCTTCGTGTCCATGAACGATCGCGACAAAGCCCCAGCCGTCAACGTCGTCAAAGAATTTATTGATTTAGGCTTTACTGTCATGGCGACATTTGGCACACGCCAAGTCCTTCAGGAACATGGCTTAAATGTTGAGTTAGTCCTGAAACTCCATGAAGGTCGTCCCCACGTCCTAGATGCCATCAAAAACCAGAAAATCCAACTCATTATCAACACCCCATCGGGAGAAGAAGCCCATACTGATGCTAGGTTAATCCGCCGCACCGCCTTGGCTTATAAAATCCCCATTATCACCACCATCGCCGGAGCAAAAGCCACCGTTGCTGCCATTCGTTCTCTGCAATCTACGACTTTAGATGTAAAAGTCCTACAAGATTACTGTGCTTAAGTAGGGCATGGGGCATTGGGCATGGGGCATTGTGTATTTGTCCCCCTTCCCTTGTCCCTAGCCTCTAACCCCTAGCCCCTAGCCTCCAGGTAAAGCAAAAATTAAGCAATTGTTATAGACGATTAACTATACTTATCATTGAGTTATTTTAAGAAATATGAGAAATATCTTGCAGCCTACAGAAAAACTTATGCTGAGCCACTAAATGGTATTTATCTATATGAGTGCGTTACATAAACTTGAACAGTCTGTAAACTTTAGACAAATCAATGATCAGATTTCTCTCATAAATGTTACAATTATTAATAATGAAATTATCCAAAAAATGTTCCACTCAAGACCTTTTATCTAACTCTAGATACTTGTGAAAGCGGGTAAATAACTGTAACTTCTAGAACAGTTAAGAACCTCAATAGATTAATATGAGCAGCCAAGTTTCAAAGGACAAGTAAATTGCCAACCATTGTATGGGTTCTCCTTTCGACTGGGTAGCACCCTGGCAAAGCATCTATCACTTAATCACCCCACTGTCAAATCCAACATTAGCAATGAGTAGCGCCATGAAGACCGCTCAGACAGCCACGGACCTCGTGCGGACTTACCTGCGTGAGATTGGCCGTGTGCCACTCTTAACCCACGAAGAAGAGATTTTTTATGGCAAACAGGTGCAGCGTTCAACTGCTTTGCATGACTTAAGAGAGGAGCTAGCCACCCAGTTAGGTCATCAACCCTCCTTAGAAGAATGGGCTAAGGCGACACAGTTAGAAATAGCTGAGTTGAATGAAGCGATCGCTGAAGGTGAGTATGCCAAGCGCAAGATGGTAGAAGCTAACTTGCGGTTAGTGGTATCTGTTGCCAAAAAGTATATTAAGCGCAATGTCGATCTACTTGACCTGATCCAAGAAGGTAGTATCGGGATGCAGCGGGGTGTGGAGAAATTTGATCCCACAAAAGGCTATAGATTTTCAACTTATGCTTATTGGTGGATACGTCAAGCAATTACCAGAGCGATCGCCGAAAAAGCGCGTACCATTCGCTTACCTATTCATATCACCGAGAAACTCAATAAAATTAAAAAAGCACAGCGTCAATTATCGCAAAAACTAGGACGAGCGCCTTCAGCTGGCGAGCTAGCGCAAGAATTGGACTTGACACCCAAACAGGTGCGAGAATATCTAGAAAAAGCACGTCTACCCCTATCACTTGATTTGCGGTTGGGAGACAACTACGATACTGAACTCGGAGAAATGCTAGAAGATCCCGGCGCGTCTCCAGAAGAGTTTGTTATGCAATCTTCCCTATCTTTGGACTTAGAACGCCTGATGGGGGATCTTACACCCCAACAGAAAGAAGTGATTACACTCCGCTTTGGGTTAATGGATGGACAGGCTCTTACTTTAGCGAGAATTGGCGAAATTCTCAACATCAGCCGCGAAAGAGTTAGGCAAATTGAACGGGAAGCATTAACCAAACTGCGCAAATCCAAAGCTAACATGGATGAATATTTGGCTAGTTAGTCAATTGTCAGTTGTCAGTTGTCAGTTGTTATCTGTCTTCTCTCACAAAGCCTGAGCTAAGGCTGTCTTAGCTCAGGCTTTGCGCTTTATGATATTGCAAATGACCAATGACCAATGACAAATGACAATTGACAATTGACCAATAGGTGAGAAAACACCATGCTTTTGGTACGGTTAAACCGAATGACTATGAATATATAACTTGTTACATTAGTTGACAGGAACAGCCAAGAACTAGCTAAGGTCAATAAAGGATAGGCGTTGATTCTGAAAATCCATCAACACCACAGCTAGTAGTATTAGTCAAGGAGTTGAAACGTGAGTAACCCATCCAATCGAGTCTCAGAATTTTTTGACAGTGAGTCAGATACTACCGATGTACTTTGGCAATATGTTAAGTCTTTGAGTCCAGAGACAGTGTCCCAGCTATCTAAACCTAGTTCTGGGGAAGTTCTTCAAGTAATGGAACGCAATATTGTGGGGCTTTTGGGTAACCTCCCTTCAGAACACTTTGGCGTTACCATCACTACTAATCGAGAAAATCTAGGTAGGCTTTTAGCCTCTGCAATGATCAGTGGTTACTTTTTGCGTAACGCTGAACAAAGAATGAATTTTGAAATGGCCTTACAAGGCACAGAAATCAACGATAGCGAAAAAGACTAGCAATGCTGTTGAGTTTATCCCTGGACTCAGCCAAGCTGATATCAGTGAAAAATATTTCTCTGCAAAATCCTGATACTCTCCTAATAATTTACCCCTAACTCATAGATTTAAAGAATAGCTATGATTGGGGGTTAACCACACCAAAACTAGTAACTTGAGATAAAATACTCACCATCAAAAATTAAGACAACAATAGGTATGCAAATAAATTCATAGCTGTGGAAATGCGTAATACAATATAGACTCGGCAAACTTAATTTATGTCTGCCGAGTTCTATTATTGAACTGCAAGTAGTAAGGACTTCAGTCCTTGCTTTAACTGTAAACACGCAGCTCTACTAATTTTTTATTTCCCTATCAACTATGAGTGAACCCATTTCTCTCCTACCCCACAAAATTATCGGTGTGGCCGTAATTTGGAACGACCAAGAGCAAATTTTAATCGATCGCCGGCGTGCGGGGGGAGCAATGGGTGGTTTATGGGAATTCCCCGGTGGCAAAATCGAGCCTGGTGAAACGGTCCAAGAATGTATTCAACGGGAAATTTATGAAGAACTGGCAATAGAAATTGCTGTAGGAGAACATCTCATTACCATTGACCACACTTATACAGAGTTACGGGTTACCTTGACCGTACATCACTGTCGCCATCTGACAGGTATTCCCCAAGCCATAGAATGTGATGAAATTCGCTGGGTAGGTTTGGCAGAATTAGAACAGTTTGCTTTTCCCAAAGCCAATGTGCAAATTATCGCCGCGTTGAAGCAGGGGCGCTTAGGCTAGGGCTACTAGCTAGGAAGCAGGGGGGCAGGGGAGCAGGGGAGCAGGGGGAAATGACAACTGACAACTGACAACTGACAACTGACAACTCCCAAGTAACGATGTATTAACTGCATCTGGTTGCGACCCGCAATTTTTTAAAATAAACGCAGAGACTTTGATATAAGGTGTTAGCAAACAAATGCCTAAAACAGTTGCCGACGTGATGAGCCATGACCCAGTTGTTGTTCGCTCAGAAACTCCACTGAAGGAAGCTATTCAAATTCTGGCAGAAAGACGCATTAGCGGTCTACCTGTTGTAGATGATGTTGGTAAATTGATAGGCATTATCTCAGAAACTGACCTGATGTGGCAAGAAACAGGTGTGACTCCTCCGGCTTACATCATGTTTCTTGATAGTGTTATCTATTTACAAAATCCCGCTGATTATGATCGTGACTTGCACAAAGCGCTAGGACAAACTGTCGGGGAAGTGATGAGCAAAAATCCGATTACCATTACCCCTGATAAAACTTTAAAAGAAGCAGCCAGAATCATGCACGATCGCAGTGTTCACCGTCTGCCGGTACTTGACAGCGCGGGTCAAGTAATTGGTATCCTCACCCGTGGTGACATTATTCGCGCAATGGCAGCAAGTCAAGATTAGTCCCCATAGTCAACAGTCAACAGTCAACCGTCAACAGTCTAGAATTTATTGACAAATGACAAATGACCAATGACTATTGACTGTTTTTTAAACCTTTGGAAAATTTAGGATAATTAAATGAGTATTACTCCTGAGTCGGTTAAGCAATTGCTCAGTTCTGAAGATTTGGGCGATCGCTTACGAGCTGTGAATCAAATTCGCGATTTAGATAGAGCGATCGCTTTTGAATTAATTCAAATTGGGGTTGGTGATAGCAATGCTCGTGTCCGTTACTCAGCAGTGAGTCAGCTAGATGTACTCGGCACACAAGATTTACAGTTATCATTGAATATACTACGGCAACTGCTGAATGACCCCGAACCTGATGTGCAAGCAGCCGCCGCCGATTGTTTAGGCGCGCTGAAGTTAGAAGAAGCTTTTGGCGATTTGCAACAACTTTACAACACAACCCCTGAATGGCTGGTAAAATTCAGCATCATCGCGACATTGGGCGAGTTAGGCGATCCGCGCGGTTTTGAATTGCTCAAGCTTGCACTTGAGACTGAGAATGATTTAATTAAAACTGCTGCTATTAGTTCCTTTGGCGAGTTGGGAAATATAGATGCAGTACCCCTGTTAACTCCCTATGCTCAAAATCCCGATTGGCAAGTCCGCTATAGAGTTTTGCTAGCTTTGAGCCGTTTGGGTGGTGCAGATGCTAAAGCTGTTTTGGAAACTTTGGCAAATGATCAAGTAGAAGCGATCGCCAATGAAGCGAAAAAATCTTTGCAGTCAGTATCATAATAATTGCAAAATCTGATTCCAAATAATCCTAGGGGCACAACATGTTATGCCCCTACCCATGTACTTCATTTTCCTGAAATATGCTGTATATAAGTACGTACAAAACTACAAAAGAAAATTCGTAGTAATTATTTCACAAATTACTACGAATTGAAAGCATAACACTTATTGCTAACCGAAGATATTTAGATGATTTTTAAATTTTAGTATTCTCGATAATAAATTTACCTCCTTAATTATAAACAATTTATCTTGCAGTTAATTCTCAAGAACTAACTTGAGTTTTACGACGGCGAGACAAAGCCATGACTGCACCTACAGCACCCAAACCTAATAATGTAGTTGGTTCAGGAACAGTCGCAAACGCACCCCCAGAAAAGCTCAAGTTACTAACTGAGCCGCCGCTAGCAAGAGTTGAATTCACCTGAGCAACAGTCTGATTATTTACTTGGAAAGTTAAGTTTCCTGCACCATTAGATTTCTCTCCCGTTGCACTGGTGAAGATACCCCAAAGTTGAACATCTATCGCCACGTTGGCTCCACTTTGGGCTATTGAATAATCAGCAGATTTTAAAGTAAATGTATTGATGCCATCTGTGATTGAGGTAGTATTTTCTCCTGGGAGAATTACCCCAGGTATATTCAGGTTACCAAAGTCCATAAATGGATTGTCGGCAATGTCTGATGCAAAGGAAATAATATTACCGATGTTACCTGTGTTGAAGGCTGCAAAACTTCCTGTATTTGCAGCAACACCAAAGGGAGTGATGGGCTGAGGAGTAAAGTTTAGTTTATCTTTTGATAATGTCACTAAACTAGTGGCATATGGATTAGCAGTGAAACCACCCTGAAATTGAAACTCCCCAGATAATGCAGCCGCTTGCGCAGAAGCAGCAAAGGTAAAAGTTCCAGCAGTAGCTAAAGGGATGACAGCAGTAGCGGCTAAAGTTGCGTTTATAAGTTTAGATTTAAAACCGAACATTGTAATTTAAAGCTCCTATAAAAGAATTTACCAGACCAAGTGCGCTAATACTACGCAGCAATCTTAAAGCTAGTTATGAATGCTAGAAATACTGAAAAAATAAAGTATAAATGCGTTTTGCATCATAATCTATGTAAGTTTGCTGTTTCAAAATCAGAGGTATATTAATCGCTATCTTTGTGATTAATCGCTGATGGATTTGTTACTTCTCCAGAATTACATAGGTATTTCCTAATCGGCAAGGTCTAGTTATTTAACTTGATAGAATCTTCATGACTAGCATAGTGTTATCTCTTATATACTTAAGCAAAAAGTATTTAAAGTAACTTTGTTTTTCTCAGCTTATAAATTTTATATTTAAGTAGATCTACTATAAATATATGTTTTCTTTTTAAGGTTAATATACAATTTTGTAAATGACATGCAGTAATTCTCAAAAATCAAGATGTTGATGTTTAGATAAGTTAGATTTAATTTTTGTATCAACTCAACATGAATAAACGATTAATTAAAATTAAAGATATTTTATGTCATGTTGAAAGACTGACGCAAAATTCAACTTCCGCCCTTGCAGATGCATCTGTCGCATTTTATTTTCACATTGGAATAATTTAATTAGCAGCAGAATATTAGGCAAGAGTTTAGCCTTAGATGACAACTGTACATCAAAATCTAACTAGGAAATACTTGCGGCCAAGTTGTCACTAGGAAAACTATAACTGCGGCGATCGCTAATATCCCTTGGAGTAAATTTCCCACCACTGTCCCGACGACAATTCCGATACCAGCTTTAATTGCTACTCCTAATTGACGCTGGTAAAGGTACTCGCCAATAATTGCGCCCAACAATGGCCCCAATAAAATACCTAATAGCGGCCCGCCAAAAGGTAAAGCTGGTAATAATCCGAAGAATCCTAAAAGCAATCCGACAAATGCGCCTATTTGTCCCCATTTACTAGCACCGGCTTGTTTTGCGCCTATATACCCAGCTAAGAAATCTACGCCAATACTCAAAAGCAACACAATTATTGTGACAATTAGTGGTATTTTAATCGCTGCGAAGGAACTGCTAACTACTCCCCAGATAATAATTGCAATTAATATTAAACTGGTTCCAGGAATGGCAGGAACTACAGCACCAATTATACCTACAACCATTACTGCAACTAGTAACCAATAGATAATTTGCATAATTTGTTAATTGTCAATCTAATTGTCTGATGCAACTTGCAAATAAGAACTGAGAGTAACAGCTAATTTATCAGCAATTCCGGCAATCCAGGTTTCATCTTGCTTGGTGTAACTGCGAGGTGCATTTGCGCCTAAAATCAACACACCTTGATTACCAATAGGTTGACAAATTACGCCTTGAGTATTTTCTGGCAAATAATCAAATTCAATTCGCCCTGGATAGATTTTTAACGCAACTAAATAAACTGGCTTTTGTGTTAACAATACCCTTTTTAAAATTGGCCCTGGTACAACCTCAGATTTGGGGGACAGAATACCGCGACGTAACAAAACTTTATCTTGATAAAAAACTACCAGCGATCGCGTGACGGTGTTAGTTAATAATAAATGTGATGCCCAAGCTAGTTCTGTTTTCACGGCTTCTGGTAAATCGTCAGCCAATACAAAACCTTCCTCCCCAATCAGTTGTACAGTATCAGGCGATCGCGGTTGTACTTGCTGCCAAATTAAGCCAGTTAAAATTAACACCGCACTCAAAATCACACCGAGAACATCCCCCCGCGCCTGGGATTCGGTAAGTTCAGGTGTCAACAAGCGGTTCATTAGCAAAAGTACAGCGCCTAAACAGCCAACCACTATAGGTAGACGGCGTAAAACTAGATTGGGATCAGGTTTAGTCATTTGTTATTGGGCATTGGGCATTGGGCAATAAATAGCACTAGGTAATAGTCATTTGTCTCCCCTGTCTCCCTCATCCCCCTCATCCCCCTCATCTCACTTACTCCTCGCCAGGTTCAATGATCCGTTGGAATAGATAACCGGTTCCGCGTGCGGTGAGTATTAATTCTGGGTTGCTGGGATCATCTTCCAATTTGGCTCGCAGACGAGAGATATGCACATCTACCACGCGGGTATCTACATGGCGTTCTGGTGTGTAACCCCAGACTTCTTGCAAAATTTCCGAACGGGAAAAAGCTTCTCCAGAGCGACTGACTAATAACTCTAGTAAGCTAAACTCCATACCAGTTAAGCGAATGCGCTCATCGCCTTTGTAAACTTGTCGCTTGTTCGTATCAATTTTGATATTAGCAACGTGGATGACTCCAGAACTGGGAATTCCCGAAGCACTGGTTTTGTCTACTCGTCTGAGTACTGAGCGAATCCGGGCTTCTAGCTCTTTTGGGGAAAAAGGCTTAACTACATAGTCATCAGCGCCTAACTCTAATCCCGTAATGCGATCGGCTACGTCCCCTAAGGCTGTTAGCATAATAATAGGGACATCTGACTCCTTACGTAGTTCTTGGCACACGCCGTAGCCATCGAGTTTTGGCATCATTACATCCAACACTACCAGGTCGGGGTCAGCTTTGCGAAAAGTTTCCAAAGCTTCTTCTCCATCGCCAGCCGTCACTACATCGTAGCCAATCATGGAAAGGCGCGTTTCCAAAATCCGGCGAATGCTGGCTTCGTCGTCTACCACCAGGATTTTTTCTTTATGACTTTCCAAAGTTTCTCAACGCTCCTTAACTAAAATTTTTCATGATTAATTTTTAATACCATAATATTAAGATATCATTCCATGAATCACATGAAAAAAAGCTGTAACTACTACTATTATTGAACTTTTATTTTCGCCAAGAATTAAGGAAAAATTAAGATTATTTAATAAGATTTAAGAATGGCAAAGTCCAAAACCTTTTACGTTTGTAGCGCTTGTGGAGCAGAATCATCCCAGTGGTTTGGTAAGTGTCCTGCTTGCGGCACCTACAACTCCCTTGACGAGCAGGTTTCTATCCAGTCATCAATGGATATTCCTGGGCGAGGGGGAGTGAGTGGTTGGCAATCAGCGCCAACTAATGGGAAATCTCATGCTAAACCAGCTAAACCGCGTGCATCTCTAACATTTGACCAAATTACCGATCGCCAAATTGCTCGTTGGGAATCTGGCTATGGGGAATTAGATCGGGTGTTGGGTGGTGGGGTTGTCCCTGGTTCAATGGTGCTGATTGGTGGCGATCCCGGAATTGGTAAATCAACTTTACTGCTTCAAGTATCCAATCAATTGGCGCAGAGATACCGCATCCTCTACGTAACTGGCGAAGAATCAGGTCAACAAGTAAAATTAAGGGCTTCGCGCTTAGGAGTATCCAAAAGCGTCAATGTTGTAGGTGATGAAAATACAGTTGTAGCAGAAGTTACAGATGTTTCACTAGAACCTAAAAGTATAGATCCTGACAGTATAGGTGCAGATTTATATATATTGCCAGAAACCGATTTAGAAGAAATTCTCCGAGAAATAGACTCCCTCAAACCAAATGTGGCCGTAATTGATAGTATCCAAACAGTGTTCTTTCCGGCACTGACATCTGCACCTGGTTCCGTAGCGCAAGTTAGAGAATGCACAGCCGCACTGATGAAAGTGGCAAAGCACGAAGACGTGACAATGTTAATTGTCGGACACGTAACGAAAGAAGGTGCGATCGCGGGGCCAAAAGTTTTAGAACACTTAGTAGATACAGTATTGTATTTTGAAGGCGATCGCTTTGCTTCCCATCGCTTATTACGAACAGTCAAAAATCGCTTCGGTGCAACTCACGAAATCGGTATCTTTGAGATGGTATCTCATGGATTGCGTGAAGTTCCCAACCCTTCCGAGCTATTTTTAGGTAATCGTGACGATCCAGCCCCCGGTACAGCGATTGTTGTGGCTTGCGAAGGAACTCGCCCCATCGTTGTTGAATTGCAAGCTTTAGTCAGCCCCACCAGCTACCCCTCACCACGACGCGCAGCTACAGGTATAGACTATAACCGCCTCGTGCAAATTTTAGCGGTGTTAGAAAAACGGGTAGGCATTCCCATGTCAAAGTTAGATTCCTACGTCGCTTCTGCGGGGGGTTTGAACGTGGAAGAACCAGCCGTAGATTTAGGAATTGCGATCGCCATTGTTGCTAGTTTCCGCGATCGCATAGTCGATCCAGGTACAGTTTTAATTGGTGAAGTCGGGTTAGGGGGACAAGTGCGATCGGTTTCCCAGATGGAACTGCGGTTAAAAGAAGCAGCCAAACTCGGATTCAAAAGAGCGATCGTCCCCAAAGGAACAAAATTCCCCGATCTTAATATCGAGATTTTACCAGTTTCCAAGGTAATAGATGCAATTATTGCCGCCATCCCCCATCAAGAACTCACAGAAGACGATTTTATACCCGATGAAGACGAGTAACCCCACCCCAACCCCAGACCGCCAGCGAGGAGGGGCTAAATCCCCCACACCAAACCTGTTACCACAACAGCAAAGGTTGGAAAATTACTCCCCCCTCTCTGCTTGCGGAGAGGGGGGTAGGGGGGTGAGGTTCTTTCCAACTTTGACACAACGCCAAACGAAAACCCACCATGACAGCCCTCACCCAAAACTACCAAATCACTTGGGAAAAACTACCCGACGATTACCGACTCCCAGACGATCCCGTGGACAACATCAACCAACCAGCCTTAGCTGCTGCACTCACAGAAAGCCTACAATTAGCCGGCAAAATAGCAGCTAACGCCCTGACAACTACCAATTACGGCATTTGTGCCACTCTAAATAACAGAATGGTGATTAAAGCTCCTGATTGGGCTTTCATCCCCAAAATTAATGTTAGTAGAGAAGAAGTAACACGTAGCTATACCCCTCAGCTACAGGGAGACATTCCTGTAATCGTGATGGAATTTATTTCTGATACCGAGGGCGGAGAATATTCCATCAAACCCACTTATCCCCCAGGAAAATGGTTTTTTTACGAGCGCATCCTCAAAGTACCAAACTACATCATCTTTGAACCAGATAGCGGCAGTTTTGAAATGTATCGCTTAGACAAAACAGAACAGTACATATTGACACAACCAAATGAAAACCAACTTTACTGGATAGGGGAAATAAATCTTTATTTAGGTGTATGGCAAGGTACTCGTGACAACCGCGCAGGAAATTGGTTGCGGTGGTGGGATGAACAAGGACAATTACTATTGTGGGGTTCAGAGTTAGCAGAACGAGAAAGACAACGTGCTGAAAGACTAGCAGCACAATTGTGGGCGGCGGGAATTGAACCGCAAGATTAGACTTTTTGCAAATAATTTAAGGTTGCTAGATTAGCTAATAATTTGCTAAATCTAGCAATTTTTTTGCGTTTAGCCCCAATGGGCGTTGGCTTACTGCTGGAGATGATAGCGGAAATATCAAAATTTGGCACCGCAGCTAGTTGTAGAATAACAGCGTCAAAAGGTGTTGCTCTTTGGAAAACACCAACAAATAAATTATCCCGCTTGTAGGGGCACGGCACCGATATTTTATCGTTATTACCAAAATTCTGTGGATGCCGTGCCCCTAACGATATAGTTATTATGTAATGATAATTCCTTTAAAGACCAACTGTTTAGTTCTAAACACAAAAATTTTCACTGGAAACGAAAACGTTCTCACTTCAACCCAAAACGTTCTCGTTTGAAACTAGAACATTTTCACTTAAAACGAAACCGTTCTCATTTGAAACCAGAACATTCTCACTGACAACCGCAAAATTTAAGCTTCTGAGAAGGAGTTTTTCACTTGAAACTGAAATACCCAAGCTCAGAAGCTCAAAGTTTATGCTTTTATCGAGAAACGTCGAGTAAATTTCTCAAATTACGACGTTTGTGGTTGCAATTTTTTCGCTTTGCGGGCAAATCTTCGCCCTAAATCATCAACCATTGAATCTAAACCAGCGCCTTTACCATTAGCTAATAGAGAATATTTACATCAAAAGCCAGCACGTTTATGGCGATCGCTATATTGCTATTGTAGGCTCCATCAGCAGCACCTTAAATCTTCCCACCCACGAGACTGAGTGAGTGCGTATGTCAAAATAAAATATCAGTAAAATTACAGTCTTGAGCAATGGTGTGGAATCCAGGGCAGGAGTTATTTGGCAGGCGGTACATCATCGAGAGAAAATTGGGCGAAGGTGGAATTGGGATTACCTATCTCGCTAAAAATCGACGCGGTGAATTGCGAGTTATCAAAACCCTCAGAGAACAAATCCTCAATCATCCCCAATGGATACCACATCAAGATAAATTACGGCATGACTTTCGTGATGAAGCTTTGCGACTGGCTTTGTGTCGCCATCCTCATATTGTGCAGGTAGAAAATGTCTTTGATGAGGAGAATTTGCCATGTATGGCGATGGAGTACATCGAAGGCGAAGATTTGGGGAAGCGAATCACCAACAAAGGGGCGTTACCTGAAGCCGAAGCACTGCAATATATTCGGCAAATTGGCGAAGCTTTGATATTGGTTCACGAGAAAGGCTTGCTGCATCGGGATTTGAAGCCGAGTAATATTATGATGCGTGCGGGTAAACCAGAAGCAGTGCTAATTGACTTTGGGCTGGCGAGACAATTTATTTCCGGTGGAGTTCAACGACATACAGAAAGTCTTACCCCTGGTTATGCGCCACCAGAACAATATGCACCCATCGAACAACGAGGAGAATATATAGATGTTTACGCCTTAACCGCTACATTATATTCTTTAGTGACTGGACAATTGCCCATGCCAGCACCAGCTAGACTGCAAAATTTTACGCTACAAGCGCCTAAGGAGTTGAATGGTAGTGTTAGCTACAGGGTAAATGAGGCAATTATGAAGGGGATGGCGTTAAATTATAGGTTTCGTCCCCAGTCGGTGGAGGAGTTGTTGGATTTGTTGGGTGCGAATCCCATACCGCCAACACAACCAGTAATATCTCGTCCCAATACACTCCCATCTTGGGAATGCGCCCACATCATCCCTGGTATTTCTGGAAGAGTCGCCCTTAGCCCCAAGGAAGATATTTTAGCAAGTGTGGCACGTTCAGTTATTCACTTGTTTTCATCAACTACAGGTGAACTTCTCCGCACCTTCACTGGTCATTCTGACTGGGTTAGTTCCGTAGCCATCAGTAGTGATGGGCAAATTCTCGCTAGTGGTAGTAGAGACAACACGATCAAACTGTGGTCAGTGACAACCGGAAAGGAAATTCGCACCCTCACTGGTCATTCTGACCCGGTTGTTTCCGTAGCCATCAGTAGTGATGGGCAAATTCTCGCTAGTGGTAGTCTAGACAAGACGATCAAACTGTGGTCGGTGACAACCGGAAAGGAAATTCGCACCCTCACTGGTCATTCTGAGTTGGTTGTTTCCGTAGCCATCAGTAGTGATAGTCAAATTCTCGCTAGTAGTGGTGGAGACAAGACGATCAAACTGTGGTCGGTGACAACAGGAAAGGAAATTCGCACCCTCACTGGTCATTCTAACTGGGTTAGTTCCGTAGCCATCAGTAGTGATGGGCAAATTCTCGCTACTGGTAGTCATGATAAGACTATCAAACTGTGGAAAATATCAACAGGTAAAGAAATTCACAGCCTCACTCATTTTGACGGAGTTTGGTCTGTCGCCTTTACCCCCGATGGAAATGGGCTAGCTGCGGGAGACCATAGCGGGAATATCAAAATTTGGCGACGCAGCTAGTTGTACAATAACAGCGTCAACACAGTAAACAGATAATTAAGGTGCGATCGCAGTTTTACTCGAAGGTTAACTAGTTAAAACCTATCAAAATACTAAAATAAAAGCACATATCGCTAAAATATATCGCCCTAACTATGACAACTGTAATTGCTAGACCTTCATCTTTGATTGGCAGTATCAAAATAGAAAAGCTGGATAAATTTAACCTGTTTAAATTTAATGATGAACTGCAAGCACGGATGGAAGAACTGTTAGAACGCAAAAAAGCTGACTTACTAACTCCAGAAGAAGTAATCGAACTGGAAGAAATTGGCGAACTAGATAGAATTTTTACTTACATCAATGCCATGCTAGTAGCTCAACACAATAATTGATGATGCTACTAAAGAAATTGTCCGCAAACGCACTAATTATCAGTCTCAGATCCCCGACTTCTTGAAGAAGTCGGGGATCTTTTTGTTTGTGATACCTCGCTAATTATCAGCCTTGGTGCGACGATCGCTCAATTAGCTTTGATATCCTTGGGTTGTTGCTGAAATAAACTGTATTGCTCTACAAAAATATCAGGCGTTAGCTTAACTTACCCTAGGTATGGTTCTTTAGGGAACATCAACAAATAAATTATCCCGCTTGTAGGGGCACGGCACCGATATTTTATCGTTATTACCGAAAGTCTGTGGATGCCGTGCCCCTACCGATATGGTTGTTTTGTCATGATCATTCCTTTAAAGAGCAACTGTTTAGTTCTAAACACAAAAATTTTCACTGGAAACGAGAACATTCTCACTTCAACCCAAAACGTTCTCATTTCAACCCAGAACATTCTCACTGACAACCGCAAAATTTAAGCTTCTGACTCGGAGTTTTTCACTTAAAACTGAAACACCCAAGTTCAGAAGCTCAAAGTTGATGTTTTTATCTACAAACGCCGATTTATAGCCTAATACAGTTCAGTTAAGATCCCCCCGCCTGCGGCGACCCCCTTAAAAAGGGGGTAATAGAGTGTTATTAGCCCCCCTTTTTAAGGGGGGTTGGGGGGATCAAAAGCCTGTGGAACCACTCTAAAAGTCTTGTGTGTAGAGCGCAGCCTCGCTAGCGGGGAGGGGGTGGGGTTCTTATCCCTCACCAATAACGATAAATGCTATACTTCATAAAATTACGAGGTTTGCGGTTGCAATTTTTTCGCTTTCCGGGCAAATCTTCGCCCTAAATCATCAACCATTGAATCTAAACCAGCGCCTTTACCACTGGCTTTGGCATAGTTATACACCAGCAAACCCGCCGCATAAGCTTCACTGCCAACAGCCACAGAAGTATCATCCACCAGTTCTTGCAATTGTGTCAACGACAGCAAAATCGGATACAAAGCCTCAAATAATTCAATATCTCGCCGCATTTCATCCACATCAAAAGAACGCGGTAAAAAATCAGGATTTTGTGCAGCTATTTCCAACGCCTTACTCACAAACGCCCGACTCTTATCCCCCAGCTTTGGTAAAGCTTTACGTTCCTCCGTTGACAAATCAATCAAAAACGGTAACTTTTGCCGAATAGTACTAATAGCTTCCATCACAGCTTCTCTATCTGCTGCGGAAAGTTTTGCACTGACTTTACTATCTGCCATCTTTCATACACCTTAAATTGAACTAATTTTCAGTATTCCCCAAGATATTTAGGCAGTTATAGTTATTTATAAGCAATTTAGATAAAAATTTTTATACTATTAATTTAAGTGATATTCCAGAGTTACCAGCCTGGGGGCGTTGGCTTCGACTTCGCTCAGCCAACACCGTGCCCTGCTATCTACGACACGATTTAAGCAATGCAAAATTATCAATCTGGTTGTGTGATATTGCTCAAACTGCCAGAACGTTTGCGGCAATTAAGTATGAATCCTGATGATTGAGATTAATGATTGTAATTTCCGGTAAGCTAATAGACCTACAGATAGAATTGCGATCGCCGGAAAATTGTCACAATTAATGACGAGCTCCGTTATTTTGAGACAATCAATCCTATGGCCTTTGGTATTGGCGATTTATTCTGGATTTTTCTCCTCCTCTCATCCGTGCAACCCATCTGGCAAAAGCGTCAAATCGAATATCGCCGTGTGCGCGCTTTACAAGAATTTGAGCGAGGACGTAACAGCCGGGTGATTTTGCTCATTCACCGTCAAGAGTCTCTCAGTTTACTGGGCATACCCATATCACGCTACATTACCATCGAAGACTCAGAACAAATACTGCGAGCAATTCGCCTCACTCCCCCAGAGGTTCCAATTGATTTAATTTTGCACACTCCTGGTGGTTTGGTATTAGCTACCGAACAAATCGCTAGAGCATTAATTCGCCATCCGTCAAAAGTTACCGTGTTTGTCCCCCACTATGCCATGAGTGGCGGTACAATGCTGGCGCTAGCTGCTGATGAAATTGTCATGGATGCAAATGCTGTCTTAGGGCCTGTTGATCCCCAATTAGGTAACTTCCCCGCAGCCAGTATCCTGAAAGTAGTACAAGATAAACCCATCAGCGAAGTTGATGACCAAACTTTAATCATGGCAGACTTGTCAGCTAAAGCCATTCAACAGGTACAGCGCTTTGTGCGGACTTTGCTTAAAGACAGTATCCCCAAACAAAAAGTCAGCCCAGAAAATATTGAACCAATTATCGAAGCCTTAACAACTGGACGTGTCACTCACGACTACCCGATTACCGTAGAGGAAGCAACAGAAATGGGGCTACCCGTAACAGTCGGATTGCCCCATTCTATTTACGATCTCATGGATCTGTATCCCCAACCACAAGGAGGCAGACCCAGCGTTCAGTATATTCCCATGCCTTATGATGACCGTCGGCCAATTTTACCTACACCTAAAGGTAGACCTTTAGAAGAACCAACTCAGACAAGATAAAACATAAAGGATGTAGACGCGGAGCGGCTTGCCGGAGGCTAGGATGAAGGATGAAGGATGAAGGATGAAGTAATGGCTACGCGCCTGTGGATAGAAAAGAAGGGCTTTTCCGTTCAGGTTTTCTCCATCCCTGAATGGGCGGGTTAATTTCATACTTCATACTTTACACTTCATACTTCAGGTAACGCCTAAGGTGTCGGCGATGGTGAACTTGTCGGCGTAGCTGTTGGTGTCGGTGATGGTGAAGTTGTCGGCGTAGCTGTTGGTGTCGCCGATGGTGTCGCTGATGGTGTCGCCGATGGTGTCGCCGACGGTGATGGCGATGATGTCGGCGATGGTTTAGATGTTGGTGTCGGCGATGGTGTCGGCGATGGTTTAGATGTTGGTGTCGCTGTCGGCTTACCTAAGGCTGACTTAGCCTCTGCATTCAGCTTTTGACGAAATGCTAAATCAGCAATGCCTGTTTCTTGTAACTGAAATTTTTTCTGAGCTTCCTTTACCGCCGCTTCTGTCTGAGGCCCATAAAATTGATCGCGGGGTAGGGGAGTTTTAGGCTTCAGTACTACATTTAAATTTGCTTGCAAAATCTGAATGATACCAGCAGCCCAATTTTGAGTTTTTGGGCCTGCTATCCCATCTACACCTAATTTGTAACCCCTCTGAAATTCACGGATTGCTTGTATTGCTTCCTTATCCGTCAAGGGTGAATTGTTTACGGTGATTTTATAACCTAATCCATGAAGCACAGCACGAAATTGCTGTGGTGTATAGCTACGCTGAGCCACAGCAAAAGAAGAAGTTGAGGATACCACACTTGCAGTTATTAGGCAAGCAGTAACAATGCTAGCGCTTGATTTTCCAAAGCCACACCACATAAATTAAAACTCCTTTGGTTTAAATCAGCAGAATCTAAAGGCTTACAGATGCATTTTAAGTTTCTTTAACATCTGTTTTGACAATGATTAATGATTTTTGATTAAAAATACTTTGATAGGTTAATTTATTTAATAAATTATGAATATTTTTTCATCCTTCCAGAGAAAGATTTTTTAACAGTTGCGCTGAACTCTAAAAAGTCCTAAAACTATAGAAGTTAAAAATTTATACAGGATTAGAGTATAATTCAATACTTAAAAATGACAAATCTTAAACCTTTAAAGCGATCGCAACTTTACTTTGAAAGATTGATGGCACTCACTGCCACAGTAAATTTGTGTTTAGTTTTGTTTAATTTAAGTTACGTACCGTGGCGAGATTTTTACTGGCGAAAATTACCCCAAATTACCCAAATTTACGATCCAATTAAGGGAATTGAACCCCACCGAGAAACAAATAATTATCTGAAAACAGTAGATGCATTAGAAGAACAGGTAAGCCAAACAGGGTTACAATCGCCTCAGGTACAAACAAAGCTAGAGGAAATCAGCCGTCTCAGCACTGAGATGGTTGACAGTAATCCTTTTGCAGGTGTCGGTAAGAGTGGGACATTAGAGAAAATCAAAAACCGGATGCGCGATCGCCTCGGTCAAGAATCAGCCAAACTTGCTTTTAGAACTTTTTGGAGTCAAGCATATTTATCTCAAAAGGGTTGGAATCAGGAGATTAATTTTTTTAACCAGAAAATCCGTCCTCTAATTTCCACAAACTACTACCGCCGCATTGGCGAAGATGGGGATTTAGTTGATAATTTTTGGCTAATTGACTTACCCTTTATCGGTTTATTTGCTTTCGAGTTGCTAGTACGTAGCTTTTTTATTAAACGCAGTCATCCTGGTTTTAACTGGTTAGATGCTGTATTGTGGCGTTGGTACGATCTATTATTATTGCTACCATTTTGGCGATGGTTGCGAGTTATCCCCGTCGTTATTCGCCTCGATCAAGGGCGGGTATTAAATTTACGCCCAGTATGGCGACAAATTAATCAAGGAATTGTTGCCAATTTTGCCGAAGAAATTACAGAAATTGTCGTAGTCAGGGTAATTAACCAGATTCAGGGATCAATTCAGCAAGGTGAATTCACCAGCTGGTTAAAGCAACAAGAGAACCTGCGCCCATATATAGATATCAATAATGTTAATGAAATAGAAGCGATCGCCGGACTTTTAGTACAAACCGTCGTTTACCAAGTACTACCGCAAATTCAACCAGAGATTACCGCCATTTTACGCCACAATATCAACACCGTTTTCCAGCAAGTACCCATGTATCGTAACTTGCAAATGCTTCCAGGAGTAGGGCAGACACAAACCCAGATCAGCGATCAACTAGCAACCCAAATCACAACTAACCTATATAAAGCAATAGTCAGTGCAGTCGAAGATCCCGTAGGCGCAAAACTCACCAGCAAACTAGTAGAACGTTTCAGCCAAGCCCTAGGTGCAGAAGTGCAGAAAAAACAAGTACTGACAGAACTTCAGAGTTTGCTGTATGACTTTTTAGAAGAAGTCAAACTTAACTACGTTCAGCGTTTATCGCAAGAAGATATAGACCAAATTGTCGAGCAAACCAGGCAATTACGGACAAAAACTCCATTTGGTCCAGTAGTGAACAGTAGTGCGCTAACCACAAGGGACAAGTAAAGGAGATTAGGGAAGGGAGACAAGGGAGACAAGGGAGACAAGGGAGATAAATGCCCAATGCCCCTTGTCCCGCCACAAGCCCAATGACAACTGACAACTGACAACTGACTATTGACTACCTTCAAAAGAAATGCGCTAAACTCAGATTAGGTCGAACCTTATTTAGGTTCGTCACAAGACTTCTTGGAAGATATCCCTATCGCAGGAAGTGGGTCGATGCCCACTTTTTTTATTGGATTTTTGCATGACTCATCCCTTAGTCCCACAAATTATTGAATTGGCGACACCAGTGGCACAAGAACTGGGATTGGAAATCGTTGGCGTGGTTTTTCATACTAACCAACGTCCACCAATTTTACGGGTAGATATTCGCAATCCCCAGCAAGATACTGGATTAAATGATTGCGAACGCATGAGCCGTGCTTTAGAAGCTTCCTTAGATGCGGTGGAGATCATTCCAGATACCTATGTCTTGGAAGTGTCTAGTCCCGGTATTTCGCGACAACTGGTGACAGACAGGGAGTTTATCTCCTTCAAAGGATTTCCTGTAATCGTTTCCACTTCTCCACCCCACGACGGACAGCAAGAGTGGACTGGTCAGTTGATTCGCCGGGATGAGCAAACGGTTTATTTAAACCAAAAAGGTCGTGTAGTCGAAATTAAGCGCGCCCTAATTACTAGGGTACAGCTGGATGAGCGCCGGAGCTAGGGACTAGAGGCTAGGGGCTAGAGACTAGAGGCTAGAGGCTAGAGACTAGGGACTAGAGTAAAACTTTTCTCTAATCCTTAGTCTCTTACGCGTAGTTTTTACTATCGCTTCCCTAGTCCCTAATTCCTAGTCTCTAATCCCTAGTCCCTAACCCCTAACCCCTAATTTTTAAAGGAGATTATTTATGTCAATGGTTAGTTTACCTGGATTAAAAGACTTAATTGAAAGTATCAGTCGTGAGCGTAATTTACCTCGACTTGCAGTGCAATCAGCAATTAGAGAAGCTTTGCTAAAAGGTTACGAACGCTACCGTCGTGCCCAAAATTTAGAACGCAAACAGTTTGACGAAGATTACTTTGATAATTTTGAGGTAGAACTCGATATCGATGGAGAAGGTTTCCGCGTTCTTTCTACCAAAACTATTGTAGAAGAAGTTAGTAACTCCGATCATCAAATATCCTTAGATGAAGTGCAACAAGTAGCACAAGAAGCTCAATTGGGAGATTCTGTAGTGCTGGATGTCACCCCAGACCAAGGAGAATTTGGTCGGATGGCGGCGATGCAAACCAAGCAGGTACTGGCACAAAAACTGCGGGATCAACAACGCCAAATGGTGCAAGAAGAATTCCAAGACTTGGAAAGCACTGTTTTACAAGCACGAGTGTTGCGGTTTGAGCGTCAATCGGTAATTTTGGCTGTGAGCAGTGGCTTCGGTCAACCAGAAGTAGAAGCGGAATTACCAAAACGCGAACAATTGCCCAATGATAATTATCGAGCCAATGCCACCTTTAAGGTATATCTCAAAAAAGTTTCTCAAGGACAGCAAAGGGGACCGCAGTTATTGGTGTCGCGAGCTGATGCGGGTTTGGTAGTTTATTTATTTGCTAACGAAGTTCCAGAAATCGAAGATGAAGTGGTGCGGATTGTGGCTGTAGCACGAGAAGCCAATCCCCCTTCCCGTTACGTAGGTCCACGGACTAAAATTGCAGTTGATACTCTCGATCGCGATGTCGATCCAGTAGGTGCTTGTATTGGCGCGCGGGGATCACGGATTCAAGTAGTAGTCAACGAATTACGAGGTGAAAAAATCGATGTCATCCGTTGGTCTCCAGACCCAGCGACCTATATTGCTAATGCTCTGAGTCCAGCACGGGTGGACGAAGTACGCCTCATGGACCCAGAAACTCGGCAAACACATGTACTAGTAGCTGAAGATCAACTCAGTTTGGCAATTGGTAAAGAAGGTCAAAATGTCCGTTTAGCAGCCCGTTTGACTGGTTGGAAGATTGACATCAAAGATAAAGCTAAATATGACTATGCAGGAGAAGATGCCAAATTCCTTGCAGCTCGTGCAAAATATCAAGCAGAACAAGAAGAAGATGAAGAAGATGATGATGATTTAGATGATCTATCAGAATTAGAAGATGATGAAAATCAGGAAGAATTAGAATTAGAGGATGACTCTTTTGACAATAACGATGACGAGTAGTTCAGCGATCTCTGACATTTTTAGTACAATTCTTTACAGGAACTTAACGAAAAATTACCTGAGATTTAGCAACTTGGGACAAGTAAAAATAGATGGGCAACCGCTATTTTCTGGGCCAGATAGCTGAAGTGAGGTAGTATAGAAGCAATGAAACCGAATTATCGGCGATGTATAAGTTGCCGCCGAGTAGCACTCAAAGAAGAGTTTTGGCGGATTGTCCGCGTCTTTGAGTCGAGAACGGTACAATTAGATGAGGGCATGGGGCGTTCTGCCTATATTTGCCCGCAAACGAGCTGCCTACAAGCGGCTCAAAAAAAAAATCGACTAGGGCGATCGCTACATGCAACAGTGCCAGAAACACTGTATCAGACATTGTGGCAGCGTCTAGCCAAAAGCAATAACCATTCATCAAATTTTAGTTTAGGAAATTTGTGGCGGTAATCCCTAGAGGAATTGTGCCAACAGCCGAACCGAAGCTAGGAACACATCCTCTCTAGATTGCTGGTGTTAGTGTCAAAATAGTAAAGGGATGTAGTTGATAAAAGCCTCGCATACAATCTTTGAGAGGCAAACCAATACTCCCAACAAGTTTTACTCGATTGTGTTGTGGAAGACTCAGAATCAGCAAAACAAAAAACTACAAAATGGCAAACTGGTAGCGCTACCGCGCGGTTAGGCACCCATCGTCATTGGTGGTGGAGATGCCAAAATTAACCCGAGACATCTCTCTTTCCTGATTGGAGGCACCGACAAAATCTAAACGGCAACCAAAAAACAGTAGTCAAAGGATGGAGATGTCACAAACCAGGCAACCATCCGCTAAAACTGTAAATTAAAGGGGAAGAGTGCATGAACAACGGCAAAGTTAGAATCTATGACTTATCAAAGGAATTAAATTTGGATAACAAAGAGCTATTAGCAATATGCGACCAGCTCAACATTGCGGTCAAAAGCCATAGCAGCACAATTTCAGATTCGGAGGCAGAACGCATTCGGTTAGCTGCGGAAAAACTCGCAGCTACGAATGGCATGCCTAAAAAAGAAAATATAACCAGTAATTCAGCAACCCTGTCACAAACTGGCAATAGAAACCGACCAGCCCAACCTCACAAACAACAAATTTTGGAAGTTCTTAAACCCAAAATATTGAGAAATCCTACCTCCAACGCCTCAGAGGCGTCAGTGGCGACGAATGCCCACATGGCTTCGTCTGATGCCAATCCTCCTTCACCTCCCAAGCCCTTCGCTACACCAGTCTCACCCATGCAGCCGACGGCACCAACTCGACCCGTACCCCGGAATTTATCTGAGACCCCACAGCAACCAGCTGTCACAGATGCGGCTCCCAAGCCTAATCCACAGCCCACAGAAAAAATAGCGGCAGAAAAACCGGAAAAAACAATTCCATCCCGACCGAAACCAGAAAAACCGCAAAAACCCCAACTTTCTGCCCCGCCAGCAAGACCTGTGGCAGAAGCAGCGCCAGCACCAGAACAGCTAAATCAAGCAGATAAACCGATCCTCAAGCGCGAACGCCAAAAGCGTGTCGAAGACGAACGGGAGCAGATTAAGCCCAAGGCTGCTAAGCCAACAACCGACCAAACTCCACAATCACAACCACAAAGACAGCCTCGTTCTTCTACTCCAGGTCCAGTTAAACCAGAGCAAAGAGGAAATCGAGCGCCTGGTTCATCAGCACCATTCGGGGATACACAAAGACCCAGCAGACCAGTACGTCCCAGTGAAGCCGTAGCCGCAATGCCGATCGCTACGCCACCAAGACCAATGCCTGGTGGACAAGGAAAAGCAGCAGCAGTCATCGATGAGGTAGTCCCGGGCGATATTCTCGACCTCAAACGCCCCACACCACCAAGACCAGCTAAAGGTGGTAAGAAGTGGCAGGAAGAAGAAATTATCGATGAAATCAAAGAAAAGCCAGGCAAATCTGGCGTAAAAGGCAAGCGAGTCAAGCCCGTCCTCGATGATGATTTTGAGGATGAAGATTTACTCGATGAAGAAGGGCTGGAAATACCAGCTACAGTCCAGGTCAGCCTTTCCATTGCCCGCCCTCCCAAACCAAAAGCAGCTCGACCCACACAGCAACCAGCGATCGCAATTGCCGGACCTACAGCTAGAGGGAAAAAATCTAGTTCTAGAGACCGCGACCAAAATCGCCGCCAAAATAATGAAGTAGAAACCAAGCGGGAACGTCCAGAAAAAGTCGTGGTCACAGGTCCACTGACAGTGCAAGAACTCGCTGACCTCTTGGCTGTGGCTGATACAGAAATTGTGAAAATTCTGTTCATGAAAGGCATGGCGGTGAGTATCACCCAAAATCTCGATATTCCCACAATTATTTTGGTAGCAAAAGAGCTAGAAATAGAAGTGGAAACTGCCGAGCCAGAAGCAGAAGCCCGCAAAGTCACAGAAATGCTGGATTTGGCAGACATGGAAAATCTCCATCGCCGTCCACCAGTAGTGACAATTATGGGTCACGTAGACCACGGCAAAACTACACTGCTGGATTCGATTCGCAAAACCAAAGTGGCAGCAGGCGAAGCAGGTGGTATTACTCAGCACATTGGTGCATACCATGTGGATATCGAACATGAGGGACAGCCACATCAAATAGTATTCCTTGATACCCCCGGTCACGAAGCCTTCACAGCCATGCGGGCACGGGGAGCAAGGGTGACAGACATTGCCGTTTTGGTAGTCGCTGCTGATGATGGCGTGCGTCCGCAAACCATTGAAGCAATTAGCCATGCTCAAGCCGCCGAAGTGCCAATTGTCGTCGCAATTAACAAAATAGACAAAGAAGGGGCACAACCAGAGCGCGTCAAACAAGAACTTACCAACTATGGTCTGACCGCAGAAGACTGGGGTGGTGAAACAATTATGGTTCCCGTGAGTGCGATCAAAGGCGAAAACCTGGATACACTCCTAGAAATGATTCTCTTGGTAGCAGAAGTCGGCGAACTATCTGCTAACCCAGATCGTGTTGCCAAAGGAACTGTGATTGAAGCTCATTTGGATAAAGCCAAGGGAGCAGTTGCTACCTTGTTAATTCAAAATGGTACGCTTCATGTAGGCGATATGTTGGTAGCAGGCTCGGCATTTGGTAAAGTGCGGGCAATGGTCGATGACAGAGGCAGAAGAGTCGATGTTGCTAGTCCATCCTTTGCGGTGGAAGTCTTGGGTTTAAGCGATGTCCCAGCAGCAGGCGATGAATTCGAGGTCTTCGAGAACGAAAAAGAAGCACGCGCCTTGGCTAGCGATCGCGCCGACAAACAACGTCAATCCCGACTATTACAGGGACGCGTTACCCTCACAACTCTATCGGCTCAAGCACAAGAAGGCGAGTTGAAAGAACTCAACTTGATCCTCAAAGGAGACGTGCAAGGTTCAGTGGAAGCTATTGTGGGATCGCTCAGACAAATCCCGCAAAACGAAGTCCAAATCCGGATGCTGTTAGCTACCGCTGGGGAAATCACCGAGACAGATATCGACTTAGCTGCTGCTAGTAACGCCGTGATTATTGGCTTTAACACCACCTACGCCAGTGGAGCCAGACAAGCCGCCGATGAAGCGGGTGTAGATGTTAGGGAATACAACATCATCTACAAACTCCTGGAAGATATTCAAGGAGCCTTGGAAGGTCTGTTGGAACCAGAATTGGTGGAAGAACCATTAGGTCAAACCGAAGTCCGTGCCGTCTTCCCAGTCGGTCGTGGTGCGGTTGCCGGTTGTTATGTCCAATCAGGCAAACTAGTCCGCAACTGCAAAGTGCGGGTACGTCGTGGCGGTAAGGTGATTTATGAAGGCGTTCTCGATTCCCTCAAACGGATGAAAGAAGATGCCCGCGAAGTCAATGCCGGTTATGAATGCGGTATTAACATTGATAAATTCCATGATTGGGCTGAAGGTGACATCATCGAAGCCTATCAAATGGTTACCAAGCGTCGCACTCTGACAATGACAAAGTAGTGCTGAGTCTATTAGTGCTGAGTTATCAGTCAAAGCTCTGAGTTTTGAGTTCATCCTCAAAACTCGCAACTTAAAACTTACAACTCAGTACTTATAACTCAGAAGGCATGAATTTAACTATGTCCTCATTTCGCTCTGAACCTATTTTGTGGATTCACGTCGCCGGATTGGCGACGTTGCCGATTTTTTTATTTTTGTGTTTGTTGTTCCTATCCATAGGTGAGCCACTCTTACCTGTATGGATGGAACTATTTTTAGTAGCCGCCATTGGAGTTGTGCCACTTTTGTGGATGCAATTCCGTCGTCCTTTTTACATATTTGCTATTTTGGGAGTTGCACTCAAGCCAGAAAATCTGACTGAGCAGCAACGAAAGATTCTTTGTTTAATTAATACAAATTTAAATCGCGTGCTGACCGTTTTGGCCGCAATATTGTTAGTAGGGGTGCTGTGGCAGCTACACCAAATTACTCCACTGGTAGCAAACATTGCCAGTTTTCTACCCCAATGGCGGATTGTGGGATTACTGCTGGCGGCTCTAGCGTTTTTCGCCAGCAATCTGTTTTTGCAAATTCCCGTGAGTGTAGCCAGAATTTTGGTGACAAATGACACAGAATTTGCAGCCATAAAACCATTACCTTTAGAAAAGATTCAGCAGGATTTCACAATCGTAGGGGTGCGGGTTAATCAAATAGTGCCGCAGTTATTTCAATCTCTGTTAGGTCTTAGTCAGAATACCCAGCAGCCCAAAGAGCAAAACCCCGATGAACATTAGGTAGATTTTGACAATCTCCTGTGGGCGGTAACCTCGAAATGAGAACTGCTATTAATTTTGAAATTAAAACCAAGGAATGAGAAACTATGGCTCAAATTCCAACTTCTAGCGGCCAATTTACTAATGATAGTGAAATTTGGCACAGCCTTAAATATGCGATCGCCGCTAGTTCTGGCTTTCAACGCTGGCAACTAGAACGTAATGTACAATTACAAGGGCTGCGTTTAGAACAACAAGTACAGCGGTATTTACGGGAAACTTTAGAAACACTAGCTTACTAAAAATCCATCCCATATTCTCAGTTGGCTAGCAAATAATCAAGTTGACGGTAGCCACTCTCCTTCAACTTCCACTTCAAATACTGAAGAATTTAAAATTATTTCCTAGGGACTGCCAATTAAAAAATATCTCATCAATAGGGTGTGTTCAAGAAGTTGAACGCACCCTATTGGCTTTGAATACCACATTTGGGGTATTTATTCTGAGAGTGTAATATTTATTAACAAAATAAACACAGTTTTTTATTTACGTATTTCATAATTTAGCTGATCATTCGCTGATGATCCGGTATAGTTTTGCATGGGTTTGGCAGGTAGATAAGCTGCTACCAGCAACCTTGTTTAAGTTCACGTAATTCAGCACTTCACAGACCTAAAAAATGAAATATCGGGGTTTTGACATTTTAAGAGCCAAATATCTTCGCTGTGTTTTTGGCAGTAGTCTCACATATAATCTACCATTGCGAGCCGGACTAACTACTGCGTTAATTGTTTCCACTGGTTTAACACTATTACCTGGTGTGGTAAATGCCGATCCCATCCGCCAGGAAGCGATGTCTACGACGGGCTACGCCTACGCGCCAACTCTGACAGCCCAAGTTCCCAGCACTGCAACTGTAATTTACGTTAACCCAGCCACTGGTGCAGATACTACTGGTGCTGGTGCAACAGCCGCTGCGCCTTACAAAACTATTACCTTTGCCCTGAAGCAAGCCCAAGCGGGTACAGTCATTCAACTCGCTCCGGGAACTTACGATCAGCAAAGTGGAGAGATTTTCCCACTCTTGTTGAAATCAGGAGTAACGCTGCGAGGTGATGAAGCAAGCAAAGGACAGGCAATACAGATTACAGGTGGAGGCTTTTACACCAGTAAAACATTTGCCAGACAGGATATTACTATTCTTGGTGATAACGGGACAACGATCGCAGGTGTTAGTATCACGAACCCAAATACACGGGGTACAGGTGTGTGGGTAGAATCCACCAATCCGTTGATTACAAATAACACCTTTACTAAAAGTGTCAGAGACGGAGTTTTTGTCACAGGTACAGGAAATCCGAAAATCGAAGGCAATATCTTTGTGCAGAACACGGGTAATGGGGTTTCCGTGACTAAATCTGCCCAAGGCGAAATTCGGAATAACTTATTTCAGGATACTGGTTTTGGGATTGCGATCGGTGGTGCTTCCACTCCTTTAGTTGTAGAAAACCAAATTATTCAAAACCAAGACGGTTTGTATATCTCCGAAACTGCTAAGCCCATCCTCCGGAAGAATATCATTCAGAACAATAAGCGAGATGGGGTGATAGCTACTATTGATGCCCTACCAGACTTGGGTACCAATGAAAATCCTGGTGGTAATCTCATACGTAATAACACTCGTTATGATGTGTACAATGCCACTAAAACCAATAAGATTCTCGCTATTGGCAATGATATCGATCAAAAGCGCATTAATGGTTCAGTAGAGTTTGTTGCTGCTAACGTTGGTGGTGCTACTGCCTTTATTGATGTACCAACAGGTTACTGGGCAAAAGTCTATATTGAAGCTTTAGCCTCCCAACAAATTATTGCTGGCTTTCCTGATGGCAGTTTTAAACCGAATGATCCTGTAACCCGCGCTCAATTCGCTGCTATTATTACCAAAGCTTTTGCACCGCCTGTAAAACGCCCAGGCATTGAATTTAAGGATGTCAAAAGCAATTTTTGGGCTTACGCTGCGATTAAATCTGCTTACCAAAGTCAATTTGTCTCTGGCTATCCTGATGGTACATTTAAACCACAGCAACAAATTCCCAGAGTGCAGGCTTTAGTTGCTTTAGCTAGTGGTTTAAATTTAACTGCGGACAATCAAAATGTTCTCACCTTTTACACTGATGCAGCTCAGATTCCCAATTATGCCCTGAATCAAGTTGCAGCGGCGACGGCAAAGCAATTAGTAATTAACTATCCCACAGTTAAGCAACTCAATCCTAATCGGGATGCAACTAGGGCTGAAGTTGCAGCTTTTGTCTACCAAGCACTAGTTAATGCTGGACGTGCGCCAGCAATTCCATCAGCTTATGTAGTCCAGGTTCCGTAAGTAGCAGTTATAACATTTCACTAAAAACCTGAACTTGTAAATTTCGCCTAGGGCACGGCATTGCCGTGCCCCTACCAACGTGTTTGGATCATAATTAAAGTGAAACGGTATCAGCTGATTGCCAACAGCCCAAAAGCCACAATCTGAAATTTGATTCCCAGAATTGTCGAGTTTGAGGATGAAATTTTAGAATGGCGATCGCCTGAATACAGCAGATAGTAACAATACTCCGAAAGAAGAAAATTCTGCCCTGAATTTCTTACCTATAGTTGTCACAGCAGCGCCAACTCAATACTTTTGAAAGCCACTCTCTTGCCTCTCTATTATGCGATCGCGCCTATTGGGTCGGGGGATTGGGCAGATTAAGCGCGATCGCGCCTGACAACGCAACAGACAAGGCACGATCACATCTACTTTGATGCAAACTTAACCCAATAATTACTTTCTTGCTCAAATTTAGCTATTCTTTATTTATAAATAAAATATAAAAACTCTCAAAAAAAATTGACTTTATATATTTCGCAATGATAAATTTCTTTATTCTAGAAATTTTCCTAACGTTTCGCAAATGAAAAGCCGACTTGAAATATTTGAATATAGAGGATATTCAATCCAAATTCAGCAGGATCAACAAGATGAAATTACCGGAGATATCCACTGGACTTTTTGTTGGGGTAAAAATGGACAACCTCTTAGACATATAGGAAAAATATTTACCGGGTACGATACTGCGTTGGAGGAAGCTGAAAATTTTATTGATACAAGAATTATCAATAATGCTTAATGAAATTGTTTTATTGTCAGGTAGGTTATACAAAATCACTTCAGTTGGTGATGAAATACTAGGGGATTGGGTTTATTCAAATGAGACTTCTGAATCTCATATTTTTTATTCCGATGCTGTTGCGGGAATTAAGATGGAAATTCCAAAAGAATTAATGTCAGGAGTGAAGATCGTACCAATTTGCATTCAGAACCGTAATTTAGAAATTCAGAAATTCCTATCTCCGATTCCCAATCCCAAATTCCAATTTTGAGAGTTACGTTTTAGAAAGCGGATTGGTATCACCACCTGATTTTTTATTGGCAGAAATGCGATCGCATAACTAATTTTGTTTATAGACAGCGATGCGATCGCGGTTTGTTGACTTAATTCCTGACTTGTAACGCTGCCTCAACTTCAGTATCAAAGAAAAAGAAGAAGAGGTAAACTTAGCTTACCTCTCCCTGTACTATTCGATTCTCTTAATTAAAGAATAATGTCGCTTGCCACTAATGCTGGTGCGCCTGCAAGCTGAATTTCCAACTCAGGATTCAAGTTATTGAAAACGTTAGCTTGGAGTAAACCACCTGCATAACGAACCTGACCAATTCCTGTGAATGCAGCAGCGCCAATGAAAACAAATGCTTGATTGCCGGCTAGGAAGGGGTTAGCGTCGATGTTAGATAAATCGATGCGATCGCCTAATAAGAAACCGTTGCCATTAAAGTCCGTAATCACATCGTGTGACAAACCAGGTTGACTGTCGGAAACTGAGTTGAACACGAAAACATCATTACCTATTCCACCAGTCAGATTATCCTTCCCACTACCGCCGTTAATTGTATCGTTACCAGAGCCGCCATTAATTGTATCGTTGCTTAATCCACCAATCAGGCTATCATTGCCGCCACTGCCGTTGATTTTATCATCCCCGGAGCCGCCATCAATTGTATCGTTGTCAGAGCCGCCATCAATTATATCGTTGCCTAATCCACCCAAGAGGCTATCGTTACCTAAGCCGCCGTTAATTGTATCGCTTCCAGCACCACCATTAATTGTATCGTTACCGCCATTACCGTTGAGGACGTTATTCAAGGTAGAGCCAATAATTGTCTCACCGCCTTGGCTACCTTCAACATTCTCGAAGTCGATGATAGTTTCTGTATTTCCGCCACTGATTGAAGTTAAGCCTGTTGATAAGTTGATGGTGACTGTAGAACCAAAGGTGACACCGGAATAATCAATCGTGTCGATACCAACTCCACCATTGTGGACATCGAAGTTGACACCATCATCATCAATGACGCGATCGTTGCCACTATCGCCTTTTGTTGAGTCAGTTCCGCTACCAGCGTTAATTGTATCGTCGCCTAAGCCGCCGTTAATTGAATCTTTGCCTAAGCCACCAATCAGGCTATCCTTGCCTAAGCCGCCGTTAATGATATCATCCCCAGCGCCGCCATTAATTGTATCGTTGCCGCCATTACCGTTGAGGACGTTATTCAAGGTGGAGCCAATAATTGTCTCAGCGCCTTGGCTACCTTCGACATTCTCGAAGCTGGTGATAGTTTCCGTATTACCACCACTGACTGAAGTTAAGCCTGTTGCTAAATTGATGGTGACTGGGGAGAGGAAGGTGACACTAGAATAATCAATTGTGTCGATACCAACTCCACCATTGTGGACATCGAAGTTGATAAAGTCGTCATCAATGACTCTATCGTTGCCGACTCCGCCGTTGACGCTATCTTTGCCCGCGCCGCCGTTGAGGACATCGTTACCCCCGTTACCGTTGAGAGTGTCGTTGTCTGCGCCGCCATTGAGCGTGTCGTTAGTGCCAAGAGCATTCAGAATGTCGTTACCGTTGAATCCGTTGATGATATCAGGCCTATCGATACCAGCTAAAGGATCAAAGATACCATTCAGGGCAGAGCGAAATATCAATGGAACACCGTTGACGGTGTTGTTGTCATTAAAATTGCTACCGTTAATAATTGCCATAATCAGCATCTCCTGAAATTAAAGGCTAAAGAAACTAACTCGTCACCTCCTGATGAGGAAACGAGGTGTATAACTGAAAAGCCTGACGGAGTGAAACTACCGCTAAAAGCTTTAACTACAAGCTTTTAATCTATTTTCCGAAAATATCCGGTCTGATTCACAGGCTTATTGACAATGAAATGGCGATCGCTTTGCGAACAATCCCATACTCTAGTCAAATCTTCTAGTTTTGTGATGTAACAGCCAGATAATCTTTTGTTAGGTAACTGGGCTAAAAAGCTTGCTACCTCTGGTTTATCAGTCGCTTTTCACTCTTTCAGTGTTTTTACTCTATTCGGAATTCAAATAGTATGTGTATTACCTCCAAGGGTACTTTTTTATTGGAGTCGCATATTGGCGAAATTATTTAGCAACATCCTGAAGATGATGCCTTCAGTTTGGTTAAACAAATCCAAAATTTTTATTTCTAGTCAGGACATTTCATTCGTACAAAATAAAAGCGCCAAGACTGACAATTTGTTAGCTTGGCGCTTTTGTGATTGTAAATTTTATTAAATGAGGGTCTCATAATTTAACTGACCCTTATTTAAAGTTGATTTATATTCAGGGTCTTTATATGGGCTGACCCCGTTTGAACAATTTTCAGTTTCTCAGATATTTTTTGAATTTCCGATTTTCTAATATTTTTTTTATTTTTTCTGTTTTTATATTTCTAAAGTTGAACAAAAGTTAAGTAATCTCAATAATATAAAGATATATCAAGGAAATTGTTAAAAAATTCATCACTCAACTTTTCCCCAATTTAGGAGCGTTTTTGTCGGCCTCCTTCCCAGCGCCAGAGGAATATCATCAGCGCCACAATTCCTAGCTGAAGCAATAGATTAGGTAATGCACTCTCAACATCTCTTCCAGCAAGCAGTTTAAAAAAAAATATGAATGCGCCGATGAAGCCAGAAGCACCACCAGCCACATAGATGAATTTTCGCAAGCCGCGATAGGGTGCTACCATTTCCGCTTTCAGGCGAGCATATTGTTCAGGGTTCAGGCGACTTTTGGGATTTTGTTCTACCATAAGTACATACTATGCTATAATTCTAGATTGTGTACGCCGATGTGGCTCAGTGGTAGAGCAGCTGATTCGTAATCAGCAGGCCACGGGTTCAAATCCCGTCATCGGCTTTTAATTTAAGTATTCCTGTATACAGAAGTATACATAATTTGTACAGTGACTAATTATCTGTCGTCGGTGACAGATTAATGTCGCTGTACACAAGCTGATAGTCATGACTGACAAATCTTTCTTATCAGCATACCGTTTTTTTAAAAGAGCTACATCCAAATAATTTTGCGTAACCACTTACTAAAAACGCAGGGCTAGAGAATAGTCTTTTTCACTCAGGACTCAGGTGAAAATCCAAAATACAATCAGAGTTTGAAAGATTTGTGCCAACATATTGCATACATTACGAATTAATTTCATGTACAAAGTATGACAATGAAGTTCAGCAACCTGAGGTTGGAGCTTTTGCAAACAGTTTGGTCAAAACTAGCTCTAAGTTATCGGGCTAAAAAGCTGCGGCGATGGGTGCTGGGTTTGGTGACAGTAATTTGTGCGATCGCTTTAACAAATTGCATGACACCCACCCCAAAAGCGCCATTGCTACGTATTGGTACAAATATGTGGCCTGGATATGAAACTCTATATTTGGCTCGTCATCTAGATTATTACAAAGATCAACCCATTAGCTTAATCGACTATCCATCAGGAACAGAAGAAGTCAGAGCATACCGCAACCACGAAATAGAAGGTGCGGGATTATCCATCGATCAGGCTATGCTACTGGCCGCAACGCAAAAAAATCTCCGTATTATTGCGGTGATGGATGTTTCCAATGGTGGGGATGTGATTTTGGGGAAGCCAAACATTGCTAACATCAAGGCTTTAAAGGGGAAGCGAGTTGGTGTTGAGTCAACCGCCTTGGGAGCTTTCTTTATTGCTAGGGCGTTGGAAAAAAATGGTCTGTCTCCCAAAGATATACAAATTGTCTCCTTGGATTTTTCCCAGCATGAGCGAGCTTTCAAAGAAAACAAAGTTGATGCGATCGTCACATTTGGGCCGCCGCGCTTCAAGTTGCTAGCAGCTGGTGCAAAACTGCTATTTGATAGTAGTCAGATTCCCGGTGAAATTGTTGATACCCTAGTTGTCAGTGAAGAAGCGATCGCCAATAATTCTCAAACAATCCAAACTTTGGTTAACGAACGTTTCCGCGCTTTGGATTACTTCAACAAAAATCCTCAACAAGCTGCTGGCCTGATAGCGCCACGCACTGGAGTTACTTCAGGGCAAATTTTGGATGCGTTCAAAGGGATGCACCAACCGAACCTGCAAGAAAATCAAAGATTGCTCGATCAAACTGATCCCTCCTTAGCTAATGGGATGAAACGACTCGTCCAGGTGATGGTAGAACACAAATTAATGCCACAAGCAATTGACCCTACCACCGTTCTCGATGATCGCTTTGTCAAAATCGCTAAACTTTAAAATTGCTGCACCAGATCCAGTGTCTGCTATGAAACGCTTCCCCTTTCCCCTACGCTTTTCAATTCCGGCGGTTTTAATTTTGTTCGGTACGGTGTTAGGGCTTATTTCTTTTAATCGAGAAATAGCTGAAAGTAACCGCAAAACTGAAGAAAACGCCAGCCATTACGTGCAATCACTGGGAAGTGAAATAGCAGGTATCTTAGATTACCTTTACCGGGGAGGGGATGTTGAACAGGCTGAGATTGTCATTAGTCAATTGGGAAGTAATCCCCGATTGCCCTTGATTTTCCTCGCTAATGAGCAAAATCGTATCCTGCTATCAAATCATTATGAATTACGAAAACGTTTGGTGAGGGATACGGAAGCAGCCCCTAATTTATCCAGATTTACTACCGTGCGCCAGAAAATGGCCGGGGAAGTAACGCTTTCTGGTGACAGACGCTACCTCAGAGTTATCTATCCTGTGCTTTTGCAAGCTCAACCAGGAGAAATCCGTGCCTCAAGGGTGGGCATACTGTTCATGGAGTATGACCTGGTGAGCGAAAAACAGCAAGCCTATGCTGCGGCTTGGCATCACACAATGGTATCCAGTTCCGTCTTAACATTATTTTGTATTGGCTTATGGTTCTTCTTTAACCTCACCCTCACTCGTAGAGTTGACCATTTGGTTGCTGTTACTAATCGGTTAGCCAATGGAGAATTAAGCGTCCGTGCAGATTTATCCGGCTCGGATGAACTTGCCCAAATCTCGATTGCTTTTGATCGCATGGTTGCGGGGATTCAGGAAAATACAAAAGCTTTACATCGGCAAAACGCCACCTTAAAAGCCCAACAAGAAGCGGCGATTGACGGCATTTTAATTATTGACGAAAACAGGAATATTATTGCTTATAATCAGCAATTTTGTCAGTTATGGCAGATTACTCCCGAAATTGCAGAGACTAGCGATCGCCAATTATTAGAATTTGTGCTTGCTAGTCTAGCCGATCCTGAGGAGTTTTTGGCAAAGGTAGAGTATTTATACCAACATCCTGAAGAAGCTAGCCGTGATGAAATTATTTTTAAGGACGGACGCACTTTTGATCGCTATTCTGCCAGCGTGATTTCTCAAAGCGGTGAAATTTACGGCAGAATTTGGTATTTCCGGGATATTAGCAATCTCAGAAAATCGGAAGCAGAAATTAAACGAGTACAAAGATTTTTGACTTCGATTATTGAAAATATTCCCAACATGATTTTTGTCAAAGATGCCCAAAGCCTGAAGTTTGTTCAGATTAACAAAGCAGGTGAGGAACTATTAGGTTATTCTCGACAAGACTTACTGGGTAAGAATGACTATGATTTCTTTCCCAAAGAAGAAGCAGATTTCTTTACTAGTAAAGATAGGGAAATCCTGGATTCAGGTAGCATTTTGGATATTGCAGAAGAACCAATTCAAACCAAAAATTATGGGACGCGAATTTTGCATACCAAAAAGTTACCAATTTTTGACAATACAGGTAACCCACAGTACATAATGGGTATTTCCGAGGATATTACCGAGCGTAAGCAAGCAGAAATCGAGTTGCAGCAAGCAAAAGAAGCCGCAGAAGCAGCTACTCAGGCTAAAAGTGATTTTCTAGCGAATATGAGCCACGAAATTCGCACACCGATGAATGCGGTGATTGGGATGACGGGAATTTTGCTAGATACAAACCTGAATTCTGAACAACAAGATGCTGTGGAGACAATTCGCTCCAGTGGTGAAATTTTACTATCTTTGATTAATGACATTTTGGATTTCTCGAAAATTGAATCAGGCAAATTGGAACTAGAATCAGAACCGTTTGATTTGATCAACTGCCTAAAAGAATCTATTGCCTTACTAGCTAATAGTGCCACTGCTAAAGGATTAGAAATCAGCTATGATTTCGCCGCAGATGTACCCACCGCGATTGTGGGAGATATCACCCGTCTACGGCAGATTTTAGTAAATTTACTGAGTAATGCCATCAAATTTACTCACAATGGTAGCATCACTGTGACAGTTACAGCCCAGAAGGCAGATTTAGCAGTAGAATCTGCTGCTGTCCCTTATCAACTACAGTTTGCTGTCCGAGATACAGGGATTGGCATTTCCTCAGAGAAACTCAATCGATTGTTTCAGTCTTTCAGCCAAGTTGATTCCTCCACTAGTCGCCGCTATGGGGGAACAGGTTTAGGATTAGCTATTAGCCGTCAACTCAGTGAATTGATGGGCGGAAAGATGTGGGTTGAAAGCCAAGTAGGAGATGGCTCTACTTTTTATTTCACCATCGTCGCCCCAGTTGCTTCTTCTATAGCGACAACAGAGACTAATGTGCCGTTAAATATTCGCCCAGAAAGTACACCGCCAAATCAACCCAACTCCGTCAATTCTTTTATGGCTGAACAATCTCCCCTGAGAATTCTGTTAGCGGAAGATCATCCAGTTAATCAGAAACTTGCTGTATTAATGCTCAAACAATTGGGATATCGAGCCGATGTTGTCAGTAATGGGGTGGAAGTTTTAGAAGCTATCCAGCAATTACCCTATGATGTGATTTTGATGGATATCCAGATGCCAGAAATGGATGGTATCGAAGCAACTCAGTTCATTTGCAGTAAGTATCCAGTCGGTTCTCGTCCGCGAATTATTGCCATGACAGCCCGTGCCTTGCAAGGCGATCGCGAGGAATGTCTCTCAGTAGGCATGAGTGATTATATCACTAAGCCGATCCGTATCGAGGCGCTAGCTCAGGCTTTAAGCCGATGTGTCCCTGTTGTTTGTGAAAATCAAAATCAGCTGCAAACCGATGTCGAAGAAATAGACTTGGCAGTGATTAATACCCAAGCTCTACAACAGATTCAGGAACTTGCTGGTGAAGATGCAACGACATTTCTGGTGGAAATGATTGACTGTTATTTAGAAGATTCTCCCCAACTGCTGCAACAAATCAAGACTGCTATTGCTCAGGAGGATGCTAAAACTTTGCAGCGACTAGCTCATAGCTGGAAATCCAGTAGCGAATATCTGGGAGCAACAACCATAGCTACTCTTTGTCGAGAATTAGAAGCGATCGCCGCTTCTGGAGTCAGTAATGTTGAGGAAAGACTCTACCCCTTAGAGGCTGAGTTTATAAAAGTCAATGCAGCTTTACAGCAAGAACGTCAAAAAACTTTAAGCGAAAAACTATAAAATCTGCTACATAAAATCCCCCTGAAAAAAGGGGATAATGGGGGATATAGATATGTGCAACTTCACATTAAATTGGTATTAGTGCCAATTTTCAATTGTTTTTTGCTGCGTTTTAACTCTTTCCAAAGCAATTTGATTTGTCTGTAAGCTTCATCTGGTGGAATTTTTCCACCTGTTTCCAGGTTACAGATATAGCTGACTCGTTGGCTAAATTCTTGTAAATTCGCATTGAAAACTAAATTTTTGGGCTGGACTTGACCGTAGTAGCGACTACGTGGGTAAAGAAAATCATTTTTATTAAACAATGATCTTTTCTCCTATTGGTTAATTTATCTTTTTATTACTAGTCAAAAATACAACTAAAGCAATTGATAATTTTTTTAGGCAAAGTTTTGTAACATTTGTATTTAACTATTTGCACATAAATCAAATTAAGTGAATGAGCGCTATGTTCAATATAAGCGATGATAAAATTTCTCTAATGGTTGCAAGATTTGATTGATGGTCGGATCATCAGACTGAATTCTTCCATTAAGAGTAATTTCACACTTTTGCCACCACTCTGGATCTTGCTCAAATAGAGACTTGAGGAGGCTCATAAAATAATTATGACTCCTGTGCTTCCTTTGTCGGTCATTTGTTTGTTGCTGCTGTGATTCTTGCATTATAGAAGCATAAATTCGCAAGTATGCTACAAGTTTCATCAGGTGGGCTTTTTGAGCAAAATGATTCCCTTTTATCCCAAATGACAGATCGCTTTGTATAGTGTTCTGGTTTACTGTTTTTTTAAGTATGTTGATTTTGTTTTGTGCTGACATTTTTAGCTAAATTTTACTTAAATCTCGGAAAAATGACTAATTAGTAGCAAAATAGCTGAAAAAATCTGTAATTATATGTTTTTAGATTAATACTTCCCTTTAGCACTATAGCCATCTTATTTGATGTCTGTACTTACAAGATAGAGGTAGGGAACTGGGAAAAGAGATTTATGTATCAGGGAGGCTCCTCAATGTTTAATTTCATCAGATCCATTTATGTGTTTTAAAGATGCTAACAAGGTTGTATATCTTGGCGGTAAAAAAGAGTAGGGCTAACGTAATCTCAACTCTAGAGGTTGTATAAAATCAGGTTTTTGAACTTTCTAAGTATAAACACTTAGCTTATCAAATCCTTGACGGAAAACAGTTGGACAATAAAATTCGTTAGCCCCACTGTAAACTGACGTACTCACTATAAATTTATGCCTTCTAATTGACCTTTTGTGCTAGGGGAAAAAATCATAAAAAATCAGGTATTTGCAGCAACAGGTACAATGATAGTGAAGTTAAGCAAATCAATAGCCGGATTAAATGAAAATAGATCGCTAAAGAAGCATGAGTTTATAAGTCTGATTCCGCCTGTTTAACTAGTTAATTACCTGGTAAATTTTGCGAATTTTTTCCATATATATTTAGAAAACACCAAAAAATCAAATTAAGTGGATCAGCAAAACTAATTTATTGCGCTTCCCTCCGGGACGCTTCGCTTAGCGCGAAGCTATGCCGAAGTGTTGTTTTTGGAAGGAGTTTAATACCCCATCCCGCAAGTGGCTTGGTTTTTAGGCGTTTTTGCCACTGACCACTGACCAAGTCGCGAAACCTCAGCAGACTGTGGGTGGAGTTTTTTATATAATTGCGAAACGCCCAAACCCCTGGAATTGCTTCCATAAGACAGCGCTCACCTTCTCGCTTGGGAAAGGGAAAGTTTTTTGGTGCGTCTGCTTAGCAAACGACGCATGGGTGGCGTTTATATCTGGCTACCGCTAAAAATATCTCTCCAGAGTGGAAACCAAAAAAACCAACTAGCTAACCGCAGCGAGGAAAGTAGACTCGCTGCGGACAAATGTATATTTCATTTTGCACAACTGCTTATTTCAAATTTGCTATGAGGAGGATGCGCAGTCCGAATAATTTCTCTTAATTCGCATATTTTATGACTAACGCACCGGACAATTTAATAGCACTTACAATCGGGCAAATTTTGCTTAATTCTTGAAGAATTACTCAAACTCAATTTGGCAGAAAGCAGTTAACAAATCTATACAGTTAGCGATCGCACCGAGATGAGCAATTTCGTATCCATGTGTATTTTGTGTCGGAAACGCTAAACAAGCCGCACTACCCACATGACCAAATTTCATGGCGATCGATGCATCGCTACCAAACTGACTTAAAACTGCTAGCTGTACTGTTATATCTCTCTGTTTGGCACAGTGGCGCAGTTGACTATTTAACCTTTCATCATACAAGCCATAGGCATCCTGAGACAAAATTACAGGGCTTTTCCCATCCTCAATGGGATATTCACTCGCTAGCGGACAAATCTCTAAAGCAATCAAAGCATCCAAAACCTGATTTTGGGTGAAAAATAAAGCGCCAATTGCGCCCACTTCTTCTTTAGCTGAGGCTACCAAATAAACATCTACTGGTGGTTGTTTGACTTTTTGTGCCAGAGCTAGGAGAATTGCCACCGAGGCTTTGTTATCTAAGGTGTAACTGGCAATATGATCCTTTAACCTGACTGGGCGCTTGCGATGCTTGCCAATCACCATTCTACTTCCGGGACGGATACCTGCTGCCGCTAATTCCTGTGTGGTCAGTTTTGTTTCAATCCAGGCATTTTCCCACTTGAGGACAGTATCTTCTTGTTGGACTTTTTGGGGCGATTCATGGGATACGTGACGGGAACCAAAGCTGAGAATACCGCTAATGGTTTGATTATCTCCTAATAAATCAACCACACCCTCACCGTAAACCCACGGAAAAGAACCACCAAGCTTGCGGACTTCCACCCGACCATCATCGCCAATAGTTTTAACAATGGCACCAATTTCGTCTTTATGAGCAGTGATAGCAATCGCTTTGTCTGGATTTTTACCAGCAATTTTGGCAATTACATTATCAGCGCGATCGCTCCATACTTCCACACCCAGATTAGCAAATTGCTGGAGCAAAAATTGGTTAATTTCCGTTTCTACACCACTAGGAGAATGGTGCATCACCAATTCTTCAATAATTTTAAATAACTGCTCGTAATCCCACATAGATATATAATTTTAAGCTAAAAATTAAGTATAAATATTTTTACCGAAAATTACATATACAGGGGGCGAGATGCAAGCTATATCCAGAGCCAAGCCAAACTTTTTTCAACAACCAACCTTTGCTTCTTTTAAAGAAGAACGCCTCCATCGCCAGCAACGTCTAGCAGCAGCATTTCGATTGTTTGCGCGATTTGGATTTGATGAAGGGATTGCAGGTCATATCACTGTCCGCGATCCAGAACATCCGGAGCAGTTCTGGGTAAACCCTTTAGGAAAACACTTCGGTTTAATTCGCGTCAGTGACCTAATTTTAGTTAACCAGCAAGGTGAAGTGATTGCAGGCGATCGCCCAGTCAATACAGCAGCTTTTGCTATTCATTCTCAAATACATGCAGCTCGTCCTGACGTAGTCGCAGCTGCTCACGCCCATTCTATCTATGGCAAAAGCTGGGCTAGTCTGGGTCGTCTCCTAGACCCACTAACCCAAGATGCTTGTGCTTTCTACCAAGACCATAGCCTGTTTGATGACTATACAGGCGTGGTTTTAGAAGTAGCAGAAGGTAAACGTATAGCCCAAACATTAGGCAAAAACAAAGCCATAATTCTCAAGAATCATGGCTTGTTGACAGTTGGTCACTCAGTTGATGAAGCTGCTTGGTGGTTTATCACAATGGAGCGTTCTTGTCAAGCCCAGTTATTAGCTGAAGCTGCTGGTAAACCTCACTTAATCAAACCAGAGTCTGCCAGTACCGCACATCAGCAAGTAGGAGGCCATGATTTAGGTTGGTTTAGCTTTCAACCCTTATATGAGTTGGTTGTCCACCAGGAACCCGACCTACTATCGTAAGCTGTGGCTGTTTGCGTCTACGTCTGATTGTAGCGGCTGTACCCCAAGCGGCGATCGCCAATGTACCCAAAGCTGGAGAAGGTTCGGGGACTGACTTCGCCTCAACCGCATTCAGCGCTGAGGAAGCTATCAACTTATGAGTAGCGGCTGTTGGGTGAAATTCATCCCAAAACAAATACTCGTCGGGATTAGAACAAGTGATGGAAGTTGTGGGACTAGTGAATGTTAGACAAGCGTCACTAATATTCTTGATACCCAGTTTGTCTTTATTGGCGATCGTCTGCTCAAATAGAGAATAAGTATCAACATAGATAATATTGAGATCCGGTTTTTGGCTTAAAATGCTCAGAGTTTGTTCTAAGGCTAAGTTAAAAGATTTAGTCGATTTGGTAAGTTCTTCAGCGTCTCGACCACCAATTTTAGCCGCTGGGAGCTTTCCTAAATCTGGCAAGTTAAACACCATCAGATTTTTGACACCAACTGCATCACTTGCCAGAGTATTCAACGCTTGCGATACATATTGGGCTGGGGTGGTAACGTCTGTCTCATCAAGAAACAGAAAATCATTCGCACCTGCCCAGAAGGTATAAAGCGCATCTGGGTTAGCCTTCTGGTTACTGTTTTTTAAAGAATCTGCGTAGCCAAGAACTTGTGCCAGTACTCCAGGTAAGGGTAAATCGGGACGGACAGCATTACCCAAACCAGTAGAAGCACCGCCAAAAGCGAAATTTATCCCTTCTGTAGGATTGATCGGATTAGTAAATAAAGTCGGATGTAAATTTAGCTCATCTCCAAAATCTTCCACCCATAGAGGCCCATTGGAAAAACGCCCATCCGCATAAGGTGGGCTTGGAGGATATGTTTGCCCCGATGCATTATATGTGTTACGACGATCAGAGAGACTATCGCCAAATACATAAAGCTGATCAAATGTAGTAAGACTTGCAGCATTTGCCTTGATTGGCAACATCAAAGGTAAGAGAAAAAATCCTGCTTGAACAAATTGTTTTTTCATGGTTATGCAACTCTGGTGCTATTTGCTCTCTATTAATCTAAAAGACTGGAATAATTTAGATAAAATTACTGATTTTTTCGGCATTTTTTGTAAAAAAAGAGCATATTATCTCTAATTATTCAGCTTATTTTGCGTATTTCTAATGAGATATTGGCAAATTATTTATCAACTATAAGCTAAATTCTCCAGCTATACCTAAATTTACGGAAGTTTTATATAAAAGCCCTATTTTTTTTACAAAAAATTCTAAATTTTTATCCTGAAAATTAGTAGGTTGGGCAATGCCCAGCCCACTTTGCTTAACAAGTGTAAGTACTTAAGTACTTAAAAAAACAGGAATAAAGTCCTAATTACGAAATTATTCAGCGCTCAGGATTAGGTTTATGGGCGCTTTAACTTTAAAGCCTCAACTGCTGATATTCCCTCACCCTGAGTACCAAAGTACCACAGTGCCGCTGCTGCCTCGGCACGAGTTACTGGTTTTTTCGGTTGAAACAGTGTTGTATAACCAAATACTCGACGAATATTTGATTGTTCGCCATTTTGGTAATCAGCTAATACTGCTCTTAACGCTTTGGGGTCAATTTTCCCCACATCTTGAAAACCCCAGGTTTGTTTGACAGCATCTAAGTTAGCTGCTGGTAAGGCTTGGCGGCTATCCAAAGGTATTTTCCACAATAGCAACTGCTCCCGCGTTAAGGGTGCGTCTGGACGGAATAAAACTGTTGTGGTATCTCCAGATAAGGAACTAGGAATTAATCCAGCTTCGGCTAATCCTTGAATTGCCGGAAAATCAGGGTCTTTTGCCGATAAATCAGTAAAAGCAGGTTGAGAGCTTTCAGATGCCAAGCGAATTTGCTTTGCTGGATTGTTAGCATACATTGCATTGTTAGCAGCCACTAGCCAACGAGCATATTCCCGACGGGTGATAATTTTACTGGGTATAAATTGGTTAGTTGTGGCTGGGGAATTGCTTTTAGTAACTTGGGATTCTGAAGACAAAACACCTAATTTTGCTAAGTCTTGGATATGTTGTCGCAGTTGTTGTGGTGCTTTGTTTATATCAGTAAATTCCACAGATGGGGCAGTAGTTGTAACCGCTGCTTGACTACCAGATTCGCTGGCTGGCTGTGTTGCTACGTTTGTAGATTGTACAGGGCCAATAAACTTTGGATCGCCTGGTTGAGGAACATCGTTAGGAGTTTGAGCGTTAGTAGTTTGGCTGTTATTGTTGGTTGGCGTAGGTTGTGCTGTTGTGGTGCTAGAAGGTAGGTACTCAATCAATAATTCAGTGGCTGTTTGTGGTTGATTGGGTGTAGGATTGGTGACTGATTGAGCTTGAATAGAAACCTTTAGCTGCAAATCATTACGTTGCGCCTCAAAAACGCCGCCAACATCATCGGTTGGTTGTTGCTGAATTTGCCAGTTGTTCGCTAGGAACTGGTTACGGTAGAAACTGGTGATAAAATTGCTGGGTTCAGAACTTAGCCAGCGAGTTGATACTTTATTTTCTGTGCCACTAGCAGGTGTAACTGCTTCTAATTTGGCATTGGGATATAAGGGGATATCTTGGGGAAAATCTACTGGTAGTTTAACTGTTGATTCGCTTTGCTGTGCTTGCAGTTGGTCATTTTTAGTTTCGCCAAACACAACTGGGTTAGTTTGCAACTGAGGATCAGCCGCCAAAGATTGTTCCAGGTTCTTGGCGGTGGGACTGTTTGCACAGGCTGTTAACGAAGAAAGTAAAACAGCCAAACTCAGAAAAAAAGCTGGACGTTTACAGGGAAGCACAGGAATTCATCAAATCTAGTGTCAATTTCTACCCTAGCGCAGAGTGATTTGTTATTTGTCAGTTGTCAGTTGTCATTTGTCATTTGTCATTGGGCATTGGGCATTGGGCATTGGGCATTGGGCATTTCCCCGCGTCCCCGCGTCTCTATGTCTCCCTCATCCCCCTCATCCTCCTGCCACCTGGCTTCTTCAATTAGCAGCAATTTGGGGTTCGGGGAACTGATGTAAAACGCGCCAAAGCACGGTGTAGCTACCATCAGCACGGCGACGCACTGGTCGAAAGGCTAACAGGATATCACTGCTAGGTATCTTTTGTATTTGCCCTAGAGATTGGCTCTGTTGTGGGGAAAGTGGTCTACCGCTCAAAATCATATCTGGGAGTTGAAATTGTAGCGATCGCACTAAATAAGTATGGTTTAATTCAACAGCAGCACTCGCTAAAATCACTTGATTTAAATTCCAGTTCTGGTCTTTACCAGTCAAGAACCGCCGCTGTTCTGCTTGTAAGTCCTCTAATTGTTTGGGAGGTTGGTAATTGAGGAAAAATTCTCTTTTGGATTGGGCTACAGCTTGCAACTGAGAATCTAACTTAGTCAAGGGAATATCGCCCAAATCTACCATGAAACTGTAATCTACACCTTGATGCCCTAGCTCAAAGCGATCGCCAACTATTTGAAGTGCTAGACTGGGAGTAAAACCGCCTTGAGTATCACCCAACAAGGGGAAAGGATAGCGTTCACTGACACCCGCTGCTAATCGATTCTGTTGAGTATTCAGCGGACGCTGGTAAGCCAAACCTGGCAGGACGCGGAAAATGCCAGTACGAGGCAATTTTAGAAAAGTGGCGTAGGTTTGGGGTTCTTGGGGATCTATGTCGTAGGTAAAGCGGTCAAGAATCGCCGCAGTTTCCTGAGGATCTGTAAATTGATTTTTTAATGGAAATTCCACTTGGGCTGCGGTCAAGTATTTCTTGGCAGCTGCAAGGGTAGTCAGCGCATCTTCAGGTGCAGCGATCGCAGGTTGCACCGCTGGTACATAATCAGCTATGGCCGTTTTTGCCGTCCTACCAATAATTAATTGTCGGGGTGAAGCTGAATTCTCTGCTTCTGTAGCAAACGGTGTCGCTAGCTTGTCAAGTTGCGGACGCTGTAGGGGCGCAATAGACAACACAGAATCTGATTGCCTCTCCCCCGTCACTAAGGGTAGGCTTGTGACTAAGGCTAGTTCCCCGCGCCGAGATAATAACCGATCTAGTACCGGAGCAAGTTTTAATAATTCTTGGTTAGAAGCATACAAAGAGCAGTAAATTTTTAATTGTGACCCAGTTAACTGCTCGGCTAAAGGGGAATTTTGAGTGATATCCACTCTTGAGGTACATACATTTTTCGGGCTTTGATATTGACGGTTGATAAAAGCGTCTACCGACTTGGTGTGAACTGTTAATTGTCCTGCTACAGAGCGCATCTGATTGGCATCAGGTGAGACGATAGCTTGCTCAATCCGAGCTATCAGATTGATCTGTTGCTGGATTAATTGACTAGCTGTAGTATAAAAGCTTTCATTTGCTGGTGTTGCTGCCAGATTTTGTTTCAGGGAGGATGAAGACCTAAAATCCAGGGTTTGATGGTTACCTGGAACAGCAGCAAGGCTAAAAGGAAGCAAAAGGCTGAAAAATATGTATCTCATCTAAAAAACCCAGGACTGATAGGTGTAGAAGAATCTAAAATAGATATTAAATTTAAAAGAAAGAACGACCACCGACAAGAGTCAGTCCATCTTAACTTTTCCTCAAGCGTCGCCGGGTTGTTACCAGTGCTGAAACACGATTACATGCCAGTTTCCCCAGATCAGCCCCTCTCTTCTGAGGCTCCGCTCCAGCTGTTGCTCTTTGTCGATGGACGGCCTAAGTCCCGACAGCAAGTACAGCGAATACGTGCTTACTTGAAAGAATTACAGACTGGGTATCATTTTGAACTTCAAATTGTTGACGTGGGACAACAACCTTATTTGGCGGAACACTTTAAATTAGTGGCGACGCCAGCTTTAATCAAAATCCACCCGGAACCGAGGCAAATTATTACGGGAAGTAATATCATCGGTCAACTGAAAAACTGGTGGCCGCGTTGGCAAGCTTCGGTAGATGCTTATTTGAAGCTCCAAGAAGACTTACAAGAACGTCTAGACGAAAATAGCCGCGTGGTATCACCCAAATCCACCATCACTTCAGTTGCTGTTTCCGCCGAACTCATCCGCCTGTCGGACGAAATTTTTCGCTTGAAACAGGAACAAGAGAAACTTCAAGAGCAGTTGCAATTTAAAGACAGGGTAATCGCTGTGCTAGCGCACGACCTCCGTAATCCCTTAACTGCCGTGGCGATCGCCATCGAAACTCTCCAATCTAACTACAATATTGAAACTGGCCAATTTCAGCGCCTCAAACCCGCAATGACAGCTCACTTATTAAAACAAGCTCGCAGTCAAACGAAGATCATTGACCGTATGATTACTGATCTTTTGCAAGTTGGTAGAGGTAATGATACTGAGCTACCAATCGTACCCCAAAAAATGGACATCCGCAAACTCTGTATAGATGTACTAGAAGAGTTAAGCGATCGCTATACTGCCAAATCTCAGCAACTAGAAACAGATATTCCCAAAGACTTGCCCTATGTATATGCTGACCCAGAACGGATACACCAAGTATTAGTAAATTTGTTGGACAATGCCATTAAATATACACCTGTCAGTGGCAAGATCAGTGTTACTGGACTGCACCGCACTACCCAAAAAGTTCAGATTAGTATTGGTGACACTGGCCCGGGAATTCCTTACGAAAACCGCGAGCAAATTTTTGAAAATCACTTCCGCCTGCAACGGGATCAAGGTACAGAAGGTTATGGTATTGGTCTTTGTGTATGCCAACGAATTATTCGGGCACACTATGGTCACATTTGGGTAGACTCTGTTGTCAATGGTGGCGCTTGGTTCCACTTTACATTGCCAGTCTATCCTTCTTAGTCACCGCATTTTTTGCTGGGAAATCTTTCATAATTGTTCATCATTTAAGGATAATGCGATCGCGCCCCTCTGCCTTGGCTTGGTAAAGAGCCTTATCTGCCTTCACAATCAAATCTGAGGGAGAAGATTCCCAACTCGGAACCATCGTCGCCACACCCATACTCAGGGTGACATACTCACTCACATCTGACCCGTGATGAACAATTTTTAAATCTCTGACTCCCGCTTGCATCGCAGCAGCAACATGAACTGCCCCAAATGCATGGGTATTAGGCATAATGACAGCAAATTCTTCGCCGCCATAACGGGCTACTAAATCTTGATTTTTCTGTGCTGTATGGCTTAAGACCTGACCGACCTTTTGTAAGCACACATCTCCCGCCGGATGACCATATTTATCATTGTAAAATTTAAAAAAGTCAATATCACATAAAATCAGTGATAGAGGTAATTCCTCTTGTGCTAAATTAATCCATTGTGTATTTAGGTAATCATCAAAGCGGCGACGATTAGCTAACCCTGTTAAACCATCAACGTTGGCGATATGCTGTAATGCCTGGTTTGCCGCCTCTAACTGTTTATATACTTGTGCTTGTTGTAACAACCGCCGTAAACGCTGTCGCAACACAGCCCAGTGGATTGGTTTGGTTATGTAATCCATTGCCCCTGCTTCAAAGGCACGGTTGACAGACTCTTCATCATCCAGGCATGTAATCATCAATATGGGAGTCCGCTCCCATAATTTAGAGATGACAGTATTACCTAAAGCAGAGTCAGTATCAAAATTTGCCAGAGCTGAAATTAAGTTATTTCTAGCAATCTTGAGCAATTGCTTACAGCATGTAAAGCCATCCATCACAGGCATTACCGCATCTAACAAGACTATATCCGGTTTAATAGTATCGTAAGCATCTAAACATTGCTGACCATCATTGACCTCGACCACTCGATAGCCTTCTTGTTCCATAGCTTTACGCAACAGCACTCGCATGGTCTTGTCATCATCAGCCACCAAAATCAGTGGCGGTTGCTTGGAAAGAGAAAATGGACTTATGCCTGACATGAGTTGCGTTCCACAGAAATTGAGAGTATCAGTAAGGGGAAACCTGGTAAAACTTGCCCCCCTAACCAAATCGCCTGTGAGCGAAAGTTTTTTGTAGTAGTCACAATCCTATTGAACAAACGATTTGGTAGAAGATACGTAGGCAACACATGTGTTTTTGTTACAATGATTGCCAAATTTTAACTGGATTTCTGGCAGATGGCAGAGATTTGCTTTCTGATGCACTGATTTTGCGTCCAGTTGTGTAAATATCGCTCTTAATAATTTCTCCAAGCAAAAAGCTTTGAGAAAAAGCACAACCAAGGGTGTCCTAAGAGACAAGAGGGATGATTGCGTCCTCATCGCCAACACTTGCCGCATAGGGGTATCCTGAGGTAGGAAAATATAATCTTCAATTATGAAAAGCCAAGCAAACGGTAGATGACTAGGTTGCATAGAAAGTTGATTTGAAACACTAGAGCAATTTTTACCTTCTTGTCCAGCTAAGGACATGGCAAGAAATGTATTATTTATATTTCCCTACTGCTCAAGTCGAATTGTCATTTCTGGGAAAACTTCAAATACTTACCTTTCTTTTTTCAGTTATACGATGATTTTTGCCACTAGCTGGAAAAGAGGGGAACCAGGGCTGAGGGCGATTAGGGGTTCTAACTGGAAAATGAGCCATGAAGAATTGGGCATAGGGCATAGGGCATGATTTAAGTAAAAACCCTGAGATGGAGCTTGCTCTACTTATATTTACTTTCAAAAAAACAAATTTTATGAAATTTAATAAATTCGCTCGCTAAAATAAGATAATCATTTAAAAGATTCAGCGGTTCATGAGATTAGTTGTCTTGGATGAATAATTTCGTAGTCAGGACTTCAGTCGGTGGATTTTAAAGCACGCTTTGTGCTTACTACGAATTCATCAAAACTTTGGCGATAAACCAAAGCGAAAAATTCATGGTAGTGGAAAAAATTTGCCATCTCCAACAATGAGTGACATCTTGACAATCAGTTAAAAATACCCTTTATGCCAGATTCATTAATGTATGCCCAGGACTATTTTGTTGTCCTAGAAACAAACCAAGCCGAGCAATTTTTAACTGCCTCAGAGTTATTGGAAAAACTCAAGACAGTTTTGCAACAGATGGATTTTCAAGATTTACCACCTGATGTTCAAAAAATTGATACAGTAGCAGATCAAGCTAAATATTTAATAGATACAAGTTGCGAGTTGGATCTAGGGCCTGGAGAATATCTACAGTGGTACGCTGTACGCTTAGAAAAGTAAATTTGTCAGTCAATAGTCAATAGTCAATAGTCAATAGTCCATTGCCTAGAATTTCTTGACCAATGACCAATGACTTATACTATTGTGGAGTAGTAATCAGTGTCAGTTCAATTTTGTCTTCACTGGGCTGTGTGATTTCCACTCTTACCCCAGGGCCAAAATAGCTGGTCATTTTTTCCTGTTTTTGCTGCCAAACATCAATTGTCAGCAGTGGCGAATCAAATTCTAAAATTAAAGCGTAAGCACCATTAATTTCTTTTTCTTGTAAACCTGTAATGATTGGTCTTTCTTCATCTGTCGGACTTAAACCTAGATAAGAAAGTGCCCTATCTAAATGGGCATCTTGACCATAGCAATATCTGGTGATATCTTTACGAATTTTATTTTGAGTAACAGTAGCTTGTTGTTCGCGGAGTTGCAAAACTGCGGGTGTGGTAGTTTGGCTAAATGCTATAGGCTTGAGTTCGTTAGCTTTGAGTGCTAATCCTCCTAGCAATAGAGGAAACCCATAAAAAAATCCGACAAGATTAAGTGTGGCGTTATCGGCGGCATAGGCGACAAATCCGACGATGGTTAAAATCCCACCGACAGTTAAACCGAGTGTTCCCAAAGAAATTTGGCGTAACATGAGCTGAGGTTAGTATAAATTCATAAAACCTGAATTCTACTATCATCTGATATAAGTGGCAGATCGGGAAAGAGCTTTAGCTCAAGCTACTCATACTAAGTTGCGGTCTGTTGTAGTAGCTTGAGATTAATGAGATTGCTTCCCTCCACTGCGTTCCGGTCGCAATGACAGATACTACCTTTTATAGCAACTTGGTATCAGTAACTTGAGAGTGGGCAAAACTGAAAGTTATTTTTCAACTTCACCAGGTTTAACTAGTTAATTCCTGCCATAGCCTTTTTTTTGCGTTAATTTTAAACTTGTAGATAGTTAAGGAATGTAAAAACAATGGATATACAGACTATAAAAGAACGTATTGCCGCAGTTGAAAGCAAGCGCGAATACCTACTCAGCCTACTAGAACAACCTAATCTAGGAACTTTGAGAATTGATGTCAATCAAGCTTTGGAAGAATTGGATGAGTTAGTGGACGAATTTAGACGCACTATTCCACAGACAGGAAATAACTAAGCCTATCTAGGCGTTAGCAATAATAAAAACTGCGTCGGTATACCCTGAGTTAATGGTTATACCGACGCTTTTATGTAAGCGAATTTTCCTAAGTCTCCAGAATTTAACTGCGCCTCGGTTCATCCAGATCCTTTGCTGTTTCATCTATCCTGCACCGAAGCTATCTCCTTTCCGGTTTCCTAGTTGTCTGACTAAAGCAATGAGTTCGTGTGTGGGGACATCCTTTTTACAAACTTCATCAAAGCTGGGCATAGCTTTTGTCTGGTACAAACTTGCGTCTTCTACTGAAGAGTAACCAAGGATCTGTGTCTTAGGACAGATGGCTTTAATATGACTAGATGCACTCCAACCATCCATAACTGGCATTTGCAAATCTAGAACAATCACATCAGGATGATGGCGCTTAACCATTTCTATAGCTTCTTGGCCATTCTTGGCTAAACCTACTACTTGAATATTTTCTTGGCAGGAAAAAGCTAATTGTAGAGTTAAGCGGGTTAATTCGTGATCATCAACCAAAAGAACACGTAAGGTAGAAGACTCACAGGACAACATTAACATTCAAGGTAAAAGACTAAATAATATAACTTTTATAGTTTAGGGGAACAAGTACGAGGAATTACTCTATCCTATGGTTGAATAATTGCCTTCATCCCAAGGATAAATAATACAGATATTGTGAGGAAATATTAAAGTTTGATAAAGACTAGATTTAGCTAGTTGTCAAGATAGAAAGAATTCTTTTTGGAATCAATGAGATTTGAAGCAATGCTAGTTGAACGTAATGCCATATTGATGAGAGTTTTTTGTGAGTTACCTTCGGGAGCATGATCGCAGGGATGGCGTTGAATGTAGCTGCCATTGGCTTGCAATTCCCAAGCTTGGCGATTATCTGCCAGCATAATTCCGAGGATTTCTTGCAAATCTTTGGCAATATCTGGGTCTTTGATGGGGATGATTACTTCTACTCGGCGATCCAAGTTGCGACGCATCCAATCTGCGCTGCCAATATAGATTTCTTCTTGACCATTGTTATAGAAATAAAAAATGCGGGAGTGTTCCAAAAAGCGGCCGACTATGCTAATAACACGAATATTTTCACTAATGTCTTTTAGTCCAGGTCGTAAACAGCAGACTCCGCGAATAATTAAGTCAATTTGTACTCCGGCACGGGATGCTTCGTATAAAGTGGCGATAATTTGGGGATCGACTAAGGAATTCATTTTGGCGACAATCCGCCCGGTAACTCCATTTTTAGCATTGTCAATTTCCCGATTAATTAATGCTAAAAAGCGATCGCGCATATTTACAGGAGCTACTAGTACTTCGCGATAGGACTTTTGCCGGGAATAACCTGTTAAAAAATTAAACAAATCGGTGATATCAGCACCTATTTCTTCCTGACAGGTGAATAATCCTAAATCTGTATAAAGTCGTGCGGTTTTCTGGTTATAGTTCCCTGTACCTATATGTACGTAGCGCCGCATCCGGTCTTTCTCGCGGCGGACGACCATGATAGTTTTACAATGGGTTTTCAGCCCGACTAGACCATAAACAACGTGAACCCCAACTCTTTCTAAACGTCTAGCCCAGTAAATATTATTCTCTTCATCAAATCGCGCTTTCAATTCCACTAATACTGATACTTGTTTACCATTTTCCGCAGCAGCAATCAAGGCGTTGACGATGGGCGAGTCTCCCGAAGTGCGATAAAGCGTCATTTTAATCGCTAGCACATTCGGATCGTGGGCTGCATGGGTAATAAAACGTACAACTGTGGCGGAAAAAGATTGATAGGGATGGTGTACTAATAAATCCCGTTCGCGAATAACGGCAAAAAAGTCTTTTCCTTCCTCTACCTCTGGGATTTCCGAACTAACACTAGGTTCGCGCAACCATTGTAGGCGGTTAGGGACTACAGATTGTCGTGGTGGATCTTTGAATTCTGGTAGGGGTAATGCCATAAAATACATTAAATCCCGCAGTCCTAAAAGTCCATCTACTTCGTAAACATCGCTTTCGGTTAATTCTAAATCTTGTAATAGACGCGATCGCACTCCTTCGGGAGTTTGAGATTGAATTTCTAACCTCACCGGTGTTCCCCCAATCCGCCGTTTTCTGAGTTCCTGTTCGATGGCTAACAGCAAATCGTCGGCTTCATCTTCTTCTAAGGCTAAATCAGCGTCACGGGTAATCCGGAAGGGATGATATTCTTGAATATTCATTCCCGGAAATAGGGAATCTAAGTTATGGGCGATCGCTTGTTCTAAAGGTACACCAGTCCAGTGGGCAGGTTGACCGTGGTGCTGAATTCCTAATTCTGGCGGTAAAGGTAAAAATCGCGGTAAAACTTTCGGTACTTTTACTCTGGCAAAAAATTCTTCTTCTGTTTCGGGATTTTTGACGACTACTGCCAAATTTAGACTCAGATTAGAAATATAAGGAAACGGATGGCTAGGGTCAACAGCTAGGGGAGTGAGAACGGGAAAAATTTGTTCTTCAAAGTAGTTATCGAGATAATTCCGCTGTTTATCACTTAAATCTATATAATCCAGGATGTGGATGTGATTATTTGCCAATAGCGGCCTGAGTACTTGTTCAAAATGTTGGTGCTGTTTGGTGACCTGGGGACTGAGTGTAAACCTGATATCATCTAGCTGTTGTTGCGGTGTGCGACCATCAGGACTTAACAGCGTAACTTTTGCCTCTACTTGTTGCTTTAAACCTGCAACCCGTACCATGAAGAATTCATCTAAATTCGAGGTAAAGATTGCTAAAAATTTCAGTCTTTCCAGAAGTGGCGTTCGCTGGTCGCAGGCTTCATGTAACACTCTGCTATTAAACTCCAGCCAGCTTAATTCTCGGTTGAGATAATATTGTGAATCGCTGAGATTAACAGAACTACCGCTCTTCTTGGATTTTGGCATGATCACCTGAGAACAAAAAGTTGCCGCCCATACTAGACCATAGTAAAGGAAATAGTGTCAAGCTCTGCGGAGTTAAGCAAAATTGCTTGTTAAAAAGCGATCGCTAATTGTGTTGATTTGTTAAAAACTTTTAAAAAAGCATTATATATTATTGTACGCAAAAGTTTGTAAAATAGGCATCTTGCGTGAATCATATTGGCAATGCCAAATAGATAAATTTCTCTTTATTCTCTGTTTCTCTAGCGCCTAGAGCGTGTTTTCAAACTACTCATTATTCCTAACATTCCTCGGAGATACCCCATTATTACCCTTAAAAAGGGGGAATTTAAGGCTCTCTTTGCTTCCTTTTTTAAGGGGGGTTGGGGGGATCTCAAACTTTGAAAATACGCCCTAAAGCGTGAAAGTAATATAGGTTCAATTGATGATTGCTTGTCAAAGATTCAAGGGCAAGGGCAAATAAATTACCAATGTAGTCAGGCAAAACCGCACGTAAGACTACTGAAAATATTTCCTTTTTGAAATGTAACAAAAATATGGGAGAATCTAAGCGTATTGGCATTCTTACTAGTGGTGGAGATTGCTCTGGTTTGAATGCTGTGATCAGAGCTGTAGTCCATTGTGCTTGTGAAAAAGGTTGGGAAGTATTAGGAATTCGGCAAGCAACTCTGGGATTAATGGCGCGTCCACCGCAATTTACCAAACTGGAAATCGAGCAAGTTGACCCGCTATTAACTTCTGGTGGGACAATGTTAGGCACGACCAACAAAGGCGATCCTTTCGCTTTTCCGATGCCTGATGGTAGTTTATGCGATCGCTCCGCAGAAATTATTGCAGGTTACCATCAACTCGGTTTAGATGCTTTGATTGGCATTGGTGGTGATGGTAGCTTGGCGATTCTCCGGCGCTTGGCACAACAAGGCGGAATTAATTTAGTCGGTATTCCCAAAACAATTGATAATGATATTGGCATTACCGAACATGCCATCGGTTTTGATACAGCCGTTAATATTGCCACAGAAGCACTCGATCGCTTACATTTTACAGCTGCTTCTCACAGTCGAGTGATCATTTTAGAAGTCATGGGTCGAGATGCGGGACATATTGCGATCGCTGCGGGAATTGCTGGCGGCGCAGATGTAATTTTAATTCCCGAAATTCTCTACAATATTGAGCATATTTGCCACAAAATTAAACAGCGCCAAGAACAAGGCAAAAACTATTGTTTAATTATTGTTTCCGAAGCCGTTCGGACTCAAGATGGTGCAGCAGTCACCTTGACCAATAGTTTAGGTCAATGGCGATATGGTGGTATCGGTCAATACTTAGCCGATCAACTGAGCGATCGCATTGGCGCAGAAACCAGAGTCACCGTCTTAGGACACCTGCAACGGGGTGGAACCGCTTCACCACTAGATCGCCTAGTAGCAGCCGCCTTTGGAGTCGCCGCCGTCAACCTGATAGAAGAAGGTAAATATGACTACATGGTAACCTGGCAAAATCGCCAAGTTTTCGCCGTACCAATTGCCGAAGCGATCGCGCAATATAGAGCTGTTAAGCCAGAAGATACCCTAGTCAAAACCGCTCGTGGTTTGGGTATTTATTTAGGAGATTAAAAGAAAGAGAACAAGGGAGTGTGGGGAGTGTGGGGAGTGTGAGGAGAAGATAAAACAGCTTCCTACCCTTCGCAATGCCCAATGCCCCATGCCCCATGCCCCATGCCCCATGCCCCCTAACAATGTTCCAAGCTACCCGACGCCGTCTAGCACTTTGGTACACTGCTGTAACAGCGGTATTACTTCTATTATTTGCTAGTGGAGTATATTTATATGTTCGCAGTACGCTAGTTGAGCGGATTGACGATACTCTTAATCATGTGGTGGAAATTGTAGAGCGATCGCTTGTAATTGAACCTGTTAACAGTGGCAGTGAGACATTACGTATTAATGTAGAAGCTAGTTTCCGCGATAATGCTGATACCGTAGAAGACGATCATATTGATTTGGAATGGTTTAGTGCTACTGGTGAATTACTCTGGTCAACTCTATCTACGCCTTTGAATATTCCCATTCATGGGAATCGCACGGGTGAAACTGTGCGTGTGGGGAATGAAGGCTGGGAAAAATCACCTGTATTATTGCGTCAAGTTACACACCGGGTAGAATTTGGGCGTCAGGTGTTAGGGTATCTGCGTGTTAGCCATCCCTGGTTTGAAGTCACTAAACCTAGCCGTCAATTCATGTTGGATTTGGCTATTGGTACTTGGTTAATGGTGATTTCTGTGGGTGCAAGCGGTTGGTTTCTTTCTGGTAAAGCGATGGAACCTGTAGGTGATTCCTACCAACGCCTGAAACAATTTACCGCCGATGCTTCTCACGAACTGAGAAATCCCATAACTTTGATTCAAACTAACGTGCAAGTGGCGCTGGCTGATTTAGAGTTAGCAGAAGGCGAAGCAGCTACTACTTCTTTACATTATCGACAACAGTTAAAATTAGTGGAACGACTAACCCAGCGTTTGGGTAGGTTAGTCAATGATTTACTATTTCTCGCTAGGCAAGATAGTGGTATCAGCAAAGATAACTTTTCATCTTGCCCACTTGATGCTTTGCTGATGGAAGTGCTGGAAGAACAGCAATTATTAGCGACTGAAAAGAAAATTAACCTTTCGTTGCATTTAGTTGATTCTCATACTGAGGAAACTAGCCCCGAATTGTTTGAGAATTGGTTCACGCTTTTAGGTAACTGGGATCAGTTGGTGCGACTGTTTACGAATTTGATTGGCAATGCTTTACAGTACACGCCATCTGGGGGACGAGTGAATGTGGAATTGGCGCGTTTAGAAGGTAGCGATCGCATTTCTGGGCTGCGCTATAGTATTGCCCAATTACAAGTTAAAGTGAGTGATACGGGAGTTGGTATTCCCACAGAATCACTACCACGCTTGTTTGATCGCTTTTATCGGGTAGATCCAGCACGTACGCACACCACAGGAAATACAGCTTGTGACATTTCTACTGGTTCAGGATTAGGACTAGCGATCGCTTACGCTATTGTCGAACATCACCAAGGTCAAATTCAAGTAGAAAGCAGCCTCGGTAAAGGTACTACTTTCACAGTTACTTTACCTGTAACTTTTGAGTCTTAAAGTTTCAATCTTTAATAGGGATTAAGTGAGATTTCAAGGTGACAATCGCTTCCGCCACTATGGACTCTGCGCGCTCAGCAAAGCCGCGCCCAAGGCGATCGCCTGTTCTAGTCCTGTTGAGGAAATTCTTACATAGCAGGCTTTTTACGCTTTCCTATCCGTCGAACTCACGTTAAGAAAAAACAATCCAAGTCGTGCTTCATCAACTATGATTTTTGGGAATCATAAGCAGTATAAAAGCGAAGCATGATTTCATTGCCCATAAACTATGGCTGGCGAAGTTACCTATCTGGAATTTTCTGATGCAGACAGCAATAGTCAAAAGTTTTACGAAGTATCCGTGGCGGAGCAAACCCTAACTATTCGGTTTGGGCGAGTTAAGACTTTTGGTACAACCCAAATAAAAACTTATGCTACCTCAGAGCAAGCTCAAGCTGAGGCTCATAAACGCATTCGCGACAAGCAACGCAAGGGTTATCAAATCCGCTCAACTGTTGCTAAGACAGTTACACCAATCCATGTAAAAGAATCAAATCCGCAGCCCATCTCACCTGTTGTTCCAGTTGCTCCGCTTCCTGTAATCAATAATTCTGAGCCAATATTGCCTTATCCAGCCCCTATCCTGTGGCGATTTGACTCTGGCTCTAGTACCTTTGGTTTAGCTGTAGAAGCAGAACATTGTTGGTTAGGAAATGAAAAAGGTCAGGTTTTAAAGCTTGATCGCCAAGGGAAAATTTTGCAGCAGTATCAGCTGCCGGATGCGGTCAAATGTATTGTGATTGATGATATTTGGATTTACGCTGGTTGTGACAATGGCAGTGTCTATGACCTCACGGGTAAATTTCCTTATCTTGCCTACGAACTAGAAAAAGGTGTTGATATTTTCTGGTTGGCGATTTATGACGGAATGCTGGGGGTTTCCGATGCTAACGGTGGTCTCACCAAAACCGATCCCGAAGGACAAATTCTGTGGACTCGATTAAGTAGTGGCAAAATGGGCTGGATGTTGTGTTGCGATGCCCAAGGATTCTATCACGGCCACACCAAAGGAGTAACGGGATATGACTTCGCAACAGGTCGCCAAATCTGGCATCAACTGACACATGGCAAAGTTCTGTTTGGTTGTCAGACTAGCGATCGCCTTTATGTTGCAACCAGTGGTAAGCAAATTCAAAGCTTTAGTAAAGAGGGAGAAGTTCTAGAAAGTTATCCCTGTGGAGCATCTGTCTATGCTTGCACCACTGATAGTCAAGGAAAATATATCTATGCGGCAGATAGTTCAGCCTTTATCTACTGTTTTAGTCAGCAGGGACAGTTGCTGTGGAAAGTTGCTACTGGGTGCGGTTCTGCTTTATCGATACAGTGGTTTGAGGAGCGGCTTTACATTGTGACCAATCAAGGCGCGATCGCCTGTTTGGATATCAGTACAACAGCACTGCAAAGCGCTCAGGCGGGAAACTTACCCCCCGCGATCGCCGTTACCCATGCTCCCAGTCTTCCCCTACAAACAACCACGTCGTTAGAGATAGCCACTGACCCCACCCAAGGTGTAATTTTGGAGTGTTTTCGAGAAGGTCAAAAATTACGAATACGCGCCATTTCTGATGGATATCGCCAAGATTGGATGGTACAGTTTCCCCGAGATATCCGGCGTGAGGGCGATCGCTATTGGGTCGAAGCATTGAAAGCAGCCAAGCAGGGAAACTATTACCGTACCTACGGCGAAATCAAGCGTTTAGGTTGAGATGAACTAGCTATGAGTCAAGAATATTATTTACATCGGGATGGCAAAGGGCGATTTCTGCTCCAGAGTGTTGAAACCGGAATCCTAGAAGGCTTATTATTTCCGGCTATGCCTGGGGAAAGCGCCCATGCCTTTTCCTATAATTTCGGTTCAGTCGAGTATCCCAATCAACTGATCAATTTGGGTGACTTTCCAGAACTGGAAAATATGCCATTCTTCACTATCGAATCCTGCGATCATTATCAATTAAGTAATTACTTACAAAAGCCAGAATTCCAAGCTTTATGGCCGCTATTAGGCAGTTTTGGCAGATTTTTAGGCTTGAGTCTGAATGCCAATCAGATTCCCCCTAGCACACACAATGATGCGGGGCAAATCCTTTGGCAATACAAAGTTGCTAATCCCAATGGTAGCTGGACAATTCCGATTTTAGATTTATGGGTGAATGAGCAGGGCTGTTGGTTCTGTACCAGGGAAGGCCAAGTTTTGGTAATTAATCATCAAGGTGAGGCGATCCAGCAATATACTTTGCCTAAATTGACTCGTTGTTTAGCAGGCTGTGAAGATGCTGCCTATGTGAGTTGTGACGATGGCAACCTCTATGACCTGACAGCAAAATTACCTCAACCGATATATTCTCTAAAGTCAACAGGTGATTACAGATACAGTTATTTAATATTGGCTGTGGCACAAACCCCTGATGCTTTGTTAATTGCCGATGCATACGGACATCTTCAAGTATTAAATACTGACCTAGAGCTTCAGTGGCAACAGCACCGAGCCGACTATTGGCAAAGCTGTTTTCTGCGAAGCGATTCAGAGACAGCTTATCTGGGAAACTATCGTGGGGTGAGTGCCTATAATCTCAAAACAGGTCAGGAGAAATGGATACAACAACTATCAGCACCTGTTCTATGTGGTGATTTGACCGCGCAAGAAGTAATTGTTGGCTGTAGTGACCGAATAATTTACGGATTACAGAAAACACCAACTCCGCAAACTGCTGGCACAACTGTCAGACCAATTTATACCTGTAATGGAATGCCCTATGTGTTAACCCTATCAGTAGATGAGCAGTCATTATTTGTTGGAGATTACACGGGTAAAATTGAACAAATCGACTTTAATGGCAACCTCAAACAAGCAATCCAGACACAAGCAGGTGCCATCACCGCGGTGAAATTTTGGGGCGATCGCTTGTATGCCACCACGAGTCAAGGCGTTTTAATTTGCCTGAACTTCTAGGTCAAAAATAAATGATGCATATTCAAGCGTCTCGCAGAGAAGGGATGCGCCATGCCCATTTTCATGTGTCCTTGTGTACGCCGGGAATGGCGGCTACTTATGTAATTATAACTAACGATTTATTTCCTCATTCTTCAGAAATAAACAGTAGCTGTGATTCAGCTAAATTTTCAACCCTTTAGCTAGATATAAAAATCTAAGTTAATCGTTAAATTAAAATCATCGAAATCAACATTATAAAAAGTAAATCAATTCAAGGTTAAAGGGTAATAAGTAACAAATTTATTACCTGATTTAATTTGCTGATTTATCAATTAACCAATAATTCCAGTTGAGATTTATCTAGGAGTCAACAATGATTAGCAATTCGCAAAAGTTTCGCAAGCCGGCTGAGTTTTTAGTAGCTATCTGCGGCGGTTTACTGATGAGTGTACCAGCACTAGCCCAAACACCAATACCAGTAACACCACAGCCTAGTTCTGTTGGTAGAGTGAATCCTTGTCCCCGCATTTTCTACGAAGAACCACACAACAGTCGTGTTTTGGTTCCCCAAGGATGTCCACCCAATGCTTTAACTCAACAAGTCCAATCCCAAGGGACAGTTCCTTATAATTCTGCTGTTCCTGCTAATCCATCACAAAATCAAACAGGTGTAGGTGGAGAAGCACCTACAAGCACGAAACCTACAGGACTTAACCCCAATCCCCGCATCTTAAACGAACCGCCTTATAATCGCTCTGGGCAGAATACACAGACAGATACTTCAACTACTTACTCCACACCGCAACAAGTTCCTTCACAATCAAATTCTGTAACTGAACCATCCCTAAGCCAACAGGGACAAAGCCCAGTTGCCACAGTGGCACTCAATAATGGTAATGTTAATGTCAGGCTGGTGAATGAAACTGGAGCTAATGTAACTTATCAAGTCATTGGCGATACAGAAGAGCGATCGCTCAGTGGTAAATCTAATGTAGTCTTACAGGGTTTACGTGCGCCAGTAACAGTGACATTTCAACGAGAAGATGGTGGATTAATCTCAGTCAATGCACAGCCTTCTTCCGAAACAGGTTTGTTGGAAGTGAGATTGGATGAAACAACAGACGTAGCCCAAGATGCAAAAGCCATGAGAATTCAATCTAATGGCTCGGTATTTTTGAATTAGTCATTAGTCATTAGTCATTAGTCATTAGTCATTAGTCATTTGTCATTTGTCAGTAGGGGCGGGTTTATTTGGATCTTTGTTAATGAATGAGGATATCTGTGAACCCGCCCGTACGGATCGTAGCTTGGGCTTAGGGTGTGAGAAACACAACACACTGCGAAAAATTTTGGTCAAGGGGAAAAGGGAAAAACTTTTACCCTTTCACCTTTTCCCTTTCCCCAAAACTTCTGAATTTAGAAAACTCAACGCTTGGGCAATTTAGTTAATTTATCAACTAAGAAAACCTCATTCTTGCTATCTTCGAGAGTCCGCGCTAAAATCAGCGCTCTTTCGTAAAAGTTACGGGCAGTTAGATAATTATTTAACTGCTCGTACAATTGACCATAGGTCATAAAAGTGGAAAATTCTTCTCGCAGATTTTGCAAGTCTCTAGAGAGAGCTAGGCGTTGTTCTAATAAGTCAAAAGCACGTTCATAACGTCCTACAGAACTGTGCGCTGCAACTAAACCATCAATTGCTCGTAAATAGTTAGTGCGATCGCCTGTGGTTTTAGCTATCCGCAAAGCTGCTCCATAAGTGCCAATTGTATCCGGATAATTCCCCGTTGCTAGGTAAGCATCGCCTAAGTTATTTAGGGTATTGGTTTCACCAAGAAGATCGGCAACTTGACGGCGGAAAGATAAAGCATTTTCATACAATTTAATCGCTTTGTTGTAATTGCCCAACCTAGCATTTACTAGTCCTAAATTACTCAAAGACAATCCTTCGCCTGCTAGATTTTCGACATTTTTCGCAATTGTCAAGGCTTCTTCTACGGTTTTAGCCGCTGGGGTATATTCTCCTTTTTGCAACAGCACAGTACTAATATTATTCAGTGCGAAAATTTGCGACTGAAAGTCTTTAGTATCCCGCGCGATCGCTAACCGCCGCCGCAATGCATCTTCCCCATCCTGAAACCGATTTAGCTGGATGTAGGCTTTAGCAAGCAAATCGTAAGTCGTACCTTGGGCTTTGTAGTCTCCAAGGGCGTGATAAATTTCCAGTGCTTGCAAGCAAGAGTCAATTGTTTTCTCAGAATACCCTGAGATGTTTTGTTGCTCACCAATACGCAGTAAGCTGTCTGCTTGATCTCTTGATTGTCGTAACGAGGAATTATTTAAAGGGCGGTGCAGTTGTTGCGTAATGTCAGCAGCCCTAGCCCCTAAAGGACTAAAAAAAATCGCCAACATTAAAAAGCCAGAAGTCAAAAATGGGAATTTGCTACTTTGGCACCAGGCTAAAATAGCAAAATCCCAAATTCCCAACCCGTAACGTCTTGATCTGAGGGTGGGATTGACATCCAGAATGCTACCCTCTGGTAAGAAATACCGTTGTTTCATAAAACTTACCCGGGAAATTTCGCTTTTAAGTACAAAGTCTAAGCAGGAGTCTTAATTATCCAGAATAGAGATAAAAATATACGCATTTATACTTAAGCTAAGATGAGACTAAATCTTCGCCCAAGTAAATGGCGCGAATATCTCCAGGTAATTTGGCCTCTAACATACGATATCCTTCCTGAATAAAATTGGCTACCTCAAGAGGGGTAATATTTTCTCCTTCGGCTTGGAGGTACGCAGCAATCCGAGTTTCACTCCACCGGAAAGTCTGAGCCATTAAGACGACAAACCGCAAAACAGGTGGTAGTTGATCTAAAGCTTGTTCAACGTAGCACCATAAAGCAGGCGAAGTTGCCTTAAGAGAATAATGAATTGCTTCTGTAGGTGGTAGTTCAATCTCGTTAATGCAAAAGGCTGTGATGTTGATCAGCCAATTTTGTAAGGTTAAGGCTTCTTGGTCTGGTGAAGAGCTTTTGTTTAAATCTAGCCCACCGAGTTCATAGTAGATATGCCGCCAGGTGAGGGCAAACAGATAATCTGCTTGTACAGGCGATCGCGCTGAGTGGCGAATCAAGGTGTAGACTATTGGGCTATAGCGACAAAAAATCGCCGTAAAGTACTTTCCGGAATCCGGAGAGTTTTGAAAAGAAGTTAGCAGTTCTTGGTCACTTTGATGAAACAGTGACTTGACTAGTGGGTGGTTAGCTTCAGGAAAGTGGGGTATTTGCACAAGCCTTTGAGTTGATAGTTGTTAGAATATGTGTGAGATGTTAATCTCCTATTTAAGCGCACAATATCTTCATATTTGTCTGTTGGACTTCCGACTTCAGACCCTAAAGTTATTGATACACTATAAACAAAGACTTAATTTTAGTCTTAATCGACAATAATTAAAGCGGCTCCCTAATACAATAAATATTTGACTTGTTCATGGTTATAGTAGCTAGCGTCATCCCCGTCCTGCTCAGTCCTTTGACTTTAGGCTCTTTTTTACCTTCTTTGCCCCTGGATAGCCTGTTATCAACCCAAGGCATTATGGTGTTGCTACTGGCGGCTTACGCTGGTGCCATGTGGATGTTCCTCACCAGTGCCCCAAAAGTACATACTGTAATGGTGTCGGATTTGGAAATTGCCCGACAGTTGTATGAAGGGCTGCTAGATTTACCTGCGGCTGAAGTGCCTTTGCACTACTACTACAACTACGAACAAACCATAGGCGCAACCAGCATAGACCCACTTTATATGTCTACTGGCTCTAGTTTCTCTGGCAGAACCATGAATAATGCTAGTGAAGGTTTGTGGTATCAGTTAAAGAAAAATACCCAGTTACACGTAATTACTGGCGCTAGTTTGGGGACAAAAAATCAGCAACGCCATGTTTGTTTTGACCGCGACTGCCTAGAAATGATTTTATTGCGAGTCGAAACACGCGGGTTGAAATTTAAGATTCGCAACCAAAAGCCCCTCAATTTTTTAGTTAAGGATTATGAAGAGCGAGTCATTGAAATGGCTGAGATTGCCAATTAAGGGAATTCCAGAAAATAACTTATCCTGCAATTAATGGCACGGTAAGCAAATACTTTCAGTCCTGTACCCCTACCATTGGGGTATTTTTTTAATTGCAAATCCTGGTATTTCGCCACATTAATTTTGATCAACTGCGAGATCCCCGACTTGTTTAAGGATGCTACTGGCAAATGGTGGGTTTGACCCCTCAATTGTGAGCAAAAAGTTTTCTCGCATACCCGAAATAACGCCCACAGGAACCGGAAGCCTGCGGCTATCGTTACAAAGCCTGCGAAGGCAGGCTTTGTAAGATTAGCCGCACCCGGAGGTGACGGCGGTATTTCGGGATAAGCGATAGGCTTTTAGCTTAAATTGACACGTATTAACTCTGATTTTTTCCGGACATTTGTTGCAATTTATTTAAAAGTTTTGCTACTAAATCACAAAGTTCAAGTTCTTCAAAATTATTACTAATATTACGGGTATTTTCTTCTATAAACCTACCTGCTAAAAAATTCTTGAGAGCAAAAATCCGCTCTGACTCTGGGAAACTATAGTATTTTTCTAGCTTTTCGGCAATTTCTGTAATTGGTTTGTTGGCTAGTTGCTGGCGGACTTTTACCGCAATCCAGTCATCACTTTTCAGAAACTCAATCACTAAGTCTAAAAAATTCTGCTGTTCTTCTTCCTCCCACTTTTCCCACCAGTCTCCATCCACATCCTCAACATATATGTCTACACAATCAAGTCCATAATTCATCCAATTTCTTTGTAATTCTCTAGCTGCTTCTAAATGCTCTAAAAATTCTGCGAATCTTTCTTGAGGTGCAACTGATCTTTGTGTCCCCATAATCATGTATTTTGGTTAAGACAGTGAAAAAAATGACCTAAAACTATAAGCTAAATCTTAAATAAATGCCCGTTTTTAAATGATCGCTGTTATATAGTGATATATTCACTACCTGAGTGACAAAATCCGTAATGTGGGGGTTGTAACTTAAGAACAAACCTCTATTTATGCCCCAGCGTTGCAAGGTATTTTCCCAATTATCAGACTTTTCTTGAGAAAATTCATCCGAGAGACTCGTAATTTGAATACACAGTGGTTGATTCTCTCTATTACTTACAATTATATCAGTTGCCATTGAAAAGTCGGCTATATAGCAATGCCAAAAGGTACCTTCCCGATGGGCGATATCAGTAGCGATCGCTCTGAGAATATTGATATCCGCTTGATGAAATTCCCCCGCCATCAATTTTTGTTTCCAGATAGAAAATTTTGGATCGGGTTGATTGAGCCATTTGGGAAATAAATACCTATACCAATAATATTCCGTTGGCGTCATGCGCGCATAATACTGTTCCTGCTCCTCTTCTGATTCTAAGGCTTGGATATCCAGCCAAATCAGAGAATCCTTAATAATTTGTTGTAGAAAAAAAAGTACAAATTTTTTAGCCGTTAGGGAACCAGGCTTAACATCTTTAACCCAGCGATTTATATCTTCTAACCTTTTCGCTAAACCCGGATCGATGACAGATGCTTCCTCTATAAGTAATCTTAATTGATTTTTAATTTCTTTGGCTTGCAAATAATGATAAACCTCAAAACTGGAGTAGGTAGCAGGAATTTTAAGATTATTTTATAGCATTCTCCACTCCGAACTTGTAAAAACGCAAAATCTGGGAGGAGATCGCCCATCATCTTAAACCCTGACAGATAAAAGCAGACCAGTAGCTAGGATGTGAAAAGGGAAACTCTTCTGTAGCACTTTCGATTGCTTTAATTAAGCGGTTAAATCTTGCATACATCTTATATTCACGCTCCCAATCACGATATTCTACTGAACCCCTGCTGTATTGTTTTCTACTATTTATCAGTTCTCTTTCCCTGGCTTCTGCTGCTGGAGAAATTTCTTTAACATCCTCTTTCCTTAAACTACGTAAAGAGATTTGCGCTTGTCGTAAAGCTTCAGGACGGCTTTTACCTTGTTGTCGGTGTTCGTAGTAAAATATCGAAAATACTGCTGTTGCTAAATCATCTACTGCCCATAGAGTACTGACAACCCTTCTAGCACCAGCACACAAAAAGCCTGTGGAGAGGGTGAGAATATCATCAGTTAGGGAAGGAATACCCAAATTCTTCTCGCAGGACAAAAATATGGGTGTCGTTATCGGTAGAGTAGAAACTGAGAATAGCGGTGGTTGGCTGGTCAATTAGCTTTTGTATTGCTGAAAAATTAGGGTTGCTAACTTGAATTTCGCCAGCTAGCACAGGATCTAAGCGTCTGAGATTTTCCCAAACTTGTTGTTTTTGGGCTTCCAAGGATGCGATCGCTTCGTTGTAAGCTTGGGATGTAGCGCGTGTTTGACTACCGTTATCTTTGAATTTTGGGCGATCGCGTTCTTGATCAATTTTCTGTTGCAGTTCTTCATACTGCTGCAATAATTCCTTGACTTCTGAGGGAATTTCGCCGCTTTGGTAGAGGTCGTTACTGGGTGCATCTCAGTTTTTATTTTCCAATAGACTTCTTGCAAAAGTCCTTCTTTTGAAGCTTTTCTTTGCGCCTTTGCGCCTTTGCGTGAGACAAAAAAATATTTATGCAAGAGGTCTAATGAGATAATAACTGTCATTGCGTAAAGCCTTCTCTTCGAGAGGCTGCGCCAACGGCATAGCTTCGCTTAGCGCGAAGCGTCTCGAAGAGAGGAGGAACGACGTAGCAATCGCATCGACTCGCTCTTAGTTGGAGGATTTTGCGATTGCTTCTCTTCGCTCGCAATGACATTCAAAAAAGTGGGATGCTCCCGTCGTTACTTGCCATTAAGTCTACCAGGCGTTTAGAGCGCGATCGCTCGGCGTATTCAATGGTAATGATTTAAGTCTCAGCCAAACTTCAGCATCTTGGAGCATTTGTTGCAAAAATAGGATGACAAATCTTTTAGCTGTCAGCGAACCCGGTTTGACATCTTTCACCCAGCGATTTATCTCTTCTAATCTATTCGCTAACCTGGGGTCAATTGCAGATGCTTCCTCAATCAATGACTTTAGTCTGTCTTTAATTTCTCTTGCTTGCAAAAAACACCATACCTCAAAAAATGAGTTAATTTTGCATATTTTACGACTATATTAATAGCAATATCAAGTAAAAAACCTGTAGAAATGCGATATTTCGTCTTTATACAGGTTTTTTTGCTGATTTGGTTTTTACTTATTGCTCAGTTGTTGGTTCTGGGGATGAATCAGATTTTTCGGGTTTGAGTAGGGGAAATGCGATCGCATCCCGAATACTGGCAGAATCAGTTAATAGCATCACCAACCTATCAATCCCAATCCCTAATCCGCCTGTAGGTGGCATTCCATATTCCAAAGCGGTCAAAAAGTCTTCGTCAACGCCGTGGGCTTCTAAGTCGCCAGCAGCTTTGCGCGCGGATTGTGCTTCTAGACGTTCTCTTTGGTCAATGGGGTCGGTAAGTTCTGAAAAACTATTACCTGTCTCCCGCCCAACTATAAATAACTCAAACCGTTCTACCAAACCAGGTTTAGAACGGTGTGGCTTAGCCAAGGGCGAAATTTCTACGGGATAGTCAATCACAAAGGTAGGCTGAATTAAGTTTGCTTCTACCTTTTCTTCAAAGGCTAAATTCAGTAACTTGCCAATAGATTGAGCTTCATCTACACCTGGAATCCCCGCATTTTTACTGGCTGTTTTTGCCTCTTCTAAGGTTGGGAATGAATCGTAATCTAAACCTGTAGCTTCTTTAACTAAATCATGCATCGTCACCCGTCGCCAAGGTGGTGTCAAATCAACAGCTTCCCCTTGGTAGGTAATTTGCAGCGTACCGAGGACATCTTGAGCGACAGTGGTAATAATTCCCTCTGTCAGCGCCATCATGTCGTTGTAATCGGCGTAGGCTTGGTAAATTTCAATTGTGGTAAATTCCGGGTTGTGTCGAGTCGAAATTCCTTCATTGCGGAAAATTCGCCCTAACTCAAAGACCTTTTCAAAACCACCCACAATCAACCTTTTGAGATGAAGTTCTGTGGCAATCCGCAGATACAACTCCATATCTAAGGTGTTGTGATAGGTGATGAACGGACGTGCATCTGCACCCCCAGCTTCACTTTGCAGAACTGGCGTTTCAATTTCCAGAAAATCGCGCTGTTCTAAATAGCGACGAATACCCGCAGTAATTTGGGCGCGTTGGCGGAAAGTTTTGCGTACATCAGGGTTGACAATCAAGTCAACATAACGCTGACGGTAGCGTTTTGCCACATCCGTCAACCCATGCCACTTGTCGGGTAGAGGCAATAAGGATTTGGTCAGGATGCTATATTGTTTGACGTAGACAGATAACTCGCCCTTTTCAGTCCGTTTGATAGTACCTTTGACTCCCAGGATGTCGCCTGCATCTGAAAGTTGCTTGAGGTGATTGAAAGCATCAGCATCAATATCTGCCATGCTTTCTTGGATGCGATTTTTCTCTAAATAAAGTTGAATAGTACCTGTTTCATCTTGCAAAGTGAAGAAAGCCAATTTACCAAAAACACGACGCGCTAGGATACGTCCAGCAATGGCAACTTCTAAATCAACTTCTTCGCCACTGGGTAAATCAGCAAATTTTTCTTGCAATTGCGCTGCATGGTGGGTAGATTCCCATCGATAGGCATAGGGATTCATTCCTAGCTGTTTTAGCTGGTCTACTTTTTCCAGCCTCGCGGCACGGATATCTTCTTCCGACATGGTAACGAACGCTCATAGGGCAAGATTAATTATAGATGCTGTAAAAGTAGCTGGGACTTTCAAGGAGAAAAAGGGGCAGGGGGACAAGGGGGACAAGGGGGACAAGGAGGACAAGGGAGATAAATAACAAATGCCCAATGCCCAATGCCCGTGTCCCGCCACAAGCCCAATGCCCAATGCCCTTTCCCAAAAGAATTAGTGACACCTTTGCTGCTAACAGGCTACAACAGAGTGGATTTTCCGATGCAATAACATCTACCTCTATGGCTAACCCGGCAAAAGTTATACCCTTACCTGCGTCAATTGATCATATTCTCTCAAACTTGCTGAAAAATACTGCTGCTAGCGTTGCACGGAAACTAGAAGAAATAGCTAGTGGTTACAGTACTTCAGCTTTTTTACCATCGACTCTCAAGGATGAGACGCGCTATATTGAAGCACTAATCCAATCTCAACAAGCTTCTAATAATACTCTCAATGAGCTATCTTTACAGTTGCGATCGCAATTTACCAAAGAACTTGTAGATTTGTTGCTAGAATGGCAAGCTAATCAAATCCAGTACCAGTTAAAAGATATCCGTAAATTATTTGAACAGAAAAATTTAGCAACTATTTTTAGTCAAGAACAAAGTTACAATATCTTAACTGAAGGGCAAGAAAAATACCGTTTAGTTGTCTTGGTTTCGCCTCCAAATGTTAGCCAAAATTGCCCATCTTCTTTGCAACACGACTTACCAATAGAATTACCAGAGAAGTTAAAAGCTTTTTTACATAAGGACTATCCACTCAACAGTAATTTATGTCCCGTTGCATTTTATAGTGACTTTTTTATCCGTTCGATTACTGATGTAGACCTCCTCCAACTACAGAAAATTTTAGCTCCTGTCCCAACAGTAGTATTGCACAGCAATATCACTGATTACGAAGTTTATTTTCATGCAAATTTTTGGCATCCCCAAAATAGTAACATTACTAAAATTTCCATGCCGGCTTGGAACTGGGAAGAAGTCAAGGAATCTTTACAAGCAGCAGATCATGATGATATACGAGCTATTCGCACTATTCGACAAATCATTGTGACCATTCACCAATTGCTAGCAGCTTTTATTACAGATTGGTATTACCTACATCTTAATCATACCTATGAACCACAACTATTTAATTTACAATCAGAGTTGGCAGTGGGCAGATGGTCATCAGATTTGCTGAGTCCTTATATTGATACTATTAAAGATATTTATTTACAGCAAAAACTTGTTTTTGAGGAAAATTTACAACATTTAACTGAGGATAAATATACAGCAGCTGGTGAGCAAGATAAAGGAGGAGAAAATTTGTTCATCCCAGTAGAAGATTGGACAATAGGTGAGTCAGAAGCTCCTAACTCCAATACTAAATCAGCCATCTATTACTCTAAACTGCGTTATCTACTATCAGAAAAAAACTGGAAAGAAGCCGATGAAGAAACCAGCAGAATTCTACTCAATCTCGCAATTCAATACAAGCAAAACTTAACTTTAGAGCAAGCAATGAGCGATGAGTTATTTTTGTCTAGTGAATCTATTGATCATTTTCCTTGCGAAGATTTGCGCATTATTGATAAGCTCTGGTTAAATTATAGTAATTACCATTTCGGTTTTAGTACTCAAACATGTATTTGGCAAACACTCAGTCACTCCCAAAAAGATGTGAACTTTAACTGTAAAGATTTTGTTGAACTTGTTGGCTGGTTAGTAAATGAGAATGGGCTTAACGACGAGGAAATAATCTATGGACTTGATGCTCCTATAGGCCATCTTCCTTTTGCTTTTACAAAGTTATTTCCCATAACCGAAGTTAACAACTGCGGCGGTTGGTACAATTTTTACTATCGCCTGCAAACTTGTGAAATATAGCTGTTGACTGTTGACTGTTGACCGTTGACTGACTTGAAAGCCCTTTATTGTCAGGGTTTTATCTTAGCTTGATATCCTAATCTATCTGGCTACAGCTATATAAAATATAGCATTCCTATGTAATTTGTAAACTTACTTATAGAATTAAGCAACAGGGAATAAATTTAATTTTTTGACTAATTATGTGGGATTGCTATATTTATATTGCCGGTGGATTTTTAGGAAAAATAAATTTTATTTTTAGGTTGGTAAATTTCAATATTGCTTTGATTAGTTCTTGCTGTTCTGGTTTTAAATTAAGCTTTTCTAACCCTTGATTAAGGTTATTACCTCTATGTAATTCTTGAGCAAGTTGGGCACGTTGAGATGAGTTTAAAACAGCCTGAATTTCTCTATTTCTTCTTTGACGCACAGCCTGAAGCCTTTGGCGCTGTAAAGGAGTTAACTCAATTTCTGAGTATGAAGTAGTAGTGTGGGCAACAATGAAGTTAGCTCTTGTGTTAATTTGCTCTGGTAATGCTAAGGCAATTTCCGGGAGAAAAAATACCAGAATAACAATATAAGTTAATACAAAGAGAGATTTGGTCAATTTAATTATCATAAATCTATTCTTGATCAGTTAGATCCCCGACTTCTTTGAGAAGTCGGGGATCTGGAAGTAGGGAATTTTCACAACTCCTACACGGATTGCTATAGTTGGGGTGCGTTGAGTAAAGTTTACCATATAGCAGTCCTATGTAAACTGCCGTACAGCTTTAACTTGTGAGCAATACCCTTAGGGGTTGTTTGAAAAGTATTATTGCTAACACCGAAGCCTCAAAAACCTAACCCCCCTACCCCCCTTCCCTAGAAGGGAAGGGGGGTTTCAAAGCCTCTTGTAGGAGAGAGGAATGGAAGTGAGGTTTCTAGTATACTTTGCACTTTTAGATACCCCTACCGCCCCTTTCCCAGGAGGAAAATCTCTCAAAGTCGCCCTAAAAAAGGGGATAATGGGGGATATAGAATGTTTTGCTACCGAGAAGAGGACTTTTCAAACATCCTCTGAGAGCAAAATTGTTAATGCTATCAGCAATTCCAGTCAAAAAATCAATAAATGCGATCGCCAATATAGCAATTGGGTTTCCCAATGTAGCAATTGGGTTTCCCAATATAACAATTGGGTTTCCCAATATAGCAATTGGGTTTCCCAATATAGCAATTGGGTTTCCCAATATAGCAATTGGGTTCGCCAATATAGCAATTGGGTTTGCCAATATAACAATTGGGTTTGCCAATATAGTAATTGGGTTCGCCAATATAGTAATTGGGTTTGCCAATATAGCAATTGGGTTTACCAATGTAGTAATTGGGTTTACCAATGTAGTAATTGGGTTTGCCAATCGTCGATTTCCCTTTTGCTTAGTAACAAAAGTTACTCACGGTTTTTCATGCGGTTAATTTCCTGTTGTAATTCTTCAATTTGGCGGCGCAAATTTTCGGCATCATTTTCCGGGGTTTGGGATGGAACATTGACTGCTCCCGATGCAGGCGATCGCTGATAATTACCTTGGCGAATTTGCTGAAATTCTGCGGATACTGCCCACTCCCGTAAATACCGCAAGCGTTCCACCGCAAAAGGATGGGTGAGCATCATTCCTTGAGAGCCATTGTACATCAGGAATTTGTAGACTTGATTGAGTGCATCTGTATCTAATGCCTGATAATTTTCTGACTGCTGGATAAATTCTTGTAAACTACATTCATTGGCATATTTGATACTACCGCCTGAGATTTTCATCATCGATGACATGACTGGATTCAAGTCATCGATGACTAACAGCGCCGCCCGATCCGCTGACAACTCCGCTTTGCGCCGCCATTCAAAAAAGGCGAAAATTAAGGCTTGAGTCACAACATTGCCAATGCCAAAGGTTAATTCACCCAAGGCAGAAGCAGCACTCATCGCCCACATCGCCATTTGAATTAAAATAGTATGACCACATTTAATATGCCCCAGTTCATGGGCTAGCACCGCCCGAATTTCGACTTCGTCTAGTAAGTCTAGTATCCCTGTATTTATGACTATGTATGGATTCTCTTGCCCCAAAGCATAGCTATTTGCTTCGGGATTCTGCAAGACAAAAAGTGTTGGTTCTGGGTAAATATCCAAATCCCGCACACATTCGCGAAACATCTGGTAAATAGTGGAGTATTGACGTGGCCCAACTTGGATGGTGTTACCCATTAGATAAACTAACTGTGGGCGTTCATAGATAAATTCCACAAATTTACGGGCAATCAAATCAAAACCCGGTAAATTGCGTAAAGCTTGCTCGGCTTGGCGATCCAGTGGATGCCTAAAGGCTTCGCTGGAAATTCCTGTGTAAGTTGGCATAATTCAGGTAATTGGTGATTTGTCATTAGTCATTAGTCATTTGCAATTACAAAGGACAAATAACAAATGACTAATGACAAGATAATAGAAATGGGGCTATTTGGAAGTAAAAGTCACTTTGTATGGGATTAGAAGCGTGTGATTGAGGCAGAAGTTCATTTGTCACTACATAACTTTTTGCGATCGCAGGCGGGTTTCCCTTCCTGGCCCCATCATTTGACGATGGCAAGGTTGGTAGCACGCGCCTTGCGTTTGGGACGTAGCGCCTTAATTCAAGTCGGGGCTGTGTGTGGCTATCAAGGACGATATCGCACTAGTTTTGTGGCCTCGGCATTGATGTGGTATGGCCCTGTAATTATTGTGGCACCACAAACAGTGCAGCAACGGTTGTTAAAAGTCGAAATTCCTCGGCTACAGCAGTGGCTGCAAACCAAAAAACCAATTAGAACTGGTGACGATTGGCCTGGTGCGGAGTTCCAAGGGCTACTATTAACTACCCCAGCCGCTTGGTTAAGCAGACAATTCGCAGATGGGGAACATTTTCCTGTAGGGATTCCCACGATTATTGATGGGGTAGACGATTTGGAAGATTGGGTACGTCAAGAACTTACCCAAAATATTCAACCCCATGACTGGGATCAACTCATGCTGGCTTGTCCGGAACAAGCGGAAATTATTCGCTCTGCACGAGCGCAACTGACGAAGGAATGTTTCCTGCATCCGGCTAATCCTTATGAGTGCTATCTCATTTCCCAACCAGAAATAGAGGTTTTGCAGCATCTCTATTCAGCGTTAGATCAAGCTGAACTTCCCGATGCTTGGAAAAATTTTTGGCACTACTTCCAAAATCTCAAAGAAAATCCCTCTCCCTCATCTCCCTCATCTCCCTCATCTCCTCCCCTCCTGTGGGCAACTATTGCCCGTCGTCAAGGTTTATTTTCGTTACACTGCGCCCCCATTGAACTAGGAAAAATAGTCTCAGAGATTTGGCAGCGACAACCTGTAGTTTTTGTTGGTAGCGCCTTAGAACCAGAAACGGAGGCTCCCCTGTTCCGTCAGCGTTTGGGGTTGGAGGATGTCACTTGCTTGAAGTTCTCTAGTGATAGCCAAACAGATGCTATTCAACTGTATGTACCCTATCAGTTACCTTTACCGAACACACCAGAATTTCAAGCGGCGTTTATTCACAAAGTTAGGACTCTACTATGTCTGGGTGCTACTGCACCAGGATTAACAGTGGTGTTAATTGGGGACGTGCCACTCAAAGCTCAAGCAGGAGCAATTCTGGCTGCTGAGTTTGGTTCACGGGTGCAGGTAGAAAAAACTTGCCTCGATGACAATGGGATTTTGGTTTGTGGTTGGGAATTTTGGCGAGAACATCAAGGAGTTTTACCCGCACCCCATTTGTTAATTATTGCAACTTTGCCCTTGCCATCTTTAGAAAGTCCCCTAGTAGCTCTTCGGGTGGCTCATTATAAGCGATCGCATCAAGATTGGTTTCGTTTATACTTATTGCCCACAGCTTTGAATGAATTGCAACGAGCCGTGGCTCCTGTGCGCGAAAGTCAAGGGATTGTGGCTTTACTTGATGGGCGTGTAGTCAATCGCAGCTATGGTGCGCAAATTCTCGCAGCTCTGAGTCCCCTAGCACGGATTAACTACCTCGATCCCAGCCTGTTCTCCCATCCCAACGAAGAAAATTCTGCTTAATTTGTATTGCCCAATGCCCAATGCCCAATGCCCAATGACAATTTACGTTTTGTCAACCGCCGCGCGATCGCCCCATAGCAAAGGCTATCATCATCTCACAGATGTCATTGGCAAGTGCGTAGACCACAGGGCTTGCCACAGGCATGGCTGCCAATCTCCACCAAAAACTTAAATGAAATTAGAAATTTAAATTGCTGATTATGGGTGAAGCAAAACGTCGTAAAAACACACTAGGTGAAAACTACGGTCAAGATACTCGGATCTTACCCTGGGTTCCCATTTCCAAATCCCAAGCTGAACTATTTGTCAGTTGGACTACTCGTGCTGCTTGGATTGGTATTGTCGGTATGGTTGTTGCTTGGGTAACCATCCGTTTTATTGGCCCTGCTTTTGGTTGGTGGCAAGTAGTTGCTTAACACCGCCAATCTGGTTGTAAATCTGGAATTACACATTAGGGGCACATTTATTGTGCCCCTAATCTATTTGACACTTGCTTAACCAATGAGCAAAACTTCCAGGTAGACCGCAAAAATACGCTTAAATATTAAATTTTCTGTATTTTGTGTAACGTTTACTTATAATTAAAAAAAAATTTAGTAGCTTATGCAACAATTTCGCTATACTCTACAAAAGTCCTGAAAACTTGCCTAAATGGCAACATGAGTTGTCTGAGTCGAGTTATTCTCAGTATGAAACCTATTAATTTTAGGTTTTACATTTGGCATTAAGCTCACGATACACCGAATGTATAATCGAAAATGGTTAAATTATTCAGCTGTCGGGAATAACAAATCTCAAAGTTGTACGGTCATCTGCCAAACGCCATAGATTGAGGAGAATGCAACTCGGCGGATTAAGTACTTGGGCAATACCAAGCAGATGTCAGAGAAGAAACTGACTTATTAAGCTATCCTATGTTATTCAGGCTACAAAAATCAGGGTCAAAGCCTTTATCTGTAAAAGATTTGGCTACACTAGTCAAGAAAAATATAATATGTATCTTTTATATGGTTGACTAGTGACAAATTTGAGTTACTCTTAAAGCGGAATCCTTCTCGTAAGCATCTAACCTGACAGAAGCGCATAAAGACAATCTTAAATTTGGCAATTCTGTCGGATATTATGACTTTGCAAACTGAATACTTTGATACGGTACTTAAAACCGTTATCCACTACCCTAAGCAAGGTAGTCAACAAAAGTCTACGTAATCTTCTGGTTATTGTAATGGATAGTTTACAATACCAATGGATGAGAAAATCTAAAGAAAATATAAAAGTTACACAAATGACTGTGGTGTCTGGAGGACAAAAGTGTTTCTGAGACTAGCGCATCAACATCGGCAATTCGTTCAAGACTTGGTAATGAACCTGCAAGCCTTGGCAATAGTACTGGAGCGACGCGGTTATCCTGCGTCTTGTTATACCTGCGGCGACCAGATGAATAGCGCTTCATTTATGGTGAGCTTGGGAGATAATCATTTAATTCGGTTTTTAGTATCTGACTACGGGATTACTTGGACAGAAATGCGAGATGATCGCGAATTAATGAAGCTAGAAGGTGCGGAAGCGATTAACCAGTTACAGGAACTTGCTAATCTCGTCAAGCAAGCTGCACCAGCTTCTACGACAACAAATAAAGCCCTCGCCAAGAAGTATTAAGGATTCTGGCATCTAATGGGGCATTATAAAATCCATCACAAGAGGCTAATCAATGGCTATGTGGTAATTGGGAATTGGTAATTATGAGTAAGTTCTGACTCATAAATTACCTATTCACCATTACTAGTCAACAGTCAACAGTCAACAGTCAACAGTCAATAATCTCCCTAATTACAACCCATTACCAATCAAAATAAATGGGGCCCAATAGTAGGGATGACTCAGACCAGTACCGGCGGCTATAGGAATATTCTGATTTTTCACCTGGGATTTCCCGGTAATTAATGCAACTTGTGCTTGTCGCAAGGCTTCAGCTTTTGTGAGCTTACCTGAGGATAATAGGGTGTAAAAAGCACTCATCAATGCTTGCGTACCACCATCATCCACAGACCATAAAGAGGCTATAGTTGCTTTAGCGCCTGTTTTTTGCATTTGGTAGGCAAACCCTAAAATTTCCTCACCGTTACCTAATTTACCTCCCAAGCCGGTTTCACAGGCACTTAACACTACTAAATCTACATTCGGTAAAGACCAATTGGCTACATCTTTGAGATGAATGCGATCGCCGTTGCCAAATAAAATAAATGAATCTTCTGGTTTACCCACCACAAAAGCAGCATGGGTTGCTAAATGGACAATTGTATAATCATCCATTTGCGGTATGGTAGTTTGGGGACTGAAGGCTTGGTCAATCAGTTTTTGAGTTCCGGGAATCGTGGCGGCTATATTGTCTACTTCTTGTCCAGCAAATGCTAACCCAGAAAAATTCAGCCGTTGATCGCCGACTTGGACTTGATAGTTACCCTTGGTAAAAGCACCAGCTAAAGCCCGGAATTTTGGTTTTGGTGGGGTGTTGAAGTTACTCAGACTAGCCGCAGTAATGTAATTGACACTAAAACGCTCAATTAGCCATTGCTTGCCATCATATAAAGCAGTTAAAGGAATATAGCGTAACTGGTCATCTGGTGCGTAAATCAGTTGGGTTACACCTGAACGTTTAATGTCATTTTCTATTGGTTTGATCAGCCAGTTATACAACTGGCTGCTAGATTGTTTAGCACTTTTAGCACGAGAACTTTTTAAATCTTGGCGGAACCCTGCGATCGCCTGGTTCAGTTGTTCCCGTGTGACAGCAACGGTGCGATGAATTGGCACAGATTCCGGACTTACTACTACCAACTCCAAGCGATCCTGCAACACTAAGGGATAGATTAATAAAGATTTTTGCGGTAATTTCGCCAAATTATCCCGGAGTTCGTTTATATTCGCCAAATTTAAATTTTGCCCCTTGGCTGTGAGGCTAATTTGATCCAACTGTGACTTGACTGGTGGACTGGCAATAAAATCGTTAAATTGTTTTAAGAGTTGTTGCTGAGTTAATACTAATTGCTCGATCCGTTGTTTTTGTTGTGGCGATCGCTTTTCGGGGGGAATTTTCCGGAGTTTTGTTAATTCTTTACCCAGTTCTACAGCATTATCCAGGGTTTGATCTAATTTTTGTTTAGTGGGTTTTTCTGGTGGGATGATATCAATACCTTTAGCAGTCCCTTCATTACCACGCACCCCCTGAAGAAACCCTTGTAGTTCTTCAACTTTCAGCAGATCCAGACTTCGTTGTGCTTCGGCTACACGTTCCTGTTTCAGCAGTTTGTCAGCCAAAATGCGATATGTTTGGGCAACAGTGATACTATAAGCATCGGGTTGGGGTGCAGAAAGCAATGATGGATTTAGCCGCGCCATTTCCCGATTAATTAGACAATGCTTATAGAAGAAAATTGCCAATTCTGGTTTGTTTTGAATATCAAACAAGTACCCGATATTACTGTAAGTTTTACCAGTTTGGACGCGATCGCCAAGTTCTCTGTTAATCAATAAAGCTTGCTGATATGATGCCAGTGCTTGGGAGTAATTAACTTGTTTTTGGTAGATTCTGCCAATATTGTTCAAAGTTACCGCTTCCCAAAAACGTTCTCCCGTTTCTGTGCTAATGGCTAATGCTTTTTCTAATCTCTGTAATGCTGCTTTTAAATCACCTTGCTCAGAGATTTTCACCGCTTCTTCATTGAGCAATCTGATTTGAGATGCTGGCTGATTATTAACTGAAGACTGAGTGTTTGCTGGAGAATTTTGCTGTGTGCTGACATTTGTATTTACCTGTTTGTTTCCAGGGGAAGTACACCCAGAAAGCAAAATCACAAGAGTAGTCACAACAATACTGTATAGCTGAAAATAATACCGCATAACAAAACACCCCCAATTTTTGGGAGCGTAAATCTGAGATTAATAAATTACCGTATTTTGATCATCCTGAGTGAGCAAAGCTAACTCAGCATTTCAATATATTTATACTATTATAACAGAAACGGAACCTGCGGCTTCTCGGTCGCACCTGTAGCTTTTTATCTACATTGAGAAAGATTGTGCTTTGACAAGGCATAATCTATAAGATGTACATTCATACGTACTGATAAATTTAACAATGTCACGAGGAAAACCAAGTCAACCAGAACTACCACCAACTAGTGCCATTGACAGTCCATTAAATCATGCATTTGACAATTGGTTTGCCTATCCTGTCAGAGTGCAACCTCACCATACCGATTATGCAGGCGTTGTCTGGCATGGTACTTATATAGCTTGGATGGAAGAAGCAAGGATAGAATGCTTGCGATCTATTGGGATTGAGTATGCCGATTTAGTAGATTTAGGCTGTGATTTACAAGTTGTAGAACTTTCCCTGCGTTATCATCGTGCTATTCCATTAAGTACGGCAGTTTTAGTCAAAACACGCATGGCTGATGTGACTGGTGTGCGAATCAACTGGGATTATGCGATTGTTTCAACTGATGAACAACAGTTGTATACCACCGCCAAAGTGACTTTAGTCGCATTAGATCGCCAAAGAGGTAAAATCATGCGCCAGTTACCTGCAAGTGTCAAGGATGCACTAGCAAAGATTTCCACATTACATAAATAAGGTGATTTCCGAGAAAGAAAATACCAGAAGTCGAAACCAACGGCGGCGGTATATTTATTCCTGTAAATCGCCTAAATAAGAAAGATGAAGGATGCATCCTTCATCTTTCTTACTTACCATTGCGCATCTGGGACAAAGTTTGTGGCAAATTAATGATCTGATCCCAAATATCTTGGGGAGTAATGCCAAAACTTATCTGTAATAAAACTAGGATCGCCGCTATAGTCAATGCAGTTCTTACAGTCGTTTTTAAGATTTTCCACAATACTGCAAATACGATCCAAGCTAAAATTAAGGTAGGAATCATAGGTATAAATTGCTGAAAAATAGCCCTTGTTTAAAAGGGTTTTCGTTCGGAAAGGTTAAATTTTTATTGGGCTAACAATTACGACTGCAAAAATTAAATTCTGGCTTTTGAGACCAATGATTTTGAGCATTATACCATCAACGGTCAGAATAGTTGAAATTTAAAATAATAATTTTTGCTACAGATATGTAAATAATTCTAGTTCTGGCCTGTAAACCCGGAAAAATCAGAATAAAGTGCGTCGTTAGACATCGCCAAATCCACCGATAGCTACCTAGTAGTCTATCGCATTAATTTTCCTGGGCTGCGAGATCCCCGACTTCTTCAAGAAGTCGGGGATCTGACACCTCGCAACCTGTCATAACTTATGTGGTGAACTACTAGCTTGGGGAAGCCAAGCTGGAGTTTACTAAGAATTATCATTTCTCCCAAATAAATTTTTCTTAACAGATTTGTTTTTATCAGGTGAATATTCAGAGCAATTTTTAGCCTCTTCTGTCATCACAATATCAGGCTTGACTGCACATTTAAGATAATGGTTGTTAGCATAATATTGACAGTTTTTACAAGGAACTTTAGTTAAGCTATTAATGATAAAACTTTTTTTATGATCTGTTGATGTTTGATGTTTGCGTAAAAGGAGAAAAAAAGCCATACAACTAATAACCAAAGCCAAAGGAGTTAAAGATATAGCAATATCGGTTCTAGTAGGTTGCTCGGATTTGCCGGACTCATATTTAACATCATTTCGTGTTACTTGATGAATATTTTCATCGGCAATTAGATTCTTTTGTAGAATAAGCTCAATAGACATATTATCTACCTTTAACTATTATTAGTTTGACCAAATTGATTCGGGAAATTACAGGGTTAGAGTCAGGGAAATTTTTACAGAGAATAGAGAAATAAAGGTGTGATTCTAGCAGGTCATTTTTTCAAAAATCAAATAGAAGTTTTATCTGCAAAGGGGCAGTAGATTTTGTCCAATAGATGTGTGGCAAATCATTAAAAATCTTTACTAATTTAAACTAAGTTTGATAAATCTCGTACTGGCTTGTTAAAGTTTGAAAATGCAAGGCTTCAATTATAGGTTTAGCAAAACAGAAGTTATCGTATATCTGTCGAGAGTTTTGCTTGTTATTTATAGTTATACATCTAAAGGAATAAATCAATGGTTGAATTTGCCAATCTAAGTTTTTATGTTATCATATATAGACACTCTAATAGGAATTAACAGATAGTTCAGGTGTAATACTGGCAGTTTTTTAGATGGAATAGAACTGAGTATATAAGTCTAGAAAATAAACAATTTCACTGCTGATTAATAATAACTATTTTCTCCCCTACACTTACGCAAGAAAAATATTTTTATCATGGCAGTCAAGTAATTGAATAACCGCTAAAACAGATAGGTTCAATTACTGGACAAAAGTTGAATTTGTAAATAGATATGAATATAAACTTTGACAACACGATGCCCTGGATGCCTTTGGCATTACTTTGGCTAGCTTATACACTTTTAGGATGGTATCTTGCTGCTCATCACATTATTTGGTTGGCGGGAGGTTTTATCGCTGGTGTAGCTATAGCTATCGCGAGAAAAAGTATCTCTTGGTTAGAGAGGTTGTTGACTTTTGGCTCTCAAACTTTAGTAATTATCTTATTTTTAAGTATCTCGATTGGTACTATTGCAACTTGGTCAATAATATACAGTCTTTTCCTCATCCCATTAGCAACGACGTTTTTAGCAGATTTAGAAATGCGTTTTGCAGGTTTTAGGAAACTAGATTCATTTTTGATTTTAACAGTATTAGCAGTATTGGGCTTAGTTGTGGGTGAAATGATAGATATTCTCATTTTACCCAGTAGCAGATACTAATAGTAGTTGTTCCAATGGATCAACAGATAATGATGGGGAGATTGTAGTTAACCCCGCAAAAATAACTGAGTAATTACGTAGGTATTACCTTTGCGCCACACTCCCACACCTGTTTCTCTAAACACCGGACGGAGAATATTTTCTCGGTGTCCGGGACTTTTTAACCAACCTTCAACTGCTGCTGATACAGGCTGAGGAATATTTTTACTTCTAAATAAGTTTTCTCCCACTATCCAATAGGAGATTTTCCCAGCGCTGACTCTTTGAGAGAGTGTGCTACCATCAACTCCGGTATGGCTGAAAAAGTTTTTTTCTATCATTTGGCGGCTGTAGTTTCTGGCTACCTGCGCCAATTTTTCATTATTTTTTAAGGATTGAAGTCTATTTTTTTGGCGTACTTGGTTGATTGAAGAGCGAACTTGTGATTCAATTTCGGCAGTTTGGGGCGTTTGAGCAGGTTGTGGCGGTTGTGGCGGCTGTTTGGATGGTATTTCAATGTTGGGTAAGGGTGGTAAATACTCGATCGCTTGGTCACATCCGGTTAAGCAAAGTGCGATCGCTATCCCTAATGCCTTAATTATCCAATGGAACAGCATTGGACTTGACAGCAGTCCACTACGGTACAGTTTTTTAGTCACTTTTTGCTGCTTGATGTCTCATCTCAACCTCAAATTTAACAAAATTCAATCGAGAATGAGTTCGTAGTTTTGAACAACTGTAGACGCACAGCAGTAAGCCAGTGCGCCTTTGTGTTTCCGTGACAGCAGTTATTATTGATTACTTTTTATTGCGGATTGTTAAGAGCAGATTTGAGCTTCAGCTTAACTTTTGTGCCTTTTTTGAGAACTACTTCACCACCAGGACTAGATAAAACATAAGCACTCGCAGCAGCAGCACCCGCTAAACCACCATGTTTCACATTGGTTTTTTTGCCGATAAAATGACCTGCAACAGCTCCGCCTAAAATTAGTCCAGCATTCTGAATGAATTTGCCTTTAGTTTTTGTTTCTACCTGAGTATTTACTAAAGCCGCATCAATGGGATAAGTTTCGCCATTTTTGAAGGTAATTTCATCAAAAACTAGATTTAACTTAGCTTTTGTCCCTTTGGCTGCTTTGACTACATTTTCTAAATGTCCTTGAATTACAGCATCTTTTAAGTCAGGTTTTACACCCTTTACAGAGTCTTTGACCCGAAGACTAAAGCGCTCATTATTAGTATTTTTACCAGTTGATAACTCTTGTTGAAGAACTGTATCTAGATTGGTATTTGCTGGGATGGATACTGGTGATGTTTGAGTATTAGTACTGGTATTGGTGGTTTGAGTAGAATTAGTGGTATTAGCAGTGCGATCGCTTGGCTTACTACAAGCAACAGTGTTACTAACTAAAGCTACACTTAGTAACAATGGTAGGAAATTTTTCATTGTTCTTGGTATTTGAAATTTTGTAAACTATAAATCGGAAACTAAGCGCAAAAAAAGCGGCATAAAACCTGATTTTTTACAGATTATATGCCCTTTTTTCACCTTAATAAGCAATAATTTTCATTAATATTGGGCATGGGGCATGGGGCATGGGGCATGGGGCATTGGGCATTGGATATTTCTTATTTATCTCCCTTGTCCCCCTTCCCCCCTTCCCCCCTTCCCCCACTCCCCTCCCTGCCCCTCATCTCCCCGTTTCTTCTACTGGGCGGATAATTGCCGGGGCTGGTGTCACTTGTGGTTGGAAGATGGCTTGTAATCCCTGTTCTAAGGTTTGTGCCATGACAATGCGGTTTTCGTAAGCGACGACTACCCGTACTAGAGTAGGTAATTTATTTTGTGTAGCTTCTAAATAAATTGGTTCGACGTAAAGCAGGGATTCTTCTATCGGTATAATTAAGAGATTACCTTGAATGGCTCTGGAACCTTGGCGATTCCATAGAGAAATTTGCCCAGATATCACAGGATCTTGGTTAATTCTGGCTTCAATTTGCTCTGTCCCGTAAATTAGGCGTTCCTTGGGAAAGACATACAATAACAACCTACCGTAGTTTTTACTATCCGATCGCGCTGCTAACCAAGCGATTAAATTAGTTCTTTGTTTGGGAGTGTAGGGCAACAACAGGATAAATTCTTCAACGGATACGTTGGGGAGGCTGGTAATTAAATAATACGGCTCTACCGGACGGGCTTGACTACCATAGATTTCGTTAGGGATTTGCCACTGGTCTTCCCGGTTGTAAAATACCTGAGTATCAGTCATGTGGTAGGTCATCAACCGTTCAGATTGAATTTTAAAAAAGTCTACCGGATAGCGGAGATGACTTTTGAGAGTTGCAGGCAAGGCACTCAGGGGTTTAAATAGTTGAGGGAAGATATTCTGCCAGGTGGTAATTATCGGATCGTTGGCATCGGCAATGTAAAAGTTAACAGTGCCGTTGTAAGCATCAATGACGACTTTTACGGAATTGCGAATGTAGTTAATACCATCGCTACCTGTGTCTGAGTAGGGATAGCGATCGCTTGTGGTGTAGGCATCAACAATCCAGTAAAGGTAATTTTGATTGTTGGAGAAGTCTTGATTAGGATTGTCAAGATTGGCATTGGCGACAACTAAATAAGGATCGCTGTCATAGCGTAAAAAAGGTGCGATCGCGCGAATTCTTTGCTTGACATTTCGCCGCAACAAAACTTTTGTCTCTGGTAAAAAGTCCCGCGTCAGCGCCATCTGCCAATCTTTCAAATACATCGCAAATAGCCACTTCCGCCCAGAAGTCCCAATGGTAATACCACCTTGTCCATCATAACTGTTGTAAACATTATCACTACCACTGGGATAGTCTAGTTCTCTAACTTTTGTGCCAGTAATTACATAATTATTAGTAATTTCACCGTAATAAATTCTCGGTTGACCAATGGGAATACTTTGCCGAATGGCGTCGCTGGAGGTAGTCAGGGCACTACTATCACCACTAATATCTTTGACAAAATACTCAGGTAATCCACCCTGTCCCACTGTATTGACCGGGCTAACGGTAAAACCAAAACCGTGAGTATAAATTAAATGACGATTCACCCAGGTCTGCGCCTCCTGTGGTACTGCACTGTAATCTAACTCCCGCGCTGCAATTAGTACTTGCCGTTGTTCTGTATTTTCTACGGGTTTTTGCTGAGGATTTGCTGGTGCAGCAGGTAGTTCTGTGTCTGTTTGCAGAGTGTAGCGGTCAATATCAGCATCAGGAAAGCGATAGTATGGTCGAATTTGCTGCAACTGACGGTTAGTTTCTAATAATGGTCGCTGATCCCAAAGGCGAATATTACGAATTGTTAGATCATTGGCTTTGATATCAGCTTCAGTTAATTGACCTTGGGGGTTGAATGTTCTCGCATCGATCGCTTCTAAATCGAATGCTCGCCGTGTCAAGGCAATAGTACGCTGAATGTAGGGCTGCTCTCGTTGCAATTCATTCGGCTCAACGATTAAATATTGCACAGCTGTGGGTAGGAGAAAATCACCTACTACCGCTAACAGCAGATAAATTCCTAATCCATAAAATACAAATCGCCGATGTTGGGATTGAGGTTTCCAGAAAATCGTGCGCCAAAACAAGTAAAAAGCGATCGCTAACGCCAGTACCCACAAAACATTGTCAGCTGGTAACTGTGCCATAACATCGGTATAACTAGCACCATAACTGACTCCACGCTCTGAATACACCAATTCATAACGATCTAGCCAATAACTCACAGCCACCATCAACATTAATCCACCACCCAACCCAGATAAATGACGCTGCTGTGGTGGGGAAAACCCCGGAAAAATCCCTTGACTTAGACTGTCTGCCGATAGTAGATAGGTGAGAGTAACGGCGATAAAACCATACAAACATAATCCCAGCAACCAGAGTTCTAGGAGTTCCCAAACTGGTAAGGAAAATATATAAAAGCTGATATCTTGACTAAATAGCGGTTCTGTGATGTTGAAGGGAGTGGGATGGAAATATTGCAGCACCTTTGCCCAATTTTGGTAGAATATCAGCGCAAATAAGACACTGAACACAAGCGCGATCACTGCGAGTAAAAATCGCGGATAAATTAAAATAGCGATCGCTATGACCGCAACTAAACCGAGATACCAGCTTTGAGAAATTATTTTCCTGACTAACTCCCAGATGGTCTCTAGTTGGAACATGGCGTTAACAGGTATACTCACCTTGTTAACATCAAAAGACCAGTAAGACCAGATCGTTTCGGCGTAGTGAGCCAGTAATAAGCCTACCAACAAGCTCAATCCTAAAGCTAGAGGTAGCAGCCAACGCAATTTTAAAGATAACAAGCGCCCTGTATTCGGTGACTGAGTGCGATCGCCGATCGGATACCGAGGACTGAGATAGTTTTTTAGTTCACTACTAAGTACTGCTTCCTCTTGTCTAACTTGCGCAATTTTCAGAAACTGGGGATACTTCCACCTTTGTGCTAAGTGCAGATTGACCAGTAGATAAGCAGCACTTATCCCTACCACAACTACCCATAATCCGCCCTTCGTCACCAGTCGCAGCAGAAATACTTGCAAATAGCCGACTTCCACAAACCAGAAAATCTCTACTCCTAAACGCGAACTTAGTTCTAAGAGTAGCCACAGACCGAGGAATACTATTAATAGTTTTAAGCACCATTTCCTACACATTCCTTGGTAGCCACCTTTTTGCTAAATCACAGCTATATAATGATTGTCCTTTGTTTCGCAGGTGCTATCCTACGATTTAATTGTGAAAGATGACCTAAAATGATGTTTGATTTTTAACTTGCAATCATGCTAAGCAGCGTTGACCGTTTATTGTTTGTGCGGCGAGTCCCCATTTTTAAGGAATTGCGGGATGATTTTATCGTGCGGCTGGCTTCTGTGATGAACGAGCTGTCATTTCCGGCTCATCATGCCATCTTTAGACAAGGAGAAGAAGGGCGATCGCTCTATATTGTTGTGTCTGGTCGTGTGAAAGTCCACATCGGCGATAAAAAGTTAGCAGAAGTAGATAAGGGAAAGTACTTTGGCGAAATGGCGGTTTTTGACACCCAACCCCGTTCTGCTTCCGCAACGACTTTGGAACCTTGTGATTGTTTGGAACTGACACAAGAGCAACTTTATGACGCTATTGAAGAAACTCCCGAAATTGCAGTTAATATTATTCGTGAATTATCGCGTCTCATTCGCAAACTGAATGAAAATATTAATGTGGATAATAGTCATTAGTCATTAGTCATTAGTCATTAGTCATTGATTATTTTTGTGCGTTCCCATGTCTATGAGTCTGTTTTAAATTCCAAACATTTCTTAACAAACTGCTGTGGGATCTCTACACTTGCGCCCCAGTGCAAATGAACATAAGAGGCGTGAATATTTGCAGGTAAAGCCCAGCCTTCAAATCCCATATTTTCCTCACAATCGTAACGGTAAGTTGCAAACAACGGTTGATTGGGTGCTGATATTAACTGCGAACGATGAAATTCATGTCCATAAACAGTTGTACCTGAATTTATTAGCAGACTATCTTGTAAAGCAACTGCGCGACGATAACCTAAAGTTAAGCGTCCTCCCATTTGGCTAGATGTGGGTAATACTCCTAGCATCGGCCAAGATTCCCCAGCAAAATCAATAATTTGTTCACACAAATACATCAATCCGCCACATTCAGCAATTGTGGGTATTCCTTGCAAAATTGCAGTTTTCACAGCTTTACGAAGGCTAATATTTTCTGATAATTGCTGGGCGAAAACTTCCGGAAAACCACCACCAAAATATATTCCTTGGACATTTTCTGGTAATTCACTATCAGCTAGAGGACTCCAAAAAACCAGTTCTGCACCCAGTTGTTGCAATAAATCCAAATTATCTTGATAGTAAAAATTAAAAGCGCGATCGCGTGCTACCGCAACTCTCACTACACAGCTACTAGACTCTTGTTTATCCCCCTTGTCCCCCTTGTCCCCCGGTTGGTGAGCGTTCGCGTAGCGTCTCGCAGAGAAGTCGAACCACATCCCCTCATCCCCACTCTGCAACAGTGGTAACAAGCGTTCCCAGTCAAAACAACTATCACCTAAGTCAGCAAGGCGATTGATGACAGCATCCAGTTCGGGAAGTTCGGCTGTCGGTACTAAACCCAAATGGCGATCGGGAATTGAGATATTATCCTGACGCCGCAGCACGCCGAGAATGGGTAATTTTAATGGTTCTAGGGAGTTTTTGAGTAAAGAAAGGTGGCGATCGCTCCCGACGCGATTAAGGACTAAACCAGCTATTTTAATATTGGGATCAAACGAGCAATAACCATATGCGATCGCCGCCACAGAACCCGACAAACGACTACAATCTATTACCAACACCACAGGTAAATTTAGTAATCGGGCGATATGTGCTGTACTAGCAAAATCAGTTATTTGTTTTTGGTCATTTGTCATTTGTCCTTTGTCATTTGCAAACGACGATATCCCATCAAAAAGCCCCATGACTCCTTCGATGAGAGCATATTGACTTTTTTGACTATGTGTGGTAAAGCAATGCTGAACATAAGCTTGTGAAGTCAGGACTGGGTCTAAATTCCGACAAGCAAGACCAGTAACGTGGTGATGAAACATCGGATCGATATAGTCCGGGCCGACCTTAAAAGATTGTACAGCGATCGCGCGGCGACATAACGATGCTAAAAGAGTGAGCGTCACCGTTGTCTTGCCCACCCCACTACGCTCTCCAGCAATTACTAAAGCCATAAAAATAGATTTTAATTAAAAATGCGATCGCAACTAGACAAAGACTAGGAAATAAAATTGTTGCACAAACGCAAATAGAAAATTTAGATAAATGCCTCCAGACTTGAGATAAAAATATCTTAAAATCTGGAGGCGATCGCAGTATTTGATTTTTAGACTGAACTAACTCTTTTCTCCTAACTTTAATAATTGCGCTGTTAGTACCAGACTGTCTTCAAACAGAGTCTCATGACCCCAACGCTGCACCTGCTGACTCATCAACACTTCTGCCTTTTGTTCCGAAAGTGAACTGACTTGTTGAAACAAACCTGCGGACTGCGCACCACCGTGGGTTTCCATGCGCATACAACCGCCAGTTTCCGAACAAATCACTGTACCGCAGTCGGCTTTGGGATTGGTAGAACTTAGGCGTAGAGCAATTAAATCACCTGCCACTTCACCCGCATCAGCAACTGGAACACCTGCTACTTCCGCTTCGACTTGCCTTTGATCCTGGGTAACAAAGCGAATTTTAGCAATATCATAGTCTCCGCTTTCTTTTGCATAGGCAATTGGCTGCCATTGCAATCGACTTGCCAACCAACCTAAAAACAGCAAAGCTTGTGAGGGGTTGCCTTTTTCGTAATCAATGTTAACTCGGTCAATTTCTTTCAGCGCCGCACAACGCTCCGGTGAATCGTAAGCTTGAGCTGTCAATTCTTGCCATGCAGCCAAGCGTCGCCAGTTCAAATCAGCTAAAGGTATACCATTTTCTACCAACTCTTGTAAGCTGAGTAGATCGGTTTCTGGCTTGTTGAAATTGCAAGAATCTACGATAACATTGTTACATACTGCTGCCAGTCGCTTAAATAAAGGGTTGTTGGGGTCTGGTGTTGCTTTCCACCACAGAAACTTGGGTAAACCACCAATCAACAAAGCTGGGATCATTCCCCCTATCCGTTCCAAGGCGCTGGTAGTTCCAGACAGAGTGATGTATTCACAGCAAATGAGTGTACTTGAAGATTGCTTTTGAATCGGGCAATAGGCAGAAACTTGCGCTTTCACCCCTTCATCTTCACCAACAATCGGACACAGCGCAATAATCCGGCACGGGTTACGGATAGCAATCTCATCAGCAATCCGGGGACTAGCCCCATCTCCACTATAGGAAATAGAACTGTCTCCAATAGACCCGTTACGCTGACCTTTGGCAAATTGTTCCCGCAAGATAGCCAGGGTTTCTGGGGTTGCGGTTCCAGTTTCTGGTAGTTGAAATTTGCGCTGCACTTCTCGCAGTGCTGCGTCTGTTTGTGGCCCTAAAATGCCGTCAATTGGGCCATTGTAAAACCCTAAAGTCGCCAAAAGATACTGAGTTTCTTCTGGTTCATAAACCACTAAGGTAAAAGTAGTGGCGCGAGTGGCTGCTGGTAGCGCACCATCATCCCCAGCAATACCATAACTTTGCCAAATTTGATTCAGTTCCGCTTCTATTTCTGTCAGCGAAATATCCTTTGGTGCTTGCAGTGAGAAAATCGTAGGAGCTTGAGTCATAGTCAATTTTGGTTTTTGTCATTTGTCCTTGGTCATTTGTCCTTGGTCATTTGTCATTGAGATTTTTACTAATGACTAATGACTAATGACTAATGACTGATACTTACAGTCTGCGCCAGCGACGACCATCCTGATTAATCAAGAGTTCTGCTTCTGCTGGTTCCCATGTACCGGCTTCGTACTGGGGAATGGTAGCGGGATCTGCGGGTGCATCCCAAACTGAAAGGGCTGGTGTGACTACCTGCCAAGCTGCTTCTACTTCATCTGCCCTGGTGAACAATGTTTGGTCGCCCATCATACAATCGAGGAATAGGCGATCGTAGGCATCAGAAGTAGCTTGGATACCAAAGGAACCATAGCTAAAGTCCATGTCCACGGAACGGGTGCGGAATTCTGCCCCAGGCATTTTGACATCAAAACGCAGGGATATGCCTTCGTTTGGTTGAATCCGCATCGCTAAAATGTTGGCATTCCTTTGTTGTGCAGCAGATGGGAACATCCGAGACGGAACATCGCGGAAATGGATGGAAATCTCACTGACTTTTTTGGGCATCCGCTTGCCGGTTCGCAGGTAGAATGGCACACCTTGCCAGCGCCAGTTATCCACCAAGAACTTCATTGCTACATAAGTAGGTGTTGTTGAGTTGGGATCAACCCCTGGTTCTTGATGATACCCAGGTACTGGTTCTCCTTTCATCCAACCAGCGCTGTATTGACCGCGTACAGAGGAACGTGACAAATTATTTACATTTGCCAATTTAGTAGCTTGCAGCACCTTCACCTTTTCCGTGCGAATACTGTCGGCATCCATTGAGTTTGGTGCTTCCATTGCGGTCAAACAATACAGTTGCATCAGGTGGTTCTGCAACATATCCCGTAGCGCCCCGGCTTTTTCGTAGTACCCAGCGCGGTCTTCAACTCCTACGGTTTCTGCCACGGTAATTTGGACGTGGTCAACAAACTGACGATTCCACAAAGGTTCAAAAATCGCATTGGCAAAGCGAAATACCAATAAGTTCTGAACGGTTTCTTTACCTAAGTAGTGGTCAATGCGATAAACTTGGTTTTCTTTGCAGAATTTCTGCACGACTTTGTTGAGGCTTTGGGCAGAAGCTAAGTCTCTACCAAAGGGCTTTTCAATTACCAGACGGTGCTTGTAGGGGTCGTCTAGCATTCCTGCTCCCCCTAATTGCTTAATGGCTTCAGGGAAGAAGTTAGGAGCCACAGAAAGGTAGAACATTCTGTTGCCCCTTGTGCCCCGTTTCTCGTCTAATTCGCTCAATAAGTCTTTTAATTTTTGATAGCTTTCCGGTTTGTCTATGTCGCCAGGACAGTAGAACAGACCTTGTAAGAAGTCTTGCCAGAGTTCCCCTAATTCGACACTACTATGAGCCTCTTCCATGCCTTTTTGCATTTGCTCGCGGAAGTACTCGTGGCTCCACTCGCGACGAGCTACGCCGACAATGGTAGTTTCTGGGGGAATGCGCCGTTCCCGTCGCAATTTGTAAAGTGCTGGTACTAGTTTGCGCCAGGTAAGGTCACCAGAAGCGCCAAAGATCACGATAATTTGGGGTTCGGGCATCCCTTGTTGTTGTAGACCAACGCGCAAGGGATTTTCTAACAGACTGACCATAACAGTTTTGGATTGAAGATGGGAGGGTTAAAGATTGGGCATGGGGCATTGGGTATGGGGCATGGGGCATGGGGCATGGGGGCATGGGGCATGGGGCATGGGGCATTGGGCATGGGGCATTAATCCCCTTGTCCTCCTTCCCTAGTCCCTACTAGCCCCTAGCCCCTACTAGCCCCTAGTCCCTAGTCCCTAGTCCCTAGTCCTTCCCATGCCTTTACACTGGTGACAATAGCTTAACTTTGTCTTCTAAAGAGTTCATTAAGGACTCGAAAGGCTGGACAAATTTGTCAATCCCTTCTACTAGCAGCTCGTCCATCACGACATCAATATCGATATTGATGTCGGGATCTTTGAGGCTTTCTATCAGGTTGTAAGCTTCTTCTATGCCTGTGTCTACACGATTAGCGACATTGCAGTGATCTGCACAAGCGGTAATCGTGGCTGGTGGTAGGGTATTGACGGTATCTGGGCCAATCAACTCATCGACATACATCACGTCGCTGTAGTTGGGGTCTTTGGTGCTAGTGCTGGCCCACAGTAAGCGCTGGACTTGAGCTCCTTTTGCGGCTAAGGCTTGCCAGCGATCGCTCTCAATAATTTTCTTGTATTCTTGATAAGCAATCTTAGCATTAGCGATCGCTAGTTTTCCTTTCACCGCTTTCAGTTTTGCCTCAATGGCAATATCATCAACGCCTTTTTTCAACTTAGCATCAATCTTGCCATCAATGTTGCTGTCAATCCGGCTGAGGAAGAAGCTAGCTACGGAAGCTATGTTGCTGATGTCCTTACCTTCACTGACTCGTTTTTCTAAACCGCGAATATATGCCCAAGCTGTATTAATGTAGCTTTCTACAGAGAACAGCAATGTGATATTCACATTCATTCCTTCAGCTATTACCTGTTCTACTGCTGGTAACCCAGCTTCTGTACCAGGAATTTTAATCATCAAATTTTCCCGGACAATTTCTTGGAAATAACGACGGGCTTCGTTGATTGTAGCTTCAGTATCGTGGGCGATGGTTGGTGGGACTTCGATACTCACATAACCATCTAGTCTATTCGAGGCTTCATATACAGGGCGCAAAATATCACAAGCATTGCGGATATCTGCAAAAGCTAGGGATTCATAAATTTTGTATGTTGGTAAGCCGGCGCGGACTCCAGCTTCGATATCGGCATCATAAATCACATTGCCGGCGATCGCTTTTTCAAAAATTGCTGGGTTGGAAGTAATCCCACAAATTCCTTGATTTTCAACCAAATTTTTGAGTTCGCCTGATTGAATAATGTCACGGCTCAAATTATCCATCCAGATACTTTGACCGTATTGTTTAATCTCTAAGAGATGATTAGTTGCCATAGCTATATTTGTTTCACTCCTGTTCAGGATTTTTTCAGTGAAGTTGGCAAAACCCATCAAAGTTTGATGGTGACTTTTGAATTGTGGCGTTGCCAATCACTTCTCGCATCGACCCGCTGAGATAATGTTTAATTCACCTTGCAAAAGCGCTATTGTGCATTCCCAATCGCCGTAATTATTGTTTACTCATGTTGTCACAGGTAGTACAAGCATTTATGCCGTTTTTGTGGCTCCTACTGGTGCAGCTTGGTGGCAATAATTACTCAAGTGTAAGAAAGCTTACTTTACAGTCTTTATTTCCTTCTGCCTTCTACCTTCTGCCTTCTGCCTTCTTAAACTAGTGACCGTTTTGAATAAAAGACTCCACCTTGGCTACATCCTCTCTGCTACCAATAATTAGAGGTGTACGTTGATGCAGCTTCTTCGGTACTACGTCCAGGATATCTACCAATCCTGTGGTAGCACGACCTCCTGCTTGCTCAATCAAAAAGGCTAAAGGAGCAGTTTCATAAAGCAGACGCAATTTGCCTTCTGGTTTTTGAATTGTGCCAGGATAGAGAAACACTCCACCTTGAACCAAAATTCTGTGGATGTCGCTTACCATTGCCCCACTATAGCGAGCTGTGTAGCCTTCTGTCCGATGGACATAGCGGATGTATTCCCGAATAGATTCTTCCCATTGCCAAAAATTCCCTTCGTTGACGCTATACACCGAGCCGTGATTGGGAATTTTGATATTTTCTTCTGTGAGAATAAACTCACCTAAGCTGGGATCAAGGGTAAATGAGTGAACGCCCTTACCTATAGTATAGACCAGCATTGTGCTGGGGCCATAGAGTATGTATCCGGCGGCCAGTTGCTTGCGTCCATTTGTCAGTAGGTCAACAGCTTTGCCATCGATATCATCACCTTCCTGCTGGCGAATGGAAAAAATCGAACCTAAGCTGAGATTGGTATCGGTATTTGATGAGCCATCAATTGGGTCATACAGCAAGGTATAGCGGCCAATTGGACAGTTCTCCGGGATGTAATAGGGTTTGTCCATTTCTTCAGAAGCTAAGCGGCAAACTAAGCCACTTTGCTCAAAAACAGCTATAAATACATCATTGGCATAAACATCCATCTTTTTAACGGATTCACCCTGGACGTTAATGTCGCCAGTGAATCCCAAAACACCTTCCATTAATCCCGCACGGCTGAGGTGACGTGCAATCAGTTTTCCCGCTAAACCAATCCGATTCATCAGCGCACTCAAATCCTGCGCCTGGGCGGAAAAACTTTGACATTGTTGGAGGACGTGACGGGATAAGGTTGTACAATCTCTATTTAAAGTCTTATCTCCAGTGTATTTGTTAGATAAATCTAACGATTCAGGTGCTTGAGCCATTGTCTTGTTCTCCCTAGGAATGTGTGTTGGTTCGGCTGATACCGTTTATGGCAATTTATCTAGTAGTCTGGCAAGCTAACTCCATCTGGGTGAAACATTCTCCGCTTTAAACTGTCTCCCCTTCTCCCGAAGTTCTGTTCGTCGTTCACTTAGCGTCTCGTTCGCGTCAACGTCTCCCTATGAAGTGTCGCCCGCCGGCGCTCAGACTTCTCTTTGTGAGAGTCGCAATCCATCAAAATTGGGTTGCCAAACCACTAGTCTCTGCCTCTATCTTAGAAAGGTAATTTGATAATCCAGATGTGTTTTTAGATAAACTAAAGAAATCAATTGTTTATCGCTGGTCAGTCTCTCGAGGCTGCGTTGAAAATAGTACTGACTTTTGACTTTTGACTGTGGTCACTGAGCGTAAAGCCTGCGGCATAGATTCGCTTAGCGCGTAGCGGACGCACCAGAAGCCGAAGTGTTGACTGTTGGCTGGGAAATAAGATTTTCAACCGTTTGTTGTGGGATTTTACCGTGATTGACTGTCTTGAAAATAGCGACTAGGCAGTTCGATTCAGCTAATTCAAATTTTTTCCGGCTCAGAGCGATTCCTTCTCCTGTCAAAGACGCTGCGCAGTAAGCGTAAAGCCTACGGCATAGCTTCGCTTAGGGCGCAGCCTCTAGTCCCTTGCGCGTCTCCCCGAGTGAGAAGAGAAGCTCTGCCCAAAGGGTAACTATAATCGCTCAAAATAACCCCCCATTATCCTAATATTCCACTGTCACTATAGTTAAGTGCGGCTAATTGCACAAAGCTTTACGGCGTGGGCTGAATTCTTTAGTCCACGAAAAACTCTGTAGCCATAGCCCAGCCAGTGCGCTGCGGGTTTCCTCCATTTGTGATGGGAACTGCCTTCCTGGCTTCAACAGAGCCGACGATATGTCGGGTATGCCAAAAAACTGCCAGAAAACTGTTTGTGTGGGTATTGCGGGAAGAGACCTACCATTCGCCAGCAGTATCCTTGAAGGGTGAGGCTCTCCCGCCCCCTTATTGGTGAGTTATTTGATGCTGAATTGTTACTAGTAAATCACGGCGACTAATGTCTTGCAGAACTAGATAACAATTTGCTATAATCATATTTCGCGTTTTTTATATTTCTTGTTTTTTCGCCCAGCTACCTCGTCGGTTATCGTCTCGTCGGTTATCTTCTCTTGGTTTAGCTTTATTGACTTTGAGTTGACGCCCCATCCATTCTGCCCCATCTAATTCTGTGATAGCGGCATCTTCTTGGGCATCTTCATTCATCTCAACAAATGCAAAGCCCCGCATCTTGCCTGTTTCGCGGTCGGTAGGTAAAACTACCCTTTTAACTTCGCCATAATCTGCAAATACTTCTTTTAAGTCCGCTTCGGTAGCGCGGTAGGAGAGATTTCCAACGTAAATAGTCATGTGGGTCACGTAAGTTTCAACAAGGAGCGATGAGTTCAGCTAAAAACAGATATATGCCTCTGATTCACCGATGGCGAATGTTGTAGAGTGGCCAGCTGAGATTGTGACATGGTCTACAACTTTATGTGCCATGTGGCTGAACTTACTCATACGCTCATATAATAACTGATCATAATATTTTTCAAAGTATGAGATTTTACAAACCCTAATAGCATAAAATCAGCAACTCTTATCAGTCTGGTATTTTTACTGATTTTGTTTTATAAGTTACAAAAATTTACAAATATAAATATTTATAGATTATTCTAGCTAGAAGTAGAAAATATTTAATTACCCTTAATAGCAATAAATGGCGATCGCAAATTCACACTAACGCAGATGTGGCGATCGCAATCTTCTCCCTTGTGATTGTACCGAAGATCATTCCTGAGCTAATCACAGGCGATCGCTCAAGAACTCTCAAAGATTTAAGCGTCAGACTGTGATACCAATTCGGGATGAAGATGCATTGCCACCTCACATAGAATTGGTATCAGCAGTTGTAAATCAGATGTTTGTCAATCAATGGCAATTTGTTGAGGGCCAGCAGCTTTACCATTATGAGCCTCAGTAGCACTAGAGGTATAACTGGTTGAGCCTGTTTGTTTATCCAGCCAGCTTTTTACAGGATCGTCTGCAAGATTGAGTCGCAGCACACCCGAAACAAATCCTCCCAAAAATGAGACTGGATGTTGAGTAAATTCTTTAAAAATTGGTGACAATTCATCAATGAACATTTAGAATCTCCTCGTGATGCTTTAAAAAATTATCACTTGTTTATTAATCGTAACGTGAAAATCAATCTCAGGTCACTGGTGGCAAAGTATACACACTACTGAACAAGTAGCAAGTGGGCAGAGGAGAAATGACAGCTGACTATTGACAAATGCCCCATGCCCATTTTCATACATCTGTACGCAATTGATGACGGTTACTAATAAGTAATTTCACCATCGCTAAAAAATAGCTGCGTCATTCGCTCATAATGCTGGCAGAGATTGGACAATTGAAGAACATAGTCAATAATAGGACTTTGGAATGGTGGCTTAATGGTATTACCGACATAAGCATACAAAGTTGCATCTACAGTTGTGGGTTTATCTCCCATAAAAAATGGTTTGTCAGCAAGGAAATCTGAGAGTGCTTGAAAATCCGCGCTGGTAATCAGAAATATTTCCTCACGGCTATGACGACCCATACCATGACCATACATCTGAGAGCAAAAATTATCACGGATACTTTCTAGAATTGGCTGTAATTCGGCTGCGGGTATCATAGGTAAGAAATTAGCTAACATTTCTCGATAAATTTGCCAATTTTCTGCAACATTGAAGCGAATATCACCAATACCCCAGTAAATGTTTTCTTTGAGCATCCGACGGAAAGCAAGGGATATCGCTCGCTCAGAAGGTGACAACCCTTCATCAAGGTCGATACCTTCTTTTTGTTTCAGCATTTCAATAATTAAAGTGGAATCACTAATTAGTTTCCCTTGATATTCGATGAATGGTATTTTGCCTTTTGGGGCTGTTGCTAAATTAATGTTTGTATCAATTTTATAAGGGAGCTTAGCCATACGTAACTACGTTTCCAGCTTCATACAGGGTGGGCTAAGACTTGGTAAATTCCATGCAGGCGGTGTTTTGTAGAGGGTAATCATGAAAATTAATCGGCTGTGCCGATGGGACAACAGTTATATTAGCTTTCAGACGAAAGAAATTTTCTGTTTTATGCCAACAGGATTTTATAAAAAGCAGTGGTGAAATTTATTTTCCAACCACTGCTTATGAGTCTACGAAATAAATTTCCCTCTTCCTCAGTTACTGTTCATGTTGCTTTATGAGGTTGGTTGCTGTTCAGGGAACATGCATTTATCAGAGTCACAACCAGAGGGGCCAGCTTCAGCCAATTCACCTAAATCATAGCGACTTAAAGCTGCACAGAAATCATCTGTTTTTCGTCGTGTTTTTACTTCTTCAGTTAACCGCTCATAGGTGAGCTTATCTATTGGTTCAAAGGGCAAACGTGGGAATGATTGCAAATCATCGAACCGAGCTAAAAGCGCTGCGGAAATATATCCTTCATCATTTTTTATGGCTTCGTAAATGCGCTGTCCAAGAACTTCCACTTCTTCAGAACGTAGTTCTAAAGTTGCAGAAGTGTTATGGGTGACATAATGTCGCTGAACTTGGAGAACAAAATCTAATTGAGCTAAAGCAGAGAACTTAGAAACATCAATTTGATCGGCTCCTGGTAAATCAGCCCAAGGTACAGCAACCGGGATTTCTACTAACCATTCACTAACACGAGAATCAAAGGGATCGTGAAGTAAATTTCCCTTTTCATCTTTGTCAGATTGAGAAGGAATGACGTTGTAGCCATAGTCAATACAAGCTAAAGCTACTGGGTCATTTTTCCGGAAAGTAATCCGGCGAATAAATCGTTGGGCTTTGGGAGGATGCCAGCCAGAACTAGCACCTGTTAATAGTGCCTTAGTGCCACTAGGTTGGACAGTTGTACAGCGATTGGGACGTTTGAGATGATGGCGATCGCAATATTCCCAAACTACTCGGTGTACAATATCTTTCCAGAAACTCAGATATTTCTCTTCTTGACGTTTAAATGCCAATCCTTGTTCAGTAGCAGGTCTTCCTGCTTCCCACCAACGCAACCAATCCACACCAAAAGCATGGACAAAGAAATCAAATAAGCCAGTGAAAGAAACCCCGACAATTGGGTCTAACTCGCGGCTTTTTTGATAGCGAGGTTCGAGGAATTTATGATTTAAAAGCGCGGCTACAGAAAGTGCCCCAGCAGTGAAAGCTTCCTCTTGTTCTTTGTAGTTATCGGGGTCAAGTTGATTCAGGTGAACTTCTGACAAATTACAGTGGAAGTTGCTGCCAATAATTTCCATTTTTGTTACCCTAGAAGCTTTTTATCCTCTAGTTCTACGAGTTCTTTATTCCTCGTAGATCCGACTATATTTTCTACTAAATATAGGAAGTAATATTAGTAGCCGGAGACTCGTGGAGCCGTTCCCAAGAACGGGGGTAAAACCCAGATTATATTCTTGTTACAATTTAAAATTCATCTTAAATCTTGAATTGTAATAAGGTTCACTCTCTAGTCTGTACGGTGTCAAAGATGATTTAATTCCTCTGATTACCTCGGTATTCCCAATCGCAGGGTTCACCGAATTTCCCCGGTGTTTAACGTGAGGCAAAATTACTTACCACACGGGTTTAGACCAAATCGAGCTAAGCGATGTTCTAGTTCATCAGCATCAAGATTTGCATGGTGTTCTTGCAACCAATCTTTTGCTGTTCCTTGTTCATAAGCTTTCAAGAAATCAACTTTTAATGCCGATGTTGGTAGCAAATCAATGTTAGCTCTAGCTACTGCTTCACCAGCCCATTGAATAGCACCCTCACCGCTGTAATACTGTTTGCGAACAGCATCAATAGATTCTTCTAATGTCGGCTTGCGATGAAAAACTCTTGTATGGTTTGCCATCCGGAGAGCATCACGTTCTGGATCAATTCGCCAGTTACCTTCTGCATCTTGCTGCCATAAATTATCCTTGGCAGTAGCTCCTAATTGATCGTCAGCCCTGAACTGACGCATACCCGCACTTCTTCTTATATTACCTGCAACAATTGTTACCGCTGCTTGATCGATTAATAGACAGCATTCAACAGAATTTAATTGCCTTCCTACAGCTTTATTTAGGATAGATGCACAATTTTGGTAAAGTATGGGCAATTTTACCGGATTTGCAACCCCTCCAAAACCTTTTAAAGTTTCTCCGGCTTGACGAACATCACTAATATCAACGAATACTTGAACTTCCCCACTAAATCTCTCATCTGTGGAGATTTCTAATAAGGTTTGATAAGATTTCACCCAACCTTCACGGCTATCGCCAACAGAGATAGTAACTTGATTATCCTGTATAGAGATTTCCGTATACTCACGACGCTGTTCTTTAGGAGTATTACCAATTTCACCCTGCACTGTGACATTGAGGCGATTGCGGATTGGAGGTAGTTGATTAATATATCTTGGTTCGATGATGGTTCCAGTACCACAGCCCATCATTGCTAAGTCCATCATCAACCCAAAGGCTTTCCAGTCTTGTAGGTTGGTAGAAGTGCAATTGTAAGCCCCAGAAAAGTTTTTTGGCTTGGCTATCCAATCGGTATTACCCTAAGCCACATTGTCGCCAATGTGACTCGGCTTCAGAACCGTGCGTGATACTTTCGCATCACACGGCTCCTCAATGATTTGGCTCTTGTCATGAGTACCGTCTCGTTTGGTTTTGATGTCATGGCAGTGTCTATGCAATAGTTGGTAATTGTCGTAGCTGTCTTTCCCTCCTTTGGAACGGGGAATAACATGGTCTACTTCCATTACATCTCCATCTCTGAAGTACATATTGCATTCAGTGCATTTTCCATTCTGCTTTTTCAGCAGTTTGGAGACTCTAGTAGGTAATTCGACACTTTTGCCCATGCGGGTAGCCCAGTAGATGAAATCGCCGTTGTAGGGGCTGACTTCTCCCTTGACTTTGACAAATTTCTGGATATGAAAATCACCGTGGTAAGTAAGATAGAGAGTTTTACCTTCAGTAATGGCGCGGAATATCCAGTTTGACCCGTCCTTGGAGCCGAAATACTTCCTAGTCCACCGTTTTGTAGATTTGTGAAGATGTCTAGCCTTAGTCCAAGCAATTAGCTTCAGTGTCAATAAGTTGTCAAGCTCTTGAAAGATTTCAGCACTGTTTACTTTAGAGTAATAGTTGTTCCATCCAGTGATGATTGGGTTTAGTCGCTTGATTAGCTCGATTTGAGATTGACAAGATTTTAGCTTGTCAATTTCATTAGCTAACCTTCGATAGTGAGCTTTAACAGCCTCTTTACTTGGCTTAATGTATGTCTTGTATCCTAGCGGTTTACCGTGTGGGTTTTTGCCTGTTGCGTACTTTCCTACTGGGTACTGACGGATATTAAAGCCAAGGAAGTCAAAACCAGGGGTTTCTTCACCCATATATTCCAGGGTGTGAGTGATGCGAGTTTTTTCTGGTCTAAGTTCTAAACCAGTATCATTAAGGAATTCCTCAATCAGTGCTTTAGCGCTCATAATTACATCCAGCTTGGGATGTAGGATGACAAAATCATCGGCATATCTGACTAAGGTGATTTCCTTCTCGTTGTTGTTCTTTTTCCCTGGAAGAGTTCGGGCAAATTCCTTGACAATCTTTTCCATCCCGTGTAATGCGATGTTTGCTAATAGTGGCGAAATCACACCACCTTGAGGGGTTCCTTCATCAGTTGGAAACCATACTCCGCCATCATGAAAACCAGATTTAAGCCATGCTTTAATCTGTCTGCGAAGTTTTGGAAACGTATTGATTTTATTCAATAGTTTTTTATGGTCAATTTTGTCAAAACATTTTGCAATATCGGCATCTAGAACATATTTGCTCTTTTGCTTGATTGCTACTTTGATACCCTCAATAGCATCCATACAGCTTCTACCAGGTCGGAATCCATAGCTATTAGGCTCAAACTTGGCTTCCCATTCGGGTTCCAAGGCTAATTTCACCAGTGCTTGTTTTGCCCGTTCTGCGATTGTGGGTATCCCCAAGGGTCTTTTTTCTGTTTTCCCAGGCTTGGGAATCCATACTCTGCGGGTGGGGGTAGATTTGTGGTTTAGTTCTAGTGTTTTTACTAGTTCAAGTCGGGCGTTAGGCGTGAGAGCCTTTTTCCCATCTATTCCCGCAGTGTTCTTTCCTTGGTTATCTTGTGTCACTTTCCGGACGGCAAGCATTTTGGCAGACCAGGAATTTAGAAGAGTCTTTTGCAATTTACGCACTGCTTTGACATCTCCCCTTTGAGAGGCTTGATAGATTCTCTTTTGCAACTTGTACACCGTGCGTTCTAGCTTCCGCCAGTTCACTTGTGTCCATACCACCATCGGATTTTCCCGTGTTTTAGTCATCTTCATTGCTTTGTTGACACTCTATCTTCCAAATCATCGGGAATCTGTCGGCGTATCCATACCCATTACAGGTAGGCATTTGCTTCTGATTCCATCTCTTCCTGTTAGGGCTTGCGGATTGGTTCCTACTCTAATATCGACCTCTTAGAGAGCCACAGACAGGATTACTTCGTTCCGTATAACCTTTTGTTTGAGTGTTTAGGACGGTACTACTCAGCCGGAGACAGGAAAGCGTGACCTTTAATGGCGGTACTTTCGGGTTCCTATATGCCTCAGTGTCTTTTGACCGCAGCGTATCAACCATTCTTTTCGCTACTTACTGGGTTACGACTGTTCAAACGTAGCTTCACTTTCGTTGTCCATGCACTCTTGCTTGCTGGGATTCACCTCATGGTTTGGTGTTACCAGCGTTTTTCCCCGCTTTACCCTTTGATAACCAGTCGCTAGGTAGGGGAAATGCTTTCACTCCCACGCTTGGAGGATAGGACTTTGTGATGGTTTATCACATCACCTATAAGGTTATACAGTTATCAAGGTTCGGTTATCCGTACATAACTTATTCGGTTATCCGCTTGGGTATTTGTAACGGATTTCTAAGAACCTAGCGAGTCATCCCAAGGCTAAGGATTGTGCTGAAAAGCGTTTCCTGTAGCCAGTTTCGACTCAACGAATCACACACCACCAACCCATAACCAGCGACCACTGGGTAGGGCTTTCATGTTACGCTGCATTTTGTCTAAAATTGCAGCTTCTTCCCGGCTGAGTTTCCCCAGTTCTACTAAACCTTGAAGAGTGCGATCGCAAACTTCATCCCAAGTTTCTCTTAAACCCGCCGGACTGCGACGGCTATAAGTTCTGAAAAACACAGGATTAGCTGCGGGGGCAGTTTCTGGGAACTTTGCACTCTGGCGTTTTCTTTCAAGCTCTCGAACCATAAATCCAGTCTTGTTGCGTGCTGACAGATTAAGACTATAGACCAAGTAAATTTAGGATGAAAGATTGTCAAAAAGCACAACTTGCGCTTACTTAACAACTGTACAAAGTGCAACATCAATCCATAATGTATAATATTGTTTCCCTTTTACAGCATCATGTCTCTTGCTCCTTGGCGAAGTGCGATCGCTCAAGCCCTCCATCAAAATCGCACTCTACCTTATGCCCGTTACTTGCAACTAGCAACAGTACGGGTAAATGGTCTACCTGCTAATCGAACTATAGTTTTTCGTGGCTTTTTGCCAGAGACTAACCAGCTAAAATTTATTACTGATTCCCGTAGTGAAAAAGCTGAGCAGATACAGCACCAACCTTGGGGAGAAGTTTGCTGGTACTTCCCCAAGACACGAGAGCAATTCCGAATTAATGGTGGCTTAACCTTGGTAGAAAGTGATGATTCTCAACCTGATCTAGCATCAGCACGCATTTCTACCTGGCAAGAGTTGAGTGATGCAGCCCGGTTACAATTTAATTGGCCTCATCCTGGTAAACCGAGAAATAAGAATGAACAAGCTGCTTTTTCCCCACCCCCACCCGATCGCGATCGGCCATTAGTAAATTTTTGCTTACTGCTACTCGAACCGTTACAAGTAGATCATTTAGAATTACGCGGCGAACCACAAAACCGGATATTTTACTACAGAGATGACCAGAAAGCATGGTCTGTTACAGAAATTAATCCTTAACGAACAATCTCAACAACAGTACCAACTTGTACCCATTGATATAGTTCATCGACATCTTGATTTTTCAGAGAAGGACAACCCAAAGTCCAATTTTGGCGATCGTCAATCATTTTATCTGCGCCATTTGGTACTCCATGAATACCCACCTCACCTCCAACAGGAACATCCCAAGCTAACTGGCCATTAACTTTAGCCTGAAAATGCTTTCGCCAAGATTGAGCATTAGGATAATTCAGCTAGAGGAACTTTGACCATTGTGGATGAGAATAAAAATCTTTGATTTGTAAAATTCCTTCTGGAGTTCTTCTATCACCTTCACCCTGCTTATCACCTGTAGGATTAGTACCAAAAACTACTGGGTAGGACTTGAGTGGTTTGAGAGGTTGTTTGAAAAGTTTTTGAGGGCTAAAAATTATGCCAATCGCCTCACCATAATACGTATCATTGCAAGATAAATAAAAGTCTCGGATGTTTCGGGCAATAACTCATAATCGCGAACTAATCGGCGACATCCCATGAGCCAACCAAAAGTTCGCTCTACAACCCAACGTTTTTTGAGCAACACAAAACCCTTAGCCTCTTGCGATCGCAAAACTACCTGCACAATCCAACGGCAAACATTCATCACCCACTGCATAAAAGGTTCTCCATCAAAACCACCATCTACCCAGATGGTTGTCAAACGAGATATCTTTTGATGAGACTGTTTGACCCGTTTGAGAACTTGTTTTCCTCCTTCTCGTTCAGCTACATTGGCTGCGGTGACTAAAACCCTCAACACTAATCCCAAGGTATCGACGGTCATAAATCGCTTACGTCCTTTGGTCTTTTTACCTGCATCAAAACCAACTAACTTGCTGACCATTGCGGCGCTTTTCACGCTTTGACTGTGAATTATTGCCTCGGATGGGCGCTTGTTGGCGTTGATTTTCTATCCGAACCCATTGTCTCAGGCTGTCATGAATTTTTAGCCAAGTTCCATCTTTACGCCAGTTCCCAATTGTGTGTAGACCGTCTGCCAAGCTGGAAAGTCTCCAGGCAGCGGTAAGCGAAGCTATGCCGAAGGCTTATCGCCATCTAACTCCTTCTACCAAAATGTAGAAAATCGCGTTAATCACCTCCCACATATTGACTTCACGTTTTCGACCACCTGGTTTCGCTTCCGGAATTAGGTCACTAATCAATTTATATTGCTCTAAACTCAGGTTGCTCTTGTATGCTTTACTCATACCACTCTCTCGGTGCTGTTTGTTATCTATTCACAGCGTATACTGAGAGAGCTTTTTTACAACATTCCCGACTTTTCAAACAACCTCTAAGTAGATTTGGTCATAATTTAATCTACAAATCATCAAAAGATATAATTTTGAGCGATCCTGAAGTAGAGCAAGCTAGCCATTAAATTCCTGTTACTACGCCAAACATATAATCTTCAAAATCATCTTGCTGTTTTGAAACTGTAATCGTTTTTCCCCAGGAGTAGCATTGGAAGTTGATAGTTTCTGCGGTATTGTCAATGGCTAGTCCGCCTAGAAAAACAATCCAATGATCGGGATAATTGCCTGCTGATTTGTTCCCAAGCAAGGTTGCATCAATCAGCAGAAATGCTACACCACGGTAATCCTGAATGAAGAAGTCACTGAATGCTATCTGGTGTTGTGAATTTATCTGAAGTCTTAAGGCAAGTAGAGATGAATTTTGCTATTCATCGACTAAACTTCTAAGACTCATATCTGAAGGATAGGCACTCCGAATCCCCACACTGGGATTAAATCCTTTAGTCTCTAAAAACCTTCTAAGGCTGGGAACTAAACGCTCAACTTTCCACGGTGATGGTTGAATGCGAACAGATTCATTTGCCTCGATCGCAACGTTTTGCATACTTGAACCATTCCCAGATACCTGGAATGTGAGCTTTGAGCCAAAGTTCTCTATGTGCAAAGTTTGTCCAGCATCTTTTAAATGTAGACGCAGTTTGTGACCGGGAGATAAAGAAAGATTGTCAACTATAAATGGCTTTTGCTGAGTAGAGTTGATTCCAGCCCTGCTCTGCATTTGCAGTCTAAATTTCTTGGCAACATTGTTTGGTACAATTGCTAGTGATAAATCTCCCCCTCTTCGCTCAAGAGAAATAGTATCTGTCAAATTAGATGGCTTTTCTCCTATTTTGAAAATTGCGGGTTCTATTTTTACAGTTGCGGATAACGTAGGTGATTGTGTTGCCCAATGGTAAGTTGTATTGGTTTTTTTCGCACTAACTTTGCAGTGGAGTGTTTGAGTATCTCCTTGAAGGTAATAAAGTTCAGGAAATGAAGTATTTTGTCCATTCTCACCCATTAGGGGAAGACGCGCCAAGCCAGGAATGCGTTGAGTTGGGTCACGACGAATTTGCTCCCACTGAGTTGGTACTCCATTGAGGTTGGGTTCATAAAAAGTTCGACCTGCATCGTCGGTTATTTGGACAGTCTGTCCATCCTCTGCTGCTAGAATAACGACTCCCCCCAGAAGTAATGCTAGTGTTTCCCATTTGGGAGTATGAGGCTCCTCACTTAGAACTGAGTAAGGAGTGTAGAATAGCCTAGCCCCCAACCACTCACCGCCATTGTACTTGTTGTCGTATTCAAAATGGTTGTCATTGTAAATGAGAATCTTGCGACGATTATCGCTATCCTTGCTTCCATTCCATTGATGGTTAGGATCGGCAAGCCAAATCTCCCAAGGTTCAGATGTATCATCCCAATGAATTGGCAAAACAGTGTGAGCAGAACCACCCCAGAATTGACTTAGTGATAAAACAGGATAATCACCGCGTTGATGAGCGGCACGGCTTTGTATGAAAACCTCTCTAGGATTATGGGTCATCCCATTAAAAAACTGTTTGAGAAACCAGTTAATACTACAAATGCCGAGTTGATAGGCTTGCTTAATGTTAATTTCTCGTATGATGGCACTATCAGTGTTTGGATCTGGTTTATTGCTGGTGGAATCAGGATGACCAAACCGATAAATTGGTTCATTGAAGAGAGAACGCTGAACCATTGCATAAATAGCTTCTAAGGACATTCCAAAGCAATTACCGCCTTTAGCGATGCCTTTGAAAACCGCATGGTAATATAATGATTCCCAGCCTTCATCAAGGTAACTTAGTGGATTAATCCACTGGATTCCCTGACTATCCACATCACTAAAGGTGGCTGCATAAGTCTCTCGATCGAGTTTTTCATTACTAAAGTTATGAAATTTCCAAAACCACTGCTCTCGAAATGCCTTGTTAGCATCGTAAGGCTGTGACTTCTCGCGAATCGTGTAATCCATATGGAAAGCATCCTGCTCGTGAAGCGTGGAAGCTAGATAGCCCCATAGGTTGTCAACGGAATAGACTGGTTGCAGGTGTTTGTTGTAGGGAGACCTATTATCCCCGTGGTTGATTGTTCCTAAACGATCGTCATCGGAGTCAAAATCACGATCCCAGCCTTCAAACATTACAATCAGCTTGAGTTCGCCCTGTACACAATCCGTCACTGGAAACGGCGGCCACCCAAGTGTTACTTCCGATCGATCCCAATACCCGCTACTGGGTACCCGTCCATCGGATAGCGTTGCGTTACTGGGTGTTTCCAGACGATTTTGCACCTCAATATGATGCCAGATATAAATCTCTAGACTAGAATCATCTGTGACTTCATCGCCACCTGTTCCCCAAAGTCGCTGAACATAAAGCTCCATTGACTTGAATGCACGAGTACCAAACTCTTTAGGACTTCCAGCGTAAGGGCCACTAGGATGCCAAACAATTACACCATGCTCAAAGTTGCTGTAGCTTCCTCCAGATGTAGGGGTACTTGTTTGATCTGACACTGGAAAACCCAAATGTCCAGTTGCACCACCGTGGATTTTTTCCCATGCTTGGAGAATATTTCCATGCACTTCCCATGCACCCCGATCGGGTTTCCAGAAAATCACACCACCCTCGAATCGATTGGAACGCCCAATTTCTGCTCCATCTTTTATCACAGGTTGCTCATCAGTCAGTGGATAGCCAAGAAAACCACCTGCACCTCCTAAACTTAACCAATGTTCGCGAATAGCTCCATAAACAGTGTAGGCTCCTGTAGCAGAATGCCAGTAAATGTCACCATTCTCAAATCGAGATACTCGTCCACCGTTGGGAGCATCCTCCTCATTGCTCACAGGTAGCCCCAACTGTCCATTAACATCATTATATTGGCGGTAGTGAGCATAGATAAAGCCATGTACTTCAAAAGCCTGACCGCTAGGGTTAACAACAATCATTCCCCTTTCAAAATAGGCAGCTTGAGCGCCACTTGCAGTCTTTAATGAGTCTCCTATTAAGTTTCCTATATACTCTTGTAAATCACTTTTTAGAGACCACCAAGCGCCAAAAGTGGATATAGAAAGCATTGCTGTGCCAAATACAGGTGAATTAAAAATTGCTCCATTTAAAAATACTTCATAGGTAGAGCTTCCATTTAAAATGTGCCTCGGTTGTTGAATCTCATCTCCAAGAACATTTTGACCACCTACTGCTTTCCATTTCAAATATATTGGATTGTTTTCACTTTTGTACAACATCTCTTTTCTCTCCTAATAAAGATAAGTAGGTGGGCGCAAAAATTTATAACTATGTCATTGCCAACGGAGCGCAGCGAAGTGAAGCAATCACAAGGGTTTTGACCTTTTTACATTTTGTTACATAGTTAGTTTTATTTGTGCCTACTTACTTAGGCAGTTTCTGTGCCTGCTTCAAAGCGTTTACCTCAGTTACCAGTTGTGCAATCTGCTGATGTTGCTCCTGTACCACTTTAGTGAGAACAGCAACAATATCTAAGGCTCCAATTGTTGTGCGATCGCGGGTTGCAACTAAATCTGGCACATCTTCTGCAATAAAGCCAACGTGCAAATCTTTTTCGGGATCGTTACCATAGTTAAACTTAACAGGGCTGAGTCTTTGTAGCGCTAAGGTTGCTTCTTCAAGCGAGAGGGTGGCAGTATTGGTTATGTAATTCCGAGAGGTAACAAATCGAGCATTGAAGATATTTACCCCATTGACAAAATCGTTCTCGTGGTTAATCGAGAGCTTGTTGCCCAAATCAACTAGCGCTCGACACAGGGGTTTGTTGGTGCTAGCTTCTGGATTGGTACGGGCAGACAAAATCAAATCCCCCCACCCATTCACAGCCATTAACCGTGTCCCTTTACCTGGATTATTTTGGGCATCATGATGAGTCCCCCCTTTGAACCAACAGAAATCTGATGCGCTCCTGAAATACTGAGTCCCTGTTTGTACGCCAATCCCATAGTCACTGTTCCACAGGTTAATCATTTGGCGGGTTTTCGCACCAAAACTCACATTCCCTGTCGTGGTGTCCATCACAAAGCCCCAGCCAGCACCAGTATTACCCCAGAAACCGACTTGAGTATCACTACTCATCCCGACAAAGGCTTGGTCTTTAGCAGGTTTAGTTTGATAAAACCAAATACCTGCTGTATTGTATGCCTGTCTTACCCGCATTCGATCAGCAACATCCAATTTATATCCAGGATTTGACACTCCAATCCCAACATTCCCTGCTGTATTAATGGTTAAATACGCACCAGACCACTGGCTGTTATCATTCCAAAAAATACAGAGGGGGTTTCCAGTTTCATAGGTGCGGGGTCCTGAAATATGCCAAAAACCAGTCGGGTTCCTAAGATTTAAAGCTACAGAAGAAGGCTGTTGTCCTGCGGGTTGTACTCGGTCAACAACTAAATCACCCCCTTCAACAAGAACTTGGTCTCCATCAAGAAGTTTGATATCACTAGCCATTCGATTTCTCCTGTTAGATTTTGTAAATTGGGAACTACCGTACAACTGTAAAAAATGCGATCGCACTGCAACACCACCCTGATATCGCAAGTAATTTTCTCCATCTGATTTCGGGTACAGTCCAAACTTCACGAATTTCCGTGCGATGATGTGCTTTTTCAATCCGTTTGTCAGAACTAACATTAATCCCTGAAAATTGCTGTGCTTGGGCTTTTTCAAACCATTCTTTGACTTGAGAATAGAGTGTAGGATGGTTGGCTTTAAGTGCCAGAACATAATCGGCTTTCTTGTCGATAATCTGTTTTTACACAGTTTCACCCACTATCTTCTTTGATTTGTCAAGTTTTATTTATACTAAATTAGATGCGCTTACCCTGGAAAAACCACCCTGACCACGCGCCGTAATTCCTGTACCTTTAACACCGAACCATTTGTCACGAGGAAATTCCTCAAACATCCCCCGGATATAGTTAGCACAACTAGCAGATGGTTCGGCATAGGTGGAAATAGGAAAAGAGATAGGAGTAGCTGTTGCAGCTATAATTAAACCAAGAATTACACTTTTAATTTTTAGATGCTTATTCATTAATATTTCCTCACATTTAATTATTTGCAATTACCAGAGGCGCTTTCTTTTGTCCTCACTTTCAATAACAAGTGAGAAAAACAGATTATTCCGAAATTTCCTAAAAATTTTTTGTGGTAATTCTGGTAAGTGTTTTCTCACCCTGTCAGCCAAGGTGAAATGTGGAGGTGGAATTAATTATCTAGCCAGTGTGGGTGCATAAAAGCTGGCTGTCAAAGATATCTGTGTGAAAATATTCGGAGGTAGTGAAATTACTGAAATAATCGGTAACATATATACTATAAATTAGTCAACCTCACTAATCTGCGATCGCAATCCTCTTTGATCTGCTCCCTTTTATATAAGTTGAGCTAATATGCTTATGCAGTCCAAAATAGCAGCAGAGTCTGTTACACATCTGATAATCGATGCAGCACATCAAGAACTAATCGCTAAGATTGCCCGAAAATACACTAGAGGAAGCTCTATATCTTGGGAAGATGCAGCACAAACTGCCATAATGAAAGTCTATGAAGTGGTGAAAGCAGAAAAGTTTCACCAGGGAGGAATCGCAGAATTTCAGCGTTGGGCTACAGTTGTAGCACGATATGAGATTCTGAATTTTGTCAAAAAAGAAAGTTTACGAAGTCACCAAAGTTTAGATGCAACCATTGTGGGTACAGATATTTCTTTGATAGAGACGATTGCTGATGAGTTCAACCTCTTGGAAGCGATCGCGCGTGTAGATTTAATTATCCAGGCAAAACAAGCAATTATTAATTTAGATGGGCGTTATCCCAAACGCGGTTATCTCAAACTCTGGGAACTCATAGTCACAAATAAAACCCAAACCCAACAAGCCTCTGTGTTGGGAATTAGTCAAGGAGAAGTTTCCAAGCGTTGGAAGGAATTAGTCGGACGGATCGCTATAGAATTAGGACTACTGCAACCTGAAGCTGTGAAACGCGAACAACAAAATATTCAGAGCAAATATACTCACAGACGTTCAAAAACTAAGTGGTAACTTTATTAAAATTTGCTTTTGTTAAGTATTTAATAAGTTTATTTTTCCTGAGCATAGAATAATGCACTGATTTGTTAACACTATTAGCCATATCCCGAACCTGAAGAAATACCAACCTATGCTTACAAAATGTGACAAATCCAATGCTACTATGCGAAAACCTTACCCAGCGATACCACAACCAGGAGAAATCTGGGAATTAAGCCGCCAGGTATTATCTCCGATAAAATTTTCTCCAAATCAAGAAAATAACTTATATTCAAGTGAAGCTCAAAGTTTTTTACAGGGTAGTACTCCACCCCGCTATGTAATGATTGTGACGGAACCAGAGTTAGATAATGAAACAGAAACAGAATGGAATATTGTTTCTGTGATGGTACTGTCTGTAGAAATCAGCTTTATTTCAGATGTCGATTTACTTATTCCGGCAAATATTTCTGGTTTAGCACAAGATTTACTAGCTGAAACTTGGAATGTACAGCTAATGCTTGCTTGTAATTTATTACAGCCAGTTGCTAAACGAGTTTCACATGAAATTTATGATGTATTGCTGACGATAGGAGATTATGCTCACGGATTAGTAAATCAACAACCAAAAATTTCTACGATTGAGTGCTTAGGTTTAAAACCCGGAAATAAAAAAGCCTTAGAAACACCTGAAATTGCTCTTTTTCACAAGCAAGAGCAAGCTTGGAGTGATGTTTTAACAATACCGTTGGCAGCTTATCATACTTACATTAAAAGTCTGGAAATCACCAATCAAATTATTAATGAACAGTTACAAATAGAGCAGGAAATATCAGAAATAGAATCGAGTAAAAACCAATTTTTACAAGTCATATCTGCATCTTTGCGTAAAACTCAAAATGTTCTCAGTCATTGGCTGCAAAATATTTGTGAGCCAGAATGGGAGGTTGTTTCCACAGTACCAAACTTCGCCATTGCTACGCGCAGTCATACAGACTCGGAAAATACTTCCGCCAACTCTGATGAAATAGCAGCAATCATCAATCAATTATCTGTTAAAAATGATGAAAGCCTACGTCAACGTGCGGCTAAACGTTTAGGAGAAATTGCTGTTGGTAATTCCGATGCAATTCAAGCCTTGCTATGTTTGTTACGAAGTACTTCAGATGATGAAACTCTGTGGACAGCTGTAGAAAGTTTGCGAAAAATTGATCCAGAAAACCCAGCCACTGGAGTTAAGAGAGTTAAACTGATTGACTTAGGAATGCAAATTGCGGGTAAAACCGTAGCTTTAGCTGTGGCTTTATTACAAAAATTGGATGGTGATATTAGTGTACTTTTGCAAGTTTACCCCACAGGTAATGATGATTATTTACCACCTGATTTAAAACTGATTTTGCTAGATGATTCTGGAGAAATATTGCACGAAGTTATTGCTAGACGGGCAGATATTTACATCCAACTTAAATTTAGCTGTCAACCGAGAGAAAAATTTAGTGTGCGGGTAGCTTTGGGAGAAACAAGTGTTACTGAATATTTTGTTATTTAATAAAACTATATTTATGCTAAATCATTTGTGCTCAACCAGATCCTCGACTTCTTGAAGAAATCGAGGATCTTAATCTGGAAGTATGCAGGTTATGGGAAAATAAAAAAATTGTTTTTGATTATCAAAGCTATCTTTAAGTTTTATGGCACTAGCCACGGTTCTTAACTTTGCCGGCAAAAATCTTCAAGGTCGTGACTTTAGAGGTCAAAACCTTACAGGTGCAAACTTCAGTAACTCTGACATTCGCGGTGCAAATTTTAATAATGCTATTTTGAGAAATGCTAATTTTCAAAATGCCAAAGCTGGTATTAAACATGATTGGGCAACTTTTCTCCTCATAGTATCGTTTTTGCTATCAGTATTATCAGGAATTTTTTCAGGATTTTCAGGTACTTATTTAATAACTTTTGTTTTTAAAACTGCTTATAGTATCAATATTTGCATTTTTTTAGCATCTTTTGCTGCACTTACAGCTTTTTTTGCTATTACTATTTTTCAAGGTATAAGAGAAGCTTTAGGAACAGTCGTCATTATTAGCGCCATTGCAGGAGCTTTTTGTGGAATATTTGCTGGAACATTTCCTCAAGCAGTAGTAATTCCCTTTATTACTGGCTCTTTTTTAGTTGCCATTACAGTTGCTTTTCTCTCTGGAGTTATAGCTTGTACTATTGCCGGAATAATTGCTATTTATTTTGTGGCTACAGTAGTTACCTTGAGCGTAATTGGAGTTATTCCTGGCGCTCTTGTTGTTGCGAGAATGGCTGTTTTTATGGGGTTTTTTCATGGAGATATTTTTAGTGCTTTTGTTGAAAGTTTTATAGGTGCTATCAGCGTCACTATTCTCATAATGTTGCTTAATGGTTACGTTGGTTGGCAGGCTATAACTTTCAATGAAAAATACAATTTGATTAGGAAAATAGCTGTTGCATTAATTTGCATTCGTGGAACCTCTTTTAGAAATGCCGACATCAGATCAGCTAATTTTAGCAACGCTACTCTCAAAAATATAGATATTAGAGATGTAAATTTGATTCATAGCAACTTTCACTATGCTAAACAACTTGACTATGCTATGTTTGAGAATACAATTTTAGATAATCTAAAAGTCCGAAATTTACTTGTTACTAAAAGGTGTGCAAAAAAATCTTTTGTGGGTTGTAATTTTAAGGGTGCAAATCTCGCAGACGCAGATATGAGTTATGCGGATTTAAGTGAAGCAGATATCAGTGAGGCTATATTTACCCGCGCAAATTTAGAATATGCTAATCTCACGAAAGCTCAAGCAATAGGAACAAATTTTCATCAAGCCAAGTTAACAGCAGCTTGTTTAGAATCGTGGAATATTGATAGCACAACTGAATTAACAGGTGTGATTTGTGACTATGTTTATCTCTTAAATCATCAACAAGAACGCCGCCCTAGTAGTGGAATATTTGCTGCTGGAGAATTTACCAAGTTATTTCAAGTGGCGATAAATACTGTTGATTTAATTTTTCGTAATGGTTTGAATTTACAAGCTTTATCTACGGCTTTGACCAAAGTACATTTAGAAAATGAAGATAGTCTATTAGCACTTAAAAGTATCGAAAATAAGGGCGATAACGTTGTTGTTGTTCGCGTCGAGGTAGCGGCTGATGTCGATAAAGCCAAAATCCACGCTGAACTTACTCACAATTATGAATTTGCTCTGAAATCTTTAGAAGCTAAATATCAAGCCGAACTCAAAAGTAAAGACGAACAAATTGTACTTTATCGCCAGCATCAAGCAGATTTAAAAGAATTGATGCAAATGATAGCTCCTACTGCTAAAAAAACGGTAGATACTAAACTAGTAGTTTTAAAATTAACTCAAGGTAACTTAAATACAGGATTTTCAGTTACACTACAAATCGGTTTAGAAGGCGAACATCCATATTTTGAATCTAACGGTAAATTGCCTCCAGCTTCAGAATTAGCTTTAACATACAATCAATGGCAAGCTGCATATCGCCAAAGCTTACAGGGAAGTTTGCGCATTAAGATTAGCGAAACACAAGTTACTAATATTAGCAGGCGTGAGTTATTCAATGAATGCGATACTGCGGCAACTAGTTTAAAAAAACAGGTAAATTTATGGTTAGATTCGGAATTATTTCGCCCTCTTAAAGAGCAATTACTAGAAAAATTAAATCCATCAGACTCGATTCGGGTTTTGCTGCAAACAGAAGATAGCCAACTCAGGCGAATACCCTTACATCTGTGGAATTTTTTTGAACGCTATCCTAAAGCTGAGATTGCTATTTCATCTACTGCTTATGAAAAACGCGAAAAAATTAAATCTGCTAAATCCCAGGTAAAAATTTTAGCAATATTAGGAGATAGCGCTGGAATTAATCTTCAAAAAGACAGACTTTTACTGGAAGAATTACCCAATGCAAAAATTACATTTTTAGTAGAACCGCAACGCCAAGTATTAAATGATGAACTGTGGCTGCAACCGTGGGATATATTATTTTTTGCAGGACACAGTTCAACTCAGGCTGATGCAGAAATTGGCAATTTTCGGATTAACTCAACTGATAGTTTAACTATTGCCGAGCTGAAAAATGCTCTCACAAAAGCAATTGAGCAGGGTTTGCATCTGGCAATTTTTAACTCCTGCGACGGTTTGGGACTAGCAGTCAACTTAGCTGATTTGCATATTCCCCAAATGATTTTTATGCGCGAACCTGTACCCGATAAAGTAGCACAGGAGTTTTTAAAGAACTTTCTGACCGAATTTTCTAGCGGTAAGCCTTTATATCAATCATTACGCTCGGCACGCTCTAAACTGCAAGGCTTAGAGAATGAGTTTCCTTATGCGACTTGGCTACCAGTAATTTGTCAGAACCCAGCGGAAATTCCTCTGGTATGGGGGATGGGGCATTGATTTTCATGCGATCGCAGCTAGGAAAGGGAGATTGTTTAAATTCCAGCACCATCTAAAAATTGCTGAATAGCTTTATCTCTGAGGTTGCACCAAGTAGTTTCTTTGACTTGTTCATCCTCATTTACAGGTAAATTACCTGCCAAAACAGGAGTTTTCTCAGATACATAACTGGGCTGAAGACTTTGTATTTTTTCTTCCAGTGCTTCAATCCGGTCTACTAAAGCACGAATTACTTCGGCTTCTGAATCTGGTAAGTTGTTGTGTTCTAGGGGTGCAACTCTGACTCCAGAACGATAGATAATGCGACCAGGTATACCAACAACTGTGCAATTAGAAGGAACATCCCTAAGGACAACCGATCCTGCACCAATGCGGACATTGTTTCCTATTTGCAGATTACCTAATACTTTTGCGCCAGCACCTACTACAACATTTTCACCCAAGGTAGGATGGCGTTTACCGCTTTCTTTACCAGTACCGCCAAGGGTGACACCTTGATAAATTAGGGCATAGTCTCCTATAATCGCAGTTTCACCAATGACCACACCCATACCGTGGTCGATAAATACGCCTTGTCCAATTGCTGCGCCTGGGTGGATTTCAATTCCTGTGAAAAACCGAGCAATATGAGATATCAGACGGGGGATAAAAGGAATGCCAATCACATACAGCCAGTGAGCCAGCCGATGGAATATCAAGGCTTGCAAACCTGGGTAGCAGAATAACACTTCTAACCAGTTGCGGGCAGCTGGGTCACGTTCAAAGATGATGCGAAAGTCGGTACGCAGTGTAGATAGCACGAGATAGTACCCTCGGAAAGCAAAAAAGCTACTTTCCCATATTATCGTTCCATGTGTTCTGCGTAACAAAGTTGATCAATGGTCAATAGTCAATGGTCAATAGTCATTGGTCATTGGTCATTTGTCTACCGGTCACTGAGCGTTCGCGTAGCGTCTCGCAGAGAAGCCGAAGTGTGTCCCCCTTGTCCCCCTTCCCTCATTTCTATTACGGCTGCTGCACTGTCAAGGTGTAATTGTGCTTCGCTCCAGAATCAAATGTACCTACCCAAATTTGATAGGTTCCTTTTTTAAAGTTTTGATCGTCAATGCTAGCGTCTTTATTCTTACCAGTATCATCGCCACAACGAATTGTTTGATCGTCTGGGCCTTTGATTAGTAATGTAGTATCCTTACCGCCAGTGTTAACTAGTATTTTTAGACGCGGAAAGTCTTTTTCTAAAATCAGTATGTGATCTGGTTTGGGATCGGCAAAGCCAATGCAAGCTTTTTTATCGCGATCGCGGTTACTAATCGCAGATAGTGAGTAAGAACCACCTGTGTAACCTTCAACTACTCCTTTTGCTGGATCAAACCCCGGAGACAGCTTGAGTGTGCCAAAGTTTGCTGGCTCGGCTATTACAGGTTGAGCGATAATGGCGGTAAATATAGCTAAAAGCAAGCTAAATTTAGGCTGAAGCAGGAGGCGACGATATTTCATAGCAGTCCTCCAACAATTAATTTTATAAGTAACTATATATACATATTCTAATCAAAAACCCGTAAGATTTACCAATTTGTGACACATTGAAATCTGCCACAATTAAAGGCTGAAAAAGTTGAAGATGTGGGGGCTGGGGGCTAGGGAGATGAGGGAGAAGTGAAAAATGTGATTTTCATGACGAGCGTTATGTGATTTATCACATGAGTGTCTAGCTGGCAAAAGTGCTATCAACAAACCAATTTTCAACTCTTAAATCATTAAAAAACTCAAAATCAGAAACATTATTAGTTACCAAAATTAAATTATTACAGTAAGCAATACTCGCAATTTGCCCATCTACAAAAGCAGGAGTTTTGCCAATATTGGATAATCTAGCCCTTTCTTTGGCGTGCCATTGTGCCGCCTTTAAATCGTAATCAAGGACTGGTAAATTTAATACCGATTCATGAATATAATTCCAAAGAGACTCTCGCCGCTTAGATTCTGGCAACCTCAAACAGCCATGTAAAAGTTCATGAACAACAACACTTGAAACTGCAATTTCTGATTTATGAATATCTAGTTTGTACAAAACATTGGCATTAGGGATAGGACGTGCTGGCTCAGAGATAATATTGGTATCAAGTAGGTATTTCAAGCTCATAGCTCAATTTCTCTGCCCACACTGCGATCTCGTAAGTTAGCGAAATCATGATCAGTAAAGATAATCCCCTCGTTTTGGATTATGCTTCTAAATTTTTGTAATCCTTGCCAAAAATTATCTCCTCTAGATTCCTCCTTTTTTTTACGAAGAAACTCCAACAAATAGTCCCGTTCTTCTGGGGGCAAATTTTCAATAGAATTAATAATTTCTTGTAAAGTCATTAGAGCGTCTCCTAATCAAGTAAATCCTACCTTTGCTAACTCTATTTTAATCTCTCAATCCAAAGCCTCAGCCTCTTAAATTTAGTCAATTTCTGCAAAAATTATGATACGAGCTTGGGCACAGTTAATGCATTTGGTGGGTCGTGGATGCCAGAATAACTCCCTACCCCGAAGTATTGAGGGGATACCTAAAACCTTGCAAGAGAACTAACTAGAGAAATAAGGATTACCAATTCCTGAAGCATCCTCAAACAGTCCGGGTAATGGTGCAGGAAACACCGACTGCATCATCTCAGAAGGATGCGACACATGCCCGTTTCCGAGAGAGGTTGTATAGTTCGTAAACGAATCCTGCAAAACCCCACTATCTCGACCCGACTTTTCCACTGGTCTTGGACTCACCAGGGCTGATGGCGAACTACTCGTCGGTGCAACCAAAGGTGCTTCCGCAGTCATTCCCGTTAGCGCGTCTACGCTCGCTACTCTTGCCTGACTAGCCTTGTGGGGCTGGAAATCAGGCGCATAGAATCCTGCATCGATCGGTACCCGTTTTCCCAGTACGTAAGGATTGCCCCCTTCTTTATTAAAAAGAGTGGTAATATCCTTACCCAAGTAATGATTTGATCCCCAGTCGAACCGATAATGTGCTATGGATTCTCGCGAATTTTTCCCTAGAACCCCGACCAAATAGGTTTGAAAGGCGATAGATTTGTCCGGAATTTTGTAGGTTATCGGGTATGGTTCGGAAGTACGTATCTCCTTCAGATTCAGAGAAGATGAATCTTCATACAATTTGTTCTGAGGTGCATCGGAAAACTTCAAGGTTTTTCCGTCTTGCGAGATCCTCCAAATGGAATAGTCGGGGACGCTACCCCGAACCGGTCTGTAGTCAGTGTTCCAAAGGTAATGCCTATCTGTGGCCTCCTCTCCATGCTTCCAGGCAGGATCTATTTTCTCATTTAAGTAATATGGAAGGTCGTCATCCCACCACGATGTCGCAGAAGCAATTGGATCGGTAACCGCAACTCCCTTATAATGTCTTGAATCGACATCATAGATTATCTTTTGATACCAGTTGAAGTGATCGTAGCCGCTTAACTTCGCAGCCTGATCGAGAGTCAGGTTGTAGGCGGGCTTGAACGTCGCGTAGGTTCCATAATCTCCCTCAACGTCCTTTGGAACGGACCCCACGCTCTGAATGTTCGTTGGAATCACCTTCAGGACCCAGCTCCCGCTCGTTCGACCCGGAACAGTCCAGACCTTCATCGTTCCTCGATCAATGGCCTCATCGGTCGTATAGACACGCGCGAAAAGCTCGTACTCCTGAGTCGTGTTGTCAGGTACATCGAAAGCGAACTGCAATGGTTCTTTAGTTCCGATACGACGCGCACCAAGAAGATCCATATAAATGGAACCCGCCTGATTAACGTTCGTTCCACTTTGATTCCGTCCGTTGATGATAAACTGATATCGGTTGTGGTCGGTAAAGGCGCTGCCCGGAAATCCAAACGATATGGTCTCTGGACCATTCTGACGATTTACGATGTTGTAAGTGAAGTTTCCTTGCAACTTTGCCTTCACCGGATTGGAAATCTGCAGATCGAAAGTCGCTCCGCGTCCATCGCTCACGCCGCCGAAATCATTCCCAGGAAATGTTGGTGAGCCAAACCTGTTCTCGTAAGTGAGCGTGCCAAGAGAAACTATTTCTCCGCGCACAATCGGTTTCCAGTTTTTCTTATGGGTGGAAGGGGTTGTCGGGAAATACGCATCGCTAACGTCATTGAAAACGGGGGCTTTTACCGTATAGGAGCTTCCCTTATACTTGAGTGTAGCTCCCGGAAGGTTTATCTCCGAAACGAGATCTTTGAAATTCTTGTTCCAGAATAAAATGTTCGATTGACCGGCAAGTGAGGCATACCGATCTGGCATGGTTCCAGCGATTCCAGGTTGTGGTCTGTAGTTTTTTGACATAGTAACCTTCGTAATAACCATAGTTTTTTAATCGTATCACCGCCCAAGTGGACAGCCGAATCGCTTTGAGTCACGCTTTTTGCGCGCTTGCATACGCTATAAGTGATACCAGTGATGCTGGTAATGGTGCGGCTGAAGCTGTGTTTAAACATCTGCCAAAACTTGCTAGTGCTGCTAGACATATGCACGAGATTGCAATTGCAATACTGGCTGTGCCAAGTGTCTAATTCAACATGGTTGCCGTGATGGAAACACTGCTTTATTGAAACAAATTGGATTACTGTTGTTAGATGCGATCGCCTTTGAGTTTAGCCCATCGCTAGTCAAGCACCGGCGATCGCACTCTGTAATCCCTAGCCCCAATACTATGGTTGTAGTTTGAAGAAAACTCCACCTTTGAGTAATCCTGTATCGCTACCGTAACTACTGACGGTGAGCGATCGCAATTTCTCGAAAAATGGCTTACCTAATACTTCTACTAGTTTGAGAATTGGTAGTTGACGCTCTACTAAATTTTTACTTTTCGTCCAGTCAAGATATACGTAACCTTGGTTGGGTTGGGGAATCGCGGCGATACTATCTTGGAAGTTACGATTTTTCACTAAGGAATTGTCTTTAGCTGTGAGAATTTCCGCGATTGTTTCTAAGTCGGAAGCGAAAATTTCGTAATTTCCTAAAGTTGTATGCACTCCCTGAACTTTTGTCTCGACGGTGTAAACAGGACGGTTTTTATCGTCAGGTTTTTTGCTAGCAGCGATTAATTCTGTCCAAGCGGATATTTTTTGATTGTTGAGGTTGAGGGAATTAGTATTTAGTCCTTTGCTGGAAGCGATCGCATCTAAACGCGAAATACCTTCTACTACATCTGGTGTTTTTTCGACAACAAATACCCAACTTTCGGGATTTTGTTCGGTTTGGGGTAATAAGGCGATCGCATATTCTCCTTTTACCCAGCTGAAAATGTCCTCTGGTAAGTTGATACCCCAGCGGTTTTGCAGTTCACTCAATGGCTTGGCGATTTGGGAATTCGCACTTTTACCAGAACTATATATAGTCGCTGTTGCTTGTTTCCAGAGTTTAGCTAAATCTGTGTCACCCAAATTGCTCAAGTTAGCGCCAGCGATCGCTAAACCTGCTGATTGGGGAATATATTGCAATGCTCCTACAGGTTGCGACAGTAAAGGCGTTGGGGATGAAGAAGTAGTTTCTAATGAACTCAAAAAGCTTGTTTCTGCTACTAAACCTTGAGATTTTAAAACCAGGGAAATAACTTCGCTGTCATAGGTAGGTTCTTGCAGTTCTAAGCCTTGCCATTTTACTAAGGTGGGGAGATTCAAGAAAGCTGAAGCCAAGGTTCCTTTGGGTAATTGTTGGGTAGCTTTTTGATATTGCACCGAGCTGTTTAAATTGAGATCGGGAGCCTGGACGTTATTAATGGCATCTTTGAGAACTTTGAGATCGTTAGCAAACAAGACAAACTTATCCCCTACAGCTGCACCAGCCAGAAAATCTTGCTTTGGTGGCGGATTATCATAAAGTAGCTTCACGCCTTCATATTCTTCTGTGCCTAAGTTTGCCCCAGCTAATACCCGCTTGGAAAATAATAATTCGACAAACTCACGGCTTTTTTCTGGTTTTGTAGTTGCTAGCGCCAGCAAATACCCTGGCTGCTGTCCATTCTCTGGATCGCGATCGCTGTCTAAACTAGTTACTGCGAGGGTAATTTCGTTACCTAACCAAGGTTGAATATCTTCTTGGTAATTAATATTACTCTTAGTTAATAAATTAGTTTTCAGCTTAGATAATTCCCCTTCCTTATCTAAAGCCTGCAATCGCTCTGGATTTACTAGTAAAGATACTGTCACTGGGGCAAATTTCGACACAAAGATGCTAGCTCCGGGCTGGGAAGTAGCAGTAGTGATATTCACTGGACTTTTGGGGGACAACCAGTAAAAGCCAGCAATGATGATCGCTAGTAGTGCGATCGCACCAGCGATTAAGAAACCGAAAAATGAATTTTGCCTGTTCACCAAACCTCCTCGCCTTCAAAGCCTTTAATTTCTAAGCATAGAGAAGAAGGCGCAGAAGATTTGCATTGCCTGCCAAATATTTGATAATGCATATATCTAGTAATTTATCTAGGAATGGATGCTGATGCGAGTGTCAACATCTTCTGCCAAGATAAATGATATCGGATTGTTTACAAAAACCTCATGACAGGAAACGCAATTACCCAAATTACTGTTGAAGAACTGGCACAACGTCTATCTGCTCAGGATTCTAGTATTCAGCTTGTAGATGTGCGCGAACCCCAAGAACTAGCGATCGCCAGTATTGAGGGCTTTGTCAACTTCCCTCTGAGTGAATTTGCCGAATGGGGCGATCAAGTACCTACTCTTTTAAACCCTGATGCTGAAACCCTGGTACTTTGCCATCACGGTATGCGTTCTGCTCAAATGTGTCAGTGGTTAATGGCGCAAGGTTTTACAAATGTTAAGAACATATCAGGCGGAATTGATGCTTATTCCCTCTTAGTTGACTCTTCAGTTCCTCAGTATTAGTTGGGAAAAACTCAAACTATAATATTACTGGCTTAGTACTGGCTCTACCATTTACCAACTAATCCACCTGTTCGCCTTGTAGCAATACTGGCGAATTTTGTCATCATGAGTTATTTATAGATAATTCTCAGCAAGCATATAGCAATCCTCAGATACCCGACTTCTTCAAGAAGTCGGGTATCTGAAAATGGACAAAAAATCCGTACAGGAAAATACATTTTTTAATAAATGCTTATGAAAAAATACGATTAATGGTGTTGCTGAAACAAGGGATGAAATTTTGGCATTAAAATCTCAAAACCCTCATGCTCTCGATGTCTCTCTTGCCTCGTGCGTGAGACAGATCCGAGTTACCAATGTCCCATTCTCAATGCCCAAAAACCATGCCGTGAGCTTGGTTTTTGATCCTTCATCTTTTTTAGTCAAGCTGTAGTATAGCCGCAGCATCAGAATATACAGATATGGAACTTTACATTAATTAACTGATTTATAATTAAATAGTTAGTTATTGTAATGCACAATTAGATATATTAATTAAATATTAATAATTTTTTCAATTGTTTTCAAAAACAGAAATTCTTGCAAACTTTCATTAAATTTTGCCTTCAGTAAAGAATACCCTATGCAAGTCCAGTTGACAAATCGACAACAGCATATACTTTGGGCAACAGTACGTCACTATATTGCTACGGCAGAGCCTGTTGGATCAAAAGCTTTAATTGAAGAATACGATCTAGGTGTTAGCTCAGCCACCATTCGCAATGTGATGGGTGTCCTGGAAAAATCTGGTTTACTGTACCAACCACACACATCTGCTGGACGAGTACCTTCTGATTCTGGCTATCGCATTTATGTCGATCAGCTAATTACGCCTTCAGAAAGTATAGCCAAAGAGGTAGAGCTAGCGCTACAAAAACGCCTTCAGTGGGAAGATTGGAGTTTAGAAGCCCTATTACAAGGCGCAGCGCAAATTTTAGCAACCTTGAGTGGGTGTATTAGCTTGATTACCATGCCCCAAACCAATACAGCATTGCTACGACATTTGCAATTGGTGCAAATTGAAACCGGGCGGATCATGTTAATTGTCGTCACCGATAATTATGAAACCCATTCGCGATTGATGGATTTATCACCGATGCGAGAAGAGACAAAACTCGATCCCGAAGTGGTAGATCGGGAATTGCAAATTGTGTCTAACTTCTTGAATACTCATTTGCGGGGACGCAGTTTACTGGAATTAGGTAACCTTGACTGGAGTCAATTAAATCAGGAATTCCAACGCTATGGCGAATTCTTGAAAAATTCCGTTGCGGAATTAACTCGGCGCAAGGTAGCGCCAACGGCGACAAACATTATGGTGCGCGGAGTTGCAGAAGTTTTGCGTCAGCCAGAATTTTCCCAACTCCAGCAAGTACAAACAATTATCCATCTGTTGGAAGAAGAACAAGACCAACTGGGGCGATTAATCTTTGAAGAGCCAGAGGTTGAAGATCAGACTAAACCAAGGGTAACTGTCCGGATTGGTACGGAAAATCCCCTAGAACCAATGCGCAGCTGTACCTTAATTACTTCTACCTATCGCCGAGGTTCAGTCCCCGTAGGGAGTGTAGGAGTTTTGGGGCCAACAAGACTAGATTATGAAGGTGCGATCGCAGTTGTCGCTGCGGCTGCTGATTACCTTTCGGAAGCCTTCAGTTAATCACATAAAATCATGGTGAGAAAAATTGGCTTTGGGTTGTTGTGGCTGGGATTTATTGCTTACGCTTTCTTCCTCACCCCTCCCGATCGCCCTGACACATTCGAGTTAATTAAGAACCTCAGCATCGGACAATGGCAAGGGATTAATCCTTTAATCATTGCACTATTTAACCTGATGGGTGTTTGGCCTGTAATTTATAGTGCAATGGTATTTATTGATGGTAGAGGACAAAAAATACCCGCTTGGCCTTTTGCGAGTGCTTCTTTTGCAGTTGGTGCTTTTGCTCTTTTACCTTACTTAGCCCTCAGGAACCCAAATCAACAATTTGTGGGGAAAAAGAACGCCCTCATCAAACTATTAGATTCTCGCGTCACTGGAATTGTACTTACCGTAACTGCTGCGATTTTAGTTGCTTATGGTGTGCGAGCCGGAGATTGGGGAGATTTCGTCCTACAATGGCAAACTAGCCGCTTCATTCATGTGATGAGCCTAGATTTTTGTCTACTTAGCCTATTATTTCCCGCATTATTGCCAGATGATATGGCGCGTCGTGGTGGAAAAAATTCTCAAATTTTTTGGTTAATTAGTTTCATTCCACTTTTCGGCCCACTATTCTATTTATGTGTGCGTCCACCTCTACCAGAAGAGGGAACAAATACAATATCTCCAGAACAGCAAGCAGCAGCAAATTAAGCAACATTTAGTTTTCAGGATGGGTAGTGCGTAATGCGATCGCACTACCTCAGATTTTCGGTGCATTTGGAAATAACGCACCCAACAAAATCAGCAATTGAAATATCATGAATAGAAAACTTGCTTTATGGCTGTTGTGGGGTGGATTCATAGCATATATTGTGCTGCTTACTCCACCTCTACACCTAGAAGAAACATTGGCGCTACTAAAGAATATATTGACTCTGCAATGGGCTGCTATCAATCCCATTATCTTGTCCATATTCTCCCTTGTAGGCATCTGGTTACTAATTTACAGCGGTAATTTGTTTATTGATGGCAGAATGCAAAAGCTTCCTTTTTGGCCTTTTGCTTTAGCATCAGTAGGTTCAGGCGTGCTGGGACTTATACCTTATTTAGCTTTACGGGAAGCGAATCAAGAATTTTCTGGACAAAAAGATGCTTTCTTAAATCTGCTTGATTCTCGATTTTTTGGTATAATATTGAGTCTCAGCACAATTGTCATACTTACCTACGGATTTACCCTTGGTGATTGGGCTGATTTTGTGCAACAATTCCAGAGCGATCGCTTTATTCATGGCATGAGTTTAGCATTTTGTCTTTTCTGCCTTTTATTCCCCACAGTCTTGGGTGATGATATGGCGCGTCGCGGTTGGAATAGTACCCAAGTATTTTGGGTTGTCACATTGATTCCCTTACTGGGTGCGCTTGCTTATCTTTGTCTACGTCAGCCGCTGCTAGGATTTCGTAATCAAATATCGAGAGTTTAAGAAATTGTTTATCAAGTAAAAATAAAATTATTGTAGGGTGCGTTAGGCTTCAGCCATAACGCATCCTAATCTTTACTTTTTACTTTATAAATCGTCTGAAAATCAGTAGCCTAAGCAAAATAAATTGAATAACATATGGGGTTATATTCATACAATTAATGCTCTTTTGCCTCATTTGCTGGAGCGAGGAAGCGGAACCATAGTTAATGTTAGTTCTATTGGTGGTAAAGTACCTACTGCTTATTTAGTTCCTTACTGTACAAGTAAATTTGCTGTGACTGGATTAACAGAAGCGCTACAAGCAGAATTAAAGCCAAAAAATATTGATGTGTGTGGAATTTATCCCAATCTGATTAAGAGTAGCTTTTTAGATAAGGCTATTTTTCGGGGTAAGGATCAGCAAGACTTAACTAATCGTCGCGAACAGCTGGAAAATGTCATTAAAAATCCTGTCGTAGAAAAGCCTGAGGATGTAGCTAATGCTATATGGGATGCAGTTGAGAATAAAAAATCAGAAGTTCTTGTTGGTTCTGCAAATTTTTCCCAAACTCTTTACCGACTATTTCCTGGCTTTATCAAGTGGATTTCTCACCAAACATTGAAGAATCAAGATTTTTCATCAACTCCCAAATCAACAATCCCCAATTAGTTGAAACTACAGGTTATTCAATCTCAGTTCTAATGAGCCGCTACTACCTCTATGAGGAGGATTTGTGGTATTTTTATTTCCCGGAGTGGTTTGCACAGATCTAGGAATTGGGCTGGGAGTTAAAATAGAATTCGGTGATATTGATTGATTAGCTGCTGTTAATTCCTCTTTCAACATTTTCTGATAAATTTTGGGTAAAGAGCTACTAACAGAATTCGTTTCTATGCCGTAGCCTAGACTTGTCCAAGTAGGTGATAAACGCCGCAAAACATCCTTCAAATTACCTTGATGCAGCAGTTGGGTAATATCAATTCCCCAAACTTTCGAGTCACTCAACCAACGGTAAACCACCACATCTTGATACTCGGCTTCAAAACTATAAACAGCCCAAAACATAATTTGCATAGGTTTGGGATGATAGCGTGGAGCAATTTGATACCAAGTAGTGTTAATAATTTGATATCTCCCAGCAGCAGTTGAGCAATTGCCCTTGTTGGGACCAGTCACAATAGTGACGCATATCTCAGGATGTTTACTGATGTCACGCACTTGTTGACCACCATAAAGTAGAGAATAGGGACGGCTACTGTTGGCTTCGCTGGCGGAAATAGTTCGCATTAAAGCGCGGATATAAGGATCGCCGCCTTTCATCACCAAAGGTGGCTGTTTAGCTTCAAAGACGGGATCGGTAGGCGATCGCAATTCTCCAGTTATATACCACTGCAATAAGCAAACAAAGCCAAGAAGCGCAGCTATGGGGCCAATCAGTTTTTCTACGCCCTTAAATTTAAAATCTTTCAGAGTTTGACTCCTTAATATTCACTTTTTTATCTAACAACAATAGTCAATACAATCATTTCGGTAAGGTTCACCGTAAGAGTACTGTGTCTTGTGTTAACTTGACAACTAACTTTCTGTTAAGGCGCGAATTTTGTCCATACAGGTTAAACCCATCCATGTTAACTCAAGATTCAGCAATCGCTTAATCAGGCAACGTTAGCAAATAATTCGCCAAAGTTTTTAGAAGTAGCATCGGCTTTGCTAATAATCTCGGTAATTTTATTCCGTGCGGCTGGTTCAAATAGAGCCTCCACACAAACCTGGGCAACTTTCTGTCGAGGAATGCTACCATCAAACAACGTATCAGCACCCTGCATCACTATCGGATTGGAGTTATCTTCATTCTTCAACCCACCTGGCCGCACAATCGTATAAGTTAGACCGCTTTTTTGCAAGTACTCCTCAGCTTGTTTTTTCCAAACCAAAATTAGCCAAAACAAATTTAATGGATGGAATAACTGGGAAGTACACAAGGAAGTCACCAAAACAAAATGCTCTATTCCCTTGGACTTAGCAGCATCTACTAAATTTTTTGTACCTTCAAAATCTACCTGATAGGGGCCAGTAGGGTCAAAGCTAGGTTTTGCGCCAGTAGCACACAGTAGGACTGTACTATCTCCTAAAGCAGCAGTCAGGGTTTGGGGGTTTAACACATCTCCCACTACCAACTCTACCTCAGCAGGCAAAATTCCTTTAGCTTTCTCCGTATCCCTGACTAAGGCACGGACGGGAATATTGCGTGCTATCAGTTCTTGTACAATCCGCCGACCTGTTTCACCTGTTGCCCCTGCTACAAATGCTTTCATGATAAACGCTATCCTGAGAAACTAATATGTGATTGTTCAGTTCTTTATTGTAGTGATTCTACGAAGTTCATGACAGATTCATGAGGATTCCGTCAAAATGGGATCTAAGTGCGAAATGACCCACGTAAGCTGGGAACGATTAATATAGACCAACGCCCAAAGATGCAGGAACGCATTTATGCTTTCAAGAAACGGCGAATATCAATCATTGGAAATAACAGAAACAGTTTTACCTGTGGCATCTAACCTCACAGAAGCTGAGGACGCACTAACAGGAATGTCTGTAGCAACGCTTACCAAATTTCATGTTTGCCACAGTGATTATATGGAAATGTCTGCGCCAGCAGCAACGGTTGCTGAGTATCTGGATACTCATGCTTTATGGTTTTCGCGCTGCGCTGAACCAATGAAAGTGCAACCGCTGGGAGAAAATGGCTACGCTTTAATCATCGGTCGTTTTGGCTCTTTTGGTTATGAAGTCGAGCCGAAAATTGGTTTGGAATTATTACCCGCCGATGAAGGTGTCTACCGGATTCATACTATCCCCATTCCTGATTACCGTTCACCTGGTTATGACGTAGATTATCGGGCATCACTACAATTAGTAGAAAAATTAGCCGAGGTGACACACGTAGAATGGGAATTAGATTTGACAGTTGAACTTCACTTTCCCCGGTTTATTCAGCGATTACCGAAGTCTTTAATTCAATCTACAGGCGATCGCTTACTTAACCAAATCGTCCGTCAAGTCTCTCGGCGCTTAACTCGCAAAGTCCAAGAAGATTTTCATCAATCTTTAGGTATACCCTTTTGTCCCACTGCTAAGAAAAACCACTAATACAGTCAAAAGTCAAGAGTCAAGAGTCAAGAATCTCAAATTTCTTGACCTTTGACTAATGACTAATGACCAATGACTATTAACTATGCATTCGTGAGAATTCTTTGCACAATTTGCACGCCAGTGACCGCTTGCCAAGCAAACAGACCTAAAAGGGTGAAATTTAGTAAAATATGAGTCATACGTGCCCAATTTGCTCCTTTTTGCATATATGGAGACAGAGCAGCAGAAAAGGCAATCAGAGTAGTCATCCCCAAACCAGCTAACAGGTGGGGGCCAACAAACAATTTTCCATTATTGATATAGGTGACAGCCATACCACCGACCGCACCTGCTACCATCAGACCCAAGAGTATAGACCCAATTTGGTAGTGTCTAATGTTATATCTACCTTTAATCAGTTCTTTTTTCGCTTCATTCTGCGCATTTCTAGTCCGCTGAACTTGTAGCCCTAAATAGGCAGCATAAATCGAGAGTGCGAATAGTACCCACATGATTACTGGGTGAAAGAAATTCAGCCAATACTTTAATGATGGTGAAAGTGCCAAATCCATAGTTTAGTTGCCCGATTATTAAATCTTCATAAAAATTAGCATAACTCTATTTCTTTGTATTCGCGGCAGCAGATAAAAACAGAATTTCACCAAAATTAGCCATCACCCATCGCCGACAGTCGCCGTTCCGACATTTCCCTTGATAGATAGGATAATTTCATCCTTCATCCTACCCTTCGGTCAGTTGCTCTCGCCCTACATACTTCATCCTTCAGTTAACCCCCCTTGCAAAAGTGGATAAACAATCTCAGACTAAATTCTGAGGCTAGATCAACAAAAACCGCCTGGGCGGAATCTCACCATGACTGAAAACAAGGATATGTTGCTGCTTGCAGCTGCTAAAAGCGGCGATATCAAGCGGCTAAATGCGCTACTGGCTGCTGGTGTGAACGTGAACTCGTGCGATCGCGATGGGACGACGGCGTTAATGTTCGCTGCTAATTTAGGTTATACGGAAATTGTGCGATCGCTCCTAGATGCTAGGGCGAATATTAACTTAGCCAGAAAACGTTACCGATTAACGGCTTTGATGTTGGCTGCTAGTGCCAAACAGCTAGATGTTGTCAAGCTTTTAATATCTAGAGGTGCAGATGTTAATGCTATTAATGAAGATGGCAGTACAGCTTTAATGGCAGCCGCACTTAAAGGTTATGTCGATGTAGTCAAAGTCTTACTGGCTGCTGGTGCCCAAGTTAACATTACAGATAAAGATGATGACACAGCTTTAAAGTTAGCCGTGAAGCATGGACACGCCGCAGTTGTAGAAGCATTTATCCAAAGTGGTGCAAATGTCAATATCCAAGATGAAGAGGGTGAAACGCTGTTAATGATCGCCGTAGACTTGGGACATCTGGCAGTTGTGAAAACACTACTAGCCGCTGGGGTTGATGTCAATGTAGAAAATCAGGACGGTGGAACTGCGCTATCAGCAGCAGTAGCCGCTGGTAATATGGAAATCGTCACCGCTTTACTTGATCAAGACATCAAGATTAATCACCAAGATAGTGATGGTGAAACAGCCTTACACCTTGCTGCTGTGGAAGGCTACGTAGATGTAGTGGAAGCCTTGCTGAATCGGGGCGCAAATGTGCAAATTAAAAATCACCTGGGTGATACACCAATGCTGTTAGCAGCTTTACAGGGACATAGCCAAATTGTAGAAGCACTTCTACGCCACGGTGGAGATATTCATGACAAAAATCTCGGTGAGATCCCTTTAACCCTAGCTGCATCCCAAGGACACAGCCAGACATTAAAGATATTACTAGATCACGGTGCTGACGCCAACATCCCAGCAGAAGACGGAAAAACAGCTTTGCTCAAAGCGGCACAACGCAATCATCCAGCGATTTTGCGACTATTAATAGCTAAGGGCGCAGATGTGAATTTTCAGGACTCAGCCGGGGCTACAGCATTGATGTGGGCTGCTTCAGGGGGTTTCCAGCAGTCAGTACAAGCATTAATTGAAGCTGGGGCTGATGTCAATTTGAAAAATCGCGGCGGTTATACTGCTTTGATGATTGCTGAATTTAATGGATTTAGAAGTATCGTGCGGAGTCTGCAAAAAGCTGGCGCACAAGAGTGATAACAATTATAGATTTTGGATTTTGGATTAAAAGCCTTGATTGCAAAGCTATTCCAAAATTTGTAATAATTAGTACTCTCTCTACAGGAGTATTATAGGCACGGATCTTTTAAATCACGTTATAAATCATCTCTAAATATAGATCTGAAGATTCCCACCCGCGACTGATTTAACCTCTGTCGGCAATTGCCAAACTTGCAGTGTATGTATGGCTGGTCAAAATGTATAGGCAGAGGTAAACAGCATGGTTGAATCTTGGATAGTAATTGGGGCTGTCACATTCTTTATTGCACTCGGTAGTTTTTTCATCACCCCCCGTGATGTCAAATGGTTTGCATTGTTAAGTCGTCCCCAATGGCTAATTTTTGAGCCATTAATACCCCTAATTTGGACTGTGATTTTTGTTTGCGGTGCAGCTTCAGCTAATATCGTCTGGCAAAAAAATCCCGGAAATGCAATTACCTGGCTACTAATGGGTTTGTACCTGTTATTGGAAATTATCACCGTAGCTTATATACCTCTAATGTTGCGGTTACGTAGTCTGGAAGTAGGGGAAAAGATTGGGCTAGCCGGTGTAATTTTAAGTGTGGTTCTGGCAATTTGTGTTTTCCCCATTTCTTGGATGGCGACGCTATTACTATTTCCTTATATAGTTTGGAGTCCTATCGGGACATACACTACTGACGAGTTAAGACAGCGAAATCCTGAAGATGCTTAGTAATATAGCAATCGGTATAGGAGTGGTGAAAATTTACGGTGTCCAGATCCCCGACTTCTCAAAGAAGTCGGGGATCTAAGTTCTGCTATAGTTCGCGTACACAAATCGCATCACAAACAAACAGGACTATTCATATCCTGATCCTGATAATTACTGTTGAGATAAATATTTTACATCGCTTATAATGACGAAATGGAATATTTTCAAGGAATATAAGATTTATTCATGACAAGTGGTGTATATATAATGACTAATAAAATCAATGGACGCAGGTATGTCGGCTATAGTGAAAATCTTGAGTACCGTTTTGAAGACAACAGAAAAGTACTTCAAAACGGTAACTTTACACCAAAGCACATACTTTTGATTGATGACTATCAGCAGTTTGGAGAGGAAGCTTTCATTTCTGGAATCTTGGAAGTGACTGTCAATAATAAATCTCTGATGCAACAGCGAGTCAATTACTGGAAAAAGATAATTCAACCTGAGTATAATCAGTAAACTCGTAGCGCGATCGCACTTCGAGTTAGACTGTAAGAATAATCATCCTCAAGCAGCTTGAAAGTTAATCAATGAGAGTCAGAACAGCTAACCCTGATGATGTATCGCTGATTTTCTCATTCATCAAAAAGAAGGCGGAATTCGATCGCAATATTGGCGCTTTCTCTGGTGTTTTGCAAGTGTCAAAAGAGAAAATCCGCAAAACAATTTTTGCTGAAATTCCTTTTGCTTACGTTTTATTTGCAGAGATTGCAGAACGGGAAATTGGATTTGCTTTGTATGGATTTAGGTACTCATCTTTTGCAGGACAACCAAGTATTTGGCTTGATGATTTATACGTTGATGATAACATGAGAAGCCAAGGAGCCGGAGCCGCATTGATGAGTTATCTTGCGGAAATTGCCAAGCAAAATGATTGTACACATATTGCATGGAATGCTGATGCACGCAACACTCGCGGGTTGAGTTTTTATCATCTGTTGGGTGCAAAAATTACGGAGCAGAAAGGTAATCGTTGTTTTCTGATGTGGATTCCGTAAGCGACTGTAGAGGAATAAAAAATTGAAAACTGCGATCGCCTTTTCTCACATAATAGCTTCTTGCTAAGTATAATCTAGCCAATAATTAATACTTGTATTCACTGTATTAATACATAAAAATTCGGGCACGGTATTTTTTGGGCGATGCTACAAAGATAATGCGATCGCTCATCGGTCTTGAAAACCCAATGCCCAATGCCCAATAACAATACAATGATAATGATAAATATTTTCAATAAATTTTATAGTTTTGTGAATCACTTAGCGGACTATACTACCGCTAAAGCCTGTGTTTCAGGCTTTTCTTAAATTTCCTTACCAGTTTAATTGTGAACTTGACTAATCGATTAGGTTACGAGAGACTTACTAATGACCGATGTGTAGACTTGCAAAATTAATAATTTTTGTAAATTTTCTGAGATATATATTTTGAGAGATGGAACATTAGTTAACAAATGGCAAGTTTGTATCTAAGTAGAAATGTTCCGACGGCTACATTATTAGCCAATTGCTAAAAGAATAAAAGTTAAGCGTACTATCGTGGTTGGCCAAGAGCATGGAGACATTAGAGTTCATAATTTATCCAGATGGTCGGGTACAAGAGAAAGTCACTGGCATTGTGGGTGCTTCTTGTGCTGAAGTCACAGCAGCAATAGAAGCACAGCTAGGTCAAGTACTGACTCATGAGCCAACCTCTGAATTCTTTGCCACTATGGTGCAGCAATCCGGTATGGCGAATACGCAAACCGCTTTGAGTGATTGGTAATTGTTCAAAATAGTTTAGTGTCGTTAATTCATAACCACCATGTCACACTTTAGCCAAATTAAAACTCAAATCCGTAACCTCGAATCTTTAAAAGATGCTTTAACTGAATTAGGTATAGACTGGAAACCGGGTCCGCGTGAGGTACGTGGCTATCGCGGTCAAACCCATCCTGCGGAAATTTCCATTGAGCAAGAAAATGGGTATGATATCGGCTTTAGATGGAATGGCCAAGAATATGAATTGGTGGCTGACTTGCAATATTGGCAACAAAATCTTTCTGTAGATGGATTTTTGCGCCAAGTGACTCAGCGTTATGCTTATCAAACAGTTGTCAAAGAAACTAGCCGTGTTGGCTTTCAAGTTGCTGAACAAAAACAACAAGAAGATGGTTCAATTCGCCTGGTAGTACAACGCTGGAGTGCGTAATGGCTGATTTTCTGCCGTCACCGGAAGAACAAGAAGAAAATCGTTCTGGTTTAGAACCAGAATTAGGCGGTTTTTTGCGTGATGCGCCAGAACGCTCTGGTTTAGAACCGGAATTAGGCGGACTGGTGCGTCAAAAGGGTGTTTATGTTGACGAAATCACCTGTATTGGTTGTAAGCACTGCGCCCATGTCGCCCGTAATACATTTTACATTGAACCAGATTATGGGCGATCGCGTGTAGTTCGTCAGGATGGAGACGCAGAAGAAGTCATTCAAGAAGCAATAGACACTTGTCCGGTAGATTGCATTCACTGGGTTGATTACACTGAACTCAAAAATTTAGAAGATGAACGCAAATATCAGGTAATTCCTGTGGTTGGTTATCCAGTGGATCATGCTGTTGCTTCTACAGAACGGCGGCGTAAAAAGCAAAAATTAAAAACCAAAAAATCCCGTTATTAAATCAGAATTCCGAATGCATAACTCAGAATTCGACATCAATTAGTGGGATACTTCAAGCACTTCAAGCATTTTATTTATCCGCCAATCGCAAACAATACAATTGAGAATTCTTCGTTTTTAAAATATCAAGTGCAATCCAAAAATTACAGGCTGGTATTACCAGCCTGTTTTTTAATGTAACATGAGTTCTATGCACAGCATTTTGACCTCACCTACAGCCCCTCTCATCTGAGGAGAAAGAGACTGGTTAGGTGAGTTCTTGATAATTCAATACAGTTCAGTTAAGCTGGAATGATATAGATGGTAGGGAATATCTTTAAGCTTGTCAGCTTCGCCTTAAAGATTTTGGTTGTTCCCAACGATAATTTTCCTTCACTGAACCTATTGCTTATAATTCACGTTAATTTATTTGCGATATTGAAGATTTTTAATCTTAAAAATCCTTACCCACGGATAGAGGATTTGGTAAATGGTAGAGGTTTAGCATTGCTCAAACTCTACCACTGATAACTGATACACAAAGCGCAGTAAAAACTGATTTTCGATAGTAGCATCAGCTGTTTCCCTAAATTATTCATTCTCAGGGAAGATTTGCACTTTACCATCAGGACTAAGCACAGCTCGCATTCTGACATTTTGTCCGGATTTATTAGGTGAAACAAAGGGTGTTCCAATAATGGGCATTCCGGTGTTGTTCACAAATTCTCTGGCGGCTTTATTTAAAGGAAAAATGCGTTCAATCGTACCGTCAACATTTACCATCAAACTATACTCTAGTGTTTGACGCAATCCCGCAGGTGGTTGCCAACGTTTTTGGAGATATTGTCTAGCTTCTGAAACTTGAGGTGTATCAAATAATGTGCTATCTGTGGCTACCTGGGTAGATGTGGGAGTTTTGCGTTCATTCCGCAATCTTTCAGCTAAGGGATTACTATTACCTGTAACTGGAGAGGTACTAGATGCAGGATTGTAATCTCCATCAAGCTTTGGTGAACTGGCTGTTTGATTGGGTATAGTCGGAAGAAGTGGCGGAGTTGTAGTTATATTTGGGCTATTTGGGCTAACACCGCCTCTGTTAGTAGATAGGCTTGGTGGTAGTTCCCGCTTTTTAGTCACACCAATATCAGCTGGGTTAATTGACCCAGGAGTGTTTATTGTAGGATTTGGTTGAATGGCAATTTGCGGTTGTCCGCCGGTTTTGGGTAATCCAAACGGGGAATTATTAGGAAGAGTTGGGTTTGGCTGCTGAGGTACACCAAAGACACTTCCAGCAGCAGATGGCAGATTACCCTTAGCTGAATTAGAACCACCAGCAGTTGTTTGAGATGTAGATAAGCCAGAATTCGGTAATGTTGGTGAAGATTTGCTAGTAAGGTTGGAATTAGGCGCTGTCAGGGGTGCTGTGGGCGCTATAGGAATTGCCTGGGTAGAGCCTACAGGTGGTAAAGGGGGTAAACTGTCTGGAGGTAGAAGTCCAGTTTCCGGGTTAAGCGATGGTGAAGGTTGAAGGGCGATTTGTGCCGATTCGGAAGTGGGTTTTTTGGCAACTTGCTGCTTTGACTTAGTGTTATTTACATATTGCCAGGTAATGGGTAGTAAACCCACACCTAATACTAATACAGCTGCCACAGGTGCCCAAGTAGGGAAGCTAACAGTTGAACTGCGAGGATTTTCCAGAGTAGGTAACGCCATGATATCTGCTGAGTATTCATCTAAGGCAGTTGCCAAATCGAATAATTGCAGCAGACTGAGTTGAATTACTGGCCCTGAAGCCTGATTAGCTAGAGATCCGAGGAAAAGCTTGTGACTTAAATAGCTACTGGGTTCTAAATATATTTTGGTCTGTGGTAGGTAAGAGGGAAAAGATTTTAATGTTTTAGTGGTAGCGGGTAGAGAAGAAGATTGAAAATCTGTTAATTGTGAGTCATCAGAGACTTTGCTGGAGTCTTGGGGCCCGGCGAAACTGAGCCAAAAGCTTTCTGGAGATTGGTGAAGAAATTGCTGAACATAACTGGTGACAGCATCACACAAAGCTTCAAGTTGGTCGCGATCGCCCCGAATTGGGAATCTGCTTTCTTCTGGTAGTCGCGGATCGTCAAAACGCAGCTCAAAGCTTAACTGCTTGAGGACAGTTTTGCCCATCCACCGAGACAAAGGCGAATCTTGTGCCAAGACTTCTAATGTACAAGTGGGGGGTGTATAGCGACGAATGACAGAATTTGATAGAGGCATGGCAGAAACTGCGAAGGAGATGATTGGTGATTTTAAATTTGGGATTTTGGAGGAGCAATCTAAAATCGAAAATCTAAAATTTTGTGGAACGGTCTATAAGTGCTAACCACAGACGGCGGTGTCCACCAGGGGCGCTGTAAAACAGTAAATCTACCAGCAATTTCAGTGCCAGATGGGTGAGTAAATCTGTTGAGATTTTGTCGTCCTCTTCCATTCGCTCTTGGTAAGTGTTGCAGAAAGCATCAATATAATCTCCAAGTAAAGCGGTTTGGTGAGGTTCCTGGTTATTTTCCGCCATTTGTTCTAATAGACCGACAGCACGGCGAATTAATTCTTGGTGCTGTTTGGCAAGGTAGCAAATGATGAGAACCAGCGATCGCGCTTCTTCTACATCAAGTTTTTTTCGTCCTCCTTGTCCTTTGCGTAGCGGATTCGACTGGCGCAATCGCCATAAAGCTACGCGATCTGGCACTCTTGACTCCAAATTCAGATCAATTGCTGCCGAGAGCATAGCCTCGGAACCAATGCCAGTTAAAGTTTCAAGCGCCAACAGCACTAAGTCCAACTGGGTTTTGATATTGTCCCACTGAACCGTGTTTGGGGCTGGGAGCTTAATTAGATCCTCCCACTGGGAATTTGGAGTGGCTGAATTAGTGGCCGAGTGCATAACTTTTAGCATAGGTGATCGGGCTAATAGGGACGGTTGCTGTTACCCATTTTGAAACAGACTCTCAAGCCTGAAGGTTAGTTTCTTCTAGCTGTATTAGTCAGAAGCTAAAGCTTGCTTTATCACTGTGGTAATCAGCATGTATCTCTGTATTACTCTAAATGAAAATTTATATTCTACAAAGCAGAAATATAATTATCTGGGCATAGGGCATGGGGCATAGGGCATGGGGCATGGGGCATAGGGCATTGGGCATTTCTCCCCCTTCCTTTATCCTCCTTGTCCTCCTTGTCCCCCTTGTCCCCCTGCCTTTATTCAACGTAGGCAACGGTAACACCGCTACCACCATCTACTTGTTCTGCGGCTTCGTATTTGCTGACTCTGGGGTGCTGCTGTAAATAGGTATGCACACCTTGCCTTAGTTTGCCTGTACCGTGTCCGTGAATAATCCATATTGGGCCTAGAGCCTCGGAAATTGCCTTATCTAAAAGCAATTCAGCATCAGCCACTCGTTTTCCGCGCAAATCGACTGTATTTTTAGAAGTCCGAATTGTCAAGGCTGGTGGTGCTGCTGGGGTAACTGCTGGTGCTGGCTTGGATTTGACAATCGGTTCAGCTTTTTGACCATCTAAAGATTCCACATCTTCCAGCTTGACTGTCATTTTCATGATGCCAAAGCGAACAGTCAAGTCACCATCTTCATCGGGGGCGACTAAAACTTCTGCTGTTTGCCCAAACTGAGAAAGCCGGATGCGATCGCCTACTTTGGGCATAAATCCCGCTTTTGGTTTGGCTGGCGTTGCTGGCTGGAATTTCTGCGCAATTTGATTGAGGGCGTTAGTTGCTTGCTGGGCATCTTGGGCGGTGGGTGTACCTTGCTGTAAGCGCCGAATCACTTGGGCGATTTCACCTTTGGCTTGGGCGATCGCTTGTTGTACTGCTGCTTCCTGGGAAGCTTTTAACCCACGTTCCCTTTCTTCTAAATTGGCGGCTTTAGCTGAAACCTCTTTATATAAACGTTCTGCTTGCTGCAACAGTTTTTGTGCTTGGGCTGCTTTGGTTTCTTGGCTGCGGCGTTGCGCTTCTAAGCCAGCAATTACTTGGTTAACTTCGTCTGTTGCTCCTCCTATGTGAGTTTTTGCCTGTTCGACAACTTCTAGTTTTAAACCTAAGCGACGGGCAATTGTCAAGGCGTTGGAACGCCCAGGTATGCCCCACAACAACCGATAAGTGGGTGATAAGGTACTTTCATCAAATTCTACTGAGGCGTTTTCAAATCGCTCATCTTCATATTTCAGTGCTTTTAGTTCGCCAAAGTGGGTTGTCGCTACTGTGAGTCGGGAGTGGTTAGCTAAATGTTGCAACAGAGCGATCGCTAATGCACTACCTTCGACTGGATCGGTTCCTGCACCGACTTCATCCAGCAATACTAGAGATGAGGGGGATATTGCTTCCTCATCTCCCCCTATTTCCTCAGTCCCTAAAGCATCCAAAATCCGACTAATGCGGCGGATATGACCAGAAAAGGTAGATAAACTTTGCTGTAGGGATTGTTCATCCCCAATATCCGCTAATACCTGGTCAAACCAAGGTATTTCTACTGGTTCGCGGGCAGGGACAAATAAACCCACTTTCGCCATCAATGCTGCTAAGCCGAGAGTTTTTAAGGTAACAGTTTTCCCTCCAGTATTTGGCCCTGTAATGGTCACTACCCGAATTATCGGATTAATCAGCAAATCTACTGGTATTACTGGTGAGCTTTGTTCGTGTTGATGCTGCCACACTAACAGTGGATGACGCAGCTGGCGCAAGGTAATACTTTCTTGCTTCTCCCAGTTAATAAATCTGGGGGGATTAGCACCTAACCAAAAACTGTAACGCGCCCTAGCTGTAGCCAGATCTAAGGTAGTAACAATTGCTAATAACCTTTCCAAATCAGGTTTAACTGCTGCTACTTGCTCTGTGAGAGTGCGGCGAATTACTTCTTCTTCTGTCTGTTCTCTTCTGATAGCTTGGCGTAATTGGTTACCTACGGGCACTATGCTATTGGGTTCCACATACAGCGTGGCTCCACTGGTAGAGGTATCGTGGACAATACCGGGGATAGCGTCTTTGTGTGTCGCTTTTACCGGGATGACATAGCGATCGCCTCTTTGGGTAATCAGTTGTTCTTGGACTGCACCTGATTTCGCCTGTAAAATATTTTGCAATTTCTGGGTAATCTGACTACGCAATCTCCGCAATTCCGTGCGAATTTCGCCCAGTTTTTGGCTGGCGCGATCGGTTACCTGTCCGCGTTCATCGATACAACGGTGAATTTCTTGCTCTAGTTCCGGATAAGTCCGCAAATCGGCAACCAACTCCGTCAGAATGGGCACATCTTCTTGGTTGTCAATTATCCGGCGTAAATTCCTACTACCAAAAAGGGTAGTAGCGATCGCCAACAGTTCATCTCCTGCCAAAATCCCTTGGAGTTCTGCACGCTCGAGAGAATCGCCAATATCCTGAATTCCCTCAAAGGATAGGCTGGGGGATAGACGGCTTTCTAGTTGGTAAACTTCTTTTGTTTGCTCCAACAACTGCGTACTTACCGCTTGAAAATCGGGAATTTGTAGCTGACGTGATGCGATCGCCCCTAACTTAGTTGCCGCAAAGGTTGAAAGATGCTGGCAGAGGCGATTCCATTCTAATAGTTCTAAGGTTTCAGCTTGGATCAAGGCTTCAATATCTAATCTCAATATATGGTAACAATTCTGGCTGCTTTAAAGCTGAACCAAGTTGGAGTTAATTGCGATCAACAGAGAAGCGCAAGGATTCTATTCTGTCCGATCCACCGGGTTGTTAGCTGGCTGAGTACTACTCGATGCTTCCAGTTTTTGTCGAATTGCTGCTTGAATCTTTTCATCAAAATCGGGGTCGCCTGGGCTGGCGATCGCTGATTTTGGACGCTGATTGAATCTATCCAAATATGCCTGAAAAGCAGCCTGATCTTGGCGGTTTGCCAAAAAGTACCGTCTCAATTCGGCATCATCCATAGTATCAAAATTAACTTGATTCATCAGAACACCTCTCCATTTGGTACAATTTCCAACTCAAGGTCTTCAGGGTATCTAGCTAGAATGTATAGGTATCGAGTCCGAGAATCAACACATACCAGATGAATCGGTTGAAGCATGATGAACATCAACTGATAGCTGACGGGATATAAACTGCTGCAAAAATCCCTTAGACGACTTTACACAGTTCAAAAACCACAGGAATCTAATACCCTTGTGACTGCATCAATAAATTTTTCACCCCAAATGCTTGATAATAAACCGCAGGATATAACCACAAATGATGCAATACTGATTTGCAAAAGGTTCCAATCTATGGAAGACGCATAGGAGATTGGGATGATGACCACGAATAGACCTAGGGCTGCACCTCCAAGAAATCGGTAAATGCGCTGAGGAAAAGAATATTGTCCAATATCAGTATTTTGAGTTTTCATCAAGTTTCCTTCACAATTATTAACAATACAGGATCTACGTATTCTAGACAAAGTTGAGCCGATCGGTGGGTGGAGTTTTTTATTTTTGCCTTGTTGGTAAAATGCTGCGCACAGAAGATGGCCGCTGATTTTGATAACTTATAAATCCCAAGTATCCCCAGAACAGTATCACCCCAACCAAAGTGACAATCTGAATAGATTTTTCGACTGTGATAAAAGTGCGTATAAACTTATCCAGCGGTATCCTTGCGGTTTAATTGCATTGGCGAGCTTTTCGTAGAAATCGCTTTGTTAAACTACTTCAATACTTTTAATTATATTTCCGTAAAATTAACAAAAACAAAGTCATTTATAAACCCACGTTTAGATGAAAGTAAGGATGCTTTGTATTCTCAATGTTAGCGTTCGGATATAATTTGGCTTTTTAAACTGTTTCTCTCAAACCAGAACTACAGTTTTTATGATGACATAAAAGCCTTTTGCCCCCAGAGGGCATCAGGGGGGTGATATCAGTTGATGTCTTCTCCTGGAGCCTTTCGTTGTAATAACTAACACATCAAACTAAATTACCCAATTAACTTACCCAAGAGTCAGCTTAAACCAAGATCGCACAGAAACGAATTCACAATTTTCCCTGATATTTGACCCTGTGGATATTGTCAGTAACTGAAAAAAAGTTGCACCAAGTTCGCCCACAATTTGATACCCTAGCTTAAACAGATTTGAGAAAATTTTAAGCGTGGACATTCAACTTGGGCGGGGCAAAACGGCTCGGAGAGCTTACGGAATTGATGAGATTGCACTAGTACCTGGCAGGGGAACACTCGATCCGAGTTTGGCAGATACTAAGTGGCGAATTGGCAATATTGAGCGAGAAATCCCAATCATTGCCAGTGCGATGGATGGCGTAGTCGATGTGCGGATGGCTGTACGTTTGTCAGAGTTAGGAGCATTAGGTGTCCTCAATTTAGAAGGTATCCAAACTCGCTATGCTGACCCAGAACCGATTTTAGATAAGATTGCTGCCGTGGGCAAAGATGAATTTGTCCACCTGATGCAAGAACTTTATGCCGAACCAATAAAGCCGGAACTAATTGAAAAACGTATTCAGGAAATTAAGCAACAAGGTGGGATAGCAGCAGTAAGTGCTACGCCAGCCGGAGCAAGTAAATATGGCGAAGTGGTAGCCAAAGCTGGGGCAGATTTATTTTTTGTACAAGCTACGGTAGTTTCTACAGCACACCTGTCACCAGAGTCTATCGTGCCTTTGGATTTGGCAGAATTCTGTCGTACCATGCCCATTCCTGTAATCTTGGGGAATTGCGTAACTTACGAAGTTACTTTGAATCTGTTAAAAGCTGGGGCTGCTGGAGTATTGGTAGGGATTGGCCCTGGTGCTGCTTGTACCTCCCGTGGTGTGTTGGGTGTAGGCGTACCCCAAGCAACTGCGATCGCAGATTGTGCCGCCGCAAGAGATGATTACTATCGGGAAACTGGTAACTACATTCCTGTAATTGCTGATGGTGGTTTAATCACCGGCGGTGACATTTGCAAGTGCATTGCTTGTGGTGCTGATGGTGTCATGATTGGTTCTCCCTTCGCCAGAGCCGCCGAAGCTCCTGGACGGGGTTATCATTGGGGAATGGCAACTCCTAGCCCTGTATTACCTCGTGGAACCCGCATTCGCGTTGCTACCACTGGTACCCTAGAGCAAATCCTCATTGGCCCCGCAGGGTTAGATGATGGGACTCATAATCTTTTAGGAGCCTTAAAGACGAGTATGGGCACCTTAGGAGCCAAAAACATTAAAGAAATGCAGCAAGTTGAAGTTGTAATTGCTCCTTCCCTACTCACTGAAGGCAAAGTCTACCAAAAAGCTCAACAACTAGGCATGGGTAAATAAAGGGGCGCTTAGGCTAGGGCATGGAGTGTGGGGAGTGTGGGGAGTGTGGGGAGAAATGGGACAAGGTAGACAAGGAAGCAGAGGAGGCCAATGCCCAATGCCCAATGCCCCATGCCCCATGCCCCATGCCCCATGCCCCTTGCGGAAATTTTTCCAGCCTCTTAAACAATTACTGGAAAAATTACATATGTCGCCTACAATAGAGATAGCGGAGACGCATGTTTCCGTTCACTCCTCACACCACACTCCGCCCGGACTATGTTCGGGCGGTTCCTTATGTTTTTATAAATAAATTCTCGAGCTTCTTTGCAAATGTACATCCTTCGCTTCTAAGCAGCTGTTTTTGCTATGGTAGAATTTTCACGAAACTCCGAAATATAATTGGCAAAGGTTTTAGGCATGTCAGCAGCCGCACAAGTTACGGATTCTACATTTAAGCAAGAAGTACTCGACAGTGAAGTACCTGTGTTAGTTGATTTTTGGGCACCTTGGTGTGGTCCATGCAGGATGGTAGCTCCTGTAGTGGATGAAATTGCCATTCAGTACGAAGGTCAGCTCAAAGTCGTTAAAGTCAATACTGATGAAAATCCTAATGTTGCTAGTCAGTACGGCATCCGCAGCATTCCCACATTAATGATTTTTAAAGGTGGGCAAAAAGTTGATATGGTCGTTGGTGCTGTTCCTAAAACTACATTAGCTAACACATTGGAAAAGTATCTTTGAATCTCAATCGGTCGTCAGATTCTTCTGATTTTTCCATTTGTTCTAGTTTTTAGGTCAATATTTGTAAACAAGTTTGAGAGGCGCGAAATTTCGCGTCTCAATAAAACTTTTTACAGTGGTAAATCTGTTAAAATTAGCGCTGCTAAATTAATTTAGTTATTGCTGTTGAGGACATCCTTAGCACAAGACGGCGGAAAGACAGCTACCATACCCTGCCGCAAACCGCTATGCGTTTACACAATAGAGGAAAAGCCTAATTCATAAGCTTTTTGAATTTTGCGGAAAGTCGAACCAGTGCGTTCCTGAACCACTCCCGCACGGGGATGGCGTGTCGCTTTGCTTCGGAATTTTCTGGCGTTGAGCGTTAAAAGCCAGCGCTCGCGAAGCGCGAGTGCCCCTTGCGTCTGACTTCTCCTCAGGGAGACGCTCTTGCTAGCTTGCTTAAGCTCCGGGGTACGCCAACGGCTAACAAACAACAGAACTTGAAGAGAAGAATTTTGAATTTTGACTTCCGCGAAGCTGTACTAGCGCCTTGGTTGATAATTAACCACAGGTGCTTTTTGTTGCCGCCACCCTGTTAAGCATGGAACCAGGCGCAAAACCTTCTTTAGGTTTGAAACTGGCGACATAGTAGGTGCAATCCTGCCATCTGGAAAGTTTGCTCTTCCTCATGTCGATAGATTAACAGTGCGGGAGGAGTTTTTGAAATCAGAACTCCATTGGGCAAAATCAGCCCACTTAGGCACAAGTATTGCAAATCAATTCACCGAAACGATGGATATATGTATTTTCGCAAACGTCCCATAAATTAGCGATATCAGGCGATGCGATCGCCTAATCTGTCAATCTCAAAAAGCTGTTGGTAATCGACTAACGTTGCAACGGTTGATACATAGTACTCCAAAATTAGATAAAATATAATACCATTGTGGCAGCAGTTAACATGACTTCATCTGCGTCGTTTGATACATTAGAGTCTCTACAGGCGGACATTGCTGAATTAATTGATCGGTTACCGACGTTAAAAAATCAGCAACTCATCAAACAGGCACTTGCTACCATAGTGCGGCTAGCTGATACTGACATTGAGCGTCTCGATTGGAAGATATTATCGGCTGCTCTAGCAGATATGGAGCGGGGTTTTCAACTCTTTTATGCCTACCGACATGTCCGGAAAGTAACTATTTTTGGTTCGGCTCGCCTAGCGCCAGAAACCGCAGAGTATCACATGGCAGTGCAGTTTGCTCGCGCTGTTTCCAAGTTGGGATTTATGGTGATGACAGGTGGTGGTGGTGGTATCATGCAGGCGGGGCATGAAGGTGCGGGAAGAGAAAATTCCTTTGGCTTAAATATTCAATTGCCCTTTGAACAGCAAGCAAACCCTTATATCGAGGGGGATTCAAAGCTAATTCACTTCAAATATTTTTTCACACGCAAATTATTTCTCTTAAAAGAAAGTGATGCTGTGGCCTTGTTTCCCGGTGGTTTTGGCACCCAAGACGAAGCATTTGAGTGCATGACATTAAGCCAGACTGGTAAATTTGGCCCAGTACCTCTAGTTTTAATCGATAGCCCTGGTGGCGACTACTGGCGCTCTTGGAGTGAATACATCGATGAGCAATTAGTGCAAAAAGGTCTTGTCAGTCCCGAAGACCCTAGTCTTTACACAGTTACAGACAACGTGGATGTAGCTTGTAATGCAATTACCCGATTTTACCAGGTTTATCACTCTAGCCGCTACGTAGGCGATCAGTTGGTAATTCGCCTCACAACGGATTTATCTGCTGCTGAGGTAGAAAAACTCAATGCTGACTTTAGCGACATTCTGGTGAAAGGAAAGATTGAAAAAAGTCAGGCATTATCTCAAGAAGGCCAAGATGAAACAGTTGGATTACCTCGTCTGGTTTTATACTTCAATCAACGCGATTTGGGGCGATTATATCAAATGATTGCTGTTATTAACCAGATGGGTGTTCATACCGTAGAAGAGACAGGTCATCCAGAACGGAAGTAAACAATAGGGGTGGATTTACCACCCTCCCATTGCCACTCCTTAGGGAAGGTTAACTTAATTACCAACAGGGCAAGTAATTAGCTTTGATTGAGAAGATACTGGAGAAAAATTGCTAATTCCTGAGGAATTAGCACAGGCGCACCAAACAAGAAAAATTGACCAGACAGCAACCCCAATAGCAAGCTAGACAGGCGGGGTCACAGGTGGAAAGTATTGAAGGAATATTTGCTCAACCTCGGTATTGATCCGGAGACTATTTAGTATTATCTACCAAAAATTTAGTATAATTACGTAAACAGCGATCGCCCCAGACAATCATTTTTCGCTGTATGATAACCAGCAAATACATGTACTTGTACAGGTAATATTCCGCTCTAAACAAGTGGACAATTACCTAAAATCAGGACTACACTAACTGATGCAGATTCAGCCTTCTATCTAAAGATAGAATTTCGTCCTTATTTTTAAGATTTTATGTGTCAACCTTGTATCTTTACTCATAAAATCAAAAACAAGGCGAAGTTTTGCATAAACATACTAGCCTAAATACATAAAATGAGTTCGTTAACAAATCAGGGTGGGCAATTTATCACTAAATTAAAAATGAGAGATCGGATAAACGATATCGCTTGGCAAGCACACCAAGGTAGCGTCGCCGCGATCATTCAAATATTGAACGAAAAACTAGTTGCATCTGGTGTGAGAACTAGAGCCATTTTTTCCGATGGTGTCTTACAACTTCTCTGCGAAGCACCGACAGTCGAGCAACTAGAGCAATACGCTATAGTGCAAAAAATCAGGCAAATCCTGGAGTCTATTGCACCGCGTAATATTCGCCGGGTAAATATTAACAGTCGAATTGTCAGGGAACAACAATTACTTTGGTTAACGGAAATTTACCGCGATCGCGATAATCAATTGCTTTGGTCAGAGGAAATTACCTTACCACAACCGAATATTATTCAGCAAGCAATTAAAGATTTTCAAGATCTCAAACAGTCGAAAACAGAACTAGCTCAAATTAGCTTACCTAAGCCTAATTCTTTGCGAGGTGTAGTTTTTAGAAGAAAAAATAGGATCAAAAGTAAAAATAGATTTCAGAGTAAAAATATACCAAGTCGTTCCCTGGCAACTGACCTACTGAAAGTATCTAGTTTATGCCTACCTCTACTGTTGCTAGTTTGGGGTGCTTACAGTTGGTTAGAAAATAAACAGGAAACCTCTATTTCCGCAGAAACTTCTCAACCTTCATCTGTCAAAATGCAAGGTGCAAATGTTACCACCACTAAAAATATCTCTCAAGCAGCCAAGGACCCCTTCGCTGCCGCAGTGCGCATTGCTAATCAAGCTTCTACATTAGGTAAAACAGCCACAACTTCACAGCAACGGTTAGATTTAGCTAGTAAGTGGCAAGAGGCTTCAGATTTAATGAGTCAGGTGTCACCAAACCACAGTCGCTATCAAGAAGCTCAAACCCGCATTCAGCTATATAAAAAATATGCAGCCGCTTCTCAATCGTTAGCGAATAAGCCAGAAGAAGCTTCACCTGAGACTGTCACCAAAACTGTTTCAACTGAGGCTGATGAACCATTTGCCGCCGCAGTGCGCATTGCTAATCAAGCTTCTGCATCTGGGAAAATAGCGACAACTTCAGAACAATGGTCAGCTTTAGCTGCTCAGTGGCAAGAAGCTTCTGATTTAATGAGTCAGGTGTCATCCAACCATAGCCGTTATCCAGAAGCTAAAAGCCGTGTTCAATTATACAAAACGTTTAGTGAGGCGGCTCAATTAAAAGCTCAGAAAGGTCAGTAACGGAATCATGTAGGGATGGGGAGTTAAATTTCCCCATCTGGGAAACTTGAACCGCCAAGAACGCCAAGAACGCCAAGGAAGAGAGCAGTACGCACCAAGCGCAAGTTGATAGAGAGTTGCTATTAGTTGGGTTCCGCTACCCCCTATCCATCCAACCTACGAATAATAGTGATTTCATTCTATTTTAGAAAAAATGGAATGCCTGAATCATTATAATCTGGTCTGTCTGAACATAAATTTGCAAGGAATTTTCCTAACTCTCTTCCACCATAACCAGCAGCTAAAGCTAAGCCAATAACAGCAGCTTCAGGAACAGCTAGAGGTAGAGCTGCAACTGCAACTCCTCCTGCTATTACAGCTCCTAAAATGCCCCCATTTTCTTCTATAACATTATGTAATTGACCGCATCTTTTTGTACCCGTTTTACACCAATGTGCAAAGTGTTCGCAATTATTGGCAAACAAATTATAGTCAGGTTCTCCTAGCTTGCTTATGGCTCTTTCTATAACTAAACTACGAGAAAAACAAGAACCTTTTTTATATTGAACTACATAAATATCATGTTCTTTAGCAAATTTTTCAAATGATACTCCTCTAATTTGACCTTTTTTGAATTTTCCTTCAAAATGAATCACAACATTTTGATAAACTTTGTTTTTATAAGAAATATCACCACAATATATTCCATGATGCTCGTAAGTTCCACAATGGTAGAAGATGTGGTCACCTGGAGTAATATAAACTGGATTCATATTATGTAAATCCTAAGTATTTCCTTAATACTTAGATTACCCACTTGTATAGACAGATATAAAATATGATTTTAAATTTTCCAACAAGAAATAAAAACTTATTTAAAGATTGTACATTGCTTATGCCTTGGTGATAATTAATTATTTATTCAAGCAGATAGCCTTACAGGATTTTTTATGTATTTAAACCACATGCTGATTTCTGTATTTCTTCCTTTGCGTCTTTGCGCCTACTCTGGGAGAACGACTTCTCTACGAGACGCTGCGCGAACATCGAATGCGTGAGATTAAAAAATGTTTATTTACCAGACAATCACTGTAAACAAACGCACGTTGAATTGTTAACGGTGCGTTGCGCTGCGCGACAACACACCCTACATCAAAATACATTAAGCTAAATAATTGTCAGAAATCCTATTACTTCAGAACCAATTTTTTTACCATGAGGCAGAGGATATGGCAAATAAATACAAATTAATCTGCTACATCTGTGCCATATTTCCCTTACTCTAAAAGTTAGATTGCACTCAATTGCTTAGTCCCATAACTGATTTAATTGAGACATCTATTATCTTTACCTGTGTAAGCAAATGCTAGCCGATACAAAGAGTTTTCGTGTTGATGAGTTGATGGTGCAAATTTACAACACTGAAGCCGAAATGGCACAAAATGTTGCAGAAATTGTCAGCCAATATTTACAGAACCTTCTTCAGCAACAAGATATAGCTACAGTATTGTTAGCGACAGGAAACTCTCAACTGAAATTTCTCGATGCTTTGATTGCTTTGGGCGGTGTAGATTGGTCGCGGATTGTTTTATTTCATTTAGATGAATATTTAGGGATTTCTGGCGATCATTCTGCTAGTTTTCGGAGGTATCTGCGGGAGCGTGTAGAGCAGCGAGTTAAACCTCAGCAATTTTACTATATAGAAGGAGATACTTTGCAACCTTTGGCCGAATGCGATCGCTACACCAAACTGCTGCAAACACAGTCCATTGATTTATGCTGTCTTGGTGTCGGCGAAAATGGACACTTAGCTTTTAACGATCCATCTGTGGCTGATTTTCAAGATCCTTACACAGTGAAACTAGTCAAGCTAGATGCTATCAACCGACAACAACAAGTGAATACAGGCCAATTTACCAATTTAGACAATGTGCCGCAATACGCATTTACTGTCACTTTACCTTTAATTTGTACAGCTAAAAAAATTATTTGCCTTGCACCAGAAAAGCGTAAGGCAAATATAGTTAAGGATATATTACAGGGAGCAATTGACAGAAAATGTCCTGCTTCTATTCTGCGTCAACAAGCTCAAGCAACTTTATTTCTAGATAAAAATTCTGCCAGTTTACTAGCTGATAGCTACAGCAAACTTTAAGCTGCTGATCCCTGTTTCCACTCGGAAATTACATCTTCTACTACTAATTCTTTTTTCGGTGAATTTGTAGCTGAGGCTACAAGTACTTTTAGGGTTGTCATATAGACATTATTCATTATTTGGTGTCCATAACCAATTACTTTCCCTAGATGTCCAGTTTTTTGATTTAACACATAGTCCCCAATGTTAAACATAGTTGCAACTACCAGTTTTTAACTCAACTGCCTCTACATTTTCTATTGATAAAGGGTTAATAACTTCATGCTTAAAGCATAGTTATCTAAGCCTTAAGGAGGATTTATATATAGCAATCCTAAATGATTTATGAAATATTTCGTAAAGGCTTGTTGACTGTTAACTGTCAACAGTCAACAGCCACAACGGATATTTTTCACAACTGAAATAGGATTGCTATAGCAATGCGATCAAAGTTCAATAAGGTTTAGTTAAGAAGGATTGTAGGGGAAAGTAAGCTAATCCGCCTTTATGTTTAATTAGGTTGAGCTACTTAGTCTCTATTGTTCAATTTTGAGCCAATAATTCAACCAACGCCTGCACTAAAGTTTGATTTTGCTCATCAGTACCAATAGTGATGCGTAATTTATCATCTAGTCCTGGTTGCTGAAAGTAGCGGATTAAAATTTTTTGCTGCTTCAGTTTTTGATAGAGATATTCTGCATTTCCTTGAGGAGGCTGGACTAGTAAAAAATTGGCTTGAGAATCCCAAACAATAAAACCTAATTGTTTTAAATCTGATGCTAGCTGTGTTTTTGAGGCTTTTATCTTGGCTACACAAGCGTTTTTATAATCTTGGTCGGCGATCGCAGCAGTCGCAACTGCACAGGCGATCGCATCAATGTTATAGCTATCTTTTACCTTAAACAACCCAGACAATAATTGGGGATTTGCTACCCCAAACCCTAGGCGCAATCCTGCTAAGGAGTAACCTTTGGAAAGCGTCCGAATAATGATGACATTTTCATATTCTCGAACTAAATCCAAAGCATTTTCTTCAGCAAAATCTACGTAGGCTTCATCAATTACTAAAACCCCAGATAACTCACAAGCTAATTTCCGCAAATCTTCAGTTGGGACTACATGACCAGATGGACTATTAGGAGAGGCAATAAATGTTACCGAACCATTAGCAGCTATGAGTTCTGCTAAAGGCAAACTGTAATCTTCATGGTAAGGAATTTCTAAAATATCTGCCGCTTGCATTTCGGTTAATGTGCGATATAGCACATAAGTAGGCATGGGATAGACTACCTTGCGTCCCGGTTCAGTACAAGCACGGATGACGATGTTTAAAACTTCATCACTGCCATTACCCACAATGATCCAATCACTAGGAATACCTAAAACTTGACTAGCAGCTTGGCGAAATTCGCCGCCAAATGGTTCTGGATAGCGTCGCAACCATTCGCCATCAATATTCCGCAGTACTTCTAAGGCCGCAGGTGAGGGGGGATAAGGGTTTTCATTACTATTCAGTTTGATAATTGGTGTCCCCCGTGGTGGCTGTTCACCTGGGACATAGCTAGCCATTGCATCAACATTAGAACGGAAATAGTTGGTCATAGGGTATTGGGTATTGGGCTTGTGGCGGGACAAGGGGTATGGCTTCTCTGCGAGAGGCTGCGCCAACGACTTTGCTCAGCCACCAGGGTATTGGGCTTGTGGTGGGACAGGGGTATGGAAAATCTAACGTACAATTTCTGAAGATATCGTTTCTTGTCGTCTACATCAACAAATTGTCCCAATATCCTCTACTTCTTTGAGAAAAAGGGAATTTGAAGCCCACTAATTTTTATAGATAAACATAAATTCGACAAACCTCACCCACCCAACCTCCCTCTCCTACTAGGAGAGGGAGGAGTCAGAATCACACTCACGTTATAACAAATGACCAATGACAAATGACAAATGCTCTAGACTAAAGAAAGTTAAGAGGGCGCGATCGTGGCTGACAAAAATCGTTCTCAATGGGACTTAGGCAGATTCATTGAAACCTTGACATATTTTGAGGTTATTCCTTTTTTTAACTGCATACAAAAGTTAATCCAAGGTCGTCCTAAGAATGATAAAAATCAACCCAATGGAGGAATAAATGTGAGTGCAATATTAGTAGCTGGTGCAACGGGTGGTTTAGGCAAACGTGTTGTCAAGGAATTATTAGAACGTGGCGAGCAAGTGCGCTGTCTTGTCCGTGACATCGAGAAAGCTAGAGCAATTTTGGGTAATGATGTTGATTTAGTAGTTGCAGATATTACTAAACCAGAAACTTTAACTTCTGTTGTTATGGCTAATATTCAAGCTGTGATATGTTGCACGGCGGTACGGGTGCAACCAATAGAAGGAGATACAGAAGATAGAGCCAAATATTATCAAGGCATCAAATTTTACCAACCAGAAATTGTCGGCGATACACCCGAAAATGTAGAATATCGCGGTGTGAAAAATTTGGTAGAAGCAGCGACAAATTATCTAAATAAATCAAATGAAAAACTTATATTTGATTTTACCAGTCCATCAGATGAATTGCGGAATATCTGGGGAGCTTTGGATGATGTGGTTATGGGTGGTGTGAGTGCGAGTAATATGCAATTTGTAGACAATACAGCTTTGTTTGCTGGTAATGTCTCTACCGCCAATTCTGGAGGCTTTGCTTCTGTGAGAACTAAGAATTTTGATCCACCCTTCAATTTACTTGGTTACGAAGGTGTAGAACTGCGCGTTAGAGGTGATGGTAAACGCTATAAATTATTTCTGCGGACGGATGGGAAATGGGACGGAATTGGTTATGGCTATTCTTTCGACACTGTAGCTAATACCTGGATAAATGTTCGGATTCCTTTTGCAGATCTTATTCCTGTATTTCGCGCCAAAATTGTTAAGGACGCACCACCAATCGATGCTAGCAGAGTTTGCTCGGTGCAACTGATGTTAAGCAAATTTGAATATGACGGCGCATTAAATCCGCATTTTTCACCTGGTGGATTTAGCTTGCAAGTGGAATCAATTAAAGCTTATAGTGGTATTACTTTACCAAAGTTTGTCTTAGTCAGTTCCGCAGGTGTAACTCGTCCTGGTCGCCCTGGTATTAATTTAGATGAAGAACCTCCAGCCGTGAGATTAAATGACCAATTGGGAGGAATATTAACTTGGAAATTGCAGGGAGAAGAGAGTTTAAGAAAGAGTGGAATTTCTTACACAATTATTCGACCTTGCGCTTTAACTGAAGAAACAGGTGGTAAAGACTTAATTGTGGAGCAGGGTGATAATATTAGAGGTAAAATCAGCCGTGAAGATGTGGCTGAAATTTGCATAGAAGCTTTAAAACAACCAAAAGCTGCTAACCTGACTTTTGAGGTAAAAGCGGGAGACAATCCCAGTGATTCTATTGATTGGCAAAGACTTTTTTCTCACCTACAACCTGATAAATAAAGCTGAATAAAAGGGAGAATTAAGATCAGAAAATATAGCGGGGGTAGTAGATAGTGATTTTTTTTCTACTATCTACTTACCCTAAGGAGTAAATAATAATGTTTAAGAGATTATTTTTTGCTGGAGTTTTTGCAATTGTTCTTTGGTTAGGGTTGTTATCGAATACTGCTTCATCACAACAAGTAGAATCTCGGATTAATAACCTGGAAGCTGACTTGAATCGTGTTGAGTTGCAGTTAAATCAGATACAGTATCAACTAGGTCAAACGGGAAAGTCTCCATCGCCAAGAACAACACTGACTCCGCGATCGCCTAGTGGCTCTAGCAGAAATTTATCACCAACAGAGCGCGATAAGATGTTCGATCGCCTTGCAACTTTAGTGGTTGAACTCAAGCAACAAGTCAACAAATTAGAGACACGAGTCTCAAAGCTAGAGTCACGTTGAGGAACGGGGACTGCTTAGAGGCGATCGCCTGCGAGGTTGTTTGTCAAGTCGCTTTCGTTGACTCTGGAGTTGGGTTTGGGAGACTACAACAATACTTTTCAAATATCCTCTTAACCGAGTCTTAGTCATTTATTAAAAAACAATTTTTATTTTTGAGATTACTAGCCGTTTTCAGAGGTTGCTTGAAAAGTGCTTGGCTTTGATTTGAGGTACTTATTGATCGCCTCTAGTCCCCTTCTTGTCAAGGAAAGCCACTGTGCGCTCAGGAACCTCGGTGAGACAGTGCGCCCTTGCGGTTTCCCAACGGGTAGACGCGGATTGCAAAGCAGAACCCCTCCCCTAGGGAGATAATTCCTGCTTTGCAGCGTTGTGCGAACTGTCGTCAAGTGGCGTGGATAATGGCGGATAGAGAAGGTTTTGCTACTGACAAGAAGTCTTTTAAAAGCCGATCAAAACGTCACTTTGGTCGTTGCTTTAATATAATAATAAAAGCTAACTCCCATAATTAATAGAACTTTATCAAATGTCTAGGCGAAACATTAAACAGATAATTTTTCCCAGAATATTTTTTCATCAAATAAAAACTATTGCTCAATTAACTGTAATCCTAAATTGGTGGCGGCTGCGGCTAATTGAATCAGTACCATTTTTGCTAGCCTGTGCAGTCCTATTAAGCGTCATCAGCCTGAAAAGCCCCGGATTACTTTTTTGTCTACTCATGGGGAGTTTAATCACAATAGTAATACAGCGAATCGGGCAGCAAATAGCAATACCAAAAAGCAAGCTTTTCCCACTGCAAATATTAGCAGCAGTTACTATGTTGAGCATCTTCTGGCTAGACTACTTCGCCGCCCCAGCGCAAGCACAATTCTTCAAAAAAGCCGAAGACTTTTTTCAAAACACCCTCACCCAAGGGACAAGCAACGGCGGGAACACTCAATTAGCAGTAGGATTAGTCTTTAACGTCTTAAGGGCATTATACCTACTATATATAGCCGTCGCCCTGATAGGCGTAGTCAACGCCGTGCGCAAAGATGAAGATTGGCAAAGTATCGCCAGAACCCCCTTATTAGTTGTGGTTGCTGTCACAATTGCGGATGTATTAACAGGCTTTGTCATTGGGAATACTAATAAATAGGATTTGTGAACTTAGGTGTGACTATAGGTGGTAATCGGTAATTGGAAACAGCAGAATTACTAAGGCTAGAGCAATCTGATTTGAGGAAAGGAAATTAACGTGAATTATCAAGATATTACCTACAGAGTGTAATCGTTCCTAACAAAGGAAGGAAGAAAAGGGGAATAGATGTTTGTAATTCCTATACAGATTGTTATCGGTCAAAAATAAACAATCTTTCTCTAGCAATCAGCTCAAAATTTACCAGGCATTTACCTTAATTTTTGAAGATTATGACCAATAATTCAATTTCTTCAGGGACTCCTCCACAAAATTTAGCTAATCACCAATCTGACAACTATTCATTAGAAGTAAATTCTGAAGATTGGGAATCACGAATAGCACAATTAGTGGGTTTAGATGCAGAATCGTTATCTACTGATGGTGAAGTTATAGAAGAATCAGCTAACAAAGAGCCATCACCATCTCAACCCACAGAAGAGAAAACTGAACAATCATTATCATCAAATCCCTTTGCTAAGTTAGGCTTGGTAGGTGCTGCGACTTTAGCGATAGTTTTATTTGCTGGTGGGTTTTTGACTCAGATGATGAGTAGTACTGAACAAAAACCAAGAAATAAGCAGATTGTAGTTCAACAAACGCGATCGCCAACTCCACAAGAATCTAGAGAATTAGATTTGGCTGAAAAAGTAGAGACTCTCAAAACAAAGTTAGCTCTGACTGAACAAGCCGAGGCTGTGAAATTAGCACAACAACAACTTAGAAGTGGAAAACAGATATCGCCTTCTGAGTTAGTTCCCCAAAATTCACAGTTGGATGCTTCTAGATCTAGACAAACTGCGCTTACCAGAACACCGACACCGACATCAACAGTTTACGTACCTCGGATCGTCACAGTTGAACGGGAACGGATTGTCAGATCTCCCTATCCGCAACCGCCGTTGACTCCCGTTTCACCACCACCTCAACCACCAATAATTGTTAACCCACAACCTCAACCATTAGTGAATGTCACTCCACCATCGACACCAAATCCCGTCCAAATTTGGCAAAATTTAGCAAAGTTAGGTAGCTATGGACAGGTGGGTAATAGCGATCAATCTTCTGCGAATGTAACGCCAAGTCCACAACAAAACAATAATCAGGGGGAGCAACAGCCAACAAATCCCCAGCCTCAACAAACAGCAAATCAGCAAACTTCTGTGGTGAGTCAAGGAGTACAGCAGAGTCCCAAATCTCTAGCAGTCGGGAGTCATGCTAAAGCTGTGTTGGCGACAGCAGTATTTGGCGAAACATCTAATTCCTCAGAGCAAGATAGCACAAATATTTTTGTAGTACGTTTGCAAGAACCATTAAAAGCTGTAGATGGGGCGATCGCTATTCCTGCAAATACTGAATTCTTAACTCAAATGAGTTCTCTCTCCGAGCAAGGTTTGGTCAAGCTCAACATAGTGAAAGTAATTGTACCAGATCGAGGCCAACTTACAGAAAGAAGTGTAGCTCCAAATGCGCTGATGATTCGCGCACCCCAAGGTAAACCTCTGATCGCTAACCAATTTCCCAATCGGGGATCATCTATTGCCAGTATGGATATAGGACTATTTGTCTTAGGTGGTCTTGGTAAAGCAGCAGAGTTAATGAATCGTACTGATTCCCAAGTTGTGACAACAAGTGGTTCTACTACTATTGTTAGCAGTAGTAACCCCGATCGTAACCTTTTGGCTGGAGTTTTTGAAGGTGGTATGAACACTGTAGTTCCCCAAATTGCCCAACGCAATCAACAAGCAATCTCCCAAATGAGTCAACGAACTAACGTTTGGTTTCTACCAGCCGGTACAGCCGTGGAAATATATGTTAATCAATCCATACAATTTTAATTTCTCATATAGAGTGTTCCACAAAATAAATGATCCAAAACCCGTCATTGCGAGCGGAGCGAAGCAATCGCAGGGGTTGGGATTGCTACCCTTCGGGAACACTTCGTGAACGCTTCTCTCGCAATGACAACTGGGCATTTTTTTACTTTGAGTACTCTACAAAAAGGCATCCACTAGCTAGGACACCTTTATGAAAGCGAGATTTGTGCTAGTTCTTTTGATTGGTTAAGATTTAGTTTCCTATCTGTCGTAGCGATCATCTCTGTTGTAGCGATCGCCTCTGTCGTAGCGATCATCTCTGTCGTAGCGATCGCCTCTGTCGTAGCGATCATTTCTGTCGTATCTATCGTATCTACGGTTTCTGTCGTATCTACGGTTTCTGTTGAATCCGCGATCGCCTACGACAAACTGAGCGCGACAACCATTTGTCACCCAAATACGATTTCTGTTATAGCCCCAATTGTCTCGACAACTGGCGTTAGATAACTGTCTGACAAGGCGTACTCTACCTGTTGTCGGTATCGAACAACTACTTCCCTGATTATTGTAGCTTTCACAAGTGATTACCTGCTGAGCCGAAGCCGGGGTAGCAATGCCAACAAGCGTACCTATACTAACACCGGCAGCTATGAAGCTGGCAGCGATTAGTGGAAACCGGGTAAGCATATTAAATGTTAGATGTATTCAAAAACTTATAAGTGGATATTATTTTAATTGGGATTTCGCAATAAGGAATCTATCTTAGGGTGGGAATTTTGGTATGTGCTTTCTAGCAATCAGCAAGATTCTCAAACTTGTAAAACGATCCCATAAAAGCAAGATTTTGATATTACTAGCAAAAAAAGTGCAACACATCGCTGCTAAACTCAATTTCAGTCATTGAGAAAGTTGTGATGAGATACAAACTTTTGGGTAAAAGTGGCTTGAGAGTCTCGGAACTCTGCTTAGGAACAATGACCTTTGGTGAAGATTGGGGTTGGGGTGCTTCTAAAGATGAAAGTCGTCAGGTTTTTGATACCTTTGTGGAAGCAGGCGGTAATTTCATCGACACCGCTAATGGTTATACAGATGGTACGAGTGAGAAAATTGTTGGTGAGTTAATCGCTCAGGATCGGGAACGTTTTGTTGTGGCTACTAAATATTCCTTTCCTTTGCGGATGAACGACAGCAGGAACGATCCCAATGGTAGTGGTAACCATCGTAAGAATTTAGTTCAGTCTTTAGAAGGCAGTTTAAAGCGGCTGAATACTGACTATATTGATTTATTTTGGTTGCACGCTTGGGACTTTACTACACCTGTAGAAGAAGTCATGCGATCGCTTGATGATGTCGTTCGTCAAGGTAAGGTACTCTATATTGGGATTTCTGACGCACCTGCTTGGATTATCTCTCAAGCTAACACGATCGCGAACTATCAAGGCTGGACACAGTTTGTCGCTTTGCAAGTGGAATACAGTTTGATTCAGCGTACACCGGAACGGGACTTAATCCCAATGGCCAAAGCCTTGGATTTAGCAGTCACACCTTGGTCACCTTTGGGTGGTGGTGTCCTCACAGGCAAGTATAACAAGCCACCGCAAGCAAGCGACGAACCAGGGCGATTAGCAAATCCTGGAACTGGAAGTATTTCCGAACGCAGTTTAGCGATCGCAGATGTAGTCAGTCAAGTTGCTGGTGAAATTGGATGCACACCTTCACAGGTAGCGATCGCATGGTTACGCGCCCAAAGCGGTATCATTATCCCGATTATCGGCGCACGTAAACTCAGTCAGTTTCAAGATAACTTAGCGGCTTTAGATGTCAACTTATCACCAGAACATCTGCAACGCCTCAATCAAGTCAGTCAAATTGATCTGGGATTCCCCCATGATTTCTTGCAGAATGATACTATCCGCGATCGCCTGTTTGGGGGCACATTTAGTGCCATAGATAACCATCGACTCTGAGTGAGCTAATTTGCTTATGCAGAAGATAATAATTGATGGATGGCGAAATTCCCTCTGTCTCTAGGAAGTTCCAAAAACTAAAGCACTATTTGTAGACTTGTTATGACGATCCAAGCAGATACTAAACATGAGCGACAATAAACTTGCATCCCGTCTTTATCCCACCCGCATTGATATTCCTGCCCAAGCGCGATCGCAAATCGTGGTAATTCTCAACCAAACTTTGGCAGCTAGTTTAGATTTAAAAACCCAAGTCAAACAAGCGCACTGGAACGTTAAAGGGACTGATTTTTATCAGCTGCATGAGTTGTTTGATGAAATTGCTGGCGAACTTGAAGAGTATATCGATATGTTTGCTGAACGCATCACAGCTTTAGGTGGCTACGCCGTAGGAACAGCCCGCGCAGCAGCTAGCAATTCGATTTTGCCAGAATATCCCTTTGATATTTTGGATGGTAAAGATCATGTGACCGCTTTAGCAGATCGCTTTGCACCTTATGGTAAACATCTGCGGGAAGCGATCGCCAAAACTGATGATTTAGGCGATCTTGACACTGCTGACCTTTATACTGAAGTTTCCCGTACCATTGATAAACGTCTCTGGTTCTTAGAGGCTCATCTACAAGTAGCAGAAATCAAAGCTGAAAATGGCGCATCTGCTGCTAAAGCCAATAAACAGCCAGCATCTGTGAAGTAATCATTTTTGCGTCCAGTCAACTTTTTCCATCGAGCAGTAACTTTTTGGTAAGTACGCCACTTTTAAGTGCGTACTTTTCATTTTGTATTTATATAGCTTACTATTTAAATAGTTCAAAACCAGATTTGACAATTTCCCTGAGCAAGGGTATTGGCAGTTTTATTTCTGGCAAAAACTCTGATAATTACGCCAGATGAAATGGATATTTAATTCCACCTCTTGTGCAGTCAAAGCCAGAAATAATCACTATTTAGCATTGAAAATAGTAGATTTGTAGATTTAGGAAATCAACTAAAAACGAGGTAGATTTATGTCTCAAAATACCAAGACCCTTGTAGTTCATGACAGCAATTCACGCGGTCATACTAAAATTAGTTGGCTCGATAGTTACCACACATTTTCTTTCGGTAATTTTTACGATCCCAACTACATGGGATTTCGCGCTCTCCGGGTAATCAATGATGATACGGTAGTTCCTGGTGCTGGATTTGGCACTCACGGTCATCGTGACATGGAAATCCTCACTTATGTTTTGTCTGGCGCTTTAGAGCATAAAGATAGCCTAGGTACAGGTTCGGTGATTCGTCCTGGTGACGCACAGATCATGAGTGCTGGTACTGGTATTACCCACAGTGAATATAATCATTCGCAAACTGAACCGGTTCACTTTCTGCAAATCTGGATGCTACCCAATCAGCAAGGATTAAAACCCAGATACGAGCAAAAAACTTTTTCTCCAGAAGAAAAGCGGGGACAACTACGTTTAATCGCTGCTAAAGATGCGCGTGATGGCGCTGTGAAAGTTTACCAAGATCTAGATCTATACGCATCTATTCTGGAAAAGGGTGATGTGGTTAATTATCACGTCAAGAGCGATCGCTATGCTTGGTTACATGTAGCCCAAGGTGTAGCCACTGTCAACGGTAAGGAACTCAAAGCAGGTGATGGCGTACAAGTCAGTGGCGAAGAAAAACTCGAAATCAGCACCAGCGCCAGTGCAGAAATCTTGCTTTTTGATTTGGCTTAATACCAAGTTCGGATACTACAAAGCAATACAGTTCAGCTTGAGAGCGTTCTGGAAGACGACTTGAGGATTGCTTAATTTGGCTCTGTGAATCAATCACAGAGCTATTTGTTTCTCGAAGATTAGCTTAGCGAAAAACTGAGTCTAAAATATCAGGCGATGTCTGGCGACAAGAAGCTTAGGGAACTCCAAAAAATAAATTATGCCAAATTGTAGGGGGTAACCCATTGGTGTCAACTTAAGTCAAAACGCTTATTCCACAGGCATTTTACCCCACCCCTCAATCCCCTCCCCGCTTGCGGGGAGGGGAGGTTTTGCGTCAGCAAAGCCGGGGTGGGGTGACGCGGATCTTGATGGGAAGCGAGAAAACGCAAAATCACGTCTTGGCAAGGGTTTCACGTTAAGTTGACACGTATGGGGGTAACCCCGCCCCTACGAGTTGCGGGTTTGGTAGGTTAATAATTGGAATATTTTTTTATTTGGAAGTCCCTTAGCTGTCAATACGCTTGGTGTTAAGGATAATTGTGGGTTGGGATCACCGTGTGTAAACCCAACAAACCCCCGGAAATGTTGGGTTCCGTTCCTCAACCCAACCTACGCACCTTAAGCTTTTCGGCAATTTTTGCGTAAGTCCTGGCACTATGTAAGGCAGAGCTTGGTATCGGGCAATGAGTTAATTATTTATTCAAGAAAATAAAAGAAACCTGAAGTTAATTCTTTTCTCTATCTGGGGTAAGAAGTAATTCTTTGACAAATTGCAGAAATTAGATGTAAAGATAAACATCTAATATCATAAAAATGACTAATTTTAATAATAAACATAAATCGTTACAAAAAGCACAACAATTTTGGCACACAGAACTAGTCAAATCTGGTGTAGACTACCATCAAGCTGCTAAAGTCGCGGAGATTCTGGCTGAGAAAAAACCAGATGAGCTTTTGACTGAAGACGAGATCAGGCTTACCAAAGAAGTGTGTGCAGCTTGGTTAAGACAGCGTCATCGCTTGGCTTCCATTTCCCAGGCGCTTGAGTAAAAGGTTTTTTCCCTTTCCCCTTCTTAATATAGTTATGTTATTAGCCCTGCAATGGCTCAATTTGATTTGAGTTTGCTGGCAGGAGTTGTCAAAAGTCAAAAGTCAAAAGATAATCCCCATAAAATTAGCTGCGCTGTTATCAATATTCGGGGTAGCTCATTTTCCTGTTCCCGATTTCCTATTCTCGGACATCCGGGGCTGAGTTATCAAAGCACAACTATAGCAGTCCTAAATGAGTTACAAACATTTCTCCTCCTTGTGCCCCTTCCCTTGTCCCTTTTGTTTGGATATCAAATAGGATTGCTATATCTAAGCTGGATTACATTTATTTGGTTATTAGATATACATTAAAAACAAATCTGTGGCTCCAGCCATTTCCCTACAAATGCTTTCTCCTGGAGGGTTTGATATTTTGATTACTAGACTTAATTAAGTGTAAAAAATAAAATTTTTCGAGTATATTAACAGGCTGATAAATTACATTTTTTACCACCAAGATTGAGAAAGCGATCGCCTGGTAGCAAGAATAGAACATTTTTCGCAAGATTTTAAAAGACAGTAACGTAACTATATTTGTAAACTGGAATTTATCACTCACCTTTCGGTAGATTAGCGCAAGATATAAAGGCAGTATATTTAAGGTGGGTTATCACATTATTTTTCAACAAGCATCATGCTAAATCAGTAAATTAATTTAAATCAGCTTTCATTGTTCTAACTCATTTGTAGTTAAATTTTTCATAGGTTGCCTGTATACCATGACATCCCCTGAACATCAAACTGATTTTGAAGAACGTCTTCCAGAGTCATCGTTTGAGCAACCCCCACAACAACGGCGGTGGCTTTGGTTATTGTTAGCTGCACTATTATTGCTTGGTGGAGGTGCAGCTGTAGTTTGGCGTTTAGTAACTCCTCATCAAGCAGCTGCACCAACTAATGCTCCGAGCGGGGTACGAGTTAAGTTAGCACCAGTAGAAACAGGCACAATTGAAGAAAGTTCTGATTTTATTGCTAACCTAGAATCCCGGCGCTCAGTTAGGCTACAACCGAGAATTGAAGGACAAGTGACGCAAATATTTGTGCGATCGGGAGATACTGTTGCTGAGGGAACGCCAATTATTCAAGTAGATCCCCGACAGCAACAAGCTACTGTGAGTGGCTTAAATGCTGGAGCCGAGGGGGCTAAAGCACAACTTCAAAATGCTCTAGCAACACTCAAATCCCTACAAGCCGATCGCTTATCTAATGTTGCTGATGTGCAATTGAACCAGCAAGATTATGATCGCTATACCACCTTAGCGTCTCAAGGAGCAGTATCAAGGCAGACTAAAGATCAGTATGCTAATCGGCTAGCGATCGCCAAATCTCAACTCTCCGCCATAGATTCTAAGATTCAAGCACAGCAGGCAACCATATCGCAAGCAGAAAAAGCTTTACAGCAAGCTGATGCCAATACGAAGCAACAAGTAGTTGAGCTTCAATACTACAAAATTGCTGCACCTTTTGCTGGTACAGTGGGTGACATTCCCGTAAAGGTCGGTGATTTCGTTAATACTTCTACACAACTAGCTACCATCACTCAAAACCAACCTTTAGAAGTTAACATCTCTGTACCCTTGGAACGGGGAACGCAATTGCGTAAAGGATTACCAGTGGAGATTATGGATGGACAAGGGTTATCCTTGGGTACCAGTAGAGTATTTTTCATTTCTCCCAACGTCGGTAATGGTACTCAGGCAATCCAAATCAAAGCACTGTTGAGTAACCCACAAGGTAAGCTACGGGCAGACCAATTAGTGCGAGCTAGAGTAATTTGGAATCGCAAGCAGGGAGTGTTAATTCCGACAACAGCAGTATCGCGGGTAGCGGGGGAAACATTTGCTTATGTAGCCCAAACAGAAAATTCCCCACAAGGTACACCTCAGTTAGTAGCTCGACAAAAACGGGTGAAGCTAGGCAATATCCAAGGTAATAATTACCAAGTTCTTGAAGGATTGCAGCCAGAAGAAAAAATCATTGTCTCCGGGTTGTTGAATCTCAGAGATGGTGTTCCAGTGATTCCGGAGTAGGGCCTTGGGCTTGTGGCGGGACAGGGGAATAGAGGGACAAGGAGGACAAGGGAAGGGGGATGAGGGAGTGTGGGGAGTGTGGGGAGTTTTTTCCCCATCTCCCCTCTCCCCCATATCTTCCCCATATCTCCCCCATGCCCAATGACGCCAGTTGCCTCAAGTCGGGAAACCCGCCCACGGCACTGCCTCCCCAATGCCCAATGACGCCAGTTGCCTCAAGTCGGGAAACCCGCCCACGGCACTGGCTCCCCAATGCCCAATGCTCAATGCCCCATGCCCAATACCCATATACTTAAACAACCATTTACATGTTTGTTGACTTCTTTATCAGGCGACCTGTATTTACCAGCGTTTGCTCCATTATCATCCTGTTGGTAGGAGCAATTAGCATCCCAACGCTACCGACAGACCGCTATCCAGAAATTAGTCCGACGCAAATTAACGTGACGGCTAATTATGTGGGTGCAAGTGCGGAAGTTGTAGAAAATACCGTTACGACTGTATTAGAACGCCAAATTAACGGGGTTGAGGGCATCAAATACATGACCTCAAACAGTAGTAACAACGGTACTAGTACAATTACCATCACATTTGATGCCGGACGCAACAAAGATATTGCGGCGGTAGATGTGCAAAATCGGGTATCTGTGGCGCAACCGTTGTTACCAGACGTTGTGCAGCGAACTGGTGTGACTGTTAGCAAGCAATCTAACAACATCCTCTTAGCGATGGGGTTGTATGCCGATAAACAGGCTTTTGATAACGTCTTTTTAAGCAACTACGCTGACCTATACATAGTAGATGCTCTCAAAAGAGTCAAAGGTGTGAGTGAGGCGCGGATTTTTGGTGAACGCCGCTATGCTATGCGTCTGTGGCTCGATCCGAACCGTCTTGCAAGTCGCAATCTCACAGCCCAAGATGTAATTGATGCACTCAACGAACAAAACTTACAGGTGGGTGCGGGGCAAATTGGACAGCAGCCCACAGATAAGGATCAGATGTATCAAATCGACCTGAGAGCTGTTAGTAGGCTGACAGATGTCGCGGAATTTGACAATATCGTTCTGAAAACAGCTGCTGATGGCTCGCTGATTACCCTCAAAGATGTCGGGCGGGCGGAACTAGGAGCAGAAAACTATAACTCATTTCTGCGATTTCGCGGTAATGAAGGTGTTGGTATCGGGATATTTCCGACTCCCGGAAGTAACGCCTTGGATGTGGCTAAAGCGGTAAAAGCCCAAATGGTGCTACTTGCAAACAGCTTTCCGCCGGGAATGAAATATCAAGTGGCTTTTGATACGACAACCTTTGTGGAAGCTTCTCTAGCAGAAGTTGTGAAAACATTGATAGAAGCGATCGCGCTTGTTGTCCTGGTGATTTTCCTGTTCTTGCAAGACTGGCGCACCACTTTGATTCCGGTGATTACCATACCCCTGGCGTTGGTGGGGACATTCGCCTTTATCAAGGTGTTTGGCTTTTCCATCAATACCTTGACAATGTTTGGTATCACCTTGGCTACTGGGTTAGTGGTGGATGACGCGATCGTCGTCGTGGAGAATATCTCTCGTTTGATTGAAGATGAGGGAATGTCACCACGTCAAGCAGCCTCGGAATCTATGCGCGAGTTGTTTGGGGCGGTGATTGCAACTTCTTTAGTATTGATCGCTGTATTTGTCCCCGTAGCCTTTTTTCCCGGCTCTACAGGACAGATTTACAAACAATTTGCGCTGACGATCGCTTTTTCAATTGCCATTTCCACCTTTTTAGCGCTGACTCTCACACCTTCTCTATGTACTTTACTACTGCGTCGCGGACAAAGACCCCGTGGGTGGTTAGGCAAAATTTTCGGAGTAATAAATAGATTTATTGATTGGGCGCGTCGAGGATATGAGCGATCGCTTTTTCGTCTTAACCGCGTTGCGGCGATCGTGGTGCTGTTATTTGTCCTCTCTTTGGGTGTGACAGCCTGGGTTTACACCCGCGTTCCTACAGCCTTTCTTCCCGAAGAAGACCAAGGCTATTTCATCACCATCATTCAAGGGCCAGAGGGGGTTTCCCTCAACTACACCAGCGACGTTATGGCGCAGGTGGAAAAAGAAATCCTGAAAATACCAGAAGTAGTTGGTACCTTCGCCATTGGTGGCTTTGGTTTCAGTGGTAACACTGCTAACAGTGGTGCGATTTTTACCACACTCAAACCTTGGGATGAACGCCCTGGAGAAGGACAATCAGCACAAGCCATTATGGGGAAACTGGCGGGAGTACTATCAGCAATTCCCGAAGCGAGAATTTTTCCAGTTAACCCCCCAGCTATTCAGGGTTTAGGTAGTTTTGGTGGTTTCCAATTTGAGCTACAAGATAGAGCTGGTAACAGCGGCTTACCGACAATGCTGCAAATCATGGGTCAGTTACTGCAACGGGGTAATCAGACACCAGGATTGCAAGCTGTATTTAGCACCTTTAGTGCGAATACACCCCAGATGGTCATTGACGTAGACCGCAACAAAGCCAAAGCTCTGCAAGTTAAAGTCAACGACATCTTTAACACCTTACAGAGTTACTTAGGTTCCCGTTATGTCAACGACTTTAACTTATTACAGCGGACTTACCGTGTATATGTCCAAGCAGATGCTAAGTTTCGTTCTAATCCTGACGATATTGGTAAGTTGTATGTCCGCTCAGCCAATAATCAGATGATACCTCTGAGCAACTTAGTGAAAGTAACTTCAACTACGGGAGCGCAAACCATCACTCACTACAACTTATTCCGCTCCATTGAAATTAACGGTGCTGCTGCTCCTGGCTTCAGTTCGGGACAAGCAACCAAAGCAATGGAGCAATTAGCCAAAGAGGTTTTACCTGCGAGTATGGGTTACGAATGGTCGGGGATTACCGCTGAAGAACAACAATCAGGTGGTTTAGCGCCCATAATTTTTGGCTTGGGATTGGTCTTCGTATTTTTGGTACTGGCTGCGCAGTATGAAAACTATGTTGATCCATTGATCATTATGTTTGCCGTTCCCCTAGCTATCTTAGGCGCACTATCAGCCCAGTGGTTGCGGGGTCTAGCCAACGATGTCTTTTGTCAGGTTGGTCTGGTGATGTTGATTGGGATGGCGAGTAAAAACGCCATTTTGATTGTAGAATTTGCTAACCAACTGCGAGAGCGCGGTGTTCCTTTGGTCAAAGCCGCAATCCAAGCATCTGAAGAACGCTTACGCCCGATTCTGATGACTTCCTTCTCTTTTATTCTGGGTATTTTTCCCCTAGTAAATCCCGAAGGCGCAGGTGCAGCTAGCAGAAAATCTCTGGGTACAGCCGTAGCTGGTGGGATGATAGTTTCTACTTTACTGAGTCTGTTTGTTGTCCCTATCTTATATATCGTCGTGAGCAGAATCCGCGATCGCTTTCGCCCCCATCAAGAGCCACCACAATTACCAGAACCTACCCATGATGGCAAAGTTCCCCACTCAACCCACCACTAAACTTAACCTTGCTCCCTTTTTCTGGGTAAATTAGTCGTCTGTTCGTAGTCAGGATTTTGGTGCTGACTACGAAAACAAGTTTTTGAATTTTGAATATACTATGGCACCTTTAAGCGGAAAAGTAGCAATTATCACGGGTGCATCCCGTGGTATTGGCAGAGCGATCGCTCTCAAACTAGCAAATAACGGTGCATCTGTTGTTATTAACTATGCAGGTAGCACAACTAAAGCCCAAGAAGTGGTAGCCGAAATTACTCAAAACGGAGGACAGGCGTTAGCTGTACAAGCAGATATCAGTCAAGTAGCAGACATCCAACGGCTTTTTGATCAAACAATTGCACACTTTGGTAAAGTTGATATTTTGGTCAACAACGCTGGAGTCATTGTTTATCAGCCGATAACTGAAGTTACAGAAGCCGATTTTGACAAACTTCTAGCAGTCAATATCAAAGGGACTTATTTTGCTTGTCAACAAGCCGCCCAAAAAATGGCGCAAGGAGGACATATCATCAATTTTTCTTCCTCAACCACAGCGATGATGCTGCCAACTTATAGCGCTTACGTTGCCACAAAAGGCGCTGTAGAACAAATAACGCGAGTATTAGCCAAAGAACTGGGGGCAAAAAAGATTACAGTCAACGCCATTTCTCCAGGCCCCACAGATACAGAACTTTTGCGCGAAGGTAAAACTGAAGAACAGATCAACCGTTTAGCGCAAATGGCGGCTTTGGGAAAATTGGGGGATGTGCAAGAAATCGCCGACGTAGTAGCGTTTCTGGCTAGCGATGAAGCACGATGGATCACTGGACAAAATATTCGTGTCAATGGCGGAATTGCGTAATCTGAAAATGTAGAATAACTAGTCTCTAAGATGATAACTACTAAAAGTTACTCAATAGGCAACTAGCAATGAACATTTAACTAGTACAAAGTGCTACAAATGATTATCAAGTATAAAAAGGTAGAACAGCTTGTCAGATAAAAAATCAACTTCTGTCAGCGGCTTTGTCATTCTGGTATAAAGCTTTCAGGATGTGAAGTATAAGGAAAAAAATCTTTATACCAAAATCTCATGCCCCTTCCCGAATTCCCTAAATCAAAGATATAATTTGGCAGCTGCAAAATCTTTCAGTTTTATAATGTCTAAGAGGCAGCTAATAAAATGGTGAGCAAATATGGGCTGGAAAACGTTGTATAAAACGTTTCTAATTTCCATATAAACATGCTCATTCAATCTCTTTTGGCTTCTGTTTTAGCTCAGTAAATATCAATTTCCCAACATCCCAAAATTATGGATTTGTCAAACTTTACTACTCTTCAAAACTTAGAAGCCGCCTTCGGTGGTGAATCGATGGCAAACAGAAAGTATTTGTTTTTTGCTGAAGTAGCAAATAAGCTTGGGTTTAAAGACTTAGCAAAACTCTTTAAAGAAACAGCAGAACAAGAAACTGCTCATGCTTTTGCACATTTTGTTTTGCTGCATCCAGAACTTGTAGTAAAAGATCCAGATGCTTTAACAGACGAACAAAAGCGGGCAATAGTTTCTCGTTGCTTATCTTTAGCAATTGAAGGTGAAACTTATGAATACACTACAATGTATCCGGAGTTTGCCGCCGCAGCCGAAAGCGATCGCGATAATCCAGCTGCGGAAGAATTTATTAAACAAGCGCAAGAATCTAGCGAACACGCTAATACATTCCGAGAAGCAGCCCACCGTTTTGGATTGCTAAAATTCATCGAAAATTATCACGCCGATCGCTACGCCGAAGCTTTAGAAGTTTTAAATGGTGGACAAGCTGCAACCAGATCTGCTGGTGAAGATCCCAAAACCCGTAAATGGATTTGCAGACAATGCAGCATGATTTACGATCCTGTTACTGGCGATCCCGATTCTGGTATTGCACCTGGTACGCCATTTGAAGAAATTCCTGATGATTGGCATTGTCCAATTTGTGGTGCTAGCAAGAAGACCTTTAAACCACTTGAAGAAAAAGTTGCTGCATAAAATTGTAATATAGCAGTTATCCATTGGATGCGATACTTTGTAAAGGCACAACGTTAGTTGTGCCTTTACTATTTAAATAGTAATTATCAGGGTAATTACCATGAATTCTGAAGATGAAATCAGCCAATTAGAACCACAAAAACCAGTTTATCTAGAATTAAATTTTCAAATAGTTTGTGCCATTTCTCTGATTGCTGTACTTGGAGTTTCTAGCGTCACTCCGGCTTTTCCTGGTTTAGCCAAAGCTTTAAATGTTAAACCGCAAAATTTAGGTTTATTAGTTACAGCATTTACATTACCATCTCTGATGTTAGGGCCTGTTATTGGTGTACTTGCCGATAGAATTGGCAGAAAAAAAATTATTGTCCCATCCCTGATTTTATTTGGCATTGCCGGAACAGCTTGCGGTTTTGCTCGTGACTTTAATCTATTGCTATTTTTGCGTTTGCTGCAAGGAATTGGTGCTGCGTCTTTACTATCTTTGAGTACCACCTTAATCGGTGATTTATACACAGGAGCAAGGCGTATGACCGCAATGGGTTACAATGCCAGTGTCAGCAGTATAGGCACAGCAAGTTATCCTACAATTGGCGGTGCATTAGCAACATTAGGTTGGTTTTATCCGTTTATGTTGCCGATCATAGCGATTCCTATTGGCTTACTCGTATTCTTTGCACTCAACAATCCCGAACCAAAAGGCGATCGCAATCTGAAAGAATACTTAAAAAATGCCGCAAAAATCCTAAAAAACCGCAGATTATTTGGGCTATTTATCGCTAGTTCAGCTAACTTTGTCCTGCTTTATGGAGCCTACGTTACTTATTTTCCCCAACTAATTAACGATACTTTTAAAGCTCCACCTTCTTTAATTGGCATATTACTTTCTAGTGTTTCTGTCGCCATTATTATCTCATCTTCCCAATTAGGTAGATTAGCTACAAGATTTCCAGCCACAAATTTAATTCAAGCATCCTTTATTTTATATGCCCTAGCTCTTTTTATTGTTCCCTTCATGCCAAGTATTTGGTTTTTATTAATTCCCACCACAATTTTTGGTATGGGTTTAGGTCTCGGTTTTCCTAGTATCCAAACACTATTAGCAGATTTAGCTCCAAGAGAATATCTGGCGACAATTCTATCAGTAAATGGCACATTTTTTGGCTTAGGGCAAACTTTGGGGCCTGTTTTGATGGGTGTTGCTTTTGGTTTTGGTGGGATAAATAGCGTGTTTTATACAGGAGTAGGATTTGCAATTTTGATATTCTTTGTCTTTCGGTATTTTACTTGTACTAAAGCCTAAAAGGCATTGGGCATTGGGCATTGGGAAAGGGATTTGAGTAAAAAGGCTCATTAATGAAGTTCCAAGCCTCATTCACCGAGTTCACAACCGCATTAATGAAGTTTTAAGGCTCATTCACCGAGTTCAGAACCTCATTAATGAAGTTCCAAGCCTCATTCACCGAGTTCAAAGCCTCATTCACCGAGTTCAATAGATCATATCCCATGCCCCATGCCCCTACTTCCGCCTGCGATTATGATGGTGTGAGTTTTTGGAAACCTGATGTGACAGACAATCACCACCAGCGACAAAGGATAATTAGTACATTCGCGATCGCTCTTTCAGTAACAGCTTGTAGTTTTACTCCAGGTATTACCCCACAAGTGAAACCAAAGGAACTACCTACTAAACCTAATCCTGTGCAAGTTTCACAAAAAAACTTAACTAGCCAAATTAATAGCCCATCGCAGTTACCAGCTAAAGTAGAAACCCTAAATTTTACAGTTCCGGCAACATTTCAAGGAAAAACCGTCTATCATGTACAGCCTAACAATAACGAGAAAGTTATTGCCCTCAGCATTGATGATGGTCCCTGGCCAAATACCACATTACAAATGCTAGATATTCTCAAACAAAATGATGTTAAAGCGACATTCTTTTGGGTAGGACAAGCTTTACAAGCTAATCCCGAAATTGCCAAGCGAGTTGTCGCCGAAGGACACGCTATAGGTAACCATACTTGGCATCATTGGTATCGACGCATGGATGAAGCTACAGCTAAGAGTGAAATTGATAGCACAAACGAACTTATATATAAAACTACAGGAGTTAAAACAAGTTTATTTCGTCCTCCTGGAGGCGTTTTAAATAATGGACTGGCGGCTTACGCCAAAAGCCAAAAAGATGCTGTCGTCATGTGGTCGCAAACTTCTGCTGATACAGATCCTCGTGCTAAATATCAAGTATTCGTCAAGAATGTTTTAAGAGATGCCAAACCTGGTTCTATTGTATTGATGCACGATGGCGGAGGCGATCGCAAAAGAACTGTACAAGCCTTACCAGAAATCATTAGCGGACTCAAACAGCAAGGCTATCGATTTGTCACAGTTCCTGAACTCTTGGCTATGCAAAAGTAAATGGTCAATAGTCAACAGTCAACATTCCCCCTATTCACTCATGGCTCTGGCGCAGGCTTGCGCTTCCTGCCAAATTTTATGCACAAAGAACTCAGTGCGATCGCTCATTGTGGTGACGAACACACCCACAGCTTCCTCAGAACCATCTGATAGCCAAGAACCCCGGAGGGTAACTTCCAAATATTGGCTATCACAGGTAGAAAGTTCGATGATTTCACTGTCATTTCGTTTCACCTCAGCTTTGAGCCTTTCTACTCCTGGTAAATCAACAGGAAGCAAAAAGGAAGCTGTGCTGGGTTCAACACAAAGAGATTGACCGACTCGCAATGCCAAAATCACTCGCTGTGCTACCCATTCTTCCAGCGATAGACTCAAGCACTCTAAGTAAAAGCTCCTTTCGGTGTAAGTTAATTTCAGCATTCCTTATGCTCTCCTGTTATTCCAGGTTTGCTTGCAAATTGAAAAAGAACTGTTTGTCAACAAAAATCGCCTGCTGGACTGGTGGCTTGTGTTTGGTACGCAGTTGCATACCAGCCTCATTTGTGGTGCGATTCCTGTTGTGGGAGTTAAATCTGTGGGAATCAGGCGATCGCCAAATCCATGCAAAGAGTGTTAGATATTTGCTACTATCGCCATCTTGGCAACTGTCATGGTCTGGCCGCAACATTTGGATTTGATTGAGGGAAGAAATTTTCCCCTTGTGTTCACCAGCAGCAATTTTTAAACCAATGTGTTTTAGCACGTCTAATATCAATCCGCCTGCTATAACCAAATTTAATGCTTTTGGTTGCTTGATATTGACCTGCCACAGTGGCACAGATTGCTCTAACACTTGCATTGCGATCATCACAGCTTGACTCCTTATGAAAAAACCCCCGCTTCTTGTTTAAGTGAAGCGGGGGTGGGAAATTGACCTCAAAGTTTTCTGGTCTATATCGGTACAGTATGATTCTTGCGCCTGTACCTCCCGCTTCTTATGTCTAGTTGTGGTTTTGCATCCAGCCCAATAATGCTCAGATATCTAAAATCATCATTACTTTCTGTGTTTTGCCCATGTTTTTGGCCACCATTACCCATAAAAAAATACTCCACTCCCAAAGGTGCTGATTCCCGACTGGATCGGCAATTGGTAGCACGTAAAGAAGTAGAGATGGGGAAAATGGATTTCACAGAAAATTTCACCTGTTGAACATTTCTTTAAACATACTACACTTGTATTACTATCCTGTCCATACCTTAAAGGAGAAAAAGTCATGCATACAATCGCTCGCACCCCAACCACCGATATGGAAGTTACCAGCATCCGCCTAGAGCGGGAACTCAAAGAGAAACTCAAAGATATAGCTGGCAATCAAGGATATCAAGCCTTAATTCGAGATATCCTCTGGAATTATGTGCAGCAAAAATCAGGTGAGTGGAAACCTCGATTTTCGCGAACTGATATTCGAGCGAGCATAGCAGCCACTGCGCAACAAGAAGAACGTTGTGTACTAACAGGTCAAGTCATTCAACCACAACAGCCGATGCTTTTAGGACTAACAAGAAATGGCGATATGGTTCCGCTGAGCATCGACAGTTTGGCTGGATAGTTTTACTGCACCTGAATGTAGCCTAGTTACTACTGATTCGGGAAACTGGGCTGCATTCAGCATTGAATATTATCTAAACTATAAATAAATCTTATATATAAAGTATTTAGATATCAATAGGCGTTGAATTTTCTCGAGAATAGCCTTGATTGCTAGACTCTCAAGAGCAAAGTCGCCCTTTCCCCCCTAGGGGGTTTCACATCACTTGACAGAAAATAATCATCGGCATATTAAATAAATGATTATCGAGCAGAGGAGTTGAGCAACAATATCCATCTATACTTGGCTACTAAAATCAAGCAGGTATCTACATTGTTTCTGAAGCTCTGCCTAAATCGGATTTTACTTTCAGATAGACCCATACAGGGTTAACTTACTGAGAAAAGGAATTGTGAAAAAAATATAATGATTTTGGAGATGGTTCTCCGTGTTAACACGGGGAATACTGCCGGACTTTTTGCCTCAATTCCAGAGAAATTACGGTTTATGTATAGTTACAGACAGGATATTCTAAGTCCAAGTTAGTAAATTAACCGAACCTGAGCGAGTTAGACATTATCTAGCAAAGGTGCTTTAGTATATCCTAGGTATCTGATTACTTGTGTAAAAAAACGTTTAATATACCAAATACTTAGTCATCTGCAATAGAAAGAGGCTATAACAGGTGAGAGAAAGTCTTCATTAAAGATTTGCAATTCATCAGGGTGCACCAAACATAGAAAGGGTGAATAACTAAGCCAAGAGGTTGGGTGCAAAAAAAATGGGGTCGTTATCCAAGAGCGTACCAGGAATGAAAAAGCGTTTATCATCGCCGCCACAGTGCCCAGATGACGTAGATCGACTACAATCATATCCAGTCAAGCTGATGCAGCATCCGGAAGAACCAGCCCACCAGTTGTTACAACAGATTAATCAACTCATCGCTACCAAACCAGCGACGATCTTGATGCTGCAAGAACTGGCGAAAATGCTGGGAGTTGCCTTTGGGGTAGATTGCTGCTTAGTGACAGTGATGAGCGAGCCATCTACTGAAGCGACTAGCGCTAATTGGTGTCATGAAGAATATCTAGGGTTACCGCAGTCAGGCGAAAACTTCTCAATGGAACAGTTGCTCATGGAACTGCATGTAGTTCAATGTGCCGCTGAACCGTTAAATATTGAGGACATTTCCACAATTCAAAAAAGTCTGGAAGTTGGTTGTCAATCTTTGCCACTACCAATCAAAGCTGTTTTGGCAATTCCTACCCGCTTTCGGGGGAAAAATAATGGGGTAATTAGCCTGATTAAATTTCAACCCCATAATTGGACTCAGTCAGAACAACAACTCCTGAAAACTATCGAGTCGTCTTGCGCGATCGCTGTGGCTCAAGTCGCACAATCACAGTTGATCGGCCTGCAACAGCAGCATTTGCAAAAAAGCGACCAATATCAAAGCCTGATCAAGCAATTAACTATACTCAGCCGCAGCAACTTGGAGTTAAATCAGATGCTGCAATTAGCGATCGCCTCGGCGGCGGAATCGCTCCAGGCAGATCGTGGCTTGTTCATTATGTTGAAATATACAGATCCCCTGTTTCGGACTCGGTCTAAAAAGCAAATTCCCAATGCTAAAGCCACCTTAGTCAAACAATGGACTAAGGATATTCAAAGTCTTCCTAGCAGTACATCAGATATTTTAAACGATCAGTCCTTTGTGATTTCCGACTGTAGTTTATGCCAACGCATCTTCGCCGACTCAGGAAAACCAGTAGTCATTAATGACTATACAGAACAAACAGATATTGTGAGTGCGGCTCCACTGTTTGCATTAGAGCAGTACCAGGCTATGCTGTTAATGCCTATAGAGAGTCAAGGCAGAGTATTAGGATTTTTGGTTTTACAGCAAGTAGCGGCTCGCACTTGGCAAGCAGCAGAATTAAATCTTGTGGAAATGGTTTGTGCCCAAGTCAGCAATGCGATTATTCAGTCACAGACATTGCGACAAGTACAAAATTTAGTCGATGAGCGGACAGCAAAACTCCAAAGCAGTCTGGAATTACAAGCTAAATTGCACGAACGCACAAGGCAATATGTTGAGCAATTGCGAGAACTCAATGAACTCAAAGATGAATTTTTGAGCAATATGAGCGATCGCTTACGCTATCCCCTGACAAATATGATGATGTCAATTCGGAATTTACGGTTGCCAGGAATAGCGCCAGATCGTCAGAATCGATATCTCGATATTTTAGAGCAAGAATGTAGCAAAGAAATCAATTTAATTAACGACTTGCTCACACTCCAGAAACTCGAGTCTCAACAAGAAACTCCACTCTTTAAAAGTATCGATTTAAATACCAGAATTCAAGATTTAGCAGCTTCCTTCGACACAAAACTGGCACCCAAAGGACTAAGTATTACTCTCGACTTACCACAGGAGTCCTTAAAACTCCAAACGGAAATTGAAAGTTTTGACCGCATCCTGCAAGAGTTATTAACTAATGCCTGTAAATACTCAGAGGATGACACTATTGTGGAATTGCAAGCCACTCACCAAGTCAATCAACTGGTAGATCAAGTTATTATTAAAGTGACTAATACAGGACGTGGTATTTCATCTGAAGAAGCGACTTACATCTTTGACAAGTTCCGTCGCGGTAAAGGACGCTGGACTCCTGGGACTGGTTTAGGTTTAGCTCTAGCCAAGTCCCTTGTGCAGCATTTAAATGGGACAATTGCTGTTGAGAGTACACAAATTTCAGATTCCGACCTGAGCAAAATTTGTTTTACCCTGACGCTACCCCAGTTTTCTGAAGAAAGCAAACTATAATTCTGAAAGTGACTGAACAACCTCACACTACAGCGGATATTAATTTCGACACCGCTAGTGACCAAACCAACCTCCAACTAAATTTGGCTAATGAAACAGGTGATGAGCCATCTGTGGATATCCAAATTGAAAAAATAGCAGAGCGACAACGACAAATCACCGCGAAAATTCACATACCCCAACCAGTAGAACACATCTGGAAAGTTCTGACAGATTATGAAGCTTTGGTTGACTTCATTCCCAACCTGGCTAAAAGTCGTCTGTTGGAGCATCCTGATGGTGGTATTCGTCTAGAACAAGTAGGTTCTCAACGCCTACTCAACTTTAATTTTTGTGCGCGTGTAGTACTTGATTTGCAAGAATCTTTCCCTCAAGAAATCAAATTCTGCATGGTAGAAGGGGATTTCAAAGGCTTTTCTGGTAGCTGGTGCTTAGAGCCTGATTCCTTTGGTGAGATGAGCGGCACAAATCTCTGCTACACAATCCAAGTTTGGCCTAAACTTACTATGCCCATCACAATTATTGAAAATCGCCTCAGTAAGGATCTGCGGTTAAATCTTTTAGCTATTTACCAACGTGTCAACCAATTAGCTAATCAGTGCTAATCAGTTCAGTAAAGTTAAATATTAAAAACCTGTCCTAAATCCACATCAATGATTTAGGATAGGTTTCTCATTTAGACATCAACGTATAAGCACAAACACTTATTACAGTCTAGTTTTATTTTTAATACCCCCAGGGGAATTCGAATCCCCGTTACCTCCGTGAAAGGGAGGTGTCCTAGGCCTCTAGACGATGGGGGCGCTTCGGACTCAGACCTTTTATAAATTAACTAATTTTCCCGATGTTGTCAACAGTCTCTGCCAAAAAAATTTCTTTTAGCTAAATTGGGTGTGTTGACGGGAGGAGAAATGTTATGTACATCTCAGACATGCTTAAAAGCATATCAACCGTAACTGTGAGTACTGCATTAATTACTTTGGGAATCCCTAAGTTAGCTGTTGCAGCATCGCTGTATTCTATTTCCGACCTAGGGACATTAGGTGGTGACAGAACTGATGAAATTGGAGTTTCCGATATCAATAACTCAGGCCAAGTAGTCGGTTATGCAGATGCACCTGGGGAGTTCGAGTATTATCACGCTTTCCTGGCCCAAAAAGGCAGGATCAAAGATTTAGGCACCCTTGGTAGTTACAATAGTGCCGCTAGGGGTATCAACAACTCTGGACAAGTAGTTGGTGAGTCGCTCAACAGTAGTAGGCTACGTCGTGCCTTCCTTTGGGAAAATGGCGTGATGAAAGAACTCGGCACTCTTGGCGGATCTTGGAGTGTTGCGACTAATATCAACGATGCGGGCACAGTAGTGGGCTTTTCAACCCCCACCGGAACTACAGAACAAGAACACGCTGTTCTTTGGAAAGACGGTAAAATTCAAGATTTAGGAACGCTGAATAATAGTAGCTATAGCTTCCCCTCTGACATTAATGAATCTGAGCAAGTAGTTGGCTATTCAGATGGTCGTGCCTTTCTCTGGGAAAAGGGTGTAACCAAGGATCTTGGGACTTTGGGTGGTAATGGTAGTTCAGCTTACAGCATTAATAACTTGGGTCAGGTAGTAGGCTATTCTGATGTCGAGAATGGTTTTCCCCGTAATGCTTTCCTTTGGCAAGACGGTGTGATGAAGAGTCTGGGCACACTTGGCGGCGATGACAGCTACGCTTACGACATCAACAATTTGGGTCAGATTGTTGGGACTGCCCAAACAGGTGAATTCAGAGAATATCCATACTTACCATCTAACTTACCTGAAGAAATTGCTCACGGTTTTCTTTGGGAAAACGGTGTCATGACCGATCTGAATAACTTAATTCCTACTACCACTAGCTGGGAGATCATTTCTCCGTGGGCTATTAACGACCTTGGGCAAATTGCAGGTGTTGGTGTAAGAAATGGTCAATTGCGTGCTTTCCTCATGACCCCTAAGTCTGTCCCCGAACCTACTTCTATATTACAAAGTCTATTAGCCTTGGCTGGTGGAGTAGGTTTAGCAATGAAATACAAACCAAATAGGGGCTAGGGATTAGGTAAATATAGACAGGACTTAGCAAAAATCGTTCTTAAGCTTAATTTATCGAACAGCCAAGATGCATGAGACGCGCAGCGGTGAACCACTGCGTGGGCATTGCCCTACAATACTTATTACATTCTGAGTACTCTTGCAAGTCTATTTTGGGTGAATATCAGCCATTTAAAAGTACTGTTTTTGCCAATCGAGAAAAAATAGAGTATTATACAAAACTAAGTATGGAAAAAAGTTTGAATTTAACAAGCGTAAAGGGTGTGATGTTGTACCCTTTAGAGGTAATATTTACTCTTCTTTACAAAAGATTTTGATATTTATCGCTCAAAATCTACAACATGGAAGCATCTTTTGAAATCACCTTACAAATGGTGACTGCGGTCTTTGCAGGTATTAGCGCTCAAGTTCTGGCTGCCTATCTCCGGGTACCCAGCATTGTGTTATTGCTGCTTTTGGGCATTTTGCTTGGGTCTGATGGTATTGGTCTATTGCACCCGCATTCGCTAGGCACAGGTTTGGAAGTAATTGTCGCTCTAGCAACGGCAATAATTTTGTTTGAAGGTGGACTCAACCTGGATTTGCGCGAGTTGGGTAGAGTTTCTGTGAGCCTACAATTACTCGTCACTTTAGGAACCTTAGTGACGCTGCTAGGTGGGAGTATGGCGGCTCACTGGTTGGGTGAATTTCCCTGGAGTATCGCCTTTCTCTACGCCTCAATCATCGTGGTTACAGGTCCGACTGTGATCAATCCACTGCTGAAACAAATCAATGTCGATCGCCAAGTAGCTACTCTGTTAGAAGGCGAAGGGGTGTTAATTGACCCAGTTGGGGCGATTCTGGCTTTCGTTGTCCTGGATACGATTTTGAACGGCGATGCCGACCCGGTAAATGCCATCATCGGTTTGCTGATGCGTTTTTGTATTGGTGGGGCAATAGGTGCGGCTGGTGGTTATTTGATGAGTTTGATTTTCAAACGCGCTAATTTTCTGTCCTTTGAACTGAAAAATTTGGTGGTGCTGGCGATACTTTGGGGTTTGTTTACATTAGCGCAGACTATCCGCAGTGAATCGGGAGTAATGACTACGGTGGTTGCTGGGGCAGTATTTGCTAACTCTTCGGTGCCAGAAGAGAGACTTTTACGCCATTTCAAAGGTCAATTGACCATTCTCAGCGTTTCTGTACTGTTTATTTTGCTAGCGGCTGATTTATCTATTGCTAGTGTGTTCGCCTTGGGTTGGGGCAGTTTATTTACGGTTTTGGTACTGATGTTTGTCGTGAGACCGATTAACATCCTGTTGTGTACCTGGAATAGTGACCTGAATTGGCGACAGAAATTGTTTTTAAGCTGGGTTGCACCGCGAGGCATTGTGGCGGCTTCTGTGGCATCTTTATTTGCAATTTCCTTGACGCAGCGTGGTATCAATGGGGGTGATGCCATTAAAGCTTTGGTTTTCCTGACCATTATCATGACAGTTGTCTGCCAAGGACTAACAGCCGGACAGATTGCTAAGTGGCTGCAAATTACCTCAAAAGAGGCTACTGGGGCAGTAATTGTGGGTTGCAATCCTTTGAGTCTGTTGATTGCCCGATTCTTTCAGGAACGGGGTGAAAATGTCGTAATGATTGATACAGACCCAGATTGCTTTACTCAAGCCGAAGCCCAAAATCTGCGGGTGATTGCTAGCAGTGCCTTGGATACCGCTGTATTAGAAGAGGCAGGACTGGCCTCGATGGGCACTTTTTTAGCGATGACTAGTAATGGTGAGGTAAATTTTGTCTTGGCGCAACGGGCGGCTGAGGAATTTAATCCGCCGCGTGTGTTAGCGGTTTATCCTCGCGATCCGCAAGCAAATAGTTCTGCGACTAGTAAAGTTAACCAAGCTTTTGTTTCTGACTTGGCGATTAAAACTTGGAATGAGTATTTGAATGATGGGCGAGTGAAGTTAGGTACAACGACACTGAATGAGTTGGAATTCCCTAGTCAGCTGGGTCACATCCAAGAAAAGATTCGGACTGGGATTTTAGTACCGCTGTTATTAGAAAGAGAACAACGGTTACAGGTAATGCCGGTTCATCAAGAATGGGAAGTAGGCGATCGCATTATTTACCTGTTGCATGACCCCAGACCAAATCTTCTCAAACGCTTATCTGGTGGTAGTAAGTCTACTCGTCTACCGCTGGAAAAGTTAGCTGAGGTAGAAGAAGTGCCTTTAGCAAAACTGGCTCAACTTTCTGCTAGTGAAGCTTCTGGGAGTTGAGTTAAATTGCTGTACATTTCCTTTTCTTGCCACAGTAAAGCAGATAAATGCACTATAGCTAGAAGTAAGGCAACGGGCGAAATAATATAACTGTTTAAGGCGTAAAGGTGCTGGACAGTGATGGTATTAATTGTGCCGCCTCCAGTCAGGATGTCTCGCAATTCTCCACCGATCAAAGGAATAGCTTCGATTGTTCCTAATTCAATACTAAAACGCCAGTATCCTTCTTGAGTCCAGTCTAAGAGCATAGCTGTCCAATCGAGAGCGATCGCACTCAAGGTAAACAAAATCCCACTCACCCAAGCAGTCAACCAACTCTTTTGAAATTGCCTACCTAAAAACATCACCACAATTTGCATTAAGGCGATCGCAATTACACTATTACCCGCAAAATCGTGTGCTTTATGAAATAACCACCCATAAGGCACTGTGGTATTAATCATTTTTAATGACCGATAAGCACCGCCTGCTGTTGGTTCGTAATAAAAAGACAGTAAAACTCCCGTAGTGAGGTCAATCAAGCACAAGGTCAAAATTACGACTGATAATATGGTCGCTAGTCGCCGCAAAATCCTATCAAACTGGGTACTTTGCATGGCTGACACCTCTTTATATGATGTAAATTTGTATTATTATTACAATTTTAACTAAGAAATATTAAAAATTGTAATGCATTGGGCATTGGGCATTGGGCATGGGGAAGAGATGGGGGATATAGGGGGGGAGAGGGGAGATGGGCAAGAAAACTCCCAAACTCCCCAAATTCCCTAAACTCCCTTGTCCCCCCTGCCATTCATCCCGATCACCTTTTCTAAATAGCCAGGTAAAATAACTGTGGGTAGAGGCATTTGGTTTATTGCGCAACAGAAGTTTCACTGGTCTGTGTGCAAGTCATAAAAATTTGATTATTGGATTTGACGTGATTATTTCTGGGTTGCTAAGTCAGCACATGCAACTTTGAAGTACAATATTACTTTGTTACAAAAATAAAACTTAAAAAAATGGCAGTTTAGCCGTTTTGTGCTCAACAGAGAAAGCTATTATTTTTAGAGGGACGCATCCATTCCTATAGAGTAAAGCCGGATCGATAATTTAGAGCCTGAAAAATAATTTATTGATAGTCAACTGCAATTGAGCCGAGTGAACGATAACAGCTATGTCTTACGTCTCCCTACTAAAAAATCTACCAGAAATTTTATCCCAGCCAACTGGGATAGCAGCAATAGCATCTGTTGGCATTCACGGTGCTATTGCATTGATTGTGCCATTAGTTCCAGTAGACTCCAATAAAACCAAAGAATCAGCATCGTCTAAACCTGTGGGAGTCATGGAATTAAGCCAAGCTGACCAAAATCGGTTGCCACAAATTCCTGGATCATCTCCAATTCTGCCGCCATCTCCAGTTCAGCTACAACAATCTCAACTTCCGCAGTTTAATCCGAATGCGCAAACAAGTTTAGCAGCGTTGCCACCGCCACCTGCACCGAATCCCAGTCAGCTGGTTTTACCACCTATCCCTACATCACCAAACAATTACGGCATTTCTCCATTGCCCAAACAGCAGTCTTTAGGGAAGTACTCTAGGAAAGATTTCGGATTTGATACCTCTTTCAAAGCTAGTAGCAAATTCTCTACATCAACTTCGCGTTTTAATAACAGGGAAATAGCATTGGGAGAAGGTAAGCCTTTGACGAGAAGCAACTTGCCAGTATTACCAGAAGGTAAACTGCCAGATGGGCTACCAACATCTCCCACACCGCTTCCCATTAATGTTAACCCTGGGACCTCAGGAGATATCACTAATACTGCACAAACTACTCAACCTGGAAATAATGCTGCTGTTGGTTCTCAAAATGGACAGCCAATAGTGGGTATTCAGACAACGCCGCAAGTTGGGGATAATTTAACCATAGCCACACAAGGCTTACCACAAGGACAACTGGGATCTGGTCCGAATCTATCTAATCAATCGCCTGCATCAGGAACAGCAAAGGCGATCGCGCAGATCCAATCTTACGAAGAACTGAGAAAAACAGTCCAACAACAGTACCCAAATGCCGTAGAAAAGACTGTTATTCGTGACACTATTACAGATAAATCTGATGTTGAAGGTGTTGTATTGGGGCGATTAGTAGTAGGCCCTGAGGGCGTATCAGAAATCAAATTTGAAGGATCGTCAACGCCAGCTTTGCAAATTAAAGCCAGGGAGTATTTTAAGGCAAATCCACCGAAGAGAGAGCAGCAAATTGCTCATTACCCATTTAGCTTGGAGTTCAAAAATAACAGTAATAACGCTACTGGGGATACTCAAAAGCCAGGAACGGCGGCGACTCTCAAACCATTATTAACTCCCGCAGTCAATAACAATCAGCCTGCGCCAGCATCGGGGATTAACCTCAAACCGTCATTAAATACTCCAGTCAATAACAATCAGCCTGCGCCAGCATCGGGGATTAACCTCAAACCGTCATTAAATACCCCAGTCAATAACAATCAGCCTGCGCCAGCATCACAGACAACTGGCAAACCTTTATCCAACTCATTAATCAATAGAATTAAGCCTGTACCTGCACCGAGGGTAACTGTAACACCATTCGCCAATCCAGTAGTTAATACAACCAAGCCTGTATCTACACCAGCCACTACTGTTAAACCATTAGTTGCACCTGCATCCACACCAGCCGCTACTGTTAAACCATTAGCTGCACCGGTTACTAACACCAGCCAGCCAACTCCTGCTGCGGATGGCAAAAAACTAATACAGCAGTTGCGTGAACTCAGACAAGAAAGAGAAACCTCTAACCAAGACAAATAGAGAAGGGCGAGGAGCTAGGGCTTAGGGACTAGGCGCTAGGAAGCAGGGGGGACAAGGGAGTGTGGGGAGTTTTCTTGCCCATCTCCCCTCTCCTTCCCATCTCCCCCATCTCCCCAATCTCTTCCCCATGCCCAATGCCCTTACCAGCCTGTTTCCGCTTTCTGAAAAACGTAAGCAGCTACCTCCAAAATTTCTTCATTGCTTAACTTGTTTTTGAAGGCAGGCATGGCATTTTTGCCGTTCTGTACCTGGTGGATAATTGCTTTAATAGCGTCTTGATCATAATTTTCCAGGTAATTTGATAATGCCTCCTTTTTCAGAGTTTTATGGCTCATGAGGATGTTACCGCCACCTATATGGCAAGAAGAACAATTAGCATCAAAGATTTTGGCTCCAGCCGATGTTTCGAGAGCTAGTGCTGGCAGAATGAATGTGAATCTAAATAAAGCGATCGCCAACAGTAGTATAAATAAAAGTATTCTCAAGATATTCTCCTCGCAACAACCATTCGGCAACTGCAAAACCTTCTCCAGTAAGTTTTCTATGGCTGCTAGAAGCCTGAGAGATTACCAAATGCTATGTGTACTCTACCCTATGAAGCGCGAATTTCTGTAATGCATAAACAGTATTAAGCGCATAAATCTTTAATTTATCTGTTATTTAGCATTGAGAAGCTTCAATACTATCCCAATTATTATTTTCAGTAAATTTTATTAAAATTAGCGGTGACGAGTTTACCCCTTCCATGACTAAGCCCGTGCAATAGTTAGCATTCTAGGCAAGGATAAGACTCAACACCGCTGATTATCTATATAGTTTAATCACTCTAGGATGATCGTCGATTGCTCTGTGCTAATTTTGCCAGATAAGCAAAGAAAATCATCTAGGTCAAGTTATTCAACAGTGACTTTGCCAACCATACCAGCGCCACGGTGGGGTTCGCAGTAGAAGGTGTAATCACCAGCAGGCGCGTCTGCGGGGAAGGTGGTGGTTACTTTTTGACCAGGATTCATCAACAATTTCTTTTGAGATAAAGATTTGGCCAAATCAGCGCTTTTAGAGGGGTTGAGACCAGCATCAAATACTACATTATGGGGAGGAACTTTGTTGTTCACCCATTCAATTGTATCGCCTGGTTTAATCGTTAACTTTTTGGGTTCAAATCCTAGTAGTCCTTTATCTGTACCTAGTTTGACCTGATAAGTTTCAGCAGATGCGCTGGGAGTAAAAAAAGCAAAGCTGCTAACAACTAAAAGAAGTGTCAAGACAGCTAGGCCAAAGCGCCGTAAGCTAGCCGCAATTAATTTCATGGCGTTCTCCTAACAAATGGTTTCTATTTTCCCTTTCCCATTTTAAATAAAATATACGCCAAATATGACAATCTGTCATAGATGAATTTTTTTTTAATATATGGACAAGATTCATCTAATAAAAATTTGTGCAATCCGGCACAACTACTAGAGTGCAATACACCAAAATTATGTGGAGTTGTCAGACAATAAAAGTAAATTTATAGTATAATCTCAAAGGCAAACTTTTATTTTTTTATCAAAGCTACTTAGCTGTTCAAAAATCTTCTGTACCCCAACCTGGAGCTTTGTTTGCTGCGGTGAGAATGAAAGCAGCTAAACTTTCTACTTGTTGTTGCGAGAGAAAATTAGGGGACAACTGACGACACCAATAAGTTTCCTGGCTACCATCATAGGTCATCGGCTGGCGCATAAAGTTAACCAGAGCATTAATGCGATCGCGGGGCGGATTAGCACCCTGGAGTGTTTTCAGCGCTAGAGATACTTGGGGATCGGGCAAAGTTGCACCACCAACGTGACAATTAATACAGTTGGTTTCAAACATTTGTTTACCAGCAGACAACTCTAATGGGGTAAACAGACGCGTATTCCCTTGTCCATCCAGATTTAGTGAAATTGGCTCAGTCACATGTAAATAACGTCTGATATAAGGATCGATATTGGCAGCGAAAGCAGGTAAAGTACTGCTGTGATAGACCAATAAGACAATGACCAGAACACCGAACAGATAACGCCCAAATAATCGATAAAGCATGAGCAGCTAGTTGAGATTTTGTAAATACGGCAAAATGTACTGAGATCCGAACTCTGAGTTCTGAGTTTAAAAGAAGTGGGGATGTGAGAGTGGGTATTCCCAAATCCCCAGTCCCTTTGCTCAGCACCCAGACCTCAGTCCTCAGTACTAATTACTGGCTTTAGTAATAAATTTTGCCACCTCCCCACTTGTCGCCAACTACTTTGGGTTGTAAGAGAATATGACCAGCGATCGCTTTTAAGTCGTCTTCGGTCAAATTTCTCATTTCTGTGAAAATATCTGCGCTCTTGGTGCTGGGGTGTAATTCTGAGATATCCTCTTCACCGTCATAAGTAGTAGGATTCTTCATGTAGTCAACCAAACCCTCAATATTGTTACGGTTTGGTGTAGCCAGTGCTAGTGCTTCTGGTTCCAGTCCTACGTTTTGGTTAGTTTTGGTAACACCCCCAACATGACATTGAGCGCAAGCGTATTGAAACAAGCGTTTACCTTCTTTAACTTGTTTCAAGCTGAGTACAACTGTATCACCATCAGTATTTAATGGTACTGTTCGGGTGGCTGCATCCAATTCTACGGCTGTCGCGCTACCGACAATCAACTGAAACGTTAGTAAAACAGTAGCCACAACAACGCCAATTAATCTTCTAAACATGTTTCCCCTTAAAGATTTTGACACTCAACACAGCTAGTTAGCGTTACTCAATCTCTATATTGCTAATTGTTTTTTGTCATGAGCCAAAGCCCCAGATAGCCCTTCAGGTAGCTTCGGTAGCACCTAAAAGGTACTAGTACCTTTTGGGTATTTCTCAGACAATAATTGCGGAATAATTGCCTTTGCAACCGCCAACGCCAAACGGGTCTTTTGGTGTTTATCGGCAATTAAAAGGTGGTTGTACAGAGAAAACCCTTTGTCTACAGGAATACTGTAGTCTGCTGCTATCTCTGCGATCAATAGGTCTGCAAAACCCATAATGTTTTGTTAACTGATATATAGAGATTAAGTCGCTGTAATACCAATATCACGTTAAGAGTGCAATTTGTCGCCCAAAATACTGTTCTAGTTCCAGTGGGGATCGTAGAGGTTGGTAAACACGGTTGACGGTTGACGGTTGACGGTTGACGGTTGACGGTTACCCTTTCCCGCCAGTAAATGTGACACTTTGAATAAAGTAGCGGTTGAAAAAGGCGTATATTGCTAAAGCTGGTAGGGTGAATACCATTGAAGCTGCCATGATGTAGTTCCAATAGCTGATGTATTGACCTTTGAAGGTGTTTAGTCCTAAGGGGAGGGTAAACATTTCGGGGTCAAATAAAATTACTACAGGTAGCAAAAAATTATTCCAGCTACCCATGAAGACAAAAACAGCTTGTGCTGCTAAGGCTGGTTTGGCTAATGGTAAGACAATATGCCGAAAAATCCCTAAGGTATTTAAACCATCAAGTTGGGCGGCTTCTTCTAATTCTTTGGGAAAATTGACGAAAAACTGCCGCATCATGAAAATGAAGGTGGCATTGACCATACTCGGCACGATCATGCCTTGGTAAGTATTGAGCCAGCCGATCGCTTTTAAAATCAAAAAGGTAGGAATCAGGGTAATCTGGGCGGGAACAGCTAAAACTGCTAAAATCAGCAAGAACCAAAAGCGTTTTCCCGCAAAGCGTAGTCTGGCTAAGGCGTAGCCTGCCATTGAGTTGAGCAGTAAATTTAAAATAGTTACACAAAAGGCAATTAGCACGCTGTTAAATAGCCAACGCCAAAATAGCGGCTCTTGTAAGAATATTTGCTTATAGTTGTCAAAAGTGAAATTATGTGGTATGAAATTAGGTTGACCACTGACAATTTCTGATAGAGGCTTAAATGATGCCGAGAGTGCCCATAAAAAGGGAATGACAGTGATGATGGCATAGACTGTGAGTAAGGCATACAGCAGTACTCTCAGCCAGGAAAAGCGAGAGATTTGAGTCACAGCCTTTCACCTCCAAAAATTCGCCGCTGAATTAAAGCGATCGCAATAATGATTGCAGCTAATAAAAAAGCGATCGCAGCTGCATAACCCATCTGTAAATTCCGAAATACAGCTTGGTAAATTAGTAGTACCACCGTTAATGTGGCATTATTCGGGCCGCCAGTACCGCCAGAAAAGATATAAGACTGATCAAATAATTGAAAAGTACCAATCACCCCCATCGTTACCACAAAAAAGGTTACAGGCTGAAGTATGGGAATAGTAACATGGATAAACTTTTGCCAGCCATTCGCCCCATCCAGTTCAGCCGCTTCGTAAAGTGACTGGGGGATATCCTGCAACGCCGCTAGGTAAATCACCATGTAAAACGGCGCTGTTGACCAAATATTCATGATCATAATACCTTTGAGGGCAACGGCTGGATCGCCTAACCAGTTATATCTAGGTAGCCCCATAACAGCGAGAAAATCATTGAGTAGCCCATCGGTGTTATAAATCCACATAAAAATCAGCGTCAGCACGGCTGAAGAAGTGACTGTGGGCAAAAAGTACAGGATACGCCACCAATTTTGCCCGCGAATCCCAGAATTCAGAGTTACAGCTAGAATTAAGGCGAGAATAGTTTGGCTTGGTACAACAATCGCAACGTATTCTGCTGTATTTTTCAAAGCAATCCAAACTCGTTCATCCTCAGCCAAGCGTGTAAAATTGCGAAAGCCAATGAACTGATACTCAATACCACCTAGAAGCTGAACTTTTTGTAGGGACAGGAAGACAGCAGAGAGAATCGGGAGTACAACAAAAATCCCCAAAACCAAAATAGCAGGCATCATAAATAGATATCCAGCCATGTTTTCTGTGAGATTCCATCTCGGTTGTCTGTGTCGCCTGTTAATTTCCAAAACAACTATTAGGGGCTAGGGATTAGGGGCTAGGGGCTAGGGATTAAGGACTAGGGATTTGTACAAAGCGGTAGGAATAAGAATAGCAATATAGCTTTTCCTCATCATAATGATGTACTTCGTAGCCCCCTCCTCGCTTGCGGGGAGGGGGTTGGGGGGTGGGGTTGTTGTAAATCACAAAGGCTGAGAACCGCTATAAAAAGAAAAAGCGATCGCCTGTTTAAGTTAAATATACATGTAGCTTAGGGAATTATATTATTGCGCCCTTTGGGGATACTCACTTAGTTAGACCGAGTAAAAAATACAAAATGTCATATACAGCCTACTTACGCGCCATCAAAAATGAACTTCAGCGAACTGGTAGAACTAAAAAAAGCCTGCGAGTCAAAACAATTATGGAGCAGTTTGGCTATCAGCGTCGCAGTCAAGCTTTTATAGATAATTTTAATACTGCTCTAGATGAATTGGGACTTTGCACCGAGCCAATATTTGATTTGTACATTCCCTTAGATACCAAACTAGCTATTTCTATTAAAGGTGTAACACCCGAAAATCAAGTTGCTAATTCGGAAACGATTTTAGCTAAATTAAGTGAGACACTTCCAGTCAAACATGACTTTTTCTATTATTTATTTGATTTTGTTTCTGAACAAGAATATGAACGCTTTCAGGCTTGCTTAGATTCAAATCAACCAGTAGGAATTTTTCTAATACCACAGATAGAAGATTTCTTTTCTGATATCGTTATTAAAATTTTAAATTATGAATTAATTAGAAAATATCAATATAAAGGTAACAATAGCATCCCTAAATCTTCTAATCAGAAATTTACGACAAATATTGCTGTAGATGACGAGGATGAAAAAGAATATTCGTTGTCTGATGCGAATATTTATCACTTTTATCTTTCAACGATGACCAGCGTCATCCTTGGCAATACTGCTTTAGATTTATTAGATTGTGAAAAATTTGATGAGCAATTTGAACAGATATCTTTATACGCAAATAAGTATAATTCCGAACAATTTTTTATTTTATTTCATTGTCCATCAGCATCAGATATCCAAGCACAGCAGCAAGAAGATGCTTTAGGATACTTGGTAGACAGAGTGGCTAGTAAAATTCCTTTTACATTCACTCTGAGATGTAAATACCCAAATGAAGCTGCGATTAAGCATAAAGAAGAAATTTATGCTCATTTTCGACTACTTTTGGAACTTCCATATTATGAAATGGAGGAAGATGAACCATCTTTACTAAATTATTTTTTAGAATTACAAAAGGCGCAAATATTTGCGGAATCGCAGTTATTACTGAAGATGAGAGCAGAACATTTTTATACTTTGAAGTGGCAACAAGAAAGTACAGAATATATCTATCTAAAATATTTTGCCATTAAAACTTTAGAAACTTTAGGCTATGAGTTATCTAAGATTCGCTGTGAAGTTGAATTGACTTCCAGAGACCAGGAAACAACTGATGAAGATTCATCAGACTATGAGGAAGAATATCAAAGCGAAACTATAGAGGTATATGTTGAAAATAAGGTAATTGTTGAAATAGAAACTCTCAAGTATCAAGAATTCCAGGATAACAATCTCTTTTTGGATTCCCTGAAGAGAATTTTGCGAAAATCAAAAGTATGGCCGAATAAATTAGAGACTGTTTGGTTAGTACTTCCTGGTTTTGAAATTGCCCGTAACTATTACCAAATTAAAAAGGCTAAAGAAGTTTTAGAATATAAACTAGCTAGGTATTATAGTGACAGTTTTCAAATTGTAGTCATGGCTCCAGATTATGAAAATCATCAACTAGTTCCAGTATCATTTGACTTTATTAATTATCCATCCTTTGAGTATGGACTTAAGAAACAAAGTTTAGTCCAAACATATTCTCTAAGCAACCGCGTCAAAGAAATCAAGCTGGATTTTAGCCAAGTTAAAGGCTTGAAGGAAGAAAAAGAAAAATTAAGTAAACTTCTCAGGCTACAATCTAAAGGTTATCAAGATGCTATTAGCGGGATTCTTTTCTATGGATTACCTGGATGTGGTAAAACTCTCTTAGCAAATGCCTTCGCTAATCAATCGGGGAGATATTTCTTTAAATTTTCTCCAGCTGATATTGTCAGTGTATGGATAGGTCAAAGTCAAAAAAATATTCGGGATATTTTTGCTCAAGCTAAAAAGAAATCTCCCTCTGTGTTATTTATTGATGAGTTAGACAGTATTGGATTTAACAGGAATGAAGATAACGCCCATACAGACCAAAAAGCTACTATTAACCAATTGTTAATTGAACTGAATAATCTCAGAAACAGCAATGTAATTGTGATTGCTGCTACCAATTATTTAAGTGGAATTGATAGCGCCTTAAAACGTTCTGGTAGATTGGATTGGAAAATTCCTATTTTTCCCCCAGATAAATGGGAAAGAATAGAGATATTTCAACATTACTTAGCAAAAATTGATTTTGAGCAGATAATTAATTTTGAGATTTTAGCCGAAAAAAGCGTCAGGTTTACTTCATCTGATATTGAATTGGTATGCAGAGAAGTCAGAAATGCTATCTTGCTAGAAGAAATCAGTGCATCTCTGACAACTGCTGATATCATCAGTTATATTAATAACCTGCAAGAGGGTGGTTTAACTCTCAACGAAGAACAGGTAAAAGAGTTTTTGGATGAGTGTCACAGATTAAGTGTGAAAAATCATAAACTGGAAACCTTAAAATTTGAATGGGGATTGAGTTAATAGGAGAATAAATCTGGCGATCGCACTTTTGAATTTTGTAATTTGTGAGAATTCGCGGTGTTCAGATCCCCGACTTCTCAAAGAAGTCGGGGATCTTGTAGGGAAGGTAGGCGATCGCTCACAAAAGTTATTATAGAAATTACATCAAAAAATCCCCATTGCTTCACCTCGAGGTTTAAATATGGTTGCTTCACCTCAAATCTACCTCACCCCTGAAGAATACCTGCAAATGGAGGAACGCAGCGACATCAAACATGAATACATCGATGGCTACATTTACGCAATGGCTGGGGCGCTTGACACCCATGTTACCATTGCCGGAAACCTGTTTGCGCTCCTCCGTAATCATGTACGCGGTTCAGGTTGTCGTGTTTACATCGCTGACATGAAAGCAAGTATCAAATCTTTAAATCGATATTACTACCCCGATGTCATGGTAACTTGCGACCAAAGAGATCAAGCAACTCCTGCTTATAAAAGATTTCCTTGTTTAATTGTCGAAGTTTTATCTAACTCTACAGAAGCCTTTGACAGAGGTGATAAATTTGCTGATTACCAAAGTTTAGAAACTTTACAAGAGTACGTTTTAATTAATACTAAACGTCAGCGAGTTGAGTGTTTTCGCCGTAACGATCAAGGGTTATGGGTTTTACAATCTTACACAGCCGAAGATAAATCATTTCAACTCCAAAGTGTTAAATTTGATTGCACAATAGCCGACCTTTACGAAGATGTAGTTTTAGAATAAGCTTGGCAATTCCAAGATGAGATAGGCGATCGCTCACAAAAGTTATTATAGAAATTACATCAAAAAATCCCCATTGCTTCACCTCGAGGTTTAAATATGGTTGCTTCACCTCAAATCTACCTCACCCCTGAAGAATACCTGCAAATGGAGGAACGCAGCGACATCAAACATGAATACATCGATGGCTACATTTACGCAATGGCTGGGGCACTTGACACCCATGTTACCATTGCTCTCAACCTTGCTAGCTTTCTCCGTAATCATGTACGCGGTTCAGGTTGTCGTGTTTACATCGCTGACATGAAAGCACGTATCGAATCGTTAAATCGATATTACTACCCCGATGTCATGGTAACTTGCGACCAAAGAGATCAAGCAACTCCTGCTTATAAAAGATTTCCTTGTTTAATTGTCGAAGTTTTATCTAACTCTACGGAAGCCTTTGACAGAGGTGATAAATTTGCTGATTACCAAAGTTTAGAAACTTTACAAGAGTACGTTTTAATTAATACTAAACGTCAGCGAGTTGAATGTTTCCGCCGTAACGATCAAGGGTTATGGGTTTTACAATCTTACACAGCCGAAGATAAATCATTTCAACTCCAAAGTGTTAAATTTGATTGCACAATAGCCGACCTTTACGAAGATGTAGTATTTGAATAAGCTTGGCAATTCCAAGATGAGGTAGGCGATCGCTCTTGGGAGCATGTTTTCAAAGTATTATCTACAGGACTTACGCAACTAACACAAGCAACAGCGCGGCTGCGTCACGCCGAGTAGCTAATAAATATACCATCAACATGGGATCAAAATGCTGTCAATAAATTTATTACAGAAGTGCGGAAATTGTTTTGCTTGTCTTGTAGTTAAATAGTTTACTTATACATAAATAAATTCTATAGCATCTATCAAAAGATATATTTTTACAATTTTGTCCAACTTTAATCATCTTTTGTGTAAAAATATTATTTGTGACTACGTGTAGATCACGTAGTTTTTCGCATACTTAGTATTGAGCAACTTGCGCAAACTTTCAACAACATGTGAGTCTTGAGAAATTACATATATATAGATATAAATCTATTTTTGAATTTTTTTAAGCAAGTAAGTAGCTGCATTTCAACTCTCAAAGTTCTGCTAGATTTTATCAAATCTGCATCATGCAAGTTTTATTCATACTTCAATAATAGCCATGAACAGAAAAGACATAATTAGCAACATTATTGAAAAGCGCAAGCCTTTGGCAGAGAAAATTAAAAAAGTCAAAGAGAATTTAAGGAAGCTAAACTTAGCCATTAATACACTGGAACGGAAACGCCAAGAATTACTCCAGCAAAGTAACTATTCTTCTAAATGGAATCAATCATTACAGAGTATAGATTTCTCGAATATTTTATTAAAAATTAGCAATGAGCAGGAGGCACTGGAAAAGCTCAGGCTGCGTTTTGAACGCCCAACTCTTAACCTAGGGGTAGTTGGGATAGCTAGGCAAGGCAAGAGTCGTTTGCTTCAAAGCTTAACCGGACTTTCTCCTAATGAGATTCCCGATGGAGACAAAGGACACTGTACTGGCGCTCGCAGCATTATTTACCATCGGCCGCAAGTTGCTACTTACGGGATGGTCTGGTTTCATACAGAAGAATCATTCCTGAAACAGGTGATCAAACCTTATTTTGAAAAACTTAGTTTGGGAGAAGCGCCGGATACAATTGAAGAATTCGCGCAACCTCTTCCTCGCCTATCTGATGAACACGCCAGCAACCCAATTTCCGATGCAAAATATCGATATCTGCAAAAGTATCACGAGCATCTCCATGAATATAGAGATTTATTAAAGACAGAATCACCCCGGCAAATTGAACAAAAGGAAATTAGGCAATACGTTGCTCAAGATGATATCCAGGGTAATCGCAACTATTTCAACTACTTGGCAATCCAAAGGGTAAATCTTTTTTGTGAATATCCCAACACTGATGTTGCAGATATTGCCTTAGTCGATATGCCAGGATTAGGTGATACAGGCGTAGGTGCGGAAGAAGAGTTAATCAGGATTTTGGGTGAGGAAGTAGATGCGGTGATGTTTGTCCGTCTACCGAAGTCCTCTGGAGACGACTGGTTGAAATACGATATCGAATTATACGGCACTGCTAAACAGGCTTTGCTTGACCGCTTACCGATTAATAAGTGGTCTTTCATGATTCTCAATCGCACAGAGGCTAGTTCAGGTAAAGGTGACAACTTGGCACAATGCGACTTCTTAGTCAAAAGACTGGATCATACACCGATCAAAGTTGTTGAGCCTGTCATTGTTGCTAACTGTGCCAATCCCGAAGAAGCAAACACAAAGATTCTTGACCGGGTTCTAGATTACTTGGTGAAGAATATCGAGCTTTTAGACAATGAATATTCCTCATTTTGCGATCGCGAATTGCTGCTTATCCACAAAGAAGTCAACACTCAGCTAAACAATGCTCTCAGTGCTTTAGGTAATCCAGCTGTAATGGCTGATGCTATTGCTCCAGGTGAATTTCGCAGGTTATTTAAACCGATTTGGCAAAAGCTCGCCAACGGGCTGGAACAATTGCTTCGGGATTTGCGTGAAAGTGGTGAAAAAGAAAGAATCAAAAAAGCCTTCTCAGATAAGATACAGGATGTCAAGAAATACTGCCAAGAGAGCAAGCAAGAGGTCATACCATCTCTTGAAGAAATAGACGAGGTACGAAATATAAAGGAAGGCTCTTACGAAAATGCTTACAACTTCTTTTTGAATAAATGCCGCACCCACCTGTCACGGCAATTTTTAAAGATAGATAATGGTCTGGAAGAATTAATAAATGGGGTAAAATCTCAAGTAACTGATGTCTTGATAGACGCAGGAAAATTGGGAAGTTTGACAGATGCACAGGGAGCAGAATTCCTGAAATTCATGGCGGAATATTTGTCTGAATACCCTGATTCACTTAAAAAACTTCAAGAAGGGTTTCAGTTGTTATCAGACTTTCATCTTTCATACAGAAATTTATTTCAACATCGGATTCGCGAACAACTAGACGACATTACACCTGATAGAAAATCATTAAATTTGACATCAAATCCCTCGGCTGACGAAATCCTAGATAAACTCAATCTTTTGTACGAAAAAGTCAAGGCTAAATGTATCGAAGAACTGGAAGAATTTGCCTCTGAACCTGGTGATGCTGCCTTTGGTATAGTCGAAGAATTTGTCGATCAGGTACTGCGTTCCAAAGATGCAGAAGATGCATGGCAAGACTTTTATGAAAATGAACGTGCTCAAATTTGGGCAAGTGAATTTGCTCAAGAAAGAAAGCTCAATGAAATCCGCAAAAATTGGCTAAATTTAGTAGAACGTGCCGCAGTCTCAAATCAACTAGACTCTATGGTTATTTTAAACTAATGCTTATTCTACCCCCTTGACAATAAGCGACAAAAGGGGGTTAAATCAACCACAATTCATAGAGAATTAGTAGAAGTAAGTAAGGTGTAATTGAATGCTAGGTCAAAAAGAATTGAAGCCATTTAAAATCGCTATGCTTGGTCCTACAGGTGTCGGTAAGACTACTCTGTTGACAGTGATGCGGAAACAGATGAATTCGGCGGTAGATGTTAGTCAATTGAAACTTGACACTGGTCATCCTCAGATACCAGGAAGTGCTTTTGAGACAGATCAACTTCTGCAAAAATGTCTGGAAGACTTGGATCAATTGGTGAAGAGTAAGGGTTACTATGCACAAGGAGGAATTGGCGGAACAGGTGAACCTAAAAAGTTTTATTTTAATCTTAGTAAACTGAAAAAAAATGCATCCTCAGCAAAATTAGTCCTAGAATTTCAAGACTATCCGGGTGGTTGGATAGAGAAAAATGCCTCCCAGGTTCTAGATTATATCAAAGATTCTAGTGTGACTATCCTGGTGATTGACACTCCTCCCTTGATTCATAAAAAAGGTAAATATCATGTATCAGCCAATAAGAGTGAAATAGTACAACAAATATTACTAAGAGCTTATTCTGAAGACAATTCAAACAAACGTAGGCTGTTAATATTTGCTCCCGTAAAATGTGAAAAATATTTACAAAAGGCTAACGAATATCGTCAAATAGAGCAAAGTATTCGTTCAGGTTATAAAGACCTGATTGAAAGCTTGAACTCTGAAGAGTTTAGTAATGTATCTGCGGTAATTACACCAGTTCAAACAGTCGGAAATGTGCTTTTCTCTTATGTAGAAGAAATAGAAGAGAATGGCAAGACAATACCTAAATTTTGGTATGAAAAAACCAACAAGCATGAATTAGCTCCTTACGATGCAGAACAGCCATTGCGATACATTTTGGGGTTTGCGTTAAAAGACGCTTTGGATGCAAAACGAACTCAGAGAATAGAGTTAGTCAACTGGTTTAGGGATATGTTAGGTTTAGATGATGACCTGAAAACTGCTCTGCAAAAATTTGGTGAAGGTTGCAAAAAAGATGGGGGATTTGTGGTGATTAAGGGTGGACATTTATTGGGGTAAATACCGATTGTAACCATTAAGCCTAGAACCGAACGATGGAAATTTACATTAAAAGTCGAGGTTTGCAGCGGGATTATTACTGGGTAACAAAAAGCGAAAATCAGCCAATTGCAGAAAATTCGGAATCCATTCCCACTCAAGCTATTACTTTAATCAACGCAGCTACTCATTTAGTTGAAGAGAAAGATTTTTCCCTAGTTTTATTCCGTTCACAGAATGATAAATTGCTATTACTTGTGACTGCGTTGCAAACTCAACGACAGGATATTCAGGGGCGCAATATTAGAAATTCCATAGCATGGATTGGAAAAAATAAAGAGGAATTTAAATTGCGTCAGCTTGCAGTACTGGCGTTAAAGAATGAATTAGAACAGAAAATTGACCCAGCTATTAATAATTACTCAGGTGGGTTTGAGGTTGATTGGGAAGCAATTGAACAAACGATTCAAGAATTGATACCCCTAAGCGGTGCTGGAAAAGAACCTTTACCAGCGGAAGCGGAGATAAAAAAGATAGCACGTATTTCAGAAACGCGAAAACGACAATTAGCTGATGAACTTTTAAAATACTGTCTTCCCTCTGAAAAAACAGGCGCACTAGTTGTTGTCACAGGAATTAAGAGCAAAGAATCTCTAGAAAAAGCTCAAGTATGGCGAAGTTTATCGAGCGATACTAGTATTCCCGAACAGCGTTTGCAACCGCTTAATCAACAGACAAATGATTGGTATAGAGAAAACTACTCTAGAAAACCAAAATTTAAGAAAAGAAACAGAAAATCTGTCAAATTAGCAAGTCCAAAGTGGCGTTTAACTATAATACTGATAATATTAGCGGGTGGATATGCGTTTCTCAAATATTTGATAAAAATTTGAGGCTCATCAAGTCAGAATTGCTGAATATTTAGGAAGTCAGCTATGAAAATTTACGTTCAAAGTCGCGGTTTAGAGAAGGATTACAATTGGGTAACAAGTAAAGAAAATAACTCAGAAGAAATTAGCGATAATATTTTTATTATTAGCAGAGCTATTAATTTAATTGACGCTCAAGATTTTTCTGTGGTTTTACTAAGGTTAGACGATAAATTGCTATTACTTGTAACTGGGTTGCTAACACAACGACAGGATATTAATAGCCGCAAGATTAGAAACTCAATAGCATGGATAGGAAAAAATGAAAATGAACCTCAACTGCGTCAGCTTGCAGCACTGGCTTTAAAGAATGAATTAGAACCGAAAATTGACGAAGCTATTAATAATTACTCAGGTCGATTTGAGGTTAATTGGAATGCAATTAAACAATTGATTGCAGACGAAACAATTCAAAGTGAGTTTCTTTCTGCTGAAGAAGCACAAGGACAAATAGCAATAAATTCAAAAGCTCGGAAACAAGAATTAGCTGAAAAACTTATGAAATACCGTCTTCCTAATGAGGAAGGTGCGCTAGTTATTGTGACAGGAATTAAGAGCAAAGAGGCTCTTGAAGCAGATGTCATCTGGCGCGGTTTATCTAGTGATAGCAGAATTCAAGAGAGTTGGCAACATATTAATAAAGAGGTCAACTATCCGCCTAACGATAATGACCATACATCACATATATTTTGTCAAATAATACAATTATTCATGGGGGCAAATCAGGACAGTCAATAGTTAAGTTTGAAAATAATTATCAAAGCTAGACAGTATAATTTGCAATAATTTTATACTAGTTTGATAGGAATAATATTTGCTGATGAAATCCGCATCAAAGCTGATTATGGTAATTCTCAAAGTTTGATTCAATCTGATTGATTATCAAAGACAAAATCTTGCTGAATATTTAGGAAATCAGCTATGGAAACCTACATTCAAAGTCGCGGTTTAGAGAGAGACTATTATTGGGTAGTAAAAAAAGAAAATCAGCCAGAAGAAGAACTTCCCAATAGTTCTCCTTTGATTAAGAAAGCTACTGCTTTAATTGATGATGAAGTTTTTTCTGTAGTTATATCTCGCTCATCAGATAATAAGTTGCTATTACTTGTGGCTGGTTTGCAGACAAAGCGACAGGATATTAAGACGCGCATTATTAGGAATTCTGTAGCATGGATAGGAAAGAATGAAGATGAGCCTATCTTACGTAAAATCGCAGCCTTGGCGTTAGAGAATAAACTGGAAAATAAAATTAACGAAGTTATTGATAATAGTCCAGAAGGAGGATTTAAGGTTGATTGGGAAGCTATTAAGGAATTGATTTCAGTCAGTATATCTGCAAGTGAATCTCTTGCTGCTCAGGAAACTAAAGCAAAGATAGCACTGCTTTCAGAAAATCGGAAACAAGATTTGGCTAATGAACTTTTGAGATCCTCTCTTCCCAACAGAGAAGAAGTGCTAGTTCTTGTGACGAAAGGTAAGTCAAAAGAAACTCTTGAAAGAGCTAAAGTTTGGCGAGGTTTATCAAATGATCCTAGCATTCCCACTAACTGGACGCATGTGCAAGGAACTATTCCTTCAGCACCCACTAAACCACTTAGCCCCCTAAAAATAGCAGCATTCGTAACAGTTATCATCGTTATTGTTGCTATCTTAATTGTAATTAAGCTAAGTCCATTTAATCAGCTAAACTCAATTGCAAATCAACCCTGTGGTGGCAATAAAGAAATATTGACACAAATAGTTAGTAACTTGCAGCCAGAAAAACCGAATAATGAAAAAGTCAAGATTATGCAAAGAATTTTGACAACTGAGAAGATAACAGTAAAGATAGATGGTAATTTTAATGAGAAAACCAAAAAAGCAGTTGAAGAATTTCAAAAGCAATACAATCAACGCCAAGAGGAAGCACAAAAAATAAAAGTTGATGGTACTGTAGACGATGCTACTTTGAAAGCCTTATGGCTGGAAACAAAAGATAACATAATGCAGAATAATCAAAAGTTAGAAGAAGAATTATGGAACAACGGTTTATGCAAACCCTAAACATTTGTTAACAGAGAATAGTAGGGTGGTAGCTGTATCCTGTCATACCAATTCTATGTGAAGTTGCGCTATATCGCCCTCAGGCTAGAAGCCTGGGGCTACGTCAACAAAGCCCACCTACGTGGGCTAATTAATGACAAGATAAATACTTTACTTTTGTTTACAAATTATTCTAACTCAATGGAAAGTAGCCAAAAAAAATTGGAACCATTCAAAATTACTATGCTGGGGCCTTCGGGTGTAGGTAAGACTAGTCTGTTAACAGTGATGTGGAGACAGATGAAAGCAGGATTGGATGTCAATCAATTGCGACTCGAAGCTGGTAATCCTGAAAAACCAGGTTCGGACTACGAGACTAGTAATTTTCTTAATACTTGTGAGGAAGAACTCAAGCAGCTAGTTAAGAGAAACAACCGTTGGATAGCAGAAGGAGGAATTCCGGGAACAGCTAATGCGAAAAAATTTGATTTTTATTTTAGTAACCTACAAAAAATATCTTCATTACTACTAGAATTTCAAGACTATCCGGGTGGTTGGGTAATCGGTGAAGATCCGCAAAAGCTGGAGACAGGAATTCAGGAGCGAGAGCAAAAAATTAATCGGGTTATAGATTATATTAAGGATGCTAATGTAACTATTCTGGCAATTGACACTCCGGCATTAATTGAAAAAAAGGGTAAATATCATGTCCAAATAAATAAGACGGAAATAATTAAAGAAATTTTGCTTAAAGCTTATATAGAAGATTTATCTGAGCAACCCAAGCTTTTGATATTTGCTCCGGTAAAATGTGAAAATTATCTCAAGAAAGCTAATAATATTCAACAAATAGAGCAAAGTATTTGTTCGCAATATAAAGAATTAATTGATATTTTAAAAAATCCTGATTTTAGCAATATAAGCGCAGTTATTACCCCGGTTCAGACAGTGGGGAATGTTCTTTTTTCTTATATACGTGAGATTGAAGAAAATGGTAAGGTTACTCCTAAATTTGTTTATGAAAAGACTAATAATTTCGAGTTGATGCCTGTTAATGCTGAACAGCCGTTGAGATACATTTTGCAGTTCGCTTTAAAATTTTATATCGATCAAAATTGTTTGAGTTTAGATGAAGATTTAAAAGTTGCTATGAATCAATTTGCGGCTGGTTGCAACCTGGATGGGGGTTTTGTCATATCAAATGGTGATACCAATTCTGGATGAAGATGCGCTGATAGTACCAGAAATAAATAATGAACCGCCAAGTACGCCAAGTACGCCAAAAAATAAGAAATCAAGAGATTTGGCGCAGCTTCATAAAGAAACGGTATGAACACTTATAGCAGTCTTAAATCATTCGTGAAAAATTAGATCCCCGAGTTCTCAAAGGATGCTGCTGGCGAATGGTGGGTTTAACCCCTAATACCATTTCACTAAAACGCTGATACATATAGATTTCGCGTCGGGGGCACGGCATTGCCCATTGGTGTCAACTTAACGTGAAACCCTAATGCAGGCTTGATTTTAAGTTTTTTCGATTCCTTTTGAGATCCCCGTTACCCCACTCCAGTTTTGTCTAAAGCCAAAACGTCCCCTCCCCGCAGGCGGGGAGGGGATTAAGGGGAGCCAGCCGCGTGGGCGGGTTTCCCGACTTGAGCGGACTGGCGTGTGGGGTAAAACGCCTGTGGGACAAGCCTTTTAGCGTAAGTTGACACCAATGGGCATTGCCGTGCCCCTACCAATGTATTTGTATCATAATTAAAGTGAAACGGTATAAATGCTGATACAAATAATTCTCTCGCTTACCCGATATACCGCCCGCAGGCTGGAAGCCTGGGGCTAACGCTACGAAGCCTGCCTACCCTTTGGGAACGTCTTCGACGAACGCAGACTAAAGAAATTGAGCGGATTAGTGCATTGCTTTAATTTGCTTGTTTGCTTGTGTTTGCGCTCGCACCATTGCCTGCTTTAATGGTTGTTGCCCTAACAAAGCGCTAATAAATTGGTTATCAAAGTTATTGACAATAGCTGCTGGATATTTGCCTGCTTGCCAAGGGGTAGCGTAGGATACACCGCTCACAAAAGGCGATCGCAAGGGGTCTTTGTCATAGCCTAATTTTTGTGCTACAGATTTTCTCGTTGGTAGCGCAAACCCTGTTCCTGTCCACTTTTCCATCCCTTCTTTACCAGTGAGATAGGAAATTAATTCCCAAGCTTCGGTTTTGTGTTTTGCTTGTTTATTCATCACATAGGCAACGGTAAATACCATCGTATTTTTTTTATCATTAATAGTTGGTATTTCTGCGGTAGCAAAATCCAAATTGGGAAAGGTGTCTTTGAGATAAGTAATTGCCCAATTACCTTCAATGACCATTGCAACTTTGCTCTGACCAAACATTTCGCTACCTGAGTTTGTACCTACATCAGATTTTTGGGCAGAGGAACGGTCTTTTTGATACTGATCTATAACTAACTGCAATCCCTGTAAACCTGGTTCACTAGCAAAGGTAGCGTCATCATTTTGACTAATAATTTGCCCACCAAAGGCTTTAATTTTATAAGCTTGACGGGCTAATTCGGGAATTTCCCCAAAGCCGTATTTGTTCAGCTTACCTGTTAATTGCCCAGAGTAGCTACGTAATTCTTCCCAAGTTGTGGGCGGACTAGTTAAGCCTGCTGTGGCGAAGGCTTTTTTATTGTAAAACAACGACAGGGTTGAGTAATCTTTGGGGAAACCGTAAATTTGGTTCTGGTATTTGAAGCTATTGAGTAGGTTAGGTTCAAAGTCTGGTAAATCAAATTCTGGGGTAATATAACCATCTAGCGGTTCGAGGACGTTTTGACTCATCAAGAAAGGAGCCTCCAGCGCATCCAGATAAAATACATCTGGTGCAGCTTCTCCGACTAAGCGAGTTTTGATTACGTCCATGTATTGGTCGGAAATGACCTCATACTTAACTTTGATTTGGGGGTGCTGTGCTTCAAAGTCTTGGAGTACCTGTTTGAGAAGTTTCTGCTCAACTTGATTACCTCCCCAACCACTAAGTTTGACAGTAACCGCTGTAGATGTCCTTGGTAGTGATAGACTGTGGCAACTAATCATGGCGATCGCGATCGCTATTGCCAATCCCAAAAACTTCCATAACCTGCTTCTAATCACTTAGGGAACTCCAAAAAATAAATTATTCCGTTAAAGTCGTTAACTGTTGACTGTTGACAGTTAACCGTTAACAGTCAACAGTCAACAATAGCAATGGAATATTTTTTTACGAGTAAGTCCCTTACTAATCAGAGATACTCTGTCTCTACTTATATCGTTGGTAGCCAAAAACTGATATTTCCCAAGCTGAATTTTTGTTGCAATCCCTAGTCTCTGTTAACCAAGCTAGAATGACGGGAAATTATCGGCAACGAGACTTATCTACGGTACATCAACCGTATAAATTTAATTTATGACTTCTGTTCCGATTGAAACAGCAGCGCCTGTGACTCTGGAAATTACTCAGATTACTGCGCCACAATTAATACCTACCTCCACTATAAAGCCCAATCCCCAAGTTTATAAGGATGCTATTCGCACCAGTTTGCGGGCTTCAACTCTGGATGCTGTTTTCGCCGCAGTTTTCGGTGTAGCTACTGGTGGAATTTTACTCAGCAATTTCCTGTTGGAGTTGGGTGCTAGTCCTGTGGTGTTTGGGATGCTGTCATCTATCCCAATGTTGGTGAATTTGGTTCAGCCGTTAGGCGCTTACTTGTCGGAACGCAGCAGCAGCCGTTTCCACTATTCGCTCAAGACTCATGGAATTGGTCGGTTACTGTGGCTGGTTCTCGGCTTTAGCATTATCGCCTCACCCTGGATTGGGGTAACTTCTGAACAGTTAGTAGTATTAACCCTGTTGGTTGTTCTGTTCAGCGGTCTTTTGGGAGGGCTAGGAACTGCATCATGGCTGAGTTGGCTGGCAACGATCGTTCCTCGAAGATTGCGAGGTAGGTATTTTGGTATCCGTAATAGTGCAGCCAGCTTGACTAATTTGTTGAGTGTACCTTTAGCGGGGCTAGCGGTATCACATTGGTATGGTGGAACTTTACAAGGTTACGGAATAATTCTGTTTGTAGCGATCGCCTTCGGGTTAATTAGCTTGGGCTGTCAGTACTTCCAGATAGACATGAATCCAGCATTACAAAACAGTAGTCTTGTAAAGTACCAGCAAATCAGTGAATCTGCGGTGACTGAAACCGAGGGAACTGGTGCAGTAAATCAAATACCTAGCCCATGCAACGAGGTTACTAGTATCTGGAATAACTATAACTTTTTCAGGTTTGTGCTTTATTTCGGCTTCTGGATGCTGGCTGTTAACATCAGCGCTCCTTTTTTCAACTTCTACATGCTAGATAAGCTCCATCTAGATGTAAGTTGCGTGACGCTCTACGGTAGCCTTCAGGCGGGAGCTAGTATGCTTTTGATTGTATTGTGGGGTAAATTGGCAGACAAAATCGGTAATCGGCGGATTTTGATGTCAATCGGAATTTTGGTAGCACTGACACCGTTGCTGTGGATGGGTGTTAGTGGTAATAGCTGGAATATTTGGCTGTGGTTACCGCTATTACACATTTTTACAGGCGGGACTTCAGCGGCGATTGATCTATGCAATAACAATTTGCAACTAGGGATCGCACCAGTAAAAAATCAGTCTATCTATTTTGCGATCGCATCCGCTGTTGCTGGTGTGAGTGGTGCGTTAGGTGCAACAATTGGCGGTTTTATCGCCCAATTTGCTGAACAAGGAGGCTTACTCGGCTTGTTCGCTCTTTCTACTGTGTGTCGCTTAGTCGCGATTTTACCCCTGATATTTGTGAAAGAACCGCATTAGTTGGGCATGGGGCATGGGGCATTGGGCATTGGGCATGGGGCATGGGGTATGGGGCATGAGTAAGAAAACTCCCCACACTCCCCATATCTCCCTTGTCTTCCTTGTCCCCCTTGTCCCCCTTGTCCCCCACTCTTCCTATTCAGCGGCGCTAGAACTCAAACTCATGCTTTCCCACAAAACCATGTGCGGGGCGGTGGGTATGGGTTGATGCAAAGCAATCAACTGGGTGAGAGTATTCTTTAACTGGGTACGGGGGACGATGTCATCGACAAAACCATGCTTGAGCAAATCTTCAGCGCTTTGAAAATCTTCTGGTAGTTTTTCGCGGATGGTTTGCTCAATCACTCGCCGACCGGCAAAACCGATAGTAGCCTTTGGTTCTGCGAGGATGATATCACCTAACATAGCAAAACTGGCTGTTACACCCCCGGTGGTGGGATGGGTCAAAATAGGAATATATAAAAGTTTGGCATCGCGATGGCGTTGTAAGGCGGCGGAGATTTTCGCCATTTGCATCAGGGAAAGCATTCCTTCTTGCATTCTGGCTCCCCCAGATGTGCAGACGATAATTACCGGATAACGGCGCTGGGTGGCTTGCTCAATCATGCGGGTGAGTTTTTCGCCCACAACGGAACCCATACTTCCACCCATGAAGCGGAAGTCCATGACTCCTAAAGCCACGGGTAAACCATTTATTTGACCAAGACCAGTTTTCACTGCATCGATTAAACCAATTTTGTCTTGCATTTCCCGCAACCGATCGCTGTAGGGTTTGCGATCGCGAAATTGCAGGGGATCGGTAGGACGCAAATGCTCGTCCATCGGTTTCCAGGTGTTTTGGTCGATTAATTGGCGAATGCGTTCATCGCTATCCACTCGATTATGATGACCACATTCAACGCAAACCATCTGATTTGCTTTCAGGTCTTTCGTATAGGTTAACACACCACACTTAGCGCACTTGTGCCATAACCCATCAGCAATTTCCCTCTCTTGACGTTCCAGGCTGGTAGTACCTGATTTCCGCCGATTTGCAAACCAATCCAATAGTGACTTTAAACCGCGTGATTCTTCGTTATTTGCCATTTTTATCTTATTAATTGGGTAATGAGGTCGAAAACTGGGTCAAGAAGCTAGGGGGATTACAGGGTAAAAAGTCCTCATTCCCCATTCGTGATTTGGGACTTGGGACTGGATATGGATTGTTTGGTGGCTCCGCTAGGGGAAAGACACGCTTGTTCATCCCGTTTTGGCTCTTGACTATTGACTACATCGTCAAATTACGCTTCTTAGCAAGAAAGACCTGATGAATGCATCTTTGGTTGCCAGCTTAACGAAAATGCTGATGCCAATACAAGCCTGTTGTCAGTTTAATATGGTGAAAGTAGTGGCAAAGGTATTGCATATCAATCCCCCCCAACCGGATGCTCTTCCCCAACCCCTTCAAAGGGATACTTGCTCCCAAATCAAGACTTCGTATTGCTAGGTGATGAGCAGTTAGCTCGTTAAGAGGGTAATACTGGTCACAGGATGATATTACCAAAATCTGAAGAATTAATGGCGTAATGACAGTTACAGTCATGGGGGTTGAAATTTCTTATTATGGATCAATGGGGTTTAAAAATGGGATTTTAAATTTTCAATGAGCCAATTTGTTTTTGCCTCCTCTATTTAACTTACTGGAAAAAATAGCCCCAGGTACGCCGATAAAATCGCTTCGCCCCCAAATAAAGCGATCGCCGCCCCAAAAGCGAGAAAAGGGCCAAAAGGCATCTTTTGTCCAAATCTGCGCTTTGATAATGTAATTGAGAGAATACCAACTAAGGCTCCTACAGCACAGGCGATAAAACCAGCTAGCAGCAAATATTTCCACCCCAGCCAAGCTCCCATCATCGCCGCTAATTTGGCATCTCCTGCGCCCATTGCGGTTTTACGCAGAGCCATTGAAGCCAAAAATGCGATCGCATCAAATAGCCACAAGCCCAGCACTGCGCCGACAATCCCCATCATTAAATGTCTGATCGCTCCCACCGGGCTACCCTCAACAAAAAATCCGCTAACTACTTGAAATATTATTCCCAATACCAAACCCGACTGCGTCAATTGGTTGGGTAAAGTCATTGTATCTAAATCAATCAATGATAAGGCCAATAGCCAGCTACAAAAAGCCCAATAGCCAATGGTTAAAATAGAAACTTTAAATAAGAGAAAAACTAGTAAAAATATTACGCCCGTTAACGCTTCTACCACAGGATAGCGGGCAGAAATCTTGCTTTTACAATAACGACACCGACCTTTTAACCACAGCCAACCGAAAACAGGCACATTATCGTAAGCTTTTAGCTGGTTGAGACAACGGGGACAGCGAGACGGCGGCCACAAAACCGACAATCCAGCTGGTAACCGATAAACCACAACATTGATAAAGCTACCAATAGATGCACCTAAGGCGAAGACAATCACACTCGCCGGGACGATCATCAAAATGTCCATATATAGTCATTAGTCATTAGTCCTTTGTCATTTGTCGTTTATCTTTTATGCTTTGTCGAGAGTTCAGCAATAACAAGCTCTTGACAACTGACCACTGTACGGGCGGGTTCACAGATATCCTCATTCATTAACAAAGATCCAAATAAACCCGCCCCTACACAAGGATTTAAATAAACCCGCCCCTACTGACAACTGACTAATGACTAATGACTAATACATATGAGATTCAATTTGACTCAACGGTACAAAACATTCTTGCGGTAAGAGAATCGGCTGATTGGTAAAAATCACCTTACCGCGATGGTTAACGCGATTAATGGCTACTCCTGTAGCTTGACCAGTGACTTCTGGATGTGCTTCACAGAGAGTGTAGTAAATCTGACCAGCAGCCCTGATGACAGCAGGATCAGCCAAGGGAGACTGGGAATGCTGGTTTCTAGGCGCGGTATAGTTTTCTTGTCCTTGTCGTAAAGCGTACACTATGGATGTTATTTGCTTTCTAGATTTGTCTCTAGTTTATATGAAAGTTTCCGTAACGGTTGCCAAAATGATCCAGTTCTGTTTGGAATTGGGCAGGGGGGCAGGGGGGACAAGGGGGACAAGGGGGACAAGGGGGCAGAAGAGACTGTTGACTGTTGACTGTTGTACGGGCGGGTTCACAGATATCCTCGTGGATCAACAATGATCTAAATAAACCCGCCCCTACTGTTGACTGTTACCTCTGACAACTGACAACTGACAACTGACAACTGACAACTGACAACTGACTATTGACTATTGACTATTGCCTGAATGAGTGCATCACCCATAGCGCGACAGCCTAAAAGCTTGGTTCCGGGGGAGAGAATATCGCCAGTGCGATCGCCTTGTTCTAAAACTTGCAAGACGGCGTTTTCTATGGTATCTGCTGCTTGGGGTTGATCGAAGGCGTAGCGTAGCATCATGGCTGCACTTAATACCTGCGCCAAGGGATTGGCTTTGTCTTGTCCGGCGATATCTGGGGCGGAACCGTGAACGGGTTCAAAGACACCAGGGCCGGAAGCGCCTAAACTAGCGGAGGGTAGCATTCCGATACTACCTGTGAGCATGGCAGCAGCATCAGAGAGAATATCGCCAAATAAATTACCTGTGACAATGGTATCAAACTGCTTGGGAGCGCGTACCAATTGCATGGCGGCATTATCGACGTAGAGGTGAGATAGTTCGATATCAGGATATTCTTGGGAAAGTTTAATGATGCGATCGCGCCACAGTTGAGATACTTCTAAAACGTTGGCTTTATCTACTGAGCAAAGTTTCTTTCCGCGTTTCCTAGCTGCTTCAAAGGCTACTCTGCCAATGCGCTCGATTTCTGATTCGGTGTAAACCATTGTATTTACACCGCGTTTCTCTCCTGTCTCTGTTTCAAAAATCCCCTTGGGTTTACCGAAGTAAATTCCCCCAGTCAGTTCGCGCACTACCATAATATCAACGCCTTCCACAACTTCCCGCTTCAAAGTTGAGGCATCAATTAACTGAGGTAAAATTTTCGCTGGGCGCAAATTAGCAAATAATCCCAACCCTGCACGTAATCCCAACAAACCTGCTTCTGGGCGCAGATGGGATGGTAAGGTATCCCACTTGTAACCACCGATAGCCGCGAGTAATACAGCATCGCTGTTGCGACAGATATCTAAGGTTGCAGCCGGTAGCGGTTCGCCGGTTGCGTCAATTGCTGCACCACCAATTAAAGCTTCTTGAAAATCAAACTTCAAATCAAATTTTTTCCCCACGACATTTAGCACGTCTACCGCTACGGCCATAATTTCAGGGCCAATGCCATCGCCGGGGAGTAAGGTAATGCGGTAGTTCTGGGTCATAGCTAGTTTTTACTGAGTAAATGCTTGCAGAATAAATATCATACCTAGTAACGTGTACCCATGACTTAATATTCGGGCTGAATTGGGGCAGATGCAAGCTGCGATCGCTAAAGTACGAGTTTCAAAAACTGATTAACGGAGTTCAAAGCCTGATTAACGGAGTTCAAAGCCTCGTTCACCGAGTTCAAAGCCTGATTAACGGAGTTCAAAGCCTCGTTCACCGAGTTCAAAGCCTCGTTCACCGAGTTCAAAGCCTCGTTCACCGAGTTCAAAGCCTGATTAACGAAGTTCAAAGCCTGATTAACGGAGTTCAAAGGCCTGATTAACGGAGTTCAAAGCCTGATTAACGAAGTTCAAAGCCTGATTAACGGAGTTCAAAGCCTGATTAACGGAGTTCAAAACCTGATTAACGGAGTTCAAAGCCTCGTTCACGAGTTATACCAATTTGAAAAAAGAATGCGAAATATGGGTAGTAGCACTACATTGTTCATTGGTGTCAACTTACAGCAGTTTTCATGCAATTGAACCACAGCAGCCCAGGTAGGGGCACGGCATCCACAATCTTCTGGTATATACAATAATCTTACTGGTGCCGTGCCCCTACAGCGTGGTCTATTTACCTGAAAATCGCTGTAAATCTTGCACTCTCGCTACCATTTGCCTCACGCTCTCAGCATCAGGGGATTGAATACGCTGCAATATTTCCAAAGCTGGCTGTAAATAATCTAGTGCTTGATTATAATTCTCCTGTTGTTCTGCTATTTGCCCTAACCAGCACAAAGTATTTGCCTTTGTTTGGATATCGCCGATTTGTTCGGAAATAGCAAGCGCTTGTTGATAAAAGGCGATCTCTTATTCTATTTTTCTATTTTTCTCTTTTTTATTTTTAGGCTTTTTATCATCTTCTAAGATATTAATTCTTGAATATAAGTAATCAATAATTTTTTTTACTTCTCTTGTTTTTGGAGAATTAAGTTTTTGGAATATATTTAAAGCCTCATTTAAATAAGCCATGCCATCTGAAAAGCTTCTTTTTATCGCCATTATTTCTCCAAGCATCATTAGGGAATTAGCTTGAGATTCAGCATTGTTAATTTGCCGTGAAAGTATGAGAGCTTTTTCATATAAAGCTATTCCTTGCTCAACTTCTCCTTGTATAATATAAACATAAGCTAGATTATGCAATGATTTTGACTGCCCTTTTATATCACCACTTTTTTCTTTTATTGCCAGAGATTCTTGAAGAAGAGGAACAGCTTTATTAATTAATCCTTGAAGTATATAAATATAAGCAATCTCATTGATAGTTCTAGCTTTATCTTGCATATATCCTAGCTCTGCTATTATTTGAAGAGATTCTTGATACAAATTAATAGCCTGTTTAAAATCCTCTTTTAATGTATAAATATGGGCAATATTATGTAGTGAAACTGCTTTATTTCTTAGTAATTTTGAAGAAATTCCTTCTTCTTGTATTCTATTAGCAGATGCTTCTAAGGCTTTTTTGTAGTAATCAAGAGCTTCATCTAGTTTCCCCTGCTGCGTAAAAATAATGGCCATTCCCCCAAAAGCCATCATTAAGTTTTCATAGCTATTAATTTCTTGAGAAATTTCCCAACATTTTTTGTTAAAGTAAATTGCTTTTTTGGGTTGACCTGTCTCAATATAAATGACCGATAAATTATGTAGAATGGTTGCCTTTTCTTTTTTATTAGATAGTGGGCAGAACTTTAAAGCTTTATGATAGTATTTTAATGGGTTTTTAATATCACCAAGTTGTTTTTCGGCTAACGCTAAGTTATTGAAAATACTCCAATCTTGAAATACTCTTAAAGTAACTTTGCAAACATTAGCTGCATTATGATAAAGACTTTGATCTAGGTTCCTAGTAGCAAGAGCAGAGCAAGTTTCAATAGCTATATTCTTTTCTCCACCCAATAAAGCCAATCGATGAATTTCAATACATTTATCTTCTGTTAGATTACCTTCTGTTTCTACTCGCCAAATTTGATTGAGGATCTTTACAGCTAGACTGTATAGATTTTTATGTTGTATAAAACGTAGTGGCAAAATACGCGGCACTCGCAACGCCTCATCATGGCTGACTTCCAACAACCCCAACGCCACTGCCCGATTAATATAATGTTCCAAATTCGGGATATTCTCACAAACTGCGGCTAACGCTTCCCTCGGTACTGGTAACTCAAACACCAAATCCCGTGACAACATCTCCCGCATAGTTTCATCCATCTGTTGCAGCAGCGCCTCAGCCAAAACTTGCTCTCGCAACTCCACCGGATCTGCTGCTAACCTCTGCAAAATTACCCCCACATCCACACTTCCATCATCCATTATCTTGTCCCCCCTCCTCGCTTGCGGGGAGGGGGTTAGGGGGTGGGGTGCTAACAATTTATCCAACCATTCCAACAACCGAGGATTCCCATCCGCCAACTTCTGCGCCTGTAACTTCAACGCCTCATCAACCTGAGATTTTTCACCAAAAGCTGTGAGGCGATTAAACTTTTTTCGCAAATCTGCGCCTTGCAATGCATCCAACGGCTGCTTGTAGAAATACTGCAACTGGCTAAATTCAAAATCGTAACGGCAAGTAATAATGATGCGGTGGGATGTGTAATTTTCTCTAATCGCCCAAACTAAAGCTTTCAATACCTCTGCTGCTTCCGCTTGCAACACATAACTCTCATTGCGGGGTGCTAAATTCACCTCAAAATCATCCAGCACCAACAAAAACGACTTTCCACCCTCATGCAACTGCTGCAAAACTCGCCGCAACCGAAATTTCAATTCTTCTTCGTAATTTTGTAAGCTTTTACGTTGTTCGTTATCATCCAACTTTTCCGCCAACCGACTCACTAAATTACCTTCATCAATTCTCCCCACCCACACAACACGCTCAAAATTCGGCAATCTGTCGCATAGCCTAGCTGCTAAACTACTTTTACCCAAACCGCCCATCCCATGAATCAACACCCCAACTTCATCCCTTGATTGCGTCAGCACCCTTAAACAATTTTGCAACTGACGGCGACGACCAACAAAACTTTCTCGCGTCGGGACTTTCACCTTACCCGCCGGATCTAAAAACTGGGTAGTCACTGAAGGCGCTGGCGCTGGTTTTCGTCCACGAGTCCGCAAGGGTGTGACTAATGCACTGGGTAAATCACCTGCTGCATATAGCCGCAACAAATGCCAATCCCGCGCTTGATTCTTAATTAATGCTTGGTAAGTACTAGCAACAGCCTCGACAATTTGCTTCCCCGCCGCTAATTCCTGATACAAAGCAGCCGCCGCAGCCGTCGCTTCTGGATCTAAAACCTTTTGTCCCCAACCCAAAACCGCTTTTGCACCAGCTTTGAGCAATTCTTCCGCCATTGACGGTACATCACCGCCATTACCAGCTTGCCCAGTGCGACAACCAGAGACGAAAATCAGTTTAGGCAGTCGAAATTGTAATTCTTGGGCGATATCTTCCGCACTCGCATAGAAAGCTTCACCTGTTGGCGTTTCTGTAATAAAGCGCGATCGCCCATCTTGTAAAGTAGCATGACCAGTCAGGTGTAAAACATCAAAATAATCCCTGTCGTAACCATCGACTAAATAACCCAACTCCGACAAACAACCGCTTTCTTCCACCGTCAAAGCTAAAGGTTGTCGCGCCGTCGCTTCCAAAATCCGCGCTTCCTCTCCCTCAAAATCCAGCACAGGTGAAACATTCAACGGCGAAGTCGCCATAAACAAAACTTGTAGCGCCCGGTTTTCTGCTTCGCCTGTAAGGGTCAATTTTTTTACCGTGCTATCCGACACCCACCGCACCGGGACAACCGCCAGCACACGCTGCACCAAAAAGCTACTACCATCATGCAAAACTTCCCAAGGCAGATGAGCGAGTTTTTCTGCGGCGGCGATCGCTAAAACAACCCCTTCCCGCCGATACTTATCTAGTAAGGCTTGCAGATTGCGATCGCTCCCATCCAACCAGTTATACAACCGCCGCCCAGTTACCGCATAATCCTCTGGGAAAAACGAAACGTAATAATCTCTCTCAGCCAACTTAATCAAGTCGGCGATTTCTTTGAGAGGAAGCGATCGCCTTTCATACTGATTTGGATTATCAACAAAATACCGTAACTCTACGTAATCACCCGCAACAGCCTTCAGGTCAAGGTGGACAACTTGCACATTCCGAATCCTAACAATTCAGTAATTACCCCAAGTCTACCACCCCCAATTCCAGAGAACTTCCCAACAAATGCAGAAAATCCCTCTCAAACTCTTCCCCCTTCGTGTTCTTTGCGCCTTCGCGGTTCGTTACTCTTACCCTTCCAAAATTTCCTTAATCTCCTCCAACGTCGCATTCTTCAACAACAATCGCCTACCATTACGCCCCACAATCAACACCTTTTCAATTCTTTTACCAGACTGTTTAGCTTCATACTCCTGATACCACTTGCGGATTTGTTCAGCAATTGCGATCGCACCCCCGACAATCCCCACAATGCTAGCAACAGTTGCAACTACCGTTTCTTTTTCCTCTGCTTCCGAAACCGCATAGTTACCAGATATACCAGGAATCGCCAACAAATCCTCCGTTGCTGCGATCGCATCTTCACCTTCAATCGCCACCTGAATTTCCGCCATAAATTTACCTACAACTATCTTCAGGCTTATTATAAAAAACTCCACCCACGGATCGGAGTTTTAGATAGTTGTAGCGATGTATGCGATCGCAAACTGCATGATTTTACTCTGGTTTGCAACAGAAATAAACAGACGCGAGCGATCGCGCCTGTTACTAAGTTAGGAGTGTTAAATTAACAAGTTTTGACTTCTTGCTGTTAACTACTACAAACCCCCAACACCCAATTCCAGATTGTCAATTGTTATTTCTCCCCTGTCCTCCTTGTCCCCCTTGTCTTTTTTGTCCCTTTCATCCTCCCAGTCTCCAGTTCAATTCATCACCCTGGTTGCATTAAAAATCGCCAGTAGTGCTACACCGACATCGGCAAACACAGCTTCCCACATTGTCGCGATCCCAAAAATCCCCAACCCAATAAATACGCTTTTGATGACTAACGCAAAAATGATATTTTGCCAGACAATTGTGCGGGTTTTTCTGGCGATTTCTATCGCTTCTGCTACTTTTAAGGGACTATCGGTCATGATGACAACATCAGCAGTTTCTATCGCCGCATCTGAGCCTAATCCGCCCATTGCCATGCCAACATCAGCTCTAGCAATTACTGGAGCATCATTAATTCCATCACCAATAAAGGCAACTTTACCATGCTGTTGTGCGGTGCTGAGTAACTTTTCAATAGCACTAACTTTTTCTTCTGGTAATAACTCTGCTTCATAGGAGTCTATACCAAGCTGTTGAGCCACATGGGAGGCGATCGCTTGATTATCTCCGGTTAACATGACTGTTTTTCTGACACCGATTCGTTTTAGCTTTTGAATAGCTTCTCTTGCATCTGATTTCAACTCATCAGCGATCGCAATATACCCAACATATACATGATTCACTGCGAGATGAATCACTGTGCCTTCAATATTGCAAACATCATGAACAATATTCTCTTTGTGTAATAGGCGATCGCTTCCTACAAGCACTAACTGATTTTCAACTTGGGCGCTAATTCCATAACCAGCGATTTCTTGGTAATCTCTCACTTGGGATGCATCGATTTTTCCCTGATACGCCTCCCTAATAGATTGGGCGATCGGATGATTTGAATGTGATTCTATTTTGGCGGCTAATTCTAGCAACTCTTGCTCATTCCCGCCATTTTTAGGAATAATCTTTACTACTTTAAATACTCCTTTGGTTAATGTACCAGTTTTGTCAAATACAACCGTATCTACTGTTGTCAAAGTATCTAAAAAAGTCGAGCCTTTAACCAAAATACCTTGTTTAGCAGCACCGCCTATTCCCCCAAAGTAACCGAGGGGAATACTGATAACTAATCCACATGGACAGGAAATTACTAATAATATCAAACCACGATAAATCCATTCTGAAGCTGTTGCCCCAGGAATCAATAAAGGCGGTAATAACGCAACTGCTAAAGATGCCAAAACTACTACTGGTGTATAATATCTCGCAAACTTTGTAATAAATTTCTCTGTTGCTGCTTTTTTGCTTCTGGCATTCTGCACCAAATCTAAAATCTTGGCAATGGAAGACTCATCAAAAAGTTTTGTGACTTTAATTGTTAGGACACCCATTTTATTGAGCATTCCCGCCAAAACTATTTCTCCCGTTCTCACCGTTCGCGGTACAGATTCTCCAGTTAAGGCAGATGTATCAACTTGGGAATTTCCTTCTATGATTTCCCCATCTAAGGGAATCTTTTCTCCGGGTTTGACTACAATAATTTCCCCGATATTTACTGTTTCTGGCGATACTTTCTTAATTTCTCCATTTATTTGGATATTGGCATAATTTGGACGTATTTCCAGTAAAGCTTTAATGGAATTACGGGAACGACTAACGGCAATATCTTGAAATAACTCGCCAATTTTGTAAAACAACATTACCCCTACAGCTTCGGGTAATTTATGAATGGCGATCGCGCCCAATGTCGCTACTGTCATCAAAAAAGTTTCATCAAATACTCTACCTCTGAGTATATTCCTCCCCGCAGTTTTTAAAACACTCCATCCACTTAATAAATAGGCAGGGATAAAAAGTAGATATTCACCGATTGAGTAGAATGTATTGTGTAATTGAGATTCAAAAATTATCCCTGGTGTATACAAACCGAAAATCAAAACTAAAGGAAATATCTCATTTTTGAGATTAAATTCTCCGCCATGATCGTGATTATGGTCATGGTTATGATTCTCATCATGATGGTGATGAGAATCATTATGATGATTGTGATTATGATTCTCGCGATCGTCATGTCCACAATGACAACAATTGTCAGATTCTGAATGTATTTTCGGCTTCATTTTTGTTCAAAAGATTAACTTATTAGCTATATGAGTTCTCGTTCAAATGTAATAAAAAAAAGCAGTTTTTACAAGTTGAAAATTTAATAATGATAATCTCTTTCACTCAGAAAATTGAGTTGCTTGTTGAAGTTTTTAACTAAGTTGTAGTGAGTATTAAGATTTATAACCTTAGGAATGTAGTTAAATTTCTCAGCGGTGGATAGAATTATGAGAAGATTATGAAAAACTGAGAGTATCAACGAATGCCTTTTCCAGAAAATCAGGACAGGAAGCCCAGCTTACCTGAAGTCCACCGCAGTATAGAGATTCCTAAGACCAAAAACATCTGGCGCAAGATGTTGGCTTATGCAGGGCCTGGATATCTGGTGTCAGTGGGATATATGGACCCTGGTAACTGGGCGACTGACTTGGCTGGGGGTGCTAAATTCGGTTATGCATTACTAACAGTAATCATGCTTTCCAACTTGATGGCGATTTTAATGCAATCGCTGTGTGTGCGGTTGGGAGTAGCAACGGAACGAGATTTAGCACAGGCTTGTCGAGATTATTTCAGTCCGCGTGTGAACTTCTGGTTATGGGTACTTTGTGAGATTGCGATCGCAGCTTGCGACTTAGCGGAAGTTTTAGGAAGTGCGATCGCGCTGCAACTTCTTTTTGGTATTCCCCTGAGTTGGGGGGTATGTATAACGGCGCTAGATGTAATTGTACTGCTGCTGCTACAACACAAAGGTTTTCGTTATACAGAAGCTTTGGTAATTATGTTAGTAGCAACTGTTGGACTGTGCTTTTTCGCAGAAATCATCTTTTCGCGCCCTGACTTTGGGGGAATTTTATTAGGTTATGTTCCCAAAATAGAAATTGTGCAGAATCCAGAAATGCTCTACATTGCTATTGGCATTTTAGGGGCAACAGTGATGCCGCACAACTTATATTTACACTCATCAATTGTGCAGACGCGGAATTGGGAAGCAACATCCCAAAAGAAATGGGAAGCTATTAAATTTGGCACGATTGATTCAACAGTGGCTTTATTTTTTGCATTGTTTATCAACTCAGCAATTTTGATTGTTGCTGCTGCCACTTTTCATTTTTCTGGTTATCAAGATGTAGCCGAAATTCAAGATGCTTATAAATTGCTTTCTCCCATATTGGGTGTGAATGCAGCGAGTGCAATTTTTGCTTTAGCATTACTTGCTTCCGGGCAAAGTTCAACCCTAACCGCAACCTTGGCAGGGCAAATTGTCATGGAAGGATTTCTCAATTTGCGCTTAAAACCTTGGTTGCGTCGGTTGATAACTAGATTAATTGCGATTATCCCGGCATTGATTTCAATTATATTTTTAGGTGAAAAAAGTACAGGTAGTTTACTAATTTTCAGTCAAGTTATTTTAAGTTTGCAACTATCATTTGCCGTTGTGCCATTGGTAATGTTTACAAGTAACCGCCGCTTAATGGGTGAGTTTGTTAATCCTTTATGGCTGAAAATTTTATCGTGGTTAGTAGCGATTGTTATTGGTAGCTTAAATGTTTGGCTACTATTGCAAACTATTTCTGGTTTGCTTTACCGATAAATTTTATAATAATATATTTATCGGATTAATTAGGTTGATATTTTGAGCTTTGATAACGTTTGTAAAGTTCTGGCAGAAAAATATCCAGCAGATTTTGTCAGGTGGTTAATTGGGGAAGAATCTACCAATATTACTGTGTTAAGAACCGAGTTAAGCTTGGAACCAATTCGTGCTGATTCGGTAATTTTTATCCAAGCTGGTAATCGAATTTTACATATTGAGTTTCAAACTTTAACAAAGTCTAATCCGGCGATTCCTTTCCGAATGTTGGATTATTGCGTTAGGCTAAAGCGTTTGTATAAGTGTTCTGTTACACAAGTCGTCATATTTTTGCAGGAAACTGACGATGAGATTGCTTTTACCGAAGAATATCGGGAGGAGTCTACTATCCACTCTTATCGTGCGGTTCGGATGTGGGAGCAGGATTCGAGATGGTTTCTGGGCAATTCGGCTTTATTGCCGCTAGCACCTTTATGTCGGACTGATTCTCCACGAGAGTTATTATCGCAGGTTTCCCAGGAAGTCGCTAGAATTGCAGATAGGGAAACGAGGCAAAATACGGCGGCTTATACTGAGATTTTAGCTGGTTTGAGATTTGAGAAAGATTTAATTCGTCAGTTATTAAGTGAGGATCTTATGCAAGAATCGGTTATTTATCAAGATATTTTGCACAAAGGCGAGGAACGTGGTGAGCAGAAGGAGGCATTTCGCTTTTTAAATCGGCAGCTAAATCGGCGTTTTGGTGAGATAGATTCTTCGATAATCGATCGCGTTCGGGTATTGTCTACGGAACAATTGGAAGTTTTGGGAGAAGAATTTTTAAGTTTTTCAGATGTTTCCGATCTGGTTGCTTGGCTCGAACGCAATATTAAGTAGTTAGTTTGCGATCGCCCGCATCTGGGTTAGGGAAGTTTTCTGAAGGCGATCGCTTAACTTAATTTTCATTACTCTTGCACATATGCGTACAAATGAACCACAAAAACTATATTGCTTGTTGTACTTAAGTTTTAAGGTTTTTCAACTTCATTTATAGCTTTAAACTACAGCATATTTCATCGGAGTGAGGTACACTTGTAGCGGGCAAGATGCCCGCACCACAAGAGTTATATGATTAATTTTTGTACTTCTCTTTTCTAGGAGAGGCTACGCCCTAAGCGTAGCTATGCCGCAGGCTTTACGAGACGCTCCGCGTAGCTTGCTTCCCGTAGGGTACGACTTGCAAAAGTACAAGTTAACTGTGCAAAGGCAAATTCCGTCTGAGTCGCAATCCTACTAACAATCCCACAATCACAAAGGCTGTCATGTAAGCCAGACTAATAAACCGCACCATAAAAGGCGGTGCAACTCCTTCTACATCTATTTGTCTTTGTACCTGAAATGGCGTAAATTGGCGTGCAGCATTGGGTTGAGGCGCAATTTCTACTGTCAATTTATGAGGTGCGCCATCAAAAAACCCTTGTTCCCAGGAAAATTGTCCTGTGGAATCAGTCACAGTTTGGGATGCAAAATTCACCCAACCATCCTCAAGCATGGTGGTTTTGATGTTTAAGAGTAAGTCTGAGATTGGCTGATTTGTTTTTTCGTCAGTAACTTTTACTTGCAAAGCAGCAGGTTCTCCAACAGTGGCGCTAGCAGATCCTAACAATTGGGCTTGCAAACCCTGTTGACGAACAATCCCAGAGTTATCAACTTCTGCTGCGGTTGCCGATCCATGATCGTGATGATCGTGATTATGTGCGTGTCCTGAACCTTGTGATTGGGCAACTTCTGCACTGATGTTAACAAATAATAGAGCTGCGATCGCAACGACAATTAATCCACTCAATAATAATCGCACTTGCTGAGGTGCAATTTCTCCTGGTGTAATTGCTTGTCTTCCACCAATTACCCAACCACCACCTAGCCCAACCAGTAATAAAATTACAGCGAGAATGGCAAAATTACGATATTTTACCCCATTTTCTGCCACTGGTAATGTCAGGGTTTGCTGAATTGGCTTAAAGGCATTCGCTACCACTGGGGTAACATTCACCTTGAGTTGGTAATTTCCCCGAATTGGCAGCATTGTTTGAACTTCTAGCTGTCCTTTTGGGGCTATAGTCTCGATATCTAGTAGCTTGGTTCCCTCCACTATGGGAAAATCCGTTGTGAACCAAGGGTTATGAGGTGGGGTAAAAATTTCCAGGTCAAATTTAGCGTTCTCTAATGCTTTACCTGTAGCATCTTCGGCTTGCAGCGCTAATTTTACTGGAGATTGCGGTGTACTGGCCTCGGCTTCAAACGGTATAATTCGGCTTTCTGGTGCTGGGCTAACTAGTCGCACACGCGGTTGGGGCGATTGAGAGAAGCCGATAAAACTATAAAAAACTACACTCATCATACAAATAGCACTGATGAGTGTATACAGCTTAAATTTCGACATTTTAACTATGGATTTCACAGTAATAGCTGAGTTGATCAAAACTCTATGAACCCAGCGTACAAGTTTTCATGTACTGTATTGTCGCTTGATAATGGGGAATCTTGTCCGCTGGATTGTCACAACAAAAGGATGAAGCTTAAAAGATGAAGGATAAAAAATCAACTAAATCACTTCATACTTCAAACTTCATACTTCAGCCTTCAGTTGTTTAGTGGCAAGGTACCAGCAGAGTGTGGTGACGTGGGTTATGTACGCGATCGTGAACCGCTGGATAGGTTGTAAAATAAGCAGTCCACAGTGTCAACGCACATAGGGAAACGAAAAGTGTTGCCTGCACAGGCGTTGATAAAGTTACGTTTGCCGTCTTTTGCAACACTGAAGGATGAGTCTGAGTAGTCATCATATACCTCGCATGAATCTAGAACAGTGAACGCATCGGCGGGTATTCCGGTTGGGGCTGGCTTTAGCAACTGCTTTGTTTGTGAACCTCGAATTCATACCCAAGTTTTCCCATTACCTTTAGCGGCCGTTCTCCACTAAAACCGATTATTACGCAAATTACACAATATCTTAGATTTTATTCGAGTGCCAGTATATATATTTATGCAAAAATCCTGAGACTTAGGGGTTAGGGGCTAGGGGCTAGGGGCTAGGGACTTGTGGGTTTTTTCCGTGTAATTGCAGTCATTGAAAATAGCGCTTTGGGAATTGGTCGTTTGTCATTAGCTGTTGATTTTTCTCCCCTGATTATGAAATCTCAGTTTAAATACTTAATATTATATTTTCTTAATTTCTCTTCCTACTGTAAATCTACTGATGATGCTAAGATTTTTTTAAAGCGTATTTTTTACATTTGTAACTTGGTATAGACACTGCCTATAGAAGTAACCAATACACAAATTCGGATTACAGACTAGCTGATGTAAGAGACAGATTATTTGTCTGGTTATTCATGCTTGTCGGCTTTGCTGTGGGTGCATCTGATTTTGAGAGTTTGTGATATCAAGCTGTAAAAAATGCTGAAACAGGTAATCAAAAAAATTTGAATTGATGACAAAGAAGCCGCCATTTTGGTGAAATCATTCGTCACTCGACAAGCAAGAGCGATCGCAAAACCTGGTATATGCGATCGCTTATCGTGATGACAAAATTTATGTGTCACTTGGCACATAAATCAAATTCGCTACGGTAAAACCATTTGTCTTTTTTCCAACTTATAGCTTCAGGCGACGAGGTGCATGAGTTTGAGTTTCTCTATCTACCTATTTACAACCTGTCAAACAAAGGAGTAAAAATCTGTGCTTAATTTTATTTATGGTACCTCCGGCAATGACACACTTACTGGAACTGTCATCAGTGACTACATTTATGGTTATGCCGGGAACGACTCTATTAATGGTGGGGCTGGTGACGATACCCTGGATGGCGCTACTGGTAATGACACCCTCAATGGTGGTGATGGCGACGACAGCATTATAGGTAGTGAATATTCTGGTAGTGTGAATGTCGAAAAAATTGATGGTGGAAACGGCTATGACTACCTAAATTTAGATAATTCTGCTGCTGCTAGCAATTTAACTGTCACCTACACCACCGCTATCAATGGCACAGTTTCCAATGGCACTACCTTTCAAAATATCGAAAGTTTGAGGTTAGAAACAGGTAGCGGTAACGACAGTATTAATGTCACCTATGTAGGTGATGCCACCGTTTATGGCAATGGCGGCAATGATGCCATTACCACAGGCAATGGAAGCGATCGCCTTGATGGTGGCGATGGTAATGATACTCTCAATGGTGGAGCAGGCAACGATACTCTTGATGATGGTGCGGGTAGTGACATCCTGAATGCAGGTGATGGGGATGACTATATTTACGCCAATAAAGGTAGTGCGGGAATAGAAAAAATCGATGGTGGGCAAGGTTTTGACTCCCTCAATTGGGATATAGCTGATGTCGTTGGCAATGTCACTGTTACTTACACCACCGCCACAAATGGGACAGTTTCCAATGGTTCTACCTTTCAAAATATCGAAAGTCTAGACTTAATTACTGGTAGCGGCAATGACATCATTAATGTTACTGCTTTGGGTAATGCCGATATATCTGGTAATAATGGCGATGACTCTATCACTACAGGTAATGGTAGAGATTACCTTTACGGTGGTGCCGGCAATGATACCCTCAATGCTGGTGCAGGCAACGATTACCTTGATGGCAACATCGGCAATGATGTCTTAAATGCAGGTGATGGAGATGACTCAATTTATGGTAGTAATTACAATAGTGTCGGAGTCGAAAAAATCGATGGTGGGCAAGGCTTTGACTACTTAAAGCTAGATAATTCCGCTGCCACTGTCAACTTAACTGTCACTTATACCACCGCCACAAATGGCACAGTTTCCAATGGCACTACTTTTATTAATATCGAAAGTCTCGAATTAGCCACAGGTAGCGGTAACGACACAATTAATGTCACTGCTGCGGGTAATGCCAAAGTTGATGGTAATGGCGGCAATGACTCCATCACCACAGGTAATGGTAGAGATACTCTTTATGGCGGTGCTGGCAATGACACCCTCAATGCTGGTGCTGGTAATGATATCGTGGGCGAATCTTATGGCGAGGCTGGTAATGATGTCTTGAATGCAGGTGATGGAGATGACTATATTTACGCTAGTGATGGTAGTTTGGGAGTAGACAAAATTGATGGTGGACAAGGCTTTGATTCTCTGAGACTAGATAATTCTGCTGCAACTAGCAACTTAACTGTAACCTATACCAATTCGACGAATGGCACAGTTTCTAATGGCACTACCTTTATCAATATCGAAAGTCTGACACTGTACACAGGTAGCGGTAACGATACTATTAACGTCACTGCTGCGGGTAATGCGGAAATTCATGGTAATGCTGGCAATGATGCCATCACCACAGGCAATGGTAGCGATCGCCTTTACGGAGGTGCAGGTAATGATACATTAAATGCTGGTGCAGGTAACGATGTCCTTGGTGATGGCATTTACAAAGAGCCTGGTAATGATACTTTCAATGCAGGTGATGGAGATGACTCTATTTACGCTAGTGATGGCAGTTTGGGAGTCGAAAGCATCGATGGTGGACAAGGCTTCGATTACCTGAGACTAGATAATTCCGCAGCCACCATTAACTTAACTGTCACCTATACCAGTGCTATCAATGGCACAGTTTCCAATGGCACTACCTTTAAAAGTATCGAAAGTCTGTCCCTAGAAACTGGTAGCGGTAATGACATCATTAATGTCACGGCTGCGGGTAATGCCAACATTGATGGCAATGGCGGTAACGACTCCATCACCACAGGTAATGGTAGCGATACCCTTGGTAGCCTACTCAATAGCAATGATGGTAATGACACCCTCAACGCTGGTGCAGGTAACGATTCTGTTTATGGCGGTAGTGGTAATGATGTCATCAATGGTGGTGATGGCGATGACACTATTTACGCCAGTGATTACCTTGGCAGTGTGGGAGTCGAAAAAATCGACGGTGGACAAGGCTTTGACTACCTCACTTGGGATAATTCTACTGCTACTAGCAATTTAACTTTTACCTACACCAATTCAACAAATGGAACGGTTTCCAACGGTTCTACCTTTATCAATATCGAAAGTTTGTCCCTAGAAACTGGTAGCGGCAATGACATCATTAATGTCACTGCTGCAAGTGATGCTGATATTAATGCTAATGGCGGTAATGATGCCATTACTACTGGCGCTGGAAACGATATTCTCAATGGCGGTGATGGCAATGACAATCTCAATGCTGGTGCTGGTGGCGATAACCTCAATGGCGGTGCAGGTAACGACACTCTCAATGCTGGCGCTGGAAACGATATTCTCTCTGGTAGTGTCGGCAATGATGTCATCAATGCCGGTGATGGCGATGACAAGATTGAGTATGGTAGTTTGTTTGCCGATGATGGAATTGATACTATTGATGGGGGACAGGGTAATGATTCCTTGGAAATTAAAATTTACGCCTCTACCCTCGACTTAACTATCAATTATCCCATCGCCACATCAGTAGGTAGTTTCTCTGGCACAACTTTTCAGAATATCGAAATTCTCGATATCAATACAGATGCTGGCAACGACAAAATTGATGTCAGTGCCGCTATTGATGCTACTGTTTTTGCCAATGCTGGCAATGATTCTATTACTACTGGTGGCGGTAACGATCTTCTTGATGGCGGCACTGGCAATGACACGCTTACAAGTGGTGCTGGGGATGATTATATTACAGCTGGGGGTGGAGTAGACAAAATCGTTGCTGGCACAGGTAATGACCTTTTAAATTTGTCCATTTCCTCTGCCACTGCTAATTTAACAGTGACTTACACCAGCACTGCCAGTGGCACAGTATCTGACGGCACAACATTTCGAGATATTGACCGTCTTTACCTGACAACGGGTATTGGCAACGACAATATTAATGTGACTGCTGCCAATTATGCTTCTGTTGATGGCGGTGTTGGTAATGACACAATTACCACTGGCATCGGTGATGATACCTTAACTGGGAATGAAGGTAACGATGTCCTCAATAGTGGACTTGGGGATGACTCGCTTTCTGGTGGTGATGGTAACGATATTCTCAATGCCAGGGCAGGAAGAGACAATCTTTATGGTGGTGATGGCAATGATAGCCTCAACGCCGGTGCAGGTAATGACACCCTTTCTGATGGTTCCGGAGTAGACACTATTAATGGTGGTTCCGGCTATGACCATCTGAATTTAAATATGTCTAATTATATTGTGCCGTTGACTGTTACCTACACCACCGCTACCAATGGCACAGTTTCAACTGGTACTAAGTTTACAGATATTGAAAGCCTAGAACTCCAAGCAGGTAGTGCCAGTGACGTTATTAATGTGACTGCCGCAGTTGCGGAAATTATTGGTGGTTACGGTAATGACTCAATTACCACAGGTGCAGCTAATGATACCATTTACGGTGGTACATTCTCTAACGGTTATGGTAACGACACCATCAACGCTGGCGCTGGAAATGACTTAATTTATGACGGTAACGGTGGAGTAGACAGTATTAACGGTGGTGCTGGTTCTGACTACCTCAGTTTAGATCTGTCTAATTACATTGTTCCTGTCACTGTCACTTATACCACTGCTACCAATGGCACAGTTTCTAATGGCACTACTTTTACAGACATTGAAAGCCTAGAACTAGAAGCAGGTAGTGCCAGTGACACTATTAACGTGACTGCGGCAACTGCAAGGATTTATGGTGGTTACGGTAATGATTCAATTACCACAGGTGCAGGCAACGATACAATCTATGGTGGTACACTCTCTAGCGGTTATGGTAACGACACCATCAACGCTGGCGCTGGTAATGACTTAATTTATGAGGGTGACGGTGGAGTAGACAGCATCAATGGTGGTACTGGCTATGATTACCTGGATTTAGATTTATCTAATTACATTATTCCCCTGACTGTCACCTATACCACCGCCACCAATGGCACAGTTAATACTGGCACCACCTTTCAAAATATCGAAAGTCTGAGTCTAAGTACAGGTAATGCCAGCGATATCATCAATGTAACTGCTGCTGTTGTTTCTGTGGATAGTGGTTACGGTAACGACTCCATTACCACAGGTGCTTTTAACGATAACCTTTATGGCGGTGATGGTAATGACACCCTCAATGCTGGAGATGGTAGTGATACTCTCAATGGCGGTGGAGGAATAGACAGCATCAACGGTGGGGCTGGCTATGATTACCTGAGTTTAGATTTGTCTAATTACATTATTCCCCTGACTGTCAGCTATACCACCGCTACCACTGGCACAGTTTCTAATGGTACTACCTTTCAAAATATCGAAAATCTCAGTTTGAGTACAGGTAGCGCCAGCGATATCATCAATGTAACTGCTGCCGCGGTTGCTTCTGTGAGTGGTGGTTACGGTAACGACTCCATTACCACAGGCGCAGGTAACGATAGCCTGTATGGCGGTGACGGTAATGATACGCTAATTGGTGGGACTGGAAATGATAGCCTCAATGGCGGTAACGGTGTGGACAGTATTGATGGTGGCGCTGGCTATGACTACCTGGATTTATATTTGTCAGATTACATTATTCCTCTGACTGTCACATATACCACCGCTACCAATGGCACAGTTTCCAATGGCACAAAATTTCAAAATATCGAAAATCTGAGTCTGACAACAGGTAACGCCAGCGATATCATCAATGTCACCGCTGCTGCTGTTGCTTATATCAATGGTGGTTACGGTAATGACTCAATTACCGCAGGTGCAGGTAACAATATCCTTAATGGCGGTGACGGTAATGACTCAATTACCGCAGGTGTAGGTAATGATACCCTGGATGGCGGTTACGGTAACGATACCATCAACGCTGGGGCTGGTAATGATGTAATTTATGAGAGTGTAGGGGCGAATGTAATTAACGGGGGTCTTGGTTCTGATTACCTGAAATTAGATTTATCTAATTACAATACATCCTTAAATGTTAGCTACACCACTACCACAACTGGCACAGTTAATACTGGCACCACCTTTACAGATATTGAAAGCCTGGAAATAGAAGCAGGTAGCGCCAGCGATACAATTAATGTCACAGCTGCGGCTTATGCAAATATTGATGGCGGTTACGGTAATGACTCAATTATCTCTGGTGCAGGGAGCGATCGCCTTTACGGTGGTTTAGGTAATGACACAATCAGTGCTGGCGCTGGGAATGACTCAATTTATGGTGGTGAAGGCGTAGATAACATTAATGGTGATGCGGGCACAGATTTGCTGACTTTAGATATGTCCTATGCTACCACCAGTTTAAACGTCTCCTATACTACTGCCACTACTGGAACGGTTTCCAACGGCACAACATTCCAAAACATTGAAAGTCTCGCCTTATCTACAGGTACTGGTAACGACATCATCAACGTTACTGCGGCGGTTGTCTCTGTAGCTGGTAATAGCGGTAATGACTCGATTACATCTGGTGCAGGTAACGATAACTTAAATGGTGGTTTCGATAATGATACGCTCAATGGCGGTAGTGGCAATGATACTTTGTACGGTGAATTTGGCAATGATAGCTTAAATGGTGGTATCGATAACGACTTCTTAGTTGGTGGATTTGGCAGCGATACGTTAACTGGCGGTGTTGGTAATGATGGATTTGTCTACTTTAGGTTTACCGAAGGTGGCGATACAATTACTGACTTTAATACCAGTACTGATGTAATTGGATTGACAGATCTATTAACAGATTCAGGTTACTTTGGTGCTAATAATGCGATCGCCGATGGATACTTAAGATGGCTCCAGTCAGGCACAAGTACTCTGGTGCAAATAGACGTTGATGGTACTGCGGGGACATCGGAAACTTTCGCTACTTTAGTAACTTTAAACAATGTTACTGCTACTAACCTCACTGCCAACAACTTCGTCTTTTAACTGATTTTGACAATTCAACCCTCCCCAATACACCAGGTTAGCGGAGGGTTGAATTTTTAGGGTATCAGGGAGTCTAGGGAGTCTGGGGAGTCTGGGGAACAATGCCCAATGCCCCAATCTACAACGATTCTAAATAGCTCAAAAGGTCTGCCATTTCTTGGGCACTAGGTTGGAATTTTGGCATGGGTGGTGTGTCCCCACTAATCACTTGCTGAATTAATCCATACCGAGACTTGTGCTTGGAAACACCTTGCAAACTGGGGCCTACTCGCCCATCTGCTTGCCAGCCATGACAACCAGCACAATTAATTTGAAAGATAGCGTTTCCTTGAACAGGATCGCCCGTCAGGGCTAGAACACTCTTGACATAGGGATCGGACGCTTGAACCATTTGAACACCAAAAATGCCCAAAGAGATTGCTAGCAGTATGGCCAGAGCCAGCAAAGCGATCCGCTGAATTAGAGTTTCAGGTTTGGTAATCTGGTTATCCAAAAGGTGTGTAGTTAAAGTTGAGGTGTGCTAAAAGTTTTTCATTTCCTACACATAGCTTAAAAGTTCTTGATTCTGTCTGCAAGCACAGATGAAGATTTTTTTGTTGCCATTCCTTGTCTAAAATCCTCTAGGGAGCGGGATTCACCCCAATTTGGTAAAATCAAAAACAGGAAACGAATGTTTAATAATTGCAAAGAGGAGATTTACAGTGGTTGAACCCCTGCTCTCAGGTATTGTCCTTGGTTTAATTGTGGTTACCCTTTCTGGTCTGTTTTACGCTGCCTATAAGCAATATAAGCGCCCCACCGAACTGGGAGGTTAGGGATTAGGGGCTAGGGGAACCAGGGCTAGGGGCTAGGGGCTATGGGCTAGAGATTAAGAGTAATGATTCTCTGCTTTACTCCTCATCCCCCTTCCCTTGTCCTCCTTGTCCCCTTTCCCCTTTCTTACTCAATTGTCCTGTAAAACGTCAGGGCTGTATTTCCATAAACTTTCTGACGGCAAATTTCCCAATTGGCAATGATTGGCATCACCAAATCTTGGGAACTGTGTTCAGCGGCGAGTTCGCCGTCAGAATTTAAAAGTTGATAATCAGCGATCGCTTCTAATACTGGTTGGTACAATCCACTAGCATAAGGTGGATCAAAATAAATTCTGTCAAATTGTTTGCTTGATAGGTTTTTTAACTGCTGGAGTACATTTCCCCGCAATACTTTCCATTCTTGGTCAGCATGAGCTACTTGCTGCCAATTTTGTTGAATAATGTTACAGGCTCGGCTCGATTGTTCAATGCCTATTACTAAGCTGGCTCCTCTACACAAAGCCTCTGCTCCCATTGAACCACTACCGGCACACAAATCTAGCCAGCTACAACCAGCTATATCTCCCTGCCAAATATTAAAGACAGCCTCCCGTACCCGCGCACTAGTGGGTCTGGTGTCTTTACCAGGTAATGTTTTTAGCTGGCGATTACCGTAAATTCTCAGACTCATTTGTCATTGGTCATTAGTCATTAGTCATTTGTCATTGGTCATTCGTCATCCCTTCTCTTCTCCCAAGGGGAGACGCTGCGCGAACGAGATGCTACGCGAACGGCTGCGCGGTAGTTGAGCGTAGTCGAAACTCAGGGTAAGTGGTCATTAGTAATTTAGTCAGCAGTAAGAATTATTAACTGACAACTGACAACTAACAACTGACAACTAATAAAATTATATTATGCCGCAACTTGCTCTCGGACTTGAGCAACAAAATTAGACAATATTTGCAATCCGATATTCGATGATTTTTCGGGGTGAAATTGAACTGCCATCAGGTTATCACGGGCGATCGCAGCTGTAACTGTTTGAGTACCGTGGGTAACTATTGCTGCCCGAATTTGCTCCTCTGTTGGTTCAACATAGTAAGAATGGACAAAATATACCCAAGGTTGGGATGGTAAATGCTCCCACATAATACTTTTTGGCTGAGTTATTTCCAGCTGATTCCAACCCATGTGTGGAATAGTGATATCCGGTTCAGGAATAAACCGTTTGACTTTTCCTTTGACAATTCCCAACCCTGGTTGAGTACCTTCTGCACTTGATTCAAACAGAATTTGCAATCCCAAGCAGATACCCAAAAATGGTTTACCAGATGCGATCGTATCTTTAATAGGTTGTTCTAAACCACGCGATCGCAGGTGTTGCACCGCTGGATCAAATGCTCCTACTCCAGGTAAAACGACTGCATCTGCTTGTTCTATTTCTTTAAAAGAATGAGTGATTTTAGGAGTAGCTCCAGCTTTTTCCAAGCCTTTGCAAACTGAATGCAAATTTCCCATCTCGTAATCTACGACCGCAATCACTGGCATTGACCTGCTCCTTGTAAATTTATTATGGAGGGTTATTCTATTTTAAATAATATTTCCTATGAAGAAAAGGTTTCTATTAACTTCTTTTGACACTTGGTTGTGCGATCAACAGTCAAATTCTTCTGATGATCTATTACTAGAAGTCGCCAAACTTGACATCCTACCTCATCATTTGACTTTTTTGCGTCAGTTACCTGTAGATGTGCAGCTGGCTAGCGATTGTGTAATTCAAAAAATCAACGAACTCGAACCAGATTGCATCATCTGTTGTGGTATGGCGGCTAGCCGGATGCTATTAACTGTGGAATTTTGCGCTAGTTGCAAAGAAAGAGTTTTGCAAACAGGAGTGGATTTAGAACAATTAGTTGCTGGCGCTAGGGGAATTGAGATTAGCCACGACTGCGGTAAATTTGTCTGTGAGGGTCTTTATTATTCCGTATTAGATCATCTGCGTCAATCCCAACTCAGAGCAAATTGCATATTTGTCCATGTTCCAGTTTTGCATCCAGAAAATTTGGTAAACATTGTTGCAGATTTCGTATTAATTATTAACAAACTGGCACTTTCATAAATTTGTCAGCGTCTTGATGAAGGAGAAAATAGTTAAATTTATGTTTCCATTGTTACTAAGTTTGAGCCTGACTCAATCGATTCCCCCTACACCACCACCAGCAGAAGTAGTACAACCGCAAGTTGTACGTCCTTTACCAGGTAATCTTGATAAAGTACCAGTATTTAATAGCAATAGTCCAGAATTGGTATTGAAAGAAGGAATTTTACTTTCCACCTTTCCGCCTGATGGCAAAAAAGTCCCAACAGCCCATTTAAATTTTCCCTTTCAAGGACGATTTGATATTTTTGCTCACCATATTGCTAAAGCTGAACCGCCAGAAAATTTGCGCTCGCTGTATGTGGGGATAATTTTACATAATCCTGGTTCGTCACCAGTAACGATAAATGTATTGCAAGCAGCCAGTTATTTGAGTCAACCCGATGCACCTTTTATTGGGTTACCATCTTTTAGTAACAATATCTTAGGTACAGTTTTTTCTGGCCCAGGCGATCGCATTACTAATGATGTACTCAGAGGTAAGCGACAGGAAATTTTTCCCGCGCAAATAGTCATACAACCGCAGGAGTATCACATATTACTAAATCTGCCAATTCCTGTACAAGGACTTACCCCACCCCTGAATGGTCGCTCTACTTTAATGCGACTACGCAGTAATGGTAAAGTTTATGCAGCTAGCCTCGCCATGTTTGCACAAACAAATCCCGATGGTAGTGAGCGTGCGCCTACTTTAGAAGAGTGGCAAAATTTACTGAATAATAGTGATGTAGCTGGCCCCAGAGATAAAACCCCAACTCCTTTAGAAGAAACTGGTAAACCCCGCATTTACGGGCGTGTAGCCGGAGTAGCCAGTGGTTCTCAGTGGCGAGCCTTATTAGTAGATGAACCAAAAGCCAAATATCTCACCATTCCCCAGCCAGGACAAGCCTTTTCCTACGCTTTAAGTACCGTGCATGGTGGTAGCTTGGGAACTAATCAAATTCAAAGTGCAAAGATGCTGGTGCGCTATCCTGACACTGCATACCGCGCTCATGGCAACTATGGCATTCAATACAGTTTGAAATTGCCACTATATAATAATAGTCAAAGTCCGCAGACTGTCAGTGTGGCAATCCAAACCCCAATCAAAGAAGATCAGTTAGTAAAACCAGGGTTACGCTTTTTCAATACACCAGCCAAACAAGTTTTCTTCCGGGGTACAGTGCGAGTCCGTTACAAAGATGACCAAGGTAAGCCGCAAACCCAATTTGTTCACCTGATGCAAACCAGAGGCCAAGTCGGAGAACCCTTAACTATATTAAATATGCCAGCAGGCGATCGCAGATTAGTAGAAGTAGACTTGATCTATCCTCCAGATGCTTCCCCACCGCAAGTATTAACAGTTGCAACTCAAGCTAAAAGCTATTGACGCTCCCCGCATTCCGCTATCTGACTTTTCCCGTTAAGTCTGGAAACATAGATATAGTAAGGGTTTCAGTCCACAAGCCTATTATCAATAAAAGACGTTTAATGAGAATAGAACAACGGGAAAATAGGACTTTTAGGATAGCACTCCTGATCGCGATCGCTGTGATAGAAAGATAACGGGAAAAGTCAGATGTCTCAACAACTACCGCTTTTCATCCCCACACTCCGCTATCGCTACGTATGGGGTCTTAAGAGCAAATTTGATAAAAATTTTCGTAGTGAGGACTTTAGTCCGGATATTGAACAGTAAAGTCCTCATGATCTCATATCCGGTTAATCGCTTATAAAATGTCATTGCGAGCATAACGAAGTGTGGCGAAGCAATCACAAAATTGCTGCGATTGCTGCGCTACGCTCGCAATGACAACTATTGATCCGAAAATGATATGACTCAAAACCACATGATTATTTTGGTCGATACTCAGTACCGTCAGCACGAAAACCTTTCTGCTGCAAAATCACCTTATTTTCATGAATAATGGTCAGTTCAGTGTCAGCACCAGGAATAAATCTGACTTGATAAGTAGATCCATCCTTAGAAGCAATGTAAGTTGTCCAAGCATTAGTAGTGTCATTTTTAGGTAATTTTGCAGCTGGCGCACGATTTGTCACCTCAGTTTTATTATCGTAGACATTTATATATGCCTGCCCTTTACCGTAAACTCTCACGGTTTTAGTGTCAGTAACGAAATACACTAGTGTGTCTGCTTCAGAGGGATTTTTATCAGGTGTAGGTTGGCTAGCAACTATTGAAATTACGTCTTCCCGTACCCAACCGACTTCTTTCGCTTGTGTACCAAATTGCACTTTGTACCAATTGCGAGTATCTCCTGAAGGCTTTTGTTTATCTACAATTTTAACGCGATCGCCTGATTTTCCTTGGCGTATAACATTACCATCCTTGATTACGGGAGCCGAACGAATATTAACTACATTCGTGCTGGTAGAATTAGTCTTTAAAATGCCTTCACTGGGGAGAATTTGGTTGGAATTTGTCATATGATTACTCAGCCAAATTTGATTTTTTTGACAATCGACGCTTCAAATGATACAACTGTGCTGCTAAATTGGGAAAAAATATACTTGAATTTCTTAATAATGTCCGCAGATTGCCGCCGACGCAGAGCCGGGAATGTTTGTTAGTTGGTAGTAGAATTTCGTAGTCAGGACTTTAGTCCTTGATTTTTCAGCACCCTTTGTAATTGCTAGATTATTTAAAACCCTTTGCTGCTTTTTTTTGTCCCTTACCTTGTGGTTTAGATTTTTGCACTTCTCCTAAGGCTGCTTGAAATAAGCTATGTAAATGTAGAGGAACACTAGCAATTTCTGGTAAATCTGGCTCTAGAGGTTTGTTAAATTCTTGTAACAGTTCATTTAAATCCCGATTCAATTGAAAATCGGAACGTTGCAGAACTGTTTGCAAGACATTTTCTAATGTATTGGGGTACTCTTCGGCTAACCGATACCAAATAAAAGCGTTAATACGTTTGTCTTCCAAGTAAGAGCGAATTAGTTTTTGACTACCTTCAATATTTTGCCAATCTGCTGTAGATAAAATAATTTTTACCTTACTATATGTTGGTAAAAACATTTGTCCCCAACGGGGATGGGAAATAGCTGTCACCTGTTCTGCTTTCCTCAGTTCAGCAGGTAAATCAACCTTTGGCATTACCATCTTACTACTACCATTATTCTTAAATATTTCTGCTGCGACCTTGCTGTCAGCACCCATTTCTTTAACTGCGGCTGTGATTTCCTCTTCATTAATTCCAGCTTCTTGTACTAGTTCATTGAGAGGCTTAGAAGTGTCAATACCTGAAGCCGCTAAATACTTCTCAGTAATTATTTCTTGAAATTCAGCTATTTTCTGATTCAGTTGATATCCTGGTAATGTGATTTCGTCAGTGCCAAAAAATTCCACAAACTGCTGATGATATTGGGTTACAGATTGCCAAGCTTCTTCTAACAAATCTGGCGCATCGCTGTAAAGATGATTTTTATATTCTTCTTTGAAATTCCCAATAGCTACAGCAAGTTTCGGTTTACCCAATTTACCCATAATTGTATAATTACTGAAAAACGTCCAGTAACTATCGGTAATCGGAGAAATGCGAGTGAGCAATATTTCTCCTTGTTTTAACCGAGATGTTTCTTGTAGGGTTTGGGCGTTATTGGGCTTAACGATGTAATATTTATCCGTCAACCAGTTCCTTAACTCAAAGCCATCAGGTAAAATTTTAGTGATGGCAAATAAGCCCATAAAACTACGATGCCAAGAGCTAATTAAATTGCGATCGCTCTCTTGTAAATCAGCATCGCTATTGATAAATAATTCTAGTGGTGACTTATCACCTACTTTCCCTTCTGTAATAAAGCTATCAATAACTAAGTTTTGCTGTGTACTGTTACCATTACCACTGCGTAACTTTCCAGCTGCATAGGTTTCCAAAGCTTGTGCTAAATCGCCTTCTGCGTCCAAAACAAAATCTACCACAGCTTGTTTGAGTGCGTGCGATCGCTCTAATATTGCATCCACAAGTTTATCTCTCTAACCAACAGAGGTAGATTATAGCTTTTGAGACTATTAGTGCATCTAGCAATAGCTAGATTTATCAAGATACAAACTTAGCCATTTCAGCCTTACGTTTCTCTTAAACTAGATATAAGGCATCACACAAGGTAACTATACATGGTTGCAACTCCAAACTCTAGCTATATTTCCCCAGAAGACTATCTTAAAGCAGAAGAAACTAGTCCCATTAAACACGAATATAGACAGGGATTGGTTTACGCAATGGCGGGAGCAACTAACGATCATGTAGTTATTTCTCTCAACATAGCTTCAATGCTGAGAAATCATTTGCGTGGAAGTGGATGTCAGACTTACATATCAGACACCAAAGCACATATTGAATCAATTAATATCTATTACTACCCTGATGTTATAGTAAGTTGCGATCAACGAGATAGAGCGTTTGAAAATTTTCTCCATTATCCCTGCTTAATTGTAGAAGTCCTATCACCTACAACAGAAGCTTTTGATCGTGGTGATAAATTTGCTGACTACCGGAAAATGGAGTCCCTTCAGGAATATGTGCTTGTCAGTCAAACCCGGATGAACGTGGAGATTTTTCGCCGCAACCCAGAAGGACAATGGGTACTTTATACCTATAGTCCAGGGGATAATATACATCTAGCAAGTGTTGATTTTAATTGTGCGATCACAGATGTGTATGAAGATGTTACGTTTGAAGCTTCTCAATCTTAAGGCGTAAAGGCGATCGCTTACTCTTGATTAGGTATCTATCGCTACTTTTAACCTAATTTCAAAATTTTTAAAATATGCTTTTGAAATTCTGCTAATCCGCCTTTGCTATCCCAATATGCTTTGAACGTAGGTAGGGTTTCCAACTCCATCACTTTACCTCCTTCAAGGTGGACATGATAACCAAATATCATGTCTTGATCTGGCGGAACACTCCAATAATCTGCCATCCAAACTACTTGAACGAGACGATAAATATTAAATTCCGTATCATAAAGCTCTTTGTATAAAGTATTG